>NZ_JPWF01000023.1 GCF_003326675.1 Thalassospira profundimaris
CAACAGTGCCAAGCGTCACGTCACTGCCACCGCCTGTACCGGTATTCCCACCATCATTAGCCTTGATGGTCAGGGTCGCCACATTGTCGCCCGAAGCATTCGTCGCACTGGTATATTTGATGTTCGAAGCGGTATTGAGATAGGCATCAATATTGGCAACTGTGCCTGTCAGGGTCAAAGCACTCGCCGAACCGCCAACCGTCACACCACCAGAGTTTGTTGCAGTCAGTGTTCCCGCACTTGCGGTAATCGTCACGGTAATGCTGCCAGAACCGGAGTCCTTATCCGTGATCGTGATCGCCGAAAGATCGACATTGCTTGCGGTATCTTCCGTCACCGTCACAGAGGCCGGTACCCCCGTCGCTGTCGGCGCATCGTTCACTGCAACCTTGGTAAGGGTCACACTGCTTTGTGTACTGGTCCCACCATCATTATCCGTCAGGGTAATCGTGATGGTTTTGGTTCCCGCTGTCGGGGCATCGGACAGGTTATTATAAGAAAGCGAGCGCAATAGCGTCGTCACCCGGGCAACGGTCGCTTCCTCGTTGAAGTTGACACGGAGCTCATTCCCCGCACTTAGCGCATTGGCAAGCGTACCGATTGTCACGCCACTAACCATGACATTCGAGCCCGCAATACTATCGGAGAAAGTGACGCTACCAACAGCGGCCAGAATATCGTTACTGCCAACCCCGCCGGTCATGGAAACGACGACGCTGCCGCCATTCAGGTCGGCCGGATTGTTGTTGTCGGTGATCGTGGCGTCGCTGCCGCTATCAAGCACAACAGCCCCACTATTCTCGGTAAAGGTGACTGCATCCCCGTTCAGGTTGCCGATATCAGGTCGGTCATTGACTGCAACGGTGATGGTATCGGAATCCGTATTGGTTCCGTCTGACGACAAAACCGTGATCGTATGGCTGCCGCTGGCATTGATTGCCGGTGTGTATTGCAGATTGGCAAGCGTTGCATTGACATCGGCAAGCGTACCTGAAATCTGTATCGAATTGCTGCCGCCACCGGTGATCGATGCCGAGCCCGATGCCGTGGTGCTAAAGGTGCCAAGCCCCGAACCGACCGAAACCGTCGTCGTCACATTGGAGCTGTCCGTATCGGCAACCGAAATCCCGGTGAGCGCCTTGCTGGTGCCATCAGTGCCGCTCTGTGCTCCAGGCACTGTGTTGACCGGCGCGTGGGCGACATTAATCGTCGTGGTTGCCGCCGTCGAGGTGCCCGCATTGGCAGACGCATCAGAAATCGTCAGGCTGAATGTGTGGGCGCCACCGGACGTGCTACTATATTGCAGGGCACGTAACAACGTCTGAACCTTTGCGGGCGTTGCCTCGCTTCCAAAAGTCAGAACAAGATTGTTGGTTCCCTGTCCGGTATCCGTACCGCTTACCGTCGCGATAGCCACGCCATCAACATAAATGGTCTCTCCGGCGGCAATCGTGCCATCGGCGGCCCCCGTCGAGGTACCTGCGGATACACCAGTCGATCCCGTCCCTGACAGAGAGAAATTCCCCGACAGGCTGCCGGTACGGGTAATCGTCAGGGCACCGCCATTAAAGTTGGCAGAATCACTGTCGGTCACCGTCACATTCCCACCCAGGTCAAAACTCACGGTCTGGCCGTTATTGGCGGAAACCGTGTCTCCGGACAGGTTGCTGATGACCGGCGGGTTGGGCTGAACATTCACTGTGAAGTCGGCCGTTCCGGCCTCGACACCACCATTGGCGGTCCCGTCACCATCATTGACTGTAAGGGTAAATGTTCGCGCACCCAGTCCCGATGCCGCGTCAAAAGTCAGGTTACTCAACAACGTCTGGATATTCGCGCTGGTCGCATTGGCATTCAGGGTAATCTCAAGACTGTTGCCACCCTGACCGGTGTTGGTATTGCTGACCGTCCCGATGGTCACACCATTGATGGTGATCGCCTCGCCACCGGCAATGATATCATCGCCCCCCGAATAGGCGACAGTGGTATTCTCAAGCCCCCAGGAACCGTTCGTAGTGCCACTGTTCTGAACGATGGTGATCTTGCCACCGTTATAATCCGTGGAATCAACATTGGTGATGGTTACATCATCAAACAGCGACACATTCTGCGCACCATTGCCCGCGGTGATCGCACTGCTATCTCCGTTCACCCCGCCAACAACCGGCGCGTCATTGATCGCGGTAATATCAACATTGATGGTACCTACAGCAATATTGCCACCACCATGACCATCATTTACCGTTGCAATGATCGTCGTTACATCATTGCCATTGACGTTTTCAGCCCCGGTAAATTGAATATTCGATGCCGTATCCAGGAAACTGTTGATATCTGCAGCTGTGCCTTGCAACGTAAGGGTGCCCGTACCCGAACCGCCAATGGTAACGTTGTTACCAGATGTTGCGGTCATGGTTCCTGCCCCCGCGGCAAGGGTGAGGGTTATGGTTTCACCATCGACGTCGGTCAATGTGATCGCCGAAAGATCAAGGTTACTTGCGGTATCCTCAGTCACGGTCACATCCGTTGGGGCACCTGACCCTGTCGGGTTGTCATTGACCCGCGTGATGCCAACCGTCACATCATAGTTGGCCGAATTGGTCTCGCCATCATTCAGGGTTATGCGCACCGTACGGTCCGTATTGGTCGGATTCCCTGTATCGGTGTTGCTATAAGTCAAAGCACGGACAAGTGCCTGAACATTGGCAAGGGTGGCATCGTCGGTCGTGAAACTAATAACTAGGTTATTGCCCGCAGAAATCGCGTTATCCAACGTTCCGATAACATTACCGTTGACCCGAACGTTTGCACCAGCAGTCACGTCGTCCAACGTGACGACCCCGGACGTCGAGATACCAAGCAGATCTTCAGTCACATCGCCACCGGATGCGATCGCAACTGTCAAACTACCCCCGTTGAAATTTGCATTATCAACATCGGCAACGACTGCGTCCGAACCAACATCAAGCAGAACGGCAGAGCCATCTTCTGTAAAGGTCGCACTGTTCCCGTCGAGCCCCGTAATCGTTGGGGCATCATTGACTGCCGTAATATTGATTGTGCTATCAACAAGCTTCGGATTAACAGTGCCGTCATCAACATGAACGGTATAGGTCGCCGCCGCCGTCCCCGAGGCATGTGATGCACCCGTATACTGAATATTGCTGGCGGTATCGAGATAGGCGTTGATATCCGCCGCACTGCCGACAAGTTTGATGGTTGTGCTGTTTTCCAATGTTGCTGTGACGCCGCTGCCAACACCTACACCACTTGCTGGTGATAAGAATGTCCCGGCAGATACGACGATGGTGACAGTAAGATTGTCACCATCAACATCAGCAAGGGTAACAGCGGATAGATCAAAATTACTTGCCGTATCTTCTGTAACCGTCACAACTGTCGTCCCGCCATTGGGGACGGTCGGCACATCATTGACATCCGATACGGTGATACTGACAGATGCAGTTTGAGACGAGAACGCGGTACTCCCGCCATTGGTGGTGGTATCTGCGGTGCCCCTGCTTGCACCATTTGTTGCAGAACCGGTCGCCTGATCCCATGCCCGGAAGGAAAGTGTCGCAGTTTCACCATTTCTGCTATCAGGCACGTAGCGAAGCTGCTCGTCTGGCTCAAGCAGCAATGCTTCACCTGCGCTTACCGACCCGACATCATGCCAACTCGTACCATCATCCGTCGAATATTCCCATCTGCCGTTTCCTGTTACCCCTGTAATGGCAATCCCGGTCGACGCACCACTTTCAGGATCGCTATAGGACACATCCGTCAGGATATCGGATACCGATTTTGCCGCACTGGTCGTATCCTCGTTGGTCGTCGTCAATAAGGATGTTCCGCCATTGGTAATCGTCGGCGCATCATTTACGTAATGGGCAATCGAAACCGTCTTTGTCGGTGCAGTACTATCTGCGGAGCCATCATTGACAACGAACGAAACCGTCCGTTCCCCGGTCACGGCATCGTTGGTGCTGTCATAAGTAATCGCTCGCAATGCGGCCTGCCATTGTGCAACAGTTGCCGTCGCCCCGGCGGATGTCAGCGTCAGAACGCCGGTTGATGCATTATAACTGGCCGCAATGTTCCCCATTGTCGAGCCGTCATTGGTAAAGGCCAGAACATCAGAACCGGTGTCAAACCCGGTTGTAATCGAAACCGTCGCCGACGCGAGTGTCGCGCTATCGACATCTGAAAGCGTCAAACCACCATCCACGGCAATAGCAACGCCTTCTGTATAGTCCGTCGTGCCACCACTCGCGGTTACAGTCGGTGCATCATTGACCGCCGTGATGTTGATCGTGACCGTATCGGCCGTTCCCGTTCCATTCGCCTTACCATCAGATGGCGTAACGGTCAGTGTGGCCGATCCCGTCGCATTGGCTGCCGGTGTATAAACGATCTTTGATCTATCAGTCAGATAGGTATTCAGGTCCCCCGCCGTCCCCGTCAGGGTCATGCTGCCCGTACCTGAACCGGCTACCACTATATTTTCGGACGTACCGTTATCGTCCGTGCTGGCAATCGTCCCGCTATCCACATGAAGGGTTAGTTCGATCTCGTCACCATCTGCATCCGCGACAGTATAGGCCGAAAGATCAATCGTAGTCGCCGTATCCTCGTTGGTTGTCGCATCACCCGGTGTACCGGTCAGGGTCGGTGCATCATTTGAAGGCGCTGTAGCAATATTGTTAAAGACAATATTGTCCAAATTTATAGCAAACTGCCCACTGTGCTGAGACGAAGTGATCGTAAGCGTGCTTATGCCTGTAAAGTCGGTAAAATTAATTGTTGAAAACGACAGGTCACTAGTCACATCTAATGTTAAAATATCGCCCTCATTAGAGGTAAATGTAAAGGACTGCGGCTGATCATCTCTCATATTAAAGATATCAAGCGACGCAATATTAAATGTCTGATTGTCAGAAAGGCTGATTGTTATCTCGGTTTCCCAAGCCGATGGTTGGTAGCTACCATCAACCGGCGTGGATGTATAACTGTAATAACCTAGATTTATATTCGTATCCTTACCATCGACGACAATGGTATATGCACCAGATGTTTGATGTACCTTGTCGCCTACAACCGAACCACCTTCAAAATCAAACGTGACATTCGCCAGCACCCCGACAAAATTGTTCATCGCAACCGATGACAGGGGCGTGGTGGCGTCGATATCGCCGGTGGTGATTTCAAGGTCCCAGTCGCCGCCAAGGTTTTCGGCACCGGTCAGATCATCGGATGCCGCAATATCCGCCCCTGTGAGGTTGGCAAGCGCATCAACAAAAGCCTGCCCCTCGCCACCTTCGCCAACAAGGCAGCCATAAAGCAGGATATCACCCTGTTCGCCAAGCGACGCGGATATGACCGACAGCGCATCGGCATATCTGGCAAGGGTATCTGTCGTCAGCGTGTCGGTACCAAGCTTGATCATCCCTGTATCGCCATGCGACAGGATATGCAGGGCATCAATGCCGGTTTTCCCCGCAAGCATCTGTGCAAGCTGCGCGATGCCGCCTTTTGTGCCGTCAAGAAGGATGGTTTCCGTGCCCGGTGCCAGATCGCTGATCAGGTCCTGCCAGCCTGCGACAGAAGTATCAACCACCATGATTTCCCGGCGCGTACCGGAATCGGCCCCGGTTCCAGCAGGAATATCGGCAACTTCGTGATTATCCGCTTCGTTACCACTGTCGCTGCTATGGGCCTGCTCTGCCTCGGCTTCGGCTTGCGCATCAGTGGCCGCATCCGCCGCCGTGGCAGCACCGGCCGCATCGAACATGAACCGGGGCTCCAGTGCGATTGGCACAACGGAGGAAAAAGTCGCGGTTAACGGATTTTGTTTCGCCCGCCCTGTGGTGACAGTCATGGCAGTGCCCCTTGATACGCAGTCATATCCAAATTCGAGCGGTCATCAGCCCCGCAACACTTATACTAAAATACAGTTTCAGCACCAAGCCAGCTGCAAGTCATAGTTGCGCCACTTTAGTTGACATACCTAGCGATAGTCGCTGACCACATAAAGTTTTAATTGGTGGATGTCAGAAATTGCCAGAATTGGACAATTTCTTTGCCAGGTCTGCCGGATTAAGCCCGTTTTGTGTCGGGACGATCACGCTTGCGGCGCTGCCGCTGGTATCTTTCCAGAAATCCATATTCTCGAACTTGTGAAAAAGGTCCGGGGGCAGGATGGTTTTCCGGGCTTGAAAGGCAACCTTGGGGCGAACGCGATGCAAGCCATCGACTCCCAGGGCCTCGTCAAACTTCGGCGCGTCATACTCGACATTATCGAAATCGTGGCCATCATACCAAGGTTCGTCGATGAATTTATATATCAGGCGCAGGGTTTTTTCCGGCGATTTCGCCAGAATTTCATAATCGACCACCAGAAGATCCTTGGCCTGTTCGCCATAGAACGCCTCTTTCAGCGCTGTCCACGGATAACCAACCAACCGGTTATGGCGGGCAAGGCTTTCCATACGTGAATAGACCGTGGCACGTTCGCCATCATTGCCAAAAAGACGGGTATTTTCATAAGGATTACGACGAAACAATCGTTCCAGACTGTCAAGTATCCATGGAACATCCCGCACGCAGGCAATGACTTTTGCCCCCGGGAACAGATCGGAAATCAGCGGCATTTTCGCACACCATGACCGGTTGGTATCAAAGAATATTTCGCGGTCTGTGCTGGTCTGGCAAAAGGTTCTTGCAACACTGCGCAGGATTTCGGGTCTCTGCTCTGGCGCCATCAGAAGTGAGACCTCGTGGCCAGAGCTCATGATATCGAGGTTGGCATTGATTAGCGGGGCCAGCGCGCTCGACATCGCCGCATGAAAGCGCGGGTTCTGGCGCAGCAGGGCCGCCAGCAAGGTGGAACCGGATCGCGGAAGACCGGAAATAAAATGAAACTTTTCTGGAGCCATAAAGCCCTCCCCCGCAGGATCACTGAGGATCAGTGACTGTTTGAAGTCATAGACTTGCCAATAGCATGGCCTTTCATGACCGGCACAGCATTTTTCACAAAAAACCGGTCATACCCGTCACCAATTACAGTAAAATTTAAGTTGCAATAAATAGTTGATGTGCAACCCATAATCTGATCCTGTAATAGCGGACATCCTATACGAGTGCATAGATTTCGCAATGCCCGTTCAAGACTGGCATTTTGGTACATTTGGGGAGAATATCATGAAAACGAAAATGGCAGCCTGCCTTGCGGCCGGGCTCGCGATCCTCACAACAATGACGATACAATCCGACGAAGCCAAAGCCTGCAACGACAACGGCTATATCGGAAGCATCTGCTGGACGGCCAACAAATTCTGTCCAGAGGGATATGTCCGGGCAGACGGAACAAGCTATCCGTATCAGCAATTTCAGGCGCTTCTTGCCCTTTACGGGAACACCTATGGCGGGTCGCCGTCGCAAAATACTTTCGCAGTGCCGAATCTGATGGGCCGTGAGCCGGTTGGCACCGGCACGGGACCGGGACTGACACCAAGAGCAGCCGGGTACCCTGTAAATGGGGACGAATCCAGCCTCGTTGCAACACCTTCGCACAATCACGGCGTTGCCCTTTCGGTTGATTCCGGTATCAGCGTTGCGGTGCAAGACCAGCCAGGAACAGAAAGAACACCGGGCGGGAATGTACCCGCAGCACCACAGGCAGCAACTGCGCAAATGTATGCAAACAGCACCAATGCCGTAATGGCCGATGGCAGCGTTTCGGCTAATATCGCAGGACAAAATGTTTACAGCGGTGCAACACCCGCATCAGGTCAGGCCCAGCCAATACCGGTACTTGGGCCACAGCTTGTGATGCTTGCATGCGTGAATTATTCCGGGACTTTCCCGGTTAATCCGAACTGAACCGGTTGCGGTTTTGCAATCTCATTTCAATGATCCTGCCCCGGGGAGGAATAGATGTTCCGTTTGAACAAACGCTTCACAATTGCGGCCATGATGGCCACCATAGTGGCATTTTCGATGCCGGAAACCGCAAAAGCATCCTGCAGCAGCGACCCCACGATTGGCGACATATGCTGGATGGCGACGGATTTTTGCCCGCAAAACTATCTGCCTGCCGACGGGCAGGTATTACAGGCCCAAAGCCATCAAGCCTTGTATTCCCTGCTCGGAATTACTTATGGCGGCAATGCAACTACCCTGCAATTCCAGCTTCCGGATTTGCGGGGGCGGTCGGTGATTGCCGAAGGCAACTATTACAAAGGTACCGTTTTGCGTGGTCAAAAACGCGGCGCATCAACCAGCACCATGAACGCCACCAACCTGATGCCGCATATTCATGAAATTAAACCATCCACCTTTGTCCTTTCCGGATCGGTAAAAGCAAACAGTACCGCACCCGATGCAAACAGCCCGGCAGGCGGCTATCCGGCGCTGGTGACACCGCCAGCACTTGACGTCTATGGCAATGCCGGGGCCGTTGTCGATATGAAAAGCGGCATCGTTTCCGGCAGCCTTGAATACCTGTCAGGCAATACGACTGTCACCGGCGCAGGCACACCGATCCCGGTCACGGCACCGCGACTTGGCCTGACAGCCTGTATTGCGATTACGGGATATTATCCGCAACGGCCCTAGGACCGTCTTTGCCGTGTATTGACAATCGGCATGACCGGTTGTTCGGAAAGGAAACAGAAATGAAAAATTTTGCAAGACAGGCGCGCCGGACAGGCTTTTTTGCGGCATTTGCCACAATGACAACCTTAGGCTCGATACAACCATCCAGTGCGTCAGAGTGCACAACGGACGGATATATCGGATCGGTATGCTGGACCGCTGTACGCTATTGCCCGGAACATTATTTGCCCGCCGATGGGCGGGCCTTGCCGATCAACGGAAACGACGCGCTGTATGCCCTTATCGGCACAAGATATGGCGGATCACCAGTTCAATTCAATTTGCCGGATCTGCGCGGCCGGACCATCGCGGGCACCGGCACCAGCCAGGATCTGAATGTCAATCCGGTAGCCCTGGGCCAGATTCATGGCGCAGAAACAGCGACCGTCACTCCGGACAATCTTCCACCACACAGCCATAGCTGGCAACTGGGAACCGCAGAGGTTACCGGAACCCTCCGCGCCAGAGAAGCTTTGGGAACGACCGAAAACCCGGCCGGTGCTATGTTTGCGGAAAGAAGCACAGGTGGCATACCGGCGTCACGGACGCCCGTATATGCAACTTCATCCAACAAGACATTACATCCGGATTCAGTAACCCTGACCAGCAATCCGGCCACCAGCAGGACAGAAGATGCCGGACTTGATAAGGTGAACTTCGCCTTGAACCCGGCACAACAACCGATGCTGGCCTGCATTATGGTGCAGGGGGTTTTCCCGGTAAAACCCAACTAAGGATGCTGATCTCCCGGATGACAGAGCTTGTCCGGGAGTTTTATTTTCCGAGCTTCGGCCCCACGACCCGTTTCGATCGCTTCGGCAACGGCGACACTTTCCGGCAATCGCCGAGACCCAGAAAAACTTCATCCTGCAATCAGTATTCGGCTTTGATCCTGCAAGACCCAAAAAAATACCTCGCAGGTTTCAGACCACCGGGCTCTCCGATGCCTGTTACGACAGTGCATTCTTCCCCGCCCGATCATGCAAAGCCCAGTCACCATCACTGAATCGGTCGCGGGCGAACTGGCCCTGATGCCAGTATGGATAGATCAGCGGCGGCTGACTGACGAGATCAAGCTGTTTGAGGTCTTCGTCATCAAGCTTAAGGTCAATGGCCCGGAAATTGTTGGTGAATTGCTGTTCGGAACTTCCGCCAACCACAAGCGAAGAGACCGCCGGTCGCGTCAACAACCATGCAAGCGCGACCTGGGCGGCCTCGACGCCGTGTTTTTCACCCACCGAGACAAGGACGTCAACTATATCCCACAAACGTCCCTGATCCCGGATGGGTGGTTCGGTCCAGCCCGCATCCTGCCTTGAACCCTTGGCGACAGGCGTATGACGGGTGTGTTTACCGCTCAGCAAACCAGCCGCCAACGGGCTCCAGACCAGAACCCCCAACCCTTGATCAACCGAAATCGGAAGCAGTTCATATTCTGCTTCGCGGGCCTCAAGGGTGTAATGGATTTGTTGCGTGACAAACCGGACGCGACGGTCGCGTTCAGATGCCTGCAACGATTTCATGATGTGCCAACCCGAATAGTTGGAACAGCCGACATAGCGCACCTTGCCCTGTGTCACGAGGGTATCAAGGGCTGCCATTTTCTCTTCGACCGGCGTTACACCGTCCCATTCGTGCATATAGTAAATGTCGATATGGTCGGTGCGCAGGTTGCGAAGCGTCTTTTCACATTCCCGAATAAGGTGATAGCGACTGACACCTTCGTCATTCGGGCCATCCCCGATCCGCATTCTGGCCTTGGATGTCACCAGAACATTGTCCCGGCGTCCTTCAAGAACTTCGCCAAGAATCTGTTCGGACAGACCGGTGGAATACATGTTCGCGGTGTCAAAAACATTCACACCGTTATCAATGCAACAATCCACCAGACGTTTGGCATCCGAAACACCCTGGCTTCCGACCATGGCAAACGGGCCCTGACCACCAAACGTAAAAGTACCCATCGAAATGGCGGAGACTTTAAGGCCTGAACGGCCAAGGGTTCTGTATTCCATGTCTTGTTCCTGCGGTTATCGAGAACGGAGTTCAGGGAAAGGCGGGCACGGCATATGGGACAATCCCAGGGAAGAAGGGAGAAAACAGATCATCTCCATATGCCGCGTGATCAGCGATTACAGAATGCTGCAACCGTTTCGATCAAAAGTGCTGCTACTGTGCTGCCGGCATCCTGAAGGCCCTTGCTTTTATCGGCAAAGGCGGCTGCCTTGCCGTGCTGGGCAACAAGATCCTTGGTGGCTTCAAGGGCGGCCTTGGCGTCCTGCGACGCCTTGCCGGTCGCATCCCCAAGCGAAACACCCGCTGCAAGCGATGCTTCAAGACTGTCGGCAATCGGCACCAGAACATCAAGAACGGTCTTGTCGCCAAGCTTGGCCTTGCCGCGCTCGGCAATCCCGTCGGCATAGGCCCGCCAGAACGCCGCCATTTCGGCAGTCCCGATTTCGGTCGCGTCCCCAAGGGCCTTGCCACCACGCATAAATCCGGTCGCGGTCAGGGTGCCCATGGTTGACGGCGCTGCTTTTGCCATCGCAGCACCGGCCATCATGAACTGTTTGCCCATCGGGTTATCCGCAAGCGATGCGACGGTGTTTGATGCAGCTTCAAACGCCGCATTCATCGTGATCCCGAGATCACTGTCACCGACCTTGGCATCAAGGGCGATCAGTTCATCGCGTTTGTCACGGAACGTTCCGTGCAGGGCTTCGAACAATGCGGCGATATCGCCACTGGTAATCTTGTCCATTGCGGCCTCGGCTTACTTGGCAAAATGTTTGAAGAACGGGGTGTCGGCCTTGGCCGCCATCAGACGATCAAGTTCCTCGTCGAGATGCAGAACAGAAATGGACGCACCGGCCATTTCCATCGATGTTGCAAACTCGCCGATCCAGACATGCTTTACGTTGACCTTGCGTTCGCTCATCAACTGATGCACGCGACGGAACAGGATATAAAGTTCTTCAAGCGGGGTGCCGCCAAGACCGTTGACCAGAATGGCAACGCCGTCATCGGCCTTGTAATCCTGTTCGGCAAAGATTTTGTCCATCATCTCGTCGACAAGCGGATCGGCCGCGGTCAGCTTTTTGCGGCTGATGCCGTTTTCGCCATGGATACCCATGCCGATTTCCATTTCATCAGCACCGATTTCAAAGGACGGCTTGCCGATTTCCGGGATCACGCAGCTGCTCAGTGCAACACCGATGGTACGCGTGCGATCTTTTGCCTTTTCGGCAACGCGGGCAACATCTTCAAGCGACATGCCTTCTTCGGACGCCGCACCGGCTGCTTTATACAGGAAGAAGATACCGGCAACGCCGCGGCGTTTGTGTTCTTCACCAACGACGGACGATGCAACATCGTCATTGCCAACAACCGAAAGAACCTTGATGTCTTCCATGTCGGCAAGTTCGGTCGCCATATCAAAGTTGATGATGTCGCCGGTATAGTTGCCATAGATATAAAGAACGCCCGCGCCCTGGTCGATATACTTGGTGACTTCAAGCATCTGATCGGCACTCGGGGACTGGAACACGCCACCAACAGCCGCGCCATCCAGCATACCTTCACCAACATAGCCCAGGAACAGCGGAAGGTGACCCGAACCGCCGCCCGTCGCAATACCGACCTTGCCCGGCTTCGGCGCCGATTTCACATAGCAGCGCTTGTCGTCATTCACATAGGTGACGTCGCTGTTGGCAAGATAGATACCTTCAAGCATTTCATCGACGAAATTCTTGGGATCATTCAGAAACTTTTTCATGATTTTCTCTTTTATTTCGCAGGTTTGAATTTGCGCTGGCGGGTCACAAAGAAGGCTGCGGCAAGCAGGATGAATGCGCCGACGAACACCCGTTGCCAGGTACTCGGAATGCCAACCATCACCAGAACGTTATCGACAACAACAACCAGAAGAACACCAAGCATGGTCCCGATAACCGAACCCGTTCCCCCGGTGATGCGCGCACCACCAAGAACCACTGCGGCAATCACCGCGATCTCGGTTCCGACAAGGTCAAACGGATTGGCAAGACGGTTTGCGGTGATGTGAACAATCCCCGCCAGACCAGCCAGGGCACCGGCATATCCAAAGACAAACAGATGAACGATTTTGACGTTGTAACCCAGACGTGCGGTTACCTCGGGATTACCGCCAAGCGAAAAGATCGCACGCCCCATCAGGGTGCGTCGCATGATCCACCAGGTCAGAACAGCAACAGCAGGCAGGATCAGGAAATAAAGCGGCAGACTGATCAGGGCACCGTTCACTGCTTCGACTTCCAGCAACGAAATACGGCCAAATGTCCCCATCTCGCCGGGAAGTTCCATGATCCAGGTCGTGCCGATAAAGGCCAACAAGCCGCCACGGAACAGGTATTGGGTGCCGATGGTCACAATCAGCGACGGGACGCGCAGGGAATAGACAAGATAGCCATTCACAACGCCAAGAAACACGCCACCCGCAACCGCAATCGCAAAGACCGCGATGATCGAAAGATCGGGGGCGAAATTCTGCACCAGCAATGTGATGGAATACATCGTCAAAGCGGCAATTGCGGTAAAGGAAACATCAATCCCGCCCGCTGCCAGAACGACAAAGACACCAAGGGCAAACAGCCCCGTCACCACACTTGCACGTCCGATATCAATCAGGGTCGATGCCTGAAGGAATGCCGGGTTGGCAATGGTGACACCAAGGCAAATCGCCACCAGCAAGAACAGGGTCACAAATTCCGGCCTTTTGGCGATCAATTCGCCCAAACCGCCAGAACGCTGTGCCTGGATTGCCTTGTCACTATGCGAGGTTCCAGCCGAACTCATGCTGCACCTTCCTGTACTGAACCAAGCATTGCCTGGTAAATCTCGTCCTCGTTGGCGCTCGCCCCGTTCAGGTCGGCAACAACTTCGCCTGCATTCATCACCAGAATGCGATCACAGTTCTGAAGAAGTTCGGGCAGATCATCACTGACAATCACAAGCCCCATGCCTTCTTCGGCCATCTTCTGGATAGTCTGGTAAATCGCATCCTTGGACCCGACATCAACACCGACGGTCGGCCCGTGCAGGACAAGAATTTCAGGATCGATACTTAGCCAGCGACCAATCAGAACACGCTGCTGGTTGCCCCCGGAAAGGGCCGAAACCGGTAATTCGATATCCCCGGTATTCAGGCGCATCTTCTCGGAAATGTTGCGGGCAATTTCCTTGCCCTTTTTCATGTCAAGAATGCCGAACTTGTTGGCAAGCTTGGTCAGGATCAGGGCAATTTCGTTCTGATAGATCGACTTGGTCAGGAACAGACCTTCAGACAGGCGATCTTCGGGAACATACCCGATCCCGGCTTTGATGGATTCCGGTGCCGAATGAATGCGAACCGGTTTGCCATTCACCGAAATCGAACCGCTGCTGGCCGGGCTGATCCCTGCAATGGCCAGGGCCAATTCGTTCCTGCCGCTATCGGACAGGCCGGTGATACCCAGAACTTCGCCCTTGTGCAGCTTGAAGCTGACATCATTAAAGCGTCCGGGAACTTCAAGACCATCAAGCGCCATCAGGGTTTCCGTCGATGGGCCTGCGGTGCGATAGCGTTTTTCGCTGATCTGTCGTCCTGTCATCAGTTCGGCAAGATCGGCACGGGTGTAATTGTTGATCGGTCCCTGTGCGACACACAAACCATCTCGGAAGACAATCGCGTGCCCGCCGATCCGGTAGCATTCTTCAAGTTTGTGGGTAACAAACAGCACTGCCACATTTTGCGAACGCAGGCGCGACACAACTTCGATCAGGTTTTCAACTTCGCGACGGGTCAGCGATGTGGTCGGCTCGTCCATGATCACCAGACGCGCTTCGCACGCAATGGCGCGCGCAATCGCAACAAGCTGACGAATGGCAAGCGGAAGCTCGGACACAATCGTTGACAACAATTCGGCCGTCACAGTCAAACCAACCTGTGACAGGGCCTTGGTCGCGGTATCTTTCAGACGTGCGCGATCAAGCGTGCGCAGAAGACGGCCATGGCCTTCTACAAGCTGTTCTCCAAGCGCGACGTTTTCCATCACGGTCAGATTGGGGATCAGTGACAGGTCCTGATAGACCGTCTCGATCCCGAAATCGAGTGACTGGATCGGCGTCAGTTCTTTATGGACTTCGCCATCAAGAATGATCTGCCCTTCGCTGGGCGGATGCGCCCCGGCCATAATCTTGATTACGGTACTTTTGCCACAACCGTTCTCGCCAAGCAGGTGATACACCTCGCCGGCCTCAAGTGACATATCAACCCCCCGAAGGGCATGCACACCACCGAAACGCTTGTGGATATTTCGCAGCTCAAGAAAGCAGCGATTTTGCTGATCTTGCTGGGTCACCAGTTATTCCCTTCTTGCTGACGCGTTCTGTCAGACATAGCCTGACGGGCCCGAAGCAGTTCATGCTTCGGGCCACAGGCATCAGGTGATCTTAGAAAAGGTAATCCTTGTAGGTGTCTTTATCGGCCAGAACCATGCCGTTACCGATAATCAACAGACCTTTACCCGCACCCGGCTTGACGGTGACTTTTTCGTAACCTTCAACGCCAAGATCCATGCCATCGGTGATTTCTTTGCCTTCAAGCATGAATTTCGCGACAGCATTCATCGCCATACCGGCTTTCTGCGGATCCCAGAAGCCGATTGCGGTGATTGCGCCAGAGTCCAGATACGCCGCAGACGGGTTCGGAAGACCGGTACCAACCAGGCAAACCTTGCCAGCCAGACCTGCTTCTTCAATCGCACGACCTACACCAAGAACATCGTTACCAGCCGAAGTCTGGAAACCTTTGATGTCCGGGTGCTTGCGCAGGATTTCTTTGGCTTTTTCGTAGGTGCCGTTGGCATCGTCGAACGATTCATTGTTCGGATCAACCAGTTCCATGCCCGGATATTTCTTGGCATTTTCTTCACCTGCACCAACCCACTGCATGTGGGTACGGCTGCCAAGCGAACCAACGAAGGTGGTCCATTTGCCTTCACCGCCCATGCACTGTGCAAGACGCTCGTTCAGGGATGCACCGTAATCGTTGTTATCGAATGCTTCGATATCAGCGTGGGTGTTTGCCTGGTTATCGGCTTCGTGGGTGACGATGATCGTGCCACGGTCCATAGCACGGCCCAGAATACCTTCAAGGATATCCGGATCCATCGGAACAACTGCCAGCGCATCCACACCGGTCGCGACCAGATCCTGAACGATCTGAAGCTGCTGTGCGGAATCGGCCGTTGCCGGGCCAACCTGGCGAATATTCATTTCCGGGTTCTGTTCCGCAAACAGGTTAACACCGGTTTCCATGCGGTCGAACCACGGAATACCGCTGATTTTAACAACCGTGGTGACGGTTTTGCCGTCCTGCGCCGAAGCCGGTGCTGCAATTCCTGCCAAAGTCATGGCAGCAACAGCAAATACAGAACCTTTCAGAAGAGTCGAAATTTTCATTAGCTTTCCTCCCGAGTTGGAAAATCTTGTTTAGGCAGACGGTGCCCTCGATTTTTGATTATGGTTTCCGTGCCTGAGGGCTTTGCACAGAAGTCGTAACCGGACGGGCCTGAGGACTGAAAAAGTCGGTCAGGCGGAACCGACCAATGGCGAGGAAGCCCAGAAGCAGCGCGCCCCAGGCAAAATCACGCACGAAGTTGGAAAGTCCCATGAAGTTCAACATGCTCGACATCATCTGCAGAGCAATCGCAGACAGAACAACGCAAACCACGCGTCCGTAACCACCTTCAGGACGAACCCCGGCCATGACTGCAATCAGGATCGCCACCAGCAGGTATGACGTGCCGTAATCCCACTTCACATTGATCGTGCGCGCCGCAATGATGATACCGGCCAGCGACGACAGAACGCCGCTTACGGTATAGGTCGCGATGATCACTTTGTTTTGCGGGAAACCGGCATATTCCGACGCCTTCGGGTTTGACCCGTTCAGCATCAGCCACAATCCGAACGGCGTGTAGCGCAGCACGAAACCAATGGCGCAAGCCACAGCAATGAACAGAAGGAAGCTGATCGGAATTTCAAGCAAGTATCCGTTGCCGATTTCATAAAGCGGGCCGGGCGCACCAACGCGAACCGAACGGCCATCGGACAAAACAACCGCCAGACCGATAAAGAACATCTGGGTGCCAAGGGTACAGAGGATCGCAGTGATTTTCAGATAGGCAATCAAAAGCCCGTTCAGCAAACCACCAAGCACCCCGACGGCCAACGCCACAAGAATGAAGAACAGCGAAAACATGCCCGGATCGGCCGATGCCGACAGATGGCTTGAAACCAGCGTCGCGGCAGCAACCCCCGAAAGATTGGCAAGCGCAATCCCCGACAGTTCGATGCCGCCATTGCCAACAGACATGGCCAGCATGACACCGATTGCCAACAGACCAATTTCCGGCACCTGACCAGCCATCGACTGAAGGTTAAACAGCGAAAGATAATTCCCGCCAGATACAATGGCGCCAGCAGTCATCAGCACAATGATAAGTGCCACGAGGACAGTTAAGTGCCCGTCTTTGGTACGCATAATTCCTCCCTTATGCGTTTACTAAACTTTTTGTTTTGTTGACTAAAACTAGCAAGTCATTTTTATGTTGGCAAGCGGCCTATTTCACTAAAAAGTCATAGTAAGGTTGCGCTGAGCTGGTCAGAATGTTTATTAAACAACCTAAACAAAAAAAAATCAGGGATGGGGTTTCGGGGACAACCATATGAAAAAGAAGAACAAAATAACGATCAAAGAGATTGCCGAGCGGGCTGGCGTATCCCCGTCAACTGTATCGCTGGTTCTCAATGGCAAAGGTGAAATTTCCGGCACCACCCGTTCGCGGGTTCTGGAAGTGGTTTCATCACTCAACTACACGCCGCGCACCCCGAAAAAGCACGCAACCACGCAGAAAACCATCAAGTTTCTCAAAATTGCCAAGCATGGTCATACGGTTAACCGAGACCACAGCCACTTCATTTCCGACTATATCGATGGCATGTCGCAAGAAGCGACGAGTCGTGGCTACAAATTGCAGGTACTCAGCTACGAAAACGTAACAACAAACGACATCATTGATTTGCTGGCGACCTCGGATGCAACAGCCGCCATCGTTCTTGGCACCGAGCTTGGCCGCGATGACATCAAAAAGATCCAGGATCTGCATCTGCCAATTGTTTTCATTGATACTTTTTATGATTTGGTCGATGCAAACTTTGTCGATATGAACAACGGGGATGCGGTTTACACCGTCCTCGAACACCTAAAAAGTTTAGGTTTTACTAAAATTGGTTATGTCGGCAGTGACACCCAGACCCGGAACTTTGCCCTGCGCAAAAGCGCATATCTCAGCAACATGGCGACACTGGGCCTGACGGTTGATCCGGCCCATGTCCTGTCGATTGGATCGACCTTGTCATCGGCCTATGAAGAAAGCATTTCCGCATTGGGCAGCGACATTGCCGAGGCCTATTTCTGCGCAAATGACATCATGGCCTATGGCTTTACCAAGGCCCTTAAGGAACGGGGCTATAATGTCCCCGATGATGTGTCGGTAATTGGCTTTGATAACCTGCCCATGAGCATCACGCTTGACCCGCCCCTGACCACCATTGATGTTTCCAAGCGCAAGATTGGCAGCATGGCCGTCACCGTGCTTGATGAACTGATCAATGCCGACACCGCCCCACCGGCAGTAAAGGTTCTGGTTGGCGCGCAATTGATCACGCGCGCAAGCACGCGTTCAAAAACCTGAAATCCTGATTGTTATAGAAAACTGGTTACGGACGGGGTGCCTGCGTCACTGCACCGCCCCACAGTTCGCCGATCAGATCGCCGAATGCATCCGGTAACCCGGCGCAAACAACAAACGTGCAGCCGTAATGCCGGCATCATGTTCCCAGGTCATACGTTCCATCAGGAAAAGCGGCGCGCCCGCATGGGTGCGCAGAATTTTGGCCTCGGTTTCGGTTGCCAGCACAGCCGAGAACGAAATATCGCCCTTGGTGTAGGGTGCATGAAGTACCAGCCATTCATTGGCACTGATCGCCGACAGGTCGGCATCAACGATTTCCGGCACCGTATCAATCGACACCCAGCGTTCTTCGAACATATAGGGTTTGCGATCGGCCAGATGCAGTGACGTGATATGGAGCATATCGCTTTTGGCGCTGACACCAAGATTGGCACAGACCTCCGGGGTCGGTGTGCGCCGTTCACTCAGAAGCAGGCCATAGCCGTATTTCTGCCCTCGGCCTTCGATTTCAAGGCGGATGACCGGAATATCAAGTTTGGCGCGGCGGACCGGATGGGTTGAAACCCGCGTACCGGCCTTGCGCCTGCGATCAAGGAAACCCTCGGCGGCCAGTTCGCGCAGCGCACGGTTCACCGTGGCGCGCGCGCAACCAAGCTGTTCGGCAAGTTCGACTTCCTTGGGGATCTGATCGCCGGGCTTCCATTCGCGTGTATGGATGCGGCGCAGGACCTCATCATGGACCGATTGCCAGTTTGTCTGTTCCGAGGCGCTCACACCACTTCCTTGAGTTGTTCCATCACCTTGCGATACCGGCTGGTGATATCGTCATGCGCGACATGGCGGCCATCGGTCACAACATGGCGACCGGCCGACCAGACATCACGCACCATACGATCATCTCCGGCAAAGATATATGTATCGAGGATCGTATCGCCTTTCCGGCCGATCAGGTCAACAGCCGAGCCATCAAGCGCCATCAGATCGGCAAGTGCGCCAGTTTCGATCCGCCCCGAATCACGAGCTGCGGCGCGTGCCCCGCCCTTTGCCACGGCATCATACAAACGCCGTCCGGTGGACTTTTCCGGTGTTGCCAAGGCCGCACGGGATTTGTCACGCAGGCGCTGACTGTAATCAAGGGTGCGCAATTCTTCGGAAAGCGAAATGCGGATATTGGAATCCGATCCGACACCAATCACCCCGTCCGCACCAAGATACCGCACACCATCAAAAATACCGTCGCCAAGGCTGCTTTCGGTAATGGGGCACAGGCCCGCCACCGCACCGGTCCTTGCCAGACCAAGGGTTTCATGTTCCTGCATCTGGGTGCAGTGGATCAGGCACCAGTTTTCATTCACATCCGCATTATCCAGAAGCCATTCGACCGGGCGCTTGCCCCAGGATGCTTCGACTTCCTCGACCTCGGCAACCTGTTCGGCCAGATGCATATGGATCGGGCCATCCTTGGAAAGCTTTGTGGTCGCAATCAGGTCTTCACGGCCAACTGCGCGCAGCGAATGCGGGGCAACGCCAATGCGGGTATCAGCGGGCAGACCTTTAACCGCACGAACCGATTCCTCATACAATTTGGCGAACTGTTCGGGATCGTTGCCAAACCGGATCTGTCCGGCGCCTAGTGGGCGCTTGTCACAGCCCCCGAATTGATAATGAACCGGCAAAAGAGTCAGACCGATACCAGTAATATTTGCAGCCGCCGCAATGCGTTCAGCCATCTCGCCGATATTGTCATACAAATGTCCGCCCGGACGGTGATGCAGATAATGGAACTCGGTATTATTGGCGTAACCGGCCTCCAACATCTCCATCTGCACAAAGGCAGCAATGGCTTCGACATGATCGGGCGTTAGCTGATCGAGAAAGCGGAACATCAATTGCCGCCATGTCCAGAACGTATCGCGTGGATCCGGTCCGCGCTTTTCGGTCAAACCCGCCATCGAGCGCTGAAAAGCATGACTATGAAGGTTGGCAACTGCTGGCAACAAAACCCCGACGCGATGATCTGCGGTCGATGCCAGCTCGGGTGAATCGGCTTTAATAGTGCCGATTTTGCCCGATTGATCGACCTCTACCGCGACGTCCTGCGCCCAGCCATTACTGGTAAGTGCCTGATTTGCCCAAATAACCGTCATAATCCATACCCGTCTTGACAGAAATATTATGTGCAGACATATTATCTTTAATAACGGACTTATCAAGGGGTGATCATTCGCATGCTTCTCAGAAATGCAAAAATCGTCACAATCACGGATGAAAATCGCTATGGCCTGATTGAGGCCGGTGCGATTGCCATAAAGGACGGTTTGATTGACTGGGTCGGAAGCGATGATGCAATCCCGGTCAAATATCTTGAGCAAGCATCCCGCGACCTTGAAGGCCGCCTGATTACCCCGGCGCTGATTGATTGCCACACCCATGTGGTTTATGGCGGCAATCGTGCGGTTGAATTTGAAATGCGCCTTGAAGGTGCCAGCTACGAAGAAATCGCGCGTGCTGGCGGCGGCATTGTTTCCACGGTCACCGCCACCCGCAAAGCCGATGTCGATCAGCTTGTAAAAACCGCCCTGCCACGCGTTGATGCACTTTTGGCCGAGGGTGTGTCGGTTATCGAAGTCAAATCAGGCTATGGCCTTGATCGCGACACCGAACTCAACATGCTGCGTGCGGCCCGCAAAATCGCGACACTGCGCCCGGTCCGGGTCAAGACCACCTTCCTTGGTGCCCATGCGACCCCGGCTGAATTCAAGGGTGAACCGGATCGTTATATCGACGAGGTCTGCATCCCCGCCCTGCATGCCGCCCACGAAGAAGGGCTGGTCGATGCGGTTGACGGGTTCTGCGAAGGCATCGCCTTTGACACCGATCAGATCAAACGCGTGTTTGACGTCGCGCGTGAGCTTGGCATTCCGGTCAAGCTCCATGCCGAACAGCTTTCCAACATCGGCGGCACCAAACTGGCCGCTGAATATGGCGCGATTTCCGTTGACCATGTTGAATATGCCAACGAAGACGACGCCAGGGCGATGACAAAATCGGGATCGGTTGCTGTCCTTTTGCCTGGTGCGTTTTACACCCTGCATGAAACCCAGTTGCCGCCGATTGCAGCCTTCCGCAAGCATGGCGTGCCGATGGCGGTTGCCACCGATTGCAATCCGGGCACTTCGCCTTTGATGTCAATCCTGATGACCATGAATATGACCTGCACCCTGTTCCGCCTGACCCCGGAAGAGGCACTTTGTGGTGCAACCAAACATGCCGCAACCGCGCTTGGCCTTTCCGATACCGGCCAGATCAAAGCGGGACTTCGTGCCGATCTGGCAATCTGGGATATCGAACACCCGGCCGAACTTTCCTATCGCATCGG
Source organism: Thalassospira profundimaris (assembly GCF_003326675.1). Lineage (GTDB taxonomy): Bacteria > Pseudomonadota > Alphaproteobacteria > Rhodospirillales > Thalassospiraceae > Thalassospira > Thalassospira aquimaris. The sequence goes on from NZ_JPWF01000023.1 coordinate 21,811, forward strand.
GTTTAACCCGCTGTTTGAACGTATTTTCGGTGGCGAAACCGTCGCCAGCAAAGCCGACTAAGACATACGAAACGCCCCACAACCTGTATTCCACAAGGATGCAAAATGACCGTAACCCTGACACCCGCCGCTGCAACGCTTGCCGATCTTGAAAATATCTGGCGCAACCAGATTGCCGTCAAACTTGATCCGTCGGCCAAGGCCGGTGTTGAGGCCGCCAGTGCGATGGTGCGTGCGGCAGCCGAAGGTGACGTTGCGGTTTACGGTGTGAATACCGGGTTCGGGAAACTGGCATCGGTCAAAATTGCCCCTGAAGATACCGAAACCCTTCAGCGCAACCTGATCCTTAGCCATTGCTGTGGCGTGGGTGAACCGCTTGATATCGCAACCACGCGATTGATGATGGCACTTAAACTGCTATCACTTGGTCGTGGCGCATCGGGTGTGCGCTGGGAGCTGATTGAACTGATCGAGGGGATGCTGGCCAAGTGCGTAACCCCGGTTGTCCCGTCACAAGGATCGGTCGGCGCATCGGGCGATCTGGCACCGCTGGCCCATATGGCGGCTGTCATGATCGGTGCGGGCGAAGCCGTTTATAACAACGAAACTCTGTCTGGTGGTGACGCCCTTGCCAAGGCCGGTTTGACCCCGGTTGTTCTGGGCGCGAAAGAAGGCCTTGCCCTGATTAACGGGACGCAGTTTTCAACCGCCTGTGCGCTGGTCGGGCTGTTTTCAGCTTGGCGCAATGCAGCAAGTTCGATTGTGACCGCATCGCTTTCGACCGATGCGATCATGGGATCAACCGCACCGCTGGTCGACGAAATCCATACCCTTCGCGGCCATCCCGGCCAGATCAATGTGGCGCGCGCGATGCGCGATCTGATGGAGGGTTCGGAAATCCGCGAAAGCCACCGCGAAGGCGACACCCGTGTTCAGGACCCCTATTGCATCCGTTGTCAGCCGCAAGTCACCGGGGCAGCCATGGATTTGCTGCGCTTTGCCGGTCAGACGCTTGAGATCGAGGCCAATGCGGTTACCGATAACCCGCTGGTTCTGAAAGAAGACGGGCGCATTGTTTCAGGTGGCAACTTCCACGCCGAACCCGTGGCCTTTGCCGCCGATCAGATCGCCCTTGCCGTTGCCGAGATCGGCGCAATTGCCCAGCGCCGTGTGGCATTGATGGTTGATCCGACCCTGTCACACGATCTGCCACCGTTCCTGACCCCGGAGCCGGGCCTGAATTCCGGTCTGATGATTGCCGAGGTCACAACGGCCGCCCTGATGAGTGAAAACAAGCATCTTGCCAATCCGTGTTCAACTGACAGCACGCCGACCAGTGCCAATCAGGAAGACCATGTATCGATGGCCGCCCACGGCGCACGCCGTTTGGCACGGATGAATGCCAATCTGTCCTATATCCTTGGTGTTGAACTGATCTGTGCAGCACAGGGCGTTGAATTCAGAGCCCCCCTTAAAACGAGTGCCGGACTTCAGAACATTCTGAAAACCGTGCGCAAGGATATCCCGACCGTCAGGGAAGACCGCTATATGGCGCCTGATCTTGCCAAGGCCGGTGAACTTGTGACCGAAGGCGCACTGGTTGCTGCCGCCAAGCTTTCCGGTTTCGTCGTCGGGGAAGGTGCATAACATGACCCATCCCGTTGAAATCAAACACGGCGATGGCCCCATTGTTCTGGGACTGCCCCATACAGGCACCTATGTTCCCGAAGACATTGCCATCAAACTGAATGATCGCGGGCGCGAGCTTGCCGATACCGACTGGCACATCCATACCCTGTATGACGGGCTGATAGATAATGTCACGACGGTTCGGGCAACGTTTCATCGCTATGTGATTGATGCCAACCGCGATCCCGAAGGTATCAGTCTGTATCCCGGTCAAAACACCACGACCCTTGTGCCCCTGACCGATTTTGACGGCGAGAACATCTGGGATGTTGCCCCGACCGAGGAAGACGTTGCCAAGCGTGCCGCGAATTTCCACGCGCCCTATCACGCGGCACTGGCAGCCGAACTTGAACGGGTGCGTGCCAAGCATGGTGTTGCAATCCTATATGATTGCCATTCAATCCGGTCAAACATCCCGTTCCTGTTTGACGGCATCCTGCCCGATTTCAATATCGGCACCAATCTGGGCACAACATGTGATCCGATGATCGAGACCCTTACGTCTGAAATCTGTTCGCAGGCCGAGGGATATAGTGCCGTTTTGAACGGGCGTTTCAAAGGTGGCTGGACCACCCGCCATTACGGTCGCCCGGAGATCAATCAGCACGCCATCCAGATGGAACTGGCACAGTCGACCTATCTTTCGGCCGAAGAAGCACCTTGGGCCTATGACCAAAGCCGTGCGGCAAAACTGCGCACGCATCTTACCGAAATTCTAAAGACACTGGCCGATTTGGCCCCAGCACTAAGAGGCAAGTCATGACCAACAATCCCCGCCACAATCAGCGCGATGTTTACCCGGCAATCGGGACCGAAATCACCGCAAAAAGCTGGCTGACCGAAGCACCGATGCGAATGCTGATGAACAACCTTCATCCCGACGTTGCCGAAAATCCGCACGAGTTGGTGGTTTATGGCGGCATTGGCCGGGCAGCACGTACCTGGAAAGATTTCGATCAAATTGTTGCCAGCCTCAAGGAACTTGAAGACGATCAGACCCTGCTTGTGCAATCGGGCAAGCCGGTTGGTGTTTTCCGCACCCACAAGGATGCACCGCGTGTTCTGATTGCGAACTCCAACCTTGTGCCGCATTGGGCGAACTGGGACCATTTCAACGAACTCGATAAAAAAGGTCTGGCAATGTATGGCCAGATGACGGCGGGTTCGTGGATTTATATCGGTTCGCAGGGCATTGTTCAGGGCACCTATGAAACCTTTGTCGAGGCCGGTCGCCAGCATTATGGCGGCAGCCTTAAGGGCAAATGGATTCTGACCGGCGGTCTTGGCGGCATGGGTGGCGCACAGCCGCTGGCGGCTGTGATGGCCGGCGCAAGCTGCCTTGCTGTTGAATGCGATGAAACGCGTGCCGATTTCCGTCTGCGTACCCGTTATGTCGACGAAAAAACCCATTCCCTTGACGAAGCACTTGAGATGATCGACCGCTGGACCAAGGCGGGCGAGGCAAAATCGGTTGCCCTGATCGGCAATGCTGCCGATGTCTTCCCGGAACTGGTCAAACGCGGCGTTCGCCCCGATATCGTCACCGACCAGACATCGGCCCATGACCCGGTTCATGGTTACCTGCCACAGGGCTGGACCGTTGCGGAATGGCGCGAAAAACAGGAATCAGATCCCAAGGCGGTTGCCAAGGCGGCCCGTGCATCCATGCGCGTTCAGGTCGAAGCCATGGTTGCCTTCCATGATGCCGGTATTCCGACAGTTGATTACGGCAACAACATCCGCCAGATGGCCCTTGAAGAAGGGTTGGAAAACGCCTTTGCTTTCCCGGGCTTTGTTCCGGCCTATATCCGTCCGCTGTTCTGCAAGGGCATCGGCCCGTTCCGCTGGGCAGCACTTTCGGGTGACCCGGAAGACATTTACAAGACCGACCAGAAGGTCAAGGAACTGATCCCGGATGATCCGCATCTTCATAACTGGCTGGATATGGCGCGTGATCGTATTTCCTTCCAGGGCCTTCCGGCGCGTATCTGCTGGGTTGGTCTGGGTCAGCGCCATCGTCTGGGTCTGGCATTCAACGAAATGGTCAAGAATGGTGAACTGAAAGCCCCGGTGGTGATCGGTCGTGACCACCTTGACAGCGGATCGGTCGCAAGCCCGAACCGCGAAACCGAAGCCATGAAAGATGGCTCGGATGCGGTCAGTGACTGGCCGTTGCTTAATGCGCTGCTCAATACTGCGTCGGGGGCCACCTGGGTCTCGTTGCATCATGGCGGCGGTGTCGGAATGGGCTTCTCGCAGCATTCCGGCATGGTGATTTGTTGTGACGGCACGGAAGATGCCGCACGCAGGGTCGAACGTGTCCTTTGGAACGATCCGGCAACCGGTGTGATGCGTCATGCCGATGCGGGATATGACATCGCACTGGATTGCGCACGGGAACACGGGCTTAACCTGCCCGGTATTCTCGGCAAATAAGTTTGAAACTTTCACATCGGGGCAATGACGATTGCCCCGACATAACCTGATCAGGGTTCAATCAAGGAGGCTTCTTAACATGAAAAGACGTGAATTTCTGACGGCCGGTGTTGCCGGCGTTGGTGCTGCGGCCGCTGCCACCTTTGCCACCCCGGCAATCGCACAGGACAAACGCCAGTGGAACATGGTTACCGCATGGCCGAAAAACTTGCCTGGGCCGGGGGTTGCCGCACAGAAACTTGCAGACCGCATCACCACCCTTTCGGGCGGTCGTATCGAGGTCAAACTGCACGCAGCCGGTGAACTTGTACCGGGCAACGGTGTGTTTGACGCGGTTGCCGAAGGTACGGCAGACATCTATCACGCGGTTCCGGCCTATTGGGGTTCGAAATCCAAAGGTATCCTTCTGTTTGGTTCACAGCCTTTTGGTCTGCGCGCAGACGAGCAGGTTGGCTGGTTGACCCATGGTGGCGGTCAGGAACTGTATGATGAAATCTATGGCCAGTTCGGTCTGAAGCCGTTCCTTTGCGGCAACTCCGGCCCGCAGTGGGCTGGCTGGTTCCGTAACGAGATCAAGTCGGTTGACGACCTTAAGGGTCTTAAGTTCCGCACCACTGGTCTGGCTTCTGAAATGTGTTCGAAACTGGGTATGGCTGTTCAGGCCATGGGCGGTCGCGACATGTTCCAGGCCCTTCAGTCCGGCGCACTTGATGCCGGTGAATTCATCGGCCCGTGGAGCGACAGCGCACTTGGCTTCTATCAGGTTGCCAAAAACTATTACTGGCCGGGTGTTGGCGAACCGTCCTCGGCCGAGGAATGCGCGGTTAACGCCAAGGCATTTGCCGACCTTCCCGACGACCTGAAAGCCGTCGTCAAGTTTGCTTGTGACAGTCTTTATAACGAAGTCTGGACCGAGTACGAAACCAAGCACGCAATGGCATTGCAGAAACTGGTTGCCGAGCAGGACGTCAAAGTCCGCATGCTTCCAGACGATGTCGTTGACGCGATGGGCAAGGCAGCCGCCGAAGTGATCGCAGAACTTCGTGAAAGCGACGACGCCCTGACCCGCAAAGTCACCGAAAGCTTTGTTGCATATCGTGATCTGATCGGCGGTTACATGACCTATGCCGATAACGGTCAGATGAATGCACGCGCCAAGGTACTTGGTTTCTGATACAGATGATGCCCGGGGCAAGGATGACCATCCTTGCCCCGGTTCTTTCGTATCCGGGGGGATGTGATGCAACGCCTTGCTGACCGGCTTGATCTTGTAAACCACTGGACCGGGATGACGGTGCGCTGGTTTGCGCTGATCATGGTTCTTTTGCAATTTTCCGTGGTTTTACTGCGCTATGTTTTCGGCTTCAGTTCAATCGCACTGAATGAAAGTGTTCTGTACCTGCATTCCGGGCTTTTCATGCTGGGGGCGGGTTATACGCTTTTGGTCGACGGGCATGTGCGCGTTGATATTTTCTATGCCGGGGCCAAGAACCGCACCAAGGCGGCGATTGATGTCTTTGGCTATGCCGTCCTTGCCATACCCTCGATGCTGGCCCTGCTATACTGGACATGGCCATCGGTGATCAATTCGATCTCGATGATGGAAGGGGCGATTTCGGTTGGCGGTATCCCGGCCGTGTGGCTTTTGAAATCCCTGATCCCGGCATTTTGTATTCTTTTGATTATTCAGTCTGTTGCCTGTTTGCTCAGGCAGATCATTGCCCTGCGCAGTGGTGTTGAAGACCAGGGTGCGCAAAGCTGATGGAATATCTTGATCTGTTGATGTTTGCCGCCCTGATGGGCTGCATCCTTTTGGGCTTTCCCGTGTCGTTTTCGATTGCCGGTGTGGCAATCATTTTCGGTTATATCGGCTGGGCCACCGATGCGATGAATATCGGGCTGATGGGGGCATTCGGGCAGCGGGTATTTGGAACCCTGACCAATGACGTCCTGATCGCCATTCCGCTTTTTGTTGTGATGGGTGTGATCCTTGAACGGTCGCGGATTGCCGAAGATTTGCTGCATACCATGGGCCGTCTGTTCGGCCAGTTGCGTGGCGGCCTTGGCATTTCGGTCGTCCTTGTTGGCGCGTTACTTGCCGCATCAACCGGGATTGTCGGGGCGACCGTGATTGCCATGGGCATGATTGCCCTGCCAACCATGTTGCGCACGGGGTACAGCCCGAAACTGGCATCGGGCCTTGTCTGTACTGCCGGTACACTGGGCCAGATTATTCCGCCTTCGACCCTTTTGATCATTCTGTCAGACGTCATGTCGTCGGCCTATCAGCAGGCACAGTATGAACAGGGCAAATTCACCATCGAAACCATTTCGGTTGGTCAGATTTTTGCAGGTGCGCTGATCCCCGGCCTGACACTGGTGGCGATTTACATCCTTTATATTCTGCTGCGCGGGGTGTTTCGCCCCGATGATATGCCGCCGGTTCAAAGCGATGATGGTCGCCCCAATGCCGGTGAAATTTTCCGTGCGATTCTACCACCTGTCCTGCTGATCATTGCTGTCCTTGGTGCGATCCTTGGCGGCATTGCCACCCCGACCGAGGCAGCATCGGTTGGCGCAATTGGTGCAATCCTGATGGCCGGTGTCCGTCAGGGGGCCAATCGCAAGCTGGTTTTGCTGGGCACCGCATCGCTTCTTATTCTCGCGGTAATGGCCGGGATTGCGCCGGTTCGTTTCCAGCGCAGCGATTTGACCGGCTTTGATTATGCCCTTGGTGTTGTCTATGTAATCCTTGCGATCACCGGGGTATGTGCGATCCTTGCCTGTCTGCGTCAGGCTTGGAAATCCGATATCCTGAAGCCTGCCCTGACATCGACCATGTCGGTTACCTCGATGATCTTTGCCACCATTCTGACGGCCAGCATGTTCTCGCTGGTGTTTATCGGTTTGGGCGGTGAAGACCATGTAGCCGAAATCCTTGAAGCCATGCCAGGTGGCCCGACCGGTGCGCTCCTGTTCTGTATGGCCCTGATTTTCATTCTCGGCTTCTTCCTTGATTTCGTTGAAATCACGGTGATCCTGTTGCCGCTGATTGCACCGGGTCTGATCATGATGGGTCATGACCCTGTGTGGCTGGCGATCCTGATTGCGATCAACCTTCAGACATCGTTCCTGACCCCGCCATTCGGCTTCTCGCTGTTTTATCTGCGCAGCGCGGCCCCACCGGAAATCACGACGGGTCAGATTTACAAGGGTGTGGTGCCGTTTATCGCGCTTCAGGTCTTTGGCATTTTTGTCATCTGGCTGTGGCCGTCACTGGCGCGATGGTTGCCAAGCGTCGTGTTCTAAGCACGGACAAAGCCGAACAAAAAACGCCCCGGTACGCCGCGGGCGTTTTTTGTTGTGCGGTTCGGGTCAGGAGCCAGCCACAACAAGCTTTGACTTGCTGCCATGCAACATTTGCGTCAGAACTGTCATAATAAAAAAACAAACGTTGAGCATTCAGCGTAAGGGAGCCCGTTTGTGTCCGGTTTTCATTGGTCACGAAATCAGCGTCTGAGCCTTGTGGGCCGATACACATTGTTATCGGTCGGCGTTGTTGTATGCGCGCTTGTTGCACTCAGCTTCTTTTATCAGCGTTTTTCCAATGAACTGATTGACCGCCTGACTGGTGAACGATTAAGCGCACAGGTCGCGGCAACGTCAAACAAGCTTTCGGCATTTCTGGACGCCCGTATCTATCAGCTTGTGACACTTTCAAACCACCCGGCTTTGCCAGCCTTTATTGATGCACCCAATTCACCGCAGGCCGAAGAAGCCCTGACGCTGCTTCGGGTCGAGGCGGATTCTCCCGATCTTTATGGCGTGCTGTTCTTTGACTGGAACGACAATCTTGATCGTCTGGTCGCCGGGCAAGCGGCATCCGGCCCGCCATACTGGTCAAAGACCGGATGGGATATTCGCGGCCTGCCACGGGTCGAGCATGAAGGCATCGAATTTATCGGACCGCAATTGCCCGAAAACGGCAATTCCGGCTGGCTTTTGATGCGCCAGCATATCCGCGATACCGGGTTTGGTCAGAATACGTCAGTGGCCCTTCATGTCCGTCTGTCATCCCTGACCGAGCTTCTGGTCAGTGCCGGGGTGGCCGGGGTTATTGAGCCACTTTTGCGTACACCGGGCGGCATTGTTCTTGATCCGACCGGACGCCCGGCCGAGGTTACCGGCGAGCTGATTGAAGGTCCCAGCATCCTTCCGGGCTGGAACATTGTCATGAGCGTTCATCCCGGCACCATTTTGCAGCCGATTGATCAGACGCGGTTCTGGCTTTATGTCACGGCAACCTTGATCATCGTGGTCATTCTGGCGATCTTTTTTGCCCTGTCGCGCAGCCTGCGCCGACGGGTTGATACGCTGGTGCAGGGTGCGCACAGCATTGCATCGGGTGATCTTTACTATCGGCTGCCCGAAGGGCGCAGACGTGACGAGATCAGCACGGTTGCCAAGGCTTTCAACACCATGGCCTGGCAGCTTAAGGACCTGATTGATCGAACCGTACGGGCCGAAAAACTTGCCGTTCTGGGGCAGTTTGCCACCGGTGTCGCCCACGAGGTCCGCAACCCGCTTGCCACCATGAAGACCACGGTTCAGGCCCTGACCCGTCAGGAACAGGATGTTGAACGCAAGGTCCTTCTTGATGACATGGGCCATCAGATTGATCGTCTGTCGCGGGTGGTGAATGATCTTTTGGCGTATGGCCGCCCGGGCGAGGCTGCGCCGCAAAATACCGAAATTCGCGATCTGTTCCGTCAATCATCGCGGGTTCTCGAACCGATTGCCAAGGATGCCAATATCCGGTTTTACACAAGCGGCGATTCCGGTCTTAAGCTTTATATCGATCCGGATCAGGTTTTGCAGGTGTTGCTTAATCTTGGCATCAATGCCATTCAGGCCTGCGACGCGGGCGGCACGGTTGGCCTGCGCGCCGAACAGAACGAGGAATGGGTCGAAATCCGCGTTACCGACGATGGCGCGGGCATCCCCAAACAGCATTTGCTTGACGTGGTTCAGCCATTTTTTACCATGAAAAGCAAAGGAACCGGCCTTGGCCTTACGATCAGTCAACAGCTGGTCGAGGCCAATCACGGTAAAATCCATATTGAAAGTGCCCCGCAAGAGGGCACGACAATCACACTGAAGTTCCCGGCTGCAAAAGCCGGAACTACCGAGGAGGAAGACCCCGAATATGTCCAAGAGGATCAGATTACTGATCGTCGACGATGAGGAATCATTCGTTCGTTCCCTGAGCTTTGCGCTCAGGACCGAAGGCATGGACGTCACCGGCGTTCATTCCGGCGAAGATGCCTTTCTCGAAGTTCGGAAAAACCAGTTCGATATCATCCTGCTTGATCTGCGCCTTCCCGGTGCGGATGGCATGGAGGTGCTTAACAGCATCCGCAATCTTGATATCGATGTGCCCGTGATCATGATTTCCGCACATGGCGATACCCGTGCGGCGGTCAAGGCCGTCAAACTTGGTGCTGCGGATTATCTCAGCAAACCGTTCGAGCTTGATGAACTGATCCATACGATCAACAGCGTCATTGATCAGAACCAGACCGCGCTTGAGCTGGAATATCATCGCAAGCGCGATGTTCCGGCCAACGGACTGATCGGTGATTGCGCCGCCATGAGCGAATTGCGCACCACCATCGACCGTGTCGCGCAAAGCAGTGCCAGCCGTATTCTTTTGCTTGGAGAGTCCGGGACCGGCAAGGCACTGGTCGCCCGCGCCATCCATGGCGAAAGCCCGCGATCATCGCGTGCCTTTATCGAGGTCAATTGCGCCGCCTTGCCCGAACAACTTATTGAGTCCGAGCTTTTTGGCGCGGAAAAAGGATCCTATACCGGGGCGCATCAAAAACGCACCGGACTTGTCAAACTGGCCGATGGCGGCAGCCTGTTTCTGGATGAAATCGGGGAACTTCCCCTGGCACTTCAGGCGAAGTTCCTGCATTTCCTTGAAAATGGCGATTATCGCCCGGTTGGCAGCGAACATTCGGCATCGGCAGATGTGCGGGTGATTGCCGCAACCAACCGCGACCTTGCCGAAGAAGTTCGTCTGGGCAATTTCCGCGAAGACCTGTTTTACCGTCTTAATGTCATCACCATTGATATCCCGTCTCTTCGGGCCCGTGGTGAAGACATCATCAAACTGGTCGAACATTTCGCCGACAAACAGGCCAAGGCCGAAGGATGCCATCCGATCAATTTTGCACCGGAAACCTTGGATATTCTGCTTGCCCATCGGTGGCGCGGCAATGTTCGGGAACTTAAAAACCTGATTGAACGGCTGACCATTCTGTATCCGGCCAAGACGATCTCGCCCGAACTTTTACCGGCTGAATTTCATGAGGCCGAGATAACCGGCGAAAGCCATGCCCCGCAGGACGCCCATTCAAACGGGCCACAATTGCAAGATCGCCTTGATACGACCGAACGCAATCTTGTGCGTGATGCGCTTGATCAGGCGGACGGGCATAAGGGCCGGGCCGCCGAAATCCTTGGTATTTCCCGTCATGCCCTGAAACGCAGGTTGCAAAGGCTGGGCCTTCAATAACCTGCCGGCATTAAGCCACATGCAAAGCCATTGAGCGAAAACCGCTCAATGGCTTTTTCTTTTTGGAGCGCCAACCGCTCATACGCGCGCTCATAGCGCGCGCGCCAACCGCGCATCTTTGGCGCAAAGCCGCGATCTCCCTGCCTTTTTCATTTTGCCGATCAGTTGGCACAGCCTTTGCCAATTACACCGACAAAGGTACAAACACGAATGGAACAACCATTCGTAGGGAGGATACATCATGGAGATGCTCACACGCCCGGTTTCCGGGTGCATCACCATTATTGTTGTCGCGTTCACATTGCTTGTCGCCCAAGGCGCACAGGCCGAACGTTTTGAGCTGGGCGCATCGGCGGACGAAGCTGATGCGGTGATCGGCTGTTTGTACCCGATGACCGGTCGCTCAGCGACTTATGGTCGCGACAGCATTGTCGGCATTCAAATCGCACTGGATGATCTGGCCGCCGAAGCCAAAGCAGGATTAACGCCGCCGAAACTGCGTGTCATCGCCGATGATCCGCGATCAAAGGCGTCCTATGCGGTGCGACTGGCCCAGGATTTCGTTGCCAAGGATAACGCCCGATTCTTTTGCGGGATCGTTTCATCAGGCGTTGCCCACGCGGTCAGCGACCTTGCCCGGAACGACAAGATTATCATGGTCGGAACCGATCACGCATCATCCCGACTAAGCATCGAGGCCGGTCACGACTATTACTTCCGCGTCACCAATGACAGCTGGACCAGCATGGCCGCAGGTGCGCGGTATTTGCGCGATCTGCAAAAACAGACCGGCTGGAAACGTCTTGCCTTTGTCGGTCCCGATTATGATTACGGGCATGTTTCCTGGACCGATTTGCAGCTCGCCCTTGACGGGCTTGGCGTTGAATATGAAACCGTCAGCGCGCTGTGGCCCAAGCTGTATGAGCCGGACTATTCGATTTACATCAACGCCCTGCAGTCGGCCAAACCCGATGTCGTTGTGACCGCACTTTGGGGTGGGGATTTCATTGCCTTTATCAAACAGGCATCAACCACCCGCTTCTTTGAAAATATCCGTCTGGCCAATTTCGATACCGGTGCCAATTACGATGTGATGATGGCGCTTGGTGATCAGCCCTATCCCGGTCTGATCCTGTCGGCACGCCACCACAATAACTGGCCCGAAACGGGGCGGAACAAACGATTTGTCGCACAGTTCCATGACCTGACCGGCCGTTATCCGACCTATGCCGCCGAGGGTGCCTATACCGGCATCATCGCGATTGCACGCGCCATCGAAAAGGCGGGCGGTTCGAATGACAGCCGGGCACTGATCAAGGCACTCGAAGGATTGCAACTGGCCCTTCCCGAAGATCCGCCGGGTTTTGCATCCTATATCGATCCCGACACTCACCAGATTGTCCAGGCGCAAGCCGTGGGCACGGTCGTCCATAACGAAGATTTTCCGCCATCAAAGCTGATGGTGGGGAATTGGGCGATCTACGACGCCGAAGACCTCAAACCGTCAAAAGAGATGGTCAAACGCCGCCGCGATGCCGTGGCCGGCGGGTCGGAGGCTGTTCCACCGCCAACTCCATAGACCTTTCCCAAGGGAGGAAAACGTGAAGAATAATAAAACAACTTTCAGCAAATATCTGGTTTCGGGCGTCGCTGCCCTTGCCCTGACTGCCGGCCTTGCATCGGGTGCATCCGCAGCCGAAAACGGCAAATTCCGCGTCGGCATTGTAACCTTCCTGTCCGGTCCTGCGGCCGGTCCGTTTGGTGTTCCGTCTGCCAATGCCGCCAAGGTTCTTGTTGAAGCATTGAACAAGGGCGAACTGCCTGCGCCGTACAACAAGATCGGTATCAATGGTGCCGAAATCGAAGCCGTCATCATTGATGAGGCCGGTGGCGCAACCAAGCAGGTCGAAGAATACCGCAACCTTGTCCAGCGTCAGAAAGTTGATGCCGTTATCGGCTATGTTTCTTCGGGTGATTGCCTTGCTGTTGCACCGGTTGCCGAAGAACTGAAAACCTTCACCATCGCATATGATTGCGGGACCTCCCGCCTGTTTGTTGAAAACAGCGATGCACAATACATGTTCCGTACCGGTCTTGACGCATCTGTCGACAATATCGGCGCTGTTCGTTACCTCGCCGCAACCCGTCCGGACGTCGCACGTCTTTCGGGCATCCAGCAGAACTATTCCTGGGGTCAGGACAGCTGGGCAGACTTCACCGCTGCTGCGGCGAAACTGCTTCCGGAATCTGAAGTCGTCGAAGAACAGTTCCCGAAAATCTATCAGGGCCAGTACGGCGCAGAAATCTCTGCCCTATCGGTCAAGCGTCCGGAAATCGTTCACAGCTCCTTCTGGGGTGGCGACATGGAAGCACTGGTTCTTCAGGCAAATGCCCGTGGTCTGCTTGAAGATGCAACCGGTCTTCTGACCTGTGGCGAAGCAAGCCTTGCGACCTATAAGGATCAGGCACCCAATGGCATGATCATCGGCGCACGTGGCCCGTTCGGCGCATTCGCCCCGGAAAACGACCTGAACACCTGGTTCAAGGGTGCCTATAACGCGGCCTATGATCTTGATCCGGTTTATCCGGCAACCAAGATGGCACAGGCAATCCTTGGCCTGAAATTCGCTGCTGAAAATGCCGGAGTTGCCGACAAGGCAATCCCGACCGCCGATCAGCTTGCCGCTGGCCTGAAGGGTGCTTCTTTCCCGTCAGTTTCAGGTACGGTTGAAATGGCACGCGGCAACGGTCATCAGGCCATGCAGGGCATTGCTTATGGCGAATACCACTACGAAGACGGCAAGGCGTCCATCGTCAATTCCGTCGCGTTCTCTGGCGAATGCGTAACCCCGCCAGAAGGTGTTTCTGCCGCAGACTGGATTGCCCAGGGTTTCCCGGGCGCTCAGTGTAACTAAGCGCACGCAATCTTCCTGCGATGCGGGCATCTCCTTTGCGGGATGCCCGCCCTTTTCCCTGCACACTGGATATTTGTGATGACAAGTCTTCTTGCCGTCCTGATTGATGGCTCGATCTATGCATCGTGGCTGTTTCTCGTGGCCGCTGGCCTGACCGTGATTTACGGGGTGATGCGCATCCTGAATATGGCCCATGGCAGTTTCTATGCCATTGGTGCCTATTCTGCGGCGTCCCTTGTCGGCTGGTATTTCAATAACGGTATTGGCCCGGCCTGGATCAGTTATCTTTTGCTGGTTGGTGCGGCACTGCTTGCCGGACTGATTGTTGGCGTGATCATTGAACGCGGATTGCTGCGCCTGATGTATGGCCGCGACGAAATCCTGATGGTGATCATAACCTATGCGCTTTTGTTGATCCTTGAAGACACGATGAAAATCGTCTGGGGGGTTAACCCGTATTTCGCCTATCAGCCCTATTCAGAGCTTGGCCGAACGTCCCTGGGATTACTGAAGGTCTCGAACTACGACCTGTCACTGGTCGGCGTTTCGGCAGTCATCGGCCTTGTCTTGTGGGGACTGCTTGAACGGACCAATACCGGCAAGGTATTGCGCGCCGTGATCCATGACCGCGAAATCGCGGTTGCGATGGGCGTGAATGTCCGCCTGATGTTCACCATCACCTTTGTCATCGGAACCATCCTTGGCGCACTTGCCGGTGCGCTGACGGCGCCGGCCATTTCAGTTGTGCCGGGCATCGGGATCGAAGTCATTGTTCTGGCCTTTGCCGTGGTCGTTATTGGCGGACTTGGCAGTATCGGCGGTGCCGCTGTTGGCGCGCTGCTTGTCGGGCTAAGCCGTGCTGCGGCCGTTCACTATGCCCCCGAGTTTGAACTTTTCGTCATTTACGGCGTGATGTCGCTGGTTCTGGCGTTCCGCCCCGAAGGCCTGTTTGGCCGTACTTTGGCGAGGAAAATCTGACATGCGTTTTGATAAAACTGAAATCTCGCTTGCGGCAGTTGCGATTGCCTGTGTGCTGTTCGGGTTTGTGTCGCCCGGCTGGCTGATCTTCCTTTTGACCATCGCCTTTGCCAAGGCGCTTGTCGTACAGGGCGTGGTCATGCAGATGCGTTCGGGTCTGGTATCGTTTGGTCAGGGCCTGTTTTACTGCATCGGTGGTTATACCGTCGGCATGGGCGGCCAGTTCTTTGGCATCCATGATGCGATTGCGGCCCTGTCACTTGGCATGCTGGTTGCCATTGCGGTTGCGATGGTGCTGGGGCTGTTGCTGACACGCTATCGCGACATCTTCTTTGCGATGCTGTCACTGGCCTTTTCGATGATCCTGTTTGGCATTCTGGTCAAAAGCCCGGGACTGGGCAGTACGGACGGCTTTAACGTTCATAACTGGACAATCTTTGGCTGGGCCCCGGACGGTGGTGAAAGCAGCCAGCACACGGTCTTTACCCTGACCGTTCTGGCCGGTCTGATGATTGCCGTTCTGATCCATCGTTACACCAAGGCCGGGATCGGCGTCATTTGCGAAGCCGTTCGCGAAAACGAAGTCCGCGTTGAATATCTTGGTCTTTCGCCGCGCTGGTTGCTGTATGGCAACTATGTCAGTGCGGCCGCGGTTTCCGCCCTTGGCGGCGGCCTGACCGCCCTTGCCACCGGGCATGTTGATCCGGAAATGGCCTATTGGACCACGTCTGGCGAATTCATCTTTATCGCGCTTCTGGGTGGCCTCGGTCATGTCGCGGCACCGTTTATTGCCGCTGTGGTTTTCTCGGTCGTGCGGACCTATGCCATCGAACTGGTTCCCCATACATGGCAGATGATCCTCGGCTTTACCCTTTTGGGCGTCATCGTCTTCCTGCCCAAAGGCCTCTGGAGCCTGGTATCGCGTAAAAAAGCAGGAGAACGGGCATGACTGTCATTCTTGAAACCAAATCGCTGAACAAGGAATTTGGTGCGGTCATCGCCGCAAAGGACCTTGATGTCCGCATTGCCAAAGGCGAGATCGTTGGCGTTATCGGATCAAACGGTGCGGGCAAGACAACCTTCATCAATATGGTGACCGGTTATCTGAAACCGACCCGTGGCGAAATCCTGTTTAACGGCAAGTCGATCCTTGGTCACTCGCCGCGTGCAATCACCCGTGCGGGCATGGCGCGATCATTTCAAGTTGCACAATTGTTTCCTGAAATGACAGTCCTCGATAACCTGATCGTTGCCCTTGCCGCGGCTGAAAGCCCGCGTCCGAGTTTCCTAAGCCCGCTTCGCAGTGACAAACGCGTTGCACGGGCCGAAGACATCCTGCGCGAATTCGGTGTCGAAAACTATCGCGATTCAATGGTTACAGCGGTGCCCCAAGGCGCACGCAAACTGGTTGATATCGCCATGGCCCTGATCGGCAATCCGCAGATGCTGTTGCTTGATGAACCGACCAGTGGCGTCAGTATGGATGAAAAAACCGGTTTGATGGATACCGTGATGAATGCGGTCCGCCAACATGGTGTAACAGTGCTGTTTGTTGAACATGACATGGATGTGGTTGAACGTTACGTGTCGCGCGTTCTGGCATTCTATAGCGGCGAGATCATCGCCGACGGCCAGCCATCCGCCGTTCTGGCCGATGAGCGCGTGCGCGATTTGGTCACCGGCCATCGTCCCACCCACAAGAAAGGGAATGGCGCATCATGACGCTGGAAATCAAAAAACTGAATGTGTCGATCGGCAATATTCCGATCCTGCGTGATGTTTCCCTGACCGTTCCATCGGGACAGATGTTTGGTCTGATCGGGCATAACGGCGCGGGCAAAACCACCCTGATGCGCGCCATCATGGGATTGCTTGATGCCGATGACGGTTCGATCACCTTTGATGGCAAGGATTTGCGCAAGACGGCGGATTTCGGTCGCGCCAAAGGCGGCATCAGCTACATGCCCGAAGACCGCCGCCTGATCCCGTCCCTGACGGTCGAGGAAAACATTCTCCTTCCGGCCTGGACCAACGGCATTGCGGACGCCAAGGAACGTCTGGAATGGGTTTATGACCTGCTTCCGGAAATTGCCCAGTTCCGCGCCCGTCGTGCCTTGCAGCTTTCCGGTGGTCAGCAAAAGCTGGTGGCCCTTGGTCGTGCCTTGATGCCGGGCCGGAAGTTGCTGCTTTTGGATGAACCGTTCGAAGGTGTTGCGCCGGTTCTGTCGCGCCGCCTGTCCGAGGTTATTTCCAATCTTGGCAGCAGTGGTCTGTGCGTCCTGATTTCTGAATCAGATGACACCCACTCCGCCGATCTGGTGACAGGCAGCTATCGCATCGAACGCGGCACTGTTTCCCCATCCGACACCCAACCCGCATAAGCCCGGCCAACGCGAGGATCACCATGTCAGATTTTACATTTGAAACCACGCCCCGCGTCATCTGCGAATTTGATGGCGCACTTCAGTTGGGCAGCCTGTGTAACGAGTTCGGCGCGAAGCGCGCCGTTCTCATCACCGATCCGGGCTTGAAGCAAGTCGGGTTGATTGACGCCCCCTATCAGGCCCTGATTGATGCCGGGATCGATACCCTGTTGTGGACACGGGTTGAAGCCGATCCACCCGAAAGCACCATCCTTGAGGCCGTCAAAGGCGCACAGGATTTTGGTGCTGATATCATTATCGGCCTTGGTGGCGGATCATCGATGGATACCGCCAAGCTGGTGGCGTTGCTGTGCGGTAATCCACAGCAACTTGATGCAATCTACGGGATCGGTCTGGCAAGTGGCCCACGATTGCCGCTTATTCAGGTTCCGACCACGGCGGGCACCGGATCGGAAGTGACCCCGATTTCCATCGTCACCACCCCGACCCAGGAAAAGAAAGGCGTTGTCTCGCCGCTTCTGTACCCGGATGTTGCATTGCTGGATGCCAAATTGACCATGGGCCTTCCGGCATCAATCACCGCAATGACCGGTATTGATGCGATGGTTCATGCCATCGAGGCCTATACGACCAAGCACAAAAAAAACGCGCTGTCTGATGGCTTGGCCATTCGCGGCATGCAGTTGATGACCGCCCATATCGATGATGCGGTGTCGGCAAACCCGTCCCGCGAAGCCCGCGAAGCCATGCTTCAGGGATCAATGATGGCTGGCATGGCATTCGCCAATGCCCCGGTCGCCGCTGTCCATGCGCTGGCCTATCCGCTGGGCGGGCATTTCCATGTTCCACACGGTCACAGCAACGCGCTTGTCTTGATCGAGGTTCTGAAATTCAACCGCGATGCGGCCTGTCCGCAATATGCCGAACTGGCCCGTGCGGTTCTGCCGGGCGAACGGTTTGCCGATGATGATGCCGCCTGTGATCGTTTCATCGACTATATAACCGACATGGTTGAACGCATGCCCTTTACCCGTCAGCTGCGTGATCTTGGCGTCACCGAGGCCGATCTCGACATGCTGGCGACCGATGCAATGAAGGTCGAACGCCTTTTGATCAACAACCCGCGCGAAATGACCTTTGAGTCCGCACGCGACATCTATGCCGCCGTGCTGTAACCACAGGATAGCCCCATGACGATTGAACTCAATGATGCCGGTCTTTGGCAAACCCTTGGTCATATCAATGGCAAATGGGTATCAGCCGACGCTGGCAAAACCTTTGCCGTGACCGATCCGGCTACTGGCGAACATCTTGCCGATGTCCCTGATATGGGGGCGGCGGAAACCCGCACGGCCATTGATGCCGCCAACGCCGCCCTTCCGGCATGGCGGGCAAAGACCGCCAAGGAACGGGCCAATATTTTGCGCAAATGGTTTGACCTTTGCATGGCAGCACAGGAAGACCTTGCCTTGCTGATGACCCGTGAACAGGGTAAGCCCCTTGCCGAAGCACGTGGTGAAGTGGCCTATGGCGCGTCCTTCCTTGAATGGTTTGCCGAAGAAGGCAAACGCATTTATGGCGATGTCATTCCGTCACACGGCGCAGACAAGCGTATCATCACCGTCAAACAGCCGATTGGTGTTGTCGCCGCGATTACGCCCTGGAACTTCCCGATGGCGATGATCACCCGCAAATGTGCCCCGGCGATTGCCGCGGGTTGCACGGTTGTCATCAAGCCGGCAGAAGACACACCTTTGACCGCCCTTGCCCTTGCCGAACTGGCAAAGCGTGCAGGTTTCCCCGATGGTGTGATCAACGTCGTCACCGCATCGCATGGCGCGGATATCGGTAATGAACTGACCGCCAATCCGATTGTGCGCAAGCTGTCCTTTACCGGATCGACCCAGGTCGGCAAACTTTTGATGCGTCAATGTGCCGATACCGTCAAAAAGGTCAGCCTGGAGCTTGGCGGCAATGCACCCTTTATCGTCTTTGACGATGCCGACCTTGATGAAGCCGTTGCCGGTGCCATCGCATCGAAATACCGCAATGCCGGTCAGACCTGTGTTTGTGCGAACCGCATTCTGGTTCAGGAAGGCGTTTATGATGCCTTTGCCGAAAAACTGGCAGCCGCGGTTGCCAAACTCCGCGTTGGTCAGGGCACCGAAGACGGCGTGACCCAGGGGCCGCTGATCAACACAAAGGCGATTGAAAAGGTCGAGACCCTTGTCAATGACGCGATCAGCCACGGCGCCAAAGCTGTTCTGGGGGGTGAACGCGCCAAACCGGGCAGCAATTTCTTTAGCCCGACCATTCTGACCGGTGTCACGGCAGAAATGCGGATTTTCTCCGAGGAAATCTTTGGTCCGGTTGCACCGCTGTTCAAATTCAGTGACGAGGCCGAGGCTATTCGCATGGCCAATGACACGCCCTTTGGCCTGGCGGCTTATTTCTATGCCCGTGACATTGGTCGCATCTGGCGCGTTGGCGAAGCCCTGGAATACGGCATTGTCGGGATCAATGAAGGGATCATTTCCACGGAATCTGCCCCGTTTGGCGGCGTGAAAGAGTCGGGCATCGGTCGTGAAGGATCGAAATACGGCATCGATGATTTTGTCGAGATTAAATATATGTGCCTCGGCGGTCTCGCCGGGAAAGCCAACTGACCGGCAACGAGGAGCCCCACCATGAGTTTCATGTTTCGTAGTGTCCCGCGCATCGTTTGCGAGGCTGGTGGCATTGCCAAAACCGGCACCCTGATGAAAGAACTAGGCGCAACCCGCGTCACCGTTGTGTGCGATCCGGGCATTGTCACACTGGGCTATGCCGACAAGGTGCAGCAATCACTTGAAGCAGCCGGCATCGCCGTGCAAATTTTTGCCGATGTGCAGGCCGACCCGCCCCAGAATATCGTCCAGCAGGCGATTGACGGAGCCAAGAACTGGAAGGCCGACGGCGTGATCGGTCTTGGCGGCGGCAGTTCGCTTGATAGTGCCAAACTTGTCGCCTTGCTTGCCAACAGCGATCAGACCATCGAAGGCATCTACGGGATCGACAAGGCCACGGGTGATCGTTTGCCCTTGATCCAGATTCCGACCACCGCCGGGACCGGATCGGAAGTCACATGGGTGTCGGTGATTACCGACAACAACAACCTCAAACAGGTTGTTTACACCCCGCAACTGATGCCTGATATCGCCCTTCTTGATGCGGAGCTGACCTATGGGCTACCGCAAAAGGTAACGGCGGCAACCGGGCTTGACGCGATGGTTCACGCCATCGAAGGCTATACCAGTCGGACGCGCAAGAACCCGATTGCCGATGGCATGGCGGTGACGGCCTTGTCGCTTTTGGGCAAGAACCTGATGAAGGTGATTGAAAATCCGGGCGACAAGGAAGCACGTTCGGCAATGCTTCAGGGGTCATTGATTGCCGGGATGGCCTTTGCCAATGCATCGGTTGCCGCCATTCATGGTCTGGCCTATCCGCTGGGTGCACGATTCCATATTCCGCATGGCCATGCCAACGCATTGGTCATGGCACAGGTGTTGCGCTTTAACCTGCCCGCAGCAGGTAAACTTTACGCCGAACTGGCCCCGTGCCTGATCGAGGATTGTGATTTCGCATCCGAAGAAGAAGCCGCCGAGGCCTTTGTTCGCCGGATCGAGGAAATGGTTCCGGCCAGCGGCCTTGAAACCCGCCTGCGCGATCTTGGCGTTACCGAAGAGTCCCTGTCGGAAATGGCCGAGGAAGTCTTTGGCAAAATCTATCGCCTGATTGAAAGCAATCCGCGCGACATGACGGCAAGCGACATCGAAGCGATTTATCGCCAGGTCTACTGATCCCGAAGGGTGTTTGACTTTACACCCTTACGCACAAACCGGCGGCTTGCTTGGTCGCTTGGCCGCCGGTTTGTTTAACGCTCTGAACAATGACAAAGATGGATAAAGCCGTTTTCCAGTTCAGACCTATATTAAGTCCTGTTGTAAACAGTCGACCAAATCGGTTTTACTCGCGATCGCATTCAGGACAACCGAATGATTATCGGCAACGACCACCATCTGGTGCGCGATGTCCTGTGTGTGCAAAACCGGTTTGCACCAAACGACAGGAACATTTTGATATGATGAAGACCATTACCGCATCGGACAGCCATTCGCTGAATTGCTGGTTTGAACCGGCCGTTGGCGAACGCCGTGGCGGGATTGTTATCCTTCAGGAAATCTTTGGGGTTACCGACCAGCTTAAAGGTGTTGCTGCCAAATATGCGGCCCTTGGCTATGAGGTTGCAATCCCGGCTCTGTTTGACCGACAGGAACGCGATGCGGTTGTTCCGTTTGATC
>NZ_JPWF01000024.1 GCF_003326675.1 Thalassospira profundimaris
GTCGGTGGAGGCGGGTTATAGGCCCCACTCCCGGAACTGTCAAACACCTTTTTGCAAAAAAATGACAGAAATGCCGTTACGCAAAATTTTTGCGCGAAAACATATATAGGTTTCACTTTTATGACCTGCAAGGGCGTCCCTGACCCAAAATTCCGGCCCATGATTATTGCCGTGCGCGAGAATGCGACTAAGATGTTCGCGCCAAATCACCACCTGGCCACCAGAACAAAAGAATCACGATCCGAAAAAAGATCAAAAAAACACCGAGGACACCGATGGCGACCACGCCCGACACCCGAAATGCCCCAGATGATTCGCAAATCACCCCCGCCTATCCCGATCAATCAACACCAATAGAGGTGATCGACATGCATACCGGGGGCGAGCCGCTTCGTATTATTACGTCAGGCTATCCTGCCATTCCGGGCGATGACATCCTTGCCAAACGTCGATATGCCCGTGACCATCTTGATCATCTGCGCCGTTTTTTGATGTTCGAGCCGCGCGGCCATTACGACATGTATGGTGCGATACTGGTCGAGCCCAGCCTGCCCGAAGCCGATCTGGCGGTTTTGTTCATTCATAATGAGGGCTATTCGACCATGTGCGGCCATGCGATTCTGGCACTTGGTCGTTACGCGATTGATTATGGTCTGGTCAAAGCAGTTGAGCCGGTCACGCAGGTCAATATCGAATGCCCGTGCGGATTGGTCCGCGCCGAGGTCGACGTAACCAATGGCAAAACCGGCAAGGTTCGGTTTTCATCCGTACCATCATTCATGTTTGCCGCCGATCTTGAGTTTTGCCTGTCAGATGGCAGGGTGTTTAAAACCGATATCGGATATGGCGGTGCGTTTTATGCCATTCTTGATGCCGGGCAGTTTGACATTGCGATTACGCCAGAGAATGTCAGTCGCCTGACCGCCCTTTCAGAAGAGATTTATCAGGTGGTAAATGACAGCATCATGCTTTCCCACCCCGATCATGATGACCTGGCATTTCTGTATGGTGCGATCCTGACCGACGGGCGCGACGCATTCGGGTCTGATCCGACACGTAATATATGTGTGTTTGCCAAAAATCAGGTTGATCGCAGCCCGACCGGATCGGGCGTCAGTGCGCGCCTTGCCATTCAGCATGCCAAGGGCCTGATCAAACGCGGTCAAACCCGCCAGTTTGAAAGCGTGATCGGATCGGGTTTTGAAGGATCGGTCGAGGATGTCACCACATGTGGCCCGCACGCCGCGATTATCGCATCGGTGCGCGGACAGGCCCATTACAGCGGCAAGGCCAGTTTCTGGTATGAAGATGGCGATGATGTCGGGCGCGGTTTTATTGTCCGCTAGGCACCTGAGCCCATCTAGGCCACAGAGCCCATCACAGCAAAAAAGGGATGCCAGATGCGGCATCCCTTTTTAGTTTTCTGACGATATCTTGGCGATATCCTTGCGAAAGCCGCCTATTCGCGGGCCTTGCGCAGACATTCCATCAGACTGTCGGCCGAGCTTTGGATATGATCGGCAAGCAATTCGACCGCTTCGTCGGTATTGCCGGCCTTGCAGGC
Organism: Thalassospira profundimaris; assembly: GCF_003326675.1. Lineage (GTDB taxonomy): Bacteria > Pseudomonadota > Alphaproteobacteria > Rhodospirillales > Thalassospiraceae > Thalassospira > Thalassospira aquimaris. Next base: position 1,565 of record NZ_JPWF01000024.1, read on the forward strand.
TTCGAAAATCTGGTGATGTTCGCGTTCGGCCCGATCCGTCGCGCCGGACAATGCCAGCTGCGCCTGGGTGAAGCGCACCGTATTGTTGCCAATCATGCGAATGATTTCGAGGGTCTTGGGCCGGTTCGATGCACGATAAAGCCGGTCATGGAATTCGCGGTTAAGCTCGCCCCATCTGGCAACATCCCCCGACCGGAAGGCTTCATCATAAACCAGCAAAATATCTTCGACCGATTTCAGATCGGCCGGGGTCAGACGCGGGACGGCGTGACGCAAGAGTTCACATTCAAGAAGCTTGCGGACCTCGAACAGTTCTTCGATCTCGTCAAGCGAAAGCTGGGAAACAATCGCGCCCTTGTGCGGCTGAAAAGATACCAGACCTTCGGCGTCAAGACGCTGCAAAGCTTCGCGGACCGGAATACGCGAGACGTTATATTCACCGGCGATTGCATCCTGTCGCAACTGGAAGCCTGCGGGGAAATCGCCAGAAAGAATACGCGCCCGAAGGTCTTCGGTCACCTGATCGGTGATGGTGCGGCGGGTAAAACGCGGTGATGCGGTCATTTCAGCTCTTTATATTATGGTACCCGAAATCATGGCATACGGGTCAATCCGGCGTCAGACAGAGCAAGGCTGTCCTTTAACAGTCATAACGTCGGCCCGGCCAAGTCGCAATATAATTGCATACTGTATAATTTCTTATCATCCCGCAACATACGACAAAGGGGGCATAAAGCCCCCCTTTTTGGTAAATCAGTGCCAATGGCCCTATTTGACGATAAAGCCATGGGCATAAGGATCCCGGTCATCAATGAAGATGGTGTTATAGCCGTGTTTGCGCGCCCAGCCTTCGATGCCCGGCACCACGGCGTCAAAGTCACCAACCTTGGTTTTCTCGACCACGGTGACCCGGAACTGTGAACCGATGATGCTTTCATGCACCAGCTCGTCCGCCGGGTCCCACTGCCCCTTGGCAACCAGTTGCGCCAGACGGGCCGATGAACCGGTGCCGCACGGGGAACGGTCAATACCCTTGTCGCCATAAAACACCGCGTTGCGATGGGTACTTCCGGCCTGGGTCGGTTTGCCAGTCCACTGGATATGGGAAAGTCCCTTGATATCGGGATAGAGCGGATGAACGAAGGTGTTTTCCGCATTCAGGCGACGGCGCAGTTCCGGGCTGATACGTTGCAGATCGCCAACCGTGAAATCGGCCATGTCGCGGAAGTTTTCCTGCGGTTCGACAATCGCATAGAAATTGCCGCCATAAGCAACATCAACCTTGATCGGGCCGAGATCGGGGCAATCAACCTCGATATCGGTTTTATAAAGGAAGGACGGCACGTTGGTCAGTTTGACCGATTCAACGTAATCGCCGACCTGTTTATATTCGGCAATCACCAGACCCGCCGGGGTTTCAAGGCGCAGACGACCCGGTGTTTTCGGTTTTACCAGACCTTCCTCGATCGCCATGGTAACGGTCCCGATGGTGCCATGACCGCACATCGGAAGACATCCCGAGGTTTCGATGAACAGAACCGCAACGTCATAATCATCCGAAGTCGGATCATACAGGATCGAACCCGACATGATGTCATGGCCGCGCGGCTCGAACATCAGGCCGGTGCGGATCCAGTCATATTCGGCCAGAAAGTGCGCACGCTTTTCGAGCATGTTGGCACCTTCGAGTTTTGGTCCACCGCCTGCAACCAGTCGAACCGGATTGCCACAGGTATGACCGTCTACGCAAAAGAAGCTGTTTTTCGCCATTATGGGGCCTGCACTCAGAAGCGATTAATACGATAGGGCGTCATGTCGATGGGCGCTTGCGATCCGGTGACAAGATCGGAAATCAAACGCCCCGTGGTCGCCCCCATGGTCAGGCCAAGATGGCCATGACCGAACGAGAAGAAGACATTGCGATGTTTCGGGCTTTTGGAAATGACCGGCTTTGAATCGGGCATCGAGGGCCGGAAGCCCATCCATTCGGTGCCGCCTTCGGCATTGAGTTTCGGCATGACCTGCTTGCCCTTGGCAAACAGGGCCTTGGCGCGATCATAATTGGGCGGCGCAATCAGACCGCCAAGTTCGACCGCACCGCCAACGCGAATGCCCATTTCCATCGGAGTCAGAATGATGCTGTCATCAGCACTGATGATGGTGCGTGACAGTTTGACATCATGATAGGGAACGGTGGTGTTATAGCCACGTTCCGTATCAAGCGGCACCGGCGACCCCAGACGTTTGGCCAGCGTTTTTGACCAAGCACCACACGCAACCACCAGCGTATCAAAGGTCACCTGATCCCCGGTCGTGGTCATGGCCGCGCGCGGCTGCCCGTCGCGATAGACGAAATCGGTAACTTCGGCGGTCTGGAATTTGCCACCGCGCTCAATGAAGTGCTTATACAGACCGGTCACGATCTTGAAGGGATCAAGAACACGGCCCCAGTCTTCTTCGATCACACCGCACGGGAAGATCGGTGCAAGATCAGGTTCGAGATCCATGATCTCGTCCTTGGTGATATCGCGGATTTTGATGCCTTTGCGACGGCGCAGATCAATGCCGTATTCCGCTTCGCGTCGGGTCTTTTCGGAGCGATAGACACCAAGTGCGCCTTCCTTTTTAAAGACCGCATCATTCAGACCGGCCTCGGCAATCACCGGCTCGTAATCTTCCCAGACGCGATTAAGGATCGCTGCCAGTTCGGAACTGATCTGTTCAACCCGACTTTTGGAGCTTGCCGCAATGAAGCGCAGCAGCCAGGGCATCATTTTGGGCAGATAGCTCCAGCGGATTGAAAGCGGACCATAAGGATCCATCAGCCAACCCGGCACATTAAGCAGCGTTCCGGGCATCGCAATCGGGGCGCATTCGGAAACCGCAATCCCGCCGGCATTGCCAAACGAGGTGCCCCTGCCCGGTTCACCGCGATCAAGAATGGTAACGTCATAGGCCTTTTTCAAAAGAGCCAGACCGACATTCACCCCGACAATGCCAGCACCAATGACGACAGCCTTTTTGCCATCACTTGCCGGGTTTTGGGTATCGGGTTTGGAATTGGTCATTTCGGGGCCTCGCCTGATGTGGTGCGCGTTCGGTTTCTTGTCGTAAGCGCCCGCCAGATGGCAGGAAACTCCCCCGTGCCAAAGCATGGGGGAGCTCACTGTTCCATCAAACGGACCTGGAATGCAATCACGGTTTTGCGGGTGCGGGAGGTGTGATTGCATTCGTCGCACAGGGCTTAAAGCGACGGGCGCGTATCGATGGCTTTTTGAATGGTTGCCTTGATGGTTTCGAGCTCCTTGCCAACCAGCGGCAGACGCGGTGCGCGAACATGCGGCTTGCCAACGCCGGTCATTTCCTGAGCCAGCTTGATGTACTGGACCAGCTTGGCGTGAACATCCATGTGCAGGACCGGGGTGAACCAGCGATAGATTTCAAGGGCTTCTTTGTATTTGCCTTCTGAAAGCAGCTTCCAGAGTGCAACCGATTCTTTCGGGAAGGCATCGGTGAAACCGGAAATCCAGCCAACAGCACCAAGCACCTGGGTCTCCATGACAAGGTCATCCATGCCACAGAACAGAACGAAACGGTCACCACAGGCATTATAGATATCGGTGATACGACGCGGATCGCCCGAGCTTTCCTTGATCGCAACCAGGTTTTTGACGTCGGCAAGCTGGTTGAATTCTTCCGGCTTGATGTCGATGCGATAGGCACCCGGGTTGTTGTAGATCATGATCGGCAGCTTGGTTGCATTGGCAACCGTGCGGAAATGTTCGATATTTTCGCGCGGATCGGCAGTGTAAACCATGCCGGGCAGAAGCATCAGGCCATCAGCGCCGATTTTCTCGCATTCCTGGACATAACGGATAGCCGAACGGGTCGAGCTTTCAGCAACACCGGAAAGAACCGGGATACGACCCTTGGTGATTTCCACAGCAAGTTTCAGGACGGCAATTTTTTCTTCCGGATCAAGGGCGGTGTTTTCACCGACCGAACCCAGCATCACCAGACCGTCAACACCTGCTTCGATCAGGGCTTCGATCTGTTCTGCGGTCATATCGAAATCGATAGAACCATCTTCGTTCATCTGGGTTGCAACGGCGGGGAAAACGCCAGTCCAGTTTACCTGCATGGGAAAGTAACCTCCTGATTTGGCGGGTCAATTTTACGCCCCACCAACAATGTTCAAACGTTTTGGTCATACGACCATCTGCAATTCATGTATATTGTATACAAAATAAAGAATGCGGGTGCAACGGGATTCTTCAACAAAAAGAAAAGGGCCCGCGAACGGGCCCTTTAACGTCATGATATCAATGTCTTGCCGATAAGGTGATCAGGCAGGAAATGGTGCCTTGCGGATCACAGACGTCGATGCCGTTCCGGTCACGACCGCAAGTGTCCTGGCAACAATCACCCCGTCACACAGTTCTTCCTCGACCAGTTTTCGGGCGGAACTTCCGAATTCTGCGCGCTTTGCATCATCTTCCATCAATTCTTCGATGGCATTGGCAAGGGCATTGGCATCGCGCAACGGCACCAGAAGGCCGTTTTGATTATGGGAAACAATTTCGCGACAGCCCGGCACATCGGTTGCGACCATGGCAAGTCCGCAAGCAGCTGCTTCCAGCAAGGCCTTGGGCAGACCTTCGCGCCAGGACGGCAGAACCGCCAGATCAGACTGGTGCAACAATGCCGCAATATCGCTTCGCTTGCCCAACCATTCGACCAGCCCTTCCTTTTGCCATTGGGCAAGATCGGTGTCATTTGCACTATCAGGATTGGCAAGGTCGGCATCCCCGACCAGAAGAATACGATAGTCACGCCCGCGCGATTTAAGAATACGGGCGGCCTCGACCAGTTCGGCGAGCCCCTTGGACCACAACATACGCGCAACAAAGATCGCAGTTTTGGGGTTACCGGGCACCCTTTCGACAGGGGAATAGGCCGAGATATCCACACCCGATCCACGCACCAGATTAAGGCGATCCGCCTTGAAACCAAGCCCGGTCATAAGGGCGTAGTCATCCTGATTTTGCACGATCACGTGAACAGACGGGAACCGGGCATAAACCCACAAGATCATGGATACAATGGATCGAACGACCTTTACCTTTGCCCCGCCCGATACGAACAGGAAGCCAAGCCCGGTCACCATATTGACCGATCGTTTGGCACCAACCAGCATCCCGGCAAAGACCGACAACACAACGCATTGAATGGCAACATTGACAATCACATCCGGGTTTTCACGCCGGATCAGACAGGCCAGTGCCTTGACAGTTTTAAGGGATTTGATCGGGCTAAGACCGCCACGCGCAATCGGAACATCGACCACACGGAAACCTTCGGCACGCAGTGTATCCGCAGCCGTCCCGACATTGCACGCAACAACAACATCATCACCGCGGACCAATGCCGCACGGCCCAAACCGATACGGTGTGACACAAACGACCAGTCTTCGCCGCATACAATCATGGTTTTGCGCCGCGCTTTGGGGGACTTTGAGGCAATCAATCCCTCGCGACGCAAAAGTGCCAGCGAAAGTGACAGCAGGAACACGCCAAACCACCATGACGTCCAGAAGGAATAGTTGAACAAGCCCGCAAACCAGTATGCCGCAAGCATCATCAATGGCAGTGCCGAAACCTTCAGCCCCTGTCGGCAGACATCGCGGATTGCCGTTACCGCCGTCATCAGGACCAATGGCACAACCACGGCAAGCCCGATCAGGCCGACTTCAAGCCAGATTTCCATAAACCAGCTATGCGGATGACCGGGAAGAACGGTCTGATTTGATGTCCCCGCCATTTCATCGGCACCGGGAACCCAGGGCGATGCATTGATCCCATACCCGATCAACGGATGATCAAAGACATGGCCAAAGGCGAATTTCCAGATCATCTGGCGGTGAATATCAACAAGCCATGTCGGCAGATAGGCATCAAACCCCATCAAGCTGCTTGAATTGCTTGTCACACCGCTAAGCCATGTCAGGGCAACCACACAGACACCGGTAACCCCGACCAGAACACCGATCTTAAGAACCCGTGACTGGATCAAAAGGACTGCGCAAAAGCCAACAGCACAGGCCGCCGCCATCATCGCAGCAACATTTGCGCGCCCGTGAGATTCTTCGAGAACCGGCAAGATGCAGAGGGCGGCAAGGATCGAGACATATCGCCGCATACCCTTACGGTCGATGGCATCAAACACCAGCAACATCGCCCCGAAAATCAGGAAACTGCCAACCGGTTTCAAGCGGCGGGTAATATCAAAGGCAAAATCCGGTTCCCGCAACGCCTTGATGGACAGCATTTCCGGATAAACCAGTATGGCAAGGATACAATAACCAACAATGGCAATTGCCCCATAGATACAGGCATCCCATGCCAAACGTGCCTTGGGCTCAATCAGACGCATCAGATACCAGATGCCCGCCATCATCGCGAAACGCCCGGTCCAGGTTTCAAGCGATTTTCCCGGCATGATCGAACAAGCGGCAGAGACAAGGAACGCAACCAGTGCCGCACAGACAAGCAAGCCAATCGGGGTCGCGATATCCGCCCGCATCTTGCGCCAGGCTTCGCCATGATCAGCCGATGCAAGGGCCGCAATCAGTGACAAACCAAGCCCGATCCCCAAGCCGGTGCGCCCAAAGAAAAACAGCGGCGCAGAAAGGCCAAACAGGATGGCAGCAAAGCCAAGGACGCGATCACGCCAATGCCCGGCTTGAACAGTTTGTTGCATGGTAAGCGGTTCCAAATTGAGTCTGCCATCTTGCTAAACCTGCGCCGTGCCCGCGTCAATCACGGATCGACCAAGAGGCATCTCATGTGGTTTAATCATCAATACAATATTCAACCCTTTATAGATAAAGGATGATTATGACGGAGATGAAGGCCCTGCTGCGTTTTTCCGGGGAACGCAAAATAGCACTTGCCGATTGTCCGATCCCCACGCCCGGCGATCATGACATCCTTGTCCAAACCAATTTCAGCCTGATCAGCCCCGGCACCGAATTCACCCAGGCCCAACAAAGCAAAGCATCCCTTTGGCAAAAGGCATGGCAACGTCCCGACCTTGTGGCCTTAACCCTTAAATCCCTGACGCGCGAAGGATTGGGCACCACAGTTTCCAAGGTACGCAATCGCCTTGATCGCCCGATGCCACTGGGTTACTGCGCCGTTGGCCGGGTATGTGCCATCGGTCAAAGCGCGCAAAATCATTTCACCCCGGGTCAGCGCGTTGCAATTGCCGGAATGGGGAGTGCCCGTCATGCGCAATGGAACCGGGTCCCCATGAACCTCGCCTGCCCGGTTCCCGACGAAGTACCGGATCAGAGTGCTGCCTTCACCACCCTTTATGCCCTTGCCCTTCACGGCTTGCGGCAAGGGCAAAGCGCGATTGGTGATCGCATCGCGATTATGGGTGCCGGTTTGATCGGACAAATGATGGCGCAATGCGCACATGCATCGGGCGCGATTGCCGACATCATTGAACCCGATCATTTCAGACGACAAATCGCCCGAAACATTGGTGTACGGACATGCCTTGCCCAATGCAAAGACGCCACGTCCGACAGCTATGACGCGGTTTATATCTGCGCGCCTGCACATGGTGCGCACACACTTATTGTCGACGCCGCCCGCATCTGTCGGGACCGAGGAACCATCATTTGCGTTGGTGATGTCGGGATCAGCGGGCAGCGCAAAGTGCTTTACGACAAGGAAATCAGCATCAAGCAAGTCCGGTCCTATGGCCCCGGCCGCTATGACCCGGCCTATGAGGAAATGGGACAGGATTATCCGCTGGGTTATGTCCGCTGGACCATCAAGCGCAACATGCAGGCCGCACTTGAATTGATGAAAGATGGCAGGCTAGATCCCGCGCCATTGATCACCAGCGAAATTGGCTTTGAAGATATCGCCGATCATTTTGCCAAAGGCCCCAAGTCCGATCAGTTGGCAACTTTGGTGCGCTATGCGCTGTCCCCGTCCCCGGAACCAAATCAGATCAAACACGCAGTCAATCGCGCGACACCGGTTGGCAGCATCAAAGCTGGTTTGATTGGCACCGGGAACTATTCGGGATCCGGATTGCTGCCGCACCTGATCAAGCAAAGTGATGTCGACATAACGGCCTGCTGTTCACGGGACGGGATTTCGGCAATGGCGATGGCCCGTAAACTCGCGAATACCAAGGCAGTGTCATCGCCCCAACACATCATGGTGGATGTAAATATTAACACCGTGATCATCACCACCCGTCACGACAGTCACGCAAAACTTGCGGCAAGCGCAATGGCGGCGGGTAAGCATATCTGGCTGGAAAAACCGGTTGCGATCAATCGGGGGAATATTGACCTTTTACGTGATCAGGTTGCGTCATCCCCCGCCCCCATCATCTTCATGGTCGGACATAACCGGCGTTATGCCCCGATGAGTGCAAGATTGCGTGATGTTTTGCCCACAGGGCCAAAGCACTTCCGTTACCGGGTCCGGGTATCGCCCCTTCCCCGTGATCATTGGCTGCATCACCCGACACAGGGTGGACGCACCATTGGCGAGATCAGCCATTTCATTGATCTGATCATAAGCCTGTGCGCGGCACAGGTATCAGACATCGACTGCCATTGGCTCGACCGCCAGCACGGTGACAGTATCTGGACTTTGCGTTTTGCCGACGGTTCGGTTGGCGAGATCAGCTATCTTCACACCAACCGGCGCGAAGCCAAGGAAGTGTTGCAAATTGATGCGCCGGGTTTCGATGCGCAACTGATCGACTGGCACAAGCTTACGGTCAATGGCCGAACCGTGATGCGCAAACGTTTCGGGCAGGACAAAGGTCAAAAAGCCGCCATCAATAGCTTTGCCCGGGCCATATCAACCGGCATTGCTGATCCGCTGATGCCCGGTATCGAGGCCGAGATCAATCTGATGTCGCAAATCCTTGATGCTGCCAGTACCTGATTAGCTGGCGCCTGACCAACCGGGGCCTGATTAAAGGCCACCGGCATAGAGCACGATAAGCGGCAAGGTGATCATGCTGATGATCGTGGTCAGAAGGATCGTCGTGGCCGAGCGGTCGATACAGACATTATAGCTGCCCGCAATAATCGCGACATTGGCCCCGGATGGCAGGGCGGCAACAAGGGTCAGGATGGTCAGCTGCAAGGGTGGCAGATCAAAAATGAAATGCGCGACCGAAAAGACCAGGATCGGTTGCACAACCATCTTTGCCACCGTGCACAGCAAGCTGGCACTGAGGTTGCCACGAACGGACTGCCCGTAAAGCCCGGCGCCCACCAGAAGCAGGGCAACCGTCGGACCAGCGGTGCGGAACCGCTCGAACGTTCCATCAATCATTTCCGGCATCCGGATGCCAAACAGCGATGCCAGAACACCCAGAATAATCGCAATGATGATCGGGTTTCTCAGCACTCGCAAGACACTGCGCCCGACCTTGGGCAACCAGTGACCATCCCCGCCACTGCGCGATCCTTCGACGATCATGATCGTCATGCCCAAAAGGCTGAGCGGATGGATCGACAAAATGATCAGAACCGGCACCAGACCTTCTTCGCCATATACGGCCTGTACCAGCGGAATGCCCAACAGAACGATGTTGGAAAACACCCCGCCCATCGCCGTCACAGCACCTTCGTCGGTTCTGGCCTTAAGCCACAAACGCGCAATGACAAAGACCATCGCGAAATTGACCAGCACGCCGGAATAATAGCTTCCCCACAGGCGCAAATCGAAATGCGCGCTGATATCGGATTTGGAAAGGGTCTGGAACAACATTGCCGGGATAAAGGCATTCATCGCGATTTTGGCAAGGAACGGAATCCCCTCGCGCGAGATGACCTTTACATAGGTCAGCAGGAAGCCGCACATGATCGTTAAAAAAACAGGTCCGACTTTTCCAACGATCAGATCAAGCATATTTCCCCCGGCATCCCTGTAAAGCAAGGCGCGAAAACAGACCCCATATCCCGCAAATCGCGCAAAAAGAAAGGACGGCATCAGTGATACCGTCCTGAAATAGTACAAAGCAATTTAGATGCTTACCACCCTTACGGCGCAATTGGCAGACAATGCAGCTATGCGCATCAGGCTTCGGGATCGGTTTGCACCCGACGCACGGCATTTTTCCAACCGGCAAGAAGACCGTCGCGACGGGTTGCTTCCATCTTCGGCTCGAAACTGGCATCAAGGTGCCAATTGGCCGAAATATGATCAAGATCGCGGTAAATTCCGGCCTGAAGCCCGGCCAGATAGGCCGCACCAAGTGCCGTGGTTTCCGTCACCTCGGGCCGTTCGACCGAAATGCCCAAAACATCGGACAGCATCTGGCACATCCAGTCATTGGCAACCATCCCGCCATCAACACGGACCGCCTTGGGCGACACGCCATCTGCGGCCATGGCTTCGAACAGATCAAATGTCTGGTAACAAACACTTTCAAGCGCCGCACGGACAAATTCACGCGGACCGGTGTCACGGGTCAGGCCAAAGATTGCCCCGCGCGCATCCGGGTCCCAATAGGGCGCGCCAAGTCCGGTAAAGGCTGGAACAAGATACACACCGTGATTGTCATCAAGCGACTTTGCCAGACCTTCGGTTTCGGCAGCCGATTTGATGATGCCCAGACCGTCACGCAACCATTGCACGGCCGCACCGGCGACAAAGATCGCGCCTTCGATGGCATAGCTTGTCTTGCCATTGATGCGATAACCCACCGTCGTCAAAAGACGATGCTGTGACGTTACCGCCTCGTCCCCGGTATTGAGGATCACAAAGCAACCAGTGCCATAGGTGCTTTTGATATCGCCCGGCTCAAAGCAGCATTGACCGAATGCCGCGGCCTGCTGATCACCCGCCATACCCAGAACCGGAATTTCCGCCCCGAACAGATCGGCATCGGTCACACCGAAATCAGCCGCGCAATCCTTGACTTCGGGCAACATGGTTTGCGGCACCCGGAAGATTTTGCAAAGCGTATCATCCCAGGAATTTTCGCGGATGTTAAACAGGTTGGTGCGTGCCGCATTGGTGGCGTCGGTTGCATGTGACTTGCCGCCGGTCAAACGCCAAAGCAGGAAACTGTCCACCGTGCCAAAGGCAAGATCACCCTGTTCGGCCCGTGCGCGTGCACCCGATACATGATCAAGGATCCATGCCACCTTGGTTGCCGAGAAATATGGATCGATCAAAAGACCCGAACGCGCATTCACCGCATCCTCAAGACCCAGATCGGACTTTTTCAGATCATGGCACAGCGACGCGGTGCGGCGATCCTGCCAGACAATGGCGTTGTAAATCGCCTTGCCGGTTTTGCGATCCCAGACAACAGTGGTTTCGCGCTGGTTGGTGATGCCGATGGCGGCAACCCGTTTGATATCGACACGCGCCAGGGCCTCCTTGCAGACGGCGACGACCGTGTTCCACAAATCTTCGGGATCGTGTTCGACCCAGCCACTATTGGGGAAATGTTGGGGGAATTCCTGCTGTGCGACAGAAACGGATCGGCCGTTCTCATCAAAGACAATCGCACGTGAGCTGGTCGTTCCCTGATCAATGGCAAGGATGTAACGCGTATCGGTCATTTATGTTTTCCTCCCGAGCCGGCAGTTTCCCTGCCCTCTGACCCTGCATGATGCCATGCGTTCTGCCCGTCTTTGTGATCGGGCTGTTGGCTTTATCGCTCTATTTAGAAAAAAATCGCACCAAAAAACAATTCGTTTTCGAAAATTTTTCGCACATTTTTCGTCAAACCGCTGTTCCAAAACAAAATTATCACGCCGTGATTGCGGCAAAAATAGCCGATTTTCCCGCGGCACGCGAATTGCAACATTACCGGGAAGAATGAAATTCAACCGGCATCTTTTTCCCATGGAGGGCTCTTATGGGATTGTATGACACATTGCTGAACGTCACCAACACGGTCTATAGCGCCAAAAGTGCTGCTTCGCAGGCCGCGACGATCGCATCGAACAGCCAGCCGCTTCCCGACGACAAGAAGGAAGAAAATGCCGAGCTGGCCTATATCCGTGAACACGGCTTTACCACCTATGTAAAGGAAATCGAGGATCGCAAAATCGAAGAAATGCGCGCCAAGATTCTTAAAAGCATGGGGCTGGATGAAGATTCACTGGCCGAAATGGACGCCAAAAGCCGTCAGGCAGTTGAAAAAGCCATTGCCGAGGCCATCGAGCAACGCCTGAATGGCAATACCCTTGCCAATGCCGAGCTTGGAAAATCAAAAGACGAAGAAGAAACCAGCGGCGAGCGGCGTGACCGTATGCAGGCTCAGATTGCCTTTAACCCGCGCATGTTTGATGTCTTTACCGAATTGCAATCGGAACTGCCTGCCGGATCGTCCCAGTCGATCACCGGCGAAGAAAACGACAAACAGACATCTGGCGCACGCAAAAACCTGTTTTCGGCCTGATCGATCAGATCTGCTTGGTACCAGCAAAAAGGGCGCTGCAACTTGCAGGGCCCTTTGTCATGTCTTGCGATATCGGCAACCGGTTGATCAGTCGTCGATCCCGCCGATGCAGACATATTTGACTTCAAGGTAATCCTCGACGCCGTATTTCGATCCTTCGCGGCCAACGCCGGACTGTTTGAAACCGCCAAACGGTGCAACCTCGGTCGCCATGACGCCGACATTGACGCCAACCAGACCGCTTTCAAGCCCTTCGGCCAGTTTCCAGATGCGCGAGATATCACGCGAATAGAAATAGGACGCCAGGCCGAACTCGGAATCATTGGCCATTTCCAGAACTTCGTCATCGCTATGGAAACGGATCAGCGGTGCCATCGGGCCAAAAGTTTCTTCGCGGAAGACGATCATGTCGCGATTGGCATCGGCAATCACCGTCGGCTGGAAGAAGGTGGCACCTTTTTCATGGCGCTTGCCGCCGGTCAGGATACGACCGCCCTTGGACACAGCATCGGCAACCTGTTTTTCGACTTTCTCTACGGCCTTTTCATTGATCAGCGGACCAATAATCACACCTTCCTCGAAACCGTCGCCAACCGGCATTTCCGCAACCTTGGCAGCGTATTTTTCCGCGAACTCGTCATAAACCGCATCATGGACAAACAGACGGTTTGCACAGACACAGGTCTGACCGGCATTGCGGTATTTCGATGCCAGCGCACCTTCGACCGCGGCATCGATATCGGCATCTTCGCAGACGATGAAGGGGGCGTTGCCACCAAGCTCAAGGCTGATTTTCTTGACCGTATCGGCACATTGACGCATCAGCAAACGCCCGACCGGGGTCGATCCGGTAAAGGTCAGCTTGCGGACTTTCGGGTTTTCGGTCATTTCCGCACCGATTTCCACCGCTTCACCGGTGACAATCGACAACAGACCTTTGGGAAGGCCTGCACGTTCGGCCAGGATCGCCATGGCCAGTGCGGAATATGGCGTTTCCATCGCCGGCTTGACCACCATGGCACAACCAACAGCCAATGCCGGGCCTGCCTTGCGGGTGATCATGGCCGTCGGGAAGTTCCAGGGCGTAATCGCGGCACAAACACCGACGGGTTCCTTAAGAACCATCACACGGCGGCCTTCGGCAAAGGTCGGGATCACATCGCCATAAACACGTTTGCCTTCTTCGGCGAACCATTGCAGGAAGCTTGACGCATAGGCGATTTCACCCTTGGCTTCAGGAAGGGGTTTGCCCTGTTCGGCGGTCATGATCGCACCAAGGTCATCCTGATTTTCCATCATCAGGTCGTACCATTTCATCAAGATGGCCGAGCGTTCCTTGGCGGTACGTTTCTTCCAAAGCTTCTGTGCCTTCTCCGCCACATTGACCGCATGGGCAACCGCTTCGCGACCAAGGACCGGTACGGTGCCAAGCACTTCACCGGTGGCCGGGTTGGTCACCTGTTCGGTTTTCCCGTCTGGGGCATCGACCCATTCCCCGCCGACATAGGCCTGCTGGGTAAAAAGCGAGGGGTCTTTTAACGAAATCATTTTAGTGCCTCCGGAATTCTTTATTGGGAGCGACATGATCGGATATCCCATAATCTGGTCTGCTCCGGGATTGATGCCACATTTTCGCGAGATATTTTTCCCTTTGCAATCGCAAACAGAACCAAAATCACCCTTTGCCAGATTATTGCAACCGGCTTTGCCTTTGCCCCGCCTTTTGGCAGGAACTGCGATCTTTGTTCCCCGCAAGGTAACGATCCGTCCGATCCAAAGAAAAAAGGCAGGAACCGATGACTGGTCCCCGCCCTTTTATCTTGCTCAATGCCATTGACTGACAGCTTCTATTGCACCGGGTCAGTCAACGATCCGAAATAGCCCGGCTGATAGTCAATCGGCAAAAACCGGTCATGAAGCTGTCGGAATGTTTCATCCGGGTCGACATCGGCAAACAGGTCCGGATGGAACCATTTCGCCATCTGCTGAATTGCGACGAACTGATAGGGGCTGTTGTAAAACTGGTGCCAGACCGCATGAAAGGCATGTGTCTTTTGCGCGGCAATCCCCAGATAGGCCGGGCGCGTCGGATAATATTCAAGTTTCTGACGGATTTCTGCGCGGTCTGCGCCCGGTCCGACCGGCACCCACTTACCACCCGGCACATAGGCATCCCACATCGCACTGGTGACAATGATATGATCCGGGCTTGAAACAATGACCTGTTCGGCATTGATCTGACCAAACGTTCCGGGGATCAGGTCCTTGGCAATATTATTCCCACCGGCAAGTTCGACCATCGCGCCGAAATTGCTGTTGCCAAATGAATGGCAGCAATCTTCATAGAAGCCGGCGGCGCGGTCGATAAAGACCGTCGGGCGGTTTGGATTGTTTCGGGCCAATCGGTCAGTGACTTCTGCAATTTCGGCGGCCCGGAAATCAATAAAGGCTTCCGCCCTTTCTTCCTTGCCAAACAACTTGCCAAACAACCGGATCGACGGTTCGGTATTGGTTTCCGGATCATTGCGAAAATCGACATAAACAACCGGAATGTTCAGTGCACCGAGCTTTTCGATATAGGCGGCTTCTTCAACCGCGCGCTTGGTTTCCAGATTAAGGAAAACAATATCGGGTTTCTGGGCAATCGTGGTTTCGATATCAATCAGGCTTTGCTCCAGCCCTTCAAAGGCCGGAAGTTCGCCAAATGCCGGGAACTTTGCCAAATAGGCCTGATAGGTTGCCGGATCGGCTTCGATCAGGTCCTTGCGCCAGCCGACGATATGTTCGACCGGATTTTCCCGATCCAGTGCCGCAATGATGTAAAGTTGCCGTCCCTCGCCAAGAACGGCGCGTTCCACCGGCACGTTGACATCAACCTGGCGTCCGGCAATATCCGTGACCGTGATGGTTTCTGCCACCGCGTGATGATGCAGGATCAAACTTGCCGTCATGGCAAGGATGGCCCGAACCGTGATTTTCAGTTTCATTTTAGTCTCCCGATTGTTGTTCAGGCAGAGTCAACGAACGGGTTTTGGCGCAGATCACCGCACACAGAACCAGCCCGGCGAAATAGACAAAGCCGACAAGGAAATAGATGTTTGAAAGCCCGGCAGTTCGGGCGAACCAGCCACCAAGGGCAATTCCGGCAATCGCCGAAATCTGGGCCGTGCTTTGCGCAAGTCCAAGCACATGGCCCTGTTGCCGGTCAGATGCGATACGTGAAATCAGGGCGGTCAGAACCGGGGTCGTTGCCCCCAAAAGCCCACCCCAGAGCAAATACATGGCAGCAAAGACGACGATTGACCTGGTCACGCCTGCGACAAGCGTAACCAGAACACATCCGGCAATAACCAGACTCATCTGTTTTATGATATCATGCGCCGGACGCTGTTCGAAATATCGCGCCCAAAAACTGGCCGTGATGACAAAGCCAAGGGCCAGCAACCCGTAACACAGCCCGACAACCCAATTCCCGACGTCAAAACGATCGAGTACAAACATCGAAAAGCCCGACTGGGTGACCATGCGCGCCAGCAACAAAACCCCGATGACCACCAGAATGGCCAGAATGTTGGGGGTGGCAAAGATGCTGAACCGGGTGTCTGATTTATCCTTATGATCGGAACTGTGCCTTTGCTTGGCTGGCGCAACCGATGGCAAGAACAGCAGCACCGCCACAAGACAGCCAAGACACAAAATCCCGGCCACAAAGTTGATCCAGAAAAAGCTCGCCTGATCAAGAATAACACCACCAATCAGCGCCCCGCCAAGTGACCCGACATTGGTTGATATCTGAAGATAGGCAAATAATCTGGTGCGGTTTGCCGGGTTTTCGATGCTGACGCCATAGGACTGGGCAGGTGCGATAAATCCCGCGCAGGCCCCTTGCAAGAACCGCAAGATCAGGATCGACCAGACATCCCCGGCAAAGGCCAGCGCCAATTGGGTGGCCGCCAACCCCAGAAGGGCACGCATCATCATTGATTTATGCCCGAACCGGTCGCCCATCCGTCCCCAGAATGTACTGGTCAGGATGATACCCACCATTGGTCCGACATAAACCGCAACACTGGCAAAACTGAACAAGTCATCAGAATGGACCAACATGCGCAAATGAACGGGCCAGAACGGCCCGCTCATTTCCATTGCCCCCATTGCAATAAGCTGGGTGACAAATAGCAGATGGATTTGCCAACGCGGCGCAGTCACATCAGAAGTCCGCAGTCACAGACAACAGGGCTGTGCGCGGTGCGCCAAGTGAAACAAATCGCCACTGGTTCACACCCGACCAGTATTTTTCGTCGGTCACGTTTTGCACGGTTGCCCGCACGGTAACCGGCGTTCCATACAGTTCCGTCTTGTAACGTGCGCCAATATCAAGCGTCGTCCAATCGGGAATGGTCTGGGTATTGGCGGTATCGACAAACTGTTTGGAGGTATGGGTAACCGTGCCGCTTAGTGTCAAACCATCGACAAAGGGCGTGTCCCATTCGCCGACAAGGTTGATCTGCATTTCCGGTGTACCGACCGGGCGTTTGCCCTTGCTGCTTGCGGAGACGGCCTTGGTGATTTCGGAATCAAGGAACATCACACCGCCAAGCAGACGGACATCATTTGTTACCTGTCCAAAGACATTAAGTTCGACACCACGGTTGCGCTGTTCGTTGTCGGCACGGAACACATTGGTTGCCGCATCGGTTTCGCCATCAGGCTGGGTAATCTGGAAGGCTGCAACAGAACCGCCAATCGTACCGAAATCAAGCTTCACACCGGCTTCGATCTGTTTGGCAACATAAGGGGCCATTGCTTCGCCAGAGTTGGCCGCCGTGCTTGGGGCAATATCACCCTGATTAAGGCCCTCGATATAGTTGGCATAAAGCGAAACCGTCTCGACCGGTTTGAACACGACCCCCGCCATCGGCGAGATAACATCGTCATTATAGCTGCTGCTCACAGCGCCGCTGCTGTAGTTATCAACCGAAATGCTTTGATGACGGGCACCAACCGTTACCAAAACCTGATCATCAAGAAAGCCCAAGGTATCGGCCAATGCATAGCCGGTAAGCTGGGATTCAGATGTTTTGGGTTTGCTTGACGGCGCACTTACCGCAATCGGGGCCACCGCAAGGGTCGTGTAGATATTGGCAGACGGGTTTGATGCCGCGTTGCTGATGCCTTGACGCAATTCGTCTTCGTAACGGGTCGCTTCAAAGGACAGCTTGTGCTTGATCGCGGCGGTTTCAAATTCGGTGCGTACGCCACCACTTGCCGACCAGCGATCAGTCTGGAACCGGCGATAGGAAAGCCCGCTATCGGTGTAATCACCCGCAGCATTCTGAACCGTGGGCGTCCCGAACAGACGATCAAGTTCGGTGCGACCACCACCGAAACTGCCAAATACCGTGACCTGATCAATCACGTCATATTCCGCCTGGATCATGCCGGAACGATCAACAGCATCGGACCATTCCCATTCCTGGATCAGGTTAGTTGACCCGTCCGGGGCCTCGGGGATGGCAAAACCGGAATCAAATCGAACTTCACGTGCCGGGGCATTCAGGTTTTCGCGCTGGTCAATCAGATCAAGCGATGCCCGGAAACGGTCGCCCTTATAATCAAGGGCCAGCGCACCAAGCGATGTTTCACGGGTCTGGTGATCAAGGAAGGTATCGCCATTGTGATAACCGCCATTGAACCGGACACCGAATTCATTGTTTTCACCAAAGCGGCGGCTGACATCGACATTGCCCCCACCCTGTTCACCGCGACCGTAGTCGGCCGTCACACGGTTAAGATCAATATCACCGGCACGTTTGGGCACAATATTGATGGCCCCCCCGACGGCACCGGTCGGCGACATACCGTTGAGCAACGCATTCGGGCCTTTGACAACCTCGATCCGCTCTGCCAATCCGGACAACACACGATAGGTCGGTGCAACACCATAGGCACCGTTAAACGACACCTCACCGGTATTGAACAGGTTCACACCAAATCCACGGATCTGATAGGTATCAAGGTTGGCGGTTTCTGCATTGGGTGCGCGAACTGACGGATCATATTGCAAAACATCGGCGATGGTTTCGGCCTGCTGATCGGCAATACGTTCGGCGGTGTAACTCGTGATGCTGACCGGCGCGTCCATGATATCGACATTGCCAAGCATGCCCAGACGTCCGCCCGATGCAACCTGCCCCCCGGCATAGGCCTGTGGCAGGTCAGAACCAACACGCATCGCTTCGACATAAACGGGATCAAGGGCAACCGATCCGTTTTCACCGGCTTCCGCCCCCGTTGCCACCAGGATCAGTGACTGGTTACCGGCTTCGCGATAGGCAAGCCCGGTTCCACGGATCAGGATTTCAATTGCGGCCGGAACCGACATCGTACCGCGAATGTCGCGCGCACCATCAAGTTCCGGCAAATCGACCGCATAGGCGATCCGCCATCCCGACACATCACCGATTTTGACAACGCCGTCGGCAATCGAGCTTACGGTCAGATCAAAGTCATAAAGTGCCTGTGCGATTTCGACCTGCTGACCGGTCTGGTCATTG
Source organism: Thalassospira profundimaris (assembly GCF_003326675.1). Classification (GTDB taxonomy): domain Bacteria; phylum Pseudomonadota; class Alphaproteobacteria; order Rhodospirillales; family Thalassospiraceae; genus Thalassospira; species Thalassospira aquimaris. Next base: position 20,588 of record NZ_JPWF01000024.1, read on the forward strand.
GACAGCGCCTGTGCATTGGCGATATTGGCGACAAAACAGCTTGTCATCGCAATGGATGATGACAGTAACAGCCCCGAAATAAACCCGTTCTTTTTTGATATTGCCTGGTTGGAATGCAACTTCCCGCTCCATGATCAGTCTTTTCATTCAGGCAGGTCCCCCTGCTTCTGAAAGGACAAACGTGCGGGAAGAAAAACACCTCACATTAAAATCGTCTTTTTTGCGATTTTTTCGCAATCGCATAAACAATTCTAATAAATCACCGTCAACCAGGGTGACGTGCGAACCACATTTCCGCCAATTGCCGCCGCCATGGTTTCCAGTGATCCATCGACATCCGTGGTCGGAAAACTTCCGGAAATTGTGCGGTCAGCAATATCGCCAAGGGCCACAAAACGCCCCGGCGCGAAATTATCAAGACGTGCCACAAGATCAGAAACACGGACATTGCGAACACTAAGGCGTCCCTGCATCCAGCCTTGAATTGCGGCGATATCGGTTTGATGCACAGTCCCCACCAATGCATCAGCCCCTATTGCGACAACGTCCCCAGCCCCCAACAGAACACCTTCCTTGTCCCCGGGGGTTGAAACACGCACAGCGCCCTCTTCGACTGCGACTTCGGTATCGCGGGCAAGGTAATCGACGTTAAAGCGTGTCCCCACCACTTCGACAATTGTGGACCCGGCCCGAACCCGGAACCGGTCCCCATTGCGATGGGTGACTTCAAAAAATGCCTGTCCGCGCAACAGTTCAATATCGCGTCGGCCATTTGAAAAATCGGTGGTGATCGCACTATTGGCCGCAAGATGGACAATTGATCCATCAACAAGCGTGATGTCGGTTACCGTATCGTTTCTGGTCACAATATCCGCCTGCCAATTGGCAATCATATCGGGATTGAGAAACAGCACAGCAGCACCAAGTGCAACCGCGCAAGCCCCGCCTGCAAAGGCACGACCGGGAGACAGCCATTCACGCAAACGCTTCAAACCCGCCTTTTTCGGCGACATAACCTCGGACACGCGGCGCACCGGCTCTTCGACCTGCGTCCACAGAACCCGCATCTGATCATATGCCAGCCGGTTGCCCGGATCGGCATTGATCCATGCATCAAATTCGGCCTTTTGCGCGACAGACATCGAACCGCCAGCACGTTTCACATGCCAGAGTGCAGCTTCGTCCTTTTGCGTGTCGGTCGGTTTATCTTGGCCTTGCATCGGTCTTACTGTTGTCCACTTGTCGTCAGCGCGGATAACCGCATCATCGCTGTCAGTTCATCTCTATAGACAATAACGGTTAGCTGGGAAACATCCTCAGGGCCGGGGGTGAAGTTTTCAGTCCGGATCACGATAAGCCGCCAATCGTTCCTGACAATGACGCATGGTTCGCGCCAGTTGCTTTTCCACCGCACTGATCGAAATTCCGTATTTTTTGGCCAGTTTGGCGTTTGAAATGCCTTCGAGGCGATGAAGGATGAACATTTCACGGGCCTTGGGCGTCAGTTCCAGCAATGCCTGATCAAGCGCTGTCAGGGCTTGGCGCGATTCAGCATGTTCTTGCGGCGATGACGTTTCATTTTGCCAAAGCTGCACGGGCAAAATGCCGTTCATGACATTGGTCCGTCCGGCATTGCTGCGGTGATGATCAATCACGGCATTGCGCACCGATGCATAAAGAACCTTTGTGTTTTCTTCTTCTGTCCCGCGATCACCGGCCTTCATCAGCCGGGCATAGACATCCTGCACCAGTTCGACGGCTGTTTCCCGATCACTGATCCGGCGCGTTGCCATAGAAACCAGCTGCCGCCTGTGATCTTCAAACAGCTTTGCAAGCCTATGTTGCCAGAACTTCATGTTCGGATCTTACCGCCATCATTTGGTCGTTGGTCCCTCGCGGGTTCAGGAGCAGGACCGTATGAACGGTCAAACTGCTGCCAGCCGACGCAACCTAACAACAATGATAATCATTTTCAATCGCAAACAATTATGTAGCTTAATGCGATCCAGCCCGGCGTGATCAGTCAAGTTTACCTGCAAGTCAGGCCTGCCTGCGGAACCCTGCGGGATGCCCGGACAGCCACATGACATGTTTTGATCATTTTTCATCAGGAAGGGACCGGATTTTCATTTTTTACCGATTCCGATCATTCCACCCCCGGTTTCCCGATCGTCTGCCAGCAACATCTTAACGCAACGACACCGGCAACCCGCAAAAATAGATTGTGATTACAGTCGATTACAGGCCGCCCGATTAAGTTCATTATCGAAAATTTAAAACCCCAATAATTTTCGCTTGCAATTATTTTTAGCCACTCGTAACGTTTGTGAAATAACGGAACGGCAGTTGAGAACAGTCGTCACAAATAAGAGCACCAGGGAGGATTCGGTTGCTCAATTCAGAAACATTCGACATCGCCATCATCGGCGGTGGCATCAATGGTACCGGCATTGCGCGGGATGCAGCAGGTCGCGGACTGAGTGTCTTTTTGTGTGAAAAAGACGACCTTGCCAGCGCCACCTCGTCTGCCAGCACCAAGCTGATCCATGGTGGCCTGCGCTATCTTGAACATTATGAATTCCGGCTGGTCCGCGAGGCGTTGATTGAACGCGAGGTTCTTTTGCGCGCCGCCCCGCACATCATCTGGCCGCTGCGTTTCGTCCTTCCCCATGTCAAAGGTCTGCGCCCGGCATGGATGATCCGTTTGGGCCTATTCCTGTATGATCATCTTGGTGGTCGTGAAAAACTTCCGGGGTCCGAGGGAATCAAACTTGCCTATCACCCGGCAGGCACGCCATTGATCAAAGGCATGACCAAGGCATTTGTCTATTCCGATTGCTGGGTCCAGGATGCGCGCCTTGTGGTGCTTAATGCCATGGATGCACGCGATCTGGGGGCCGATATCCGCACCAGAACCGAATGCGTATCGGCAAAGCGTGATGGCGATCTTTGGAATGTCACCATTCGCAATATTGATGATGGCACCGAGCAGGTCATCAAAGCCAGATCACTGGTCAATGCCGCAGGCCCCTGGTGTGCGGAACTGCTTGAAAGCCGGGTCGAAGCCAAGAAGAAACAGGGTATTCGCATGGTTCAGGGCAGCCACATCGTGGTGCCGAAACTGTTTGACCATGAATATTGCTATATCTTCCAGAACCCGGACGGGCGTATTGTCTTTGCCATTCCCTATGAACAGAACTTTACCCTGATCGGCACGACGGACCGCGATTACAAGGGAGATCCGTCCAAGGTCGCGATCAGTGACGAAGAAACGAAATATCTGTGCGATCTTGCCAACAGCTATTTCGAAAAGAAAATCACCACCGATGATGTTGTCTGGACCTATTCCGGTGTGCGCCCGCTTTATGGCGATGGCAGCGAAGACGCATCACAGGTTACCCGTGACTATGTTCTCGAAATTGATCGTGGTGAACGCGAAGATGATGGTGCGCCGCTTCTAAACATTTATGGCGGCAAAATCACGACCTATCGCAAGCTTGCTGAATCAGCCATGACCAAGCTTTGCCCTTTGCTTGACCACGAAGATACCCGCTGGACCGCCACCAGGGCACTTCCGGGGGGCGACATGCCGGGCGCGGATTTCGAACGCTATCTTACCGCGATGCACAAGAAGTTTCCGTGGATTCCCGACGCACAAATCTACCGCTACGTGCAAAACTACGGCACACTCACCAACCGGATTGTTGGTAACGCGACGGACCTCAATGGGCTAGGAACGCATTTGGGGGATGACGTGTATGAATGTGAATTGCGCTATCTGGTGGATTTCGAATGGGCACGAACGGCCCAGGATGTTATGTGGCGCCGCTCCAAACTGGGGCTGCACCTATCGGATGAGACGCGTAATGCCATTGTCCAATGGTTCGCAACGGAACCGAAATCAAAAAACACCGTGAAAACGGGCGAAGGAAACAGTGGAAAATGACCCTTACGCTTGAAAACATATCCAAGACCGTGGGAGGGGAGTCCCACATCGATGATGTGTCAATGACGCTGGAACCAGGATCATTCAACGTCCTTCTGGGACGGACCCTGGCTGGCAAGACGACGCTGATGCGCATCATGGCGGGGCTTGAACCGCCAAGCAGCGGTCGCATTCTGGTTGATAATGTTGATGTCACCGGCATGGCTGTGCAAAAGCGCAATGTCGCCATGGTATATCAGCAATTCATCAACTACCCGTCGATGAATGTCTTTGACAATATCGCATCCCCCCTGAAGCTTCAGGGCGTGGACAAGGCCGAGATCGAAAAGCGTGTGCGTTCGACCGCCGAGCTGATGCATATCGAACATCTGCTTGATCGTCTGCCACAGGAGCTTTCCGGTGGTCAGCAGCAGCGCACCGCCATGGCACGCGCCATGGTCAAGGATTGCAAGTTGCTGTTGCTTGACGAACCGCTGGTCAACCTTGACTACAAACTGCGTGAAGAACTGCGCGAAGAAATCCCGAACCTTTTGGCGGAACGCGACACCATTGTTGTCTATGCCACGACCGAACCGATGGAAGCCCTGTTGCTGGGCGGGAAATGCGCGGTCATGCATCAGGGACGCGTGACCCAGTTTGGCCCGACCACACAGGTTTACCATAACCCGGCCTATGTCGAGACCGGCCTGATCTTTTCCGATCCGCCGATCAACCTTGTCGATGCCGAAGTCCGCGATGGCGCGATCTTTATGAAGTCGGGTCATCAGGTTCCGCTGACCGGGCATCTTTCGGGTCTTGCGAACGGAAATTACACCCTTGGTATCCGTGCCAACCACCTGTCGGTTGATCCGACCGGCGACAACACGATTGCCATGCAGGGACAGGTTGAACTGGCCGAAATCACCGGTTCGGAAACCTTTGTCCACGTGCATTTCAACGATGTTTCCTGGGTCATTCAGGAAGAAGGTGTTCACAACCCGCGTCTGGGCGAAGCCACGTCGTTCTATGTCGATCCGACACGTCTGTTTGCCTTTGATGCAAACGGTAAACTCGTGGCCGCACCGCCGGTCGAAATTTCCAACGGCAAAGCGGCGTAAGGTGAGACAGAAAAATGGCACGTATTGATCTTAAAAGCCTTGCGCATTCATATTTCCCCGATCCGAAAACGGACGAGGATTATGCCCTTCGTCGCATGGAACATGTCTGGGAAGACGGCGGGGCCTACGCCCTTCTTGGCCCGTCGGGCTGTGGCAAGACCACCCTTCTGAACATTATTTCCGGCCTTTTGACGCCGTCGCATGGTCAGGTTCTGTTTGATGGCAAGGATGTCACCAATCTGGCACCGGAAGACCGCAACATCGCACAGGTTTTCCAGTTCCCGGTCATCTATGACACCATGACGGTCTATGACAACCTTGCATTCCCGCTGCGCAACCGCGGTGTTGACGAAAAACGCGTTGATGCCCGTGTGCGTGAAATCGCCGGAATGCTTGATCTGACCGGCAAGCTGAAACAAAAGGCCCGTGGCCTTGGTGCCGATGAAAAACAGACGATCTCGCTTGGGCGTGGTCTGGTCCGTGACGATGTTTCGGCCATCCTGTTTGACGAACCGCTGACGGTGATTGACCCGCATCTGAAATGGGTTCTGCGCCGCAAACTTAAGGAAATTCACAACAAGCTGCGCCCGACCATGGTGTATGTCACCCATGATCAGGTCGAAGCTTTGACCTTTGCGGACAAGGTTGTCGTCATGTATGGCGGCAAGGTCGTACAGCTTGGCACCCCGCAGGAACTGTTTGAAAATCCGGCCCATACCTTTGTCGGCTACTTCATCGGAAGCCCCGGCATGAACATCATGGATTGCAAGATCGATGATGGTGCAGCCTGGGTCGATGGTCAGCGTATCGGTCTTTCGGACCGTCACCTTGCGGCCATTTCCAAACAAAGCGGCAAGATCGAGTTGGGCATTCGTCCGGAATTCCTGACCCTTGAAACCGCTGGTTCGACCAAAGGCAGCGACGGCGTTGAAGTCAACATCGTCAAGGTCGAGGACCTTGGTCAATACAAGATCGCGACCACCCGGTTTGGTGCGTCGGAAATCAAGGTCAAGCTTGGCGAAGATGAACAGGTTGTCGGGCAGTCCGGCATTCTGCGCTTTGCACCGGAATGGACCAAGCTTTACGCCGACAGTCAGTTGGTCGCGTAAGGGGGGATGGGGAAATGAACAAGATTACCAACAACAAGGCCTGGTTCCTCGTCCTGCCAGTGTTCTTTATCGTCGCCATCAGCGCGATCATCCCGCTGATGACGGTTGTGAACTATTCCGTTCAGGACATTTTTGATCCGCAAACCCGTTTCTTTGTCGGAACCGAGTGGTTCGAACAGGTTCTGGGCGACAGCCGCCTGCATGATGCCCTGATCCGTCAAATCATCTATACGCTTAGCGTTCTGTTCATCGAAATTCCGATGGGCATCGCAGTTGCCCTGACCCTGCCGCGCAAAGGCTGGGGCGTATCGGCATCGATGGTTCTGCTTGCCCTGCCGCTGCTTATTCCATGGAACGTGGTTGGCACCATCTGGCAGATTTTTGGCCGTGCCGATATCGGGCTTGGTGGTTATCTGATCAACCTGATGGGGATTGATTACAACTATGCCCAGAACCCGATGGATGCCTGGGTCACCGTTCTTGTCATGGATGTGTGGCACTGGACCAGCCTGATTGTTCTGCTGTGCTATGCCGGTCTGCGGTCGATCCCGGATGCCTATTATCAGGCGGCCAAGATTGACGGTGCATCACGCTGGGCTGTGTTCCGCTTTATCCAGCTTCCGAAAATGCAGTCGGTTCTTGTGATTGGCGTTCTGCTGCGCTTCATGGACAGCTTCATGATCTATACCGAACCGTTCGTCCTTACGGGTGGTGGTCCGGGCAACGCAACCACCTTCCTCAGCCAGTTCCTGACCCGGATGGCAGTTGGTCAGTTTGACCTTGGTCCGGCAGCGGCCTTCTCGCTGATCTACTTCCTGATCATTCTGCTGGTTTGCTGGGTTTTCTATACCGTCGTGATGAACGCCGGAAAGCAGGGGGAACAATAAAATGCAGTTCCAGAAACGACATATCGGACTTCTTCTTTACATTCTGTTCCTGTTGCTGCCGATCTATTGGCTGTTCAACATGTCGATCAAGACCAATACGGAAATCCTGGGCGCAATGACCCTGTTCCCGGATAATCCGACATTGGCCAACTATGCGACGATCCTGACCGATCCGGCATGGTATACGGGCTATATCAACTCGATGATTTATGTCGGGATCAACGTTGTGATCTCGCTCGTCGTCGCCCTGCCCGCTGCCTATGCATTTTCGCGGTTCAACTTTACCGGCGACAAGCATCTGTTCTTCTGGCTTCTGACCAACCGTATGGCACCGCCGGCCGTGTTCCTGTTGCCGTTCTTCCAGCTTTATTCAAGTGTCGGCCTGTTTGACACCCATATTGCTGTGGCCCTTGCACACTGCCTGTTCAATGTGCCGCTGGCAGTCTGGATCCTTGAAGGCTTTATGTCGGGCATTCCAAAGGAAATCGATGAAACCGCCTATGTGGATGGTTACTCGTTCCCGCGCTTCTTTGCCACGATCTTCCTGCCGCTGATCCGTTCGGGCATCGGTGTTACGGCCTTCTTCTGCTTCATGTTCAGCTGGGTTGAGCTGCTTCTGGCCCGCACCCTGACATCGGTCGAAGCCAAACCGATCGCAGCAACCATGACCCGTACCGTTTCGGCGTCGGGCCTTGATTGGGGTGTTCTTGCCGCAGCAGGTGTTTTGACAATCGTCCCGGGTGCCTTGGTGATTTGGTTCGTTCGCAACTACATCGCCAAAGGTTTCGCCATGGGTCGCGTGTAATCGGAAAACAGGAGGAATTTCAACATGGCATGGATGGCCTGGACCCCGATTACCGCTGTGTTTTTCAGCTGCATCATATTGATGCTGATCGGAATGGGAATTTGGCAGGCGGTATCACCAACCGTTCCACGGCGCGGCTTCTTGCCGCTGACCACCACGCGCGGTGACCGTCTGTTTATCAGTCTTTTGGGTGCGGCTTACATCCATCTTGGATGGCTGGCATTTACCGACATCGCGCTTTGGATCGGTTCGGTAATCGCACTGGCCTGGCTCGTCATTGTGATGCGCTGGGGATGATCATGGGGAACGGTGCTGTGATCGTTGCAGTGCCGTTCCTTTGATATTCATCGCGGTGGGTTGTCTGTCTTCCCCTGCCGTTGATGACCGGGTTTTATCCGGATGAGCAAAAGGAAGACAACCAGGGAGAAAACGACATGATCGTTAAAGCCAAAGGCGCTTCGAGCGTTATTAAAGGCAGTGCCGTTGCAGTCGCTCTTGGTCTTGCTGTGCTGGCAAACCCGGCAATGGCTGACCAGTATACTGACGCGGCAAAAAAATGGATCGATAGCGAGTTTCAGCCGTCGAGCCTGAACAAAGATGCCCAGATGGCCGAACTTGAATGGTTCATCAAGGCAGCCGAGCCGTTCCGTGGCATGGACATCAACGTGGTGTCTGAAACCATCACCACGCACGAATATGAGTCCAAGGTTCTGGCCAAGGCTTTCTCGGAAATCACCGGGATCAACCTGACCCATGATCTGATCGGCGAAGGCGACGTTATCGAGAAACTGCAAACCCAGATGCAGTCGAACCGTAACATCTATGACGCCTATATCAATGACTCGGACCTGATCGGCACCCATTCGCGTTACGACGCGGTTGTGCCGCTGTCTGACTTCATGTCCGGCGAAGGTAAAGACGTTACCTCTCCGACCCTTGATCTCGAAGATTTCATCGGTCTGTCTTTCACCACCGGCCCGGATGGCAAGCTTTATCAGCTTCCTGACCAGCAGTTCGCGAACCTTTACTGGTTCCGTTATGACTGGTTCCAGCGTGCAGACCTGCAGAAGCAGTTCAAAGACAAATACGGCTATGACCTTGGCGTTCCGGTTAACTGGTCGGCCTATGAAGACATCGCTGAATTCTTCACCAACGACGTGAAGGAAATCGACGGTCAGAAAGTCTATGGCCATATGGATTACGGTAAAAAAGACCCGTCGCTGGGTTGGCGCTTTACCGATGCGTGGCTGTCGATGGCTGGTGCTGGCGACAAGGGTCTTCCGAACGGTCTTCCGGTTGACGAATGGGGCATCCGCGTTGAAGGTTGCGCCCCGGCTGGTTCAAGCGTGACCCGTGGTGGTGCTGCCAACGGCCCGGCGGCTGTTTACGCACTGACCAAATACATTGACTGGCTTAAGGCTTATGCTCCGGCAGAAGCAGCTGGCATGACCTTCGGTGAAGCTGGTCCGGTTCCGGCACAGGGCCAGATCGCACAGCAGATCTTCTGGTACACCGCCTTTACCGCAGACATGGCGAAAAAAGGCACCCCGGTTGTGAACGAAGACGGCACGCCGAAATGGCGTATGGCCCCGTCCCCGCACGGCCCGTACTGGGAAGAAGGCATGAAGCTTGGTTATCAGGACGTGGGTTCCTGGACTCTGATGAAGTCCACCCCGCTTGAGCGCCGTAAAGCTGCATGGCTCTATGCACAGTTCGTTACCTCGAAATCCGTATCGCTGAAAAAGACCCTGACCGGTCTGACCCCGATCCGTCAGTCTGACCTGGATACCCAGGAAATGACCGATATCGCACCGAACTGGGGTGGTCTGGTCGAGTTCTATCGTTCCCCGGCCCGCGTCCAGTGGTCGCCGACCGGTACGAACGTTCCGGATTATCCGAAACTGGCTCAGCTCTGGTGGCAGAACGTTGCCGAAGCTGTAACCGGCGAACGCACCCCGCAGGAAGCAATGGATAACCTTGCAACTGCGATGGACCGCGTTATGCAGCGTCTGGAACGTGCAGGTATCGGTGGCGAATGCGCACCGAAACTGAACGAAGAACGTGATGCACAGTACTGGTTCGACCAGCCCGGTGCACCGAAGCCGAAACTGGCGAACGAAAAACCGCAGGGTGAGACCGTCAAATATGACGATCTGATCGCGGAATGGCGTGCGGCTCAGAAGAACTAAGAGCCACACTACTGGGGGTGCCGGGGATGTTTTTCATCCCCGGCCGTCCCGCCCGAAACCTTAATTTTATTACCCAAACCATTTTACCAAAGCCTATTCCATTAGGTCATTGACCACACAAGAACCCGAGACATCCGAACAACGGATGCATATGTCCCGAACCGGGAATGTCTGCCCAAACGATCATCAAACAGCGGGCAAGACAGGGAGGAAACAGTGAATAGCGCCATCAATAAACGACGCGCCGGCCTTGGCATTCAAGGCAGGCTAATGGCTTCTTTTGCCTTGATTCTGGTATTGGCCGGCATTTCATCGGTCGTATCGTGGGTCTCTTTTGGCAATAGCCGCGATCTTGTCGCCGATATCACGACCAACAGTCTGCCTTCAATCATTCGCCAGATGGAGCTGGCAATGAACGGTGTCGGTCTTGCCGCACAAGCGCCTGTTCTGGCGGCTTCGCGCAATGTCGATGAGTTGACGCAAACCGAAAGCAGCCTTGATCAGTTGATCAGCGATGCCCGTGCGCGTCTGACCGAAATCGCCGATGCAAATCCCGAACCGGTAATGATTGATATCGCGCCGCCAGTCCCGGACGCCACCGGCGAAGATGGTGCACCAAATGACAGCGCCCCGGAACCGCAACTGGTTGACGCGGTTGCGACCCTGACCGCACAGCTTGACGATATCGTCGCCCGTCGTGACACCCTTCACGCCCTGACAACCAAGCGTCTTGAAATCGAGAAACTGCGTGGTGACCTGACGCTTGATATGATGTTTGCCTATGGTGATCTGTCGGAATTCATCAGCCCGCTGATCGAGGTTGTTGATATTGATGTCGCGCGAGGCATCTCGCGCGTGTCAAATGGCAACAGCGATGCCGCCGCCAAGCTTGAAGAAACCATCGCATTCTCACAGCTGATTGCAGAAATCCGCGCCAATGTGAACCTTGCCTTTGGAATGCTGACCGCGGCGATTGCCGTCCCAGAAGGCGAAGCCATGGACGAGGTTCGCAACCAGTGGAGCTGGGCGGAACTGCGCATTACCGATGCGCTGGAAAAACTTCCCGACAATGACGATGGCAAAAAAATCCGCGATCTTGCCAAGGCGCTACTGGCATATGGTGCAGGCAGTAACAGCGTTTTTGATTTGCGTGAAACGGAATGGGACAACCAGTACCGCACGGAACAGACCCTTGATGCCACCCTTGCAACGGCCGAGGCCCTTTCACAATCCATCTCGCTTATGGTTGATGGCAAGCGGGCCGAGGTTGATCACAATGCAACCAACGCCCTGTCACAGGTGGTCAAGGATCAGCGCCTGATCGCGATTATCGGGCTTTCGGTTCTGGTGATATCGCTGGCAATCCTGATCTTTTATGTGCGAAGGAACCTGATCAAGCGTCTGCTTCGGGTGATTGACGCCATGCGCAAGGTTGCCAATGGTGATCTGAGCACAGAGGTCAAGGACACCGGTCGCGACGAAATCGGTCGCATGGCCGAAATCCTTGGACAATTCCGTGAAACCAGCCTTGCCGCCCAACAGGCCGAGGAAAAAGTTACCCGTGAACGCGAACTGGCCGAGGCCAAACGCCGTCAGGATATGCTTGATCTGGCCGATGCATTCGAGGCATCGATCATGCAGGTCGCAAAAGACGTCGCCCGCGAGGCCGAAAACATTCAGGCCACATCCAATCAGGTTCGCGATCACGCCCAGATTGCCTCGACCAATGCCACCGGCGTTGCCGGGGCGTCCGAAGAAATTTCAATCAATATGGCGTCTGTTTCCGATGCTGCCCAATCACTGTCTGACCGGGTGCGTGATACCGGGCATCGCGCCCGGCAATCGGTGGGGGCCGCGACAAGTGCCGTCGAAGCCGCCCAGCGCACCAACGCCACCATGCATGAACTTGAAACCGGCGCGCAGGAGATCGGTGAAATCCTGAACCTTATTCAGGATATCGCCGCCCAGACCAATCTTTTGGCGCTTAATGCCACTATCGAGGCTGCCCGTGCCGGTGAAGCAGGCAAGGGATTTGCCGTGGTCGCCCAGGAAGTCAAAAACCTTGCCAATCAGACCGGATCGGCCACCGACCGCATCGCCGAACGGATCACGGAAATTCAATCCACGACGGGCATCGCGGTACAGGCGATTGCAGGCATCCGAGACAGCATCACCGGCATTCATGAAACCGTTGGCGAAATGTCTGAGGCGGTCAGCGACCAACAGAATTTCGTCGCCGAGATCGCCAGCAATGTCGAACAATCAGCCACCGCTGCCAGTGAAATGAATGGCACCATCGCACAGGTCAGTAGTGCTGCGGATGATAACCTTCAGGCTGTGGATGGTTTGCGACTGGCAACTGATCGCTTGCGGACACAGTCCGATGATCTTGGCGCACGCGTCCGTGAATTTCTGGCATCCATTCGATCCGAACAACCAGCACATCAGTCACATGTGCCGATATTCAATTCTTCCTCCCTGCGATGAGCGCACCTGACCGGAGCCAGATGGCCTGTCCGACCCCGAATATGTCATCTGGTTCCGGTACTTTTTTACCACCTTATCGCAGCAAAGATGTTAGACAGAACACCATGAAAAAAATCATTTCCCGCTTGTCGTCTCTGCCCCGTATCAATGCATCGCGCCGCCGGTTGGCGCCGTCTGCCATGGTGCTTGCCACTTTGTCAGTCACGGCCTTTGCACCGGCGATGGCTGCATCGGCACTTGATGATGGCATGACGGCCTATCGCCATGGCGAGTTTGAAAAATCGGCAAGCATTTTTGCCCCGCTTGCCGAAAACGGCGATGCTACTGCGCAATATCTTTTGTCTTGTCAGATGATCAATGGCGCAGGCATGACCGCCAACGAAGCAGACGGCTGGGACATGATGCAAAAGGCTGCTCTGAACCTGCAAGCCGATGCCAGCATCATCATGGCGCGCAAACTAGAAGCATCGCGTGCACCCAAGGACCATATCCGCGCGCTTTATCAACAAAGTGCGGATCAGGGCGAAACGCAGGCGATGCTGTGGCTGGCGCTTGACGCACTTGATCAGGGCAAAGCCGATGATGCCAAGGCATTGCTTGAAAAAGCATGGGAACTTGGCGATCCGCGTGCGGCAACCCTTCTGGCCAACCGTTTCACCAAAACTGACAGCGGGCGCTATCAATATCTGCGCGCAGCTGCCCAGCGTGGCGAAATGCGGGCTGCCGCCTATCTTGCCGAGGAAGCAAGATCGGTCGAGGATACCGCCGAGGCCGTTGGCTGGTGTGCAGTCGCAACCGGATTGCCGGGCCATAACGAACATGTCGACTGGAAGTCCATCGGCGATGCGGTTGAAAAGAATTGCGCACAATTTGACAAGGACCTTGATCCCACGGCACGTGCTGCCAACCGCGAACGGGTTGATCAATTCCTTGCCAGTTTCTTTGAAAATTATAAGCCCTGGACGCCTTGGCAGGCATGCTCCGTAAAGTGAAATACGGCCTTGTCCGATTGGCATTCTGACTTGATATCGCATCCCTGATTAACACATAATCCTAATGCACGAATGCGGGGATGTGGCGTGGGATCAGTGATACGATATCTTGCGGTTTGCGGACGAAAAGGATGCCGGTTCCTTTGCGCGCCCCTGCTTTTGATCGTTACCCAATTTGCCAATGCCGCCGAACCCGATGATCCGTTGATTGTCTGGCAACTGGCACCATCGGCCCCGGCTGTCATCATCGAAGGTCCGTCTGCGGGTGATGGGTATCTGCAACTTACGACAGACTGGTTTATTGATCATCTGACGGAATATCGTCATGAAAAACGGATGATCCCGATCCCCAAGGCACTTGATGACATGGCCAAGGGGGAATTCATCTGTTCGAATTTTCTCTATGACAGTCCCCATCGGCGGGATTTTCTGACCTTTTCTGGTCCGATCCTTGAAATTCATCCGCTTCGACTTTTTATCTCACCCGAAAAGCTCCCCGAGCTGCGATATGCGATGCGGGAAGGATCGGTTGATCTGGGACTTCTTGCTCAACAAAACAGACTGTCGATCGGTATGCCGGTCGGCTTCCGCTTTGACGAGGCACTGGTCCCCGGCGTTCAGGATTTCATGAGCTCTAAAATGACCCAAAGTGCCGGAACAACCGAAATGACGGTAAGGTTGTTTGATGTCGGGCGGATTGATGGCTTCATCACCTATCAGGTGAATGTCAGTTACTACCGCGAAGTGGGCAATCTTGAGCGGACTGCCATCCCGGTACCAATCATGGGCGTACCGACCCGTTCGCTTCCGATTTCATGTAGCGGTGACAAACAGCAGGCCAAACAGATCATTGATGCGGTTAATGCCCTACTGACCAGCCCCGAAAACCGTCAGGAGCTTGAGGCATTCTATACCCGCTGGAACAATCCGAAACACTGATCCGTGGCGGCTTACCCGGCACGGCATCCGGTGGCCTTATGATGCACCAAGGATGGCGCCAAGATATGTCAGATCGTCGGGGGTGTTGGCGTTGGCAAAAAGCGCTGGCTGATCGGAACTATCAAAATCAACGGCAACCGCATTCATTGCAACAAGTGGCCCGCGCACACGCCGTTCCTCACGACCAAGTAAGTCCGCAATAACAGACGCACTATCGCGATGCCAAGCCGATGAAAGATAATGATCACGCCCGGCATGGCGGGCAAAAGCAGCCCCAACACCGGCATCACTCGCCGCCGAAATCAGCCTGATCACAAGATCGGCAGGCAAGATCGGGCAATCCACCGGAAATGTCACAAGCCAGTCAATACCGTCGGGCAATGCCCCTAATCCGGCCAATACCCCGCCAAGCGGCCCCTGCCCCGGCTTCGGGACATCTGCCACCACCGGCAAACCGAATTGGGAAAAGACATCCGGTGTTTGGTTCGATGAAATCATCACGGCATCACATTGAAGCTGTGCTGTTTCAATCGCCATTGCCATCAAGGACCGCCCGCCAACTTCGCGAAAGGCCTTGTCCCCGCCCATCCGGCGCCCTTCGCCACCGGCAAGGATAATCCCAAGCGCGACTACGGCATGATTGTCGGGGTTGCGGGCTTCTTGTGACATCGATTTCCAAATGGCTTTTCAGACGAAATATCAAACATCTAGCCATCATAGCCCAAAGCAATTGCCTTCGCACCCATGCTTGTCAGGATGATCGTTCGGTCATGCATTATTTTCATGCTGCAGCGCCGCATTTTACAATTGTCCCACCCTGCCTTTTGACATACCATTTTCCCCAGACATTGCGGCTTGCCGCCCGAACCCCGGACGACCGGGCTTCGTTATAGGACCAATGGGGACGGCCCCTTAAGAAAGGAGGCCACCCATGGCCTGGATTGCATTGATCATTGCCGGTGTTCTGGAAGTTTGCTGGGCATCTGGTCTGAAATATTCCGAAGGTTTCACCAAACCCATCCCGACCGTCTTTACCATCGTGACCATGATGGGAAGTTTCTGGTTGCTGGCGCTTGCCATGCGCACCATTCCGCTTGGCACCGCCTATGCCATCTGGACCGGCATTGGTGCGGTTGGTGCAGTGATTTTTGGCATCGTCATGCTGGGCGAGGCCGCCAGCATCGGCCGCCTGATTGCGATCTGCATGATCCTTGGAGGGATTATCTTGCTGAAACTGTTCAGCCCGGCCTGAATAACCGGCAAATCGACAAAACAAAACGGGGCAG
>NZ_JPWF01000025.1 GCF_003326675.1 Thalassospira profundimaris
CACAGGTTCGAATCCTGTCGGGCTCACCAATTCAAAACCCCTGGAACCTAGAAGTTCCGGGGGTTTTGCATATCTGGCCCTTGGGCACCATTTCCCGTCCTGACTTTTCCGTTCCTGATCATTCATCGGTGTTGCTTTTGCCATCTGCGCAGCAGCCATGCGCGAAAAAGCTGTCAGATTTATTAGTTGCGATTGCATCGCAATTCTATTTCCTGTAAAGAATGCAAATCAGTTTCAAATGCACCAGAGCAGGACGTCTGGTGCTGATCGTCTATTTGATCGGAAAAGTTACATGTCTGACCCCGTAAATCCGTTGGCCGTATCTGATGATGCGCAAACCCCGCTTGCTTCCGATGGCGCACTGGCACCTGATGCTTCTGCGACCGGAACCCTGTCCGCCGACGGGACCGTCATGGTCGATCCCGATACGGGACTTCCGGTGGAAACGATGGCAACGACCGGGACCGGTTCGTTTGCTGACGGGTTTACCAGCCTGCCGGTGATCGAACAGGTTGACCGTGCGGGTGTTGTCGGCTGGATTCTGGCGGCAATGGCGCTGATCGGGCTTGTTCTGTTCTTCTACAAGCTGGTCGGCTTCCTGCGTCAGGGTGTCTTTGCCGACGGTTTTGTTCGCGATATCGAAAATCATCTGAGTGCCGGCGAAGAAGGCAAGGCCGCAAACCTTCTGTCGCGTCGTCGTCATCCGGCTGCACGCATCGGTTTGTCGGGCATGGCTCTTTCGGTGGCAACGGCCAGTGAACGCGAAGCGGCATCCGATCTGATTGCCGCACGCGCACGCAAGGAAGTGGACGGACTTAATGGTGGTCTTCGCATCATGTCGGCGATTGCCGTTCTCAGCCCGCTTCTTGGATTGCTTGGAACTGTGATGGGCATGATCGAGGCCTTCCAGAAAATGGAAGGGGCGGGCAGCCGCATTGATCCGTCTGTTCTGTCCGGCGGTATCTGGCTGGCGCTTCTGACCACGGCAATCGGTCTGGTGGTCGCGATCCCGGCAACTGCATTCCACATGTGGATGCAGGGCGTTATTAACCGCGCTGCGGCCGTTATGGAAGATGTCTGCACCATGGTGGTCAATCGCAGCGAACTGGCCCACAAGGCCACTTTGCGGGTTACCAACGTGACCGACCTTCGTAGCGCTGCCGAATAAAACTGATCTGCTGGAATTTATCGATGCAATTGCGCGAACGTAATCGCGGTTCAACACCGATGATCGGTCTGACCCCGCTGATTGATGTTGTCTTCATTTTGCTGATCTTCTTCATGCTGGCATCAAGCTTCCTGGACTGGAAGGGCTTCGAGATGTCGGTCAGCATCACCGATGGCAAATCAACCAGGCAAAGCGATGTGCGCCCGGTAACAGTCAATGTCGATGCCAATGGCGGTCTTTCCATCAATGGCGAGGCCGTGGCGCTGTCCGGGCTGGTGACTGCCCTTCAACGTGACCACAATGGTTCTCCGGTGCGTCTGCGCCCGGTAAACGGGGCCTATCTGCAACATCTGGTCGATGTGATGGATACGCTGGGCCGTGGCGGAGTGACGGATGTGGAGTTCATCGAATGAAGCGCCGCATCCAGATCGCCGAGGACGGACCGGTTCAGGAACCGATGTTGCCTTTGATCAATATCGTCTTTCTGCTGCTGATCTTTTTCATGATTGCCGGAAGCCTGCAAAAGCTGGGTCCGTTCGAAGTAGACCCGCCGGCAAGTCAAACCGCCGAAGCCCGCCCGGAAGACACGATTGTTCTGTGGTTCGGGAAAACCGGCGAAATCGGCATTGATGATTTGACGGGCGATCTTGATCGTTTGTCGTCGATGTTGCCGGTCGATTATATCGGGCGTCCTGTTGAAATCCGGGCTGATCGCGCGACCGAGGGGACAAAGGTTGTCGCCCTGCTGAAACGGTTGCAGGAACTTGGTGTCGACAAGGTTCAGCTGATGACCGCCATCGAAGCGGGACAGGATTGATATGTCCAAACGCGTTGATTTCCTGATTGCCACCGGCTTGACCGGGCTTGTTTTGACGGGCGGGATTGTTTTGGCGATGCCGGAACCACAGCCATCGGGTTGGGGTGGGGCCGGTTCTGTTCAAAGTATCAGTATCTCTCTTGGGGCTGGGCAGTCTGCGACCGGCGAAACCGAAGTCGATCAACAGGCAGCCGATTCCGCCGAAAGTGTCATGGCGCCCGAGCCGGTCGAAGTGGTTGAACCGCAACCCGAACCGGAACCGGTGACCGAAGTTGAACCGGAACCAGAGCCGGTAACCGAACCCGAAGAAATTGCCGAGGCAGAACCGGAGCCGGAACCCGAACCGGAACCGGAACCTGAAATCGTCGAGCCCGAACCGGAACCCATCCCGGAGCCAGAGCCGGTGGTTGAGGAAGTGGTAGAACCCGAACCGGAACCGGTTGTCGAAGAAATTGTCGAACCGGAACCCGAGCCCGAACCGGTCGTTGTTCAGCAGCTTGCCGAAGTTCTTCCGGTCCGCAAGAAGCCAAAGCCACCTGTCGCCAAGGTCGAGGCCCCTAAAAAGGTCGAGGTCGCAGAGGCCGTCAAAAAGACCCCCGAACCGGTCCAGCAACCAGCCGGGCTTGTCAATTCGGCCCATTCGGAAGGCACGGTCGGCGAGGTCGCCCAAAGTCAGGCCGCGTCGTCATCAAATGGCAGTGGTGGTGGTGCGGCCAGCAAGGCGGCAATGATTGATTACCGTTCATCGGTCACACAGATGTTGAACCGGTATCGTGAATATCCGGATCGGGCGAAACGTCGCGGTATCGAAGGACAGAACAGCATCTATCTTGTGATTGGCCGTGACGGCAAGGTGCTCGAAGCCAGAATGCTGTCTTCAAGCGGATCCAAAATCCTTGATCGCGAAACCGAACGGATGATTGAACGGGTGCGGCAATTCCCGCCATTTCCCGATACCATGACCGAGGACAAGATCGTGCTGACGGTCCCCGTGATTTACAATCTGCGCTGATAAAAAAACGCCAGCCCCGAAAGGCTGGCGTTTTTGTTTGAGCACGGCGCTGCGCTTTCACGCTTCGCCGTCTTCCCATTGATAATCAAGGGGGACTTCGCGCCAGGCGAATTTGTCGAGATGGATGATAATCACGCCTTTCATCTTCTCGATGCCTTCGGCCTTTTCCGACCGACCTTCAAAGATCAGTGTATCGCTGCTGGCCGTGATCGTGCAGGGGCCCATCGGAAAGGCAACATCGGCGGATGTTTCACCCAGATCAACTTCGACCTTGTGGGCAAAATGCTTGCACAGCTGCACAAGGTATTTGGCGGCTTGACCGGTTTTGACCGATCCTTTGGTGGTGAACATAGATCAGTCTCCATGTGTATGATGAAGGCCGTCGACAATGACAAACGGCGAGCCCTGCGAACAAATTTCAAGACGGCCGCTTACCTGATAGGCGCGCTTAAGAATATCTGGCGTCATGGCGACATGCGGTGTGCCGGTCGATAAAACGCCGCCTTCGCCAAACAGAATCAGGCTGTCGCAATGGCGCATTGCCAGATTGATGTCATGAAGCGCAATCAGGGCCAGTCCCTGTTTGTCTTTGACCAGGGTGCGAACAACATCAAGAACACCAAGCTGCCAGCGCAGATCAAGGGCGCTGGTTGGTTCGTCAAGCAACATGATGTCAGGTTCGCGCACGATGATCTGGGCAAGGCCGACCATCTGGCGTTGACCACCAGACATGCGGTTAAGCGTCTGAAACGCGATATGACGGATATTAAGCCGGTCAAACACACGCTCGGTCAGGTTTTCGACGTGCTGATGTGAAAGATCGTGGCGCACCGCCCGGCAGGCGGAAATAACCGCTTCATAGGCCACAAGGTTGGTGGCCTGCGGCAAGGTTTGCGGCAAATAGGCGACCTTGCGCGCACGCTGATTGTGGCTGAGCTTGCGGTTTTCATCCCCGTCATAGGCAATCGACCCGCCATAGGGGGCAAGACCGGCCAAAGATCGCAGGAAGCTTGATTTGCCAACACCGTTGGGGCCAAGCACGCCAATGACGCTGCCCGGTGCGAAATCGGTCAGGGTGATGTCGGACAGAATGGTTTTCTTGTCATGTGCAATCACAAGATCGCGGATATCAAGTTTGGTCATGTTTGATCCCTGCACCTTATCCGCGACGTTTCTGCGACAGCAACAATGCCAGGAACAGCGGAATGCCGATCAGGGCCGTGACAATGCCATCGGGGATCATGATGCCCGGTACAATCGACTTGCTGGTAAGGGATGCGGCCGAAAGGATAAAGGCACCGGCAAGGATGCTGCCCGGGATGTAATAACGGTGGTCTTCCCCAAAGGCGAGGCGGGCGATATGCGGCCCGA
Organism: Thalassospira profundimaris; assembly: GCF_003326675.1. Lineage (GTDB taxonomy): Bacteria > Pseudomonadota > Alphaproteobacteria > Rhodospirillales > Thalassospiraceae > Thalassospira > Thalassospira aquimaris. The sequence goes on from NZ_JPWF01000025.1 coordinate 4,369, forward strand.
CAAGACCGACAAAGCCGATCACGCCGGTAAAGGATACGGCGACCGCGGTCAAAACCCCGACACGCAGCAATACAAGCATCCTTAAACGTTCAACCGACACCCCATAGCTTTTTGCGTAATCCTCGCCACCCCGAAGTGCGGTCATCTTCCAGATGTGACGGATGCTGAACGGGATGCAGCACAGGAAAACCGCACCGACAATTACGATCTTTTCCCAGCTGGCGCGCGCCAGACTGCCCATGGTCCAGAATACAATCTGTTGCAGGCTGTCGGTATCGGCGACGAACTGAATAAGTGACACCAGCGCATCAAGCGCAAAGACAAGGGCAATGCCAAACAGAACAACCGTATCAATGGTTGCCCCGTAAAACCCGGCCAGCATCTGGATCAGAAAGATCGCGCACAATGCCCCGCCAAAGGCAAAGATCGGTACGATGTAATTTTCCGGGATGCCGTATTGATCAAGCTGAAAGACGATGGCAAATGACGCGCCAAGGGTCGCGGCATGCATGATGCCAAGGGTCGAAGGGCTGGCCAGCGGATTGTTCAGCACGGTTTGCAATTCCGCCCCGGCAAGGCCAAGCGTTGCCCCGATCAGGATTGCCAGAACCGCAAAGGGTAGGCGGACGTCAAACACAATGACCCGCATGGCACCCGACAGGGTTTCGGGATCAAGGATACCGCCAACCACATCCCAAAATGACAACATCGCCGGACCGGTCATGACATTGGCGACAAAGGATACGATCAGGGCAATCAGAAAAACGCAAAGCCAGAAAATGCGTTTGAAAACGAAATGGCGATACTGGCGGGAAAGCGACGGCGCAGCATGTGCTGCGCCGGTAGAAGTCTCTCTCATCATCGGGTCCGATATTCTTTTATGGCATTTACAATGATGACGCCTCAGCAAGGCTGATCCAGTAAACTCCGTTCAGGTCGACGGCCTGAAAACGATCAAAGAACTCGGCCAATGTGGCATCCGGGTCGAGATCGGAAAATGTATCCGGATGGAACCATTTTGCCATGGCCTGCAATGTCACAACATTGATCGGGTTGTTGTAAACATGATGCCATACCGAATAGACGCGGTTGTTCTTGACGGCATCAAGTTCGGAAAGTCCGTTGCGTTCCATGCTGTGTGCCAGTGATGCGCGCGCCATTTCGGCATTGGTTGATGCGCCAAGGACGATGCGTTTGGAATTGGTTTCGGCATCAAACCCGGCCGACCCAACCGCCGTAGTGACGTAATAGTCCGGGTTCTTGATCAAAAGCTGTTCGACCGAAACCTGTGCAATGACGCCGGGAATTTCATCACCAAAGGCATTCTCGCCACCAGCAAGCTGAACGAACTTTCCGATCATGTCATTGCCCATCGCCTCGCAGCAATGATCGGTCAGGCCGACCCGGCTTTCAAGGAAGACGCTTGGCTTGTTGGCAAGGGTTGCGGTCTTGCTGATGACCTTGTTGAGATTGTCTTCGTAGAATTTGGCAAAGGCTTCTGCCTGGTCTTCCTTGCCCATCAGCTTGCCAAGGATACGAATGCTTTTGGGCGTATTTTCAAAAGGTTTGCTGCGAAAATCGATCATTACAACCGGAATATCGGCTGCCCCCATCACAGACAGAATTTCGTGGCTTTTCGATCCGGGGCCATGGCCGCCTGACATGCCAAAGATCGCAACATCGGGTTCGACCGTGATGGCCTTTTCGACCGAGAAGCTTTCCGAACCGCTGCGCCCGATCAGAGGGATATCGTCAATTTCGGGGAATTTCGCGCGATACTGATTAAACGATCCGGGATCAAGTTGCTTGAACTCGCCCATCATGCCCGCGACCCAGCGTACCGGGTTTTCCGGATCCAGAATGCCAAGGGATGGCAAAAAACGGCCTTCACCGAGGATCATATGCTTGACGGGGACCTCAAGTGTGACTTCGCGCCCGGCAATGTCGGTCAGGGTAATTGTCTCACCGGCCTGTGCGGCATTGGCACAGAGGAAGGTGGCGGCAACGAAACTCAGTAAACGGTTTAATTTCATAACGTTTCTGCATTCTGGATGGTTGCGTGACGGGGGATTTGAATTTTTCGGCGGCGTTTTCCCGATCTTTGCAAATCTCGCAAAAGAAGGGTGCTGCGCGCAGATGTCATAGCAAAGCATCGCTTTAATTGCGAATGATTTTGAATATTATTTTCTATTGGGCGGGCATGTTCGGTGCTGGTCAGAGGCAGGCGAAAAAGAAAAGGCGCGGGGATTTCTCCGCGCGCCTGAAAGACGGAAAATGGAAAATTCGATCAGGTTTGCGCCGTCAGGCGACTGACAAAGGCATCGACATCCGTGCGCAAACGTTCGGAATTTTGTTTGAGCATCTTGGAAACTTCAAATACCTGCGTTGCGACACTGCTGGTCTTGGTTGCGGTATCGCTGACGGTACCAAGGCTGTGATTAACTTCCTGATTGGCCGATGACACAGTGTTGATATTGCCGCTGATTTCGGTGGTTGCGGCGGCCTGTTGTTCGACTGCTGCGGAAATGGCGGTGACGGAATCAACGATATTGCTGATTTGCCCGGCCACGGTCTGAATGGCGGTAACAGCGGCCGAAGTGCTTTGTTGAACCGCGTTGATCTGTTCGGTGATATCGCCGGTGGCCTTGGCGGTTTGATTGGCAAGGTTTTTGACCTCGCTTGCAACCACGGCAAAGCCTTTGCCGGCTTCGCCTGCGCGGGCGGCTTCGATGGTCGCGTTCAGGGCCAGAAGGTTGGTCTGGCTGGCGATCTTGTCGATCAGATCGACAACTGTTCCGATCTGATCGGCCGCGGCATTAAGGGTTTCGATGGTGTCCGAAGTCCGACGTACAGATTCTTCAACCTCGTTCGAAATGGTCGATGCACGCGATACCTGACTGGAAATTTCACGGATAGAACCGTCAAGCTGCTCGGCGGCACCGGCAACCGTTGTGGCGTTATCTGCCGATACTTCCGCCGCCCCGCGGGCCTTTTGCACCTCGTCCTGGGTTTCGGTCATGCTGGAAATCAAGCTGTTGGAGGCTTGCGACATGTCCTCGGCCGATGACGATACCGCCGAAACCACCGTGCCGATGGTTTCCTCGAATTCCCGCGACATCGCATGAAGCTTGTCATTGTAGGTTTTCTGAGTCTCTTCGTAATAGACCGTGATCGCCATTTCGACATCGACAAGCAGGGCATTGATCGATGCCCCGACCATCATGGAAACCTGTGCATCGCGATGGAATTGCTTGAACAGCAAGGCCGAAATTTCGCCGAGCATGAAATTATAGGCCGAAACATAGGATTCCGGTGTCAGGCCAATGCGTTCATGCGCTTTGCCGACCCGGCGAACATCCTCGTAGAACGCATCATCAAAGGTGCCTTCAAACAGCTTGGCCCAATGTTTTATCTGGGCATTCTTCAGGCGTTCAATATTTGATTTGTCACCGATTATTCGTGCAAGTTCCGGGCGCCCCATGACCTTTCGATAGAACTCGTCAAGAATAGGAGGCAGGCTTTTTTCAATAACCGGCCAAGCACGTTTAAGCTGTTTGACCTTTGATTCATCAAAGCCGATGAATTCAAGCCGACGCCGAATTTCAGGATGCATACCTTAGTTCCCCAAGCAATTTGATCATTATCCGGAGGTCTCAGTCTGGGTGGGGCGCTGTATACTAGGTTGGTATTAGTTTTTCATCAGTTAACTATATTATGGTATATTAATGCTATCTCAAAGGGTAGGGTTAATCTGCTTTTTGCACTCATAGTTAACCAATTCACATTCACCCGGGTTTGACGTCATTCCAGTGCAACCGAATACAAGCGTGATGGAGGATGTCTTGCCTATTAATAGTGATCAACTTCGAACCCTGATTGTGCAGCCGGTTCTGGCCGCACTCAATCTTCCGGCCCCAGACGTTGCCGAAAACCTGATCATGGGGACGGCTGCCCATGAAAGTCATCTTGGTGATTATATCAAACAGGTCGGTGGCGGCCCGGCAATGGGCATCTATCAGATGGAACCGGCGACCCTGAATGATTGTTATGTCAATTATCTAGACTATTCCAGCCGCGCGGCATTGAAGACCGTTGTTGACGGTTTTCTGGCTGCCCAGCCGGCCGGTCCGGATGGAAGCCCCGACAAGGCCGCCCAGTTGGCAAGCAATATGGCCTATGCCACGGCGATGTGCCGCATTCGTTATTACCGTGCACCGGGGGCATTGCCATCCGATCCCAATGACCTGAGCGGATTGGCAGCCTATTGGAAGCAATATTATAACACGCCGCTTGGGGCAGGGACGGTGGAACAGTTCATCGCCGACTATAATCGCTACCTCGGCTAGAGCACGCTGGTGCCTTTGCAAAAACCAGTATGCCGTAACGTCGGTGAAAAAATATTCTCTGCTTTTGGCAAAAACAGTGGAAAATGATACGCCTTTTAGCCAAAATCCCCCTCCGCAGGTTGGTGGTTGCGCAAAAAACCACCAAAACATAAGAATTTAAGGGGATCCCAATGAAACGTCGTCAGTTCCTTAAAGGAGCCGGTATGGGGGCAGGTGCGATTGCCGCATCTGTGGCTGCACCGGCTATTGTTTCCGCACAGGAAAGCTTGAATTGGCGCATGGTGATGCCGTGGCCGAAGGGGACACCGGGCCTTGGCACCAATGCGGAAAAGTTCGCTGCCATGGTCAAGGAAATGTCCAATGGCCGTCTGAACATTACGATCTTTGGCGCCGGTGAAATCGTCCCGCCGTTCGAATGCATGGATGCGGTCGAGCAGGGCGTTGTCGAGATGGCCCACGGCACGCCGTATTATTGGCAGGGCAAGAACCCGGCCCTGAACTTCTTCTCGACCATTCCGTTTGGTCTGACCGCTTGGGAACTTTCCGCTTGGCTGCGCTTTGGCGATGGTCAGAAGCTTTGGGAAGAAGCCTATGCAGCGTTCAATGTTGTGCCGTTCTATGCTGGTAACTCCGGCATGCAGGCAGGTGGCTGGTTCAACAAGGAAATCAAATCTCTTGATGACCTTAAGGGCCTTAAAATGCGTTATGCTGGTCTTGGCGGCGAAGCCATGCGCCGTGCCGGTGCCAACGTCACCATGATCCCGCCGGGCGAAATTCTTCCGGCGATGCAGTCCGGTGCGATTGATGCCGCCGAGTGGGTTGGTCCGTGGAACGATATGGCATTTGGTCTGTATCAGGTTGCCAAATACTACTACACCCCGGCCTTCCATGAACCTGGCCCGGGTCTTGAAATCTTTGTTGGCAAAGACAAGTTCGATGGCCTGTCGGCAGACTTGCAGGCAATCATCCGCTATGCCGCACAGGCAGTTTCGGAAAACACCCTGGCTGACTTTACCTTCAACAACATCCAGACCTATCAGCCGCTGATCGACAAGGGTGTTGAAGTGCGCCAGTTCCCGGATGAAGTCATCATGACCCTGGCCGAGCATTCCAAGGCCGCTGTCGAAGAAATCGCAGCCAAGGACGAATTGTCGGGCCGTATTGCGGCAAGCTACCTTGACCTCGTCAAGAAAGCCGCCCGTTACGGCAAGGAATTCGAAGCCACCGGTCTTCTGCACCGTGCAAAGGTCTGGGGCTACTAAGCCCGACCGAAAAGAGATCGCCGCCTTCGGGTGGCGCAATGATCGGGGATCACCTTCGGGTGGTCCCTTTTTTTGACCTCAGATTGAAAATGTGTCGATGAAATGTCGATGTTATGCGGTTTGCGCGATGCAGCTACCCGCAAACGTGAATTGTTGCATGCGCCAAAAACCGTAACTTTGTCGCCAACCTGAGTTACGAAATTACTTTCGTGAACTTTTAGCGCAAAAAATTACCAATAGAGCATGCTCTATCAATTGGGAGCCCCACAATGAAACGTCGTCAGTTTCTGAGCGGCGCGGGCGTTGCCGCAGGCGCATTTGCTGCCGCTGCCGCCGCACCGTCAATCGTCAAAGCCGATGAAACCATCAATTGGCGTATGGTTATGCCCTGGCCGAAAGGCACCCCGGGCCTTGGTGCCAACGGTGAATTGTTCGCCGAACGCGTCAACAAGATGTCTGGTGGCCGTCTTAAGATCACTGTTTATGGTGCTGGTGAACTGGTTCCGGCCCTTGAATGCATGGATGCGGTCGAACAGGGCGTTGCCGATCTGGCCCATTCCACCCCGTATTACTGGTTCGGCAAGGACCCGGCTGTTTCGTTCTTCACCACCATTCCGTTTGGCCTGATGGCGTGGGAACTTTCCGGCTGGCTGCGTTTTGGCGGTGGTCAGGAACTGTGGGACGAGCTGTATTCCCAGTTCAACGTCAAGCCGTTCCTCGCAGGTAACACCGGTCTTCAGGCTGGTGGCTGGTTCAACAAGGAAATCAACTCTGTTGAAGACCTTAAGGGCCTGAAAGTCCGTTATGCCGGTATCGGCGGCGAAGCCATGCGTCGTCTGGGTGCGACCCCGTCGCTGCTTCCGGCAGCTGACATTCTGCCAAGCTTGCAGTCCGGCGCGATTGATGCCGCCGAGTGGGTTGGTCCGTGGAACGATTATGCGTTCGGTCTGGCTTCGGTTGCCAAATATTACTACACCCCGGCATTTGCCGAACCGGGTTCGGGCATCGAAGTCTTTATCAACAAAGACAAATTCGCCGAGCTGCCGGAAGACCTTCAGGAAATCGTCGCCGTTGCCGCACAGGCCAATGTCGAACAGACCCTGTCTGACTTCACCTTCAATAACGTTCAGTCCTATCAGGCAATTCTCGCCAAGGGCACCGAGATCCGTCACTTCAATGATGACCTGATTTCGGCCTTTGCCGGTGCCGCCCAGGAAGCGATTGAAGAAATCGCCGGCAAGAACGATCTGAATGGTCGCATCTATGCGTCGCTGATGGACTTCGCCAAAAAGGCCGCCCCTTATGGCAAAGAATTCGAAGCAACCGCACTGATCCAGCGCGCCAATGTATTTGCCAATCAGGCATCGTAATTTCAGATCAGCTTTGCTGAACTGATCTTACCGACATGAAAAAGGCCGGCACCCTCGGGTGTCGGCCTTTTTGTTGTGTTCGTCATCCAACGGATGACTGATCCCTGATCGGGCAATCAAACCCCTAATGCACCGTCGGCTTGTTGGGGGCGGGCAGGTCAAAGGTGAACCGGTCCTGATCCTGGAATTCCTCGTTCGCGGCGCGCTTGACCAGTTCGGCTGCCATGACAAGCGATGTTTCAATCGCCCATTTAAGCTGTTCGACCGCCCCTTCGTTCCCGGCATTCAATGCCTCGGGCAGGATACGTTCCTGCAGGAATTTGGCGACACCGGCAAAGGCGCGCGCGGCACTTTCGCAATTGTCGCGTTCGATCATAAAGCGCCCGGACAGGGCAATGGCATCGGCAATGCCCGACAAATGGCCCATCATGACGCGGATTTCGCGATCATCGGTTTCGGTTTTCTTTGCGACAAAGCGCAAAATTCCGGCGTAAAAGCCATAATCAGAAGACATCCGAACCACGCTTTCATTGATCTTTGGTCTTAGGGCTATAATGCCCCAAACAGGATTTGCGTCGTTTTAGACAATTCATCGCCTGTGGTATAGTCCCCGATAAGAGATAATCTTAACCGCCTGAATTGGCGGTCATAATAAGGGCTTTTGCGCGAATGCTTCAGGGCGGTCTGATCTTTATCGTTGCCATGACCTATATCGGGTTGTTGTTTGCCATCGCCTATTATGGTGACAAATACGCCGATAAATGGCGCGCATCGAAGTTGAAACCATCGATCTATGCCCTGTCGATGGCGGTCTATTGCACAAGCTGGACATTCTTTGGATCGGTGGGGACGGCGGCAACACGCGGCTGGGCTTTCTTGCCGATCTATATCGGTCCGATCATTGTGATGCTGGTCGGGTTTGGCATCATGTCCAAAATTGCCCGGATCTGCCACCAACAGAACATTACCTCGATCGCCGATTTTCTGGGGTCGCGCTATGGCAAAAGCCAAAGTCTGGCCGCCCTTGTCGCGCTTATCGCCGTGGTGGGTGTTCTTGCCTATATCTCGCTTCAGCTCAAAGCCGTATCGCTGTCATTTGATGTGCTGATCGGTGATTTGGGTGAACAGGTTGTCCGTCATTCCGCAGGCCACTTTTCCAAGGATACGGCCTTTTACGTCACCATCCTGATGGCGGTGTTCGCGATCCTGTTTGGCGTGCGCTATATCCATTCATCGGAACATCATGACGGGCTTATTCTGGCGGTGGCCTTTGAAAGTCTGGTCAAGCTGGCAGCCCTTTTGCTGGTCGGGTTCTTTGTCGTCTATGGCATGTTTGACGGTTTTGCCGATATCAATCGACGGGCGGTATCCACGCCCGAGGTACAGGCACTTTTCAAGCCCGATACATGGCTGACATCGCATTTCTTTGTTGCGACCTTGCTGGCGGCCTTTGCGATGTTCTGTTTGCCGCGCCAGTTCCATGTCACCTTTGTTGAAAATGATGACAGCCGAAACCTTGTAAGTGCGCGCTGGCTGTTCCCGGCCTATCTGGTGGTCATCAATATCTTTGTCGTGCCAATCGCGGTTGCCGGGCTGTTCATGTTTGGTGGCGATCCACAGGTTAACCCCGATACATTCGTTCTGACCCTGCCGCTTTTGGGTGGGCAGGACTGGCTGGCGATTGTCGCCTTTATCGGCGGCCTGTCGGCCAGTACCGGCATGGTGATTGTATCGTGCGTCGCGGTATCGACCATGGTCTGTAACGATCTGATCATGCCGCTTTTGCTGCGCTCTGAGAAAATGCAGGGACGCATGGCCGGCGATGTCAGTCAGGTGCTTTTGAAAATCCGCCGGGCGGCGGTGATTTTGCTGCTGTTTCTTGCCTATGGCTTTTACCGGTTTCTGTCGGAAAAATATGCGCTGGCCGATATCGGGATGCTGTCCTTTGCCGCGATGGCGCAATTTGGCCCGGCGGTATTGGCTGCGATCTATCTTAAAAACATCAACCGCACCGGGGTGCGGCTTGGCCTGATGTCGGGCTTTGTGCTTTGGGCCTATACCCTGTTGCTGCCGGTGTTTGTGCAGGGGGAATTGCTTCCGGCATCGATCCTGACTGACGGGCCGTTTGGCATTGCCATCCTTAATCCCCAGGCGCTTTTGGGGGTTGGCATCGAAGATCATCTGACCCATGGGGTTGTCTGGTCGCTTGGGGTCAATTTCGTTTTGATGTTTGTCGGATCGGCAATCGGGGTGCAGGGCGTCACCCAGCGCCGGCAGGCCCAGGTCTTTGTCGATGTCTGGCGCAAAAACACCAAGACCCGCAACGATACCTGGATGGGCCGCGTTACCCTTGGCGATCTCGAAGACCTTGCCGCACGCTTCCTTGGCAAACATTGGGCACAGCGCGCCTTTCGCAATTACCTGCAATCACGCGGCGGGGAACCCAAGCGATCCGATCTTGCCGATGTCGATGCCGCAAGCTTTACCGAACATCTGCTTTCGGGCGCGGTGGGGGCCGCATCATCGCGCGTGGTGATGGCGTTGCTTCTGCCCGATAAGGCCGTATCGCGCCGCGACGCGATGGAACTTCTGGACGAAGCATCCGAGGCCATCAAATTCAACCGCGACCTGTTGCTGAATACCCTTGAAAACATTTCCCAAGGGGTCGGCGTGTTTGATCAGAATTTGCGACTGGCAACCTGGAACCATCGTTTCATTGATCTTCTGGGTATCGCCACCAGCGACATTCAGGTCACCTTGCCATTGTCCGAACTGGTGCAGATTTGCCGAAGCAACGAAACCCGTTCGGTCGATATTGATATCCTTCTGGGCCGTAATGCCGCCCCCCAGATGCGCAGGCTTCCGCACACGTATGAACGCAAACGTTCCGATGGCATGGTGCTTGAAATCCGTACCAACCCGATGCCCGATGGCGGCTTTGTTGCCACCATTGCCGATATCACGGCACGCGTGCGCACCGAAGAAGCCCTTCGCGAAAGTGAACGCAATATCCGGATTTACACCGACAATATTCCGGTGATGATTGCCTATGCCGATCATAATCAGCGTCTTCGTTTTACCAACCGCCCGTATGAGCGGATGTTTGGCCTGCGCCGGGTCGAGGCACATGGCATGTCGGTCCGCGAAGCCGTGGGCGAGGAACGTTATGTCCATCTTGCCCCGATGATCGAACTGGTGCTTAAGGGATATCGCCAAAGCTTTGAAATCGAATTCCCGGCGATCACGCGCAATCGCAATGATGAACGCGGTATGCAGGGCGTGCGCGAAGGCCGTTATGCCGAGGGAACCTATATCCCGCACTTTGACGAAACCGGCGAAGTTCTTGGTTATTTCTGCATCTATCACGATATTACCGAACGCAAAACCGCCGAACAGGCTCTTAAAGAAGCCAACGAGGGCCTTGAAGCCCGCGTGACCGAACGTACCCACGCGCTTGAAGTCCTCAATTCCGAGCTTTCAGACGCCAAGGAACAGGCCGAAACCGCCAACGATACCAAAACCCGCTTCTTTGCTGCGGCCAGTCACGATCTTTTGCAGCCGCTTAATGCCGCACGTCTGTTTACCGTGGCACTCGGCGGGAAACAGGGATTGGCCGAGGATGTTCTTGATCTGGTCGGCAAGGTTGATCTGTCGCTTAAGGGCGTTGAAGAACTGCTTAACGAGCTTTTGGATATCTGCAAGCTTGATGCAGGCGCGATGCAGCCGACCATTCGCGACTTTGCGATCAATGATGTTCTGGGCGCGCTTGAAACCGAATTTGGCCCGATTGCAGAAAATGCGGGGCTCAGCTTCCGGGTCCATAAACGCGATCTTTGGGTGCGCAGTGACAGTCGCTTGCTGCGCCGCATCCTGCAAAACTTCATCTCCAACGCCATGCGCTATACCCGTAATGGCGGGGCGGTGGTTGGCTGCCGCGTCCGTGGGGATATGCTTAAACTTGAAGTCTGGGACAGTGGGCCTGGCATCCCCGAAGACAAACTGAAAATCATCTTCCGCGAATTCCAGCGCCTTGACGGCCCGGAAACCACCGATGTGAAGGGCTTGGGCCTTGGCCTTGCCATTGTTGATCGTCTGGGCAAATCGCTTGGTCACACGGTATCGGTGCGCTCGCGGCCCGGTCGTGGCACGGTCTTCTCGGTCGAAGTCCCGCTTGGCATTGCCGACACGGCCGCAACACCCAAACCCAAACGCCGCATGGCCGGTGAACTCGGCGGCTTGCGCGTGCTGTGTATCGATAACGAACCCGATATTCTTGATGGCATGAACGCCATGCTGGGCAACTGGGATTGCGTGGTGGCAACCGCCAAATCGGGCAAAATCGCCGAAGACCTCCTGACCGGATCAGAACCGGGCAAGGGGACCTTTGCGCCTGATATCATCCTTGCCGACTATCACCTTGATTCCGGCCAGACCGGCCTTGATGTCCTGATCAAGCTCCGAGATGTTCACGGCGTTAACGTGCCCGGCGTCATCATCACCGCCGACCGCTCCACGGAAACCGCCGACCTGATCCGCGAACAGGGCTTCTCCCTGCTCAACAAACCCCTCCGACCGGCAAAGCTGCGGGCATTGATGACGCGGGCGCTTAATCGGTTGGGGAATGATGCGGCTGAATGAGTCTTTGAAGGACGTCTGTTTATGAACGATTTCGATCACTACAAAAATCACTACATTCATGATCTTACTGAGGACCGTAAGTATTTTTCAAATTTGGGAAAGGCAGAAAGAGAGCAAGATTGCGTCCATTGGTTCTTGCAGATGATTGATGTTGAACACAACTGCGTAGATTTGGAGGCGCCGGATCAAGCGTCAATTGTCGACGTGAAATGGAAGAATGCAAACTTTCAAGTGAAGGAAATAGCTGATCCAAAAGTCAAACGTGGTGAGATCAAGGAAATCCTAAGTGCGGTCGAAAATGCTGAGAGCTTTGGAGATTTAAATAGATCGCTAGTCGGTACAGGGCGGGATATTCCTGAAGTGACCTCCATGTGTGACCTAGTGTATCAGCGATCTGTAGAGCTATCCGCACATAGGCGATATACTTCCGCGAAAACTGAAGTCGATCTTCTCTTCTACATAACCAGAACCTATTCTTCTTTGTTGAAAGCTGATGATATAAACCGAATCAACTATGCCAAGTTAGGTTGGCGCTCTATTTCGGTTCTTAATTCCAAACAGGCTGCAGTAATCAGTGCATCTAATGATGCTCCTGACTGTTTGCGGGACAGGGTGGGGCGCATTTATTGTCCATCTTAAGCACTCTCCCGAACCGGCTGGATCAATATATCCGCTGGAATGCCCCAAACCTCGTTCAGCTTTCTGATCTGTGTAAGTGACAGGCTGGTCTTGTGGTTGAGGAATTCGGACGCACGGGAACGACTGCCAAGCAGTTTTCCAAGCTCGGCGCGGTCCAGTCCATTTTGCTCCATGTAAAACAAGACAGCTTCGACGGCATCGGGTGCGGCAATCGGGTATTGTTGCGCTTCGTACTGGTCGATCAGGATGCCAAGAACTTCTAACTGGTCGGCTTCCGGTGTGCCCGGTTTGGCGTCCCAAAGATTTTCAACAAGCTCCATCGCCGCCTCATGGTCAGCTTCGGCCTTGATCGGTTTGAGGGCATAGGTTGTTTGCATCTCTTTCTCCTGCCAAGCCCAGTTAGAACCTGTCGACGGTTTTTGCATCGATCTTGTCATAGTCTGCATGGGTGCCGATGAACTTGATCCATGCGATCTGGACGTCATAGCGAAAGGCGACAATCAGGCGGTAGTCATTGCCGTGTATCTTGAACCTGATACGTTCGGCATTGATTGATTTCGCCGTACCAAAAACGTTCAGGACATCCTGATGGCTTTGCCAGTTTGCTTTGCGGGTCCGGTCAAACCATGCCTTAAGGGGCTGTTCCGTTTCAGGATGTTTAAGCCAGAAATCGACAAGCACCTTACGGGCAATGATTCGCATACGGTTTCCTGACGCGGGTTGGGTTCAATCCGTCCATTGCCAGTAAAATATCATGTTCCGAAAATTGGAACAATATCGTTTTATCGTGCTATCTGCTTATCGTGCCGTCAGGACAAGTTTCGCGCCCATCGCAATAAATACCCCGGCAAATCCCTTACCGATCCAGTTCATGACTTTCGGGCGTTCGATGATGTGGCTGCGCAGTGCCCCGGCGAAGCACCCATAAATAACAAACACGCCAAATGTCATCGCCATGAAGATCAGGCCGAGCAGGGTCATTTCCGCAGTTGTGTCGGGCGTTTCGGTGGTAACGAATTGTGGCAGGAAGGCCAAGAAGAAAACCGACAGTTTGGGGTTGAGCAGGTTTAGCAAGATGCCATCGCGGATGATTTTGGCGATGCCAGTTTTGGTCTCGTTCGCGGTGACTTTCATCGCACCTGTGCCGTGCCACATGCCCCAGGCCATATAAAGTAGCCAGGCCACACCCAGATAGCGCACAATTTCAAAGGCGACCGCGCTGGCATGAAGCAGGGCCGCAAGACCAAGGATGCTTGCCGACATATGGGGCACGATGCCGAGGGTGCAGCCAAAGGCCGCCCAGATACTGGCCTTCATGCCGCGTCCCAATCCAAGGGCAAGGGTGTAAATCACGCCGGTGCCGGGCAGGGCGACGATGATGAGCGATGTGATCAGGTAATCAAGGGTGATCATGGTGCGTCCGTTTGGTTGACTGTGAAGTCGTCAATTTACGGACGGGGCGCAAAGCATTCTTGAACGGAATTGCAGGATGATTTTCACGTTCGGTGGGCTTTGCGTTTTTACGCATTTAGGGCGATAGTCCGCATTGCCCGGCATGCTTTGCATGGCGGATTACAGCGGTAAATGTAAAATGTGAGGATTCCTCAGTTTTCGCGAACCGCACGGGCATAGCGGCCCGGTGTCAGGCCGAAGGCCCGCACGAAATGGCGATTAAGGTGGCTTTGATCGGCAAAGCCGGCAACATGCGCGATATCGGCAAGCGGTTGGCCCGTCCGGATCAGGTCGCGGGCAAGATCAATGCGCCGCTGGACCAGATAGGCGTGCGGGGTCAGGCCGGTGGCACGGGTAAATTCGCGCACGGTTTGAAATTTGCTTAGTCCCGTGACATCGGAAAGATCATCAAGGCTGTGCAGATCAGCCGGGCAATCGTCAAGCAATGCCTTGGCCCGTTTGATCCGCGCATGGGCAACTGCTGTTCGGGATGCGGGTTTGGCTGGCCCGTCGCCGGAATAAGACAGGGCATGATGAAGCAGCAAAAGCAGCATTTCTTCGCGCCGCATCCGTGCTGCATCCGCCGTGCCATGGGTGATTGCGTCAAACAGAGCAGTGAAGCATTGCCGGACCTGCGCGTTATCCATCACCGGGCGGGTGAATTCATACTGCGGGCTTGCCCCGTCTGACATGTCGCGGGCGGCACTGGCAATCAGGGCCGGATCGAAATACAGCATGTTCCAGCCACGCGGCGCATCGCCAATCGGATGCCCGTCATGAACTTCGCGGGGATTGACTGTGATGATATTGCCAGCCCCGGCTTCAACCAGGCCACGGCCCGACGCGGATTTTTGCGCACCGGCATACATATAGCCGATGCCAAACGCTTCGTGGGTGTGTTTGGCAAAGCTGTGGCGGGTTTCGGCCATTACGGCCTCAACACCCAGACAATCGTGCGATATGATGTCGACCCTGTTCATCGCCCAAAGGTGGCAGCGATCAGGCCATTTGGCAATGGGGGGAACAGGTTGATTTGGTAACTGGCGCTTAACTAGCTGCTGACAGGTGCCTTGGCGGGCAGGCTGCGATCCGGGCTGTTGCCGTTGCCCGTGTTATGCGGGCCCAGCAATTCACGCAATCCGCCCAGCCCGTCGACATGATTGGCAATCACCCGGGTCACGATCAAAAGCGGAACGGCAACCAGAAAACCGATCACGCCCCACATCCATCCCCAAAAGGCGACGGTCAGAATGATGGCAATCGAATTGATCCGAAGGCGATTGCCAACAAGGGCGGGGGTGATGATCTGTCCTTCAAGGGCGGTGCGGGCGAAATAAAGGGCCGGGGCCAAAAGGGCCTCGCTTGTGGCTTGCATGGAAACAAGGCCGACAACCGCAACAATCGCAATCCCGCTGAGTGCACCAAGGATCGGAACATAGTTTAGAACCGCCGCGGCAATGCCCCACAAAACCGGATTGGGCAGGCCAATGATCGCCATCAAACTGCCAATCACAATCCCAAGGCCGAAATTGATCAGCGTTATGGTCGCAAGATAACGCGATACTTCGCGTTCGACGTCATGGGCAATGCGAAGGCCCTTGCGCCGGTCGCCAAATGTCGGAAGGGCGCGGACAAGCTTTTCATACACAAGATCACCCGCCGAAAGCACAAACAGCAACAACACCAGCGTCATGGCAATCCCGGCCAGAATATCGGGCGCGCCATGTGCGGCCTGACTGATCAGGTTGGGTTCGGTCACCACGACCTTTTGCACATCCTGATTGCCATTATCCTGATCGGTGGCCTCTGCCACCTGTTGCTGGGCGGCGCGCAGTTTATCAAGCGGCTCGCTCAGATCGGCCAGACGCAGGCGCAGCCGTTCCTCGATCCGCGGGGCATCATCGATCCATCCCGAAACCGGGCCGCTTAAGCCGTAAATCCCGGCAATGACCGAGGTGCTGAGTGTCAGAACAATCGCAAAGGCGCTTAACACACGCGGGATGCGGAATTTGGCGAGAACACGCACAAGGGGCGAGAAAACAAGCGACAGTAAAAATGCCAGAACAACCGGCAACAGAAGGCTTTGCGCCATATAAAGGCACGCCAGAACCAGAACACCAAACGTCCCGATCACCGAAATCGTCCGCGCCCGGCGATAGACCAGCGCCCGTGCCGTTGCCGAAGCCGTTGCCGCAACGGTTGCTGCGGATTGGTTTACTGTCGGGTTTGTATTTGTGGCGGTATCCGTTGCGACGGGATTGCTCATGCATGGTCTCCGGCGTGATCTGCCGGGCAGGGTGCAAGCGGCAGGATATGGTGATAACGCACCGGACTGTCGGGTTGTTCCAGATATGGGGAATATGGAAATGGCGCATCACATTTTGCGTGATGCGCCACAGATTTATGACATCGTGCGGGGCTTAGCCATAAAAGGGCGATGCCATATCAAGGCTTGCGGCCTCGGTCGGGGCAGCATCAAAAATGCGGGTATAGAAGGCCGCATTCAGTTCCTTGGTTTCGGTCGGGAAATAATCAATCGCGAACCGTTTGGCATTTTCGATACTGTCAAAGGCATAGAAGCCGCCAACAGTTCCGGTGTGAAGACCACTTAGCCAGGTTTTCGCCATCAGGCCCGGTTGCTGTTTCAGGATCGGGTTGAATTTCCGCCACGGGCCATTGTCAAAGGGCAGAACATTCAGCTGCACCTCGGTATAGACAAAGGCGGCCGGTTTGCGATCAAGGCGCACGCCGTAATGCGCGGAATTCATATCAAGGCTTGCCTCGCGGGTGGCGACCGCATCAAACACACGCGTGGTCTGGGCAACGCCAAAGCCGCGCGCCTCGGCCGGGAAATAGTCGGTTACGAATTTCTGGGCGTTTTCGATGCTGTCAAAGGCATAGATACCGCCCGCCGAATTATTGCCAAGCCCCGAAAGCCAGGTCTTGTTGATAAAGCCCGGCTGGGCCTTGATCTTGTCATTGATGGCCTGCCAAGGCACCTGGTCGAACGGGGCGGAAATCTGAAGTTCGGTATAGACAAAGGCATTCTGGGTCATTGCGGTGTTTCCGTTTTTTGCAGCGGTGGCTGCTTGTAAAAATGTCGGGGTGATAAGGGCCGTACCGGCAAGTGCGATGCCGGTTCCAGCCTGTTTCAGAAAGGTCCGGCGATCCGGGCGGTGGCCGGTTTCATGTTCAGACAGCGATGGTCGTTTCGGACCGATTGTCATGATGGTTGATCCATGTTGTTATAAATATAACGATCGTTATTTAAATGAGTGATCGACAATCGCGCTGCTGTCAATTAAAAATATAACGGTCGATATATTTTTGAGGATCACATGGTCAAAAACCAGACGCGCAAGGAAGAAACCCGGCGCAACATGCTGGACGCTGCAAGCCGCAATTTCCGGGAAAAAGGCTTTGCCGGGGTGGGGGTTGATGGCATTGCCAAGGCAGCCAATGCGACCTCCGGGGCGTTCTATGCCCATTTCGGGTCAAAGGACGGGGCGTTTCGTGCGGCCCTTGATCTTGGCCTTGATGAAGTGATTGAC
This sequence comes from Thalassospira profundimaris, assembly GCF_003326675.1. Taxonomy (GTDB): domain Bacteria; phylum Pseudomonadota; class Alphaproteobacteria; order Rhodospirillales; family Thalassospiraceae; genus Thalassospira; species Thalassospira aquimaris. The sequence continues at coordinate 21,627 of NZ_JPWF01000025.1, forward strand.
GGTATCCCGCGATTCCAGCGTGATTTCGGGGATGGCTGGACCGATGCCTTCATTGAATATTATCTGGGGCGCGCCCATCGCGATGATCTTGCGTGCGGCTGTGCGATGACAAGCCTGTCGCCGGAAATCAGCCGGGCCGATGATGAAACCCGTGCGCTTTATGATCGCAAGATGCAAACCATCGCTGGACTGGTGGCAAGGGGATTGCCGCAATTTCCCGACGCCCAACGTCTTGAAAAGGCCTGGGCGTTTCTGGGTGTCCTGATTGGCGGGCTTACAATTGCACGTGCGCTTAAGGATGATGCGGCGATTGATGCCGTTTCAAATGCGATCAAATCAACGGCTCAAGGGATATTGATCCCTTAAGGTTCAAGGGATGATCGGCCAACTTCAACGAAATTCAGCCCCCCGGCACGTGACCAGGGGCATGATTCTGGATGACATGGGCGTGGAAAAGGACGCCTCAGGCGTCGATTGCCGGTTCCTGAAGCTGCAATTCGCGGGCGATGATGACCGCCTGTGTGCGGCTATGCACCGAAAGTTTGCGCAGGATGGCCGATACGTGGGCCTTGACGGTGGCCTCGGTGACATCAAGCTCATAGGCGATCTGCTTGTTCAGCTTCCCTTCGGTAAGCATGTTCAAAACGCGAAGCTGCTGCGGGGTAAGTTGTCCGATCTTTTCGGCAAGGCCGGTGGCCTCGTCATCGGCCGGGCCGTTTTCCATGGCTTCGCGTGCCCAGTCGGGCATCCACATGCCGCCATCCAGAACGGTTTTAACCGCAAGGCCGATCTGGTCCACCGGGGCGGATTTCGGTACGAAGGCCGATGCGCCATATTCGATAGAACGACGGACAACCGGAAGTTCCTGACTGGCTGAAACGATGGAAACCGGGATATCGGGATAAGATGCACGCAGTGTAAACAGGCCGGTAAAGCCGTTCATGCCAGGCATATGAAGATCAAGCAGGACAAGATCAATATCGCCCTTGTGGGCTTCGATCTGTTCAAGGGCCTCAAACAGGCTTCCCGCCTCATAGACCGTCACGTTATCCAGTTCTGTTGATAATGACTGTTTTAATGCTCCGCGCACAAGCGGATGGTCATCAGCGATCAGAATCTGGAAAGTCTCGGTCATTGGCGAGTATCCCCTGGATGTAATTTCCCCGACAGGTCGCAATTATTCTATCCCGATCAATCGGAACTCACAAAGCGTTAGGTGAGATAATGTTGGGATAATTTTGATTTTGGTATGGGTGCGACCCGAAAAGCGGCATTCTGCAAACAAGGATAAGGTGCAGAAGGTTGAGGGAAACCAAAGATCACTCTCGCCCCACGAAATGTGAAACTTTGGCCCCCCTCGCGCCACCGTTTGGGATTATGCATACTAAAATAGGTGCCGTAAACTCCGCATTTGAGGAAAAATGAAATTTATCCTATCAGTGAAACGAATGACCGAAATTCAGTTCTGACAAACGACACTGCGCTGCAATATTGGCGATTTTATACAATCCGTTCCAAAACCGCGCAGCCCAAGGGAAAAAGGACACAGAAATGTCTGAACAGCCGCACGTGATTCACCGTAAAGACTATAAAGAACCTGACTTTATTGTAGAAAAGGTCGAACTGGTTTTTGATCTCGATCGGGACATCACAAATGTCAAATCACGGCTTTTTGTGGCTGCGAATCCTGCGCGCGGGACTGGCAAGGGCGATGAAGTCTTCCTGCATGGCGAAGACATGAAACTGCTTTCGGTGACCCTTGATGATGCGCGACTGGCTTCAAGCGATTTTACTGTCGATGCCGAAGGATTGCGTTTTGTCGCACCGGGTGAAAATTTCATCGCCGAAATCGAAACCCAGATTTCACCGGCCAACAATACCCGCCTCGAAGGGCTTTATGTGTCGCAAAGTGCGTTCTGCACCCAGTGCGAGGCCGAAGGTTTCCGGCGTATCACTTATTTCCCGGATCGCCCCGATGTCATGGCGACCTACAAGGTGACGATCAATGCCGACAAGGCAAGCTGCCCGGTTCTGCTGTCAAACGGCAACCTGATTGATAGCGGTGATCTTGAGGGCGGGCGTCATTTCGCGGTGTGGGAAGATCCGTTTCCCAAGCCATCCTATCTGTTTGCACTGGTTGCCGGTGATCTGGCCTGTGTCGAAGACAGCTTCAAAACCCGTTCGGGCCGTGATGTGGCGCTGCGAATCTTTGTTGAACATGGCAATGAAGATCGTTGCGACTATGCGATGGACAGCCTGATCCGTTCCATGAAGTGGGACGAGGATGTCTATGGCCTCGAATACGATCTTGATCTGTTTAACATCGTGGCGGTCTCGGACTTCAATATGGGGGCGATGGAAAACAAAAGCCTCAATATCTTTAATGCCAAATACATCCTGGCCAAGCCCGACACCGCGACCGACATGGATTACGAACTGATCGAATCCATTGTTGCGCATGAATATTTCCATAACTGGTCGGGCAACCGGGTGACCTGTCGTGACTGGTTCCAGTTATCCCTTAAAGAAGGCCTGACCGTTTTCCGCGATCAGGAATTCTCCGCCGATCAGCGATCCCGCCCGGTGCAGCGCATCAAGGATGTCGCACAGCTTCGTGCCCGTCAGTTCCCCGAAGATGGCGGGCCGCTTGCCCATCCGGTACGCCCGGACAGCTATATGGAAATCAACAATTTCTATACTGCCACGGTCTATGAAAAGGGCGCGGAACTGATCCGCATGATGCATACGCTGCTTGGCGCGGATGGTTATCGCAAGGGCATCGACCTTTACTTTGATCGCCATGATGGTCAGGCCGTGACCTGCGATGACTTTGCCAAGGCGATGGAAGACGCCAATGATGCCGATTTCAGTCAGCTCAAACGCTGGTATTCACAGGCCGGTACGCCGGAACTGACCTGGCAGGGCGACTATGATGCGGATGCCAAACAGTTCACCCTGACCATAACCCAGAAAACCGACCCGACCCCGGGCCAACCCGATAAACTTCCGCTGCATATGCCGATTGCGGTCGGTTTGCTTGGGGCAGATGGCTCGGACCTGGTGGCAAAAACGGTCGAGCTTATCCAGGATCGTCAGGAGTTTGTGTTTGACGGCGTTGGACAAAAGCCGGTTGTTTCCTTTAACCGCGGTTTTTCTGCGCCGGTCAATGTCATGACCGATCAGCCGGACGCGGAACTTGTTTTCCTGATGGGCAATGATGCGGATGCGTTCAATCGCTGGGAAGCCGGACAGAAATACGCAACCCGTCTGATGCTTGGTGCGATTGCGGGCTTTGAGGAAAATGGCGGGGATGCAGACAGTGCGCTGGATGCCACGGGCGAAAGTGTTGATGCCTTTATCGCAGCAATGCGCGCAACCCTTTTGAACAATGATCTTGATAAGGCATTCCGTGCCGATGCGCTTGTCCTTCCGGGGGAAGAATTCCTGTCAGAACAGCGCAAGCCCGCCAACCCCGAAGCCATCCATCAGGTCCGCAAGGCCCTGCGCAAGCGGATTGGTCTCGCATTGCTGGCTGATTTTGCCAATTGCTACCACCAGAATGGCTCGAATGCGGCCTTTGCCCCGGATGCGACGTCGGCCGGACAGCGTGCCTTGCGCGCAACCGCCCTTGGCTATCTGGTGGCAAGCGAGAAGGGCGAATATGCCGATCTTGCCGCCGAACAATATCGTACGGCGGACAACATGACCGATCAGATGGCGGCCCTATCGGTGCTGAACCATCTCGATCATCCGGGCCGGGCCGATGCCCTTGCCGATTTCGAAGCCCGCTTTGCCAAGGATGGTGTGGTTCTGGATAAATGGTTCGCGCTTCAGGCGATGTCGTCACGCGACGATACGCTTGCCCGCGTCAAGGATTTGATGAGCCATCCGGGCTTCACCATGCGCAACCCCAACAAGGTCCGTTCCCTGATCGGGGCCTTTGCGGTGGGCAACCCGCGTGCCTTCCATGCCAAGGATGGCTCGGGCTATGCATTCTATGTCGATCGTCTGATCGAACTTGATGACATCAACCCGCAAGTCGCCGCACGCCTGTGCGCACCGCTTGGCAAATGGGCGAAATATGATGCGGATCGTGTCGGCCTGATGAAGGCCGCTCTTGAACGGGTTCTGGCGAAACCGGAAATTTCGCGCGATCTGTATGAAATCGCATCGAAATCGATTGCCAGCTAATCCTTGGCTTTGTCGTAACAAAACGAAAAGGGCGGCCTTCGGGGCCGCCCTTTGTCTTGATCGGGTATGAAGACGATCAGGTCAGTTTCATGCGTTCGCTAAATTCCCGCATACGATCGGAAAGATTGCGTGCCATCTCCGAAAGCTGATGGCTGGCACTGTTCAGGTCCTGGGCATTGCGCCCGGTGCCCAGCGCACCTTCATTCACGAACCGGATCATTTCATCCATTGACCCGGCGCCTTCGGCAATGCGCTGAACGTTTTCGGAAATTTCGCTTGTCGCACGGCGCTGTTCATCGACCGACTGGGTAATGGTCGACTGGATGTCGTTAACCTGATGGATAACGTCGCCCACCGTGCTGATGGAATGGGCGGCTTTCTGGACTTCCTGCTGGATCGCAGTGGTCAGATCGCCGATTTGCCCGGTTGCATTCGCGGTCTGATCGGCAAGCGATTTGACCTCGTTGGCAACCACGGCAAAGCCCTTGCCAAGTTCACCGGCACGTTCGGCCTCGATTGTCGCATTAAGCGACAAAAGCTTGGTGCGGTGGGCAATATCGTTGATCAGATCAATGATTGATCCGATTTCCGAGCTGGCCTTTTCAAGTGATCCGATATTACGCTGGCTTTCTTCGGCCTGTTGCTGGGCCCGTCCGGTCACGGTGGATGCCTCGGTGGCCTGACGGTTGATTTCGGCAATCGAGGATGAAAGTTCCTCGACCGCGGTGGCGACATTCTGGGTGTTTGATGCCGCTTCACGCGATACATCAAGCGCCCCGCCAGATTGCTGGACCGTGTTTTGCGACTGATCGGTCAACTCGCTGGCAAGGCCCAGAAGCCCCTCGGACTGTTCGGTAACCGATTGGGCGACACGGGCAACTTCGGCCATCATTTCGGTGATGGCGACTTTGCTTTCTTCGCGTTCGGTCACCGCATTCCAGGCAAGCATGGTCCCCAAAAGCGCATTGTCCTTGTCACGCACCGGGGCGGCAAGGATTTCAAGGTAATCACGCTTTGTTTGAATGATATCGGTAAAGGGCAGGTTGTCGGCATTGGAAAGACGCGACTGGAATTCAGGACCCAGTTCAAGGAAATCCCCCGAAACCGAACTTGCCGTGCCACCGACATAGTTCTGGGCGCTGGCATTCAGATATCCGATGCTGCCATCTGGCGTGATCATGGCGGTCATGGTCGGGGTATGTTCGACCATGTTTTGCAGGATCAGAGCCTGACGGACTGATTCGCGAAGGGCAATCAGGGCCTTTTTCATGTCCCCGATTTCATCACTGCCAACCTGTGGCAGGCTGACATTGGTGTCGCCTTCGGAAATCGATGTCATCGCACGGGCAAAAGCCCGCAGGTTGCGAAACACCGTCGTGCGCAACAGGACCCAACCCGCAATCCATCCGGCCAGCAATACGCCCACCAGTATCTGGATCGACAAAGTCCGCAGATCATCTGTCTGGGCATAAAAGTCCGAAATGTCGCGGTCAAACACGGCCTCGGCCCAGATGCCGCCGCGTCCGTCATTGATGGCAACATCAACTGCGGCACGATGGATTTCCGGGCTTGCCGTTGTGGCCGGGGCCTTGTTGGTGCCGGTCGTAACAGCTGCAACGTCCTGAGGATCATCTGTTTCTGTCAGGGCCTCGCCGGATTCTTCTGCCTCGCCACTTTCAAGGCTTTCAAACAGGATCGCCCCCGATTTGTCGACAATCTGGAAATTCCCGCCCAGAACTTTGCCGATTCCGGCCAGTGTCGGCAGGGGATCGGTAATCACCTCAAGGAAGCCGACCGCACGGAACCCGCCAACCGGCAGGATCAGGCTAAAGACCGGGCGGCCTTCGGGTGTGGTCCACATAAAGTTCGCCGGTTTGCGTGCTTCACCCTTGTCACGCCCGGCCAGGAACGCTTTGATGTCGGGGTTATCGGTGGCACTTGCCCCGATATGGGCTTTTGAAGTGGCGATCTGTTTGAATTCCTGATCATAGGCGATGGCGCCAAGCAAATTGACATCGCCCTGAACCACCTCGCGCGCATTTGACAGAATATCAAGCTCTGCCTGCATGCGGTTCTGGTCATTCTCCTGATAGCTTTTGACCAGAGTGCCCGTGCGTGACCATTCATTGGCAATCGGGGTGATTTTGTCTGCATAGTCGGCCGCCACCCGCGATCCGACAAAGAAATTGACCGTTCCGCTGACCGAATTGTTCAGCGTCTCAATAGCAAAGTTGCGATAGGTATCTCCCGTCCAAAGCAACATCCATGTAACAGCACCTGAAACCAGTAAACCCGTTACAAGCAAAATACGCCGTAACGTCAGAAGGCTGGTTGCGCCTCCTGAAATAGCCGTCTTTGCGGCCTTATCTCCCGTCATATCCAATACTCCAGAGCAAACCGTTTTTTGTTTTTTTGTCTTGTCTCGGTGTCTCGCTCCCGCGCGGTCCTACTTCTTGAGAGTAGTTTTGATGATCCAAACAGAGCTTAGTTTGGAAAACAATCTTTTAGTTGCGTAAATCCGCTGAAAACTGCGGAAAAGCCGGAATTTTATGTGTACTTGATCGGGCTTGTTCTCCTTTAAATGGTGTCAATCCAGAGGCGATAAAAGCCAATGGTTTGAAATTCAGGGAAAAAATTTGCGAATGTGTGTGATAATCGTTTGCAATTGCATTTTGAATGCTCTATGACTGTCTTTGTCAAATGCAGACGACAATGTCGTTTGCGACCGGTCTTCAGGCTGACATGGCGTGCCTGATGACCATTTATCTTCGGGACTCTCTCTCTCCCCGAAGGTCGATCTCTCTCACTCGAGGGGGCTGGTATCCGGTTTATTGTGCGGGACAATGCCGGGGAACATACCAGCCCCTTTTTTTTATCCCAATTCATCTCAATCCGGTTTCAGGTCCGTGCTTTGGCGCGCAGCACCTTCGTATCGCTATATCTATATATAAAGTGCAGTGTCGCTGATTGAATGGCTTTAGCGTTTTATAAACGTGCTGGCTGCTACAAACAATTGTCACTAATGATGTCGTGAAGGATGGCCAAGTTCATGGTTGGCGATGACCAGACCAACAAACCCGATTTGCGTGCGACGCCTGAACCTGCTCCGGAACCGGAAGCAGAGCAAAAGGATGCGCCGCTTCCGGCATTTATTTATGGACGGGACGGGCATGGTGATGGCGCCGGGCGCGATGGACATCGCACCGGGGACCGACAAAACTTCAATACACGGATAGCTGATATGGATCGCAAAACCCTTCTTGGTCTCGTAACCGGGGCAGGTATGCTTGGGCTGGTTCTGTTCTTTGCCGGAATGCTGGTAGGGGCGGGACTGTTTATGGATTCCGATAGCGGAACGCCAAGTGCCGCGGCTGAAAAGGCCCCGGTCGAGATGCTGGCAACCGCACCCGAGGAACCGGCTGCCCTGTCCGAGCCGATCCCGCAAACCAGCGAACCGGCGCCAGCGGCCGAGATCGCGGAAAACAGCGACGACCCGGTTGGCGATCTGATTGCCCAGCGCAGTGCCGCCCTTGATGATGCCGTCGACGAAGCCGTGAAAGAGGCCGAGCGTTCAGAAGATAGTGCTGCCAATGCCGATGCGCCTGAGGTTGCGACCGAGATGGAAACTTCTGGCGATGCAGAACCGCTTTCGGCACCGGAAATCCGCGAAGTCGGCCAGGCACCTGCCGCACCGGCTGCGCCTGCGGCCCCGGTGATTGAAGAAAAAGCAGCAACCAAGGCACCTGCACCGGCTGCTGAAACGCCGCAGCTGCCAAAGACTGAAACAGCCAAGGCTGCGTCGGCAGCGACACCTGCAAGCAAGACAACAACACCAACCAATGGTGATACGCCGTTCTCGGTTCAGATCGGTGCCTTCAAGGTGCATGAAAATGCCAGCCAGCGCGCTGAGGAATTGCGCAAGCTTGGTCTGTCTGTTGCGGTGGTTGCCCGCGGGGCTGCCGATGATACCGCTTGGTATTATGTCCGTATCGGCAAATACGCGACGCTTAAGGCGGCGCGCGACGATGCGGCAAAAATCAAAAAGGATCACGCCCTTGACGGTTTCCCGGTTCGCGCAGAACCGAACGACCGCGAGGTTGATTAAAAACCATCTGGTCCTGATACGAACCAGCAACGGGGTGATACAGAAATGTATCGCCCCGTTTTTTATTGCGGCTTTCCAAATCCGGTAAGGGGCAGGGGCCGTTGGCCGGAAAGTCGGGGCCTTTGGCGATTTTGTCGTTAACGGGTTTGTTTTTGTCCCCTGTTTGCGGCATTCTACTTGCCATCACTGGACAAAGGCTTTAGGCGGTAGGCCCAGTACAGAAATCACAAAGGCAGCGCCGATTGCGGATGGCTGCCGCCCAAGACAGGATGGCTGGCAAGATATGAGCACGCACAAGGATTTCCCCAATCTTCACATTCTGGACCACCCGCTGATCCAGCATAAACTGACCCACATGCGAAAAGTCGAAACCTCGACCAAGACCTTCCGCCAGTTGCTGAAGGAAATCGCGCTTCTGATGGGCTATGAAATCACCCGCGAACTTCCTGTCAGCTACGAAGAAATTCAAACGCCGATCTGCCCGATGAAGGCACCGCTTATTCAGGGGCGTAAACTGGCTGTCGTGCCGATCCTGCGTGCCGGTTCGGGCATGGCGGATGGCCTGATTGAACTGATGCCGTCGGCCCGCATTGGCCATATCGGTCTTTATCGCGATCCCGAAACCCACATGCCGGTCGAATATCTGGTCAAGCTGCCCGAAGTCGAAGGTCGTACCTTCATTCTGGTCGATCCGATGCTGGCAACCGGCAACTCGGCGGTGGCTGCGATCGATACGCTTAACAAATACGGTGTTGCCGACAAGGATATCCGTTTCATGGCGCTGGTTGCGGCACCAGAAGGCGTCAAGGTCTTCCAGGATGCGCACCCGGATGTTCCGATCTATACCGCCGGCCTTGACGAGAAGCTTAATGAAAAGGCTTACATCGTTCCGGGTCTTGGCGATGCGGGCGACCGTCTGTTTGGTACGCGCTAAGCGTTTCTCGCTTCGAGGCGAACTTGACCTAAGAAAAAAGGGTGCCGATTGGCACCCTTTATTTTTTGCTGATTTGCGATGATGTCGGATCAGCCTTTCGGCGATACCGTAATATCGACAACGGATCCAGCAAACGAACCGCCGGTAAGCTTGATGGTCGCAACGCGGCTTTCGCGGTCATAAACCATGACGGAAATATCGGCACGGACAACCGTCACCTTGCTCCAGCCGAAATTCGGCATTTCGCGTTCGTAGAAATCATACATCTGAGCTTGCGAGCCACCGGCATTCAGAACCAAACGGCCATGCCATGCGTCGGATGCCCCGAAAATGATGCTCCGATCCATATCCAGTGTCGAATTGGACGGCATCGGTATATCTGTGAACTGGGTAAAGGACGGTACAGGTGCGCCGCCATTGCCGCCACCACTGCTGCCGCTGCCGGAACTGGTGTTGGGCACAAGGGTGTTGCCAGAACATCCTGCCAGTGAAAGCCCTGCAATCGCAGCAGCACATATAAGATATTGTCGAAGTCTCATTATCTTCCCTCGGTCCCCTGATGCCCTTGATGCGTGCGCGGGCATGGATATCTATCCGTATAATCGGGTGATAATGTAAAGGAAAGGTTCACATATTCGCTTTTGCACCATTTTGTTGACGCAGTTTTGGATCATCCGGCACGCGCCGGTTGCGCGATACATATATATGTGAATGTCGGTTACTGGTTTCGGCACTGCAAGGTCAGAGGATTCTGTCTTACCTGCCTGGTTAAACCGTTAATTTGTCGGTTTGAACGAATCATCCTGAATTTCTTTGGCGCTGTTTGAAGGCGAAGGCCCACCGGGAACAGGGGTAAATCCTTGGCCCTTACGCGTTTCTTCAACCCTTGGTCCGCAACGGTCAATGCGATGGTTGCTGTGGTTGGATGGTGTTCGAAGATTAGAGTGTTGAAAATTAACGATATTTGGAAAAATCACGATTAAATGCACTTTTTTCTGAAAAAGGTGTTTACAGGTCCTGATATGGGCC
>NZ_JPWF01000026.1 GCF_003326675.1 Thalassospira profundimaris
CTTATGGCGAGGACTTTGTCAGCAGTCTGAGGCGGCTCTGATAGGGCCGCCTTTTTTTCGTCCGAGAGGTTGCTTATAACTTCAACCTGTCGGAGGATTTTGCCGTTCTGGTTTGGAAGGTCATATGTTTCGAATTGTCAGGGGCTCGCTTCTTATGGTGGTCATTCTGTCGATTGCGCTGGTCGCGTCGATGGGAATGAATATCCTGACTTATGTGCGTCTGACCGATGAAGAGCCGATTGCAGCCCTTTATTTTGAACCGGTGTCCGAGGATGTGTATACCGCCCATCTTGTGTCGGATGATCCCGGTGTCAGCGGGACCTATGAAATCCTTGGTGATCAGTGGCGGATTGATGCGGAATTCATCAAGTTAAAGCCATGGGCCAATATCATTGGCATGGATGCCCGCTATCAGCTTGTGCGATTTGAAGGGCGGTATCGCGATGTGGTGCGGCAAAATACTGCACCGTTTCGGGCCTATGACCTTGGGGCGGGTGATGCGCTTGATCTGGTCAATTATCTGGCCGAATGGAATTTCCTGATTGATGCCGAATATGGCAGTTCGACCTTTTCCGATATCGAAGAAGACACGGTCTATCGGGTCTATCGGACCCAGTCGGGGATCATTATCCGGTCTGAACCGATGCCCGATCCGATTGGCTATGAGCCGTCCATGATGGATCAATTCGCCAACTGGATTTCTGGAAAACCATAGGCGCACTGCCTGTTTTTGGCGCTCGAAAGCCGGGTGCAAAACTGCAGGTCCGAAATTGGCGAGCAGGGATTTGTTCGCCCGCTTACCCTTTCCCCATCGTTAATTGCATCGGGTTGTTTGCCGTTGGCGGCAGGGTTCCGGTGCCAGATGGAATGGAAAGATCATGTTACTTGAAGACAAGGTTGTGATTATCACAGGTGCGAGTTCCGGTATCGGTGCGGCATCGGCCAAGCTGTTTGCATCCGAGGGCGCAAAGCTTGTCCTTGCGGCGCGCAATGCGGATCGGCTTGATGCGGTGGTTGGCGACATCGCCGGGGCAGGCGGGCAGGCCTTTGGCATGGCCGGTGATGTGTGCGAAGAAGCGTTTGCCAAGGCGCTGGTCAATGCCGCGGTTGGTGAATATGGCGGACTTGATGTCGGTTTCAACAATGCCGGGCGATTGGGAATATTGGGATCGCTTGATGACATCACGGTCGAGGATTGGGAGGCAACGCTTCGCACCAACCTGACAGCTTCGATGTTCGGGGCGAAATATCAGTTGCCCGAAATTGCCAAGCGCGGCGGTGGATCGGTGATTTTCACATCGACCTTTGTCGGTCACACCATCGGAATGCCCGGCATGACAGCCTATGCCGCCAGCAAGATGGGGTTGCTTGGCATGGCGCAATGTCTGGCGGTGGAATATGGCGCGGCCAATATCCGGGTCAATGCACTTGTGCCCGGCGGGACGGATACCCCGATGGCCGAAAGCTTTACCAGTGATCCAGAGGTTCGGGCGATGGTTGAACGGTTCCATGCCCTGGGCCGGATTGCCGAGCCGATGGAAATCGCCAAGGCGGCCTTGTTCCTGGCATCCGATGCATCAAGTTTTGTGACCGGAACGGCGATGGCGGTTGATGGCGGGACGTCGATCTGTAAGGCGGCCTAATCAAGCAGCACGCATATAAAAGCAAAAGGAGCGGCCTTTGCGGGGCCGCTCCTTGTCGTTTCGGTATTGGGCATCAGGTTCCGGTTAGAGAACCATTGCCGCGACCCAGGCAAACAGGACCATGCCGAAATTGGCGTGGATGAAGGTCGGGATCACGGAATCCTTCACATGGTCATGCTGGCCATCGGCATTCAGACCCGATGTGGCACCAAGGGTAATGGTTGATGCCGGCGATCCGGCATCGCCAAGGGCCGCCGATGCGCCCAGAAGGGCGATGGTTGCCATCGGCGAGAAACCAAGGGCAAGGGCCAGCGGGATATAGATCGGGGCAAGGATCGGAACGCTGGCAAAGCTGTCGCCAAAACCGATGGTGATGAAAAGACCGACCAGCAACATGATCAGGGCACCAAGCGCCTTGTTATCCCCGATCAGGTTTGCAGATGCCTCGACCAGCGGGGCGATTTCGCCCGTGGCGTCAAGCACCCCGGCAAAGCCCGATGCGATGGTGATGATGACGGCGATCTGGGCCATCATCCGCATGCCTTCGGTAAAGACATCGTCCTGCGCGCGCCAGCGGAATACACCGGCGGCGGCCAGAATGACAAAGCCGATCATCGCGCCAACCAGAAGGCTGTCGAACTGCAACTGGCAAATCAGGGCAACCGCAAGGGCGGCAAGGGTCGCGATCAACTGGATCGGTTTGACTTCGACCTTTTGGGTATCGTTGCGCGATCCGTCGGTCAGTTCGGTGACGGCATAGTCGCGCGGCTTGCGATAGGTGATGAAAACCGCAACCAGCATCCCCGCAACAATGCCCATTACCGGCAGGAACATTGCCTTGGGCGCCATATCCGCAGTCATCGACAGGTCATAGGCACTGCCGACTTCGTTGACATTGGCCATCAGGATTTCATTGAGGTAAATTGCGCCAAAGCCGGTCGGCAGCAACAGGTAGGAAAAGCTGATCGAGCAGGCAAGAATACAGGCAATCGCACGACGATCCACACGCAGGCGGTTGAAGACTGCCAAAAGCGGCGGGATCATCACCGGGATAAAGGCGATATGCACCGGCACAAGGTTCTGCGACATCAGCGAACAGGCGATGAAAATGGCAAACAACATCCATTTCATGCCTTTGGCGGTTGCCTGTGTGTCGGTGCCGACCCGCTCGGAAATCTTCTGAGCAAACAGGTCAAGCAGTCCTGAACGTGCAATCGCCACGGCAAAGGCACCGATCATCACATAGGTCATGCCGACCTGTGCGCCGACCAGAAGATTGTCATTAAGGGCGCCAATTGCCGTCGCGGTATCCATTCCGGCATGCAGGCCGCCCAAAAGGGCTGCGGAAATCAGGGCGATGGGCACAGGCACGCGCAAAAGACACAGCGCAATCATCACCGCAATGGTCAGAAGAACCGCGTTGATATGATAATCGGCAAGGGCGGCAATGCCATAGATCACGGTGGCGATAACGACCACCGGCAACACGCGTGTCAGACGATAACGTCCATTGAAATCACCGGCAGATACAGCCGGATTGGTGGCAGGCGAAGTCACAGTCAGGTCTCCCCGTTTGACTGGTTGGTCTTGCGCAAACAGGTCAAACGGCATCCCGACATGTGGGCATACCTTTTGGTGGGAGCCGTGGTCGACCGTGTGGGGCGCATGGGCAAAATGCCCGGTCAGGGACGGTTTAACGGAAAGTGCCGTAACGTCAACGGCATAATCGGCGATGTATGCCCGCTATGCGCGGGGGAAATGGCGCCGGTTTATGCAGTGTTCGATGGGAAAGGGGCAGAAAAACCAAACCCGCCTGGATTGCTCCGAGGCGGGCTTGGCGCACGGGTCCGAACTTAGCAAGCTAAATTCGATCGTACAGTCACGTTCGAGATACCCCGAAAGTGAAAAAGACTAGAAGCCTTCGCGCTCGACGCGCTTACGCTCCAGCTTGCGGGCACGACGGATTGCTTCCGCCCCTTCGCGAGCTTTCTTCTCCGACGGCTTTTCAAAGTGGCGACGGAGTTTCATCTCACGGAAAATGCCCTCGCGCTGCATCTTTTTCTTAAGCGCTTTCAGAGCCTGATCGACATTGTTGTCGCGAACGATTACCTGCACGGAAACCACGCTCCTTTCAAAAAAACAAAAACACCCGGGATGCGGAATGCTCCCCGGTTGGATTTACGGTCACACTGACCGTGGCCTGTATATAGTGCAAACCGGCCAAAAAGAAAAGAGGGAAGGGGATATTCGCCTTTGACGTTTATACATGCCTGCATCGCAAAACGCCAAGGCATGAACCCGGATTTCACCCCTTAAGCAGGTATCTTGATTTTAAGGGTGAATTTAGGGGTAAAAATTAAATCAAAAGTTGCTATAGTGCTTTGACACCATTCAATATATCGCCGGGCCGGTGATGCGTTGGGCGCGGCTGCAAGGACTGAACAGGATCGGGTTGGCCTATCAACAGCGGGGTTTCAGATGGAAAGCAGTTTGCGCGAAGCGGCACTTGCCCATGTGCCATTTTTTGTGACGGCACCGGGGGAAACAGATGTTCTGTTTGTCGGAGTCATCTGGTTCGTGGTGCTGGCGGTTTTCCTGATTGGTGCCTTTTACCTTAACATACATGCCCTGCCTGAACGGCTGGCGCATCATGCCAATCATAATCAAATCCAGCTGATCGGGGTTTTGACCCTTTTGGCGCTGTTTACGCACAATAACATCTTCTGGGTGGCGGCGTTGATCCTTGCGGTGATCCAGTTCCCGAACTTCATCACACCGGTGCAGTCGATTGCCGCGTCGCTTCGAAGCATGGCGCAGGGCAAGGCGGGTGAAGGGTCCTTCGCACCGGATGTTAAAGCCCGGTCGGACGTGGATGCTGCAAAGCCGGTGGTAACAGCGTCGGAGTCGAGCCAGCAGGAGAACCCGAAAGATGTTTGAGCTTCTTCTGTGTTCGATGTTCACCATCCTGCCCGATTTCCTTGTACGCCGCTATGTGCAGGGCAAACGGATCGGCAAGGAAATCACCCTGTTTTCGGTCTGGTATGAGTTGCGTTATGGCATTACGGCCTGTGCGATCCTGACCCTTAGCCTGATCACCCTGATTTTCTATTTCCATCCATCGACAACCAATGTGTCGTCGTTTTTCCGAACCATCACGATCCTGCCCGAAAAAGGCGGTCGCGTGGTCGAGGTTTACGTGAAAAACGATGACGAGGTGAATGCGGGCGATCCGCTGTTTCGGATTGATAACCGGGTTGAACGCGAAGCCGTGGCAATGGCCGAGCAACGCATTGCCGAAATCCGCGCGCAAATGGATGTGGCGCGCGCAGACATTGCGGTGGCCGAAGGCAATGTCGAACAGGCACGCGGTGCCTATAATCAGGTGCGTGACGAATTAAAGGTCAAAGCTGATCTGCTGTCGCGTGGCACCAATGCAGTTTCAAGACGCGAAGTCGAACGTTTGGAAGTATCGCTGACCACACGCCAGGGCGGGCTTAACGCGGCAGAGGCCAGCATGAATGTGATCAAGACCAAACTTGATAGTTTGCTTCCGGCCCAGCTTTCCAATGCGCAGGCATCTTTGCGCTCGGCCGAGGCTGATTTGTCCAAAACTGTGGTCCGGGCCGGTGTAAAGGGCAATATTCAGCAATTCGCCCTTCAGGTCGGTGATTTCGTAAGCCCCATCCTGCGCCCGGCCGGTATTCTGATCCCGGAAAAGGATGGTGAAACGGTCTTCCTTGCCGGGTTCAATCAGATTTCAACACAAGTCGTTAAAAAGGGTGTGATCACCGAGGTGTCCTGTGCGTCCCTGCCATTTGAAGTTATTCCGATGGTTGTGACCGATGTGCAGCCGGTGATTGCCGCTGGGCAGTTCCGGCCGAGTGACTTGTTGCTTGATATTACCGAACGGGCCAAGCCGGGGACGTTCCTGGTCAAGATGGTGCCGCTTTATCCGGAATCGATTGCCGATGTGCCACTGGGCAGCAAGTGCGCAGGCAACGCCTATACCAATACCCATGCGCAGCTTGAAAACCCGGATATTGGGACTGGTGAGTGGCTGTTTTTACATATGGTGCAGACCGTGGGTGTGGTTCATGCCCTGCTTTTGCGTGTGCAGACGCTACTCTGGCCAATTCAGACACTTGTTCTGACCGGGCACTAGGATTTTGCGACGTTCCGGGCTTTGGGAAAATTGCATGCTTAGGGGCTTTACAGCCGGGCGGTTTTGGATGGATATAAAGCGATGTCGATCCTGAAAATTGCCCGGATGGGCCACCCGGTTCTGCGCAAGGTCGCCGACCGGGTCGAAGACCCGCTTGCTCCCGAAATTCAGCGCCTGATTGCTGATATGAAGGACACCATGAAAGATGCCGGGGGCGTTGGCCTTGCGGCGCCACAGGTGTTTCAGTCCAAGGCGATCATGGTCTATTACGTGCCGCCCGTCCGTCAAAGCGATGATCCAGACGATGGCGCCATTCCGCTTTCGGTGCTGATCAACCCGGAAATCGAACCGGTTGGCGATGACATCGTTGATGGCTGGGAAGGATGTTTGTCGATCCCCGGCCTTCAGGGTGTGGTGCCACGCTGGAACAAAATCCGGTATCGCGGGTTAAATGAACAGGGCGAAGAAATTGAACGCATCGCCGGTGGCTTCCATGCCCGGGTTGTTCAGCACGAATATGATCACCTGATCGGGGTGATGTATCCTGAACGTATGGAAGACATGACCCTGCTGGGGTTTAACGAAGAATTGCGTGAATACCCGCCCGAGACTACATTCAGGCAGTCCGCACAATCCAACAAGGATGAAAGCGTGCAGGACGCCAGTTCAAGTGACGAGGAGGCATAAATGACCGTGTCCGAAAGCATGAGCCGCCTGCAAGCCCAGCGCGAAGCACTGGTCGAGGCCGCCCTTGAACATATTCCGTTTGATGGCTGGACCAAGCAATCCTTGCTGGCCGGGGCAGAGGACCTTGACCTTGCGCCGGGCGAAGTTGATCGGTTGCTGCCAAACGGCATTCGTCAGGCCATCGTGACCTATGTCGAAATGACCGACCGCAAAATGGTCGCGGCCCTTGATGAAAAGGGCCTGGAAAACATGAAAATTCGCGAACGTATTGCGACGGCTGTCAAAACCCGTCTTGATCTGGTCGAAGGTCAGAAAGATGCGGTGCGTGGTGCGCTGGCCTTCATGACCCTGCCGCAAAATGCAGCCCTTGGTCTTAAACTGACCCACGGCACGGTTGATGCGATGTGGGTTGCGGCGGGCGATACATCGACCGATCATAACTGGTACACAAAGCGGATGTTGCTGGCCGGTGTTTATGGATCGACGCTTGCCTTCTGGCTTGATGATACATCCGATGATCATGCCGATAGCTGGGCGTTTCTGGATCGCCGCATCGGCAATGTTTTGCAAATCCCGAAAATCACCGCCAAGCTTGGTAAGGTCGGCAAGTTTGCAGCTGCCCCGTTCAAGCTTGGAGCCAAGTTTGCCAATTGTGTCCCGACACCCGGTCGGGTGCGCCGCCAGTTTGGCGGATAAGGAATACACCGATTACCAATATAAAACGCCACCGGCAGCAATGCGGTGGCGTTTTTTGTTCGTTGGATCAGGAAACTCCGGGACCTGTTCGGTCAGAACGTATTTTCCAAAAAACTGAAAAGCGTTTTGTCCGGGGCGTTGGCGCGTTCCATGTCGCTGGCCAGATCCACCGTAAACGGAGATCCGAACAGGTGGCGCGGTGTTTCACCACTTTCCTTGCGCTTGGCTTTGTCGTCTTGTGACTGGATGTCTTCGAGGGTCGGCTTGGCGGCAAGGGCCACCAGTTCTGAGGGCGGATTGCCCATCCAGATGCCTTTGCGGTTTTCTTTGGCAAAATCCTGATCACGCAAATAGGTTTCGCAGCTTGGATGGCTGTCGCAACTGACCATATCGACCATGGCCCAGCCAGCGCGCAGGATCAGGCGGTTCAGATCATTGCGACCGATGGTGCATTCGGTCAGCATGGGGTAAAGCTGAACATCGGACACCTGCTGACATTTGATCGCATAGTTATCGATGATGCGGTCCAGTGCCTGTGATGCGGCGGCACCGCACTGGAATTCAACCGAACCGGCACGGCAAATCATGCCCGGTTTCGGGGCCCGGATGCCAAACAGTTCGACAACCAGGTTCCCGAAACGCAGCTTGTCGCCTTCGAGAACTTCGGGGAAGCCGGCAGCACCCGGTGCGGCAACGGCTTGGTTGCTGCGTGCTTCAATGGCGCCAAGGCTGGCAAGGGTCGCAAGAATGATCAGAAGTTTCTTCATCACGTTCGGTCCGTAAAGAGTTTCCTGTCAGATCAAACAGCAAACCCGATGCCAATCTGCTGGGCATAAAATGCCATTCAGATCACGCAATGCGTAACGTCATGAAATGCATATAAAAAAAGCCCCGGACGCGTTGAGCATCCGGGGCGTGAAATATGTGCAGGCTGATAAAACTGTCCCGCTTATTTCGGCAAGACCCAGGTCACATGGCCCATTTTCCGGCCCGGCTTTGCTTCGGCCTTGCCGTAAAGGTGCAGTTTTGCATTTGGCTCGGTCAAAATTGCCTGCCAGTCATTGATGTCATCCCCCAGAAGGTTCTTCATGCGGGCCTTCGAATGATGGGCCGGATCGCCCAGCGGCAGGCCGCAAACAGCGCGGATGAACTGTTCGAACTGGCTGGTGACACAGGCATCAATCGTCCAGTGACCGGAATTGTGCGGACGCGGGGCCACTTCGTTGACCAGAATGTCGCCATCGGTGGTGACAAACATCTCGACCGCCAAAAGACCAACGAATTCCATCGCCGTGACCAGTTTGATCGCGATGTCTTCGGCCTTTTTCGACAGGCTGTCGGCAATTTCAGCCGGGGCGACGGTCACATCAAGAATGTGGTTGGTGTGAACATTTTCGACCGGGCAGAAGCAGGCGGTGTCACCCTGAACGCCGCGCGCCACAATGACCGAGATTTCACGTTCAAAGGAAATGAATCCTTCAAGAATGGCTTCGGCACCTTTCATTTCGTCCCATGCTTCGGCCAGATCGGTATCGGCGTTGATTTTCTCCTGACCTTTGCCGTCATAGCCAAGTTCGGTGGTCTTCAGGACCGAGGGGCGACCAAGCTTGGCAACGGCTGCTTCAAGGTCGGCAAGCGAACGGACAGCCTCGAACGGTGCGGTCCCAATGCCGTGTTCATTGCAGAAGGTCTTTTCACGCAGGCGGTTCTGGGAAATATGCAGGCATTTCCAGCCCGGACGGACCGGCACCAGTTCCGACAAAAGCTTTACGCTGTCATGGGGAACGTTTTCAAATTCGAACGTGACGACATCGACATCCTGGGCAAAGGCGCGCAGCGCATCAAGATCGGTATAATCGGCAACGGTTGCCTTGGCGCAAACCTGTTCGGTCGGGCTATCGGCACCCGGACCGAAGACATGGACCTTATAGCCCAGCTCGGCGGCGCAGAAGGCGGCCATACGGCCAAGCTGTCCGTTGCCCATGATACCGATTGTGCTGCCCGGTGCGATTACGCGCGTGTCGAAATCCTGCGTCATGTATTCCTCGATCAAAAATCTTCCCGTCCGGAAAAACATTGCCTGTCATCAGGCGAATATCAAACTTGTAGGGGCAAAACAAAAACGCGCCCGTTTGGGCGCGCCTGTTTTGGGTCACGGTGCCGGATCAACCGGTTCGTCTGCGACCGATGCGGTCTGGGCTGCGCGCCAGTCATCCAGGCGCGAGGCAAGCCCGTCATCCATCAGCGCCATGATTTCGGCTGCCATCAGACCGGCATTCTTTGCACCGGCCGAACCGATAGCAAGGGTACCAACCGGAACACCGCCCGGCATCTGAACGATGGAAAGCAGGCTATCAAGGCCCTTAAGCGTACGGCTTTGAACCGGAACACCCAGAACCGGAAGCGGCGTCATGGCCGATGCCATGCCCGGAAGATGGGCCGCACCACCAGCACCGGCAATAATCACCTTAAGGCCGCGTGACTTTGCCGTTTTGGCATAATCATACAGGCGATCCGGGGTGCGATGGGCCGAGACGATTTTGGTTTCGTAAGGGACGTTCAGCGCATCGAGGACATCTGCTGCGTTTTTCATGGTTTCCCAGTCAGACTGGCTTCCCATGATAATGCCGATGACCGGTGTTTGATCGCTCATGATAGCGGCTCCGTATTGGGGCTGTTTCGTGAAGGGCCGCATTATATGCAGCACGGGCCATCATGCAAGCCCGCTTGCAACATGCCTGACCGGTGGAATCTTCTGTATTTTCATGTTTGAAAGTGAATGATTTCACACTGCCCTGACGGATAGGGTTCCTATCCTTGGTGTCGGTTGAAAATTGAAGTGTAATTATTGTACTTTTGATTTATTCTTTACAAATATCTCATATAACTGTGCAGGTAGCACGGGAAGGTCAGACATGAAAGTCACAAGGCCCGGATCAATTACACCCTCCTTGGGGGGAGGGGATGGCAGATATCCATCCAACCCATACGGCGTGTTCACCTATGGCAGGGACGCGGGGCGTCGTCATTCGTCCACGCAGGATCATCAGGTTGATATCGATACCGACAGTCTGCCAGATACGGTGGATGAGGCACCATTTCACACGCCCGATATTGCCAATGTTCTTGGCATTCCCGACAATCAGGTAACGCCCGCTGTTGAACAGGCAATCGGACGGTTGATGGTTCGTATCAACGGTCTGACCGAAAACCTGAACGACCTTAAAAAGCGGCAGGCCCGTCTGGCACGGACAGAGGGCCGTGATCCGTTTACAGGGGCACTTAGCCGCCCGACCTTCATGCAAATCCTTGAAAACGAAGTGTCGCTTATTGGGGCGGATCGTACCAACCGCACTGTCCTGATCTGCGAACTGTTTAATATTGAACAGATTTTGCAGCGTTACGGTCAGGAATGCAAAGACGGTGTGTTCAACTATGTTCGCAGAATCATTGCCGATTTTGTGATGTCACCGCATCATCTTGGCTATCTCGGCTGCAATGATTTTGTGGCGCTGATGTACAATGTCGATGAAGACGATGTTCAGCAGCGTATCGAGGCGATCACACGGTGGCTGCATCAGAATCCGTACGCGCATAATCACAGATTCATTACGGTGGTGCCGGTCTTCGGGGTTTATCAGGCAACCAACGGCGATACCGCGTTGTCTGTGTTGAGTTCTGCGGATTCCGCATTGCGGGCACAAAAGGAAATGCTTCTGGCCAAGCTGGATCGAATTCCTTACGGCATCTGAACCTGATCCGACCTGCATCTGGATTTCCATACGCAAGGCAGCACCTTGCGTGCTTTTTTATGCGCGGGCTGTGCCGAACATGTCAGGTATGGGGACGTTTTTGGCAGGAAAATACAGGCAGTCAAACGCCCGGATCAGGCGATAATGTCGGGAACAAGCTGCGACTCGACATATCGAATTTCATCCTTAAGCGCCAGTTTACGCTTTTTCATTCGGCCCAGACGCAGTTGATCATGGTGTGGTGCCAGCACCATTTCCTCGATGGCGACATCAAGGTCGCGGTGTTCCTCGCGCAGCGAATGAAGTCTCTTTTCAATCTCGATCTGATTGATTTCGTCCATTTTTGATCCAGCTTAATAATCAACGCGAAGGGATTCTGATATTACCAGATAAGATGTGGGCAACCCATATGATTTGTATCACCCTTTAAAACAATAATGGCAATGTTGGGAAGGAAACTCATGCGGATCGGAATTTTGACCAGTGGTGGCGACTGCGCCGGGTTGAACGCGGTTATTCTGGCTGTCGTGCGTCGGGCTGTTCTTGGATATGGCTGGGACATTGTCGGAATCCGTCAGGGAACGCATGGTCTGATGCAGGACCCGCCACAGGCCATTGATCTGAACGATCAGGTCAATAATGACGGGATGCTCCGCCTTGGTGGCACCATTCTTGGCACGATCAACAAAGGTGATCCGTTCCATTATCCGATGCCTGACGGCACATTTGCCGATCATTCGCAGGAAGTGATTGATGGTTATCACAAGCTTGGTCTTGATGCCCTGATCGGAATTGGCGGCGATGGCAGCATGGCCATTTTGCACAGGCTTGCCCAAATGGGCGGGATCAATCTGGTTGGCATTCCCAAAACAATTGATAACGATCTGGCCCAGACCGAATATTCGGTGGGTTTTACCACGGCGGTAAATGTCGCGGTCGAGGCACTTGATCGTTTGCAGCCAACTGCGGCCTCCCATGACCGGATCATGATCCTGGAGGTAATGGGACGTGATGCCGGACATATCGCCCTTTTTGCCGGGGTCGCAGGCGGGGCGGATGCCATTCTGATCCCGGAAATGGATTATGATCTTGATGCCCTGACCGAGCATTGCCTGAATATCCGTAAACGCGGACGCAATCATGCACTGGTTATTGTCGCCGAGGCCATCAAACGTGATGACGGGGCGGCCGTGACCCAGGGGGATGATGGGCAAAAAGTCCGTTATGGCGGGATCGGTCATTGGCTGGCGGATGAACTTGGCGCCCGCACGGGATGGGAAACCCGCGTGACGGTCCTTGGGCATGTTCAGCGTGGCGGTACGCCATCGCCGCGTGACCGGGTGATTGCATCGGCATTCGGGGTGCATGCGGTCGATCTGATCGCACAACAAAAATTTGACCGCGTCGTTGCATGGTCAAAACGCAAAGTTGTCGATGTCGCGATGGAAGATGTTATTGTCGGGCCGCGACTGGTTGATACGGCCGGAACCATGGTTTCGACCGCCAAGGGACTTGGGGCCTATCTGGGGCATCCGCCCACCGTCGTACGTACAGCAAAGACCGTTTAAGTAACGATAAAAACAGGATACGAGCAGTGGATCAGGAAGAAGTCTGGGCCTTTACGGTCGCGATGTATGGTCGCGACGGTGTGGCAAAGCTGTGTCTGGAGCTACAGGACCGTTGCGGGCTGGATGTGAACATGCTGCTTTTTATGTTTTATCTGGGCCAGAAGGGACTGGCACCGCATAGTGTGAACGCCCTTGAAGAAGCCGTGCGTGACTGGCGCGATAATGTGATTATCCCGTTGCGCCAAACCAGACGCTTTTTGCGCGATGAACCGCGCAAGGCGGCGCAGGACCTGCGCCAAAAGGTCAAAGCAGACGAGTTGCAGGCCGAGCGGATCGAACAACATATCCTGTGCGACGCCGTCAAGCCGATGCCGTCCAATGATCCCTATGCGGCGGCACGCGCCTATCTTTCACCCAACCGGTTTGATCTTGAACAGAATGATTGTGATCAGGCCGTGGATCGCCTGATCACCCTGATGGGATTTGTTGCCGCCTGATCGGGGCATCAATCCCGATTTTTCGGCTTTCCGGTGACCGGGATGTGGTTTTGCGCATCCTCGTCGCCCCAGCGCGCGGTTTCGGGCAGATCGATATCAAACAGGTCAAGAACGCGACCGCAACTTTGCGTCACCATCTCGTCGAGTGACTGGGGGCGGGCATAGAATGCTGGAACCGGCGGAGCGATAATCGCCCCGTTTTCAGTGGCTTGGGCCATGTTGCGGATATGCCCTGCATGCAGCGGAGTTTCCCGCACCATCAGAACCAGACGACGCCGTTCTTTTAACATCACATCAGCAGCACGGGCGATCAGATTGTCTGCGACTCCGCTTGCTACCTCGGCCAGGGACTTCATGGAGCAAGGTGCAATCACCATTCCGCGGGCGCGAAATGATCCGGACGCAATCGATGCACCGATATCGGAATTGTCATGGAGAACGTCTGCCATCTCCTTGATTTCGCGAATTTTAAAATCGGTTTCATAGGCAATGGTGCGCTCGGCTGCCTTCGAAAGAACCAGATGTGTTTCTATCGGTGTGTTTTTAAGCAACTCCAAAAAACGAATGCCGTAAATCACCCCGGAAGCACCGGTTATGCCGATGATAAGTCGATCTTTTTGCGTCATGCCGAACCTTGCTGGACTGTGTTCTTGTTCACGATGGTGATTGAAACACTGGAAATCATGTTACGAAATTAATACCATCTTCTCGTGGGCAATGTCAGATATAAGGAGTAGGCGAATGAGCGTTCAAAGCCATATCGAAGCTCTTACTGCCAAACATGCTGCACTTGAGCAGGAACTCCACCTCGAGACGCGCCGGCCGGCGCCCGATGATTCCCTTGTCGCAGACATTAAACGTCGCAAGCTTGAAATCAAGGACGAGATAAACCGAATAAATCATTAGCCGTCCGGTCATGGCCAAACGCGTGATGAAAAACATGCGATCAACCATGAAGACGGTTTGACGACCTCACAGATTTCCTAACTCTTGCTATTGCCGCCTCCGCTTGTCGCCCACATGAGAGGCGGCAACTTTATGTCTGCGCTTCAAATCCACGGGCGACATTCCCAGATAAATTGACGAACCCAACCAGATACGCGTGACCCGGCGTAAATGATGACGCTTATCTGTTTGAAGTGATTTTAATCCGCAGAAAATGGCGGAATACCGACGCTCTACCAATGTCTAAGGGGTAAGTGCGAATTAAATAGGTATTATGATGCCGATTTAATCGCTCGTCACAAAAACGCGTTTGTATGGGCACAAGACCCATCTCCGCGGGAGGAAATTTCGTCAATGACTGGTCGTTATCAGGAAACCTATGATCGCTCGATTGCCGACAAGGAAGGTTTCTGGGCGGATGCCGCCGAAAACATTTCATGGTACCGCAAATGGGACCGCGTTCTTGATGACAGCAACGCACCGTTTTATCGCTGGTTCGTCGGTGGCGAGGTCAATACCTGCTATAACGCGCTGGATCGCCATATTGAAAATGGTCGCGGCGATCAGGATGCCCTGATCTATGACAGCCCGGTCACCAACACGGTTGAAAAATTCACCTATCGCCACCTGCGCGATCAGGTTGCCCGTCTTGCCGGTGCGCTGCATGCGCACGGTGTGACCAAGGGGGACCGGGTCATCATTTACATGCCGATGATCCCGCAGGCCGCGATGGCAATGCTTGCTTGCGCACGCATCGGGGCAATTCATTCGGTGGTGTTTGGCGGGTTTGCGTCAAACGAACTGGCAACCCGCATCAATGATGCCAAGCCCAAGCTGATCCTGACGGCAAGCTGTGGCATCGAAGGGTCGCGGGTGATCGAATATAAACCGTTGCTTGATCGTGCCATTGATATGGCCGAACACAAGCCATCCGGTGTTATCCTGTTCCAGCGCCCGCAATGCGACGCATCCCTGGTGGATAGTCGCGATTACGACTGGGCTGTGGAATGCGCCAAGGCGGCACCATCGGATTGCGTGCCGGTGGCGGCAACCGATCCGCTTTATGTTCTTTATACTTCGGGCACTACGGGGCAGCCCAAAGGTGTTGTTCGTGACAATGGTGGCCACATGGTTGCCCTGAACTGGTCGATGAAGAACATCTATGATGTCGAAGCCGGTGACGTTTACTGGGCCGCATCCGATGTGGGCTGGGTTGTTGGGCATTCCTATATTGTTTATGCGCCGCTTCTGGCCGGGTGTACGACGGTAATGTATGAAGGCAAACCGGTCGGAACCCCGGATGCCGGTGCATTTTGGCGGGTGATTTCCCAGCACAAGGTCAAGGTACTGTTCACGGCACCCACAGCATTTCGTGCGATCAAGCGCGATGACCCCAAAGCCGCCCATATGGCGAACTATGACCTCAGCAGCTTAAAGGCGCTTTATCTTGCTGGCGAACGTTCCGATCCCGACACCCTGCAATGGGCGGAAAGCAGCCTGGGCGTGCCGGTGATTGACCACTGGTGGCAAACCGAAACCGGCTGGTCGATCTGTGCCAACCCGCGCGGGATTGAATTGTTGCCGATCAAATATGGATCACCAACGGTTGCGGCCTGTGGCTGGGATGTTCAGGTTCTTGACGAGGCAGGAAAACCGCTTGAACGCGGGCAGATCGGCGCGTTGGCCGCCAAGCTGCCATTACCGCCCGGCACCTTGCCGACCCTTTGGCAGAATGATGAACGGTTCAAGTCTTCTTATCTGGAAGAATTCCCGGGCTATTACGCGACCGGTGATGCCGGTTTCATTGACGAAGATGGCTATATCTATGTGATGTCGCGCACTGATGACATCATCAATGTTGCCGGGCATCGTTTGTCAACCGGGGGCATGGAAGAAGTTCTTTCCGGGCATCCGGATGTTGCCGAATGTGCGGTCATTGGTGTTCATGACGACCTTAAGGGGCAATTGCCGCTTGGCTTTGTTGTTCTGAAATCCGGTGTGACCCGGCCCCATGAGGCGATCCTCGCCGAGGTGGTGGCGATGGTACGTGATCAGATCGGCCCGGTTGCGGCCTTTAAAAAGGCAACGGTTGTCGACAGGCTTCCGAAAACCCGGTCTGGCAAAATCCTGCGCAAGACCATGCGATCGATTGCCGATGGCGAAAGCTATAACACCCCGGCAACCATCGATGATCCGGCGATCCTTCCGGAAATTGCCGAGGCATTGAAGGAAATCGGATACGCGAAATAAGACCAACCAAAGATCCCGTAAGCACGGATACTCCCGGCTCTTTTCATCACAGAGCACACCTTGCGCCTGCCATCCCCGATTGGCAGGCGTTTTTTCTTTCGTTCAGGATTGTTCTGCCAACGGCTTGGTCATGTGATTGGGGGTAAGGACCCGATAAAGGATAATGGCACTGATAAACCCGATCAGAAGCAATCCGCTTGACGCCCAGATTGCCGATTGCGGTCCGAAACGGGTAATCAGTTGATCATAAAGGCTGGGCGCAATTGCCGACAGGAAGAAGCCCGGAACAAGCAACTGTCCAACTTGCTTGCCGTATCCGCGATTGCCAAAAATCATCAGGGGCAGGGTGCCGCGTGTGATGGTCAGAACCCCGTTGGCTGCACCATAAACAAAGGTGAATGTCATAACCGCCCAGATATAGGGATCACCGATCAGCGCAAACAAGAATGACAGCGGTAACAGTGCGGTGGCCATCACGGTCAGTTTCGTTGGCGCAAGGCGTTTGCCAAACAGGACCTCGGCGGCACGGGCAAGAGATTGTCCAATCCCCCGCAAACTGGCGGTTTCAATGGCGACCACAGTGCCAAGTCCGATGCCGATCAGAATCGGGATCATATGGGCTGACATTGCGGCATTGACGACATTCAATATTGTGACGATGACGGCATAAAGAATGCCGCAAAGATGCTGATGATCTGAAAAACGGCGGTTGCCATCGGGCTGGTTGAACTGGTTAATCGGCTGCCCGGTATGTTCGGTGCTATCTTGGTGTTCCGGTGCAGCGGCCGGGACAAGCAAGTGCAGGGGAATGGTTAAAAGGGCAAACCCGGCATAGCTGATAAGGGCGATTGTCAGATCGAACTGACTTTCAATCATATGCCCCAAAGGCCAGAATACGGTCGATGCCAGCCCGCCAAACAGCGTGATTTGACCCATTGCCCTTCCGGCATTGGGCCCACCGATCCGGGCCAATGTAGCAAAGGCCGCATCATAAAGGGTTGCGCGCATTGCAAAGCCCAAAATGATCCAGCCCAGAAAATGAACGACAACCTGATCGCCAAAGGCAAGGATCAGGCAGCCAAGTGCATTTAGAACCGACCCGGCCAAAAGAACCGGTCGACCGCCATATTGATCTATCAGGCGGCCACAGGTTGACGAACAAATCCCCATGACCAAAAGGGCCAGTGAAAAACCACCATAGACAATCGCACTGTCCCAGCCGTTGCGTTCGGCAAGGGCCGTGCCGAAATTCCCGATCAGGTAATAGGCCGTGCCCCAGCTGATAAGCTGGGCCAGACCAAGGGCTATGACAGTGCGATGATGGATCATTTGTCGGTTGGGCCGGACATGGTTGGTTTGTTGCTGCCAAGCGACCGCTGCATCAGGACGGAATCAAGCCAGCGGCCAAATTTGAAGCCGACATTGTGAAAGGTACCCGTCAGCTCAAATCCGTGTTTGCGATGAAGTGCGATCGAGGCGTGATTGGCGCTGTCGCCGATGGCTGCAATCATCTGACGCCAGGGGCCTGCTTCGCACCGTGCGATCAATTCCCCCATCAACAGGCTTCCGATACCCTGGCCAACCGCGTCCGGCGCAACATAGACCGAATTTTCAATGGTGTGCCGATAGGCCGTTCTGGGGCGATAGGTGCTGGCATAGCAGTAACCGACAACCTTGCCGTCGCGGATGGCAACCAGATAGGGCATCTCCTTTGCCCGAATTGCATGAAAACGGTCGGTGATTTCATCAACGGTCGGCGGGATTTCTTCAAAGGATGCCGTACCGGTCAAAACATGATGGGCATAGATCGCCGTGATGCTTTCCATATCGGTATCATTTGCATCGCGCAGAGTGATGGTATCAGCGGGGATGGTTTCTTTGGATGTCAGGCACATCGTCTTGTCCGGTGTTGAATTGTTTGACCAGACAGTATGCTGAATTCTATCATAACGTAAGTTTTGAAATCTTATGCATGACATAAGGAAAAGTTTGATATGCGTGCCCTTAATCTTGATCAGCTTCATGCCTTTGCCGACGTTGTGGCACTTGGCAGCTTTTCGGCCGCGGCGGTGAAACTTAATCTGAGCCAGCCTGCGGTCAGTCAACAGGTCCGTCAGCTTGAAGACCGTCTGGGCGTCAAGCTGATCGAGCGGGTTGGAAAGCGCGCCGAACCAACTGCTGCCGGGCAGGCATTGCTGGCCCATATCGGGGGGATTGATGCGTCTGTTCAATCTGCACTGGATGCTGTTTCAGGCTTTTCCGATGGACCAGCCGGGCAAGTCCGGATTGGCACCGGGGCGACGGCCTGTATTTATTTCCTGCCAGCCATTCTTGAACAGCTTCAGCGGGCCTATCCCAAACTGGAAATCATGGTCCGGACCGGAAATACGGTCGATATTGTTCGGTCAATTGAAGACAACCAGCTTGATATCGGACTGGTCACGATGCCTTGCAGTGGCAGAAGTCTGTCAATTACGCCGGTCATGACCGATCCGTTTGTCGCGATCTTTGCCGGGGATGCCGATATCCCCGATGTCATCCACCCCCGTGATCTCGAAACCCAGCCGCTGGTGTTATACGAGCGCGGTGGTTTGACCCGAACACTTGTTGATGACTGGCTGCGCGATGCCGGTATTGCAGGGCATTCGATCATGGAACTTGGCAGTGTCGAAGCCATCAAGGAACTGGTCGGTGCCGGGATCGGGGCGACCATTCTTCCTGAAATGGGGGCACGTCCGGGGCGCACGCAGTTCCCGATCAAGACCAGACCGCTGACACCTGGGTTGTCGCGCGAACTTGCGCTTGTCATGCGGCGTGACAAAACATTGACCCCGGCCTTGCGCGAAGTTCGCAACGGCCTGATGCGCGCGGCCCAAAACCGGGAAGCACAAAGAAACCGGGTGTGAAAGCCGAACTAGTCTTCTTCGGGAACGTAGAAGGTCGGGAATTCCGCGTTGGGTTCTGGCATATGCAACGCGACATTGGCACGCGTGATCATTTGCATAATGTGATCAGGTGGCGGGCAATCGGTAAAGAAGGCGCTGACATCGGTCACAGAACCGCCACGCACGACGGCATTGCGTCCGAACTTTGTGTGGTCGGCAACCAGATAGGATTTGCGCGCGTTCTTTAGGATGGCAGAACGTGCACGGACTTCCTGTTCGTCGAAATCAAGCAAACTGCCATCCGGGTCAATGCCCCCAACGCCAAAGATGCCGTAATCAACCTTGTAGCTGTTAAAGAAGGCCTCGACTTCAGGGCCAAGCACATCCCGGTCACGGTTGCGCAGGCGTCCGCCAATCAGGGTAACGTCAAAGCTGTCATTGGTTGCCGCGACATAGGCCACATTGAGATTGTTGGTGAAAATCCGAAGATCGCGATGCTGCAAAAGCGCGCTAGCCACCAGTTCCGGGGTTGTTCCAATTGAAAAGAACAGCGATGCGCCATTGGGGATTTCGCGTGCAACGAGGGCTGCGATTTTGCGTTTCTCGTTGACGTTCAGAACCTTGCGCGCCCGATAGGCGATATTTTCATGTTCAAGTGCCGGTTCGACCCCGCCATGACGACGGCGCAGCAACCCTTCGTCACACAATGCATTCACATCGCGGCGAATGGTTTGCGGGGTGACGTCAAATCGTTCGGAAAGTTGTTCAATGGTTCGGAAACCGTCGGCGCGGACAAGTTCAACAATGCCAGCCTGGCGTTCAGTTGGACGTTTTTGCATGGAAACGTTTCTTCGGTGTTGTTCGTTTGAAAGCAGGCGAATGGTATGTTGCGTATATGTCGGCTGCGTTACAGTTTAACGGCAATCATATGAAACAAACATTAGGCAATAAGTGCTGACAAACCAAAGAAAAAAGGCCGCCCATCGGGCGACCTTTCAAAATTTGGATCAGGAGCGGAAGAGGTTCTCTGCTGCTTCCATGTAATCGGAAGTCGTGAGTTCTTCTTTTTTCTCTTCGGCCTTTTTGCCCGGATAATCCGGTTCCGGATTGATCTGCAATTCTTCGGGCAGCGGATCCGGCTCGACATTGCGGGCGATCTTTTCCGGGTTCTTCGAGCGTGCGATCACGACCTGTTTTTCAAGGTCAAGTTCGGTGCACAGGCCCATGGTTACCGGGTTGCGCGGGGTCAGGTTGGCGGAATTCCAATGGGTCCGGTCACGGATCTTGCCAATGGTATCCTTGGTGGTGCCAATCAGCTTGCAAACCTGCGCATCGGACAGTTCCGGGTGATGCTTAAGCAACCAGGCAATCGCATTCGGACGATCCTGACGCTTGGAAACCGGGGTGTAACGGGCACCTTTGGCCTGCGCGCGCGGGCGCGGCAGATCGGATTTCGCCATTTTCAGGAATTCGCGCGGATCTTTTTCACAGCGCGCAATTTCATCCTTGGTCAGCTGACCATTGGCAACCGGGTCAAGACCAACAATGCCCTGACCGACATCGCCGTCGGCGATTGCCTGAATTTCCAGCTCGTGCAGCTCGGTAAAGGCGGCAATCTGCCGGAACGACAAGCCGGTATTGTCGATAAGCCATACAGCGGTTGCTTTGGGCATGAGGGGCTGTGCCATAATTCCTCCTGTTTCCTTCTTTCTCTCTGGAGACCGGCAATGGGTATGAGCCCAAAAAGCGCGGGAATCTTTGCCCCAGAATATAATCTCTTTTGGTGGTCCGGCAATGCTGCAAAGGCAACCAAGGGGTGATCCAAGGGTTGCTGCGCATCGTCGGACCCGCCATTGCGTTCTTTTCGATCAATGTGCGGGTAAATGCAACAATCTGTTGCGGACTTGCGAAAAGAATATTTCTTTTCTCTCCACAATCATAGTCATGTTGCTATGGATCGATCAGATAAACGTCTCAGACCGGCATCCATAAACGATCATTCGACTTCCAGTATCACTTTTCCGATGTGTGCGCCACCCTTCAATATGGCATGGGCTGATTGCGCATCGGCAAATGGAAGGGTTTGGAAAATTACCGGGGAAATTTCACCCGCTTCGATTTTAGGCCAAACCTGTTCGCGAAGTGATGCGGCAATCGCTCCCTTGTTGGCAACCGGTTGGGCGCGCAATGTCGATCCCATCAATGTCAGACGTTTCAGCAAAAGCGGGGTAAAGTTTGTTTCGGCCTTTGGTCCGCGCAGGAAGGCAATAATCAGGATGCGGGCCTCGATGGCGGCTGCTTTGAAATTGCTACTGACATAATCGCCCGCAACCATATCCAGAATGACATCGGCCCCTTTGCCATCGGTTGCGGCTTTAACTTCTTCGACAAAGTCCTGGGTTTTGTAATTGATTGCGACATCCGCACCAAGATCACGGCATGCCTGGCATTTTTCATCGCTGCCTGCCGTGGCAATCACTTTGGCACCAAATGCCTTGGCAAGCTGAATGGCCGTTGTCCCAATACCAGATGTTCCGCCATGAACAAGGAACGTCTCGCCAGAACGAAGCTTGGCCTTGTCGAAAACATTGTGCCAGACCGTGAAAAAGGTCTCGGGAAGGCCCGCTGCCTCGATCATCGAAAGGCCTTTGGGGACGGGCAGGCATTGTGCTGCGGGCACCGCTGCGTACTGGGCGTAACCGCCTCCGGTCACCAAGGCGCAAACCTTGTCGCCGGTCTTCCAATTCCGGACATTTTCGCCGGTTGCAACAATTTCACCGGCCAGTTCCAGACCGGGAATGTCCGGTGCGCCCGGTGGTGGCGGGTACATCCCGGCAACCTGCATCAGGTCGGGGCGATTAACCCCGGCGGCCTGCACGCGCACCAATACATCCTCCGGGCCAAAGGCCGGCACATCAATCTCGCCTGCCGCCAGATAGGGCTCATTTCCATCCTTGTGGATTTCAATAGCCTGCATTCGTGATGGCAATGGATGACTGGACATGATGACCTCCGTGGCGAAAAGATAGTTTAATACCTATCTAGGGTCAGGACCGAATTCAATTGCCCAAATGGCGGGATCGCCATTGGCAAAGGAAGATTGCAGGAAAAGGAGGATCGGCGTGAACGATGACGATTTTAATGCAGGTGTGAAAATGGCGTTTGGCTTGCCGCGCAGCCTTGAAGGCATGTCGATTGACAGCCTGAAGGAATATCGCGCCGCCCTTGAACAGGAAATCAAACATGTTGATATCGCGTTGGAGCATCGCAAAGGTGCCCATGCAGGTGCCGAGGCCTTGTTCAAGAGCTAAAACGGAAATTCCAAGTTGGTCAAATGATAGACTTGAGGATAAGTTTTTTAAACCTGAGGTTAATTGAAATTTAAACTTACCGTATTATATGTGGAATAGAGGGTCATCTGTTGACCCCCTTGTCGAACGTGATGTTTCGATGCCTCCCTGTTAAACTGAGCCGCCCTTTTCGGGCGGTTCTTTTTGTTTATCCTTTGAATTCAATTGTTTGTACTGCGCCATCTCCGTTTGCAGATTGCTGTAAGGGATGCGTAAATGCGCAAAGAAGTACGGGATAATACGTATTGTCACATTTGTGCCATGAATAGCCTTGACCGCTTATCAAGCGCTGGCTAAAGTTCGCTTCACAAGAAAAACAAAATCAAAAGTCCGGCAAGTTTAGCAGGTTGAGGTGAGACCGCCCCGTAAGTGGGCGGTCTTTCTATTTGATCCTCCCGCTTCTTGAAGCAGGATTACATATTTCCAATATAAGCAGGATGACACACGAGCATCCTCCGGCGTCGCGAAAGGCGCCATACCAGAGCAATTTTGCGGTTGTTCATTTCTCGCGGACCTATGACGAGGCCTTTACCCTGCTGGTAGAGGCAAGGAATTATCTGGCCGCACACAGAAGTAAGCATCGCAAAAGACATAACAACCGCGAAGCCATTGCGCGCTGCGTGGAAGAGATGCGAATGACCACACGCCTGATCCGGGCGATGGCCTGGCTTCTTGCCGTAAAGGCCGTCGAAGAAGGCGAGATTCTCTGGGAGGATGTCATCGATACAGATGATCTGATGGTTGACCTGCGTATTTGCCTCGAAGACCGTGACGAAGCCTGTGCGTCGCTGTCACCTGGTTTGCTTGATCTGATGGATCGGGCACATGCCCTTTATATGCGAACCGCCCGGATGGAACTTCAGGTCGCTGCACGCTGTGCAAACTAGGCACACATTGATCCGCAATCATGTCCCAGTCTGGGCATGTTCACGGCTTTCTCCAATTAACGGATATACGGGAAGTCAGGTTCGCGATTGAACCTGGAACACTTCCACTGGCTCGGCAAAGCCTTTCATCTGGCGGGTGCCCTTGGACACAAATGCCGCTCGGCTGCCGCTATAGGTGTTTTTGACATTACCGGAAACAAGGGTCTCATCGCCGCCTGCTTGTGCACAGACACGTGCGGCAAGCTGCACAACGGTGCCAAACAGGTCATTTTCCTCGGCAATGGCTTCGCCTGCATTGATGCCGATCCGGATCTGGAACTTCAAATCCTGCGTCGCATTGTGGGTCGCCATATTCTTCTGAATCTCGATGGCTGCTTCAACCGAGCTGGCAGAGGACGGGAATACGGCCATGATGCCGTCGCCCATATGTTTGACTTCCTTGCCATAGTTGTTGATCAGGGCTGTGCGCACAATCTGGTTATGGAAATGAACCATCTGCTGCGCGCCATGATCACCGAGTTCCTGGGTTTTGGCAGTCGAATTGACGATATCGGTAAACATCAGGGCGTGAAGCTTTTTGCCAGCGGCCCCTTGCGGGCCCGCGGCTGGTTTGTCGCTCCAATTCGAGATGGCGCGCGACACTGACCCCATGATGCTTTTCTCGTCTTTAAGATACGCATCCATCGAATCGCGACCGGCCCCGTACATATCCTTGTATTTCGGTTCCAGGATATAGTTGTCGACATTCTTGCAGAATGTGTCGGCCATGCTTTTGTTCGCACCAAGTGCCGAAATGCAATCGCGCAGAACCGCACGGCCGTCTCTCTGTTCCAGTGCGTTTTTCTCGCTGCATGCATCGCAGGCACCGGCAACATACAGATTGACGCCAAATTTGTGATAGGCGTCCAACACCGGAACCTTGCGCTTGATCGCCTGCATAGAGCCGGAGATGAAGTTCTTCATCTGATCACGTGTGGAACGCATTTCGCGGGTCTCGACCAGCGGACGCTCTGGCGTATCATCAATGGCGGTTTCGGGTTCGTTGCTGATGGCTGTTTCGTCGTCTTCGGTGTCACTACCTTCATTAGCAAGCTCTGCTGCCATTTCGGCTGCTGATTTGCGGGTGGCCGATGACTGGCCATCATGCGCAACTTGGCGGGCCACAGGGGCGCGCTTTGCAGTTGCCGATTTCTGGCGGGGTGCCTTGCCGGGCGATGATTTCGGGCTGGAACGCCCTTTGAACTTTTTGGTTAGCGTCATCAGCATCGGAACGACGCTGGCAAGAAAACCGATGGTAAAGGACAGAAAGTTGGCTTTGTCGTAAAAGCCCTGACTGATCTGCATACCCATGCTTGGCAGGAATTCAAGCCCCTTGGCCGCGCCAAGCATCGTTGCCAGACCAATGGCAATGGCAACACAAAAGGCGATCATCATCTTAAGGGCAAGGCCGATGATGCTCGGATTTTCTTCTGCAATGGCGCGTGCGCGCCGTTTTGCCTGCGCGGTAATTGCCGCCTGATCCGGGACGCTTTCCGCATCGCCGGTCGCCGGGCTTGGCGATGCCTGAACCGGGGCAGGGCGCGGTGCTGCTGCCTTGGCTTGTGCTTGTGGGCGGCTTGCCTTCTTGTTCTGGGAGGCGCTGCTTTCAAGTTTGCCCTGACCGCGGGTCTCGTAGACGACATATTCATCAGAACTGTTGGTGGCGTGGTTATAAACCTCGCGAATCACCTTGACCCCGGAAACGTGGTTTGCACGTTCGATCTGTTTTGCTTCTTCTTCGGCTTGTTTTTTTTGCGCACCAGTAAAGTGGCCGTGGATTTGCCACCGGCCTGAGCGGTCTTTTACATAGACCTCATAGCTAACCTGATTACGCGCCGCCACTTGGTTCATTTATAAACCTGGTCAATTTCACAAGCCAAAATGGGCGGCGTTATGCACACCACCCTATCCGAACGAATGGAATTATGGCAAAAAAATGCCGGAATAACCATTAGATATGGCGCATGGCAGACCATATTTGTGATCATTGCGG
The DNA here is from genome assembly GCF_003326675.1 of Thalassospira profundimaris. GTDB lineage: Bacteria > Pseudomonadota > Alphaproteobacteria > Rhodospirillales > Thalassospiraceae > Thalassospira > Thalassospira aquimaris. The sequence goes on from NZ_JPWF01000026.1 coordinate 25,355, forward strand.
TTTTCGGGGGGAAACCACTGCTGTCTGCGAATGGTTCAGACAAAGAAAAACGCCCGCAGCATCAATAAGATGCGACGGGCGCTGATCCCACAGAACACATAAATGCGTTCTTTGCTTAGTTGCCGATATTGAAACCAGCGAAGCGCTTTTTGAATTTCGCAAGCTGCCCGCCGCTGTCCAGAAGACGGTGAACACCAGTCCAAGCCGGATGGCTTTTCGGATCGATGTCGAGCTTCATCACGTCGCCAGGGTTGCCCCAGGTCGACTGAGTGGTGAAGGTGCTGCCGTCAGTCATCTGAACGGTGATCTCATGGTAATCGGGATGGATATCTTTTTTCATCGCCTAATCACTCCGGAATTTGAAGCGCGGTGTATAGTGTAAAAAATCGTCTCGCGCAACCCCTGTAACCGGAATAATCCGATTAACGCCAAATGAGGGGAGTGCAGTAGCGATCTCGCGGTCGTTTAGCAGCCAAAAGCGCAGGTTTCAAGCTTTTCTCGCAACAGGTATCTTATGCATACTTGCACAGCACACTTTATATAGTATGGTGCGCCGACAAATGATTATCGCCTTGCCGGGGCCAAACGGGCTTCTGGCGTCAGACGGAGAACAAGACTGTGGCCCTTGATGAAACCCGCTTCCATCAGATTGCAGATGAAACGATTGAAACCCTTTCGGACATCATCGATGACGCGCTGGGCGACGATCTTGAAGTCGATTTGCAATCCGGAATTCTGACAATCGAACTCGATTCGGGTGAACAATTCATTATCAACAAGCATGGCCCGAACCGTCAGGTCTGGCTGTCTTCGCCGGTCAGTGGTGCAAGTCACTATGACTTTGATGAAGACAATGAAACCTGGACCTCGACCCGCGGGTCAACCACGCTCAATGATCAACTGTCCACCGATTTGGCCGTAAAGACCGGAAACAAGCTTGATCTTGGCTGATTTTTGATCAGTTGATCTCTTCCCAAAATTCACGGGATAAAATCCTTGGCGCGTACACCGACTGTTTCTGCAAAACTGATTGACCGGGAATCCAGCCGTAATCTGTCTTCCCTGCGTGCGATCATTCCGTTCATCTTGAAATATCGACTGCAATTGATCGGGGCGCTGATTGCGCTGGTCATTGCATCGGGAACGGTTCTGGCACTCGGTAACGGTTTGCGGATGCTGGTTGATGAAGGTTTCGCAGACGGGGATGGCGGGCTTCTTGATCGGGCATTGTTTGTCCTGTTTGCGGTGACCCTGCTTCTGGCCGGTGCCAGCTATATGCGCTTTTTCCTGGTGTCGTGGATTGGCGAACGGGTGGTTGCTGATATCCGATCTGCTGTGTATCGGCATATCATTCGTCTGGATTCGGAATTTTTCGAAGTCACCCGCACCGGCGAAGTTCTGTCGCGCCTGACAACAGACACTACACTGTTGCAATCGGTGATCGGATCAAGCGTTTCAATCGCCCTTCGCAATGCGCTGATGTTTGTCGGTGGCCTGACGATGCTTGCGATCACCAGCCCGAAACTGACTGCACTTGTGTTGCTGGTGGTGCCATTGGTTGTCGTGCCAATTGTCGGATACGGGCGGCGGGTGCGCCGTTTGTCACGCGAATCCCAGGACCGCATCGCCGATGTCAGTGCTTTTTCCGAAGAAACGCTGAATGCCCTGCGCACGGTTCAGGCCTATACCCACGAAGAAATCGAAAGCACGCGCTTTGGTACCCATGTCGAAAGTGCCTTCAAAACGGCGGTTGCCCGTATTTCGGCCCGCGCCCTGTTAACGGCAATTGTTATTGTCATGGTGTTCGGGGCGGTCGGGACCATCCTTTGGATCGGTGGTCATGACGTTCTTGATGGTGTCATCTCGGCGGGCGAGCTTTCCGCCTTTGTCTTTTATGCTGTGGTGGTTGCCGGTTCGGTTGGCGCAATCAGTGAAGTGATTGGCGATTTGCAACGTGCTGCCGGTGCTGCCGAACGTCTGGTTGCGCTGCTTGAAACCAAACCGAAAATCGCAGCACCGGAAAATCCGGTGGCTATGCCGGTTCCCCATCAGGGACATGTCAGTTTCGAAGATGTGACCTTCCATTATCCGGCCCGCCCGGATCGTTCCGCACTCGAAGGATTAAACCTTTCGGTCCGCCCGGGCGAGACGGTTGCGTTGGTCGGGCCGTCCGGGGCTGGTAAGACTACTGTCTTCCAACTGCTGCTGCGCTTTTATGATCCAGCATCGGGGACCATCCGGGTTGATGGTGTTGATGTCCGTACTGCCGATCCGGTTGCTGTGCGCGAACGCATTGGTCTGGTCGCGCAGGATCCGGTGATCTTTGCTGCCAATGCCTGGGACAATATTCGCTACGGTCGCCCCGGTGCGAGTGATGCCGATGTTCGTGCCGCGGCCGATGCCGCCCATGCCAGCGAATTTCTTGATCGTCTGCCAGAAGGCTTTGGCACCTATCTCGGTGAAAAAGGCATCAGGCTTTCAGGCGGGCAGCGCCAGCGTATCGCCATCGCGCGCGCAATCCTGCGCAACCCGTCAATCCTGTTGCTGGACGAGGCTACCAGTGCGCTGGATGCCGAAAGCGAACAGGTGGTGCAGCAGGCCCTTGAAGGCATCATGAAAGAACGCACCACTCTTGTGATCGCGCACCGTCTGGCGACGGTGCTGCATGCAGACCGGATTGCGGTGATTGACGATGGCAAGCTTGTGGCAATCGGCACCCATCAGGAATTGCTCGAAACGTCCCCGCTTTATGGACGCCTTGCCAAGTTGCAATTTGACCGGGATGCTGCCTGATCATAGGGCAAAGCGATGCGACAGACGTTGTGACGGCAGGGTGGTCGGATAAGCCAAGGCAAACAAAAAGCCTGCTCCGTGTAAACGGGCAGGCTTTTTCTATGGGTATTTGACCGGGCTTTTAATCGGCGCTGGCAATCTTGCGATTATCAAGCGACAGCTCGGCATATTGCTTGCGCAGGATATCGGCATCGGCCAGGAAGGTGTTCAGCTCGTCACCCTTAAGCTTCTTGCCGCTTGGCATTTTCACCTTGATCGGGTTGACCTGCGCATTGTCTTTGAGAATCTCGTAATGCAGGTGCGGGCCGGTGGACGCCCCGGTGGTTCCGACATAACCGATGACATCACCCTGTTTGACGCGCGCGCCCTGTTTCAGGCCCTTGGCAAAGCCCTTCATATGGGCATAGGCGGTTTCATAGGAATCGTTGTGACGAATGCGGATGTAATTGCCGTAACCGCCATTGCGGCCGATCTTGGCAATCGTGCCGTTACCTGCTGCAAAGATCGGCGTGCCACGCGGGGCGGCAAAGTCGATCCCTTTATGCATTTTGGTGTAACCAAGGATCGGGTGTTTACGTTTGCCAAATCCGGAAGACAGGCGCGCCCCGTTGATCGGGGTCCGCATCAGGGCACGGCGATAGGATTCGCCCTGCTGATTATAGAAGTCGGTTTCGCCATTGCTGTCGGTAAAGGAATAAAGACGGACTTCCTCGCCGCTCAGCGTCATGCTGGCATAAAGGACATCGCCATAACGAACGCGCTCGCCTTTTTCATTTTCCAGTTCCTGGAACATGATTTCAAAGCTGTCGCCCGGCTGGATGTCGCGCTGGAAGTCGACTTCATAGGAATAAAGTTCGATCAGGTTCATCAGAACAGGAAGCGGAACACCATTGCGCTCGGCAGCAAGAAACAGGCTTTGCTCGATTGTGCCGGCGGCAACATTGTTCTTGGTGGTCAGTTCGACCTTGTCTGATGATGCCTCAAAACCACTATCGGTGCGTGATACCGATACAATGGTTTCTGCATCTGGCTGGAAGCTTAGTTCATCAAGGAGCTCGATGCTGTCTTCCATAGGGGCGGAATAGACAAGATCAAACTCCTGACCGGCACGCAATTTGCGCGGATTGAAAACATCGCGGAGCGCTTCGATCGCGTTATAGGCAATGTTGCGCTCAAGTCCGGTGGCGGTCAGCGTCGCCATCAGGTTCGATCCTTTTTCAAGGACAACTGTCTCGCGGCGCGGTTCGATGTCGGGAATACTGGCTGTTTCGGTCACACCGCTGACATCCGTCTCGGAACTGTCAACTATCAGGCTTTCTGCAGCACTCGCAGAAAGGGCGGTGTCTTTGGCGTTGGAATAGTGATCGGATAACAGATATCCGGCCGTCCCCCCCAGAATTGCCATCACGCTAGCAATAGAAACCAAGTCTCTTCCGGCCATTGCCGTAGAACTCCCCTAATAGCCAATAATCAGTTCGCTCAACCTGTTGCTCTTCGTGGCAACATCGGCTCAAACCTTATACATAAAAGCTTAAGCGATGTGAAACGCCAAATCGCAGCGGTTATAACCATACCCACGCGACCATAATGGCGCGATTTCCTTTACGAAGCGTTGAGGTTTGTTCGGGCCGTTTATCAAGGTGGGCCGGGCTGGGATGCCAGCGGACAGTGGCAAGAACAAGGCACATTTGTATCACCTCTGTATCACGATGAATTTCGAGGCTTTCAGGGCAGGGATCGCGCCATTCTTGCACTGTTTGCAATATGCGCGGCGGGCCGGTTTCAAGATGTCTGGTTTTCAATACATATATATGTGTGTTGCCATGATGCGGATCGGTTTGCGGAAAATGGCGGGAAATAGGGCCTTGTCTGCATATCTACGCCGATGCGGATTTAACAGATGGTGTTGCACATCAACCGATGGGTGATGTCGGTTTTTTCGGTAGTTTTATGCCGATTTCGGCCTTTTGAACTTTTTGCATTTTTCCTGCATTTTTTTCCAAAAAAGGGTTTGACAGTTCCTGGAGTGGGGCCTATAACCCGCCTCCACCGAC
>NZ_JPWF01000027.1 GCF_003326675.1 Thalassospira profundimaris
CATGGCAATTCAAGCGCAGACTTCGAGACTTTGACGCCCCATGCAACCGATCCCGGCCGGATCAGGTAATGACGGCAGTCGTCAGCCCATTCCGCTGGTGCCCGATATGGAGACGTCTGACCAGCAGTTCGTTTCGTTGGCTGCCTGATACGTCATCAGAACTATGGTTCAGCATGATGCCAGTTGCACATGACGGTGCTGGCACTGATCGAAGTGTTGGGTGCTGCGGGCAGTCTGGTTCCCGTTATTTATGATTGGGTAAAATGCGAGGAATGCTCATCTTTTGGCTAAGGTTCTGAAATCGTCGGATATTTGCTGGCCGCGCTTGCACCATCGGCCAAACCGACTGAAACGCGTCTGTTAAAAGGATGGCTGGATGGGATGAGGAAGGGGAATATTAAAATCGGTATAGCTATGCGGATTTGATTTGACGTTAACGTTAACGTTAACTAAAACAGAGTCGCATCCCGTCCGATGCGCCCGGAAACGGGCATCTGCTTTATGTCAGGACCGCGATATGGCTCAGTTCGAACCGCAAAATCCCGATTTCGATGCCGAAGTGCGCAAGCGCTTCGCCCAGCAGCCCTATAACCTGTCAATCGGTGCCGAAGTCACCGATGTCAAGCCGGGCCGGGTTGAGGTCATCGTGCCGTCGCGGGCCGATCTGATCCAGCATAACGGCTATTTCCATGGCGGCCTGATTGCAGGTCTTGCCGATATTGCCGGGGGTTTTGCCGGATGGAGCCTGGTCGAGGCCGATCAGGGGATGCTGACCATTGAATACAAGCTCAACATCGTGGCACCCGGTTTGGGGGATCATTTGCGCGCCGTCGGCGAGGTCGTTTCGCGCGGGCGTTCGATCATTGTTACCCGCATCGATGTCTTTGGTATGAGGAATAATGAGCCGGTTCTGTGCGCAACTTCGCTTCAGACCTTAAAGGTCATGAAGTTGCCGCCGGAATTATTAGATAGTGCTGCATAATTCCAAAGATTGAACAATTTTACCTAATAATCAAACCTAGTCAGGCAGGAACGTCATCATGGCATTTTTCGAATTTCCCGGATTGAAATTTGATCTTGGCGAGACCGCAGATGCGATCCGCGAAACCGTTTCATCCTTTGCCGAAGCAGAAATCGCTCCGCGCGCGGCCGAGATCGATGAAACCAACCAGTTCCCCAACGATCTGTGGCGCAAATTCGGTGATCTTGGCCTGTTGGGCATGACCGTATCCGAGGAAGATGGCGGTACGGGTCTTGGCTATCTGGAACATGTGATCGCCATGGAAGAAATCAGCCGTGCCTCGGCCTCGGTTGCCCTGTCATATGGCGCGCACTCCAACCTTTGCGTCAACCAGATCAAGCGCAATGCAAATGCCGAACAAAAGGCCAGATACCTGCCCAAACTGATCAGCGGCGAACATATCGGGGCGCTGGCAATGAGCGAACCGGGCGCTGGTTCGGATGTGGTATCGATGAAGCTTCGCGCCGAGAAAAAGGGTGATCGTTTCATCCTCAATGGCAACAAGATGTGGATCACCAACGGCCCGGATGCCGACACATTGGTGGTCTACGCCAAAACCGATCTCGAAGCAGGGCCCAAGGGCATCACGGCCTTTATCATCGAGAAAACCTTCAAGGGCTTCTCGACTGCGCAAAAGCTCGACAAACTGGGCATGCGCGGCTCGAACACCTGCGAGCTGGTGTTTGAAGATTGCGAGGTGCCCGAAGAAAACATTCTGGGTCAGCTTAATGGCGGTGTCCGCGTTTTGATGAGCGGCCTTGATTACGAACGTGCCGTTCTGGCGGCTGGCCCCACGGGGATCATGCGCGCCTGTATGGATGTGGTTGTGCCCTATATCCATGAACGCAAACAGTTCGGTAAGGCAATTGGCGAGTTCCAGCTTATGCAGGGCAAGATCGCCGATATGTATACGACCATGAATGCCTGCCGTGCCTATGTCTACGAGGTTGCCAAGGCCTGTGATCGCGGGGAAACATCGCGCAAGGATGCGGCTGGTGTGATCCTGTATGCCGCAGAAAAGGCCACCTGGATGGCGCTTCAAGCCATTCAGACCCTTGGCGGGAACGGCTATATCAACGAATATCCGACGGGCCGTTTGCTGCGCGATGCCAAGCTTTATGAAATCGGGGCAGGCACCAGCGAAATCCGCCGTATGTTGATTGGTCGCGAACTGTTTGGTGAAACCGCGTAATTGCGGTTTTGCCCCGGCCTCACATATTCAGATCAAAGATCCCCCGCAAAGACTTCAAGGTTCAAGGACCCGTATCATGACCACTTCTGATCCGATTGTTATCGTATCGTGCGCCCGTACCGCCATGGGCGGTATGCAAGGCGATTTCGCCACGGTTACCGCCGCCGAACTGGGTGGTGTGGCGATCAAGGCCGCGCTGGAGCGCGGTGGCGTTTCGCCCGATGACATTGATGAAGTCATCATGGGCAACGTTCTGCCCGCCGGGCAGGGACAGGCACCGGCACGTCAGGCAGCCTGGAACGCCGGTATCCCGCGTTCGGCCGGTGCGACCACGATCAACAAGATGTGCGGATCAGGCATGAAAGCCGTGATGTTTGCCCATGATACGCTGGTTGCCGGTGGGGCCGATGTCATGGTGGTTGGCGGTATGGAAAGCATGACCAATGCGCCGTTCCTTCTGCCGAAAATGCGGTCGGGTCACAAATACGGTCATGACATGGTCTATGACCATATGGCGCTGGATGGTCTTGAGGACGCCTATGAAAAGGGCCGTTCGATGGGCACCTTTGCCGAGGCGACGGCCGAGAAATACGGCTTTACCCGCGAAGCACAGGATGACTATGCCATTGCGTCGCTGACGCGCGCGCAGAATGCGGCCAAAGCCGGTCATTTCAATGATGAAATTACCCCGGTGAGTTTTACCACCCGCAAGGGTGAGGTCACGATCAACGCCGACGAACAGCCGCCAAAAGCCAAGCCGGAAAAAATCCCGACCCTGCGTCCGGCATTTGCCAAGGATGGCACGGTCACGGCTGCCCATTCCGCATCAATTTCCGATGGTGCCGCCGCCCTTGTCATGATGCGTGCGTCCGAGGCCGAAAAACGTGGTCTTAAGCCGCTTGCCAAAATTGTAGGTCAGGCAACCCATGCCCAGGAGCCGTGCTGGTTCACGACGGCGCCGATTGACTCGATCAAAAAGGTTCTGGCCAAGGCGGGCTGGACCAAGGATGACGTCGATCTTTGGGAAATCAACGAGGCCTTTGCCGTTGTTGCCATGGCCGCCATGCGTGATCTGGAGCTTGATCACGGCAAGGTCAACGTGCATGGCGGTGCCTGTGCGCTTGGTCATCCGATTGGCGCAACCGGTGCGCGTTTGCTGGTGACCCTGATCCATGCGCTTAAAACCCACGGCGGGTCCAAGGGGGTTGCGTCGCTTTGCATTGGTGGCGGCGAGGCGACCGCGGTTGCAATCGAGCTTATCTAGTAGCGGTTACCGTGTAGTTTAAATTCGTTCTAAAAAGTCTGATATTGGGGGCTACCAACTTGCGCGAATTCCCCTTATTTTGTCGCCAGAGATAACGACGAACAGAGGAATTCGCGCGATGGCTAAGTCGACTGTGGATCGGATGATTGCCGGGTTTAAAAGCTTCAAGGCGATGTATTACGAACAGCGTCCCGAACGGGTGGAAGATCTGGTCAATATGGGCCAGAAGCCGGAAGTTCTGCTGATTGCCTGTTCGGATTCCCGCGTTGATCCGGCAATCCTGACCAATGCCGAGCCGGGCGAGATGTTTGTGGTGCGTAACGTCGCAAACCTTGTCCCGCCTTACGAGCCTGATGAAAACTATCACGGGACCTCGGCGGCAATCGAATTTGCGGTCCGCGACCTTAAGGTCAAGGATATCGTCATTCTGGGCCATTCGGCCTGTGGTGGTATTCAGGCACTGGTCGAACATGGCGAGGCTGGCAAGGTTCCCGAACGCGACTTTATCGGTGAATGGGTCAGCATGGCGAAATGCTGCCTGCATCATGGCCCTGATGTCGACAAGGTTTCACGTCATTCAATTCGCAACTCGTTGCAAAACCTGATGACGTTCCCGTTCATCAAGGAACGGGTCGAGGCCGGTGACCTCAACCTGCATGGTTGGTGGTATGGCATGAAAGAAGGCATCCTGTGGCGTTTCGACGACGCGCAGGACAAGTTTGTTCAGGGCGAAGAATAAGCCCGGCCTGATCCAATGGATCAAGAATTGATCTGATCGCATGGCCGGTGCATCGCCCAACTGGGAGGGGTACGGCCATGCGGTTGGAAGAACATCAAATTATGGTGCGCGATACCGCGCGCGAGTTCGCCGAAAATGAACTCAAACCCAATGCCGCAAAATGGGATATCCACCATACCTTCCCGGCCGAGGCCGTCGCCGGTCTGGGCGAGCTTGGCTTTTTGGGGATGCTGGTGCCTGATGAATATGGCGGGGCGGGCATGGATCATGTCACCTATGCCCTGGCGCTGGAAGAAATCGCCGCGGGCGACGGGGCCACGTCCACCATCATGTCGGTCCATAATTCGGTCGGCTGTATGCCGATCCTGAAATTCGGCACCGAAGAGCAAAAGCAAAAATTCCTGGTCCCGATGGCGCAGGGCGAAAAGATCGGCGCATTCTGCTTGACCGAACCGCAAGCCGGGTCCGATGCCAGTGCGCTTAAGACGCGTGCGGTGCGCGATGGCGATGACTGGATCATCAACGGGTCCAAGCAATTCATCACGTCGGGTTCCGAGGGTGATGTCGCCATTGTCTTTGCCGTAACCGACCCCGAAGCCGGAAAGCGCGGTATTTCCGCCTTTATCGTGCCAACCGACACACCGGGCTATGTGGTGTCACGGGTCGAGGAAAAGCTGGGTCAGAATGCTTCGGACACCTGCCAGATCACCTTTGTTGAATGCCGGGTGCCCGGTGAAAATATGCTGGGCGAGGAAGGGCAGGGTTATAAAATCGCGCTGGCCAATCTGGAAGGCGGGCGCATCGGTATTGCTGCCCAGTCGGTCGGCATGGCACGTGCGGCATTCGAGGCCGCGCGGGATTACGCCAATGAACGAGAAACATTCGGCAAAAAGATCATCGAACATCAGGCGGTGGCATTCCGCCTTGCCGATATGGCAACCAAGATCGATGCCGCACGGCTTCTGGTCCATCGTGCCGCCGAATTGCGCGATGATCACAAGCCATGTCTGACCGAGGCCTGCATGGCCAAGATGTTTGCATCCGAAATCGCCGAAGAAGTCTGTTCGGCCGCGATCCAGATTCACGGCGGATACGGCTACCTCAAAGACTTCCCGGTCGAGCGCATCTATCGCGATGTTCGCGTCTGCCAGATTTACGAAGGCACATCCGACATTCAGCGCATGGTGATTGCGCGGGCATTGGCTGATTGACGAAGGTGCACGTTGGCTGACTGTTTAGGTTGGTGGAGGGGCAAAGCGTGCGAGAAAGCGTTCCGCACGTGGTAGAGCATCATGCAGGAACTGTTTGGGTTCGCGAAGCCATAACCCATCGATCTGCCGTGACTTCGGTTCGGAAATCAAAACGTCTTGCGGGATATCTTTGATTTCGACATCCCAGTCCGGCCAGCGCTGTCTGGCTCTGCGGATGTAGTGGCTGATGAACGCTGTATGTTTGCTGTAGCCATGATAGTCAAACACCCAGTCATCGTGGGCGACGACAATGTGATTGCCCGGATAATTATTTTTGGGGTGAAGCCAAACTGCTGTGAGGTCGCCAGCTGTGCAATATCGTTGGATGAAGGCGTGGGCGAGGATGTGGCAGGCGCCGCAGGCAAAGAACACTCGGTCTGGTAGGTTCCAGCGCATGACTGGATCGCTCTTGCGATAATTCGGTGTTCTTGGTTGGTGCATTTCAGCGCTCTGGTAGCAATCCGTGTTTTTCCAGAAGGCGTCGGAACTGGTGATAGTTCAGATCAAGTGCCTTGGCGGCTTCGGTCTGGTTGTTGGCGTTTTGGGCAAGAGCCTGTTTCAGCAGGGTGATTTCAAAGTCGGCGACCTGTGATTTGAAATCGATTGTGCCGAGGGTTCCGTTAGCTTCGGCAGGTTTGGGGGCGACCGAGTTTGTGCTTTGATGGGCGGAGCCCGTGATGCGGTCGGTTTCCGACCAGATGCCTTCGAACGGATCAAGGGTGATGGTGGCAAGCGGTGCGGTGTCGTCATCGGCAAGGTAGATGCTGCGTTCGACCGCATTGCGCAGTTCGCGGATATTGCCCGGCCAGTCATGGCGCAAAAGCTGTTCGGCGGCGTGACGTGAAAAGCCCGCAAAAACCGTGCGGCCAAGGCGTTTGGTCATATCAAGTGCGAATTGTTCGGCCAGCAACAATATGTCATCAGTCCTTTGACGGAGTGGCGGAACCGCGATGACGTCAAAGGCCAGCCGATCCAGAAGATCGGCGCGGAATTTCCCGGTTTTGGCCAGTTCGCGCAGATTTTCGTTGGTGACGCCAATCACGCGGGTGTCGACATCAATGACATCCGATCCGCCTACACGTTCAATTTCACCATATTCGACAACCCGCAGAAGCTTTTCCTGAACCACGGGGCTGGCAGTGGCGATTTCATCAAGAATGATGGTGCCGCCATGTGCGCGCTCGAACCGCCCGACATGGCGTTTGGTCGCCCCGGTAAAGGCACCGGCTTCGTGGCCGAACAGTTCGGTATCAAGCAGGGTTTCGGACAGGGCAGCGCAATTGACCTTGACCAGCGGGCCACCCCAGCGGCGCGACAGGTAATGCAGCCGGGCCGAAATCAGTTCCTTGCCCGATCCGCGTTCGCCAATGACAAGGCACGGGCGTTCAATCGGGGCCAGGCGTGAAACATGTTCAAGGGCCGCCAGAAATACGGGGTCTTCGCCCAATATGGGTTGCAAACTATCCATTTCGCGAAAAACGTTATCGAAAATCGATATTAATGTCGCGATAAAAGTAATGTTTCGACGTATGAAATTCGTAAGTTATTGATTTTATTCATTTCCAAAACTGGCACGGCATTTGAAATAGAGAAGGTAGAAGTTTTACCGTCCCCCCCGATGAAGTAAGGAGATCAGGCAATGGGCGTGTTTTCGCGTTTGTCCGATATCGTAAATGCCAACATCAACGCGCTTCTGGATCGTGCCGAAGATCCCGAGAAAATGGTGCGCCTGATGATTCAGGAAATGGAAGATACGCTGGTTGAAGTCCGTTCGGCCGCGGTCAAGGCGATTGCCGATAAAAAGGAAGTCGAGCGCAAGCTTAAAAAGCTGCATGACGGTCAGGTCGAATGGGATACCAAGGCGGAATTCGCAGTTTCCAAGGGCCGCGACGATCTTGCCAAGGGTGCGCTGATGGCGCGCCGCCGTCTGGCCGATCAGAGCGTTGTGCTTGAGCGTGAGCTTGAAGTGATCGAAGAGACTCTTGGCAAATTTGACGAGGATCTCAACAAGTTGCAGAACAAGCTGAATGAAGCAAAAGGCAAACAGCGTGCGGTTGAAATCCGTATGCAGACCGCCGAAAAGCGTGTCAAAATGAAAGAGAAGCTTCATTCCGGTCAGATTGACGAAGCCCTTCTGCGCTATGAGCAGATGGAGCGCCGGATTGACGAGCTTGAAGCCAGTGCGGACTCCTGGGACCTTGGTCGCGGGCAGAGCCTTGAGGAACAGTTTGAAGACCTTGAGGCGGAGCTCGGGATCGAAGATGATCTCAAGGAACTCAAGGCACGTGTGAAAAAAGATAAGTAATCATAGGTTTATGTGTTCCGGCACGTAAGCCAGCACCAGGAAGAAGCTGTCAGATATGTGGGCGATTGCCGTACCCTTGATTGTATTCGTTGCCGTTGTGGGCCCGGTCTGGGTGGTGTTTCATTACATCACGGTCTGGAAACGGATGAAGGCAGAGCAACGCGCACAAAACCCCGAACAAACAGCCCGCGATCAGGAAATGGTCGCGGGACTGAAAAAGCGGGCAGAGAAGCTTGAATCCCGTGTCGAAACACTTGAACGCCTGTTAGATGCCGAGGTTGCCGAATGGAGGAACAGGATATGACTGCCCAGCAAGCTGCTGCCGGAAACGGATTTGAGCGCGGTCACAAAAGACACTCGCATCGCGGATGCCGGTTCAAAAATCACAATCACGAGGGCAAGAAATGCCACGGGGTGATCGGGCGGACCACACGCGGAATTTCCAGTGCCTTTGGCATTCCGCGCAAAGGGGTTCTGGCTGCTTTCATTCTGATCCTGATTTTCAGCTTCCCTGTTGGTGTGATGTTGTTTGGTCTTGCATGGGCCTATGTGCATCACCCGGAATGGTTTGACGGATTGCGCGGCAAAATCCGCGGGTCATCGCGCCGTGCACAGGCACAAGCCCGTGCGACCAAGGCCGATGACGTGAATGACAACCCGACTGTGGGTGTCGATTACGAAGAAAGCTGGATGGAAGAACTGCGCGAGCAGTTTGACGATCTGGAACGCCGCACCGGTTCGATGGAGGGCTTTGTCGCATCCGGCGAATATCGCGTCGCGTCCGAGCTTGAGAAAATGAAAAAAGACGATGCATCGGAAGCCGCCAAAAAGGACGGTGATGATGCAACCAAACCCGACGAACCAAAGGCATAAGCCTTTGTTCTGACGGACCAAAAGATTGACGGCGGTTTCAGCTTTCCCCAATCCCCCCTCGCGTTCGTAACGCAATGAGGTCGCCGTCAAACAGTGAAACCGGATCACATTTGTGGTCCGGTTTTTCTTTTACTTGCAGTTTGTTGCGGAAAAATTCCCAAATAGCATTTATCACTATACCTAATTTAAAGGTTTTACCGGCAAAGTCGGGAAAAATGCCCGTCAATCGGGCGGTGCTTTTGGGGAAATGCGCATGGCGACCATGATTGAACATCCGGGCGAACAGGATTTTCTGCATCGTTTGCTGCTTGATAATCCGTGGTGGGATGGTGTCACCGATGATGTGGTGCAGGGATTGCCACAACGCGCGTTTTTCAAGCGATTCTGGTCGGCCCTTGAAAAGCATGACGGGCAAAAGGCCGTGGTCCTGACCGGGCCGCGCGGGGTTGGAAAAACCGTGATGTTGCGCCAGGCGGTGGCCGAACTTTTGAATGCCGATACGCCCAGACGCCACGTTTGCTATATCTCGCTGGAACATCCGCTGTTTCTGGAAATTGATCTGCCACGCTTGCCCAAGCTGTTGCGATCCATGCGCGGCATTTCGGCCGATCATCCGTTATGGCTTTTTATCGACGAGGTTTCCTATCAGCGCGACTGGGAAGATCGGTTGGCAAAACTGATCGTTGCCGATCCGATGTTGCGCGTGGTGGCGGTCAGTGCGCTGGCACCCGGTGCGGACAGTGCCGTGCATATCCAAAGCCTGTTTTTACCACCGTTCAGCTTTGCCGAATATCTCGAGCAAAAGGGAATCGCACCTAGCGATGTCTTGCCTGCAACACCCAATGTCGGGCGCTATAGCGCCGATGTCCCGGACGGGTTGGTCGAACTGAATGACCTGTTTGAAGATTACATCAATGAAGGTGGCTTTCACGCCGCCAATGGCGAAGCCGGGGCCATTCACCGGTCGCTTCATTCCGATTTGCCGGGATTGCATGGCATTTCAAGTCCGTCGGACCTGCATCGGTTGTTTGCCCTTTTGGCCTATAATACCGGGTCGGAATTCTCGATCGAGACATTGGCGCGCGAGCTTGATATCGCCAAAAACACGCTGCGCCGGTATCTTGAATATCTTGAAAGTGCCTGGCTGGTCAGACGTTTGGAACGTGTTGACCAGGATGCCAAGCCGTTCCAGCGTGCGGTGGCGTTCAAGGTGCATCTGATCCATCCGGGATTGCGCAGCGGTCTTATTGGCGGGCGGGCATCTGATAGTGCGACGATCACCCGACTGGCCGAAACCGCGATCCAGACCCAGTTTCTGACATCAAGTGTCGGGATGGAAAGCCTGTATTATGCGCGCTGGGGCCATTATGAAGTGCCGTTTGTGTTCCTTGATCGCCGGTCGGGAACGCCGTTATTTGCCTATCATTGCCTGTGGCGGGATGAGGCAATCCGCAAGCCCAAGGAAATTCGCGCACTGGTCAATTTCCGGGGCAGCCATCCCTTGCCGTTGGGGGCCTTTGTTCTGACCAAGGCGCAATGGCATGGGGGCAAGTTGGGCGGTGTGCCGATGCGGTTTGAACCGGCCAGTGTTTTGGCGCTGCGTATCGGGCTTGAATTCTCGCAGCTTTAACCTTGCCGATCAGGAGGCGTTCCGTTGGGTGTGTTTGGGGATCGGATGATGGTGCGGGTCGTGCAGATCGGGGCGATGTCGCTTGCGCTGATGCTGTCCGGGGCGGCGTGGGCTGATCAGGTTGATCTGGCCGGTCAGGTTTGCGCAGATGGCCCGCATTGGAGTGACACCGAACCTGCGATCAATCTGGCGCATGTTTTTTGCGGCGAAGTGAAATCCAATGGCCGTGCGGCAGGGTTCCATGCCCGACCGGGCGGGGTTAATCCGGCAACGATCACGTCGGTTGAAATCACCCAGCCCGCGAATACGAGCGGCGTTTATGCCGGCATGGTGACTTTTGCCAAGCCGGATGCCAGCGCAGGCGCCAGCTCGGAAAGACGTGATCCGGTGAAGTTTTCAAGTATCTTTCCCGACAGCTGCAGCTTTGACCAGATCGTTGCATCGATCCTTTCTGCGCATGACAATCGGACCGATTGCCCGGCGGGATCGCCCGGTTGGTGGCAATGCGGTTTGAATCGGCCAAAGGATGCGGCGTTATCTGCCGGGCTTTGTGTCGGTGATGATCCGGACGGGGTGTTTACCATTGCAATCGGTTTGCTCCGCGATGGCCGGATCAACACGGCCTTTCCGCTGCGATAGGGAAATTGGCGATGTGTGCAAACAAGGCAGATGGTCCAATGGTTCCTGACTGGGTCGGGCGCAAGGCGGGGGATGTCGCCCATGACCGGATTGCATCGATGCTTGTGCTTGATATCGGGCAGGCGCCGGAATGGGCGAAACGTGTGCTGTGTGAAGTCGTGGACGTCACATCGGGCAAGGCAGATGGTTGGGAAATGGTGATGAATGCCCATATCCTAAGCGTAGGGCGGGAATATTCGGATATCTCATCTGCTTATGAGGAAGATGGCGAGGATGGGGTTCAGGTTTGGACCGGTGATCTGCAAGCGGCCCTTAGGGCGTGGATCGCAATGATGGAGCAGGGCGACTAACGCATGGCGAATTTGAATGCGACGTGCCGTTTCGGGCGGGGATGCCGACATCAAATCGACCTGTTTTTAACGCGGGTTGGCGTGATTGCCTCGGCCCTTCTGATTGTGCTTTGGTCATTTTCCGCGCAGGCGCAACAGGCCCAAACACCCAAAAAGCCGGTCGATACGCTTGAGGCGTTCCTACATCAATATCTTCAGCATTCCGGCTTGCCGGGCGGGGTGATCGGGATCGGCTATGGCACGGGCAATGTTCGCTATGCTGCAAGCGGTTATGCCACCGTGGCCCCGGATGTTGGCATGAGTATGGATCGCCAGTTTTATATCGGGTCGCTGACCAAGATGATGACAGCGGTTGTGACCCTGCAACTGGCATCGGAAAAACGGATTGATCTTGGTGATCCGATCGGCAAATGGCTGCCCAAGGAATATGCAGGCCGGATTGCCAATGGCGACAACGCAACCATTCGCGATCTTTTGCGTAACAGTTCGGGCATTCCCGATTATCTGGATGGTGAATTCTTTTTCCAGTTGGTCGGAAGTGATCCGCAACATGGTTGGCGCAACAAGGAAGTTCTTTCACTGATTGCGGATCGGCCTGCCTTGTTCGAGCCGGGCACAAAATACAATGCATCGAACAGCAACTTCATCCTGCTGGGCGTGATGATCGAGGTGGTCGAAGGTGATCATATCGAACGGGTGTTTAATCGCCGGATCTTTGAACCCGCCGAAATGGCCAATACATCCTTTGGGCGGTTTCCGCGCCCGGACCTTTTGGCGCATGGATTTGATGATGCCAATGGCGACGGGCAGCTTGAAGATGTAACCGATCTGGATGTCGGGGATCAGCTTGCCGATGGCGGAGTGATTTCAACCGCCGAGGATATGGTGAAATTTGCCCGGGCATTATTTGTGGATGGTGTGTTGCTCGGTCCCAATGCGCTCAGCCGTGCGACCACCGATACCATGTTTGCCGGGGGCGGCGGATCGTATGGTTATGGCATGATGATCGGGTCAAGCGACTGGGGTCCGGTCTGGGGGCATGACGGGATTTACTTTGGCTATTCCGCCGAATTTTCATGGTTCCCCGATCAGGATACGGTCGTCGTGTTCCTGTCAAACGGGCGGGCGTTGAACGATGTGCCGACCGTGACCAGCATGTTGATGACCGGAATTTTCGGGAACCCGAAATAAGGGCGGTAGCGGTGCTTTACATCGGGTTTTCACCGACCTGGATATCACCACCCATCCGGATGCGAAGCGGGGTTTCCTCGGCAATGATGACATTCTCGCCGGTGGCAAAGTTTCGCATCTGTTGATAGACCAGCTCGCCCATCCGGTAAAAATCAATCGCCACATAACCGTCAATGATCCCCTTGCGGGTCAGGCGATCCTGTTCGTCACTTGGGGTTCCGGTTGCCATGACCAGTTGCGGCGCGCGCGGACCATGGATGGCCATGATTTTGGCCATGCGCTCCGGATCGCCAAGCAGCCATGCGCCGACCGGCACGATGAAATCGGTTGTGGTATTCTGAACAGCCTGGGCAAATTGCGACAGGCCAAGATTGTCATCGCCCTTGTTGTAAAGCGGGCAACGGTCATCTTCGGTCCAGCCGTTTTCACCAGTCAGGGGTGACTTGGCGCTTTCGGGGGTCGAGTTTAAGGACGGGTTTTCCGGGGTGCGGCGCAATTCATGGCGAATGCCGGCAATCCGTTCATTGAGGTTAGGGTCAAAGCGGCCGCCACTCATGATGCAGATCGATGCGCCTTTGGGGGCCTTTTCCTTTAGAATGCGGGCAAGGCGAATGCCGATGCCAAAATTGTTCGGCCCGATATAGGTGCGCCGCAGGGGTTGGTCGGGTGGTTCAAGATCGGAATCAAACGTGATGACGGGGATTTTCCGATCAAGCGCGTCGGGCAAGCCATCCTTGGCGATAAAGGCGGAATTGGTCACCGAAATCGCGATGCCATCAACCTTAAGGGCCACGGCCTTGTTGATGGCTTCAAGTTGTCCGCGGAAATAGCCTATCTGGGTGTCACCCATATGAAGGCATTCATCACCATTACGGCGCGCAGCATCGCTGCATCCGCGCCAGGCATTGATGAAATTGATATCTTCAATGTCCTTGGAGATCAGGCTGAATTTCAGATTCTTCCCCTCTGCCGGGGCCGAAAAGCCCAGCATGATCAGGGTGCAGATTGTCGCTGCTGACGCAAGATGCGCTATGGATGCTCGTCCAACCATCAGGTGCTCCGGCTTTTTGGGGCCAGGCATATCTCCCACGCGGCATTTTGCCGGTCTTTTATTGTTGGTACGGGGGTGTCCGCGTTCCGGATCACTCTGCGCCTTTATGTGGTGATCTCTATGGCGTTTAGCCACCTCTGGTAAGTATTAATTTGCCACCATGCACCGCGCGCATAACAGATAGAATGATAATAGTTAGAATCCTATCTAATTTTCTGTTATCATCACAGTCATGGAAAACATTGATCTTGAAACCCCTTATCTGACCCTTGGGAGTGCGCTTATGCGTGTTGCCCGTTGCTGGCAGCGCGAGGTTAATCGCACCCTTGCCGCACATGGTCTTTCGCAAACCATGGTGATGCCACTGATTGTTCTGCATCGCGGTGGCGGTGCCGTGCGTCAGGGCGTGATTGCCGAGGAAATCGGTGTTGAAGGCCCGTCGCTTGTGCGTGTGATTGATCAGCTTGAACGTGATGACTTGATTTCACGGGTTTGCGATCCGACCGACCGGCGCGCCAAGATGGTTGCGCTGACCGATGCCGGAAAACAAAAGGCCGCCGAGATCGAAGTCCTTCTGGCCGAATTGCGCGGTGAACTGACCGCCAATATTCCCGCTGAAAACCTGAATATTACCCTTGATGTCATGCGCGCGCTGCTGGATCAGCTTGCGCTGCGTGACAAGGGCGCGTAGGGGGAATGTGGCATGTTAGGTACGATCCTTTCCCTTCG
Organism: Thalassospira profundimaris; assembly: GCF_003326675.1. Classification (GTDB taxonomy): domain Bacteria; phylum Pseudomonadota; class Alphaproteobacteria; order Rhodospirillales; family Thalassospiraceae; genus Thalassospira; species Thalassospira aquimaris. The sequence continues at coordinate 14,235 of NZ_JPWF01000027.1, forward strand.
GCCCAAAGGGGCTGACTGGCTGTTTTCAGCCAAGACTTTTACCGCCTCTATCCTTGCCCTTTATATCGCGCTGGCCTTTGATCTTGATCGCCCGGTCTGGGCGATGGCGACGGTCTATATCGTTGCCCATCCGCTTTCGGGTGTGTTGGCATCCAAGGCCGTCTACCGGGTTTTGGGCACCATCCTTGGCGCAGTTGCCGCCGTGATCTTTGTGCCCAATCTTGTCAATGCGCCGGTATTGCTGTCGCTGGTTCTGGCGATCTGGGTGGGCGGGTGTTTGTTCCTGTCGCGTCTTGATCGCACGCCGCGCAGTTATCTGTTCATGTTGGCGGGTTACAGTGCGGCGATTGTCGGGTTCCCCTGTGTGGCCGATCCCGGATCGGTTTTTGCAACCGGCATTGCCCGGTTCCAGGAAATCAGCCTTGGCATTATCTGTGCGACACTTGTCAGCCACATCGTCTTTCCGCGCCATATCGGCCCGGTGATTGCCGCCCGTATTGATGGCTGGATGGGTGATATCACCAAACTGGCCGAGCAAAGCTTTGATCCTGAAACGGACGCCAATGTGTTGCATAATGACCGGGCGCGGATTGCCGCCGATCTTGGCGAATTGCATGGTTTGGCCCTGCATCTGGGATATGAAAAGTCCGGTTTCGCCGGGCGGACCCGCCAGTTGCAGGCATTGCAAAGCGTGATTGCCGCCCTGTTGCCGGTTTTCTATGCCATTCATGACCGTCTGCTTGCCCTTAAAGCCCAGCAGGGTGAACTGCCGGTGGATGTTGAAAACATCCTTGCCGGGATTTCGGCCCATATTGCGGCCCCCGATCATGACCGGGCCCGTATTACGGCACTTCATGCCGAGATTGATGCCTTTGCCGCCCGGGTTGCCGGGGCAAAGGATTGGGCCGGGCTGCTTCAGGTCAATCTTGCTAATCGATTGCACCGTCTGATCGATTTTCATGATGATTGCCGCACCCTTTGGGAAGGTATTCGGGCCGGAACTGTGCCCGAAGATGTTTTGGGACGCTGGCAGGAAGGGGCAAAGGCATCTGCCCTGCATCGCGATTATAGTGCGGCCTTTCGCAGTGGTCTGACCGCGGTGATTGCAACAGCAATCGTCTGTGGCTTCTGGATCGCATCAGGTTGGCCAAGCGGCGCGACCGCGGCAATGATGGCAGCGGTTGGTGCCAGCATCATGTCGTTTCTTGATAACCCGGTTCCGGCCCTTAAGGGGTTCATTCGTTATACCGCACTGTCGGTTGCTGTTGTGCTGATTTATAGCCTGGTTATCTTGCCCGGTATTGACGGCTTTGCGTTGCTGGTGATGGCGTTTGCGCCCTATTTCATCTTGCTGGGTGTTTTGATGGCGACCCCGCAGACCTATGGATTTGGTCTGGCGATGCTGGTCAATGTCGTGATGATCCTGAATATCGATACGGCCTATAGCAGCGATGTTGCCACCCTGCTTGGTGGCGGGATTGCGTCGCTTGCCGGATTTGGGGTTGCGGCCATCGTGACGGCTTTTGTCCGGGTGGTGCCGGTGGACAATTTCATCCGGGGTATGGTGCAGGCCAACTGGCGCGACATTGCCGGGATCGCACGCGGGACATTCAACATGCCGCGCATGGTGATGATCCGCCGGCTTCTGGACCGTCAGGGCCTTATTTTGCCGCGCCTTGCCATGGCGGCAAGTCATCGTGAAACCCTGATCCGGGTGATGCCGGAAGTCTCGATTGCTGCAAGCCTTTATGATCTGCGGCGCATCCGGTTGTTTGTTGAGCCGCATATCAGTTCAAGGATCGATGTTCTGTTGCGCAACATCGCCCGACATTTTGAAGCGCGGCTTGACGATTTCAACCGTGCGCCGGACCCCAAGCTTTTGGCCGAGGTCGATAATATCCTGCGTCTGGTCAATGACATGACCGATGGCGCACAACGTCAGAAATTGCTGATCCCGCTCGTTGCATTGCGCCGGACCCTGTCGAAAACCGACGCGCCCAAGCTTGATCGCACGGCAGAGATCGCGGCAAACCCCGCCCTCCTGTCCCCCAGAATGGGAGAAATCGCATGATCACTCCGACCCTTAATATTTATGGCCTGTTTGTTCCGGCATTGCTGGGTCTGGCACTGGCAGCATGGGCGTGTCTTTCCATCGCCCGTATCGGTCTTGTGCGGATCGGTTTTTACAAAATGACCGCCCATCCCGCCCTGACCGACCTCGCGCTTTATGTGCTGATCCTGACCGGACTTACCGCCCTGTTCATTCAATAGGTGATGAAATGAAAACCGTCATAACCAAATCCCTGCGTGTGGGTTTCACGCTTGTGCTTGTGTTGGCCGCTGTTGCCGGTGGCGTGCATCTTTATGATTACTACATGAACGAACCCTGGACCCGTGACGGGCGGATCAGTGCCGATGTTGTTTCCATCGCGCCCGATGTTGCCGGGCTGGTGGCCGAGGTCAAGGTTTCCGATAACCAGCCGGTCAAGGCGGGCGACGTTTTGTTCACCATTGATGCGGCACGCTATCAGGTGGCGGTGGATCAGGCCAAGGCACGGTTTGAAAGTGCCGAAGCCGCCCGCAATCAGGCCGCACGTGAAGTTAAACGGTATGGCGGTCTTGATAGTGACGTGGTGTCGACCCAGAAAAAGGAACAGGTCAAAACCAGCCTTGCAACTGCGCAAGCCGATCTTGATCTGGCCAAGGCGGACCTTGATCTGGCGGAACTTAACTTGTCGCGGACCAGCGTTGTGGCGCCGGTTGATGGTGTTTTGACCAACTTTTCGCTGCGTCGGGGCAATTATGTTGGTGCGGGAACCGCGATTGCCGCTCTTGTTGATAGCAGTTCATTCTATGTTGCGGGCTATTTCGAAGAGAACAAATTGCCGCGCATTGCCATCGGGGATCGGGTAAAGGTCAGCCTGATGGGTGAAGATCGCCCGATTGACGGCCATGTCGTCAGCATCGCAAGCGGTATTCAGGATAGCGAACGGTCGGGCAGCTCTGCCGGTCTAGCACAAGTCAAACCGACCTTTAGCTGGGTCCGTCTGGCCCAGCGTGTTCCGGTCCGTGTTGCCCTTGATCACGTGCCTGACGGCGTGAAGCTGGTGGCAGGTCGGAGTGCCAGTGTAACGGTCGAACAGAAAGACGGGCACAGCTTTGCCGGATTGAATGTCGGGCTGCTGTTCTAGGGGCTGATTGCGTTATTTGACATGATGCAGTGCAAAAAGTGACTTGCAGTGCAAAACAAGTTTGGGTAATTTTCGTAAAAATTAAACTCAAATATTGAACGAATATTATCAAACGGGAGAAATCTGATGGCTGCTGCCCCGCGTCCGCGCCGCTCTGTTCTGTATATGCCGGGATCGAATGCCCGGGCACTGGAAAAGGGCAGGAGCCTTCCGGCCGATGGTCTTATTCTTGATCTTGAAGATGCGGTTGCCCCGGATGCCAAGGATGTCGCACGCGATCAAATCGTTGCCGCCCTTGCCGAGGGTGGTTATGGCAAACGTGAAATCCAGATCAGGACCAATGGCCTGAATACCCCGTGGGGATATGCCGATATCGTGGCGGCGTCAAAGACGTCTGCCGATGCGATCCTGCTGCCCAAGGTCGAAAGTGCCGATACCGTTCGTCAGGTCGCCAATATCATGGAGGCCGAAGGTGCCCATGCCGGCATGACCATCTGGTGCATGATCGAAACGCCGCTTGCGATGCTGAATGCCAAGGAAATTGCCGGTGCCCATCCGCGACTGGGTGGGTTCGTTATGGGGACGTCCGATCTTGCCAAGGACCTGAACTGTGCCCATACGCCCGACCGTCTGCCAATGATCACAAGCCTTGGTCTTTGCCTGTTGGCCGCACGGGCTTATGGCTTGGCGATCCTTGATGGTGTGCATCTTGATTTGGCCGATGATGCCGGGTTTGTGGCATCCTGCCAACAGGGGCGTGAACTTGGCTTTGACGGCAAGACGCTTATTCACCCCAAAACCATCGGGGCGGCCAATGCGGCCTTTGCCCCGGATGAAAGCGAAATTGCCTGGGCCCGCAAAATCATTGCGGCCCATCAGGAAGCCGCCGCCGAGGGTAAAGGTGTTGTCGTGGTCGATGGCAAGCTGATTGAAAATCTGCATGTGGTGTCGGCCAAGAAACTGGTCGCGATGGCCGATCTGATCGCAGAGATCGATGCGGCCTAAGCACAAGATATTTAAGGATATCGGGGGTTCGCGCCCAATAAGTAAAACAGGCCGATAACGGCCGATCACGGGATGCGAACCGGAATACCAGGGAACTTTCGCCTTTCAGGGAGGCATTGGAATGTCAAAGACTAATCCGGGGAATTTCTTTGAAGATTTCCAGATCGGACAGGAAATCCGTCACGCCACACCGCGCACCATCACCAATGGGGATGTGGCCCTTTATACCGGGCTGTACGGGCCACGCTTTGCTGTGCAGTCATCCGACGAGTTTGCCCGTTCGGTCGGGTTCCGTTCGGCCCCGGTCGATGACCTTTTGGCGTTTCATATGGTGTTTGGCAAAACCGTGCCTGATGTGTCGCTGAATGCGGTGGCCAATCTTGGCTATGCCGGCGGGGTGTTCGGGGTTCCGGTTTATCCCGGCGATACGGTCAGTTCAGTGTCGACCGTGACGGGGTTGAAGGAAAATTCAAACGGCAAAACCGGTGTGGTCTATGTCAATTCCGTCGGGCGTAATCAGCGCGGCGAGATGGTTCTGGATTACAATCGCTGGGTCATGGTGCGCAAACGTGATGAAAACGCCCCGGCCCCCGAAACCGTTTTGCCCGAACTGCCCGGTGTGGTCGCGCCCGAAGCGTTTCAGATCCCGGTCGGGCTTGATATGACATCCTATGAAACCCGGTTGGCCGGATCACCGCATCGTTGGGACGATTATTATGTCGGTGAAAAGATCGATCATGTGGATGGCATGACGCTTGAAGAATCCGAACATCAGATCGCCACGCGACTCTATCAAAACACCGCCAAGGTGCATTTCGATCAGGTGGCGGCCAATGAAGGCCGGTTTGGCAAGCGTCTTATTTATGGCGGGCATATCATATCACTGGCGCGTGCGTTGTCGTTCAACGGTCTTGGCAATGCGTTCCGGATTGCGGCGATCAATGCCGGGGCACATGCCAATCCGGCCTTTGCCGGGAATACGGTGTTTGCCTGGTCCGAAGTGCTTGGAAAATTCGAGTTGCCCGGCCGGCGTGATCTTGGCGCGCTGCGGCTCCGCCTTGTTGCAGTGCGTGACCGTCAGGCCAATGATTTTCCGCTGCGCACCGCGGATGGCAAATATCATCCCGATGTGTTGCTTGATTTCGATTATACGGTGCTGATGCCGCGCTAAATGCGATGTCTTTAACCGTTCATTCGTCAAGACGGGCTAATTTCGGCCGGTTTGAAGGCCTGATCTTGATCGGGCGTTTGTGCATCCATATGTATTTGCAACAAAACAGACCAGCTTTGCAGGCAGTTTCCTTGCGTAAGAAGGTCTAATTGTGCAATTGCTAAATCCACGTTACGTCGTATGCGCGTCTGATGGAGGAAATGACTCCTTCATCATGCCCTTCCCGCGGGGGCGTTTGCGGCGTCTGAGAGGTCAACCTACGTAGTTAAACGGAGGCAGTTGGGGCGTTTTGTCACTGAATTCTTTGGTTTTCAGAGGGGTTCAGATTGACTCAAACCCGCTGCATGGGTAAATAAACCCTGCTTTCCCGCCAGCTACTTTGAGAAGAGGCAATTCCGCTATGAGCAAAGCCAATCGGCCGCTGTCTCCGCACTTGCAGGTGTACCGGCTTCCGATGACGGCAAAGATGTCCATCACGTTCCGTGCGATGGGTGTCGGCCTTGCCATTGGTTTCGTATTTTTGGCGTCCTGGCTGATTGGTGCCGGCGCTGGTCGTGACGCCTTTAACGGCTATCACGCATTTTTCACCTCGTGGTTTGGTCTGCTGCTGCTGTTCGGATGGACGGCGGCGTTTTATTACCACGCTTGCAACGGTATCCGTCACCTGATCTGGGATACTGGTCGCGGCCTGACGAATGAGGGTGCTGCCAAAGGCAACCCGATCGTCCTTGGCGCGGCAGTTGTGCTGACCATTCTCACCTGGATCATCGGTCTGGCCTAAGGCCGGGCAAGAGGGGACAAACTTGTCATGAAGATGCAATCCGATCTGGGCCGTGTTCGCGGTCTCGGTTCTGCCAAAAGTGGCTCTTCGCACTGGTGGACCCAGCGCGTTACTGCTGCGGCTAACCTTCCGCTCGGCATCTGGTTCATTCTTTCGATTCTTGCAGGGCATACGGCCGATTACGATGCCGTTCATGCCTGGTTGAGCTCGTACTTCCATTCGACCATGATGATCCTGATGATTGTCAGTGTTGCTGTGCATTTCACGCATGGCCTGCAGGTCGTGATCGAAGATTATGTGCATAACCGTAAAGCAGAAGTGATTTCGCTGATGCTGATCAAAGCCGTTGCGGCATTTTTGTCCGTAGCAGCCATCGTATCAGTCCTGCGTATCGTTTTTGCCGGAGCCTGAGCCAATGACTGAATCATATAAAATTATCGACCATAACTACGACGTCGTTGTTATGGGGGCAGGCGGCGCAGGTCTTCGTGCGACGCTCGGTACGGTTGAAGCCGGCCTGAAAACTGCATGTATCACCAAGGTCTTTCCGACCCGTTCGCACACCGTTGCTGCCCAGGGCGGTATCGGTGCATCCCTTGGCAACATGTCCGAGGATCACTGGCAGTGGCATATGTATGACACCGTCAAGGGTTCCGACTGGCTTGGTGACCAGGACGCGATTGAATATATGTGCCGTAACGCCGTTCCGGCGGTTCATGAACTTGAACATTACGGCATGCCGTTCTCGCGTACCGAAGACGGCAAAATCTATCAGCGTCCGTTCGGTGGTCACACCCGTGATCACGGCAAGGCGCCGGTTGAACGTGCCTGTGCTGCGGCTGACCGTACCGGTCACGCCATGCTGCATACCCTGTATCAGCAGTGCCTGAAGCACAAAGCCGAATTCTTTGTCGAATATATCGCCCTTGATCTGATCATGGATGACGATGGTTCGTGCAAGGGTCTGGTTGCCTGGGATCTGGATTCCGGTGAACTGCACCGCTTCAATGCCAAGATGGTTATTCTGGCATCTGGCGGTTATGGCCGTGCATTCTTTAGCTGCACCTCGGCACATACCTGTACCGGTGACGGTCATGGCATGGTGGCCCGTGCAGGTCTTGGTCTTCAGGACATGGAATTCGTTCAGTTCCACCCGACCGGCATTTACGGTTCGGGCTGCCTGATCACCGAAGGCGCACGTGGCGAAGGTGGTTACCTGACCAACTCCGAAGGCGAACGTTTCATGGAACGTTATGCGCCGACCGTTAAGGACCTTGCATCGCGTGACGTCGTGTCGCGTGGTATGGCACAGGAAATCCGTGATGGTCGTGGCGTTGGCGAACATGGCGAATATATCCACCTGCACCTTGAACATCTTGGTTCGGAAGTGCTGTGGGAACGTCTGCCGGGTATTACCGAAACCGCAAAAATCTTTGCCGGTGTTGATGCGACCAAAGAACCGATCCCGGTTCTGCCGACGGTTCACTACAACATGGGCGGTATTCCGACCAACTATAAGGGCGAAGTTCTGCGTCCAACCGCTGACAACCCGAACGCAATCGTTCCGGGCCTGATGGCGGCGGGTGAAGCAGCTTGCGTGTCGGTCCACGGTGCAAACCGTCTGGGGACCAACTCGTTGCTCGACCTTGTTGTCTTTGGCCGTGCATGTGGTCTTCATGCTGCCGAAGTCGTCGATACCAAAGCACCGTTCAAGGGCCTCAAAACCACCGATGGCGAAGAAGCGATTGCACGTTTCGACCGTCTGCGCTGGGCAAAAGGTTCGCGTCCGACTGCGGATATCCGTTTGGAAATGCAGCGCGTCATGCAGGGCAACTGCGGCGTGTTCCGTACCTCGGAAATCCTCAAAGAGGGCGTAGGCAAACTGGCCGAAACCGCCAAGACGCTTCCCGACGTCGGCGTTTCGGATCGTTCGCTCATCTGGAACTCGGACCTGGTCGAGACTCTCGAACTTGAGAACCTTATGACCTGTGCCGCAGCAACCATGAATTCGGCAGAAGCGCGTCAGGAATCCCGCGGGGCACACGCCCACGAAGATTATCCGAAGCGTGATGACGAAGTTTGGATGAAGCACACGATTGCCACGGTTGACACCGAGAAGGGCTATGGCGTTGATCTGACCTATCGTCCGGTCAATACCTTCACCCTGACCGATGAAGTGTCTTATATCGAGCCGAAAGAGCGCGTCTATTAAGGCGCGGCACGAGAGGATTTGAGAGATGGTAGAATTCAATCTTCCCGCCAATTCGGTCGTAAAAGAGGGCAAATCGTTCTCTGCTCCGGCTGACGCGAAGAATGTTCGTTCGTTCAAGATCTATCGTTTTGATCCCGATAGCGGCGATAACCCGCGTACGGATACCTACGATATCGATCTCGACAAATGTGGTCCGATGGTTCTGGACGCGCTGATCAAGATTAAAAACGAGATCGACGCGACTCTGACCTTCCGCCGTTCGTGCCGTGAAGGCATTTGCGGTTCGTGCGCGATGAATATCGATGGTCGCAACACGCTTGCGTGCTTGAAGCCGATCGAAGACATCAAGGGCGAAGTCAAAATCTATCCGCTGCCGCATATGCCGGTGGTCAAGGATCTGGTGCCTGACCTGTCGCAGCCTTATGCACAGCTCGCATCGATCGAGCCGTGGCTTAAAGCCGACAGCCCGGCTCCGCCGGATGGTGAACGTCTTCAGTCCCGTGAAGAACGTGCGAAGCTTGATGGTCTTTGGGAATGCATTCTGTGCTTCTCCTGCTCGACCGCGTGCCCGTCCTACTGGTGGAACTCCGACCGTTACCTCGGCCCGGCTGTTCTGCTTCAGGCATATCGCTGGCTGGCAGACTCGCGTGACGAATATACCGGTGAACGTCTCGATGCACTCGAAGACCCGTTCCGCCTGTATCGTTGCCACACGATCATGAACTGCACCAACACCTGCCCGAAAGGCCTGAACCCGGCGCTTGCGATCACTGAAATCAAAAAGATGATTGCAGAACGCCGCGCCTAAGCCTTTGGCTGTGTTGCCCTGAATTTGGCGTTTTACGCCAGTATGTTAAAGCCGCCGGTGATCGGATGATCCCGGCGGCTTTTTCTGTCTAACGGGCCAAAACATCAAGCATAAGGCCGAAAGGGCAAACCATGGCGCGGTTGAGACAATCACGTCATGCATTTTCGATCTGCGGATTGGATCAACGCAATGGCGGTAATATCCGCAGATATCAGCTTTCCGCTTGTCTGCTTATTGCAGAAGGCGGGCAAGCATATGGCGAATGTGATCCTGCCCGCCAAAGAATATCGCCAGAATTCTGACTTCGAGGCAGTCTTCGACAATGTCAAACCAGATGACAGCCTTACCCAGAGTAAGATGACGCAGGCCGGGAAGAATATCGTCGTGCAGGGTGCCCCGATAAGGGGCTTCACACAGCATTTCGATGTCATCTGTTATGGCAATAACCCGGTCCAAAGCATGGGTGATTGCGTCCTCCCTGCTGTCCCCAAAGCTGATATAGCTTTCGACAAGGAAGTCGATGATCAGTTCGAAATCACGTTCTGCATCGGCTGCGTACGTGATTTTATAGGGCATGCTTTTCGCGTTTGCGTGTGGCGATGCTGGTCAGGCGATCTTTGATTTTGGACGCCGGAATGAATTTACCGTCACGACGAGACTGAAGGACGGCGCGCAGGGCTTCGGTTTCCAATTGTTCGATTTCGGATTTTTGGCGCAGTAATTCCAACCCTTGCTGAAGAACAGCACTGGCGCTTGGATATGTGCCATTATCCACCAACTCGCGGACAAACGCGCCTTGGGTATCCGTCAGTGAAATGGAGGATTTAACTGTCATGCTATTTCTCCGTTGTCGCCTAAATGGTGCTACTGGGTGGCATTAATGTCAAGTAAACCGACCAAATTTTCGTTTGTTGTTAATGTCTGCCTTACGACAGGGCGCTATAATCAACACAGGCCTTTTGCTGCTAGATAGGGAATTATTACCTTGTTTGAACGCCGCCACCTTCCCGTTTCCTCTATTCGATATCTGAGTGGTCTTGCCCTGTTACTTGGCCTTGCTGCCTGCGGGGATACCGGTTCGAACTGGGAGCCGCAGGATATGTTTGCGGCACCGACGCAGGACAAGATTGATGACCGTTATCGGGCGATGATCGATTTCAAGGCGATGGCGCGTGATGCCAATGGCAAGGAATATGCCGCCGGTCCGAGTGCGACCGTCATGGGGGCGATCGAGGAGGCGGTTGCCATGTGCCAACAGGCCAATGCGCAAGGCTGCAAGGCGGTGCGCGTTGGCTTGACCTGGGTTGATGGCCTTGATCAAACCGCGATTGAAAGCGTGATCAAATCCTATGGCGATACCATGACCGCCGAGGCCTATCAGGCGGCAGGTCAGGGCAATATGGGGGCGGCGAACTGGCTTGCCTATCACTATGCGGTGCGCGGTGAGAATCTGGGCGAAGCCGAACGCTTGTCGTTACAGGCGATTAATGTTGCGCCGGATGATCCCGGTGCCCTTGATACCTATGGGCTGATCCTGCATCAGCAGGGGCGCTATGCCGAGGCCGAGGAAGTTTTCATTAGGGTCAACAAGGCAATGCCGACGGCCGAGCATATTGCGCATTTCGCCGACAATGCCCTTGCGATGGGCAAGACCGACATGGCGCGCGCCGCCTATCAGCGTGCGCTTCAGGCCGGGGCAAGCCCGGTTTTGTCGCAGACCATTCAGAAACGATTGCTGGCACTTGATCTGAACGGGGCGCAAGCCGCCCCGGCGAAATAGGCAGAGCCCAGACATAAAAAAGGCCGGGATGAACCCGGCCTTTTCAGCATTCAATGTCTCGTCCTGAAATACGTTGTCACCTTTA
>NZ_JPWF01000028.1 GCF_003326675.1 Thalassospira profundimaris
CAAAAACCGCCCCAGAATGTCTGAGACGGTTAGATACGTCGCAAAAGCGAGATAGTGTGGTTACATTCTCCTTTAGCACGTTCTTTCCTCTCAGGCAAGCATTGCGTGTCAAGCACGCCACAGGATCATTTTGCCTAAATTCAGCGATGAGGAGAATGATATGCATAAGCCAGGACGGAGGGTTGTAACCCCCAGTAAAGGTCGCGTCGTCGGCCGTTTCTTTAGCAGCAGGAACAGACGTTCAGTTCCATGGGAATCTCAGCTAGAACGGGATTGCATGAGAATTTTGGATATCCTGCCCGAGGTGGAGGCATACTGGTCGCAGCCGGGCGGGTTCATCTACGAGTTTGCCGGGAAACAGCGAATTTACTACCCGGATATAGAGGTTAAAACTCGTACAGGACGTAAATTCATTGAAGTTAAGCCGAACGATAAACTCTTGAAAGGTGACACTTTCGATAGGTTTGAAATCATCCGGCTTGTGCTTCAGGCGGAGGGATACTCTTTCGAGGTGTGGACAGAAGACCAAATTCGCCCAGAGCCGTTGGTCTCAAACGTCGATCTCCTGCAACCTTATCGCCTGCTCGGTGGAACAATATATTCCACCATTTCGATCGCACGTGCCTTCGGCGGAAGAAAACGGATATCAATTGGTGAACTTGCGCGGAAAATAAGTGCGGATAACGCATTTGAGGCCGTCTTGCCTTACATCGCGGAAGGCAAGCTGTGTGTCGATCTCAACAAGCCTATAACCGCAGATAGTCTCGTATGGTTTTACGACGGGGAGATCGAACAATGACAATGATCCATATTCCGGTGAACTCTCGAGTTCGTTTAGACGAAGCAGTTTATAAAGTCACTTGCCACACCGAAACCGGTGAGTTGAACCTCACATGTTGTCAAACAGGTAAACCTCTTCTGATCTCCACGCGCGAACTGGTGGAAAAAATCATCGACGGTGAAGCGTCAATAGACCAGAAAGTTCCTGAAACGATGGTCAATTTAAAAGGTCAAATTGAAAAACGGTTTGATGCTTTTAATGAGAGGGACAAGGCAGTTGCACGCGAACGGCTAAGTTATGTTGAAAAAGTCGATGAGCATCTTGCCGAAAGCAACTTAACAACAGCTATAAATGACGTGATCAAGAGTGCAGTGACGGGCGGGATTTCGTTGCCGCCAAGTTTTACGGCAGTTTGGAGGTGGTATGATGCGTGGATCAAAGGCGGGCGGAACATCACGGCTCTTCTTCCTCGGCATCACGTGAAGGGGCGACGACCGACATGTCTGTGCAACCGATCGTTTGAAATACTTCAGGAAGTTATCGAGGATCACTACCTCATCCGAACCCCGAAAACGAAACTCAGCGTTTTCAAGCTGTTTAAAAGCCGGTTGGTAAAAGAAAACAAACTTCACCCAGAAGCTGGGCGTATGCATGTACCTTCGGCGCGAAGCATCTACCGTTTTCTTGCAGGGCTCAATCCCTATCAAGTGATGGCAGCCCAAAAAGGGCGAAAAGAAGCTGACAAGGTCTTTGCCTCTGTCGGAGTTGGCGTCGGTGCGAAATTTCCTTTGCACATTGTGCAAGTGGATCATCACTTGATGGACATCATCTTAAGACTTCAGTCGGGTGAACTGCTGGGAAGACCTTGGTTGACCGTGGCCCTAGACCTTTACAGTCGAATGCCTGTCGGGTTCTACATTAGCTTTGACGCTCCGAGCTATGTTTCTGTCATGCATTGCTTGAAGCATGCAATCCTTCCCAAAGAGCATTATCTTGAACAAGTATTGTCGCAAGTCAAAGCCCAGCCGGGTACCATGATGGACGCTAAGTTCTCATCAGAGTGGCCGTGTTTTGGTTTGATGGACACTTTGGTTCTCGACAATGGTCTGGAGTTCCACTCGCAAGATTTGCAGGACAGTTGCAATCAGCTAGGTGTTTCACTGGAATATAATCCGGCTCGAACACCTCATTATAAGGGCGCAGTTGAACGCTTCTTCGGAACGTTAAACACAAAGCTGATCCATACCTTGCCCGGCACAACATTTTCCAACCCAGAACAAAGAGGTGACTATCCGTCTGAGGACGCCGCCTGTTTAACAATTGAGGATTTGGAATTCCTGCTGACAAAATTCATCGTCGATGATTATGCGGTTACAGTTCATTCGACGCTGGATCAGTTTCCGCTGGAGAAATGGCAGGATGGCGTGCAGAAGCATCCGGTTCGTTTCATTTCTGATCAGCAAGACCTGTCTGTATTGCTGTTGAAGGTTAAGCTAAAAAAGCTGACCCGAGCCGGTATCAAGATCATGGGATTGAGCTATCAGTCGGATGCCGTGCAGTTGCTTCGGCAGCGTCTGATGAAAAATGGATCAGGGAAGAAAGCAAACCCGGACGTTCGCGTCAAATTCGATCCCGAGGACTTGTCGACGATCTTTGTCGAGGACCCTCATGCGAAGGTTTTCCTTCCAGTCACATGCATTTACGAAACATATGCGTCGCAATTATCGATTTGGCGTCATCGCATTATTCGCAAAGCGATGCTCAAGCAAAAGCTGGATCTGAGAAAATCCTCGGAAGATGAATTTCTCGAAGTGCGGCAGTCATTGTTCGAAGTGGCTGAAGATCTCATCAAAAGTCGCCAAAAAAGAAAACGCAAGGCGGCCAATCGTGTCAGCAGCGAGGAAAGGAAAGCCGGCAACGATAATGGCCCGCTGCCTGCTTTGGACGGGGCTGCTGAAGATGATAATGACGATGTCATGCCAGATACCGAATTCACTTCACCATTTCAGTCGCCTGAAGAACTTGACGAGGAATTGAAACGACGGGGATGGAGATCTTCTCGTGCGGGAAGGCAAAACCGTGATGGGGGTGAAGCGGATGCATGAGTTCGAGAAGCTTCTTACCGAAGAGCAGGCTATTAAACTTGCCGCCTTTCGGGATCGCAGGATTGCACATGATGCCTTTCAGGATGCGCTGACCAAAATTGCGAATTTCCATCAAACAGGACGTCATGCTGCCCGGCCGGGAATTCTGACAATGGTCGGTGAAACAGGAGCAGGTAAGACCTCCATCATTGAGGACTATTGCAATCTTCACAACGAGAGCGGCCAATTCAAGAAGGTGCTGTTCGTTATTGTGCCTGAGAGTTGTACGGTCAAAAACCTTGCCGCGAGCATACTCATGGCTCTGGGAGACCTGTCGAGTGTGAAAGGCACCCGGCAGGATATGGAACTCAGGATCAAAGATTATGTTGATCGCACGGGAGTCGAGATGCTGATCTTTGATGAGTTTCAGCATCTGACCAACCGTGGGAGTGCAAAACGACAGTACGATGCGGCAGACTGGTTGAAAACCCAGGTGGAGATATTACGCAAACCAATCGTATTTGCGGGCTTGCCTGAAGTTCACAATATTTTCGCACTGAACCCTCAGCTCGAGACGAGACGAAACGGCAAGATCGGAATTATGCCCTTCGATCTTGATACGGAAGAAAGCCGAAAATCCGTGTTCCTGTTTTTTCACATGTTGAACAAGCATTTGCCACTTCCACGACCCGAGCTATCAGCGCTAAATGATCCGAACGCGATCAAATATGTAGTTGATGAAAATAAAGGGCTTCTTGGTTACATGATGAAAGTTGTCCATCATGCGACCGAAAAAGCATTGATTGACGGGGATGAAACACTGCGGTTTCGGCACCTGCATGATGCTGTGGGTGAATTAGGGGCTGTGACTTTTGAGGTCGGGCAGGCAACAATCCGTCCTGGAAAAAACAAGATAAGTAAGAACAAAAATGGAGGAAAGGATGGTTTATATGGCATCCTCTAAATCCCTCCTTTTTAGGTCGCCGCCGATCCAGTACGAGAGTCTGGTCGGTTATCTGATCAGAATGGCGGAACTGAACCGATATCCCCATATGTCTTGGATCGGAAACTTGGCAGGAGTTAATCTCACGGAAGAGACTCTCTCCAAGATGAGTACCCGTCTTGATCGTTTGGCCACGGTTGTAGGGGCCTCGGCAGAAGAAATGAAATCCCTCTGCTACTACGTGAGTGCGAAGGGAAACAACCTGCATGTTATTCTGTCGATGGGAGAGATTATTCCCAAGCAGTACTTGTACTGGCCGAGCCAGCGTGTCTGTTTTTCATGTTTGCGGGAAAAAGGGTTTGTCTCGGGACTGTGGGATTTGAAAGCCGTTACGCACTGTCCGGAACATGGGGAATTGTTGCGTGAGGCCTGTCCCGCTTGCAAGGAACCCGTCATATTCAACAGGGGGCGAGTAGCCCCCTGCCTACCCGGGTGTCAGCATAACGGTGAAGGGAGAGAGTGCTCTGATTCCGTTCAGGCACTCATGCAGCTCATCTCTAACAAGTTTCTTGGTACGAATTTCGATTTGACCGAGTTCGGTTTCCCGAAACAGATTGTGGATGGTGATCTTTATATGCTCCTGCAGACGATATCCTTTTTGGCGATGCGTTCCTGGCGCGGAGAAGGCGATATCGACCATGGATGGTTGGAGGCAAGACCAGAAACTATGATTGAAAAGATGGATCATGCTTCTGGCGCATTGGTTAACTGGCCTTCCGGGTATTTCAAGTTCCTCGATGATATCTGTGCGGGTAAAGGTGCACCAAATGGGGCAATTGTTATGCATTGGATGTTTGGAGGGTTTTACAAGAGCCTAGTTGCAATGCAAAAGAGGCTTCAATTTCTGTTTGATGGTCTCCAAGACTACATGAATGACAGATTGAAGGGCCAACTTTTAACCGACAGAGGGAGCCCTGCCATCCTAAATACCCGTGATCGGCGAACGTATATGCCAGGTTTCGTTGCCCGCAAACAGTTAGGGGTTGGACGTCAAGAATTCAAACGTCTTGTCGACCGCAACTTCTTGCAGAGTAAAATGTTCCATACCAGTTACGGGGATATCGTTTGTGTCCACAGAGACAGTGTTCGAGAATATGGTCAAATTAAAGAACGCTTGCTAGGAAGGCACGAGCTTAGTCAAGAACTTGGTATATCTCTGCATTCTCTATACACCCTTGGAGTGGGCAATATTCTTAATGCTTTCCACTCTCCAGAAAAAGATGGATGGCCGCAATGGTACTATGATCGACAGGTTGTGGACGAGTGGCTGCATAGTCTTCGTAAGCTAGCAAAGCCGTCAAGAGTGGGGAGAGAAACCTTGCGTTTGTCAGAAGCGGTTGCTGCCTATAACAAGCAAGGTGCCAGCTATTGCAGATTGTTCCATGCCTGCAAAGAAGGAGCGTTAAGTCTCTATTATCGGAAAAAGGATGATGAGAATTTGCTGAGCTGTTTTCATGTGGACAGAAGGCAGGTTCGTAATTGGTATCTTTCACACGCGTAAGGTTATCAACTCGGCCCACACTTTGAATGACGAATGACTTCCATCTGACCCACGAAATCATCGAGGCATAAGATTTATAGGCTGGAGGATGCTCATGCACAGGCAAACTGGTGCAGAAAAGCTGATTGGTAGAATAACTGTTCGAGTAAATCCGGATGACGAATTGATTCTTCGGAAAGCAGCGGAACTTATCGGGAGCTAGTGTTTCAGACTATATTGTTAGCTCTGCAGTGATGCAGGCTAAAATGGATACTATGGACCGAGCAACGTTTGTTTTGAATCCGGACAAGGTGCAAGATTTTATGAAGAGTTAGATCGTTCTTCGGAGCCAAATGAGGCCTTAAAATCGCTGTTTGCCAACAAGACCCGTTTTGACTAATAGCTACGGGTCTTTAGGGGGGTGACCGGAGTAGCAGATACTGTAGGGGCAACAACGATTAGTGCGGCTTATTCTAGGTCCCCTGTCTTTGTCCTGGTTTCCAGCCTTTTTGGTTCAAACTCAATATCCGCTGCACCAGGATAATAAAAGAGATCCGCAATGCTTCGGGTATTCTGGACTAGTCTCTGATACGCCTCAAAGGTCATCAGGACATGGGATGGAGATCCATTTGTTGTGATGATCACTGACCCTGATTTCGCAGCTTTTGTCGCATCGGCAAAGTGTCGCTCTACCTGATCGTGAGGAATGACTGTATCGGTCACAGTTCCCCTCCTATGATTTTTCTCGCTAAGATAGGTGTATCAAATTTCTAGATGTTGGGGGCCTTGAGTAAGCTTAACATATAAACCCTAATGTCGAGATATATAGCTTGACGTGCAAGCTGAAATCTCTAGTTTGACGAGCAGCATAGAACATTCTGCCAAATGGGATGAGGATGTCATGCAGGGCCTGTAGCTCAATTTGGTTAGAGCCGACCGCTCATAACGGTCTGGTTGCGAGTTCAAGTCTCGCCGGGCCCACCATTTTGCCATTTATTCCTTCTGATTCCTCCTGGCGCCAGCCCCTATTTACGAGAGACCAAATTACATTGGTTGGAAAGCCTTTGAGGTCAGCCTATTGCAATCGGTTGAGAAAGTAGAAGTCTTGGGCACGTGCATTCGTCCCCGTCGATGTGATCACAAGAATTTCGGTGGTTTTGAATGTCCATGATGGCATGTCCTGATACGGTTTACGCGTGACCTCCATTATCAATTTCTTCGAGATATTCCAATATCGCTTTGCATTGGCCGTCTTTAACTAATTGTTCGGCGGTCAAATCACCAAATCCCGGTAATGGTTGTGATCTATACCAAGCCCAAGCGGCTGCGACCGATCCAGTCCATGGAAGAACTCGGTTTAGAATTTGAACCAGTTGGTTGAGACGTTGCTGTGTTTGATTTGTTGTTAGTCTCTTTTTTCTGGAGAGAGCGTCTAGTGATAGGCCGATTGCAGGAGCCATTTCAACTTTACTCAGATGCAAGACTTTCAGCAGATAACTGAGCCTTACTAGGCCATTGTCCTCATACACATTTTTCAGAAACTCAGAGGTGAGAGGTTCTGAGAGTTTTTGCTGAGTGCGATTTCCCATAATTTTCCAAGTTGCTGAATCCTGTCCGCAGTTACAGGGACATGTGAGGGCTTAAGTTAGCTTTCACAAGGTCTGTAGAAAATCGTGCTATAGCGATCTGAGCTTTCGATAGTTTCTGGCTCCAAAGTTTTCAGGAATCGGTAATATGGTGCCGATATGCTGGGTTGCTGCTCTGTAAGCAGCCTCAGTTCCCAAGTGAGTTACAAATCTCAACCTTACCAAACACATTGACCATTGATAGGGCTTTTAATTTGACTCTGCAATGTTGCATCCCTAAATAAGAACAAATAGTGAACATTTGTTGTTTGGTGTGATGTTAACTGAGCGTCTCAATGAAGCCCGTGCGGTGTTGGTGCGGGCAGAGAAAATATGCAGAAGGCCGGATCCCGGTTTGTCTGCTCAGGCCGGTCAGGTTGTTGCACATGCCTTTGGCTCTATGTCGTTATCATCAAATATCAGCCTTGGCGGTATAGCACCGTTTGGCTTGCATGAAGTGATCTTCTGTCATGATGCCGGGGCATCATCGGTTTTGGCATGGTATCTGGCACAAATAGATCAGGGCAAACCGGATACAGAATCAGCAGGAAGGTCCGTTTTCTGGATCAGACAGAGACGGGCGATTGATCAGGGAGGGTTTTATCACTTGGCTTTGCCGATGTCTGCTGATGCCCGTTTCCAACCGCTGATGATGGTGGTTGATCAGCAGGCAACAGCACTTTGGGCATGTGAAGAGGTCGCCAAATCGGGACAGGTTGCATCCATCATACTGGAAACCACCGATTATGACCTGACGGCATCACGACGTTTGCAACTGGCCTGTGAGGTTGCCGGAACACGGATGATTGTCATGCGCCGGGCTTCTCAGGGCAACCGCATGATGCCATCAAGTGCACTGACACGCTGGAGGATTGAGCCGGTGTCAGGTGTCACACAGAACAGAACAGGGAACATTCATCATCTCAGCCTGATCGGGGGACGCGGGGTCCGACCGGGAAGCTGGAGAGTAAAAGTTGATGCGACAACGTTTTCTTTATCTGTGGTTGCCCCACTGGAAAACCGAATGCCAAACCACAGGCCCAAAGACCGGGTCATTCACGCCTGATCACCCCCGCGAACCGGGCGATGTAACCCGATCAGAAACCAGTCCCAACCGGGCGCCGCATGTGATTACGCGTACAGATCACAAAGGTGTTTTTGTCTGTGGTTTGAACAAGGCGGCCCGGAATGCCGGGTTGCATGGTGGTATGCGCCTGTCTGATGCACGCAGCATTCTGCCTGATCTGCAAAACATGCCCGAAGAGGCAGAGCTTTTGGGGCGCCACATGGCACAACTGGTCCGTCATATGGACCGATACAGCCCATGGGTGGCCCCGGATCGTGAGCTGCATGTGAACAGCCTGATCGGGGATGGCGGGCTGTGGCTGGAAATCACCGGAGGCAGTCACCTGTTTGGGGGCGAGGCTGCCATGATCGGCAAGATCATGCTCGACATGAAACACCGGGGGCATGAAGCCCGGGTTGCCATTGCCGATACAGCCGCAGCCGCCTGGGCGGCTGCGCGCCATCATCCAGGCACGGCATCCGAACGCATCCTGTCACTTCCCGAAGATCACGGAGTTGCTTCCCGGTTTCCGGTTTCCTCCTTGCGCTTGCCCGATGACATCATTGCTCTTTTATCGCGCCTGGGCCTGAAGCAACTGGGAGACATCACGCCCCTGCCGCGCGCCAATATCACGACCCGCATGGGACCGGATGTCTTGCGGCGTCTGGATCAATTCTATGGACGGTTGCCCGAACATCTTGATTTTGAACTGCCCGATACGCCGTGGCTTGTGAAGCAGGGTTTTGCAGAACCGCTTGGCGATGCGGATAATCTGGCCCTTGCAATTGAGGCCATGACAGCAACACTTTGCGACAGGCTGAAGGCTGATAATCTTGGTCTGCGGCGGATCATGATCCGAATCATCCGCGTGGACGGTCATCGGCATACCATCACAAGCACAACCAGTACTCCCTGCCAGTCACCGAAGCATATCCTGCGCCTGCTTGCGGAAAAAATGCCTGGTGTCGATACCGGGTTTGGCATTGAACAGGTCATTATCCATGCGCCCTGGGTCGAACATGTCACCTTTAGGCAGGCCAGACTGGATCGTCAGCAGGATCAAAGCGGGGATGCGACGGCCCTGGCACAATTGATCGACCGGCTCAGCCACCATCTGGAGCCAAACGACATCCTTTATCGTCCCGCCCATCATGCAAGCCACCTTCCGGAACGGGCCGCTATCCGCCAAGCCCCGACTTCTACCAGCAAACCTGCCCGTCTGGCCGGGGTCATTCTGCCCAAGCGTCCTGTAAGACTGTTTGAACCGCCCGAACCGGCAGAGGTGATCCTGCGCACCCCGGGTGGTGCGCCAATCCGGCTGCGCTGGCGCAAGATTATCCTTGATGTTTCACGGGTGGAAGGACCGGAGCGCATCTGCCCGGAATGGTGGGAGCATCTTGATCGGAACAATTACGCCCTGTCGCAAATGACGCGTGACTATTTCCGCATCCTTGATCGGAAAGGGCGGATGCTGTGGCTGTTTCGTACCGGCCATGCCGGGCAGGATATCTGGTCGGTTCACGGGCTTTTTGCCGGATAAAGCGATGACAAAACCAGATACCAAACCACAATCCGGGTCTTCTTCCCCGGCCTATGCCGAACTTCAGGTCAGCAGCAATTTTTCCTTTCTGCGTGGCGCATCCCATGCCGAGGAACTGGTCCTGACAGCTGCAACAAAAGGGCTGCACGCAATTGCCATCACCGATCGCAATACGCTTGCCGGGATCGTGCGGGGTTATGCGGCCCATCGCCATCATGCTGACCGGCTGAAATATGTGGTGGGGTGCCGTCTGGATCCGGTGGATGGGCCATCGGTCCTGTGTTACCCGACCGATCGGGATTCCTATGCCCGGCTATGCCGTCTCCTGACATCGGGCAAACGCCGTGCGCCAAAGGGATCATGCGAGATTTATATTGCGGATATTATTGAGCATCGCACAGGCCTTCTGTTCATCGCCATCCCGCCACAGCTTCCCGATGATGCCTTTCGCACCGAGCTGGTCAGCCTTAAGAAACATCTGGGCGACCGGCTTTGGCTTTCGGTCGGGCGGTTCATGGACGGGTTTGACAGCGAGCGGCTGGAATTCACCCAAACCATCGAGGCCGAACTTGGTATTCCCGCCGTGGTCACCAATGACGTGCATATGCATTTGCGGTCGCGCAAACCCTTGCAGGATGTTTTGACCTGCATTCGCCATCACTGCACGATTGAGGATGCAGGATACCGTCTGTTTCCCAATGGCGAACGTCATATCAAATCCCCGGGTGAAATGGCGCGCCTGTTTCCGGGGCACCCGCACTGGTTGGCCCGCACCGTCGAGATTGCCGATCAATGCACCTTCAGCCTGAATGAGCTGCGCTATGAATACCCTGATGAAAATGACGGATCGGGCGAAGGAACACAGGATCGCTTGATCCGCCTGACATGGGAAGGGGCACATAAACGCTATCCCGACGGCATCCCCGATAAGGTCAAAAACCTGATCGAGACCGAACTGAAACTGATTGATGAGCTGGGCTATGCCCCCTATTTCCTGACCGTGCATGACATTGTCGCCTTTGCCCGGTCCAAAGGAATTCTGTGTCAGGGGCGTGGGTCGGCTGCGAATTCATCGGTTTGCTTTTGCCTGCATGTGACGTCCGTCGACCCGAATGAGGTCGAATTGCTGTTTTCGCGTTTCATCAGCAATGCGCGCAATGAGCCGCCTGATATCGATGTCGATTTTGAACATGAACGGCGCGAAGAAGTCATTCAGTTCATCTATGAACGCTATGGCCGGGAACGTGCCGGGTTGACGGCAACGGTCATCTCATACCGCTCGCGCAGTGCCATACGCGATGTTGGCAAGGTGTTTGGTCTGTCCGAAGATAGTATCGTTAAGCTGACCAAAACCATCTGGGGATCAAGCAGCAAGGGTGCGCATGATGCGATGATACGTCAGTCTGGCATTCATCCCGATGAACCACGCCTTAAGGCGGTGCTTGATATTGCTGGTGAACTGACCGGGTTTCCGCGCCATTTGTCCCAGCATGTTGGCGGTTTTGTCATCACCCGAGGACCGCTTTGTGAATTGTCACCCATTGCCAATGCCGCAATGGCAGATCGCACCACCATTGAATGGGACAAGGATGACATTGATGCGCTGGGGATTTTGAAAGTTGATGTGCTGGCACTCGGAATGCTGACCTGTATTCGAAAAGCGCTCGAAGAACTGCGAACACACAAGAATATCGATCATGATCTTGCATCTCTGCCCAAGGAGGACAGGGCGACTTACAGAATGCTTGAAAAGGCCGACAGCATCGGCACGTTTCAGGTGGAATCACGCGCGCAAATGAGCATGCTGCCGCGCCTTAAACCGCAAAGCATCTATGATCTGACCATTCAGGTCGCCATTGTCCGCCCCGGCCCCATTCAGGGCGGCATGGTACATCCGTTTTTGCAACGGCGCATGGGTCGCGAAAAGGTCGACTATCCATCCAAGGAACTCGAAGCGGTTTTAAAACGCACCTGCGGCGTGCCGCTGTTTCAGGAACAGGCGATGCAGATCGCCATGGTAGCGGCGGGCTATTCCGGTGGGGAGGCCGATAACCTTCGTCGTGCCATGGCGACCTTCAAGCGGACCGGCACCATTGGGGAGCATCGTGACAAATTCATCAATGGCATGCTTGCCAATGGCTATGATCCCGATTTTGCCGAACGCTGCTTCAAACAGATCGAAGGTTTTGCCGATTATGGATTTCCCGAAAGCCATGCGGCCAGTTTCGCCATTCTGGCCTATGCGTCATCCTGGCTGAAATGCCATCATCCCGATGTGTTTCTATGTGCGCTTTTGAATTCCCAGCCAATGGGGTTCTATGCCCCGGCGCAGCTTGTTAATGATGCACGCAATCACGGGGTGCGGGTACTTGAGATCGATATCAATCACAGCTTCTGGGATAACCGGCTCGAGCGTGAATCGGGCCGTGCCGCTGGCTATCACTCCGTCCGGCTCGGTTTCCGTCAAATCAAGGGGTTTGGCGAACTTGATGCCCTTCCCCTGATTGCCAATCGACCGGCTGGCGGGTTTCAGGATGTGTATCTGATGGCGCGTCAAACCGGGTTGTCACCCGCCGCCCTTGAAAAACTGGCCGAGGCCGATGCATTCGGATCGCTTGGACTGTCACGCCGCGAAGCGCTTTGGGCCGTGCGCCGTTTTGGCAAGGGACGCAAGCCACCGGAAAGCCTGCCATTGTTTGAAGCTGCCCAGAACTTTAACCATAATATGGGTGTCTCCGCCGAATTTGGTCCGGAAGCACCGGTTGATTTGCCCATCATGGGCCCCGGCGAGGAAATTATCGAGGATTACGCAAGCCTGCGCCTGTCGCTGAAGGGACACCCGATGAGCATGCTGCGCGATGCACTTGGCGAATCTGGTATCTGTAAGGCCGCCGAACTTTCTGCTGTACGTGATGGCGAAAGGCTGAGCCATGCCGGTCTTGCCATTGTCCGCCAGCGCCCGGGCACGGCATCGGGTGTTGTTTTCATAACTCTTGAGGATGAAACCGGCATCACCAATCTGGTGGTCTGGAACAAGGTGATGGAAAAATATCGCCGCGAGATCATGACGGCAACCGTTCTGGGCGTTGCCGGAAAGCTTCAGCGCGAAGATGGTGTAACCAACGTCATTGCCGACAAGCTGGTTGACCTGACCGGCATGCTGCAAGGGTTGACAGACAACACCAAAATCGCGCGCAGCAACAATACCCATCCGCGAAACCTGCGCTGGGCAAACGGGCTGGATCAGCTCAGCCAGTCACACCCCCGGAAATCACAATCCCCACCCAATCTGAAAATTGACAGTCACGATTTTTACTGAGCAGAAAGCTGTGTCCTGTTGATGTGTTTGTCATAATTCGGGGTTATTGAATACTTCTCGGATTTGCAGATCATCGCAGCATGCAAATTCGCATGTGCGAGGCTGGTTGATTTGAGAGGTGCGGTCTTCATCTTAGGCGCAAAATATTCGTTGCCGGCTAATTCTGGTTCAATGAGCGCAGAAGAGTGTTTTTCGCGGTGCCAAGGTGTTTTATCGCGTTGGACTTTATGGCTTCCCAATTGCGGCTGCGGAGGGCTTTTATATAGGCGAGGTGTTCTAGAATTGCGGCCTCGTTGCGTTCTTTCTCGTCTTTTTTGTTCCATTGGTAATGAT
The DNA here is from genome assembly GCF_003326675.1 of Thalassospira profundimaris. GTDB lineage: Bacteria > Pseudomonadota > Alphaproteobacteria > Rhodospirillales > Thalassospiraceae > Thalassospira > Thalassospira aquimaris. The sequence continues at coordinate 13,232 of NZ_JPWF01000028.1, forward strand.
AGTGGAAAATCAAAGAGATGATGTCCTGGAACTCGTCAACAAACCGGTTGTTTGAGACCCGGTTTAAGGTTGCGTGAAATCGTGCATCAAGTTCCGAGAAGCGAGAATATTGCGTATCAATTTGATCAAGAAGCTTGAGGTGCTGACTTTCAAGCTTATCAAGTTGTTTCCATGCTGCGTGATCATCGGGAAGGTCAACAAAGCTTCGTACGGCGTGCAGTTCAAACATTTCACGTACGTCAGAAAGCTCCAGCGCGTATTCTTTGGTAAATCCGCGCAAAACCCATCTTTGATTTTGCTTTTTGTCAATTAGTCCAAATCGGCTGAAATTGATCAGGAATTCGCGCACCGACGATGTGCCGACATTGAATTGTCTTGCAAGTTCAAGTTCATTCAACGGAGCGTCCGGGGCAATATCGCCGTGCAGGATCCATTTAAGGAATTTACCTTCGATGCGTTCCGAGATCGGGCTTGTTTCCTGATCAGAGAAAAATTCATCTTTTTTACTGTGACGCAGGATCACTTTTGCCCGTCCCTGCCAATCAATGATGCCCAAATCATTCAGCGAAGTCAGGATGTTACGAACGGTCGTTCGGCTGACTTTCAGTGCGTCTGCAAGGGCGACTTCACCTGGTAGTTCCGCTCCGATGGCGAGGTCGTCAATGATGCCCAGGCATTGATTGAAGCTCTCCTTGAAGCGCGTATTTGCTTTGGTCATCGCCCGCTCTTGTCTGTGTTTTTTGTGTTCTTGCTTACTGAATAATATCGGAAATGATTTTTATCAATAAAAAACATTTGACAGTATCTAAGGCCTGTGAGAAATGTACATTAAAGATAAAAAACATCCTGTGAGATCGCTTGCGGCTCTCACAGCGCTAGGGAAGGCAGCGTCCAGCTGGTAGGCATTGGGTGCTCGGCATCTTTGATATTTCGAGCGTTCCCGTTTCCGGCTCAACCTGTCTCCAGTTCGAAGAAAACAGGGAGATGGCGGTGAGTGGTGAGGGAACTTCCACACAGACTGGTGTGACGGCTAAAGGACGGTTTGGGTTTTTGTGGGGCCATTTAGGTGGGGATGAGCGCAAGGATATCATTCAGAAGTTTGCTGCGCTGTTTAGCTTGGTTGTGCTGGTCGCGGTATTTGCAATAACCAGCGACGCCTTCTTTAGCGTTGGCAACGCGATGACAGTTTCACTGCAGACGACGTCTATAGCATTGCTGGGCATTGGCGTGACTGTGGTAATTTTGACGGGTGGCATAGACCTGAGTGTTGGCTCGGTTCTTGCCCTTTCCGGGACTGTTGCTGGACTTTTGGTCAAGGACGGCTGGGCCGTATGGCTCGCGATGTCGGCCGGTGTGCTGGTTGGTACCGTTTGTGGCTTCGTGAATGGTTTTGTTGTTACGAAGATGCGCCTCGCACCGTTTATTGCGACATTGGGCATGATGTTGATTGCCCGTGGTATTGCCCTGCAGTTAACAGGTGCCGCACCGGTTTCGCAGCTTGGCGAAGCCTTTGGGGTGCTGGGCAACGGGTCCTTGTTCCGGACACTTTCTGTTGGGGCGAATGGCTTGCCAAAAGTCCTGTTTCCGGGAATTCCGTATCCGGTCCTCATCATGATCGTGATGGCGATTATCGTTGCATTCATATTGCGCCGTCTGGCGATTGGTCGTCACATCTATGCGGTCGGGTCCAACGAACATGCGTCGCGCCTGGCCGGGGTGAATGTTAATTCCACCAAAATGTTTGCTTATGCCACATCGGGTTTTCTGGCTGGGATCTGCGGGATTGTTTTGATGTCGCGTCTGGTCACAGCACAACCCAATGAAGGCATTATGTATGAACTTGATGCCATTGCCGCAGCCGTGATTGGTGGGACATCCCTTATGGGGGGTGTTGGAACCATTTCTGGCACCATGATCGGTGCGTTTGTGATCAGCATTTTGCGCAACGGCCTGAATATGAACGGCGTTTCAAGCTTCATCCAGCAAATCATCATCGGCTGCGTCATCATCGGCGCAGTCTATATCGATCATCTGCGGAACCGCCGGTGATCTGCCTAAGCCGTTAAAATCAATAACAATTCAATATCAACCGGAGGAACCTATGAGAAAGATCGTATCAGGGATACTTGGCTTGATTGCATCTGTCGCGCTTGTGACCGGTGCCGCCGCAGCCGACAAGGAAATTGCCGTCATCGTGAAAACGACCAACTCCAATTTCTGGCAGAACGTCAATAAGGGGGCCAGCAGTGCGGCCGCCAAGGCCGAGGGCTATGACATCACGTTCCAAGGCCCGGAATCAGACACTGCAATCGCCGAACAGGTCAACCTTGTTCAGAACGCGATCAACAGGAAAGTCGCAGGCATTGTGCTGGCGCCGTCGGATACAGAAGCACTCGTTCCTGTTGTGAAATCCGCAAACGAGAACGGTATTCCGGTGGTGATTATCGACAGCCTGCTGTCGAAATCAGCGGAAAGCTACTATCAGGCATTCCTTGCCACCGACAACCGCAAGGCCGGTGAACTTGTCGCCCAGATGATGATCGACAAGGTCGGGAAAACCGGAAAAGTCGCGGTAATGTCATTTGTCGCGGGTGTCGGTTCGGAAATTGGCCGCGTTGGCGGTTTCATCGAATATATCAAAGCCAATTCTGACATTGAAATTGTTGGACCGTTCTATTCGCAATCGCAGATGGCACTGGCTTTGAACCAAACCACGGATGTACTGTCGGCCAATGGCGATCTTAAGGGCATTTACGGTGCCAGCGAGCCAACTGCCGTTGGCATGGCACGCGCCATCTTGCAGTCAGGCAAAGCGGGCAAACTTGTTGCCATCGGTTTTGACGGCAACAAAGACCTTCAGGATTTTATCCGCGACGGAACACTTGATGCCATTGCGGTTCAAAGCTCATTCCAGATGGGACAGCTTGGCGTCAATGCCGTCATCGACGTTGCCGAGGGCAAAACGGTTGAGAAATTCATCAACACCGGTTTGGTCATGGTGACCAAAGAAAACATCGACAGTGCAGAAGCCCAAAACGTTCTTTACTGATCGCGGGGCAAACAAGCCGGAGGGGAAACCCCTCCGGCCTTGATTGGAAGTCACGGGGAGTGAGTAAAATGGTAGCGCCCGCACCAATTGTTGAAATGAAAAATATTGGCAAGCGTTTTGGTGGCGTTCATGCCGTCGAGAATGTTTCGGTGGAATTGCGTCCGGGCGAGGTTGTTGGCGTTCTGGGCCATAACGGTGCTGGTAAATCCTGTTTGATGAAAATTTTGTCAGGTGCCATGAACCGCACTGACGGCACGATTATGGTCAATGGGGAAGAAGTGGCGCTTGCAAACCCGATTGAGGCGCGTCACTGCGGGATTGAGACGATATACCAATCACTTGCCTTGGCAGATCACCTTGATGCGCCGGCAAACCTGTTTCTAGGGCGCGAGCTTAAAACACGGTTTGGTACACTTGATGACAAGCGCATGGAGATGGAGGCCCGGCAGGCCTTTGGGCAGCTTAATCCGAATTTCAAGAACATTACCGACACGGTGCTTAATATGTCAGGGGGGCAGCGTCAGGTGATCGCCATTGCACGCGCGATATATTTTAATGCCCGCGTTGTGATTATGGATGAGCCAACCGCGGCCCTTGGACCGTCGGAGACGGCCATGGTCGCGGAGCTTATTCAAAAATTGCGTGACAAAGGCATCGGTATTTTTCTGATCAGCCATGACATGAACGATGTCTTTGATCTCTGTGACCGCATCATGGTGATGAAGAACGGACAGAATGTCGGCACGCATCGTATTGATGAAGTGACCAAGGACGATGTCCTTAGCCTCATTATCCTGGGCAAGTTGCCGGATAATTGGGCCCCCAGAAATCTGGTTGCCTCGTAACTTTTATCCGCATCTTGGCCGTTGGGCCAAATGACAGAGCAGGAACTGCGAAATGATGAAATCACTGGTATGCCGTGAACCCGGCATCCTTGAACTCGAAAAACGCGATAAGCCAAGCACGGCTGACGCAGACCATGTGCTCGTAGATATCAAACATGTCGGCGTGTGTGGTACGGACTTTCATATCTATGAGGGGTTGCATCCGTATCTCGAATATCCGCGGGTAATGGGGCACGAGCTTGGCGGGGTTGTTGCAAAGCCTGCTTGTGGTTTCAAGCAGGACGATGTGGTTATCATCAACCCGTACCTTGCATGTGGTACTTGCCGTGCATGCCAGCGGGGAAAGCCAAATTGCTGTTATCAAATCAAAGTCTTGGGCGTTCATTGCGACGGTGGGATGTGTGAACGGATCAGCGTGCCTGCAAAGAATTTGTATCCTGCCGGTGATTTGCCAGTGCAGCACGCGGCTATGGTGGAATTCATGGCGATTGGCGCACATGCCGTTCGCCGGTCCGAAGTCACATCGGATGACAGAGTGCTTGTGGTTGGTGTTGGTCCAATCGGTTTGGGGGTTGCGCTGTTTGCCAAGGCACAAGGGGCTGAAGTTCATTTGCTTGATTTCAGTCAGGACCGTCTCGAAATGGCAAGTGACCGTTTTGGCTTTTCCAGACATCACGACGCCAAAAGATCACCTTCTGACATTCTGGCTGCAACGGATGGCGAAGGGTTTGACGTCGTCTACGATGCCACGGGGAACCAGAAAGCAATGCAATCAGGTTTCCAATATGTTGCACATGGTGGCAGCTTTGTTCTGGTTAGCGTCGTGCATGGCGATATTTCTTTCGCCGATCCGGAATTCCACAAGCGTGAAATGAAACTGATTGGAAGCCGCAATGCAACCTCGGAGGATTTTGAACGGGTACTAAGTGCGTTCAGGTCCGGTGAAATTGATGCCAATGCGCTTAATACGCATGTCTGCACGATGGACGAGTTTCCCGAAAAGATAATGTCGTGGGTTCATAACCGCGACAAGATGATTAAAGCGATTATTTCGGTGTGACATGAGTATTCGTATCGTTCAGTTCGGGACGAGCAGGTTTTTGCAGGCACATGCGGACCTGATCCTCTCAGAAAGTAGTGATCATAAGATTGCGATGGTTGAAACGACCGGCTCGGCAGCAAGCAAAGCCCGCATTGCCGCCATCAATGAGCACAACTCATTTCCCATTGCTGTGCGTGGCCTTCGTAATGGACATGAAGTCAACGAAACCTTGGCTGTGTCATCGGTCCAGCAAGGACTGTCAGCCCGTGAAGATTATGCACAACTCAGGCGTATCTTTGTTGATGATGCAGATTATGTAATCAGCAATACCGGCGACAACGGTTTCAAGGTGCCAGACAGAACGAATTTGTCGGCCACCGGCTGGTCCAGTTTTGTCGAGCTGTTGACCATCTTGCTTTTTGAACGTTTCAGCACGAACGGGCGTCCTGTTACGCTTTTGCCGTGCGAGCTTGTGACCAATAACGGTTTGGTTTTGCGAAACACGGTCATTGAGCTGGCGAAGCACAATAAACCCGGTGACACTGATTTTCTGGAATGGCTGGAACATCAGTGTCTTTGGATGAATTCGCTTGTTGATCGTATTGTGTCTGAACCGCTTGAGCCGATTGGCGCTGTTGCCGAACCTTACGCGTTGTGGGCGATTGAAAACCAGACTGGTTTTGTATCTCCAGCTCATCATGAAGACCTTGTCATCGTCGATGATCTTCGGCCTGTGGCGCGCAAGAAACTCCATATGCTTAATCTGGCGCATACTCTTCTGGCGCAGAAATGGATCGAGGAACAGCGCCCAAAATACGAAACTGTCTATGAGATTTTGCAAGACCCTAGCATTTTCCGATGGTTGGATCATTTGATCAAGACAGAGGTTGTTCCTGCCTTTGCGCCTGATGAGGCAAATGCAGCGGCGTACTGGGACACATGCCTTGAGCGGTTTCAGAACCCGTTCCTGGCGCACAGGATTTCTGATATCGCGCAAAACCACGAGGCCAAGGTTGCACGCAGAATTGAAAGCCTGTGGGCATGGCGCTCGGATCTTGTGTTTGACGGATTACGTGCTGCGATACGTTCACTAGAAACCGGGAGGCATTCATGAAACCGCATATACTTGAGGTGGGGGATCAACTCGGTATCGTCTTGCAAGATGTCAGTGAAGGAAGCTTGCTTCTTGATGGAGTCACTGCCGTGCAGGACATATCCAGAAATCACAAGGTCGCGCTCAAGGATATCCCGGCCGGATCAGTTGTCAGGAAGTTTGGGCAGCCTATTGGTGTGGCCCAGTGTGATATCGACGCAGGCAGTTGGGTGCATGTGCATAACCTTGGTTTTTCCACTGATCTTGGTGCATTGGGGCAGGGAACAGAAAGCGAGTTGTCCGGCGACGTTATCCCGGAGCGCCGAACATTTATGGGATTTCGTCGAGCGAACGGAAAAGTCGGGACGCGTAACTATGTGGGGATTATTGCAAGCGTAAATTGCTCTGCAACTGTATGTCGGGCGATTGCCTCCCGGGCTGAGCGCGCGTTCGCTGATCGCTTCCCAGATATTGATGGATTTGTACCGATTACCCATGACAGTGGCTGCGGAATCGCGATGAGCGGAGAACCATTTGAAATTCTGCAACGAACGATCAATGGTTATATTCAGCATCCGAATTTTGCGGGTGTTGTTCTTGTTGGTCTAGGCTGCGAAGTAAATCAGATAAAAAACTACGCAATGTCTGAGGCTGTAAAGGACAAGCGACTTTCGCTCAACATACAGGATGCTGGAGGAACATCGGAAACGATCAAATCTGCGCTGGGTTTGATCGAGGAGATGTGCATCAACATTAGCGCGTCTGAGCAAAGAGAAGAGGTTTCAGTCGAACATCTTGTCCTTGGATTGCAATGTGGTGGCTCTGACGGCCTTTCTGGTATTACGGCAAATCCAGCCCTTGGGCGTGCGACGGATTATCTTGTCGCAGCTGGCGGAACTGCGATCCTGTCAGAGACCCCTGAGATATTCGGTGCGGAAAGCCTTTTGATTTCGCGGAGCAGTTCGGATGTCGCCGATCAACTGCGTGCCTGTCTGGACTGGTGGCTTAAGCATTCAGAGCAGAATCAGGTTAGCCTCGATAACAATCCATCGCCTGGCAACAAGGCTGGTGGTTTGACGACAATTCTTGAAAAGTCTTTAGGGGCAGTCAGCAAGGCCGGGGCAACGCCGCTCAGGGCATTCTACAAATATGCTGAAACAGTAAAACAGGCAGGTCTCGTTTTTATGGATACGCCCGGATATGACCCTGTCTCTGCGACCGGTCAGGTTGCGGGTGGGGCAAACGTCGTTGCTTTTACAACTGGACGGGGATCATGTTTTGGCAGCCGTCCGGCGCCATGTATCAAGCTTGCCTCAAGTACTGATCTTTATCGGCGCATGCAGGACGACATGGATATTGACTGTGGCCAGATCATATCAGCAGCCACGCCAATGGATGAGATGGGCCTGCAAATTTACCACCGTTTGCTTGATGTTGCTTCGGGGGAAAAAAGCAAAAGCGAAGAACTAGGATATGGCGACAACGAGTTTGTGCCATGGCGCTTCGGTGCTGTTCTGTAAAAAGGGGAATTGATGATTTCGAAGCGTCGAACACTTCAGGGCAAGCTTGAGCTCAGTGAGCTGTCATTCGGTGCAAGCTCGTTGGGCGGGCTTTACCGTGCGGTTACAGATGAAGACGCTGTGAACGTCCTGGAAGCCGCATGGAAATCAGGCATCAGGTACTTTGATACCGCCCCCTTCTATGGTTTTGGTTTGTCTGAATGTCGGCTGGGACGTTTTCTTGCGGACCGGAAAGCGGCGGATTTTATGCTGTCAACCAAGGTCGGCCGGTTACTTGAACCGGTTGCAAACAAGGCTGATATTCCGAAATCCGACTTCGTAAATCCGCTCCCCAATCGCCCTGTGTATGATTACAGCTATAGCGGGATTATGCGCAGTTTTGAGCAAAGCAAGGAGCGCCTTTGTCACGTGCCGATTGATATTGCCTTCATCCATGACATCGGAACGCTGACGCATGGCAAAGACGGGAATGAACAGCATTACCGTGATCTTGTGGAAGGCGGGTATCGAGCGCTTGATGAGTTGAAGCGTAACGGTGACATCAAGGCAATCGGCCTTGGGGTAAATGAAGTTAAAGTGTGCCTCAGGAGTATGGCTGATTTAGACATTGATCTGATTTTGCTTGCAGGCCGCTATACCTTACTGGATCGAACAGCAGAACATGGCCTTCTCGCCGCGTGCGAACGCCATGGTACTGAACTGATCATAGGTGGGGTTTTCAATTCCGGTATTCTGGCGACGGGTGATGTAGAGGGTGCATATTTTGATTATGCGCTGGCGCCCGATCATGTCAGGCAGATGGTCCGACAACTTGAAACCGTATGCCATGAGTTTAATGTGAAACTCGCCCACGCAGCGATCCGGTTTCCGTTGAAATCCCGCCAGGTTTCGAGTGTTTTGATCGGAACAGGCAAAGCCCAGAGCATACAGAAAAGCGTTGATGCATTTGATGCGTCGATACCGGACGCATTTTGGGATGCATGTGATGAAATTGTCGGTGGGTGGGGCAGTCAGGCATGATTGATGCACACCAGCATTTCTGGAAACTTGATCGTGGGGATTATGCTTGGCTTAGCGCCGAGCCCGAAATATTACAGCGTGACTACTTGCCTGCCGATCTTATGCAACATCTCGGCGATACCGGTGTAAGGCAGACAATACTGGTTCAAGCTGCCGAAACCCAGGAAGAAACAAGTTATATTTTGTCTCTTGCCGAGGTAACGGATTGCATTGCAGGAGTTGTCGGATGGATCGATTTCGACGCACCTGATGTGGTGGATCACCTTACGATGCGCATGCGTCAGCCAAAGTTTTTGGGGGTGCGTCCGGTCTTGCAGGGGATCGAAGATACTGACTGGATACTGGCAAAGCACAGAATAGAGGTGCTTGCGCAGATAGCACGTCATGGCAAAACGTTCGACGCGCTGATTCAGCCACGACATTTGCCTGTGATTGCGCGTCTAACTGAGCGGTTGCCGGACCTCAAAATAGTCGTTGATCATGGTGCCAAGCCCGATATCGCCAATCAGAAGATCGATGACTGGAAGCACGATATCGCGTTGCTGGCTCAAAAGCGGCAAGTGTATTGCAAGCTTTCAGGATTGGTCACCGAAGCGCGAGAGAATTGGGTGCGCGACGAACTTGAGCCCTTTATCAAGCATCTGTTGATGTGCTTTGGGCCGGACCGGTTGATGTGGGGAAGTGACTGGCCCGTTGTGAATGTCGCAAGCAGTTACCAACAGTGGCATGAAATTGCACTTGATGTATGCCGCTCTGAAGTTCCGATGGCTTTAGATGCAATATTCGGCGGAAATGCTCAACGATTTTATAATGTTGGTGCCGTTTGATGCTTAAATCCGTACATCCGTTACTCAATGGCGAATTGCTCAGGACCTTGAGCGATATGGGGCATGGGGATGAAATCGTCATCGCCGATGCGCACTTTCCGTCGATGCGATTATCGAACACTGTTCATCGCTATGATGGCGTATCAGGGGGCAAGATGCTCGAAGCCGTTCTGACCCACTTTCCGCTTGATATGTATGTTGATTCAGCTGCTTTTCGTATGCAGGTGGTCGAAGATCCAAAGTGTGTTCCTGAAATCTGTGCGAAATACGAGAACTTGATTGATCAGTTTGATCCCGGGCATTCTTTGGCGGTGCTGCCGCGCTTTGATTTCTACGAACGTGCACGAAATGCCTATGCCATTATTGCCACGGGTGAACGTGCTCAATACGCCAACATCATCTTGAAGAAGGGCATAGTCCGTCATGACTGAACCGAAAAAGGTGCTCTGCATCGGGGAATGCATGGTGGAGTTCTCAAGCCTTACGGATGGTAAGTTCAAAAGATCATTTGCCGGGGATACATACAACACGGCGGTTTATTTCAAGCGACTGTTTGGCGACGCATTGACAGTGTCCTATTGGACAGCGTTGGGGGATGATCCCCTGAGCGATTTGATGATCGAGCAAATGAAATCAGAAGGGCTTCAAACCGCGCAAATTCAGCGGGTGCACGGGGGCGCACCAGGCCTGTATCTGATCGAGAACGATGAGGCAGGTGAACGCTTCTTTCAATATTGGCGTTCTGCATCGGCGGCGCGCCAAATGTTAAGGGGCGTTGATGCCGCCGAATTCGCAAAGGTCTGTCGCGAGTATGATCTCATTTATCTGAGTGGCATAACCTTGGCGATTTTGGATGGCGAACAACGTCAAACCCTTCTTGGAGCTCTTGCTCAGGCCAAGGGCGAATTGCTTTTCGCCTTTGACCCAAATTTTCGATCAAAACTTTGGTCAGACATCGAAGTTTGCAAAGACGTTATGCTGCAGGTTGCCTCACTTGCGGATATCGTTTTGACAACCATGGAGGATGAGTGGGAACTCTGGGGCATCAGGGATGCCAAGGCAGCTTTGATGCGATGGAAAGAGTGCGGTGTTACCGAAGTGGTCATCAAAGACGGGGGACATGGTTGCTGGATTGACCAAGGGAATGGCACCATCGATCTGCAAAACGTAAAGCCTGAAAGAAAACTTTCTCCTATTGATACGACCGGTGCAGGAGACTCTTTTGCCAGTGGTTATCTGGGGGAACGGCTATTGGGTAAAATTGTTGAAGAAGCCGCACGAACTGGAAATCGAATTGCGTCAAAAGTTGTAATGTTGCAGGGCGCAGTAATTGACGAACCTCACAATAACATTGCCTTTTAGGGCTAATGCATATGAGTCACCTTCGGTCAGTCCTGAGTTTTCCCAAGGAACCAAGAGCTTGCCGGCCACAAAGCCTCCATCAGCGTTTGATCAACTCTAGGGCTTCCGTGTAAACGTTGAACTGATTGCAGTGCTAGAGCCCAGCTTCAAGGGAAATTGCTACGTCCTCGCAGAAATTTACAGAACGCAAGAATGGCTTTTGGAACTTGGCCCGGCGATGCTCGGAATTCTCATGATTCAGGATGAACGAACACCGGTTGGGCTACCGTGAGATGCGCTCTATCTGCGGAACTAGTCTTAACCACAGAGGTGGGGAAAGGTCTTGGGCTTAATCTTGAGAAACAGGTGATCGCGCAAGCCACTCGCCAAGTTCTTTGTTGGCGGCAATCAATCCTTCGCGATTGATTACTTTACGCGCAATGGCACTGGAGACAGCGCGTGTCCGTTTGTTCAACACAATGCCCATTTCGTTCTGGTCCTGTGATTCTACGTCAAGCTTGTCATAAAGCGACAGCAAACGGTTCTGGACGGTGCGGAGCGACAGTTTCCGACGCATGGCAATAGCCTTGTCAGGAAGACCCAGCGCCAGATCAAGCAGGATCAGATATTCGAATTCTGTCAGCGCACTGCGGGAGCGCATTTGCTGGGCTTGTATCTGATGAACTTCGCGATCAACCACAATCTGGGCTTCGATAAGGACTGCCCGCAACGCCAGCCGCATTTTGTCCTGCGTCGCGGTTTTCAAAACATATCCATAGGCCGCCTGATCGGGAACAATTCGCGTAATTCCACGCAAATATGCTTCGTCCGAATAGTTTGACCAGAAAAGAATACGGGTGTCAGGACGTTCAGCCCAAATGGTTCGCGCGGCTTCGATGCCATTGTGTTCCTTCATGCGCAGGTCCATCACGATTGCCGAAATTTGATGCCGGTGGGCAAGGGTTTCGGCTTCCTTGCCGTTATGCGCAACAAGGATTTCATCAAATTCGGGCAATGCATGTTCGACAATTTCCATCAGGAAATCTGCGTGCATGTTGTCATCTTCAACCAGCAATATTT
>NZ_JPWF01000029.1 GCF_003326675.1 Thalassospira profundimaris
CAATCCGTGAAGGCGGTCGTACCGTCGGCGCGGGCGTTGTTGCCAAGATCATCGAGTAATTTTTTCTCTTGATCTTTGTGAAGCGGGCGGCTATGTAAGCCGCCCGCAACACTTTTGCGGCAATCGTCAACTCCAGTTGAGGGGCCGGTGTCCTTTTGAGGGCTCCGGTACATAATTACATGGATAGTCAGAACATTCGCATTCGCCTGAAGGCGTTTGACCATCGCGTGCTGGATCAGTCCACACGTGAGATCGTCAATACGGCGAAGCGCACTGGCGCAGAGGTCCGCGGCCCGATTCCGCTGCCGACCCGCATTGAGAAATACACTGTTCTGCGGTCTCCGCACATCGATAAGAAATCGCGTGAACAGTTCGAAATCCGTACGCATAAGCGTCTTCTCGACATTGTCGACCCGACCCCGCAGACCGTCGATGCTTTGATGAAGCTCGATCTGGCTGCCGGCGTCGACGTCGAGATCAAACTTTAATCGGGAGTAAGCCGCAATGCGTAGTGGACTTATTACCCAGAAGGTAGGCATGACCCGCGTCTTCAAAGACGATGGTTCGCACCTTCCTGTAACCGTTCTGAAGGTCGAAGATCTTCAGGTTGTCGCCAACCGTACCAACGACACCGACGGCTACGTCGCTGTTCAGCTTGGTTATGGCAAAGCGAAAGTGAAAAACGTATCCAAGCCGATGCGTGGCCACTTCGCCAAAGCCAAGGTTGAGCCGAAAGCCAAACTTGCTGAATTCCGCGTAAGCGAAGATGCCCTGATCGAAGTTGGTGCAGAACTTTCTGCCGCTCACTTCGTTGAAGGTCAGTTCGTTGACGTAATCGGCACTTCCATCGGTAAAGGTTTTGCCGGTGCGATGAAGCGTCATAACTTCGGTGGTCTGCGTGCGTCGCACGGTGTGTCGATTTCGCACCGTTCGCATGGTTCCACCGGTCAGTGCCAGGATCCGGGCCGCGTCTTCAAAGGTAAGAAGATGGCTGGTCACCTCGGTGCCGCTCGTGTGACCGTTCAGTCCCTTAAGGTTGTCGCTTCCGACGCCGATAAAGGCCTGCTTCTGATCCATGGTGCAGTTCCGGGTCACAAGGGCGCATATGTCCTTGTTAAGGACTCCGTCAAGCGTGCTGCACCGGAAGGTCTTCCTTTCCCGGCTGCGCTTAAGGGTGCTGCCCCGGCTGCTGAAGAAGCTGTCGCCGAGGATAAGGAATAAGCATCATGAAGCTCGACATTCTTAAACTTGACGCTTCCACGGCAGGTAACATCGATCTCGCAGAAGAGATCTTTGGTCTGGAAGTACGTCGTGACATCCTGCACCGCATGGTTAACTGGCAGCTGGCAAAACGCCGCGCCGGTACCCACAAGGTGAAGGAAAAGTCGGAAGTTTCCGCAACCACGAAAAAATTCGTGCGTCAGAAGGGTAGTGGCGGTGCTCGTCACGGTTCCCGTAAGGCTGCACAGTTCCGTGGTGGTGGTACCGTGCACGGTCCGCGCGTTCGCGACCACGCACACGATCTGACCAAGAAATTCCGTAAACTCGCGCTTAAAACCGCTCTGTCGGCTAAAGCAAAAGACGGTAAGCTTATCGTTCTTGATAACGCGGAATTCTCGGACGCAAAAACCAAGAATCTGGTCGCAGTTTTCGGTAAACTCGGCTGGAAATCTGCACTGATCATCGATGGTGCGCAGGTCAATGAAGGTTTTGCACGCGCAGCGCGCAACATCCCGCAGATTGACGTGCTTCCGGAGATTGGTGCTAACGTCTATGACATCCTGCGCCGTGACACCCTGGTGCTGACCAAGGGTGCGGTCGAAGCGTTGGAGGCACGTCTCAAATGACGATCATCAGCAAAGAGCGGATGTACGAAGTCATCCGCGCCCCGCATATCACTGAAAAGTCGACGCTGATTTCTGAACACAACGCAGTTGCGTTCAAAGTTGCGATCGACGCCACCAAGCCGGAAATCAAGGCTGCTGTGGAAGGTCTGTTCGGGGTGAAGGTCAAGGCGGTCAATACCTCTGTGGTAAAAGGAAAAACCAAGCGTTTTCGCGGTGTTTCCGGTCGTCGGAGCGATTTCAAGAAAGCGATGGTAACCCTCGAAGAGGGTCAGTCCATCGACGTGACTACGGGAATCTAAGACAATGGCTTTGAAGAAGTTTAAACCAACCTCTCCTGGTCGCCGTCAGCTGGTTCTCGTGGATCGTTCTGATCTCCACAAGGGCAAGCCGATCAAATCGCTGACCGAAGGTCTGCGTAAGAACGGTGGCCGTAACAACACTGGTCGTATCACCGCCCGCCGTATTGGTGGTGGTCACAAACGTCGTTACCGTCTCATCGACTTCAAACGTACGAAGTTTGATGTCGTCGGTACCGTCGAACGTTTGGAATATGATCCGAACCGTACCGCGTTTATCGCACTGGTTCGCTATTCTGACGACGAGCTGGCCTACATCCTCGCACCGCAGCGTCTCGCTGTTGGCGACAACGTTGTTGCCGCTGAACGCGTAGACATTAAGCCGGGTAACGCCGCACCGCTGAAGAACATTCCGGTCGGTACCATTGTCCATAACGTCGAACTGAAAGCCGGTAAAGGTGGTCAGATCGCACGTTCAGCAGGTGCATACGTGCAGCTCGTTGGTAAGGACCAGGGTTACGCCCAGCTTAAGCTGTCCTCCGGTGAGGTACGTTTGGTTCGTGGTGAATGCATGGCTACCATCGGTGCCGTGTCCAACCCGGACCATCAGAACACTAACCTTGGTAAAGCCGGCCGTAATCGCTGGCTCGGCAAGCGTCCTTCGGTTCGTGGTGTTGCCATGAACCCGATCGATCACCCGCATGGTGGTGGTGAAGGTCGTACTTCGGGTGGTCGTCACCCGGTTACGCCGTGGGGCAAGCCTACCAAGGGCAAACGTACCCGCTCGAACAAAAAGACCGACGCGCTCATCATGCGCCGTCGTCACAAGAGCTAACGGAGGAGGCTAGACTATGGCGCGTTCCGTTTGGAAGGGTCCGTTTGTTGACGGATACCTTCTTAAGAAAGCCGATACTGTCCGTGCCTCTGGCCGGAATGAGGTAATTAAGACCTGGTCGCGGCGCTCGACGATTTTGCCGCAATTCGTAGGCCTCACCTTTGGGGTTTACAATGGCCAGAAATTCCTGCCGGTGCTGGTGACCGAAGATATGATCGGCCACAAGTTCGGTGAATTCTCGCCGACCCGTACCTATTATGGTCACGCGGCCGACAAAAAGGCGAAGAGGAAGTAACGATGGGTAAGAAAGCTGACATCCGTCGGCTGGCGGATAACGAGGCAGCAGCTTCGCTCCGGGCAGTACGCATTTCCCCGCGTAAGCTCAACCTCGTCGCCGAGTCGATCCGTGGTTTGAAGGCAGAAGCTGCTTTGGCAGAACTGACCTTCTCCAACAAACGTATTTCGCAGGACGTCAAAAAGCTGCTGGAATCGGCAATTGCTAATGCCGAGAACAACCATCAGCTCGATGTCGACCGTCTCTATGTTAAAGAGGCATCTGTTGGTAAGGCCTTCGTGATGAAACGTTGGCGCGCCCGTGCACGCGGTCGTGTTGGCAAGATCATTAAGCCGTTCTCCAACATGCGCATCGTCGTTTGCGAACGTGAGGAGACCGAGTAATGGGTCAGAAAGTAAATCCGATCGGTCTGCGCGTTGGGATTAACCGTACCTGGGATTCCCGCTGGTACGCCAACAAGGCCGATTTCGCTGGTCTTCTTCACGAAGATCTGGCGATCCGTAAGTACATCTTCGACCGCCTCAAGCAGGCTGGTGTTGCGAAGGTGATTATCGAACGTCCGGCGAAGAAAGCCCGCATTTCGATCCACACCGCTCGTCCGGGCGTTGTGATCGGGAAAAAAGGCCAGGACATCGAGAAGCTCAAGAACGATCTGCAGAAACTGGCGAATGCCGAAGTGCAGGTTAACATCATCGAAATCCGCAAGCCGGAAATCGATGCCAAGCTGGTCGCTGACAACATCGCCCAGCAGCTTGAGCGCCGTGTTTCGTTCCGTCGCGCTATGAAGCGCTCGGTTCAGAACGCAATGCGTCTCGGTGCTGGCGGCATTCGTATTAATGCTGCTGGTCGTCTTGGTGGCGCTGAAATCGCTCGTACCGAATGGTACCGTGAAGGTCGCGTTCCGCTGCACACTCTGCGTGCGGACGTTGATTACGGCACTTCCGAAGCACACACCACCTATGGTGTCTGCGGTCTGAAGGTCTGGATCTTCAAGGGCGAGATCATGGCACACGATCCGTTGGCTTCTGAGCGTAAAGCTCTCGAGTCGACCGGTACCACACGTAAGTAAGGAGATACGAATATGCTTTCTCCGAAACGTACAAAGTTCCGTAAAGCCTTCAAAGGCCGCCTTAAAGGTGAGGCCAAAGGTGGTACGGATCTTAATTTCGGTGCTTATGGCTTGAAAGCCTTGGAGCCTGAGCGTATAACGGCGCGTCAGATCGAAGCGGCTCGCCGCGCGATCACCCGCCACATTCGCCGTCAGGGTCGTGTGTGGATTCGCGTTTTCCCGGATCTCCCGGTCTCGCAGAAGCCTGCCGAAGTCCGTCAGGGTAAAGGTAAAGGCTCGCCTGAATATTGGGCGGCACGCGTTAAACCGGGTCGGATCATGTTTGAACTCGACGGTGTTCCGTTGGATCTTGCACGCCGTGCTTTCGAGCTGGCAGCGGCAAAATTGCCGATCAAGACCAAGTTTGTCACCCGTCTTGGTGAAGGGGAGTAATTAGTGATGAAAATTGCTGATCTCCGCGCTAAAAGCGCTGACGAACTGAAACAGCTGCTGCTGGACCTGCGTAAAGAATCGTTCAACATGCGATTCCAGCAGGCTTCCGGTCAGTTTGAGAACACTGCGCGGGTCCGTCAGGTCCGTCGTGATATTGCCCGCATCAAAACCCTTCTCGGCAACGAGAAGGGCGCGACCGCGGCCTAAACTGGACACGCAGAGGAGTAAACACACATGCCGAGGCGTGTATTGCAGGGGACAGTCGTTTCGACCAAAAACGACAAGACCGTGGTGGTCCGTGTGGAACGCCAGGTCATGCACCCGCTGTATAAAAAGTACGTGCGTAAGTCGAAGAAATTCCACGCGCATGATGAAGAGAACCGCTTCAAAACGGGTGACGTCGTTCGTATTCGCGAATGCAAGCCGATCTCGAAGTTGAAGTCTTGGGAAGTAGTGGTCGAGGAGTGATTCCTCAGCCCAACCATAGTCAAGGGGTAAACCCATGATCCAGATGCAGTCCAATCTGGACGTTGCCGACAACAGCGGCGCTCGCCGCGTCCAGTGCATCAAGGTGCTGGGCGGCTCGAAGCGCAAAACCGCCAACGTTGGTGATGTTATCGTGGTTTCCGTTAAGGAAGCCATCCCGCGCGGTCGCGTTAAGAAGGGTGCAGTTCACAAAGCTGTTATCGTTCGCACCGCAAAGGAAATCCGTCGTGCCGATGGCTCGGCGATCCGCTTTGACCGCAACGCTGCCGTTCTCATTAATGCGAACGGCGAGCCGATCGGCACGCGTATTTTTGGCCCGGTAACCCGTGAACTTCGTTCTAAAGGTTACATGAAGATCATTTCGCTCGCTCCGGAGGTGCTGTAATGGCTGCCAAGATTAAAAAGGGCGACCGCGTCATTGTTCTGACGGGTAAAGACAAAGGGAAGACCGGCGAGGTTCTCGCCGCATTCCCGACCGAGAACAAAGTTCTGGTTTCGGGTATCAACCTGGTGAAACGTCACCAGCGCCCGACCGGTGCTGATGCCGGTGGCATCGTCGAGAAGGAAGCAAAAATTGCTGTTTCCAACATCGCGATTGTCGATCCTAAAGAAAACAAGCCGACCCGCGTCGGTTTCAAGACCCTTGATGATGGTCGCAAGGTTCGCTTCGCGAAGCTCAGCGGCGAAGTCATCGACAACTGAGGGACGGAAAAATGACGCGCCTGCGCGAACATTACAAAGAAGTGGTGCGTGACGCACTCCTGAAGGAGTTCTCCTACGAGAACACCATGGAGATTCCGCGCCTCGAGAAAATCGTGATCAACATGGGTGTCGGCGACGCCACCCAGGATCGCAAAAAGCTGGAAGGTGCTGCTGCGGATCTCGCTGCCATCACCGGTCAGAAGCCTATCTTCACCAAAGCGAAAAAGTCGGTTGCGGCTTTCAAACTTCGTGAAGGCATGAACATCGGTTGTAAAGTGACCCTGCGTCGCGATCGTATGTTCGAGTTCCTGGACCGTCTGGTCACCATCGCGCTTCCGCGCGTTCGTGACTTCCGCGGCCTGAACAAAAAATCTTTCGATGGTCGTGGCAACTTCGCCATGGGCTTGAAAGAACAGTTCGTCTTTCCTGAGGTAGAGTACGACAAAGTCGACTCTGTTCGCGGGATGGATATCATCATTTGTACCACGGCTAAGTCCGACGCCGAAGCTCTTGCCCTTCTTAAGGGTTTTGATCTTCCGTTCGGAAACTAACGGAGGTTGGCCCATGGCCAAGAAAAGCTCAGTAGAGCGTGAACTCAAACGTGAACGCCTGGCAAAGCAGTTTGCTGCCAAGCGTGCCGCCCTTAAAGCGGTTATCGCAAACCGCGAGACTTCCCCTGAGGAACGTATCGTGGCTGTGATGAAACTCGCCCAGCTGCCGCGTAACTCGGCTCGTATCCGTCAGCGTATCCGCTGCCAGGTATCCGGTCGTCCGCGCGGTGTCTATCGCAAATTCCGCCTGTCCCGTATCGCCCTTCGTGAACTTGCTTCGCGTGGTCAGATCCCGGGCATGGTGAAATCCAGCTGGTAAGGAGGACATCACATGTCGATGACTGATCCAGTCGGTGATATGCTCACGCGTATCCGCAACGGTCAGCGCGTTGGTAAATCCAGCGTTGTCTCGCCGGCTTCGAAACTGCGTACCGGTGTGCTGGATGTTCTCCAGCGCGAAGGTTATATCCGCGGTTATAATGTTAGTGAAATTCGCAAGGGCGTCAGCGAAATCACCATCGAACTCAAATATTTTGAGGGCGATGCAGTGATTAAGCAGATCGACCGCGTCTCGACCCCGGGCCGTCGCGTATACTCGAAGATCAAAGATCTTCCGAAAGTATACAACGGACTCGGCATCGCAGTCCTGTCCACTCCGAATGGGGTTCTCTCGGATCAGGAAGCTCGCGAGCAGAATGTCGGCGGCGAAATCCTCTGTAAAGTATTCTAAGGAGGGCCACGATGTCGCGAGTTGGAAAAAACCCGGTGGCAGTGCCTAGCGGCGTTACCATCACCTTGACCGAAGAGCAGATCGTTGCAAAAGGCAAGCTCGGTGAGCTTAACCTTGCTTTGACCTCGGATGTATCCGTCACCCAGGAAGAAAACCAGATCTGGGTAAAACCGAAAAACGATAGCAAGCGCGCTCGTGCCCTTTGGGGTACCACCCGTGCGAACATCGCGAACCTCGTTACCGGGGTTTCTGAAGGTTTCACCAAGAAATTGGAAATCACCGGTGTTGGTTACCGTGCGCAGGTTCAGGGCAACAACCTTGTTCTGCAGCTTGGCTTCTCACACGACGTTGAAATGGAGATCCCCGCGGGTCTGAACGTTGTTGCTGAAAAGCCGACCCTTATCGCCATCTCTGGCGCAGATAAACAACTTGTCGGTCAGTTCGCTGCTAACGCACGCAGCTGGCGCGGTCCGGAGCCTTACAAAGGCAAGGGTGTCCGTTACGAAGGCGAGTATATCTTGCGCAAAGAAGGCAAGAAGAAGTAAGGACTGGCACGATGAAAAACGCGAGAAGCCTTTTCGAACGCCGCAAGCGTCGCGTTCGTTTTGCGATCCGCCAAAAAGCGGCCGGTCGCCCGCGCCTCAGTGTGCACCGTTCGAACGCTCACATCTATGCTCAGATCATCGACGACGTCGCTGGCACCACCCTGGTGGCTGCTTCGACGATGGAAAAAGATCTGAAGGCGAAAGGCAGCAATGCCGACGCCGCTGCTCTGGTTGGCAAAGCCATTGCCGAGCGCGCAGCAAAAGCTGGTGTGAAAACGGTCGTATTCGATCGTGGCGGGTATCTGTTCCATGGCCGGGTGAAAGCTCTGGCCGATGCCGCCCGTGAGGGCGGTCTGGACTTCTAAGGAGCACGACCATGGCACGTAACCAGAATCAACAGCAGCAGGCACCTAAAGCCCGTGAAGAAAACGAACTCGTCGACAAGCTGGTTGGTATCAACCGCGTCGCGAAAGTCGTTAAGGGCGGCCGTCGCTTTGCTTTCTCCGCAATGGTAGTTGTCGGTGACCAGCGCGGTCGCGTCGGATACGGCACGGGCAAAGCCCGTGAAGTTCCGGAAGCGATCCGTAAGGCTACCGAAGCTGCAAAACGCAATATGATCCGCGTTCCGCTTCGTGAAGGTCGTACCCTTCACCATGATACGCAGGGCCATTTCGGTGCAGGCAAGGTTATCCTTCGCTCGGCTCCGGCTGGTACCGGTATCATCGCCGGCGGTGCGATGCGTGCGGTTTTCGAAACCATGGGCGTTCAGGACGTTGTGTCCAAATGCACCGGTTCGAACAACCCGCACAACGTGATCCGCGCAACCCTTGACGCTCTGGTCAACGGTGCTTCCCCGCGTCAGGTCGCTGCTAAGCGTGGCCTGAAAGTCGGTGACGTCGTTGCCCGTCGCGATAGCGGTTCGGCTGCTGCCGCCGTTCTCGAAAAGGAGTAATTCGATATGGCTGCTAAGAAAAAAGCGACCGTTCGCGTTACCCAGACGGGTTCGCCGATCGGACGTCCGGCTGATCAGCGTCAGACCCTTGTTGGTCTTGGCCTGAACAAACTGCACCGGACTCGTGAGCTGGAAGATACCCCAGCTGTTCGCGGTATGATCGCAAAGGTCAAACACCTCGTCCGTGTGGACGAGGCTTGATTGACCCCAGATCGAAAAGGTGTTGAACGATGAAACTCAACGAACTTGCCGATAACCCGGGTGCCCGCAAGGCGCGCACCCGCGTCGGTCGCGGCATCGGTTCGGGCAAAGGCAAAACTTCTGGCGCAGGTCAGAAGGGTCAGAAGTCCCGTTCGGGTGTAGCCATCAATGGCTTCGAAGGCGGGCAGATGCCGGTCTATCGCCGTCTTCCGAAACGCGGCTTCAAAAACCCGTTCAAGAAACAGTTCGGTGTTGTGAACCTTGGTACCCTTCAGACCGCCGTTGATAACGGTGTTCTTGAAGAAGGTGCAAATGTCACCATCGCTGTTCTGACGGAAAAAGGTCTTGCCCGTCCGCAGAAAGACGGTCTGCGCCTTCTTGCTAAAGGCGAACTGAAAGCGAAACTGAACATCGAGATCTCCGGTGCTTCCAAAGCAGCTGTTGAAGCTGTTGAGAAAGTCGGTGGTTCGGTCAAGGTTCTTGCTCCGGTCGCTGCAGAAAAAGCAGAATAAGCTAGAATGACTTCGCGAGGGTCCGGTTCCAGTAATTTACGGGACCGGACCCTCCAGTTTATGTGTATTGGGAGATGAGTGCATGGCATCGGCCGCCGAGCAGCTTGCCGCGAACCTGAACTGGTCGTCTTTTTCTAAGTCGACTGAGCTTAAAAAGCGTATCTGGTTCACTTTGGGCGCGCTTATTGTATACCGTCTGGGAACCTATATTCCGGTTCCTGGTGTTGACCCGTCCATTCTTGCTGACATTTTCCGTCAGAATGCGGGCGGCGTTTTGGGCATGTTTGACATGTTCGCCGGTGGTGCGCTGGGTCGTATGACGATCTTTGCGCTGAATATCATGCCGTATATCTCGGCTTCGATTATCATCCAGCTGATGACAACTGTTGCTCCGTCGCTTGAGTCTCTCAAGAAAGAGGGCGAACAGGGTCGCAAAAAAATTAATCAATATACCCGCTATCTGACGGTGCTGATTGCAACGGTTCAGGCGTGGGGCATTGCTGTTGGTCTTGAAAGCATGAGCGGTTCGACCGGTGCTGCTGTTCATGACCCGGGCATGTTCTTCCGCTTTACCGCTGTTGTGACGCTTGTCGGTGGCACCATGTTCCTTATGTGGCTTGGTGAACAGATCACCCAGCGCGGCATTGGTAACGGTATTTCGCTGATCATCTTTGCCGGTATTGTTGCCGGTTTGCCGAGCGCGATTGCCGGCACGCTTGAACTTGGTCGTACCGGTGCAATTTCTGCACTCGTTATCGTCGCGATCATCATTCTTGCTGTTGCTGTTATCGCGTTTATCGTGTTCGTAGAACGTGCACAGCGCCGTGTTCTGATCCAGTACCCGAAACGCCAGGTCGGCATGAAGGTCATGGAAGGTCAGAGCTCGCACCTGCCGCTCAAGATCAACACGGCCGGCGTTATCCCGCCGATCTTTGCTAGCTCGCTGCTGCTGATGCCGCTGTCGGTTGCTCAGTTCACGGCTGGCGGCAATGCGCCGGAATGGCTGACGACTGCGACCGCACTGCTTGGTCGTGGCCAGCCGCTCTATATCGCGCTTTATATCGGCTTGATCGTCTTCTTTGCCTTCTTCTACACTGCGGTTGTTTTCAACCCGGAAGACACGGCAGACAACCTGAAGAAACACGGTGGCTTTATTCCGGGCATCCGTCCGGGTAAAAATACCGCGAACTATCTGGATTTCATTCTGACCCGCTTGACGGTTATCGGTGCAGCTTATCTTGCATTTGTCTGTATCCTTCCGGAGCTTCTGATCGCGGAATGGTCGGTTCCCTTCTACTTTGGTGGGACTAGCCTCTTGATCGTAGTCACGGTAACCATGGATACAGTGGCGCAGATTCAGTCCCATATGCTGGCGCACCAGTATGAAGGCCTGATCAAGAAATCCAAAATACGTGGTCGCCGCCGTTAAGAGTGGCTTCCGAATTCAGGGGGACGACAATGAACATTATCCTTCTTGGCCCTCCCGGTGCGGGGAAAGGCACCCAGGCCAAGCGTCTCGAAACGGGACGCGGCATGATCCAGCTTTCGACTGGTGACATGCTTCGTGCAGCAGTTGCTGCTGGCACGGAACTGGGACTGAAGGCAAAGGAAGTCATGGATGCGGGACAACTCGTATCCGACGATCTGATGATCGGTCTGATTTCCGAACGACTTGACCAGGATGATACCAAAGGCGGTTTCATTCTGGACGGGTTCCCGCGTACGACGGCCCAGGCAGAAGCCCTGGACGTCATGCTGGAAACCAAGGGTCTGGCACTTGACTATGTGATTGAGCTGCGTGTCGATGACGCCGCGTTGGTTGCCCGCATTGTGGGCCGCTATACCTGTGCGAAATGCGGGCAGGGCTATCACGACGAGTTCCAGAAACCCGCTGAAGAAGGTGTCTGCGACGTATGTAGCGGCACTGAATTCAAACGCCGTGCGGATGACAACGCCGAGACGGTCACATCGCGACTGGAAGCTTATCACAAGCAGACAGCACCGATCATTCCTTACTATGAAAAGGTCGGTAAGCTGAAAACAGTTGACGGGATGGCCGAAATCGACGAAGTTACGCGCGAGATTGAAGCCATCCTGGGGTAATTTCCCGGGCAGGGCGTATTTTGCTTGCGGGTTAGCAGTAATGCTGGCCCGCTTTTGCAGCGCTCTTCCCTACCGGATCTGCCCTTGGGTTTGTTAACAGGAAACAGGAGTTCACATAGTGGCTCGTATTGCTGGCGTAAACATCCCGACCGCGAAGCGCGTCGTGATTGCGCTTACCTACATCACCGGCATTGGCCCGGCGAAATCGAAAGAAATTTGCGCAAAGGTTGGTATCGAAGCAGCAACCCGTGTTCATCAGCTTTCTGATGACCAGGTTCTGAAGATCCGTGAAGTCATCGACGCTGATTACACCGTTGAAGGCGACCTTCGTCGTGAAACCGCAATGAACATTAAACGTCTGATGGATCTGGGCTGCTACCGCGGTCTCCGTCACCGTCGCGGTCTCCCGGTACGCGGTCAGCGTACCCACACCAACGCTCGCACCCGTAAGGGCCCGGCTAAGCCGATTGCTGGCAAGAAGAAGTAAGGTAGGGGAACGACAATGGCGAAAGCTCCTCAGACTCGCGTCCGTCGCCGCGAGCGCAAGAATATTACGAACGGTATCGCGCACGTGAACGCGACCTTCAACAACACCATGATCACCATCACCGACGTTCAGGGTAACACCATTTCCTGGTCGACCGCTGGTGGTATGGGTTTCCGCGGTTCGCGTAAATCGACTCCGTATGCTGCACAGATGGCTGCCGAAGACGCAGGTAAAAAAGCTGCTGAACACGGCATGAAAACTCTTGAAGTTCAGGTTAAAGGCCCGGGTTCGGGACGTGAATCTGCACTGCGTGCGCTTCAGGCTGTCGGTTTCACCATTACGTCGATCAAAGACGTAACGCCGATCCCGCACAACGGTTGCCGTCCGCGTAAACGTCGTCGCGTCTAATCGCGTCGATCTTTGCGGACGACCCCGCGTTTGGGCCCGGAACCACCGGGCCCCTTCGCGTTTCTCGCGAGGGCAGATTTCTGTCCTCCTTACCATAGGCTCCAGTTGCGAAGGTGGGTCTCGTGATTCAAAAGAACTGGCAGGAACTGATTAAGCCGACGAAGCTTGATGTTACTCCGGGTACGGATGCCAGCCGCATCGGTACGATCGTGGCGGAACCGCTGGAGCGCGGTTTTGGTCAGACTCTGGGTAACGCGCTGCGTCGCATTCTGCTGTCGTCGCTCCAGGGTTCGGCGGTGACTGCGATCCAGATCGACGGTGTATTGCACGAATTTTCGTCGATTCCGGGCGTGCGTGAAGATGTCACCGACATCATCCTGAACATCAAGACCATGGGCGTGCGTATGCATGCTGAAGGTCCGAAGAAAATGACCCTGAAGGCGACCGGCCCTGGTGCCGTCACCGCAGGTCAGATCGAAACTGGCGCTGATATCGAAATCCTTAACCCGGATCTCGAACTTTGCCATCTTGACGATGGTGCTACCCTGCACATTGAATTCACCGTTGATAACGGTAAAGGCTATGTTGCAGCCAGCTCGCACAGCTCTTCGGACGCGCCGATCGGCCTTATTCCGATTGATGCGATCTTCAGCCCGATCCGTAAAGTGGCCTACAAGGTGGAAAACACCCGTGTTGGTCAGGATACCGATTTTGACAAGCTGTCGCTGACCGTTGAAACCAACGGTGCACTGACCCCGGAAGATTCGGTTGCACTTGCTGCCCGTATCCTCCAGGACCAGCTGTCGCTGTTCGTCAACTTCGAAGAGCCGGAAGCGGTTGTCGAAGAGAAGAAAGAAGACGAACTGCCGTTCAACCGTAACCTTCTTCGTAAGGTTGACGAGCTTGAACTGTCGGTACGTTCGGCGAACTGCCTGAAGAACGACAACATCATCTATATCGGTGATCTTGTTCAGAAAACCGAAGCAGAAATGCTCCGTACGCCGAACTTCGGCCGTAAGTCCCTGAACGAAATCAAAGACGTACTGGCTCAGATGGGCCTGCATCTCGGTATGGAAGTCGGCGGTTGGCCGCCGGAAAACATCGAAGAACTTGCTCGCAAGTTCGAAGATCCGTTCTAAGAACGGGTCTTCGGCCTTCGGGTCGTTTTCGGAACATTCGTGTTCCAAACCGGATAACCAGTTGTTTGGGCGTCCGGCGGGCGAATTGCCCACACCGCACGTGCATGACCTGGCTTTGATCAGGGTGGCGGCGCGGTTTTACAATCGGTTTCGTGAGCGAAGCCAGGCTATTTAGGAGAGTTACCATGCGTCACGGTATGCAAGGCCGTAAGCTTAATCGTACTTCGTCCCATCGTAAGGCGATGTTTGCCAACATGGCAGTTTCGCTGCTCACCCACGAGCAGATCAAAACCACTCTTCCGAAGGCCAAGGATCTTCGCCCGTATGTCGAAAAACTGATTACGCTGGGCAAGCGGGGCGACCTGCATGCACGCCGTCAGGCTATTTCGATCCTGCGTGACGATAAAGTCGTTGCCAAGCTGTTCGGCGAAATCGCTGACCGCTACAAAGAGCGTTCCGGTGGTTACACCCGCGTTCTCAAGGCTGGCTTCCGTTACGGCGATGCGGCTCCGGTAGCTGTGATTGAACTTGTCGATCGCAACGTCGAAGCAAAAGGCGCGGCTGACCGCGCTCGCCTCGAAGCAGAGGGCGAAGGCGAAGAAGCTGCTGCTGAATAAGCAACGCTTCGGCCTTTAAGAAACAGAAACGGGCGATGCCATATGGTGTCGCCCGTTTTCTTTTGGCCCTGTGCTGGCTGATGCCTTTTGCGTTAAGGCGCCTGTCAGGAAAATTGTTCATATTTCCGCCAAGGTTGGACGGCAAATCTTGTTTTCCTAATTCATTTGTCTGTGGATTTCCCCGCATATACGCCGACACAGACATATCCGACGGTTTGACAGCAAAGAGAGAACGACACGTGCAGGTAAGATGGATTCCCACCATTCTGACATTCGCAACCATTTCCATGGCAGTTCTTGGCGGTATCGCGCCTCTCAAACAGGCGCAGGCCCAAACAGCGACGCATAGTGATGATCGCCGTTTACCGACCAGCCAGGCCGAAATGAAGATGTCGTTTTCCCCGCTGGTCAAACAAACTGCCCCGACCGTGGTCAACATCTATACCAAGAAGGTCGTCTCCGAGCGTCAACGCACACCGTTCTTCAATGATCCGTTCTTCAAGCAGTTCTTTGGTGAACAGTTTGGCGGCGCATTCGGCGCACCGCGCCAGCGGGTCGAGCGGTCACTGGGGTCAGGCGTGATCGTTTCCGGGGATGGTACGATTGTCACCAACCATCACGTAATCGATGGGGCGAGTGAAATTCGTGTCGTTCTGCATGATAACCGTGAATTTGATGCCGACCTTGTCGGCTCGGACGAGCGTACGGATTTGGCTGTATTGAAGCTGCGTGGTGTAGAAACAGCCTTGCCCGCCATTACATTCGGGGATTCGGATGCGGTCGAGGTCGGCGACCTTGTTCTGGCCATCGGTAACCCGTTCGGGGTTGGCCAGACTGTGACAAGTGGTATTGTTTCCGCCCTGGCGCGTGCTGGTGTGACCGGGCAGGATTACCAGTCCTTTATCCAGACCGATGCCGCGATCAACCCGGGGAACTCCGGCGGGGCGCTGATTGATATTGATGGCAAGCTGATTGGTGTGAACTCGGCGATCTTCACCAAATCGGGGGGCTCGAACGGGATCGGCTTTGCTGTTCCGGTCAATATGGTCAAGGTCGTGATGCGTGGCCTGATCAGTGGTGACTTGCGTCGCCCGTGGGTCGGTGCCAGCGGTCAGGCCGTGACGGCCGATCTGGCATCTTCGCTGGAACTGGATCGTCCGCACGGGGTTTTGATCAGTGCGGTGCGCGATGGAAGCCCCGCCTTGCGCAGCGGTTTGCAGGCCGGCGACGTGGTGGTTGCAGTAAATGGCCTTCCTGTTGATAACCCAAATGAACTTAAATTCCGGATTGCCACGCTTGAACTTGATAGCGCGGCAAATCTGACCGTTCTGCGCCGTGGCAAGGAAATCAAACTGTCGATGCCGCTTGAAGTCGCACCGGAACGTCCGGCCCGCGAAGAAAGCGTGATTGATGGCAACAATCCGTTCAGCGGTACCAAGGTTTCAAACATGAACCCGGCACTGGCCGACGAGCTTGGTGTGGATACACTGAGCGAAGGTGTCATTATCCTTGGCGTAGCTCGCGACAGTCTTGCCCGTCGCACCCGTCTTCAGGCCGGTGACTATATTGTTGAAATCAATGGCGAGAAGATTGACTCGGTCGCCCGCCTGAAGGAAGTTGTCAAAGCAGGCGAACGCAGCCGGGACTGGAAAATTGCGGTTAAACGCGATGGCAAGGTACTGACAGGCGAGTTTACCCTGTAATCGCCATCCGCAACGAGAAGACCGTCTATGCCATCCCTGTTTGAAAGTCAGGTAACCCGGCCTTTGGCCGACAGACTTCGTCCCGCCAAACTTGAAGAAGTTGTGGGGCAGGGGCATCTGTTTGGTGATGACGGTCCGATCACCCGCATGATCAAAACCGGGCGGGTGCCCTCGGTCATCCTTTGGGGGCCGCCCGGCTGTGGGAAAACCACCTTGGCGCGCCTGATGGCCGATGTTGCCGATATGGCGTTCGAGCCGCTATCGGCGATCTTTTCGGGCGTTGCCGACCTTCGCAAGGTGTTTGAACGTGCCCGGGCACGTCGGTCAACCGGCGGGGCCACCTTGTTATTCATTGATGAAATCCATCGTTTCAACAAAGCCCAGCAGGACAGTTTCCTTCCTTATGTCGAGGACGGCACCATCACCCTGATCGGGGCGACGACGGAAAACCCATCGTTCGAGCTTAATGCCGCCCTTTTGTCGCGCTGTCAGGTCCTTGTCCTTAAGCGTCTGGATGATCAGGGACTTGAAGAGCTTCTGGTGCGCTCCGAAAAGGAAATGGGGTTCGAGCTTCCCGTTACCCCCGAGGCCCGCGAAACATTGCGTGCCATGGCCGATGGTGACGGGCGCTATTTGCTGAACCTTGCCGAAGAGCTGTTTTCCCTGCCGCCCAGTGACACCGGTGATGATGGTCCGCTTGGCGTGGCCGAGCTGGCCCGCACCGTGCAAAAGCGGATGCCGATCTATGACAAGGGCGATGACAGTCATTACAACCTGATCAGTGCCTTGCATAAATCCATTCGCGGCTCGGACCCGGATGCGGCCCTTTACTGGTTTAACCGGATGCTGGCCGGGGGCGAGGATCCGAAATTTGTGGCCCGTCGTCTGACCCGTATGGCGGTCGAGGATATCGGCCTTGCCGATCCGCAAGCCCAGCAATTCTGTATTGGTGCATGGGAATCCTATGAACGGCTTGGCAGCCCGGAAGGGGAACTTGCCCTGGCGCAGGCTGTTATTTATCTGGCGCTGGCCCCGAAATCGAATGCCGGTTACGCCGCCTATAAGCGGTCCCTTAAGGTCGCACGCGATACCGGATCGCTGATGCCGCCGGCCCATATCCTCAATGCCCCAACCAAGCTGATGAAGGATATCGGCTATGGCACCGGCTATGCCTATGACCATGATCAGGAAGACGGATTTTCCGGGCAGAACTATTTCCCCGAAGGCATGCGGCGTCAGAATTTCTATGAGCCGGTCGAACGCGGTTTTGAACGGGATTTGAAAAAGCGGGTCGAATATTTTGATCGCTTGCGCCAGGAACGGCAACAAAAGCGATCCAAAGATTAACTGACGGTTGGTTAGTTGTCTTTTTGGAAACAATCTAGTGAACAGTATTGGGATAAACAGAGCCCTTTGAATGGGCTAGTTTCAGGTCAACAAACGAACACGCTTTTGGAGACCTCAAATGACCAATATTCTGCACGTGAATGCATCTGTGAACGGTGAGAATTCCAACTCCCGCCAGATCGCTTCCAAACTGATCGAGCGCATTGTTGCTGCTGATCCGTCGGCCACAGTCGTTGAGCGTGATGCCAATGACAAAGCAATTTCCGCACTGACCGGCGAAACAGTTGGCGCTTTCTACACCCCCGAAGGCTCCCGTTCCGAGGTACAGAAAGAAGTGATTTCTGTTTCGGATAAAATGGTTGCCGAAGTTCAGGCTGCGGACATCGTTATCATCGGCGCACCGATGTATAACTTCAGCGTTCCGTCGACCCTGAAAGCCTGGGTTGACCTGATTGCCCGCGTTGGGGTGACCTTTAAATATACGGATAAAGGAGCCGTAGGTCTGATGACCGGCAAGAAAGCCTATGTCGTTGTTGCGACCGGCGGTACACCGGTGAACAGCCCGGCTGACTTTGCGACCCCGTATCTGAAGCAGGTTCTTGGCTTTATCGGCATTTCCGATGTTGAAATCATTGATGCATCGGGCTTTGCGGTAAATGCCGAGGAAGCAATGGTTCGCGCCATTGCCAATGTTGAAGCCGTTGCTTTGCCTTCTGTTGCCTAAGGCTTCTTTGAATAGACGTTCCTTTATGCAGACCCGGTGATCGGCGAACCAAATTCCCCCCCCCCGATCGTCGATTACCGAGTTTAGCATTCCATGATGCCCGACTGTCCCCCAGTCGGGCATTTTGTTTCCGATCAAATCCGTATAACGTGCTAGCTTGTTGTTCCGAGTGATACAATCGGATGAATGCAAGCAGGCGGGTGGTGGATTTGAAACGGCTGGTAATGTTTGCTTTATGGGGAATACTGGTTCTTGGCGGGATATTTGTCGTCGTCCGCTTTACCGGACTGATTGACCATATTCTATCGGCCGGGGAACCGCCGGATTTCACCTTTGCGCCCGAAACCTCGGTGCCCAAGGCCCGCAATTACTTTATTGCCTGTCCGGCCAATCTGTCACCCAAAACAGATCGATCCATGCAAAGCCCGGTTTTCAATACGGCGGCATCGACCCTTGCCGATGTGATGATTGAAACCGCCCCCGCGCATGGCATGACTCTGGTCAGCAATCCCACAGGGGGTGAACCCGGCCGGCTTTACTTCCTTGCCCGCACGCCCGTCTTCCATTTTCCCGACTGGGTTCAGGTCGAACTGATCCTGCCTGAACAGGGCGAAGACATTACGTTTTGCCTGTTTGCACAGTCGGTTTACGGACTGGATGATATTCAACAGAATGAAAAGCGCACCCGGGCCTGGATTGCCGATATCGTTGCCAGAATGGGGCAGTCGGGTTAAGGATCGCTTAGATCATTGAAAACACGTATGGTCTGCTGTCTGATAGCGGAGGTCATGCGCATTCAATGAAGGTGCGCTTCTGGGTTCCGATATAGCCTTGGCCCCATACCGTTTTCACACGTGACTTTTGATGATTGAAAGAATAGGTTCCGCGCCATGCAATTTTCACCGTTGTTAATCGCTTCCATTGCCTTGGGCGGGGCCATTGGTGCAGTCGCACGTCACAGTGTGTCTGTCATGATGGGGTCAATGCTCGGTAACGGATTTCCCTGGGGAACCTTGACGGTCAATATCGTCGGGTCGTTCCTGATGGGCGCGCTGATCGAACTTTCGGCCCTGAAACTATCAATGGGGCCGGAACTGCGCGCGCTTCTTGTGACCGGTTTTCTGGGGGCGTTTACAACCTTTTCGACTTTTTCGCTGGACGTAGCGACCCTATATGAACGAGGCAATCTTGGTCTTTCGGCCCTGTATGTGATTGTTTCCGTCGTGGTTGGTATTTCCGCGCTGTTTGGCGCGATGGCGCTGGTAAGGGGTATTCTGCAATGAGTGGTGTCACTCTGCGCAAGGTCAAAGCAGACGAAGCCGATTTGCGGCTGGATCGCTGGTTCAAGCGCAACTGCCCGGAATTCACATTCGGTCAGGTTCAAAAGTTTCTGCGTGGCGGCCAGATCCGTGTGGATGGCAAACGTGCAAAGGCCAACCAGCGTGTCGAGCCGGGGCAGGAAATCCGCGTTCCGCCCGTACCGGTAATGTCGGGTGGCGGTTCTGAGCCTTGGGCGCAGGACGGGGCCTATAACCCCGCCGAAGTCCAGCAGCGCAAACAGGCAGGCCCGTCAAAATCCGATGCCAGCGAGGCAGAGCTTCAAGCCCTTCGCGATTCTGTCATTTTTTATGACGAAGTGGTTCTTGCGATTAACAAGCCTGCCGGTCTTGCCGTACAGGGTGGTACGAATACCAGCCTGCATGTCGACGGGATGCTTGATGCCCTGAAACTTGATAGCAAGGAGCGCCCGAAACTGGTGCACCGTCTTGATAAGGACACCAGTGGCGTGCTGTTGCTGGCACGTTCGGCATCTGCTGCCCATGCGCTGACCAAGGCATTCAAGGATAAGTCGACCCGCAAGCTTTACTGGGCGATTGTCACCGGTGCGCCGGCTGAACGCGAAGGCCTGATTGACGCACCGCTTGCCAAACTGGCAGGCAAGGGCGGGGAGAAAATGGTCATTGACGAAAAGCAGGGCAAATCGGCGCAAAGTGTGTTCCGCCAGTTGCACCGTGCGGGCCGCAAGGCTGCCTGGCTTGCCCTGTCACCACTGACCGGTCGTACTCACCAGCTGCGTGTTCATTGCGAAGCGATTGAATGCCCGATCCTCGGCGATGGTAAGTATGGCGGGGCCAAAGCATTCATTGATGGTCTGTCCAATCAGATGCATCTGCATGCACGTGCGATTGATTTCCCGCATCCGGTGACCGGACATCGCGTGGTGATCGAAGCCCCGGTGCCGCCCCATTTCGCCGAAAGTCTCAAGGCGCTTAACTTCGATCCGAAAACGCCGACCAAGTTCCTGACGCCGGAAATTCACCGCGAAAAGGAAGAAAAGCCGAAGCCAAAGGCCAAGCCGTCGCGTTCGCGCAAGAAATAATGCCGGATCAAAAGACCCGATAACGCGAAAAGCCGACGCAGTGCGTCGGCTTTTTCGTCCCTGTCAGAGGTCAAAACCAAAAGGCGTTGAATGACATTCGAGCTTGTTGTTAAGCGATAACCTAGTGTTTTCCGAAACGTTTGATGAAGGCATCATGCACCCGGTTCAGATGCTGGGCATGAACCGTATTTCCCATGCGTTCACATATTTCGGCCTGACCTTTGATCATAAACGCAATGCGTTTGCGGCCCTGCGTCGTGTGTACCATGCTTTCGCCTTCCTCCAGGGCGGTCACAATCGGGATTTGCTCACACTCGGCAATTGCGAGAATTTCTTCCTCCTTAAGATCACTGAAATCGATACAGTCCCTAAGCGTGAGCATCTTTTGCCTCCGCTGTCAAAAGATCAGAAAACCATTGTATCGCGCCTTTGGGGTGATCAAAAGAAGATCAAAATTTACCATAGATTTCCATTGCTTCCGGGGCAGTAAAAAATGCTTCTGTCTTGCAGGTGTCAGGGACTCGATCTTTGACCGGCTTTGGATTAGGTTCTGCCTTTCCGTTAGACAGGATGAAAGACCCCACATGACCACAGATCCGCTCAGACTTGTCGTATTTGATTGTGACGGCACCCTTGTTGACAGCCAGCACGCCATTGCCCATTGCATGGATCATGCATTCGCGCAAAACGGTCTGGATTGCCCGGGACTTGAAAATACCCGCACAATCATTGGTTTGAGCCTGCCGGAAGCCATTACAAAGCTGGCATCGCCGAAACGTGTGGAAGATGACGTGATCGCGGCTATTACCGCGGCCTATAAGGCGGCGTTCTTTGCCCTGCGCCAGACCCCGGATTTCTACGAGCCGCTGTTCCCCGGCGTGCGTGAACTTCTGGCCGAGCTTGATCGTCGCCAATGGCTCAGTGGCGTTGCCACCGGCAAGGCCCGTCGCGGTCTTGATGCGGTTTTGGCCCGTAACGAACTTGAAGGCCGGTTTGTGACCCTGCAAACCTGTGACAATCATCCGTCAAAGCCCAATCCGGCGATGCTGATGGCGGCCCTTGATGAAACCGGTGTTGATGCACCCAATGCGGTGATTGTTGGTGACACCAGCTATGACATCGAAATGGGCCGTGCGGCCGGGATGATCGCAATCGGGGTTGATTGGGGCTATCATGATGTTGATACGCTGCACAAATCCGGTGCCCATGCGGTGATCAGCCATTTTGATGATCTGCCCGGTGTGCTGGACAAAATCTGGGAAAATAACCGTGACGCCGCTTAAAAATCCGGAACTTGCCCCGATCAGTTTCGAACTGGTGGTGGCAATTGACCCGCAAGATGCGTTTGATGCTTTTACCAAGGGTTTTGGTGACTGGTGGCCGACAGACAGCCATTCGGTATCCAAGAAGGATTGTCTTTCAATCGGGCTTGACCCAAAGGCAGGTGGCGCGATTGTCGAACGCGTGAAGGGCAAAAAGGATATCGTTTGGGGCAGCATTGATACCTGGCAGCCCGGCGAACGCGTATCCTTTACCTGGCATCCGGGATGGGATGCCGGCGATTTCACCCGTGTCGATGTTCGTTTTGATCTGAACGATTTCGGGCGCTGTGTGATCCGGCTTGAACACAAGGCATGGGAAAATGTCGGCGATATCGCCCCGGCCCTGCGCGAGGGATATCTTGCGGGCTGGGAATTCGTGTTTGGCGAATGTTTTGGCAATTATCTGCGGACATCGCGTCGATAATTGCGGGCGTTCCCCGATGTGCCGTCCTAAAATAGGTTGACGGTTTT
>NZ_JPWF01000003.1 GCF_003326675.1 Thalassospira profundimaris
ATGAAAAAGACGGGGTTCGTCAGCAATCTGAAAGGCAGGGTGTTAACCCTGCCTTTGCTGTATCGGAACGAAGCGTGCAGATTACTCTGCTGCTTCTGGAACCGGCGGTGTGCCATGGGTATGGAAGGACGAAATGGTTTTCAGTCCCCATGCCTGGCCTTTCATGCGGTCAGTCTCGGTCCAGGTGACGGTTTCCCAGTCAGGTTGCAGGATCAGGCGGGCGCCGGCGTTGCAAACCTCGACCCGGTTGCCTGCCGGTTCATAGACATACAGGAAGAACGTGCCCTGAACGGCGTGCTTGTGCGGGCCGGTTTCGATGAACACATTGTTTTCAAGGAAGATATCAGCCGCACGCAGGACGTCTTCGCGTTGATCAAGCGCATAGGTCACGTGATGGAAACGGCCCGGCGTACCGGTCGCATCCTTGGTATAGGCAATGTCATAGGTCTTGTTGTTGACGGTGAACCAGCACCCGGCAAGCACACCGCTATCCAGCATGATCTGTTCGGTCACGCGTGATCCCAGTGCCTTTTGCATGAAGTCGCGAATGGCTTCGACATTGGTTGCCAAAAGGTTCAGATGATCAATGCGACGCACCGCGACACCACGGCCGTGATAACGCTGTGCAATGTTTTTCAGGGCCGGCTTTTCGGATTCCGGGGCCTGATATTTGACCGTGTCGTAATAAAGTTCGAATACATGTCCATCTGGATCGGTAAAGCGATAAGCCCGTCCATGTCCCATATCGCCATCAACCCAGCCAATGCCGCAGCCCATTTCCTCGATCACGTTGACGCGGCGCATCAGGGCGGCTTCGGAACTTGCGCGATAGCCGATATGACCAACGCCAGTGGTGTCGGATCGGGTCAGTTTCAGGCTGTGGAATTCGTAATCATCCCAAGCACGCAGATAGACGGAATTTTCGTCGCGGCCACTTTCAGTAAGGCCATACACGTTGATAAAGAAATCCAGGCTTTCTTCGAACTTGTTGGTAAACAACTCGACATGACCGAGATGGGCAACATCAAAACAGGGTTCAGACATGTCCGTTTCCTTTCATTATGGGGCGTTATCAGATCGCAGGGTTACAGCAGGACATATACCAGCGACGGGAAAGCAATCAGCACGGCAAGACGCACAATGTCGGAAATGACAAAGGGCATCACGCCACGGAAAATTTGACCAATCGGGATATCAGGCGCGACCGATTTGATGACAAAGGCATTCATGCCAACCGGCGGCGTAATCAGGCCAAGCTCGACCGTGATCACGGTCAGAATACCAAACCAGACCGGATCAAACCCGGCGGCAATGACAATCGGGTAAACCACCGGCACGGTCAAAAGCAGCATGGCGATACTGTCCATGACACAGCCCAGAACAATATAAAGGGCAAGGACACAGAACAGGACTGCATAAGGCGGCATATCAAGCTGCGCGACCAGTTCGACCAGCGAATGCGAAATCCGCGATACCGACAGGAAATAACCAAAGATTTCTGCGCCGACCAGCATGAAGAAAATCATGATCGAAAGGGTCAGGGTTTCGCCAATTGCCTCGATGAATTGGGTTCCGGTCATACCCCGGATAAAGGCAAGGATCATGGTAAAGAACGCGCCAACCGCGGCGGCCTCGGTCGGGGTAAAGAACCCGCCATAAATCCCGCCAATGATAAAGGCAAAGATAACCGCAAAGGGCAGAAGTCCCTTAAGCCCGATGATCTTTTCAACCAGTGTGGTCGGCTGACCGGGCCTGGCGACATCGGGTTTGAAAAACACGATGGCAGCAATGGTCGCACAATAAAGCACAAGGCCGAGAAGCCCGGGAATGATCCCGGCCATAAACATCTGACCAACCGAATGTTCGGTAATCAGCGCATATAGCAAAAGCGCAATCGACGGCGGGATCATGATGCCAAGCGTTCCGCCCGCGGCAAGTGTCCCGGCGGCAAAGGATGGCACATACCCGTTCTTTTTCATTTCTGGCAGGGCGACACGTGCCATGCTGGCCGCGGTCGCAAGAGATGATCCCGAAATGGCGGAAAACACGCCGCATGATGTGACAGCCGCCAAGCCCATACCACCACGCCAGCCACCAAAGAATGTTTTGGCGCCGTTAAACAGCTCGGCTGACATGCGTGCCTTTGAGGCAAAAACACCAAGCAGAATGAACATGGGAACCGGACTGAAGCCATAGGCCGTCAGGGTTTCAAACGGGCCCTTTTCAAGCAGGGCAAATGCCGGCTTGAAAGCGACAATCAAGCCAAAGCCGACAAAGCCGACCGCCGACATTGCCAGTGAAATCGGACAACGAAACGCAATCAGCAGCAGCATGACTGCAACGCAGACAAGGCCAATCAGGGGCGCGCTCATGGTCGTTTAGCTCCTGAAACAAGATAGTCAATCGCAAGCAGGGTGCAGCGCAGGGCAAGGAATGCCAGCGCGCAGGACGCAAAGCTGTAGACAATGTGAAGGGGTATCAGAAGATCCTGACTGGATTCACCGGATCGTTTCATGCGTCCGGCAACTTCGTAAAAACGGATGGTCATGCCTGATGCGAGGGCGGCAAAGCCCAGCATATAGATGCATTCAAGGAGCATCTTGGTCTGGCGGCGCAAATTGTCGGTAAACAGATCAACAATGACCTGCCCCTTGTCGACGCCATACGGGAAAGCAAGCAGAACCATCGCCATCATGCCATAGCTGACCAGTTCGACAGCCCCGGTAAAGGTCATATCTATGCCGCCATTCGTCGCGGCAAAGATTGTGCGGGCAATGACGTCAACAAGTGTCACTGTCATGATGAAGACCAGAAGAACCCCGCTGCCGATCCGCATCGCCTTGGCGATGCGGTCGGTAAGGTCAAGCAGAAAGAAAGCCTTGCGGGTAGGCTCTGTGGGCGAGCTTACTTGCATGTCGCGGCAAGTTCCTTGGCGCGGGCATAAACTTTGCGACCCGGAAGACCACGGCTTTCAAGATCGGCAAGATAGGTCTCGGTGGCCTGATCAAGAACCGGCTTCCATGCCGGGTTATCAACGCCGCCTTCAACTGTCAGGAAGGTATGTCCGGCATCCTGTGCCTGTTTCATGCCCTTGGCATCAAGTGCGTCAAACAGGTTCCCGGCCTTTTCCGACCAAGCCATTCCCGAGTTGTTCTTGACCACTTCCTGAAGGTCTTCGGGAAGGTTTTCAAAGCTGTCTTCGTTCATGGTGACAAGGAAGGACAGGGTATAAAGATCACCAACGCTGGTATGCGCCGTTGCAAGTTCATTCAGACGGAATGCCAATGCGCCTTCCCAGGGAAGTGCTACCCCGTCAATCACGTCAAGCTGCATGGCCTGATAGGATTCCGGTGCAGGCATGCCAAGCGGCTGTGCGCCGGCAGCTTCAAGAATATTGGCCACAACCGATGTCGGACGGCGGATACGAAGGCCCGCCAGATCAGCCGGGGTCGCAATCAGTTTGTCGCCGGTATGCAAAAGACCCTGACCATGGGTAAACAGGAACAGCGGGCGGGTGCCCTTATATTCGTCAGAAATCAGGCCTTCGTCATAAAGGCTCTGAATGATGCAAGAACCATGTGCTGCGTTTTTGATAAGTCCCGGAAGCTCGACAACCTGGGTCAACGGGAAGCGATTGGCGGTATAGCCCTGAATGGCGGCGGCAACATCGGCAATGCCATCCTCGACTGCTTCATATTGTGCGGGCGGTGCCGCAAGGGTCGCAGACGGATACATTTCAACTTCGATACGGCCATCGGACTCTTTGGCGATGGTATCAGCCCAGACTTGGAACAGTTCTTTTTGCATTCCGGCAACCGGCGGCCACTGGTGCGAAAAGCGCAACGTGTAATCAGCAGCCTGTGCCTGGCCGAACGAAACAGCCAGCACCGATGTCATTGCACCGGCAATCATTAGTTTGCGGAACATCATTTTCCTCCCGAGTGTTTCGCAACAGTTAAATGCTCCTTGGGCCGGCCAGATCAGGGCAACAGCATCAGAGCCAATTTGTTTTGTCTAATTGCGTTTGGCGATCTTTTGATCGTCACAGCTAACTCCGTAGCGTCTTGACCGACGGTAATCTGATCAAGAGTGCTATTTTGGTAGCATCGGGAAGATTTTGTGGGAAATTGAATGACTGGTATGTCTATTCAAAATTGTTAATTGAATTTGACTTTGCGTGGGTGGTGGAGCCTGTTTGCAAGTTCTGACGGATAAAGCTTCTGTTTTCAAATTGCTCTAATTCGGAAATTGTGAGCTTATCTGGCACGTAACAATTTTTTCCCGAGAAATTGATTCTGTCTTACCCCGACATGCATGCGCGTCTGCGCTGCTATTTGTTTGTCATAGTTCGGGGTTGTAGAAGCCTGACTTGTGGATTTATGCCAAAGCAATTTCAAATGATCTAGAAGCATGATCACGGCTTTAGAATTGACTCTGGGGAGTTGTATTCCTATTTAAGAACAAATAGTGAACATATGAGTTTAAAGTGTGATGCTGTCTGAAAGGCTCCATGATGCCCGTGTCGCTTTGGTACAGGCAGAGAAGCAGTGGAAAGCAAACATTGCCTGCTTGTCGATGGGTGCTGGCGACGTCATTTCGACCGCATTTGGCAATATGGAGCTGTCCGGGAATATCAGTCTCGGCGGGTTCAGTTCGATCGGCTTGCACGAAGTGATCTGTCTTCATGATGCAGGTGCCGCATCTATCTTGGTTTGGTATCTGGCACAGCTCGATACGGCTAAACCGGAAGCAAACCCGATGGGACGGTCTATCTTCTGGGTTCGGCAAAGACGGGCGATTGATCAGGGGGGCTTTTATCATCTGGCCTTGCCGATAGATCGCGAGACGGGCTCGCAATCCTTGATGATGGTGGTTGATCAGCAGGCCACAGCACTTTGGGCATGTGAAGAGGTTGCCAAATCCGGGCAGGTTGCCTCGGTCATATTGGAGACGACGGACTATGACCTGACCGCGGCGCGACGTCTGCAACTGGCCTGTGAAGCCGCCGGGACACGGATGATTGTCATGCGGCGCGCATCCCGAAACGGGCGTTTGATGCCATCAAGTGCACTGACCCGTTGGAAGATCGAGCCGGTATCATCTTCGCAGCAAAACATGACAGGGAATATTCATCAACTCAGCCTGATCGGGGGACGCGGGGTTCGACCGGGAAGCTGGAAAGTCAAAGCCGATGCAGCAACGTTTTCTTTATCTGTGGTTGACCCACTGGAAAACCGACTGCCATACCATCCGTCAGGCCCTGCATCAGAAGGTCGGCACGTCCAAGTCTGATCCTCGTGTCACGGATAAGGCAACTGCCGATAGCGCGCAGGTGATCACCCGTGTCGATCACAAGGGGGTATTTGTCTGCGGGCTTAATCATGCGGCCGAACAGGTCGGGCTGCATGGTGGCATGCGCCTGTCTGATGCGCGCAGCATCCTGCCGGACCTGATCGATACCCCCGAAGAGGGTGACCTTTATCAATCCCATCTGGCGCACCTGATCCGGGCGATGGACCGATACAGCCCGTGGGTGGCCCCGGACCGGGATTTGCATGATCACGGTCAAAAGGGGGATGGTGGATTGTGGCTTGAGATCACCGGCGGAAGCCATCTGTTTGGGGGCGAAGCTGCCATGATCTTGCAAATCCTGCGGGATGTAAAAGCCCGTGGCTATGACGCCAGAATTGCCATTGCCGATACCGCCGGTGCGGCATGGGCAACTGCGCGCTGCCACAAGGGCAAGCCATCCGACCGCATCTTGTCCCTGCCTGCCGATCATGGGGTGGCGGCATCCTTTCCTGTTTCCGGCTTGCGGCTGTCTGATGACATCATCGCACTACTATCGCGTTTGGGCCTGAAACAGCTTGGCGATATTACCCCCTTGCCACGCGCCAACATCACCACCCGCATGGGCCCGGATGTTTTATTGCGCCTTGATCAGTTTTATGGACGCCTGCCCGAACATCTTGATTTTGAGCTGCCCGATACCCCGTGGCTGATCAAACAAAACTTTGGCGAGCCGCTTGGCGATGCAGCCAATCTGGCCCTAGCGATCCAGACCATGACCGAACAACTTTGTGAAAAGCTTGGCGCGGACAATCTTGGTTTGCGGCGTCTGACCATTCGCACCATCCGGGTCGACGGGCATAGACACACCATAACCACGTCAACCGGCGCACCTTGTCAGTCCCCGGCGCATATCCTGCGTCTTCTTGCTGAAAAGATGCCCGGTGTGGATACCGGATTTGGCATCGAGCAGGTGATTGTCTATGCGCCCTGGGTCGAACATATCGCCTTTCGTCAGGTGCGTCTGGACCGCCAACAGGACGAAGCCGGTGATGCCATCGCCCTTGCCCAGTTAATTGATAGGATCAGCCATCATCTCGGGCCCAAGGATATTCTTTATCGCCCGGCCCATCATGCAAGTCACCTGCCCGAACGCGCGGCCATTCGCCAGGCCCCGGTCGGCGCGGCAAGGTCTGCGCACTTGCCCGGCGTTACCTTGCCCAAACGTCCGATCCGGTTGCTGGAGCCTCCCGAGCCGGTCGAGGTGATTGAACGCAACCATCGCGGTGCGCCAACCCGGCTGCGCTGGCGCAAGACGGTTTTGGGTATCGTTCGGGCCGATGGCCCTGAACGGGTGTGCCCGGAATGGTGGGAAAACCTTGATCAGGATAATTATGCCCTGTCGCGGATGACGCGTGATTATTTCCGTATTCTCGATGAAAGGGGGCGGATGTTGTGGCTGTTTCGGACCGGCCATGCCGGGCAGGATATCTGGTCGGTGCATGGGCTGTTTGCGGGATGATGTCATGACCCAACGGAAACCCGCATCAGCCACAAAATCCCCCGAACCGGCCTATGCCGAACTTCAGGTCAGCAGCAATTTTTCCTTTCTGCGCGGGGCATCCCATGCCGAAGAACTGGTTCTGACCGCCGCAACCAAGGGACTGCATGCCATTGCGATCACGGATCGCAATACGCTTGCCGGTGTTGTGCGCGGACATACGGCGCATGGTAATTATGCCGACCGGTTACATTACATTGTCGGCTGTCGTCTTGATCCGATGGATGGGGCATCGATGCTGTGTTACCCGACGGATCGGGCGGCTTATGCGCGGTTATGTCGGCTCCTGACCCTTGGCAAGCGCCGGGCGCCCAAGGGATCGTGCGAGATTTATGTCGCCGATATTATCGACCACAAGGAAGGCCTGTCATTTATTGTCATCCCGCCACAGGTGCCTGATGAGGCCTTTCGCAATAGCCTGCCGGATTTGAAACGCCATTTTGCCGATCAGCTTTGGCTTTCGGTCGGGCGGTTCATGGACGGGTTTGACAGCGAACGCCTTGCCTTCACCGAGGAGGTGGAGGCCAATCTTGGCATACCCGCCGTCGTCACCAATGACGTGCATATGCATCTGCGATCACGCAAACCGTTGCAGGATGTTCTGACCTGTATTCGTCATCATTGCCGGATCGAGGATGCCGGATACCGGCTGTTTCCCAATGGCGAACGCCATATCAAATCACCGGGGGAAATGGCCCGGCTGTTTCCCGATCATCCCCATTGGCTTGCCCGCACCATTGAAATTGCGGATCGCTGTACATTCAGCCTTGAAGAACTGCGCTATGAATATCCCGATGAAAATGACGGATCGGGCGAAGGCACACAGGAACGGTTAACCCGCCTGACCTGGGAAGGGGCGGCAAAACGCTACCCCGAAGGGGTGCCGGACAAGATCAAAAACCTGATCGAGACCGAGCTTAAACTGATCGACGAGCTGGATTATGCCCCCTATTTCCTGACCGTGCATGACATCGTGGCCTTTGCCCGGTCCAAGGGGATTTTGTGCCAGGGGCGCGGATCGGCGGCCAATTCATCGGTTTGCTTTTGCTTGCATGTCACCTCGGTTGATCCGAATGAAGTCGAATTGCTGTTTTCACGTTTTATCAGCAATGCGCGCAAGGAACCGCCCGATATCGATGTCGATTTCGAACATGAACGCCGCGAAGAAGTCATCCAGTTTATCTATGACCGCTATGGCCGTGAACGCGCCGGGTTGACGGCCACGGTGATTTCATACCGATCACGCAGTGCCATTCGTGATGTCGGCAAGGTGTTTGGCCTGTCTGAAGACACCATTGTCAAACTGACCAAAACCATTTGGGGATCAAGCAGCAAGGGTGCGCATGACACCATGATGCGCCAATCGGGCATCCATCCCGATGAACCCAGGCTTAAGGCTGTGCTTGATCTGGCTGGTGAATTGACCGGATTTCCCCGCCATTTGTCGCAACATGTCGGCGGTTTTGTCATTACGCGCGGGCCGCTTTGCGAACTTTCACCGATTGCCAATGCGGCAATGGCGGATCGCACGACGATTGAATGGGACAAGGACGATATTGATGCGCTCGGCATTCTTAAGGTCGATGTGCTTGCCCTCGGGATGCTGACCTGTATTCGCAAGGCCTTTGACGAATTGCGCAGGCACAAGAACATCCATCATGATCTTGCATCCCTGCCCAAGGAGGACAAGGCGACTTACAGGATGCTTGAAAAGGCCGACAGTATCGGCACGTTTCAGGTGGAATCACGCGCCCAAATGAGCATGCTGCCCCGCCTGAAACCCAAAAGCATCTACGACCTGACCATTCAGGTCGCCATCGTGCGTCCCGGTCCTATTCAGGGCGGCATGGTTCATCCGTTTTTGCAGCGGCGCATGGGACGTGAAAAGGTCGAATATCCATCCAGGGAACTTGAAGCCGTTTTGAAGCGGACCTGTGGCGTGCCGCTGTTTCAGGAACAGGCCATGCAGATTGCCATGGTCGCAGCCGGTTATTCCGGGGGCGAGGCCGATAATCTGCGGCGTGCCATGGCGACCTTTAAACGTACCGGCACCATTGGCGAACACCGCGACAAATTCATCAACGGGATGCTGAGAAACGGCTATGACATGGATTTTGCCGAACGTTGTTTCAAGCAGATCGAAGGCTTTGCCGATTACGGATTTCCCGAAAGCCATGCGGCAAGTTTTGCCATTCTGGCCTATGCGTCATCATGGCTGAAATGCCATCACCCGGATGTGTTTTTATGTGCGCTTTTAAACGCGCAACCGATGGGGTTTTATGCCCCGGCACAGCTTGTGGCGGATGCCAGAAGTCATGGTGTGCGGGTGCTGGAAG
Organism: Thalassospira profundimaris; assembly: GCF_003326675.1. Classification (GTDB taxonomy): domain Bacteria; phylum Pseudomonadota; class Alphaproteobacteria; order Rhodospirillales; family Thalassospiraceae; genus Thalassospira; species Thalassospira aquimaris. The sequence continues at coordinate 9,187 of NZ_JPWF01000003.1, forward strand.
TCGATATCAATCACAGTTTTTGGGACAATCAGCTCGAACGCGAAATGGGCCGGTCGGCCGGGTATCACGCAGTCCGGCTGGGGTTCCGCCAGGTTAAGGGATTTGGCGAGTTTGATGCGCTTGCCCTGATTTCCAACCGTCCGACGGGCGGGTTTCAGGATATCTATCTGATGGCCCGTCAAACCGGGCTGTCGCCCGCCGCCCTTGAAAAACTGGCCGAAGCCGATGCTTTTCGATCCCTTGGTCTGTCACGGCGCGAAGCACTTTGGGCTGTGCGGCGTTTTGGCAAGGGGCGCAAGGCCCCGGCAAGCCTGCCCTTGTTCGAAGCCGCCCAGAACTTTAACCACAATATGGGCGTCTCGGCCGAATTCGGGCCCGAAGCCCCGGTTGATCTGCCGGTCATGGGCCCGGGCGAGGAAATTATCGAAGATTACGCCAGTCTGCGCCTGTCGCTTAAAGGCCATCCGATGAGCATGCTGCGCGATGCTTTGGGCGAAGCGGGTATCTGCAAGGCAAATGATCTGCCCGCGGTGCGCGATGGTGAACGGCTAAACCATGCCGGTCTTGCCATTGTCCGCCAAAGACCGGGAACCGCATCGGGGGTGGTCTTCATCACGCTTGAAGATGAAACCGGCATCACCAATCTGGTGGTCTGGAACAAGGTGATGGAAAAATACCGCCGCGAAATCATGACGGCAACCGTGCTGGGTGTAAGCGGCAAACTTCAGCGCGAAGATGGCATAACCCACATCATTGCCGACAAATTGTTTGATCTGACGGGAATGTTGCAAGGCCTGACAGACAACACCAAAATTGCCCGCAGCAACCACAACCACCCAAGGAATCTGCGCTGGGCAAGCGGGTTGGACAGTTTAAGCCAGTCACACGCATCCGAAACCCCAAAAGCCCCCAAACTGAAAATCGACAGTCACGATTTTCATTGAGGAAACAAGATGTGGCTGGTGGGTGGGGCATCATAGTGCGGGGTAGCGATCTGGAGCGACAAAAAAGGCAGCACCGGGAGACCCCATGCTGCCATCATTTTTGAGATCAAGATCGAAACCCGGACCGGCTAATCAATTCGGTTTCCATCCTTGGCAAAAGCATGGACTGCATTGGGTGAAGTCGTCAGTGAAATGCGATCAGCTGCGCGGACCTGCGTGCCAACCGGCTGTTCGATAATGATGGTGTCATGGCCTTTGATTTCTGCATGAACAAGGCATGCGTTGCCCAGATATTCGACCAGCCGGACAGTGGCAGAGAGAATACCGTCGCCGTCATTAACGATCTCGAAGCTGTCCGGGCGGATGCCGCAATAATGCGCGTCTGCCGGAAGGTTCAGGTGGTCGCGCAAGGATGAAAAATCTCCGTTCAGTTCGAAGATGTTCATCTTTGGCGTACCAATGAACTGAGCGGCAAAAAGGTTCTGGGGGCGTTCATAAAGGTCACGTGGGGACCCGATCTGTTCAATCTTGCCGCCTCGTAGCAGTACGATTTTATCGGCCAGTGTCATGGCTTCGACCTGATCATGGGTCACATAGATCATTGTGCGTTTGAGCCGACTGTGCAGGTCCGAAATCTGGGTGCGCATATGAACCCGAAGTTCGGCATCGAGGTTCGATAGAGGTTCATCAAAAAGGAATGTTTCAGGTTGGCCGACAATTGCGCGACCAATGGCCACGCGTTGGCGTTGACCGCCCGAAAGTTCACGGGGAAAGCGTTCCGTAAGTTTGTCGAGCTGAAGCATTGTGACAGCCTCGTTTACGAGGCTGTCAATTTCCGCCTTGGGCGTTTTGCGGACCTTAAGACCAAACGCAATGTTTTCGCGCACCGTCAGATGCGGATACAGCGCATAGGATTGAAACACCATCGCAATGCCGCGTTTGGCGGGTGCGATATCGTTCATCCGTTCGCCATCAATTGCAAACGTTCCGTCAGTAATGTCTTCAAGCCCGGCAATCATCCGAAGCAAGGTCGATTTGCCGCAACCCGACGGCCCGACAAAAACGCAGAACTCGCCATCTTCGATGGTAAGGTCAATGCCCTTGATGACCTCAACCGGGCCATAGGATTTCTTGACGTCCTTAAGTTCAAGTTTCGCCATGCTTTACTCCACCCGTCCAAACAGTTCGAGCCGTGGTGTTTCCAGAATATGCTTCGGCCAGGAAAGCGGGATGTCAAAGCGCGTGGTCAGAAGCTTCTGGAAGTCTTCAAGCTTGTCTGCGGTTTCGCGCACTGCACGCGGGCTTAGGTCATTATCAAGGCAATAGGCCGCAAGCGCCCCGACACTTTCACCGATATTCCATTCAACCGGATGCAGGCGATAACAGCCATTGGTGATATGGGTCGTGCCAATATTCTTGCAGGCCGGAAGCAGGTTTTTGACCCGTTGCGGGATCAGGCTTCCCAACGGGATCTGGAACGGCCAGTTCGCGATATCAACATAGTTACGCGGGGCGGTGGAGGGATGCAGATCAATGCGATAACTGCCAACGCCAACCGAATCATGGAATTGTTCGGCCCCGATCAGACCTTCGCGGGCGTCAATGCCGACATGGTTTTCCGTAACCGTGAACAGGGCCTTGATGCGGCGACTTTCGCGGATATAGGGCGCAATCGTCAAACCATCGAGGGTGCCCATTGCATTGCCCGCCGGTTTCAGGCCGCGATAGCCAACGCCACCATCATGGCGGGGGGCTTCGGTCTGCATCCAGTACAGCATCGACAAGGAAAGCTGACGCGCGCCTTCAAGATGCTTTTTTGCTTCTTCCGGCGAAACGCCAACAATCGGACCATCGCAATAGTCAATCTGCGGCCAGTTCACCAGGCAGATGTCGGAGTTATATTGATCGCCGGTATGGTTGCAGCGATAGAAAATCCGGCGATAGTGCCAGTTGTCCGGGGCAAACTCGGCATCGCTGTCACCGACAAACAGCGGACGGTTGTCAGGTTCCAGTGTCACCGGGTTCGGGCCAACGAATGAAAGTTGCAGATCAGGCCAGAAATCAAGCTTGTAGCTGCGCCAGTAATCATAGTCACGCGGACGTTCAATGGTGTGATCTTCGTCGGGGTGATAGCTCATTGCAAAGCACCAGCTGACCGCTTGCTGGTCATTCGGGTCCGCATCACCTTCCAGCGCGGATGGTTCACCGGTTTCGGCCCGGCTTTCGGCGCCGATGACATGTTCGACATTGCCGAGTTCAAGCAAGTCGCCCAATTCGGTGGCGTCGACAAAATAGTCACCGGTCAAAAGCATCTCGCCATATTCAGCCGACATGACCGTGACCGAGGTAAAACTGTCATTCTTGCTGTCGACCGCAATCGGTTTGGCATTCAGAAGGACGGTCAGCCGATCGGTTGCAAACCACGGGGCAAGCAGGGCATCAATGGCTGCGACACCGGCACGTGGTTCGGCGCAGATCGGCGAGACATTGCCACTTCCCGGATTAAGGTTTTCAGATGCGCGTGCCGCATCGGTCAACGGATAGTTCCGGCGATAATATTCGCGGATTTCCTGACGCAGTTGCTTGTAGCTTGCGGTCGAACCGTCGGTCTCGATCCAGGGGTTTTCATCTGGGGGGACGGCCTGCGTGGTCAATTGGCCACCAAGCCATTTGAATTCTTCGGTCAGGATGACGCTGCGACCCATTTTAAGCGCTGAAAGCGCTGCGGCAACACCACCAAGTCCGCCTCCGATGATAACGATATCAGAGTGAAGTTCTTTCATTTTTAACCTTTCACGCCAGACATGGCGAAGCTTTCGACGATTTGGCGCTGGGCCAGAACGTAGACAATGAGCATGGGAATAACGGCAAGCGCGGTCGCTGCGAGTTGCAGGTGCCAAAGCGGCAGGCCGTAAGTATCGGTAAAGTTTGCGAGTGCCAGGGGAAGGGTGAACAATTCAATGTCATTCACGAACACCAGCGGCTCGAGGAACAGGTTCCATGAAAACAGGAAGGTGATGATGCTAACCGCTGACAGGGCCGGTTTGGAAAGGGGCAGGGCAATCTTGAAGAAAACACCAAACCGCGTCAGTCCGTCCATGCGCCCGGCTTCTTCAAGCTCCTTGGGCAGGGCCAGAAAATACTGACGCATCAGGAAGGTCGCCATCACGCCCTGAGACCCGAAAAGCGGTAACAGGATCAAGGGCATATGGCTGTTCATCAGGCCCAGTTCCTTCATCAGGAAGAAGTTGGGAATGATGGTGACTTCTTCGGGCATCATCAAAGCCGATACCAGAACCAGCAAGATGAAGGCGCTGCCGCCAAAGCGCAGACGTGCCAGCGCATATCCCGCCATCGAGGAAATGAACAATGTCGAGACGGTGACAACAATCGCGATATAGAGCGAATTGAAATACTGTCTGGCAAAGGGTTGATAGGCGAAAACGTCTGAAAAGTTTGACCAGTGCACCTTTGCCGGGACAAGCGACGAGGATGCAAAGACATCCGCCTGTCCCTTAAGTGCGCCCGAAAGCATCCACAAGAAGGGAAAGACAAATGGAATGGCAAGCGCGCAAAGGCCAACAATCCAGCATATGCGTGTGATTTTCTGCTGTGTTCTGTAGTTCATTTGCGGGCGGCCTTCAGTAACATTTGCACAATCGTCAACAGCAGGATCAAGGCGAACAGAACAACGGCAAGTGCCGCGGCGTAGCCGGTATTGAAGAACTTGAAACCTTGTTCGTAGATGTAAAACGCCAGAACCATTGTGCCGTTCTGTGGTCCGCCACCGGTCATCAGGTAAATATGATCAAAAACCTTGAGCGACCCGACCACCGTGATCACCATGATCACAAGCGTGGTTGGGGCAAGAAGCGGCCAGGTGATGCGCCGGAAAATCTCCCAGTTGCTGGCACCTTCAATGCGTGCCGCTTCATCGTAATCGCGCGGAATGGATTGCAGGGCGGCGATATAAAGGATCATGTTCAGGCCCACGGTTTTAAGAACGCGGGTGAAGATGACAGATACCATTGCCCAATCAGGTTCATGCAGCCAGTTCGGGCCATCAATGCCAAAAATCGAAAGTCCCTGATTAACCGCACCGCTTTCATGTTGAAGCAAAAAGGTCCAGATAATCGCCCAGGCAACGGCGGAGGTAATGACCGGTGCAAAGAAAACAGTGCGAAAGAACACTGCACCCGGACGGGATTTTGACAGGGCAAGTGCCAGTCCAAGCGCCATTGCCATGTTGAGCGGAACCAGCCCGGCCGCAAAGACCAATGAATTGACCAGAACATCCCAGAAGGTTTCATTGCGGGTCAGTGCATCGACATAGTTTGCCATGCCGACAAAACGCGATTGCTGACTGAGCAGGTTCCATTCGGTGGTGCTGTAATAGAAAACGGCGATCAACGGGCCGACAAAAAAGATCAGAAATCCCGTCAGGATCGGACTTACGAAGAGCCATCCTGTTATGGCCTCTCTGGCCTTAAGCGATAGGGATGGCCCCTTGCGGACAGCGGACATGTTCGCTTCCTTCGAAGGGAAGGATGATTGCCTGCTATCGCTGTGTTGATCGGGCGATAGCAGGCGTAAGCAAGGATTGTACGATCAGAGAAGTGGCGAAATGCCACTGCAGAGCTTTTTCATCGTTGCCGCAACATCGGCGTTCTTGGACCAAAGCGCATCAAAGTTTGGACGTGCTTCTGCTTCGATCTGCGGGAAGCGCTGATGGCTTGGGAGAACCGAACCGCTTTCAATCCCCTCGGCGACGAAGGCCATTTTTTCCGGGGCAACCGCGGTATTGCTTGTCAGGAAGCCATCGCCGTTCAGCACCGATTTGCGGGCGGGAGGGAAAAAGGCCGCCATCTTGGCAACGTTTTCCTTGTTGGTCATATGGGCAAGGAATTCAGCCGCCAGTTCCTTGTGTTTGCCCTGTGCAAACGCAACTACAGCGGCCTGGCCAACGGTTGCTGCATCGCCAGCCGGACCGGATGGCAGTGGCGCAATGCCCCAGTCAAAGGTCGCATCGGCCAGTTTGGAAACACGTGAAATCTGGGTCACGGTCAAAGCAGCCTTGCCCGAGAAGAAGTCACCCTGTTCACCCGGTGGAACGGTGGAGCCATCTGCATAAACCATGTCATGGAACAGCTGAACGGCTTGGACAGAAAGCGGACTGTCGAGTTTGCAGCTATCGCCTTCCCAGGCGGAGCCGCCATAGGCCCGAATGATCGGGATAAGCGTGTGCCAGACGCGGCTTCCATATCCCTGGCCGTCAAAAGTTTCAAATCCCCAGACGCCTGATGATGCATCGCGCAGTGCCTTGGCATCGGACTTGAGTTGTTCCCAGGTCCAACTGCCGTCTTTTATGCGCTGATCCGGTGTTTCCAGCCCAGCGGCGTCATAAAGTGATTTGTTGTAGTAAACCAGAAACGGCGAAGTCGAGAACGGGATGCCATAGGTCGCATCGCTTGTTTCCCAAAGACCCATGGCGGGTTGGGAGAAATCGGCATAGTCATAACCATCTGCCGATTTAAGCGTGCCCGACACGTCGGCAAGTGCGCCCGCATCAACGAAGGCAGGGGCCGAGTTTTCAAGCAACCAGCCAAGATCAGGGGCGTTGCCGCCCGCCATTTGCAGGGTGATTTTCTGAACATAATCGCCAAACGGGATCGTGTCGAACCGAACAGTGACATCCGGGTGCGTAGCGGTAAAACTGTCGGCAATTTCACCAAGCATCTTGAGGTGGGCTTCGCTTCCGGTCCAAACCGTAAAGCGCAATTCTTCTGCACTGACGGTATTGGCCCCAAATCCCAGCGACGACGTGATCGCTGCGGAGTAAATTAAGCGCTTAATCATCAAGTCAGACATATCCTACTTCCTCCCGATTATCGTTGGATTAGATTTTTGTAAGCGTAGTGCCTGGGACGAAACCGCACGGAAGTGTGGCGGTGATGGCGGTGTGACCCGGCGTGCGAATCTGTGAAATCAGATTTCGAACTGCAAGTTCGCCCATCTCTTCGCGGGGGACTGAAATGCGTGTCCAGCGTTCAACGTCTTTGGATCTGTTGAGTGGTGCGGCAAGGGCGACAATGGAAATGGTTTCCGGAATGTTGCCATGTCGCGCCAAAACCTGTTGTTCCAGTGCAACGGCATGTTTGAATGTCTCGGTCAAAACAACGGTATTGCCGTCATCGAGGCATTTTTGTAGCCAGTTGGCATCAATATCGTCGGCGGCCAATCGTTCAACCGAAAGGGTTAAACCGTTGCCCTGTTTGTTTAGAAAACCCGCCTCGCGATCCATGTTCTGTTCGCGGACCTTGGTTGCGCCGACAAATTTAAGGGTTCTATGACCATTTGACGCACAACGGTCCACAACATCGGAAACGGCAGTGGTATAATCGGCGGCAACCCAGTTCAGGTCAGCGTCCTTGGTGTCGCGTCGTCCGATGGTGACGAACGGGAAGCCGGTATCATAAAGCTGCTTCAGTTCGCTTTTGTCAGGCTCTTCGCCCAAAAGGATTGCACCATCGGCAACACCCATACGGTTTGCCCCGTTTGGGAAAATGCTGCGCGGGCCCTGTTCAAATGACGAGGATGTAAACAGCAACAAATCCTGTCCGAGCTGCATCGCGCCACGTTCAATACCCAGAAGGAACGGGTAAAAGAAGTTCTCGCTATCGGACGGGAAAATCGCCTCATAGGTGAAGACGCCAATGATGTTGCGTTTTCCACCAGCAAGCGATTGGGCGACGACATTGGGTGCATATCCCAAGGTTTCCATCGCTTCGCGGACGCGCTTCTCGGCTTCTTTGCCAACCCGGATGGTTTTGCCCGGTTTGGATGAAATTACGGCCGAAACCACTGCGGTTGATACACCTGCCAAAGCGGCGACATCGCTTTGCGTTGCGCGTTTGGTGCGATTCTGGCCAGTGGTCACAGACATTCTCCGAAACAGATTTTAATTAAGCGCTTAATCAGATTGATTATGCGTATAATCATCTCGGGCGTGACTGTCAACGACAATGATCAACCTTTGCGTTGACGGTGGCTGAGCAGTGTTCAATCGAATTTGATTTTGGATGCTCTGCCAAGGTGGGGAGTTGCCAATCTTTAAGAGGACGACACTTCGTCGGTTGTTTGCGCCAATTGACGACAGGGTGTCTGTTGTTGCCGGACGGATGTGAGCGTCATTCTGCCCTTTTGCAATAAAGGGGAAGACACATGCGCGGTTCCGATATCCTTGCTGACATGTTGATCGCTTATGGCGTGGAGACCGTCTTTGGTGTTCCCGGTGATACAAACGTGCCGTTTTACGAAGCGCTTCAGGAGCGTGAAGGGAAAATTCGTCATGTGATGGCCCGGGATGAACGTTCTGCCGGTTTCATGGCCGATGCTTATGGGCGCTTTACGAACAAGCCCGGCGTTTTTGAATGTCCGTCCGGGGCGGGTGCAATGTATTCTTTGCCCCCGGTTGCAGAATCAAACGCATCCTCCGTTCCGGTGATCCTGTTGACCATCGACATCCCGCTTCCCGGTGAGGGCAAGGGGGTTCTGACCGAGCTTGATTGCGCCAAACTTTTCGAACCGGTCACCAAAATGTCGGTTCAGGTCAAATCCGTGGAAAAACTGCCGGAAATCATTCGGCGAGCTTTCCGGGTTGCGACGTCGGGCAAGCCCGGTGCTGTGCATCTTCAAATCCCGGAAGATATCCTGCAACACGAAGTCGATCCGGCGAAGGTGTCACTGCATGTCGAGGAAGAATGCAAAACCTTCCCGTCCTTTGCGACCTTGCCTGCACCGGGCAAGCTTGAAGAGTTGCTTGCCCTTTTGAAAAAGGCTGAAAAGCCGCTGATCGTTTCGGGTGGCGGGGTTAACCGGGCCTGTGCGGGGAATGCTGTTCTTGCGCTGGCCGAGAAGCTTAATATTCCGGTCTGCACGACCATGACAGGACAGGGCACGATCCCTGATGATCATGAACTTGCCGTCGGTGTGATCGGGGATAACGGCTATCACCCCCATGCAAACCGTGCCCTTGAGGAAGCTGATTTTGCCCTGTTCATCGGGTCACGTATCGGTTCGGTTGTGACCATCGGCTGGACCTTCCCGAAAGTGACGCTGAACAAACGTCTGGCCCAGATTGATATCAACCCGGAAATCATGGCCAACAACTATGAAAACGTGCTTTCGGTGATCGGGGATGCTCAGCTTGTTGTTGAACAACTGGTGGAAATGATCCCGGACGACATGGATAGCAACAACCACAAGTCATGGATTGATCACCTTAACGAATTGCGCCGTCAATTCTGGGAGGGTGCTGAACCTTATTTGAGTGCCGAAAACACACCTTTGCGTCCGGAACGGGTGGTCCGTGAATTCAACAAGGCACTGGAAAATTCCGGCGAGCCTGCCCTGATTTACTCGGATGCGGGAACACCGACGCCTTATATGACCCGTTTCCTTAAAATCAATGATCCACGCACCCGTTTTGCCATTCCGCGCGCCTTTGGCGGACTTGGTTCGGCATTGCCTGCGACCGTCGGCGCATGGTGTGCGGATAAGGAACGTCGTCCGATCGGCATGTTCGGGGATGGTTCATTTGGCATGACAGTGGGCGAGCTTGAAACCCTTGTCCGCTTGCAAGTGCCCGCCATCCTGTTGTTGTTCAATAACGGTATCTTTGGCTGGATCAAGGGCTTGCACCGCCTTAAGGGGCATAATCAGTGCTTTAGCGTTGATTTCCTGCCGCCTCGTGGGCAGGCGATTGCCGAGGCATTCGATATGACTGCTTGGACGGCGAAGACCCCGGCTGAACTTGAAGATGCGCTGGAAAAGGCCTTTGCCCACAAAAATGGGCCTTGTTTCATAGACATCCATGTTGAATCGCTCGCGGATCGTGTGCCGCCGGTTTACTCGTGGCTGACCAAAAAAGGCGAAGACCCACTCGAGCTGCAAACGAAGCGGGTTCCTTACCTGTAATCGTTTGTGCCACGGCGGATACCCCGGATGATCTTGCGGGTCAGGGGTATCCGCAAGCCCGTCATGGCCCGGTTCGGGTATGCGGGGCGTTCATTTCCGACGTTTCGTCGGAAATCGGGTCTGAAACCGGACAATGTGTCCCTTTGTTCTGACAGTCCGGTGATTGAGAATAAGCAAAAGTGGAGGGGCTAGATGGTGCGTCAGGTCGTTGTCCTGGGAGCAGGTATTGTCGGGGTTTCAGTTGCCTTGGAGCTTCTTGATCGGGGCTTTGAAGTCACGCTGATGGACCGCAAGTTTCCGGGCGAAGAAACGTCCTATGGTAATGCCGGGGTCTGGACCCGTTCGTCACTGGTACCGATCAATAACCCGACATTGTGGAAAAACCTGCCAAAGTTTGTCTCAAATCGGACGACAGCGTTGCGCTATTACCTGCCGTTCCTGATGCGTAATCTGAACTGGACTTTCCGGTTTCTGATGAATGCCCGGCATAGCAAGGTTCTTGAGACCGCTGCTGCCCTGGATCAGTTGATTTCACTTTCCATGCAGGAACACATGCGCCTTGTCGCCGCGGCAGGTGAAGAAAAACGACTGAGTGAAAAGGGCTGGATGTTCCTGTATCGGAACCCTGCCGGATTTGAAGCATCACAGTTGACCCGGGATATCTTTGATCGTTTCGACCTTGATACCGAAATTCTTGATGCCGATCAGATATCGGATCTGGAGCCGTCACTGAACCGTATCTTCAGCGCCGCGACCTGGATCAAGGATGCCAAAAGTATTGATAACCCCGGTGCACTGGTTGCTGCCTATGCAAAATTGTTTGTCGCCAAAGGCGGAAAGTTTGTTCAGAAAAGCGCGCAGTCGCTTTCGCAATCTGGCAGTGGCTGGAACGTCACGACCCAGGACGGCGACAATGTTGTCTGTGACGATTTGGTTGTGGCCCTTGGTCCATGGTCTCCTGGCCTGTTAAAAACGGTCTCGATCAATGTGCCAATGGGGTACGAGCGCGGTTATCACATGCATTTCAGATCTGCAACTGGCGGACATTTGAACCGGCCGATTTGTGATGCAAGTGGTGGATATGTTCTTGCCCCGATGGAGCAGGGCTATCGACTGACAACCGGTGTTGAGCTTGATGCCTGCGACGCCCCGGAAAAAATCAATCAATTCGAGCAAGCTGTTTCGTCTGCCAAAGAAGCCTTTCCACTGACCGGCCCGGTTGAAAACACCCCGTGGATGGGGCGTCGTCCGACGCTTCCTGACAGCAGGCCGATTATTGGCGCCGTGCCTAAAAGAAAAGGTCTTTGGCTTGCTTTTGGTCATCAGCATATCGGTTTCTGCACCGGTCCGGGGACGGCCCGTGTTCTTGCCGATCTGATGACCGGTCAATCACCGCCAATCGACGCAAAGCCCTTCTGTGCGGAGCGTTACCTCGCATAATAATAAACAAAATCCAACATCGATCATCGGAGGCTTTTATGAAGTTGAAAAATCTTGTTGTTGCCGGGGGCATGCTGTCTTTCCCCCTCGCAGTTTCCGGAGCCAATGCAGAAACGTGGGATATGGCGCTTGCCTATTCCTCGTCGAACTATCATTCGCAGATTGCTGCTGAGTTTGCCGCAGAAGTCAGTGCAGGTACCGATATTGAACTGGTGGCGCATCCGGGGGGCTCCCTGTTCCCGGGTGATCAGATTTATACGTCGGTTCGACGTGGTATCATTCCGATTGGCGAACGCCTTATTTCCGCGTTGGCGAACGAAGACCCGATTTATGGTGTTGATTCCGTTCCATTCCTGGCGACCGGTTTTGATGCATCCATGAAGCTTTATCAGGCATCAAAACCGGAACTTGAGAAAACCCTTGAAGGTGCCGGTCTGCACTTCCTGTATTCCTGCCCGTGGCCGCCCCAGGGTTTCTATTCCTCTGTCGAAGCCAAGACACCTGATGATATCAAGGGGCTTAAGTTCCGCGCCTATAATGCGACGACTTCTGCCTTTGCCGAGGAACTTGGCATGGTTCCGACCAAAATCGAAGCTGCTGAATTGCCGCAGGCCTTTGCCACCGGTGTTGCTGAATCGATGATTTCATCGGGTTCGACCGGCTATGACCAGAAGCTTTGGGAACATGTGAAATACTACTATGACGTCAAGGCTTGGCTGCCGCGAAACATGGTTGTTGTCAATGCCAAGGCTTGGGGCGGTCTGGATGACGCCACCAAGGCCGTTTTTGACAAGGCCGCTGCGACGGCTGAAGGCAAGTGCTGGGCAAAAGCCGAAGAGCTTGATGCGTGGTATATCGACGAGTTCAAAAAGAATGGTATGCAGGTTGCTGAAATGAGCCCTGAGCTGCGCGCTGCCTTTGAAAAGGTCGGGGCGAAGCTTCGTGCTGAGTGGCTGGAACGTGCAGGGGCGAAAGGACAGGCCGTTCTTGACGCCTACAGCGCACAATAAGCGCCAATAACGATCTGCCGTCCCTTGGCGGGGCGGCAGGCTTTCTCTTTGGAGATCGACATGTTTACCATGATTTCGCAGGCGCTTGATCGTGTCTACAAGGCGGGTGCTGTTGCTGCCGGTGCATTGTTGGTAGCGTTGTGCTGTCTGGTTCTTTACAGCACTTTTGCCCGATCCTTTGGTCTTTATGCCGGTGGGGCGACGGACATTGCCGGTTATGTAATGGCAACCGGAACATTCACAGCCCTTGCCTATACCCTGCGGGCCAAGCGCCATATCCGCATCTCGCTGATTGCCAACAAGCTGACAGGTGCCGGACGTCATGTGGTGGAAGTTCTGTGTTTGATCATTCTGGCTGTCATTACCTGCTTTGTTGCCTGGTACATGACGCAGATGACCTTGCTTAGTCACGAGTTTCAGGACCGTAGCCAAGGGGCAGATGGCATGTTGCTCTGGATTCCCCAGACTTTCGTCGCTGCCGGTTCGTGCCTGTTTGCACTGGCCGCTGTGCATAGCCTTTTTCAGTCCCTGATCGAAGGTCATACGCAGTCAGAGCTGTCGGAGACCTCATCTGACGAAAGCCCGCAAGAGATATGACTGAAACCATTGCAATAATTGTTTTTCTGGCATCCCTGTTCCTTATGCTGGGCATGGGGGTCTGGGTTGGTGCAGCCCTTCTCGGGACCGCTGTTATCGGCATGTCGATTTTCACATCGACCCCGGTTGGCGATTCGATGGCGATCAATATCTGGGCCGGGCAATCGTCCTGGACCCTGACGGCGCTTCCGCTTTTTGTCTGGATGGGAGAAATCCTGTTTCGCACGTCACTAAGCGAAACATTATTCAGAGGACTTGCACCATTTCTTGGTCGGCTCCCCGGCGGGTTGCTGCATGTCAATATCGGGGCGTCGGCGGTGTTTGCCGCGATTTCAGGATCGTCGGCCGCGACTGTGGCCACCGTTGGCAAGATGGCTGTTCCGGAACTGCGCAAACGCAAATATCCCGAAAAGATGATCATCGGAACCCTGTCAGGGGCCGGGACGCTTGGTCTGTTGATCCCGCCATCGATTTCGATGATCGTTTACGGTGTCACAGTAAATGAAAGCATTTCGCGTCTGTTTATGGCCGCGATGATACCGGGCATTTTGCTTGCGGCATGTTTCAGCCTTTATGTGATTGTGTGGTCAAAGCTCAATGCAAAAAGGGTCGCCTTGATCGAACATGAAAAGACCGAAGGCAATCTTTTCAAAAATCTGGCGGACCTTTTACCGGTTCTTTGCCTGATCGGTGGCGTGATCGGATCGATTTATTCGGGCTTTGCAACAGCAACCGAGGCCGCCGCACTTGGTGTTCTGGGATCGCTGATCTTGTCGTTTGTGCAGAAAAGTCTGACCTGGGAAAGCTTCTCTGAAAGCGTCATGCAGGCAGTTCAGACAAGCTGCATGATCATGTTGATCCTGATGGGAGCCGGTTTCCTGTCTCTGACCATGGGCTTTACCGGGATACCGGCTGCTTTGGCGCAGCATATTTCTGCCCTTGAGCTGTCACCCTTTACGCTGATCATTCTTTTGACAGTGTTTTACATCTTTCTTGGCTGTTTCCTGGATGGATTGTCGTCGATTGTCCTGACGATGGCCGTGATCGAGCCAATGGTTCGTGCCGCGGGCTTCGACATGTTGTGGTTTGGTGTCTATCTGATGATCGTTGTTGAAATGGCACAGATTACGCCGCCAATCGGCTTTAACCTGTTCATGCTACAAGCAATGACAGGCAAAGGGATCGGCTTTATTGCCCGGGCATCCGTGCCGTTATTCCTTGTGATGTGTGCCTTTGTGCTGGTGCTTGTGGCATTTCCGGAAATTGCGACCTGGCTTCCGGAAATTCTGCAGAATTGAGATCCGATAGCCCCCGGTATTTATCGGGGGCTATCGCAAATGTTTGGTCAATTGCAAAAGCCAGTCCCGAAACCGTTTGACGGCAATCGAATGGGCCTTGCGTTCAGGATATACGACAAAAAAATTCTCGCCCGACGGAACTGGTGCCCCAAAGGGCGTATGAAGCTTGCCTTCTGCAAGCTCGTCCTCGATCAGGCAAACCGGGATTGCCGCCAGTCCATATCCGGCAATTGCGGCATTGATAAGCATTCCGGTATTATCAAATCGTGGTCCCTGAAGCGTGCCACGATAATTGATGTCAGCCGCCCTTAACCATTTCAGCCACAAGCTTGACCTGCTGGCATTTTGCAGCAATCTGAAATTGGCAAAACCGGTTTTATCAAGCTTGGTGCCAGTCGGAATAAGATCGGGGGCTGCAACCACGACAATCTTTTCAGCAAAAAGCGGATAGGACTTGGCCGCGGGCCAACTGCCATCCCCGCGCAGGATGGCGATGTCCATGCTGGTGCTGTTGAAATCAACATCATTATAGGTGCGGGTAAATTCCAGATGCTCGTCGGGAAAATTACGGCTGAACGCATCAAGATACCGGGTCAACCAGCGTGATCCGAAAGTTGGCAAGGTTCCAATTTTAAGAGCTTCTTCCGCGCGCCGCCCGCGCACGATATCAATTGAGGCGATTTCAAGCTTGTCGATCGCGGCATGAATGGTTTCGGCATAGGCCTTGCCGGCATCTGTCAGGACAACGCGCGAACCATATCGTTCAAACAGCTGTATTCCCAAAAATTCTTCCAGGTTCTTGATCTGGCGGCTAATCGCACTTTGTGTGATGCCAAGATCCTCGGCTGCCTTGGTGAAACTAAGCTGTCTGGCTGCGGCTTCGAAGGCCTGAAGGGTCGATAAAGTCGGAAGAAATCTGCGCATGGGAACTCCGGCTTTGATACGGCATCATGACTTTTAGTCATGATGAAAGCATTTTTACACATTTTTCAGTCCGGACGCGATGTGCAAAGATTTCTCATAATTAAAAAAACAATCACACCAAACGCATGTGAGAGGCTGAGCTGAAAATGTACAGGTCTTTGGATAATGTTGATCGGCAACTGGTCGCACTTTTGGAAACGAATGCCCGGATGCCGGCAACCGAACTTGCGAAACGCGCCGGTCTTGCCCGTTCGACGATCCATGAACGGATTTCCCGTCTGGAGCGGAAAGGCATTATTCTTGGCTATTCGGCAATTGTGCGCAAAACCGATGACACGGAAAATACCCGTGCACTGATCTATTTGAATACAACACAGAAACGGTCGTCGCATCTGCTTGGTGTTCTGGAAAGCTTTCCAGAAATCCGCAGTTGCTTTTCGACAAGCGGAACCTGTGATCTTGTCTGTTGGGCGGAGTTCAGCCATTTGGAAGATCTGGACGCGCTGCTTGACGAAATTGCGCTTTTACCCACTGTGGAGCGGGTTGAATCCAGTGTGATGCTGGCCAGTAAATTTGAAAAGGACAGCATCGGTGCGACAGTACGGAATGCCAGTACGCTTGCGGTCGTTGGGGGACAGAATTGACTGACGGATATCTGACCAAAGGACGTGCCATCTATGGCGAAAGCATTGGTGTTCTGGTCCTTAATACGACATTTCCGCGCGTGCATGGTGACATCGCCAATGCAAGAACGTTTGATTTTCCGGTTCGCTATAAAATCGTGACCCAGGCAACCCAGGGCACCATTGTTACTGAGGCCGACAAGGCACGAGTACTGCTGCCCCATTTTGTCGAAGCCGCGCAGGAACTTGAACGTGAAGGTGTTTCTGCGATTACAACCAGTTGCGGTTTTCTTTCCGTGGTTCAGGAAGAATTGGCGGCGGCTGTCACAGTGCCGGTTGTGACATCAAGTCTGCTTTTATTGCCGATGATTTTAAACATGATCGGCAAGCGCAAGGTGGGTGTGGTAACTGCCAATGCCGGTGTTTTGTCTGAACAACATTTGATGCTTGCCCAAAGTGCGGAACGCAGCAGGGTCGAGTTATGCGGCCTTCAGGATTGCCCGACTTTTCGGGCCTCAATCCTTGGCATAGAGACAAAGGGCGTTGCAGGCTTTGATATTGACCTGATCGAACAGGAAGTTGTTGCGCAGTGCCAGAAACTAAGACAGGCCAACCCGGAAATAGGCGCAATCCTGTTTGAATGCACGAACCTGCAACCCTATGCCCGTGCTGTGCAAAAGGCGACCGGACTCCCGGTATTCGGAATTTTCCATCTTATCGAAATGCTCCATACAGCCGTTCGTGCTCCGTCCTTTGATGGTGAGTGCTGAGGCGGAATTCTTTAGTGATCAGAGACAGTGATTGCATTTCGCAATCGCTGTCTCTTGATGAAGTTCGTCGTCACGGTTTGTTATAAGTCCGAAAGTGAAACTCTCGTACCTGTCCGGGCCGATTGCGCGATGGCGTGGATGGTTTTTTCGAACTCGTAGGCGTCGTCAAAGTTCGGGCATGGCGCAGTGTTATCGCGAATGGCGCGCAGCAATGCGGTGGCTTCGATAATTTTAAGATCGTTAAAGCCAAGTTGATGCCCAGGTGCCGGGCAGAACTCGCCATATGGCGGATGGCCCGGGCCGGTCAGGATGGTGGTGAAACCTTGCTGGGCAGCGTTCCCGGTATTGCGATAAATCTGCAATTCGTTCATGCGTTCCTGATCAAAGCAGATCATGCCCTTGGTGCCGTGAACTTCCCACGCCAACCGGTTCTTGCGGCCCCAGGCGGATCGGGATGTCGACAGGCTGCCATGAACGCCATTTGCAAAGCGGACCAGTGCCGATGCCGTATCCTCGTTCTCGACTTTGGCGTGACCGCTGCCATCGGCAAGCGGGCGCGTGATGTGGACGGTTTGCATGTCGGCAATCAGGCTTTCGATGGGGCCGGCAATGCCATAGGCCATCGAAGCAAGGTGGCATCCCATATCGCCAAGCGCACCAAGCCCGGCATCAGACAGTTTTGCGCGCCATGTCCAGGCAAGTTCCGGGTCGGCCTGGTAATCTTCATCGACCCAGCCGCGGAAATGTACGATATCGCCAATTTCACCTGCCTGCACCAAGCGGCAGGCATGGGTGAAGGCGGGGTTTTTGATGTAGTTATAGCCGACCATGGTTTTGACACCGGCGGCACGTGCTGCATCGCGCATGTCGCGCGCCTGATCAAGGGTCAGGGCAAGAGGCTTTTCGCAGTAAACATGCTTGCCAGCATTGATTGCGGCAATCGCCATATCAAAATGCAGGATGTTCGGCGTGGTGATGGAGATGATATCAACATCGGGATCAGAGATCAGGGAATTCCAATCATCAGTCGCACGCGTAAAGCCAAACTGGTCGGCCATCTGTTTGGCCTTGTCGGCCGGCGTATCGCACAGAACTGCAAGATGCACCTCTGGAACATCGCCCATAACTGCCTTGGCTGCGCCAAACGCCAATGCGTGCGCTTTGCCCATAAAGCCTGTACCAATCAGGCCGATTCCCAGAGATTTCATTTGAAGGAACTCCTCACCTAGTCAAAATAGAATTTTTGTTCTATTTAATGGATGATCATGGAACGCACGTTGCGTCAAGCAGAATCAAAAACAGGAAAATAATCGCCATGAGTGATCAGAGCGCGCCCGTTTCACTAGAGGAATTCAATCACCGATTGGCCGAGATATCGGAAACCATGCCCAAACGGCTGCGCCAATGTGCGGAGTTCGTCGCCCAAAATACTGACCGGATTGCCGTATCGACGGTGGCCGAATTGTCGACCGGGGCCGGGGTGCAACCATCGGCCTTTATGCGTTTCTGTCAGTTGATGGGGTTTTCGGGGTTCTCGGACATGCAAAAGATGTTTCGGGAAACCTATGCACAGAAATGGCCCGATTATGCGACCCGGCTTGAGAACCTGCGTGCGACTGGCGATGACAGCCCAAGCGCCCTGTTGGCCGAGTTTGTCGAAGCCGGGCGTTTGTCGCTTGAAAATCTGGCGACAACCGTTGATCTGGAAACGCTTGAAACGGCGGTGAATGTTCTGGCCGCCGCCCCGATGATCCATGTCGTCGGGTTCCGGCGCGCTTTTCCGGTGGCAAGCTATCTTTCCTATGCGTTTGAGAAAATGGATATCGCCGCCGTTCTTCACGACGGGGTCGGCAACCTTAATCCGCGCCATGCGATCCGCAAGGACGATGTCGTCATCGCGATTACCTTTGCGCCATATTCGCAGGAGACGATTGATCTGGCGGCCTATGCCCACGCGCAGGGCAACAAGGTGGTTGCAATCAGTGACGCACCAAGCGGTCCGATGCGCAAGACCGATGCCTTGATGCTGTCAGTTTCCGAGGTCGATGTCGGGGCCTTCAGGGCGTTGTCGGCGACCATATCCCTGGCGATTGCGCTGGCGGTTTCGGTGGGCGCGAAACGCGACAAAATGGATAATGGAAAATAATTATTGAAAAATAACATTAATGGAATAAATATTCCATTCGTGCGGTCGGTTGATGGCACAGGTCACCACAAATGGATGCATAAGACATCCGCAGAATCAGTCCGAAATCACCAGAATATCAAATGGTTTGCCGGTATTTAGCTGGTTCGCAGGATGATGGTGCAGGGCGATTATCGCAAAGATGGCAGCAATGCCAAAGGGAAGGAAATTCGGAATGCTTAGAATTGGTCTGCTGGGTGCAGGGCGTATTGGCCAGGTCCATGCGGTAAACATTGTTGCCCACCCGCAAAGCGAGCTGGTGGCTGTATCGGACAAATTCCCGGAAGCCGCGCAAAAACTTGCCGATGCGCATGGTGCAAGCGCCCGCACAACCGAAGAAATTATTGCTGATCCCGCCATTGATGCGGTTTTGATCGCAACCTCGACCGATACGCATGCTGATCTGATGGAGGCGGCAACCGCCGCAGGCAAAGCGGTTTTGTGCGAAAAGCCGGTTGATCTTGACCTTAAGCGTGCGGTGGATTGCCTTGCCCGGTGTGAGCCCCACGGCAAGCCGGTGATGGTTGGTTTTAACCGCCGTTTTGATCCGAACTTCGCCAGCCTGAAGGCGGCCTTTGATCAGGGTGAAATCGGCAAGGGTGAATTGCTGTCGATCACGTCCTTTGACCCGGCCCCGCCGCCGGTCAGCTATGTCAAGGTTTCGGGCGGCATTTTCCGCGATATGGCAATCCATGATTTCGATATGGCGTGCTGGATGTATGGTGCTGTTCCCGAAAAGGTCACGGCAATCGGATCAAGCATCGTTGACCCCGCGATTGGTGAAGCCGGTGATTTTGATACGGCGATCACAACGCTTGAGTTTTCAGGTGGACGAATGGCCGTGATCAAGAACAGCCGTCGCGCGGCCTATGGGTATGATCAGCGGATTGAGTTCCTTGGTGCGGAAGGATTGCTTGTCGCCCATAACGTTTTGGAAAACACCGTCGAGAAGATCACAAATGCCGGTGCAACCAAGGCCAAGCCCGAGCATTTCTTCCTTGAACGTTATGCCAAGGCCTATCAGATCGAATGGAACAGCTTTGTTCAGAGTGTCCAGGGCACTGCAAAGCTTCCGGTGCCGCTGAAAGAGGGGATTGATGCCCTGGTGGTTGCCGAGGCGGCGGCCCTTTCCGCACGTGAAGGGCGCACCGTTGATGTGGCAAAGGAAATCCTGTCCTGATCGGATAGCGGTCCTTGTGTGATGAATTTGAACCGGCGCGGCCCACAGGCTGCGCCGGTTTTGTTTTGGAAGCTGGGGGCGGGGCTGACCGAGTCGTACACATAATTGATCAGACGGTTCTTTTTACAGCTTATGGTGATGTATCGTTCGGGGTGGCTGCGTTTATTCTTTGGGTTGTTTGGTGCTTGTTTCTGGGGGCTTCTGGCGGATGCAAGGCATTGAATGAGTGGCTATCTCGCAGTGCAATGGAAAAAAAATGTTGATTTTGTTATAAAATAGAACAAAAATTCTATTCAGAGATTTCAAGGAGGCGGGCTTTCCCGTGCCTCATCTTGCAAGAAGGCCGCATGAAGACGACCGATTGCCCGGAAATCACATAATTCGAATGGGACAACCCCAACATTATCAGCCGACTAGGGAGGCAACTGATGAAAAAGGCGCTTACTGCCATTGCGGCAGCAGCATTTGCATTGACCGGCATGACAGGTGTCGCATCTGCGGAAAATGAAAAATTCGTTCTGATCAGCCATGCACCGGATTCCGATAGCTGGTGGAACGTGATCAAGAATGCGATCAAGGTCGCAGGCAGCCAGATGGGTGCAGAAGTCGAATATCGTAACCCGCCGACCGGTGATCTGGCCGATATGGCCCGTATCGTTGAGCAGGCCGCTGCAACCAATCCGGATGGCATCATCGTTACCATCGCGGACTTTAACGTTCTTAAAGGTCCGATCACCGATGCTGTGGACAAAGGCATTCCGGTTATCACCATTAACTCTGGCACGCAGGAACAGTCCGAAGAACTCGGTGCGCTGATGCATGTCGGTCAGCCGGAATATGATGCCGGTTTCGGTGCCGGTAAACGCGCCGCCGCAGCGGGTGCAAAAAGCTTTGTCTGTGTGAACCACTACATCACCAACCCGGCATCGGTTGAACGTTGCCGTGGCTTTGCCGATGCTCTTGGTGTCGAACTTGGCAGCCAGATGATCGATAGCGGACAGGATCCGTCGGAAGTTAAAAACAAGGTCAGTGCGTATCTGAACGCCCACAAGGATGTTGATGCCGTCCTGACGCTTGGTCCGAACTCGGCCCATCCGACCCTTGCTGCCCTTCGTGATGCCGGTCTTGCCGGTGAAATCATGTTTGGCACGTTTGATCTGTCGTCGGAAATTGCCGAAGCCATCAAGGCGGGCGAAATCAACTTCGCCATTGATCAGCAGCCGTACCTGCAGGGTTATCTGCCGGTTGTCATCCTGACCAACTATGCCCGTTACAGCGTTCTGCCGTCCGGTCATATCAATTCCGGTCCTGGCTTTATCACCAAAGAAAATATCGCCCAGGTCGAAAAGTACGCTGGCGAATACCGTTAATCTTCCTCCCTGCCAAGGGCGCGCAATTTGCCGCCCTTGGCACCCCAAACTATCAGATAAAAGAGTGATGCCATGTCGGACGAGCGGCTTAAGCAAGTCTCAGCCATTCGCCGTGCCATGATCAGGCCCGAACTCGGTGCGATCTGCGGTACGATCCTGGTCTTTGTTTTCTTCTTTATGATTGCCGGCGACAGCGGCATGTTTTCCCCGGAAGGCGTTCAGAACTGGGGTGTTGTTTCCGCCCAGTTCGCGATCATTGCCGTGGGTGCCTGCCTGTTGATGATTGCGGGCGAGTTTGATCTTTCGGTCGGTTCCATGATCGGTTTTGCCGGAGTGGTCATTGCCATTCTGTCGGTGCACTGGGGCTTGCCGGTTTGGGTTTCGATTATCGCTGCCTTTGTGGTGTGTGTTGCCCTTGGCGCGTTGAACGGTTTCCTTGTGATCAAGACCGGCCTGCCAAGCTTTATCGTTACCCTTGCGTTCCTTTATATTCTGCGCGGCCTGACCATCTGGCTTTCCATTCTGACAACGCGCCAGACCATTATTGGTGGTGTGAAAGAAGCCGCGGAGGGTGATCCGCTGGCCTGGTTGTTTGGTGGCGTGATCCTGAAAGATCTGTTCCAGTGGTTTGGTGATATTGGCATCATTGATACTTTCACCCGTGGTTCGCGTATGGGGCAGCCGGTTGTCGAAGGCGTTCCGATGCTGGTTCTGTGGGCGATTGCGCTGATTATTTTCGGTCACTGGCTTTTGACCAAAACGCGGTTTGGAAACTGGATTTTTGCATCCGGTGGTGATGCGCAGGCCGCCCGTTATGTCGGTGTGCCGGTCAATCGCGTTAAAATTTTGATGTTCATGTTCACCGCGTTTTGCGCGACCGTCTTTGCCACCTGTCAGGTGATGGAGTTCGGATCAGCCGCAGCGGACCGTGGATTGCTTAAAGAATTCGAAGCCATCATTTGCGTGGTCATTGGTGGTGCACTTCTGACCGGTGGATATGGTTCTGTGATCGGGGCGGCCCTTGGGGCGCTGATCTTTGGCGTGGTTCAGCAAGGCCTGTTCTTTGCCGGTGCTGAAAGCTCGCTCTTCCGCGTGTTCCTTGGCGGCATTCTGATCTTTGCCGTCATCATGAACACTTATATTCGTCGCATGATCACGGGAGAACGATGATGAGTACGCCTTTGATTGAAATGGACAATATCGAAAAGCATTTCGGTCCAGTCATCGCGCTTGGCGGCGTTTCCTTCAATGTGATGGAAGGGGAATGCCACTGTCTTCTGGGGGATAATGGTGCGGGTAAATCGACCTTCATCAAAACCATGTCCGGCGTGCACAAGCCGACCAAGGGTGTGATGCGCGTAAGTGGCCAGGACGTTGTTTTTGACAGTCCGCGTGACGCGATGGAAGCCGGGATTGCAACGGTCTATCAGGACCTTGCGATGATCCCGCTGATGTCGGTTACCCGTAATTTCTGGATGGGACGTGAACCGCGCAAAAGTTTCGGTCCGTTCAAATGGATTGATTTCAAACACGCCAATCAGGTGACCATGGATGAAATGTCATCGATGGGGATTAACCTGCGCGAACCTGAACAGGCGGTGGGCACACTTTCGGGCGGTGAGCGTCAAACCGTGGCGATTGCCCGTGCCGTTTATTTCGGGGCCAAGGTCCTGATCCTTGATGAACCTACATCGGCCCTTGGTGTGCGCCAGACATCAAATGTTCTGGCGACCATTGACCGGGTTCGCAAGGCCGGAATTGGCGTCATCTTTATTACCCACAACGTGCGCCACGCGATGGCGGTGGGGGATCGGTTCACGGTTCTGAATCGCGGGCAGACCCATGGCACGGCAAAACGCGGTGAAATCAAACCGGAAGAACTGCAAGACCTTATGGCAGGCGGTCAGGAACTGGCCGAACTTGAAGGGTCTCTCGGAGGGACGATTTGATGAAGCGGCTTGATGTCATAACGATTGGACGGTCGTCGGTTGACCTCTATGGCGCGCAGATTGGCGGGCGCCTGGAAGACATGGCGTCGTTCAACAAATATATCGGCGGTTCGCCGACCAACATGGCCTGCGGGACAGCGCGACTGGGGCTTAAATCAGCCCTGATTACCCGGGTCGGGGACGAGCATATGGGGCGGTTCATCCGCGAAAAGCTTGTCGCCGAGGGGGTGGATGTTCAGGGCGTGGTCACCGATCCGGAACGTCTGACCGCACTTGTGTTGCTTGGTGTGCGTGATCAGGAACAGTTCCCGCTGATTTTCTATCGCGAGAATTGCGCGGATATGGCGCTGTGCGAGGAGGATATCGACCCTGATTTTATCGCAAGTACGCGCTGTGTCACGGTGACGGGAACGCATCTTTCGCATCCCAAAACCCGTGCAGCGGTTCTTAAGGCGGTGAAGCTTGCCCGTGATAGCGGCGCCAAAACAGCACTGGATATTGATTACCGTCCAAATCTTTGGGGGCTTTCGGGGCATGGGGATGGTGAAAACCGTTTCATTGCCTCGGACACCGTTACCAAGGAATTGCAGGGGACCTTGCATCTGTTTGATCTGATCGTCGGCACCGAGGAAGAATTCCATATTGCCGGGGGTACAACCAATACCCTTAAGGCATTGGAAAATGTCCGGGCGATTTCTGATGCAACACTTGTTTGCAAGCGTGGACCGATGGGGGCAGTTGCCTTCACCGATCGCATCGGTGCGAAACTTGATGATGGCATTTCCGGTCCGGGCTTTGCGGTTGATGTGTTTAACGTTCTTGGGGCCGGTGACGGCTTCATGTCCGGTCTTTTGAAAGGCTGGCTCAGTGACGAGGACTGGGAAACGTCACTTAAATATGCCAATGCCTGCGGTGCCTTTGCAGTGTCACGTCATGGCTGCACGCCGGCCTATCCGAGCTGGGAAGAACTGCAATTCTTCTTTGATCGCGGAATCAAAACGCCGGAACTGCGCAACGATGCCGAACTTGAACAAATTCACTGGTCGACCAACCGGACGGGTAACTGGCCGGAAATGCGGGTCTTTGCCTTTGATCACCGGATGCAGCTTGAAGACCTTGCCGACGAGCTTAATGTTTCGTGGGACCGCATTGGACCGTTCAAGGAACTGTGCCTGAATGCTGTGCGCGATGTGTCGGCTGGCAAGGAAGGATATGGCATTTTATGCGACCGCCGACTGGGGCGTGATGCGCTTTATGCGGCGGCAGGTACGGGGCTTTGGATCGGACGGCCGGTTGAACTTCCGGGATCACGTCCGCTTGAACTAGAAATCGGCCCCGATCTTGGTACGGCACTGGCTGAATGGCCGGTCGAACATGTGGTCAAGGTTCTGTGCTTCTATCATCCTGATGATGATGACGCGACCAAGTCCGATCAGGAAGCAACCATCAGCCGCCTTGCATCGGCAGCACGCGGGAACGGTTTGGAATTCCTGCTTGAAGTTATTCCGTCCAAAGTCCGCGATTGTGACGATGAAACAACGGCCAGAGTAATCAAGCGTTTCTATGAAATCGGTGTCTATCCCGACTGGTGGAAGCTTGAACCGATGAAAACTAACGCCGCATGGCGCAATGCCTGTGACGCGATAGCCAAAAACGATCCATATTGCCGGGGTATCGTGGTGCTGGGTCTTGAAGCACCCGAGGCGGAACTTGTCGAAAGTTTCGAAGTGGCGGCAAGTTTTAACATGGTCAAAGGCTTTGCTGTCGGGCGCACTATCTTTGTCGATGTTGCACGCGACTGGTTTAAAGGTACGATCAGCGATGATCAGGCCGTTGCATCAATGGCCCAAAAATATCGTGCCCTGTGTGATACCTGGGACGCGGCACGCAAAAAATCGGGAGGAGCGGCATGAAAACCGTTCGTTTAACCGCCGCCCAAGCCATGGTGCGGTATCTGAGCGTACAGCTTAATCATGACGGCGAAGGTTTTTTCGGCGGTTGCTGGGCGATTTTCGGTCATGGAAATGTTGCCGGAATTGGCGAGGCCCTGCATGGTGCGGGCGATGCTTTCCCGACATGGCGCGGGCATAATGAGCAGGGCATGGCCCATGCCGCGATTGCCTATGCCAAGGCGGCCAATCGCAAACGCGCGATGGCGGTTACGACATCAATCGGGCCGGGGGCAACCAATATGGTTACGGCTGCGGCCCTTGCCCATGTCAACCGGTTGCCAGTGCTTTTGATCCCGGGTGATGTCTTTGCCAATCGTGCACCGGACCCGGTTCTGCAACAGGTTGAGGATTTCGGGGACGGGACGATTTCGGCCAATGACTGCTTCAAGCCAGTCAGCCGGTATTTTGATCGCATCACCCGCCCGGAACAGCTTCTGACAGCATTGCCCCGCGCAATGGCGGTTCTGACTGATCCGGCGGAATGTGGCCCGGTGACGTTGGCTTTTTGTCAGGATGTGCAAGCCGAGGCCTATGACTGGCCCGAAAGTTTCTTTGCGCCGAAAACCTGGAAACAGTCACGCCCGCGCGCCGATCTCGATCAGATTAAAGATGCCATTGCGGCAATCAAATCGGCAAAAAATCCGCTGATCATTGCAGGTGGTGGCGTCCATTATGCAGATGCGTGCGGTGATCTGCGTGAATTTGCCCATCGTCATAATATTCCGGTAGCAGAAACCCAGGCCGGGAAATCAGCCCTGCCGTGGGATGATGACCTTAATTTGGGATCAATCGGTGTAACCGGGGCAAGCAGTGCCAATGCCATTGCCGAAAATGCCGATCTGATCATTGCGGTTGGCACACGTCTTCAGGACTTCACGACCGGAAGCTGGGCACTGTTCAAAGGCCCGAACCGTCGCATTCTTTCACTTAATGTCGCGGCCTATGACGCGCGCAAGCATGATGCGATTTCAGTGGTTGGCGATGCCAAGATCACTTTGGCGGAATTGACGGGTGCATTGGGGGACCATCGTGCAAATGCAATTGACCCGGCCCTTAAGCAGAGCTGGATCGATGCGGTTGACGATGTGACCGCCGCGCCAACCGGCAATGCATTGCCGACCGATGCACAGGTTATCGGTGCGGTTCAGCGCAGCACCGATGAAAACGCGATTGTTGTGTGTGCGGCCGGTGGTCTTCCCGGCGAGTTGCATAAACTTTGGAAAGCATCGCGGCCGAACGGCTATCACGTGGAATACGGCTTTTCCTGCATGGGCTATGAGATTGCCGGTGGCCTTGGTGTCAAGATGGCGTGCCCGGATCGTGATGTCGTCGTCATGGTCGGTGACGGGTCCTATATGATGATGAATTCCGAACTGGCGACCAGCGTGATGCTGGGCCACAAGATCATCACTGTGATCCTTGATAACCGCGGCTTTGGCTGTATCAACCGTTTGCAAATGGCAACCGGCGGCGAAAGCTTTAACAACCTGCTTGATACCGCACGACATGCTGTGCCGTCGGCGATTGATTTCACCGCGCATGCCGGGGCGATGGGGGCGATTGCCGAAAAAGTATCGTCAATTTCCGAACTTGAAGAAGCCATGGTGCGTGCGCGCAAGGCAGATCGTTCATACGCCATCGTGATCGATACCGATCCATTGCCAAGTACCGAGGCCGGTGGGCATTGGTGGGATGTTGCCGTGCCTGAAGTATCGGTTCGCCCGTCTGTGAATGAAGCCCGCAAAAATTACGAAGCCGCGCTGAAGAACCAGCGCCCCGGAGATTAAGAACATGATCCTATACGGTACCAATCCGATTGCCTGGTCCAATGATGATGACCAGACCCTTGGTGCAGAAATCAGCCTTGAAACCTGTCTGTCCGAAGCAGGCAAGATCGGTTTTGACGGCATCGAAAAAGGCCACAAGATGCCGACCGAGCCGGTGGCATTGAAAGCCGCCCTTGATCCGCATGGCCTTAAATTCGTTTCGGGTTGGCATTCGCTTAATCTTCTTGCCCATTCGGTCGAGGACGAGAAAAAAGCCATCCAGCCGCATCTTGATTTGCTTAAGGCCATGGGATGCAAGGTGTGTATTGTCTGCGAAACATCAAACGCCATTCACGGCAATGATGATGCGTCATTGAATGACAGCCCGGTTCTGGCCACTGACCAGTGGGCGAAATTTGGTGCCGATGTCGAAAAAATCGCGGCCTATTGTGCCGATCAGGGTGTTGATCTTGTTTATCACCATCACATGGGCACGATTGTCGAAACGGCGGATGAAATTCATGCCTTCATGGCCAATACCGGCCCGAAAACCAAGTTGTTGCTTGATACCGGTCATGCATGGTTTGGCGGGGCGAACCCGGAAGAACTGGCCGTGCGCTATATGGACCGTGTCGGGCATATCCACTGCAAAAACGTGCGCCCCGCGATCAGCAAACAGGTCCGTGAAGAAGGGCTAAGCTTCCTTGAAGGCGTGCGTCGTGGTGTCTTTACCGTTCCCGGTGATGTCGAGGGTGGTGTTGCGTTCGAGCCGGTTTTGAAAATTGCGGGCGAACACAATTATTCCGGTTGGCTGGTGATCGAAGCCGAACAGGACCCCAAGCTGCGCAACCCGTTTGAATATCAGTCGCTTGGGCTGAAATCACTTCGCGACATGGCACGCAAAACCGGACTGGATAAAGGAGACGCCTGATGGCTGATCTGCTCAGAAAACCGAACGGCACGAATGGAAAGGTCCATGATATCACGGCGGAAAGTGCCAATTGGCATTATGTCGGGTTTGGGCTTTATCACCTCAAAGCCGGGGAAGCCGCCGCCGAGATAACCGGTGACCGCGAAGTCATTCTGGTTCTGGTCGAAGGCAAGGCCCAGATTTCGGTCGATGATCAGGATTTCGGTGAACTTGGCAAACGGATGAGTGTGTTTGAACGCATACCGCCAGCCTGCGTTTACGCACCCAATGACAGTTCTTGGAAAGCCGTGGCGACAACGGATTGTACCATCGGGGTCTGCACGGCACCGGGCAAGGGCAATTACCCGGCGTGCGTGATCGAGAATATTGAACTTGTGGAACGTGGAAAGGGGTCGAATACCCGCTATATCCACCCGATTGCCATGGAAGAAAAAGACATCGCCGACAGTCTTCTGGTTACCGAGGTCTTTACCCCGCAAGGCAACTGGTCAAGCTATCCGCCGCACCGTCATGACGAGGATAACTATCCTGACATGACTTATCTTGAGGAAACCTATTACCATCGCCTGAACCCGAAACAGGGTTTTGGTTTCCAGCGGGTCTTTACCGAAGATGGCGAGCTTGATGAAACCATGGCGGTTTCGGATGGCGATGTTGTGCTTGTGCCCAAAGGCCATCATCCATGCGGCAGCCCGTATGGCTACGAGATGTATTATCTGAATGTCATGGCAGGCCCGATGCGCAAATGGCGCTTCCAGAACCACCCGGATCACGACTGGATCTTCCAGCGGGATAGTGGGTCGTAACATCTGGCCAAAGTATTCAAAAAGCGGTCTGCACAGTTGCGTGGCCGCTTTTTTTATTTGCGGAGCAGTGTTTGTTTTGCGCGTTTCCAAGGCCTGCTGCGAATAGATCGAAACTTGGCATAAGCTGTTCCAAGCCGGTTTTAAATCCGTGGCGTATGGGGTATCTTCGCGCTGGTTTTGCGGGCTTGGCCTTGTCGGGGTTTGGCGTGCATTTGTCGAATGATACTGCGGGAATTTTGACGGTTGCAGGAACCCCATTTTGATCTGAACTGGGATGATTTAAAGCATCTATTGGTATTGTCGCGTGAAGGCACCCTGTCGGCGGCAGCACGTGTACTTGATACGTCGCGTGTGACGGTGAAGGCCCGGATATCCAATCTTGAAAACAGCATGGGTGTTCGCCTGTTTTCCCAGGATAAAAGCGGCTATAAATTGACGCGCGACGGACGCGAACTTGCCAGTTATGCGCAGGAATGCGAACGCCAGTTGCGTCTTGCCTTTGCCAAGCAAAACAGTCCGGCTGCCCCGCGTCTGAAAATCCGGGTTGGTGTGGTTGAAGGGATCGGCAACGGATATCTCGCCGAAAAGCTGTCCTGGTGGCTGCGCGGGCAAAATATCGATTTCGAGCTGGTGTCGCTGCCCAAACAGGCCCGGATAACCAACCGTGAAGCCGATATCTGTGTGACGCTGGAAGAACCCGAAGGCGAAAACACCATCAAGAAAATCCTGACACCCTATACCTTGGGCATCTATGCCAGCGAAGGCTATATTGCCGAACATGGGCCGCTTAAGGGCGCGCAGGATGTGCTTGATCACATGTGGGTTGGTTATGTCCGGGATCACATTTTTTCCCAGACCCTGAATTACCACGAAGAACTGTCACCAAACCTGAAATATGCGTTTCGCGGTACCAGCATGGTGTCACAGCTTTTCGCGACGGCGGCCGGTTTGGGATTGGGGATTTTCCCGATTTATCTGGTTTCGGAATTCAATCTGGTCCGGGTCTGTCCCGAGATTGCGTTTGAACGCAAATATTGGCTTTCGTCATCAAGTGATCTGCACCGGTTTCCCGGTTTGATGTCAGCCTGGAAGTTCCTGCTTGAAACCTGTCAGAAAGACCGTCGTCTGTTCTTTGAAGGAAATTAGCGGGACCGGATTTCTCCGGCCCCGCCAACTGTTCAGATCGTTTTATCTTATTGCGCGTAGATCATATCGGGCAGCCACAAGGTGATCCATGGCACATAGGTGATCAGGATCAGGGCAACAATCATGATCGCGATAAACGGCAGACAGCCACGCAAGACATCGCGCAACGACATCTTTGAAACACCCATCGCAACAAACAGGTTCAAACCGACCGGCGGGGTCAGCATGCCCACCGAGAAGTTCACAACCGTGATCAGGCCGAAATGCACCGGATCAATACCGACCTGGGCAGCAATCGGCTGAAGCAGCGGGGCAAGAACGATGATGGCCGACGCACTATCAAGGAAGAAGCCGGTCACCAGCATGACAATGTTAAACAGTGCCGCGATGGTGAAAGGATCGCTTGTGCTGCTCAGAACCTGTGATGACAGATTGCCCGGTGCCCCGGTAATCGTCAGAAGCCATGAAAAGGCTGATGCACCCGCCGTAATCAGAAGAAGGGTGGCGGCGATTGCACCCGATGATTTCAGAATGCTTTTAAGTTCGGGAAGACCGATCTGTTTATAGATCACCGCACCGACAAACCAGCCATACATGCAGGCAACAGCCGCAGACTCAGTCGGGGTGAAAACGCCGGAATAAATGCCACCCAAAAGCAGGAAGGGCAAACCAAGACCCCATGACGAACGTTTGACAGCCAGAAGGAAGGCTGCGCGTGTCGGAAAGTCCTGACGCGGATAACCGCGGCGGATGGCAAAAATTACGCAAGCGGCAATCAGAAGTGCGCCGATCAAAAGTGCCGGGCCGACACCACCGGCAAACAGTTTGCCAACCGAGGCCCCGGTGACCGAACCATAAATGATCAAGCCGATGCTTGGTGGTACAATCGGGCCAAGGGTGCCAGCCACAGTGATCAGGCCGATGGCAAAGAAGCGGTCATAACCCGCCGCGACGAGCGCCGGGAACATGATGCTGCCAATGGCGATTACGGTTGCCGGGCTTGATCCTGAAATCGCCCCGAAAAACAGGCAGGAAAGAACCGTTGCCGCGGCAATACCACCCGGGATCCAGCCAACAAGGACGGTTGCAAGATCGACCAGACGCTGGGACAGGCCGCCGATACGCATCAGTTCGGATGCAAGAATGAAGAATGGAATGGCCATCAGCGAGAAATTGTTCATGCCTGCGAACATGCGCATCGGAACAATTACCGGATCAAACGGCCCCCAGAAGCCAACGGCGACAACAACGGCAAAGGCCAGTGCCGCAAAGATTGGCAGACCAAACAGAAGAAGGCCGCCAAATGAAAGCAAGAGTCCTGATAACATTATTCTTTTGCCCTGATAGAAACCGGAATTCAGCTGTTTATGGGCGCAACCTACATGGCGCGCAGGTTCTCTTCGGATGCCTCGATCTGTTTGCCTTGCAGCAACTGCGCAAGTGCAAGTCCATAACGAAACAGCGACAGGAAACCGGAAACCGGAATGATGGCGTAAACGGCTGAAACGGGGATGCGCAATGCGGGGGACAACTGACCGCGGTCAAGCGTGTTCAGGAAAAGTTTGCCGCCGAAATAAACCAGTGCGAGTGCAAACAAAATCCCCAAGGCAATGGCAATGATCCGAAGGACAGGGATATGTCGCGCCGGAACGAGGGCATCCAGAAGATCAACCGAGATATGGCTGCCAAGACGGATGCCGATGCTGATGCCGACAAAGCTCATTACGATGATCGAATAGAGCACGACTTCTTCGGCCCAGTAAAGTGGCGCGCTGAAGACATAGCGCATGACCACCTGAAGAAAAGTCAGGCAAATTGCGAGAGCCATCAGAAAGATCATTGATCCGTCTTCGAGGCGGGCAAGAGCCTTGTCAAATTTTTCGAACATGTTGCCGTCCCATTGTCAAAAACCGACTTGCAAGATTGCGGTCCTGCAAGTCGGTTCATCATTTCAAAATGTGCAGATTATTTGGGGCCTGCGCCGGTCACTGCATAAATGGAATTGATCAGTTCCGGTGTAACTACATCGGCAAAGGCCTGATGGACAGCGAAACTGCCCTTGATGAAGGCGTCTTTTTCAGCATCGGTCAGGCGGTGGACGGCGATGTCCGAGCTGATTTTCGACAGTTCTTCTGCCTCGTACGCATTGGTCAGTTCACGGGCAAGATCACGGGCATTGTCGAACGCGGTGACAACAACAGCGCGCAGATCATCCGGAAGCGAGTTCCATGCGCCTTCGCTCATGACTGCGGCATAGCCATGATACGCATGTGACGACAGGGTCATGTATTTCTGAACTTCATAGAACTTCATCGCAACGATGTTGGCGATCGGGTTTTCCTGGCCGTCAACAACACCTGCCTGAAGACCGCCGTAAACTTCGGCAAAGGCCATCGCAGTCGGGTTTGCACCCCATTCATTGTACTGGGTCAGGATGACCGGTGCCTGCATGGTGCGCATTTTGATGCCGGCAAGATCTTCGACCGAGGTGATTTCGCGAACATTGTTGGTGATGTTACGGAAACCAGCGCCCCAGAAGTTGACGCCATGCATGCCGTGCTGATCAAGGGTATCAAGGATCGAACGACCGACTTCGCCATCCAGAACCTTGACCATCATTTCTTCGCTCGGAAGGATGAAGGGAAGGTCAAGAACCTGAAGCTTCGGTTCGAAGTTGCCCAGGGTCGCGGTCGGTGGAATTGCGATCTGGACCAGATCGTTCTGCAACTGCTCGATAATGTCGACATCGCCACCGAGGCCACCAGCCGGGATCACATTGATCTCGATGCGGCCGTTGGATTTTTCTTCTACTTCCTTCTCGAATGCGCGTGCCGCCTTACCATTCGGGGTGTCTTCCATAAGAACATGGCCGAAGGTGAAGGTGAATTCCTGTGCCATCGCCTGGCTGCCAAAGCCGGCCATTGCGATTGCAGCAAATGCCGCAAATTTGAACTTGCTGTTCATTGATGCCTCCGTGCTGATAATTAGTTGGTTGGTACTGGTTGTTCGACCAGTTTGCGGCCCCGAAGGCGATCTGCCATCAGGGGGTAATTCGTGCGTGCTTCGATGAGATCGCTTTCAAGCAATTCAGCGCGAATGGTTTCGGCTGCGAACTGCCCGGCCTGTGCCAGAATGCCACTATTGGGGGAGACGATCTGGCTCAGGCCAAGGCGTTCCCAAGTCCCGACTTTTTTGCCGAGATCGAGGAAACCACAGGCATTGCATGAAACAACAAATGCCTGGTTTTGGATGGCGGTAACGGTCGGAACCGTTTCCCAGAATTTCTTTTTGGTGACCGGATCGCCGGCACCTCCCTTGATGCCGCCAGACCAGAACGACGAGGTGACTGCAAGAATTTCTACACCCTGTCGGAAATGTTCGAGTGCAATTTCCGGGAACAGGGTTTCATAGCAAATCACGATCCCGATTTTGCCCAGCGCACAGTCAAAGGTCGTGCGGTTGTAATCCGGGGTGTAATAAAGCTTTTCAATACCCGGGAAGAAGCATTTGCGGGTGACGCCAACGATGCCTTCCGGGCCGATCAGGGCCGAGCTGTTATAGATGGTACCAACCATCGAAGAGCGTTCGTTGAAACCAACCACAGTATAGATGCCCAGAGTCTTGGCAGCTTCGGCGATTGCTTTGAGTTCAGGTCCCTCAACCTCAACCGTACCCTCGTTCCAAAGCCGTTTCAGGCCGCCTTCTTCGTGTTTGAAAAAGCTGGTCAGGTTGGTTTCGGGAAAGACGACAAGATCGCTACCGTTTGATGCTTCGATCTGCATCTGATTAAGGATGAAAGCAAGATTCTCGTCTATGCCCCCCAACTCTACGGGTTGGTGCTGGACCGCGCTTGCTACGACCTTGCTTTGCATGGAGTTTAAACCCTTTGCCTGTCAAATTTTTATCCAAGGAGCATGGACTCCTGATTTGTTGACAGGAACATTATCGACGGGTTGATACCCCGAACAGGTGGGCATTGCTTGCGCTATGTGTAAGAAAACTTACAGGGTCGGGTTTTTGCCATTTAACTCAGTTGGGTAGTTGCCACAAAGCCTGCTTGTAACCGGTGAACATGCGGATCGCAGCAATCGGGTTTAAGATTTTCGATCTGCGGACAAATACGGAAGCACGATGAAAAAACATCGCAATGCGATTGTTTCGTGACTAGTATCGGGTCAACGCAACGGGGCAAGTGACCTTGGTTGCGAAAGAAAACAGAAAAACAAAACCAATTTCGGGAGGCGCGGACAACAGGCACAAAAGCCGTTGATCCGTGGAAAATAACGCAATGCGTTTGTGGCCAGCGATTTCGTTTCGCGCTGTGCTCCGACTGATTGCCGGTATTGCGATATTCGCGACATACGGCAAAGCGGGCGCGTGCGAACTGAGCATTCTGACGTCCTATCCGTCGTCATTCTACAAACCGTTTATCGACCTTTTTGTTCAGCAAACGGGTGCAGAAGACGTTTGTGTTCAGAATAAAAACACCATCGGCCTGATTTCCCATGTGCGTGAAAATCGTCGTCCGGTTCCTGATATCGTTTGGGCCAGTTCGCCGGTTGCGTTCGAACTTCTGGATCAACAAGATGCCTTGGCGAAGTTCCCGGACAAGGTATCAAAACCGATTGGCGATGGTGGTATTCAGCCAGATGCGCCTGACGGATCGCGATTTGGGTTTGCGTTGTCGACAATCGGCGTGATGTCCGGGGCTGATCAGCCATTTGGAAATGGGCCGATTGAAATCGCCGATCTTGCGTCGCCGGATTATTACGGCCTGCTGGGTATGAGTTCGCCATCACGCAGCGGCACCACCCATCTTTTTGTCGAAAGCCTGTTGCAACAATATGGCTGGCAAGATGGGTGGGCCTTGTTGTCGCAAATTGGCGGGAACCTTGCGACCGTCACTGCACGCAGTTTCGGTGTGCGCGACGGTGTTGCACGCAATCGGTTCCCATACGGGATCGGGATCGATTTTCTGGCCCAGTCTGAACCGCAAACCGGTGATGCCCTGTTGTTTCAATCTTTTTCACCCGGCTGGTATTTCCCGGCCAGTGTGGCTGTGACCGGATTGGGGGCGCAAAATGCGCGGTCTCTGGAGTTCGTTGATTTCCTGCGTGGCGATGCCGCCCAGCAGTTGCTGTTGCAACCGGAAATCCGGCGTATTCCGATTGATCCGAAATTGTGGCCGCAGGCGGGGTTCTTACCGTCTGCAAACAATCCGGCACAGGGGCTTGATCTGAAACTGGCAGCACGTCGGATGGCGGTGGTCAACGCGCTTTATGATGACATGATCACGCACCGGCTGCTTGAACTTCGAAAACTTTGGCAATCATTACGCCGGTTGGAAGCGACACCTGTGATTACCCAGTCCGACGCGACCAAGCCGCTGCTGAGTGCGGTACGTGATGCACTTGAATCCGTTCCGGTTGCTGCCTTTATGGCAAATGAACACAGCTTTGAACGGGTGTTTTCCGATGTTATACCGTCTGAAAACACGGTTGTTGGCAGACTACGGGTGCAAGACAGCTGGTCAAACGATTTCAGTCAGCGTTTCAAATCGGCCCGCGAGTTGATCGCGCGCATGGACTCGTTTCAAAGTCACCTTGATACGGGTGCCGTGAAATGAAGTGGCGCCCAAACAGCCTTAAATCCAAGCTGACCTTGTCGATTTTTGTCATCGCCAGTGTTTCCGTGATGGCAACGGTGATTTCAAACCTGACCCTTGGCGGGGTCAGTCAGACGGTTGCCGATCTGGCATCGGAAAACCTTTCTGTGACGGCGACAAGTGCGCGTTTTGCCGAAATCGGTCAGGAAATCAGGGTTGATACACCGCGCTTGGGAAGTGCAACGACCCAGTATGGCCGACAAGAAGCCCTGAACAGTCTGGAAGGCCATTTCAGGGATCTGAAACAGCTGAGTGACGAGCTTGCGATCTATGCGCCGGAACTTACTGAAAAGCTGACCGGTTTGCTTGATGCCTTGATGGGAAATGTCGAAAAGCTGGATGCCAATGTCGCGGGCAAGTTCACCATGCGCGATGATCTCGGCCGACAGGTAGCAAGGATCAATCGCCTGCATAGTGACTTTTTGCTCGAAGTGGATCCGTTGCTGATTGATGCCAATTTCAACGTGACATCGGCAATTGATCGAAGTTTCGCGACACCGGGACAGGAAATTCAGGCTGATCCCGTCATCAACGAAGTCCGGTTTACCGAGGCGCTGGGGCGTTTGCACGCGGCCTGTAACCTGATTGTGGGTTTAATGTTGCGTGCGGTTGGCGAAGATGATTTCGGGGCGATTGAACAACTTCGCCTGCGCCTGTTGGAAAGCATTTCGGAGGCCAATGAAAACCTGCCGGCGCTGCAGCAAAACAGCAGTTCCATCACCCTGCTTCAAATCTGGCGCGAAATTGCATCCTATGGCGATAGTCCGCGTGATTTGCTTGAACTGAAGCTGCGTGAAACGGCCCTTCGTCGCCAAAATGCCCAGCTTCAAAATGAAAGTGCCATCTTGCTTGAGGCATTGGGCGGGCTTGTTGCCGATACTGTGCGCGAAAGTGGTCAGCGCACCGAGGGTGTATCCCTTCAGATCAAACAGGAAGTGCAAAACGGGCAATTGTTCGGGGTGTTGGCCGGTCTTGCCACTGTGGTGTTGTTGGTCCTGTTTTCGGTGTTCTTCATTCGCGGACAGTTGTTGCAGCGATTGATGCGCGTTTTGTCTTCGATGCAGATTATCGCCGATGGCAACTTTGCACATCGGGTTCTGGTCGATGGGAGGGACGAGATCGGGCAGCTTGCCGATGCTGTGCGATTGTTCCGCCACAAGTCCCAGGAACTCGAAAGCCATGCCGAGGTTCTTCAGGAAACCAACAGCGAGTTGCGCCATGAGATTGCCCTGCGTCATCAGGCCGAACAGGATTTGCGTGAAACCCAGGCCGAACTTTTGCAGGCGGCCAAGCTTGCCGCATTGGGGCAGCTATCCGCAAGCATTGCCCACGAGTTTAACCAGCCATTGGCCGCACTTAGTTCCTATAACCACAATGCCGAACTGTATCTTGAGCGCGGTGAAATCGAGAAATGCCGCGAGAAACTTGAAGATATCGACAGGCTGGTGAAACGTCTTTCCAAGACATCGAACCATCTGAAAAGCTTTGCCCGTCGACCGCAAGAAGCTGTAACACGCCATAGCGCAACCGAGGTTCTGGAACACGCACTGTCGCTGTTCGAAGACCGCGTGATGCGGGGCAATGTCACGCTTGTTCGTGATTATCCCGAGGGTCCGGTTCATGTCCTGACCGACCCGGCCAAGCTTGAACAGGTTTTGGTCAATCTGATCAGTAATGCGATTGATGCGGTCGAACATCAGGATGACCCGACCTTGCATCTGGTGATTAGTGAAACCGACCGTCGGGCAATCATTTCAGTCGTTGATAATGGCACCGGATTTGCACCGGAAGTCAGCGATAAACTATTCGAACCCTTCTTTACAACCAAGCCGCCGGGCAAGGGACTGGGGCTTGGATTGTCGATTTCATTCAATATCATTCGTGACCTTGGCGGCCGTTTGCAGGTCTTGCCGGGCACCGGTGATCAGGGTGGAACGACCGCAACTGTGGAGCTGTTTAAAACGTGACCGATAACAGTGTAAAACCACCAGTCCTGTTGATTGATGATGAAGCCGAAATTCGTCGTGCCTGGGAAGAAACTCTGCATCTGAATGATTTCGAACCACACCCGTTCGAAGACGGGGCTGCGGCCGTTGCGACCCTTGATGCCACCTGGCCCGGCGTGGTTTTGACCGATTTGCGGATGCCGGGATTGGACGGGTTTGGTGTCCTTGACGCAGTCAAGCGCATTGATCCGAAAATCCCTGTCATTATCGTGACCGGACATGGTGATATTCCGATGGCAACCAAGGCAGTCAAAGCCGGGGCCTATGATTTCATCGAAAAACCTGCCGACCCGGACACATTACTTGCCGTGATGGTGCGCGCGGCTGAATTGCGTCGGCTGGTTTTGGAAAACCGGCGACTAAGCAATAGCAGTTCGGAAGGCTATAAAATCGAAAATCACATTATGGGTAACCATCCCAAAATCGAACGGTTACGGGCACAAATCGCCGTCGTTGCCGGGGCGGATGTCAATACGGTGATCTATGGTGAAACCGGGACGGGCAAGGAACTGGTTGCGCGTGCCTTGCATGAATTGGGACCGCGCAAGGACGGGCC
This sequence comes from Thalassospira profundimaris, assembly GCF_003326675.1. Lineage (GTDB taxonomy): Bacteria > Pseudomonadota > Alphaproteobacteria > Rhodospirillales > Thalassospiraceae > Thalassospira > Thalassospira aquimaris. The sequence continues at coordinate 47,281 of NZ_JPWF01000003.1, forward strand.
GTTTATTGCCATCAACTGTGGTGCACTGAACGAAAACCTGATTGCCAGCGAACTGTTCGGTCATGAAACAGGGGCCTTTACCGGTGCGGATCGTCGCCGTATCGGCAAGCTTGAGCAGGCCAGTGGAGGGACGCTTTTCCTTGATGAAATCGAAAGCATGCCGCTTGGCCAGCAAACCCAGCTTTTGCGTGCCTTGCAGGGGCAGGTGATCGAACGGCTTGGCGGTAAATCCCAGATCAATATTGATGTGCGCGTGGTGGCGGCGGCCAAGGAAGATCTTGAACTTGCGTCCGAGGAAATGCGTTTCCGGGCCGATCTTTATTATCGGTTGGCGGTTGCGTCCCTGACCATTCCGTCCTTGCGTGAACGCGGGGAGGATATCGCGCTTCTTTTCGTGCATTACGTGACCAAGGCCTGTCGCAAGCATGGTTTGACCATCCCGGAAATCAGCGAAATTAATCTTGATGATCTGCGTGGAAAGTCATGGCCGGGCAATGTGCGTGAACTGGTTAATGCGGCTGAACGTTATGCGTTGCAGCTTGAAAATGCCGGGATGGCATCTGATCCGCGCGATACCGGAATTATGTCATTGCCTGATCAGATTGATGCCTTTGAGAAAAAGGTCATTGTATCTGCCCTGCGCCGCTGTGGCGGGCGCGTTCAGGAAACCGCCGATTATTTGTCGATCCCGCGCAAGAAACTTTATCTGCGGATGCAGCACCACAATATCGACAAACGTGCCTTTGCTGGCACTGAATAACGGGTCGTTAGTGACACGTGGTTTTTGATGGATGTGTCAATTTTGACCCAATTTGGGTTCGAGTAAGTCTGAGAAGGGATGAAATTATCTTTGTTTTACAACTGGTTGTGTTGAATTTAGCGGGATGAGTTTTCTGGCATAGCCGTTGCTCTTGTTTGGTTGCCGACAGTGTCGGTCAATGAACAACCAAATAGGGAGGAACCAGTGTCCAACATGGTTCACAAGACTCTTCGCCACCTGGGGACAGGTGTTGCGATTGCCGCAATGCTTGCGACTGCGACGGCCCATGCCGCCGATGACAAGCTTGTCATTGTAACGTCGTTTCCATCTGATCTGACCGACGTTTTCAAAAATGCCTTCATGAAGGAAAACCCGTCGATTTCCGTCGAGGTCGTCAATAAAAGCACCTCGTCTGGCGTGAAGTACCTGATTGAAACGGCACAGAACAACCAGTCCGACATCTTCTGGGCATCGGCACCCGATGCGTTTGAAGTGCTGAAAGAAAACAGCCTTCTTGCGAAATATGAATCCGCCGTCGGCGGTGTTGCCACTGAATTGAACGGTTATCCGATCAACGATCCGGATGGGTATTATTCCGGTTTTGCGCTGTCGGGTTATGGCTTCATGTGGAACGAACGTTACATGGATGCCTTCAAACTTCCCGAGCCGACCGAATGGGAAGATCTGACAAAGCCGGTCTATAATGGCCATGTCGGTATTTCTGCACCGTCGCGTTCCGGCACCACGCATCTGACCATTGAAACCATCCTTCAGGGTGAAGGCTGGGAAAAAGGTTGGCAGACCATCCGTGATATGTCGGGCAACGCCAAAACCATTACCGAGCGCAGCTTTGGTGTTCCGGACGGGGTCAACAGCGGTTCATTTGGTATCGGTATTGTTATCGACTTCTTCGGCTTCTCGTCGATGGCATCGGGCTTCCCGGTTGATTTCCGTTATCCGAGCGTCACCGCACTTGTTCCGGCCAATATCGGTGTGATCAACAATGCACCCAACAATGGACCGGCACAGAAATTCATCGACTTCCTGATGTCTGAAACCGGTCAGGGCCTGTTGTTCGATCCGAAAATCATGCGTCTTCCGGTCAATAAAAGCGTTTATGCAAATGCACCGAAGGGCCTGCCGAACCCGTTTGACGGTTCGATCAAATCCGAAGTCAACTTTGACACCGCGGTTTCCCAAGGTCGTTATAACGTTGTGAACTCGTTGTTCGATGTGATGATTACCTATCGTCTGGAAGATCTGCGTGCAGCAGTTGTTGCCATCCAGGAAGCCGAAGTCGCACTGGCTGAAAGCGGTGCCACCAATGCCGAAGCAACCAAGCTGATTGCGGATGCCAAGGCACTTCTTCACACCTTGCCGATTGACGAAGCAAAGGCAAACGATCCTGAATTTGCCGCGATCTTCAAATCCAAACGCAAAAAGCAGACCGACAAGGTAGAAGGCCGTCAGGCCGAGATCGAACAGGAATGGGATAACCAGATCGTTCAGAACTACCAGAAAGCAGCCGAGCTCGCGAATACGGCCCGCTTCATGTTCTAAGTCGTACTGACCTCCCTGGTATCATGTAGATCGACCACGCAGCCGCTGGGGGTATGCGCGGGGACTGCATGATGCTCACCCTCCCTGCCAGAGAATTTCATCACATTGACCTCTCTGGCAGGGGCCTAATTTCCCGACATTGGAGAATACTCATGTCCTCCGCCGCTATTGCGCGACCGGTGCGTTTTTCTTCGCTTGGTCCATACATGGTCGCTGGGATTGTGGTCCTGTTCCTTGGGGCATTCCTTCTGGTGCCGGTCCTGAAAGTTATTCAGGTGGCGTTCCAGGACCCGTCCAGTGGTTCGTTCACGATGGTGAACTTCCAGGACTTCTTTAACAGTTCGCTTTTCCGCCAGTCCTTCTTCAACTCGGTCTATGTGTCGGGCATGTCTGTCGTGTTTGCGTCGGCATTTGCGCTGCCACTGGCCTATTTCACGACCCGTTTTAACTTCTCGGGTTCGGTTATTATCCAAACGCTTGCCTTTGTGCCGCTGATCATGCCGCCCTTTATCGGTGCGGTGGCCATGCAGTTGCTGTTTGGATCGAATGGCAGCGTAAACCTTTTGATGCGCGACTGGTTCGGGTTCGACATTCCCTTCATGGAAGGTTTGAATGGCGTCATCTTCGTTCAGTCCATTCACTATTTCCCGTTCATCCTGATCAATCTCAGTGCCAGCCTTCAGAACATTGACCGTTCGATGGAAGAAGCAGGCCAGATGTTGGGTTCAAGCGGGTTCCGTCTGTTCCGCCGTATTGTCTTTCCGCTGGCCATGCCGGGCTATATCGCCGGTGCGTCGCTTGTTTTCGTCAAAGTCTTTGATGATCTTGGAACGCCGCTTTTGCTGAACGTCAACACCATGTTGGCCCCGCAGGCTTATCTGCGTATTTCGTCGATCGGTATTTCTGATCCGATGGGATATGTGATTTCCTGTATCCTGATTGTCTTCTCGGTCTTTGCGATGTGGGTGGCTTTCCTTGGGATGCGCGGCAAGGATTATTCGACGACGCAAAAGGGCGGCGGCGGCCTTTCGAAGCGCGATCTGCGTTCGCATGAAGCCATTCTTTGCTATGTCGTCATCTTCTCGATCCTGGGGATCGTTCTGGCGCCGCATTTGGGCTTGTTGTTGCTTTCCTTTGGGTCTGTCTGGTCCTTTAGTGTCCTGCCTGACAGCTTCACCACCAGCCATTATGGCACGGCATTTACGTCTGCCTGGACCTTTATCAAGAACACGCTGATCTATGCCGGTCTTGCCGGGGTTATTGATATCGTCCTTGGCACCGCCATCGCCTATGTGGTGATGCGTACCAATGTGATTGGCCGCAAGTGGCTTGATTACCTTGCCGTGTCGGCCCTTGCAGTTCCGGGCGTTGTGCTTGGTATCGGTTATCTGCGTGTGTTCTATGGTGTGAATATGCCCTTCACCGACCAGCCGATGGCAACCTGGTGGGGGATTATTGTGATCGCCCTTGCTGTGCGTCGTTTGCCCTATGCACTTCGTTCCTGCACGGCTGCCTTGCAGCAGGTTTCCCCGTCGCTTGAAGAAGCATCGGAAAACCTTGGTGCTTCGAAGTTCCGTACGGTTCGACGCATTGTTGTGCCGCTGATGGCAAGTGGCCTTGTGGCCGGCTTTGTTACCAGCTTCTCGACCGCCGCTGTCGAGTTGTCAGCAACCATCATGCTTGTTTCGACTGAAAATGACGCACCGCTTGCCTATGGACTTTACCTGTTCATGCAATCCGCGGCCGGACGTGGTCCGGGGGCGGCACTGGGTGTCATGGCTGTAATCATCGTTGGTCTGGCGACCTATCTGTCACACCGCATGGTTGACCGTGCGCGTCAGCAACGCAGCAGCATGGAACAAGCGACAGGGGACGTCGCATGACTGTAACAAGCAATCCTTCCAATAATCGTCGCGCGGAGGCCGACACCATGACCACGATGCAAACCTCACCGGTTCAGATCGACATCGAAAATCTTTCCCTGTCATTCGGCAATACCGAAGTTCTCAAAGGGGTCAATCTGGCCATTCGTCCGGGCGAATTCTTTGCCTTTCTTGGCCCGTCCGGTTCGGGTAAATCGACGCTTCTTCGTGCCATCGCCGGATTTGGTCCGACCCCGAAAGGTCAGATCAAGCTTGATGGACAGGACATTGTCGGGTCTGTGCCCTGGCAGCGTAATGTTGGCATGGTGTTCCAAAGCTATGCACTTTGGCCGCATATGACGGTTGCCAAAAACGTTGCCTTTGGCCTTGAAGAGCGCAAAGTTCCGGCATCCGAGATCGGGCCGAAAGTCCGTGCCGCACTGGAACTGGTTGGCATGGGGGACTATGCCGAACGTTTCCCGTCGCAGCTTTCAGGCGGACAGCAGCAACGTGTTGCACTTGCACGTACCATCGTTGTGGAGCCGCGTGTTCTTCTTCTTGATGAGCCGCTTTCAAACCTTGATGCCAATCTGCGTGTGCAGATGCGCCAGGATTTGCTCAAACTGCAACGTCGTCTTGGCATCACGACCATCTTCGTGACCCATGATCAGGAAGAGGCCAATACCATCTGTGACCGGATTGCGGTGATGGCAGACGGTGTGGTTCAGCAGATCGGTCGCCCGGATGAAGTATATGACAATCCGGCCAACAGCTTTGTCGCCAAGTTCCTTGGAACGGCCAACATCCTGCAGGGTGTTGTGGCGCAGGCTGATGGCGGGATGCATTTCGAATGCGGTGATAGTCTTCGTATTCCGGTTGCAGCCGACGAAAAGCCGGGCAAGGCACAGCTTGTTGTGCGCCCGGAAAGTATCGAACTGGAAGCTGCTGCGACGAGTGGCGGGCTTGCAGGTAAGGTTGATTCTGCGGAATTCCTTGGCGGTATGGTGCGCTATGCGGTGGATGTCAGTGGTCAGCAATTGCTGGTCGATGAACGTCATACCCGTGGCAAAAAGCGCATGGACAAGGGCGAGATCGTCTCGCTGAAACTTGATCCCGAACAGGCTGTCCTGATCCGCGATTAATCCATCTTGGTTGCACCGGGTGGCATTTGCTGTCCGGTGCAATTTCTTTTTCAAGATTAAAGGTCTGACCATGCCTGCCAACAGTTTGCCGACCATTTTGCTGATCCGTCATGCTGAAACCCAATGGAACATCGAAGGGCGCCTGCAAGGATGGCGCGATGCGCCCTTGACGCTGAACGGTTTCAGGCAGGCAATCGCGGTTGCCGAGAATGTTCGTAAAACCTGGGCCGGCTTGGCACTTGATGGTGGCGTTCAATATCATTGCAGCGATCTTGGTCGCGCGCGTCAGACATCTTCAATCCTTGCGGATTGCTGGGGGATTCGGTTCGGTCAATTCATGGCCGAAGAACAGATCAAGGAACGGAATTACGGTGCCTGGGAAGGCATGACCCTTGATGAAGTCGCTCAAAGCCGTCCGAACGAGTTTCAGGATCATCAGGCCGATCCGTGGGGGTATCAGGTGCCCGGTGGTGAAGCAAAGACCGCGCTTTTTGACCGTATCTCGGCTTGGCTTGACGAATTGCCGCGCAACCGCACCCATGTCGTAGTGACTCATAGCGGGTGTTTTCGGGCTATTCGCGGGGCTTATGTAAATTCAACGCGCGCGGAGATTGATGCATATCGCGAACCGCAAACGACGTCCTTCCTTCTGCGCGAAGGCATCGCACGTGAAATTGCGATGTCACCGGTTCTGGCCGAGCAGTTTCAGCTCAGTAAAAAGGCACTGACCGTCGCGATATGATCATCACGACGGTCTGATTGCGTTCATATTATCTAGATCGACCAGATGCGTTTTGCGTTTTCGTGGGCAAAGGCAGCCTGCTCGCTTTGGGATGCGCCGCTGATAAGTGCACGAGTAACCGCCATCCACTGATCCAGTGACGAATTCAGGGTGCAGACCGGGCTGTCCGATCCCCACACCACACGATCCCAGCCAAAACACTTTATAATATGTTCGACATAGGGGCGCAGGGTATCAAGCGTCCAGTCCGGCTTGGCATAGGCGGTGATGCCGGAAATCTTTGCATTCACATGCGGCCGTTCGGCAAGGGCGGCAATCGACTTTGCCCAGTCGGCAAAACCGTCACCGGCAATGTCTGGCACTCCGCAATGATCAAGAACAAACACAGTATCAGGGCAGGCATCAACAAGGTCCTGCGCGATGGGAATCTGGCGTTGCAAAACACAGATATCAAACGGCAGTCCCTTGTTGCCGATCCGGCGCACATTTTCGCGGAACAGATCACCTTGTGAAAGGTCGTCGGGCACGACATGCAAAACGCGCCGGATGCCCTTGACGATATCAAGGTCGAGGGTATCGAGAAACGCGGCACAGTCTTCGGACTCTGGCCGGGCCGATGAAATGGCCCCGCGCATCAGGCTTTGCGGTCTTGCCATCAGTTCACCGACAAAGACGTTTTCGGTGACGATATCTTCGGGGGCGCAATCGACTTCCATATGCAGCACGCCATCAATCCCGATCCGTTTGGCCGTTTGTTCGTAATCCTCGAACGTCCAGTCACGGTCAAGCACCGGCACGTCTTTAAGCCACGGATAAGAGATACGGTCACGGGCAACGAGGTGCAAATGGGTGTCGATGAACATAACGTTTCCTCTTTCTTTTTAGATTTCCCGGAAGTGTCACGGGGCAGCGTGCTAGCGTTTGGCGCGCCAATCTTATGTTTTTTCAGCTTTAAGGTGATTTCTTGTGGAGTTCAACTTGACTCACTGATCAAGTCAAGTTTAAATATAAAAGATGCTTCCGAATATGAAAGTCACAACAAGAATGACCTCGGAAGTGATATTCGGTCGGGAAAGACCGTTCCTTCAGGGAGGATAGAATGAAAACGTTATTGAGCGGTGCATCCCGTGCCGTGCTTGCGACTGCTTCTTTGACTGCTGCAATTTCTGCATTTGGCACCGCACAGGCGGGCGAGTTTGATGGTGTAACCATCGAGGCAAAACTTATCGGCGGTCAGCAATACGAAGCGCTTTATGCCCGCATCCCGGAATGGGAAGCCGCAACCGGCGCCAAAGTGGACATCATTTCGAAGAAGAACCACTTCGAACTGGACAAAGAATTCAAATCCGACATCGCAGCTGGTACGACCAGCTGGTGTGTGGGTTCAAACCATTCATCTTTCGCATCCCAGTATCCGACCCTTTATACCGACCTGACCGGTCTGGTTGCCAAGGACGTGGTTGCCGAGTTCGTGCAGGCCAATATCAAGGCCGCAACCTTTGACGGAAAACTCGTGATGCTGCCGCGTGCACAGTTCGATGTGTCGGCGCTGTATTACCAGAAAGATCTTTATAACGATGCTGACAAGGCCAAGGCATTCGAAGCCAAGTTCGGCTATTCGCTTGCTGTGCCGGAAACCTGGGCGCAGGTAAAAGATCAGGCAACCTTCTTTGCCGATCCGCCAAACTTCTATGGCACCCAGTATGCAGGCAAGGACGAGGCGATTGTAGGTCGTTACTATGAAATGGTTGTCGCCGAAGGTGGCAAACTGTTTAACGACGATTTCTCGCCGGCCTTCAATTCAGAAGAAGGCAAACGCGCTCTTCAGTGGTTTGTCGACCTTTACGAAGCCAAAGCCGTTCCGGCCGGTACCACCAACTATCTTTGGGATGACCTTGGCAACGGCTTTGCGTCGGGCACCATTGCGCTGAACCTGGATTGGCCGGGTTGGGCTGGTTTCTTTAACGATCCGTCTTCTTCGAAAGTTGCCGGTAATGTCGGTGTTGCACCGGCACCCAAAGGGTCTTCTGGTGCACGTACCGGTTGGTCCGGCTTCCACGGTTTCTCTGTGACCGAGGATTGCGCGAACAAGGAAGCGGCTGCGTCGCTGGTCGAATTCCTGACCAACGAAGACAGCCAGAAACTTGAAAGTGCTGCCGGTCCGCTTCCAAGCCGCACCGCGGTTTGGGAATATGTCTCCGAGCAGGCAAAAGACGATCCGTATCGCAGCGAAGTTCTGGCTGCGTTCAAGGAAACGGCTGCAACCGCTTTTGCTGTTCCGCCGACCCCGCTTTGGATCGAAGCAACCAACCTGATCTATCCTGAACTTCAGGCCGCCATTCTTGGTGACAAAACCGTCGATGAAGCCCTTGAGGATGCATCGGATGCGGTTGACAGCCTGATGCAGGAAGAAGGCGTCTACTAAGACAGATTTCGGGCGGCGCAGTTTGCACTTACGGGAATTGCGCCGCCTGACCATCCCCTGACCCAAATGCATGGGCAAAGACCCGTGCCGACTAATGGGACATCCCGATGAATCGCTTGAAGCTTCCCCCGTGGTTGGTTCTTTTGTTGCCAGCCATCATTATTCTATCGGCCGTCGTGCTGATTCCGCTCGTACTGTCATTATATTCGAGTTTCACCTCGTATCGGCTGACACGGCCTGACAGCATTTTTAACTGGGTGGGCTTTTTCAACTATGAAAAGGCACTGACGGATGTGAAGTTCTGGGCGGCTTTCGGGCGGACAGTTCTGTTGCTGACGGTGGCACTTAATCTTGAGATGCTGCTTGGTCTGGGGCTGGCCTTGATGGTGTCCAAGGTGACGCAGGGACAACGTCTTTTGCGCACCATGATGATGTTCCCGATGATGTTTTCGCCGATCCTTGTCGGCTTCCAGTTCAAATTCATCTTCAATGACAATGTCGGTCTGGTGAACAACGCGCTTCAGTCGCTTGGCTTGACAGATCGTGCGATCCCGTGGCTGGTGGACGGGCATCTTGCCATGTTCTCGATCATCTTTGCCGAGATTTGGACGGCAACCTCGGTCTTTGGAATCCTTATTCTTGCCGGTCTGTATGCGATACCGCGTGATCCGCTTGAAGCGGCAAAGGTGGATGGTTGCACCGCATGGCAGTCGTTCCGTTATGTAACCCTGCCGTTCCTGATGCCCTTTATTTATATCGCGATGGCCATCCGGTCCCTTGATGTCGCACGTGCCTATGACATCGTGCAGATCATGACCAATGGGGGCCCGGCGCGTCGTACCGAACTGCTTTGGACCCTGATCGGGCGAACCGGCTATGTCGATGCCCGCATGGGGTATGCCAATGCCATGGGCTATATCTCGATCTTCCTGGCGATTTTCTTCACCATCTATTTCTTCAAGAAACTGACGCAGTCGCGCAAAGAACTCGGGATGGGGGCGTAAATCATGGCGAGTAATCTTAATCATCGCGTCCGCCGCTATTCCCTTAAAGGACTGCATTTCTTTGGGCTGTTCACAGCCATGATGGTCCTGTGCGTGCCGGGCCTGTGGATTGTGCTGAACTCTTTCCGCCCGACGGTGGAAATCATGGCCAAACCGCCGGTCTGGATTCCCAACGAGCTTAACCTTGATCATTACCGCGCCATGTTCAGCGGTATCGGCGAGGGCGGGGTTCCGGTTCTGACCTATTTCGCCAATTCTCTGGTGATTTCGGTAACGTCGACGGTCATTGCGCTTCTGATCGGAATGGCGGGCGGCTATGCCTTTGCGCGCTATAAGTTCAACTTCAAGGGCGGCATGTTTGTCGGCTTGATGGTGACGCGTGCCGTGCCGGGCGTTGCCTTGTCTCTGCCGCTATTTATCCTGTTTGCGCGGGTCGGTATCATCGATACCCATTTCGGATTGATCCTGGCCTATGTCGCGCTGAATGTACCGTTCACGATCTGGTTGATTGACGGCTTCTTCCGCCAGGTGCCGCCGGAACTTGCCGAGGCCGCCGAGATTGATGGCTGCACCCGCTGGCAGGCATTCTGGCGTGTCGAATTCCCGGTCGCACGTGCCGGAATTGCGTCGGCTGGCATCTTTGCCTTCCTGACATCGTGGAACGAATATGCGCTGGCATCCCAGCTTACCCGTTCAACCACGTCAAAGACGATGCCGGTTGGTCTTCTCGATTTTACTTCCGAATTTACCCTGAACTGGGGCGGGATGTGTGCGCTTGCGGTGTTGATGATTATCCCCGCGCTGATCCTGACATTCCTCGTGCAGAAACATCTCATAGCCGGCCTTACCTTTGGCGGCGTGAAAGGATAATAAAATGGCTCAGGTCCACCTTCGCGATGTCGTCAAGAAATACGGCCCGCTTGAAGTTGTTCATTCCATCAATCTTGATATCGCAGACGGCGAGTTTGTCGTTCTCGTCGGTCCTTCGGGCTGTGGCAAATCGACCACGTTGCGTATGGTTGCCGGTCTTGAAGGTATTTCCGGCGGGGAAGTGCATATCGGTAATCGTGTCGTAAACGATCTGCCGCCGCGTGAACGAAACATCTCGATGGTGTTCCAGAACTATGCGCTTTATCCGCATATGACGGTGCGTGAAAACCTTGGTTTCTCGCTTAAAATCGCCAAACAATCGCAGGCCGATATCGACAAGGCGGTTGATGTAGCCGCCGAAATACTGTCACTGACGCCTTTGCTTGATCGGAAACCGGGCGCCTTGTCCGGTGGTCAGCGCCAGCGTGTTGCGATGGGGCGTGCGATTGTTCGTCACCCGGAAGTCTTCCTGTTCGATGAACCGCTTTCAAACCTTGATGCCAAGCTGCGTACGCAGATGCGCGTTGAAATCAAAAAGCTTCATCAGAAACTGAAATCAACCATCATCTATGTCACGCACGATCAGGTCGAAGCCATGACGCTTGCCGACCGGATTGTGATCATGCGCGATGGTCATATCGAACAGGTCGGCACGCCGCTTGATGTCTTTGAAAATCCGGTAAATACCTTTGTCGGGACTTTCATTGGCTCCCCGCCGATGAACCTTTTGGATGGTGTGGTGAAAGGCTTTGAACTCGAATTTGCCGGCGGCACCCGTCTGCCGGTTCCGCCGGGTTATGCAACACAGGACGGTCAGGCTGTGACCTTTGGCGTGCGTGCCGATAATATCATGCCGGTTGGTCATGCCCTGCCACGGGGCGAACATATGGCCGAAGTCGAAATGGCAGTTGATCTGACAGAGCCGCTTGGCACCGAAACCCTGTTGTTTGCAACGCTGGCCGGAACCGAAGTTCAGGCCAAGATGCTTAATCCGCGTCCGGTCCAAAGTGGCGAGCGCATGACGTTCCAGATCATGCTCGATAAATGTCATCTGTTTGATGCCGAAACCGGCGCAACCCTTCGTACGTGAGGTTGATCAATGGCGCGCATTACATCTGCAAATGCCTTTATGGTCGATCTTGAACCCAAGGTCGTGCGCACAGATGCGATTCAGTCGTTCAATTCACAGGAAACGATCTTTGTCGTTGTGCGTGATGCGGATGGCACCAAGGGCATGGGATACAGCTACACCATTGGTGATGGTGGACCTGCGATCCTGTCGCTTTTGAAAGAAACGCTTTTGCCGCGTCTGATGGGGCAGGATGCCGACCGGATCGAAGCCATCTGGCGCGATCTGTTGTTCTGTTCCCATGCCACGGCGGTCGGACCGATCATGTCGCTTGCACTTGCGGCGATTGACACCGCCCTTTGGGACATGCGCGGGCACAAGACCGGCTTGCCGCTTCATATTCTGGCGGGCGGGGCGAAATCATCGGTGCCGATGTATACGACCGAGGGCGGGTGGCTTCATCTGTCGCCTGATGCACTGGTCGAAGATGCCGTTGCCTCAAAAGAAGCCGGTTTCCTTGGTTCCAAGGTAAAGATCGGCAAGCCGACAGTGGCACAGGATTGCGAACGTCTGGAAGCCGTGCGCAATGTGCTGGGCGACGATTATGAAATCATGACCGATGCCAATCAGTCGATGACTTCGGGCGAGGCCAAGCGTCGTCTGCCGATGCTTGAACGCCTTAACATCGCATGGTTTGAAGAACCGCTTCCGGCGGATGACATTGCCGGGCACGCGCGGTTGCAATCACTGTCGCGTGTGCCGGTTGCTGTCGGCGAAAGCATGTATAGCCCCGGTCAGTTTGCCGATTACATCGCACAGGATGCCTGTGAAATCGTGCAGGCCGATGTCGCGCGGATTGGCGGAATTACGCCATGGCTTAAGGTCGCGCATATGGCCGAGGCCCATAACATCGCGATCTGCCCGCATTTCCTGATGGAACTGCATGTAAGCCTTGTTTGTGCGGTGCCCAATGCGCCCTGGCTTGAATATATCCCCCAGCTTGAAGACATCGCAGCCCCGATGGCGCGCGATGGCGGTAATGCGCTTGCGCCAATGACGCCGGGTTTGGGGATCGAATGGGATCACGACAAACTTGCCGCATTGACCGTTGCGGGAAGCGCGTTTGACATCAAGGAGGCACATCAATGACCCGTCATGGACAATTGATCGGTATCGGGGCGGACGCCATTGCCGAATATAAACGGCTGCATGCGGATGCATGGCCCGGTGTGCTTGCCAAGATAACCGATTGCAATATCCGCAATTATTCGATTTTCCTCAAAGAACCGGAAAACCTGCTGTTTGCCTATTTTGAATATGTCGGCACCGATTTCGAAGCTGACATGGCAAAAATGGCCGCCGACCCGGAAACCCAGCGGTGGTGGTCCAAATGTATGCCGCTTCAGCGTCCGCTGGACAGTCGGGCCGAAGGCGAATGGTGGGCGGAAATGCCGGAGGTATTCCATCATGACTGATTTACGCCAGACCGTTGAAATGCCGGAAAAAGTCACGCCGGTTGTGATTTTCGGGTCAGGGTCCATCGTCACCGATGCCCATCTTCCGGCCTATCGTGATCTTAAGGTGCCGGTTGCAGGTATTTTTGACCCCGATCGGGCAAAGGCACAGAAAGTTGCGGGTGAATGGGGCACGATTGCCTTTGAAACGCTTGAACAGGCGGCAAGTCAGGACGATGTTGTCTTTGATCTTGCTGTGCCACCCGCGGCCATCCCGGAATTGCTTGAAGCTTTGCCCGACGGTGCGATAGCCGTGATCCAGAAGCCGCTTGGTTCTGATCTGGGCGAAGCGGACCGGATTATTTCGGTTCTGCGTCGCAAGAACATCAAGGCCGCGGTTAATTTCCAGCTTCGCTTTGCGCCGAATTCGCTTGCAATCAAGGATGCCATTGCCAAGGGCCTGCTTGGCGATATCGTTGATTTCGACGCGTGGCTGGCACTGGATACGCCGTGGCATCTTTGGGCGTTTCTTGCCGATTTGCCACGTGTCGAGATTTTGTTGCACTCGATCCATTATCTGGATTTCGTCCGCGACTTGCTGGGCAACCCGGCGGGCGTTCATGCGCGCACCATTGGCCATCCGTCATCAACAGTTTCCAATACCCGCAGCGCAATCATGCTGGATTACGGAACGGATGTTCGCTGCAACCTGTCGATCAATCACAATCATGCTTTTGGCCGTAAATTCCAGGCCTGCGAATTCCGCATCTGCGGCACCAAGGGGGCGGCCTATATGAAAATGGGTGTCAACCTTGATTACCCGAAAGGGGAGCCTGACGAGTTGTGGCTGAATACTGACGGTGAATGGCGTCAGATTGATCTGGTCGGGAACTGGTTTATCGAAGCCTTCCACGGGCGGTTTGCCCAGGTTCAGCGCTTTGCGGCCGGAATGGACGACGCGCTTGAAGGTTCGGCCGAAGACGCATGGCATACGATGGCACTGGTCGAGGCAGCCTATGAAAGTTCTGCCCTGCCGATGCATCCGATCAAAGGGGCACCTGATGCTTGAGCAAACCAAATATTACGAAGATTACGAAATCGGCGATGGGCGTGACACGGTTGGGCGCACGATCACGGAAACCGATTTCGTTGTTCATGCCGGTCATTCCGGGGATTTCTTTCCCCACCACCTTGATGAAGAATTCTGCAAGACTTTGCCGTTCGGACAGCGGATTGCCCATGGCACCATGGTCTTTACCATCGGTGTCGGCTTAACCGCGACCATCATCAATCCGGTGGCGTTTTCATACGGATATGACCGGATGCGGTTCGTGAAGCCGGTCTTTATCGGTGATACGATCAAATCGCGGGTGGAAATCATCGCCAAGGAAGTGATGGAAAAACGCCCGGGATACGGACGCGTGACCGAACGTTTGACCGTGACCAAGCAAAATGGCGAAACCGCCCTTGTGGCCGATCACATCTATATGGTGGAGATGAAGCCATGACGGGGCCTTTCCTGCATCTTCATCCTGATGACAATGTGCTGGTGGCGCGGGCCTCGGCCCCGGCCGGGACAGAGGTCAAGCTGGCAAACATCACGGCAACGCTCGCCCATGCCGTCCCGCTTGCCCACAAGATCGCCTATCGCGATATCGTGGCGGGTGAACGCATTCTGAAATACGGGATGCCGATTGGCATTGCGACCGAGGACATCGCAGCCGGCGCACATGTTCACATTCACAATATCCGTTCTGCCTATACGCCGACCCATGCGCTTCAGGATGCGAATGGTCAAAGCCCGGAGGCGTCCAAATGACCGAAAAATTCCAAGGCTATCTGCGTTCTGACGGACGCAAGGGGATCCGCAATACGATTGTTGTCGCCTATCTGGTCGAATGCGCGCATTTCGTCGCCTCCAAGATCGTTGCCGGTTTTGACGATGAAGACGTGCAATTGATCGGATTTCCGGGATGTTTTCCCAACGAATATGCCGCCCGTGTGATGGGGCAGCTTTGCACCCATCCCAACGTTGGTGGTGTTCTGTTCGTGTCGCTTGGCTGTGAAAGCTTTGACAAGGTGCGGGCGTCTGGAACGGTGGCAAGCACCGGGCGTCCGGTCGAAACCCTTGTGATTCAGCGATCCGGCGGTACGGCCAAAACAGTTGAAACCGGTCGCGCCTGGGTACGGTCTGCATTGCAAGAAGTCGCCAAGGTCGAACGTGCCCCGATGGGGGTCGATGAATTGATCATTGGCACGATTTGCGGTGGTTCGGACGGCACATCGGGCATTTCCGGTAACCCGGCGGCGGGCAAGGCGTTTGATCTTCTGATTGCCGAGGGGGCTGCTTGTATCTTTGAAGAAACCGGCGAACTGATAAGCTGCGAAGATATCATGGCAGAACGTGCCAAAACGCCGGAACTCGGCGAAGAACTGCGTGCAGCGGTGCAAAAGGCCGAACGGTATTACGCAACGCTTGGCTATGGCTCGTTCGCGGCCGGAAATGCGGCTGGCGGCCTTTCGACGATCGAGGAAAAAAGTCTAGGTGCCTATGTCAAATCCGGGGACAGCCAGATATCCGGTTTGATCAAGCCCGGTGACGTGCCGCCACGCGGCGGGCTTTATCTGATGGATGTGGTGCCTGATGGCGAAGTCCGGTTTGGCTTCCCCAACATTTCCGACAATGCCGAAATCGTCGAGATGATTGCAAGCGGGGCGCATATGACCCTGTTTGTTACCGGGCGTGGATCGGTTGTCGGATCGGCCATTTCTCCGGTCATCAAGATTTGTGCAAACCCCGACACCTATCGCGCCCTTGAAGGTGACATGGATGTGAATGCCGGTGACATCATCGAAGGCAAGCGATCCATTGCCGAGGTCGGTCAGGAAATCCGTGATCTGGTCGTCAATGTTGCCAAGGGTGCGCAAACCAAATCCGAGGCGCTTGGCCATCGGGAATTCATTTTGACATATAAATCGTTCGATCCAATCGGGCCGTCGTGCCTGCCAGCGGTTTGAGGAGGAACCATGAAAAGACTTGAAGGAAAACTGTGTTTGATCACCGCTGCGGGGCAGGGCATTGGTCGTGCATCGGCTGAACGTCTTGCTGCCGAAGGTGGCCGGGTCATTGCAACGGACGTCAATGATGCCGCCCTTGCCGAACTTGCTGCCATTGATGGTATCGAAGCCCGCAAGCTGGATGTGACCAACAAGGATGCGATCACCGCATTGATCAGTGAAGTCGGCCCGGTCGATGTTCTGTTTAACTGTGCTGGTGTTGTTCATAACGGCACCATTCTTGAGGCAACCGAAGAAGAATGGGACTTTGCGTTTGAACTGAATGTCAAAGCCCAGTTCCGCATGATCCGTGCGGTTCTGCCCGGTATGCTTGAAAAAGGCAAAGGTTCGATTATCAATATGGCCTCGGTCGCTGGTCCGGTAACCGGGCCGGTCAACCGCCTGATCTATTCCGCGTCAAAGGCGGCGGTTGCGGGCATGACCAAGGCGATTGCCAATGATCACGTGACCCAGGGCATTCGGTGTAATGCGATTGCACCGGGAACGGTTGACAGCCCAAGTCTGCATGAACGTCTGCGGGCGACGGGGGACTACGAAGGCGCGCTTAAGGCATTTATCGCGCGCCAGCCGATGGGCCGTATCGGCAAACCGGAAGAAATAGCAGCACTGGTTGCGTATCTCGCATCTGACGAGAGCGGCTTTACCACCGGCGCTGTGCATGTTGTAGATGGTGGTTGGACCGCCTGATCGGAATTTGAACGAAGGATTGGATTTAAGATGAAATTCGCACGTTACGGAGAACGCGGTGCAGAAAAGCCCGCACTGGTCGATGCCAATGGCAATCTGCGCGACCTTTCGGCCCATGTCGATGATATTGCCGGCGATGTTCTGACCCGCCTTGATGACCTCAAATCAATCGACCCGGAAAGCCTGCCGCTTGTTGAAGGTGAACAGCGCCTTGGTGCTTGTGTCGGTCAGACCGGCAAATTCATTTGCATCGGTTTGAACTATGCCGATCATGCCGCGGAATCCGGTATGGAAGTCCCGCCAGAGCCGGTCATCTTTGCCAAATATACGTCGGCAATTTGCGGCCCGAATGATCCGATCATCATTCCGCGTGGTTCGGAAAAGACTGACTGGGAAGTCGAGCTTGGCTTTGTCATCGGTAAAAAAGCCAAATACGTCTCCGAAGCAGATGCACTTGATCATGTCGCCGGTTTCTGCCTGATCAACGACGTTTCCGAACGTGCCTATCAGATCGAGCGCGCTGGTCAGTGGTCCAAGGGTAAATCGTCCGACAACTTCGGCCCGACCGGTCCGTGGCTTGTAACCCCCGATGAGGTTGGCGATTTTGACAATCTTGGCATGTGGCTTGATGTGAACGGCGAACGCGTTCAGGACGGTTCGACCGCGACCATGGTTTATCGCGTGCCGCACCTGATTTCCTATCTGTCGCAGTTCTTCACCCTGCATCCGGGCGATATCATTTCGACCGGTACGCCCCCGGGTGTTGGTCTTGGCTTCAACCCGCCGCGCTATCTGAAAGCAGGTGACGTGGTTGAGCTGGGCATTCAGGGTCTTGGCACTCAGCGTCAGGTTTGCGTCGACGACGAATAATCGTTGATACGGACAAAGAAAAAGCGCGGCATTGTTATGATGCCGCGCTTTTTTCGTTCAGGTTGTCTGGGGATCACCAGCCGGTTTCTAAAAGCTCGTTCGCATCGCCAAGTTCCGGTGCGGCGCGTGACGATGACGGACGCACGCCATCAATGCGCAGCGGCAATTTGGTGGTTTTCATTGCAACATCACCGCGTTCGATATTCTGAACCATATCAAGTGTCTGCAAGACACCACTTGCAACCACACCGTCCCAATCCATGACCGGGGCGGCCCAGATATCATTGGCGACAAAATCTTCCATCCAGCTTGCGCTGGTTCTGGTTTTAAGCTGTGCGGCAAGACCAGCCTTGATGTCGTCACGCTGTTTGAAGGCATCCAGTCCGGCAATTTCAGGCGCAAGACCGGTAATGCTTGCCAGAAGATCAAGCTTGCCCATGGCAATGGCAACATGCCCGTCGGCGGTTTCATATACACCATATGGTGCCGCAAGATAGGCATGCGCCGGATTGTTTTTTGAACGTTCCGGGGTGCGATTGCCGTCGTTAAACCAGGTGGTCAGCAATTCAAATTGCAGGTCAGCCAGAACTTCGATCAACGAAGTTTCAACATAGCCGCCGATATTTTGCGTTGCCTTGCGATACAAAAGGGCCAGAACCCCGTGCGCCAGGGCTGATCCGGCCAGAACATCGGCAATCGGAAGCCCCATGGCAACCGGACCATGGTCACGACCACCCGAAAGCCACATGACGCCTGATCGCGCCTGTGCCAGCAAATCCTGCCCCGGAAGGTCTACCCACGGACCGTCCGATCCATAGCCTGTTACGGTGCCATACACGACGGTGGGATTGATCTTTTTGACGGCGTCATAGCCAAAGCCAAGACGTTCCATCACGCCAGGACGGAAGTTCTGCAAGATAACGTCGGCTTCACGCACCAGTTGGGTCAAACGGGCCTTGTCATCATCGGATTTAAGGTCAACCGCAACCGAACGTTTGTTACGGTTAATTGCGTGAAAGATCGTGCTTTCACCGGCAATCTTGGTATCGGTCAGATACAGATAGCGCGACAGATCGCCAAGCCCGGACCGTTCGACCTTGACCACATCCGCGCCAAGGTCCGCAAGTTTCAATGCGCAATAGGGGCCGGCAAGAAACTGCGAGAAATCAAGAACCTTAAGGCCTTTAAGCGGCAGCATGTCAGTCATGGTCGAAGCTTTCGTCAAAACGTGTCTGAAGGGCCGAAAGGGCCGTTTGCGGGGTGGCTTTTCGGGTCAGCGCATCAAGGAGGATGTGCGATGCTTCTTCCTGAAACGCCATATATCCGTCATGGCGCGGGCGCAGCCAGGCGGCTTCGTGGGTCATGCGGGTATTGCTGTAACAGGTGCCAACCGGCGCATTGACAGCGGCATCGCCCCAGGCAACAGCATTGCCTGGTTGACCGTTATGGGTGGCATAAAGACCGCGCTGGATATCAGCCGATGCAACCCACAGGGCGAATTCAACGCAAATATCGGCGTGTTTTGTTTGTGATGAAACCGCAAGGCCGGTGCCACCAAGTGCGGAGCCAAGCGGACCGGACACACCAAGGGATGGCATATCGTGGAAAGCGATGCGATGGGCGCGGTAATTGGCCCGTGCATACGGCGCATACAAATAGACATAGGGGCAGAGCGCAAACTTGTTGCCATCACAAAGGGCATCAAGAGCGGCAATCGGATCCATCGTCAGGCAAGCAGGGTCAACCAGATCGGCAAGAGCCTTCATCGCACCGATCACATCAATGGCGGCCTTTTGATTGATTTCGGTTCCTTTGGTGACCGGGAATGGTGCGCCGGAGTTTGCCAACAAACTAAAGAATGACATCAGAACATGCGGGGCCAGAAGCGGCCAGACAACACGACCGTCTTTGGCCTGATCAATCACGTCGGAGAATGTCTTGACCGGGGCCGTGATAAGATCAGGGCGGATTGCCTGCACCTGACAGGCCGCATCGACCGGCAATGCCCATTGGTGACCTTTGTAGAAATAGCTTTGATAGCTTTTGCCAACGGTCTCGGCAAACAGGCGGGCAAGGGCGGCTTCGGATGCAAACCGGTCAATTGGTAACAGGCAGTTCTTTTCAACCACGGCCCCGACATGGGGATGATCAATAATGATCAGGTCATAGGTTTCTGCCAGTTCTTCGACCGAGGTGCTTTCAAACCCCTGAAGCGATCTTTTGTCCCAGACAATATCAACATCAGGATGGCGTTCCCGGAATGTCGCGCTGGCGGCGGCAAGTGGATCATAGCCGCGCGGATCAGACCAGGTCATGCCCCTGATTTTCTTGTGTTCGGTCATTCTTGTGTTTCCTCCTTGCCGCAGTCTAATACCGAACATTTATAAATGAAAGTATGTTTTATATTTGATATTATGATTTGCGCATCACGGGGTCAGTTGCCACAATGAGGCTGGCCCGCATATAATCAGCCGACCGAAATCAAACGGTTTTTATCCGCCTGTGAGGACATATGAACGGCAAGACCGACGACCAGATTGATCAGGAAAAATACCGCGCCCCCGCCTTGTCCAAGGGGCTCGATATCCTTGAATTGCTTGCCTCCGAGGTGGATGGGTTGTCACAGATCGCCATTGCCAAGCAGCTTAACCGCAATACGTCCGAGATTTTCCGGATGTTGATGGTGTTGTGTCAGCGCGGCTATGTCGAACAGCGCGAAGAAGATGACCGTTATCAACTGACAACCAAGATGTTCGAAGTTGCCCATCGTCATCCGCCGATCCGTCGTCTGACATCAATTGCAGGCGATGCGATGCAGCGCCTTGCCAATGAAGTGAACCAATCGATGCATTTGGCAATCATTCATTCGGGGCATGTTCTTGTGATTGCGCAGGTTGACTGCCAGGACAACAACATCACGGCGGTGCGCCTTGGTGCACAGATCAATATCTTCGATACGGCATCGGGTCGCGTTCTGGCGGCCTGGATGGATCAGGATGCACTTGATCAACTGATGAATGATGTCGGCAAGGAACCAACAGACAAGTATCAGGCGTTTCTTGATGATCTGCCGATGGTCAAAGAGGCCGGATATTGTGAATCCCAATCCCTGACCATTGCCGGTGTCCTGAACCTGTCAGCACCGATCTTTGATTTTTCGGGCAAGGTGGTGGCGGCATTGACCGTGCCGTTCATTCAGCGTTTGTCGGGAACTTCGGTGGCCTCGGTTGATGAATGTCGCGAACGTCTGATCGACGTGACCAAGGATATTTCCCGGCGTCTTGGAGCAGGTGCGCATAGCTGATCGGTTCGAGCAGTCAGCGCAGGGCATTATCCGTGGTGTTCTTGCGCAGTTCCCGGTGCAGGAAGTCGATAAAAATACGGACCTTGGCTGACAGGTTATGCCGTTCCGGATAGACGGCATAAATATCGGCATCGACATGGGCATATTGCGGCAGGACAAGCCGCAGCCGACCGGCTTTGACGTGGCGCGAAATATCCCATTCTGATCGCAACATGATGCCAAGTCCGTCCATGACCCAGCCAAGGGCAATTTCGCCGTCATTACTGCTCAGTGTTCCGTGAACCTTGACGGTTTCTGATTGCTGGCCCCGTTGCATCTTCCAGACATCGTAAACATCGTTGTCCTGACGCAGGATGATGCAATTGTGATTGATCAGATCCGACAGGCTGCGCGGCATACCATGTTTTTCGATATAGGCCGGTGCCGCACATAAAAAACGCCGATTGCCAAGGAGCTTGCGCGCCCGGATGCGCGAATTGGGAAGCCCCCCGAACCGGATACCAAGATCAATCCCTTCCTCGACCATGTTCATCGGGGCATCGGTCAAGAGAAGCTGTACTTCGACCTCGGGATAAAGATGCGAGAATTCGGCAATTACGGGGGCTACATATTCGCGCCCGAACCCGAATGTTGCATTGATGCGCAAAAGCCCGCTTGGGGTTTCGCTTGCGTTTGATACCCGTTCTTCAAGTTCTTCGATCTCGCGCATGATCTGGATCGCACTTTGATAATAGGCCTCGCCTTCGCTGGTCATGCTGATGCGTCGGGTTGTGCGGTTTAACAATCGCACGCCCAGTCGATCTTCCAGCTTTGCCAGGCGTTTGCTGACCGCAGGCGGCGAAAGGTTCAATTCCTGGGCGGCGGCGCTAAGGCTTCCTTTGCGGACCAGAAGAACGAAAAAACCAAGATCGCTATCGGATGACATTCTTAACCTGTGCGACACAATGAAATGAATTATCAGAAATTATAATGAATAAATAAAAAATCTACACTGCCTGTGTCATTCGGGCAAATCATTCAAGCCAAACACGCGTGTCCTACTGCGCCACAACAGCCCGAAATGACGTCAGGGAAACAGCTGGCAGTCAAAGCTGGATGTGCCTTTGCATTCGCTTTGTGACCAGCCGGTACCAGAAAAATGGTGCCGTTCATTCTATGGGAGGAATACCAATGCGTAAGTTCGCACTTGCGGCAGCAATGGCCGCAACTCTGATTTCGACGCAGGCATTTGCCGAATATCCGGAAAAGACTATCAACTACATCATCCCGTTCAATGCGGGTGGTGAATCTGATGTCTCCGCCCGTTTCCAGCAGCCATATCTGGAAGAACTGGCAGGTCAGTCCTTTGTGATCCAGTACATGGCCGGTGCCGGTGGTGCACAGGCATGGTCGCAGCTTAACGGTATGGAAGGCGACGGCTATACGATCATGGGCATTAACCTGCCGCATACGATCTTGCAGCCGATGGAAAAGGAAGTCGGGTACGAAACCAAAGACCTGACCTATATCCACTTCTTCCACTACACCCCGAATGCGTTGTTCGTTCCGAAAGACAGCGAATTCCAGAACCTTGGCCAACTGGTTGAATATGCCAAATCCAATCCGGGTCTGGTGACGCTGAGCGGTTCGGGTTCCAATTCGGCCAACCATCTTGGTCAGGTCCAGTTTGATAAACTTGCCGGTATCACGACCACCTATGTCCCGTTCAGCGGCACCGGTCCGGCCGTGACCGCAATTCTCGGCAGCCAGACCACCGGCGGTTTTAACTATGTAACTTCGGGTGTGAATAACGGTGATGGCATGCGGATGCTTGCTGTTGCATCCGAACAGCGCGTCAAAGCATTCCCGGATGTGCCGACCTTCAAGGAGCTTGGCTATGACATCGTTGGAGGTGCCTTCCGCGGTGTGGCAGTGCCAAGCTCGACCCCGGAACCGATCCGTCAGAAAATTTCCGATCTTGTAAGTGCGGTGAATGCCAATTCCGAGTTCCAGAAAAAGATGGAAGATGCGGGCTTCGTCCTGACCGATATCTCATACGATTTCATCAATGATTTCGTCGCGGAAAAAACCAAGGAATACCGCGCTATCGCAGAAACCCTGGGCATTGCCAACCGCTAGGTTCCGGCACTGAGACGCTTGAAACTGCGACAATAAAAAGATTGGGATTGGAAAGGTCCATCGTCATGGAGCTCTTGGGTTATTTCGTTAATGCGTTGACGCCGCTTAATATTCTTATGGCACTTGGCGGCGTCATCCTCGGCACGGTGATTGGTGCCTTGCCGGGGCTTTCGGCAACCATGGCGGTGGCCGTTCTGGTCCCGTTTACCTTTACCATGGATCCGGCAACCGGATTGATTGCACTTGGCGCGATCTATACCGGTGCCATTTACGGCGGTGCTTTTGCCGCCATCTTGGTCAATACACCGGGTACACCATCGGCGATCGCAACGACGTTTGATGGTTTCCCGATGGCCAAACGCGGTGATGGCAGTCTGGCAGTAACACTGGCGACGCTTGCTTCTGTTGTGGGCGGGCTCGTCGGGGGTGTGTTCCTGTTGCTGTTATCACCGCCGCTGGCCAAGGTGGCGCTTGCCTTTGGCCCGCCGGAATATTTCTGGCTGGCGATCTTTGGCCTGACGCTTATTTCGGCGCTTTCGGTTGGCAATACGCTTAAGGGACTTTTGGGTGGCTGCATCGGTTTGATGTTGGCAATGGTGGGCGTTGCTGTGGTTGGCGGGGATATCCGCTTTACGATGGGCACCCACATGTTGCTGGGCGGGTTTGATATCGTTTCGGCATTGATCGGGCTTTATTGCATTCCGGTTCTGATTGATCTGGTCGCAACACCGGACCCGCATTTGAAAGTCGAACAGGGCAATCGCGGTATTCGTCTACGCGAAGCGTTTGGCATTGTCTGGGAAAGCAAGTTCAATGTCATGCGCAGCTCGATCATTGGGACCGTTATCGGGGTTCTTCCCGGTGCCGGTGGATCAATCGCCGGACTGGTTTCCTATTCCGAAGCCCGCCGGTCATCGAAAAAGCCCGAAACATTTGGCAATGGTGCGCCCGACGGTATTATTGCAACCGAATCTGCCAATAACGCGACGGTTGGCGGTGGTTTTATCCCGACCCTTGTTCTGGGCATTCCCGGTACGCCGCCTGATGCGGTTATTCTTGGCGCGTTGCTGGTTCAGGGCATCAAGATCGGCCCGACGCTGTTTTCCCAGCAGGGCGACATTGTTTACACCTTTATCTTTGGCCTTTTGATCGCAACGGCACTGATGTTGCCTGCCGGTTTGCTGATTGGCCGTTATGCCTATAAGTCGATTGCATCAATTCCCAAGACCCTTCTGGTTCCGACCATCGCCTTTTTGACCGTGGTCGGCAGCTTTGCCATCCACAGCAATCTGCATGATGTTCAGATGATGTTGGCCCTTGGTGTCATTGGCTGGATTTTGAACCGCTGCGGTTTTGCACCGTCACCGATTGTACTTGGTCTTGTGTTGGGGCAGATCGCCGAACAGGGCTTCGTTCAAGCCTATCTGATTGGTAACGCAACTCACAATCTGGGCGGCATGTTCTTTGGTCGACCAATCAGTCTGGCAATTGTTGCACTGGCCGCCTTTACGCTGCTTTATCCACTGGTCTTTGCCAAGCGTAAGGAAAACGCCAAAAAACGGGCGGTCAATGCTGCGCGCAGCTATGCCGACAGTGACGGTGCAACTACTGTTGGCAGTGATGATGCCACGACAAAAAGCGGTTTTGCCCCGCTGGCCGGATTGAAAAAACAGATCGCAAAACCACGTGATCACGCAGGCATGTTCTTGTCGGTACTGTTGATTGCTGTTGCGGGTTGGGCATTTTCCCAGACCTCTTCGATGACCCCGATGGGATCGGTATTTCCGAGCACAATCTCGGTTGCGATCATTGTGATGTCGATCATCCTGCTGGGGCTCAACGTTCTGCGCAAACCGGCAGGATCGGGACAGGGAGATGTTAACGACCAAAGTTCCAATGCCCGTCGTATTGCGCTGGTTGTTGCGATGATTGCCTGGGTGGCGGTGATCCCGATGGTTGGCTTTGGCATTGCTGCAATCGTTGCATTTCTGATCCTCGGTCGGGTGGCCTGTTACGAACAGATGTCGGCCAAACGCATCCTTGGCGAAGGGCTTGGCGGGATTGTCATTGTCGGGGGGCTTTATCTTCTGATGGCGGACATCTTGCTGATCAGGATGCCAAGCGGCTTGCTTTTCTAGAACACGGGTTGAACCCAAACATTACCAATCTGACAAACTGAAGAGACTTGATATGAAGAACTATCGTATTGCTGCCATTCCGGGCGACGGAATTGGTAAAGAGGTTGTTGCGGCCGGTGTTGAAGTGCTTGATGTCCTGGCAAAGCGGGATGGTGGCTTTACCATGAGCTTCGATAACTTTGACTGGGGCTCGGACTATTACAAAGCGCATGGCATCATGATGCCTGCTGATGGTCGCGACCAGCTCAAGGATCATGACGCGATCTATTTCGGTGCGGTTGGTGCGCCCGATGTTCCTGATCATGTGACCCTTTGGGGATTGCGTCTTGCGATCTGTCAGCCGTTTGACCAATACGCCAATGTGCGTCCTACCCGCATTCTTCCGGGTATCGAAAGCCCGCTTCGCAATGTGAAACAGGACGAGCTTGACTGGGTGATCGTGCGCGAAAACTCCGAAGGTGAATATGCCGGGCAGGGTGGCCGATCCCACGTTGGCCTTCCTGAAGAAATCGCAACAGAAGTTTCGATTTTCACCCGTGCCGGTGTCACGCGCATCATGCGTTTTGCTTTTGATCTTGCCCGCTCGCGCCCCCGCAAGAAGCTGACGGTTGTGACCAAAAGTAACGCCCAGCGTAATGGCATGGTGATGTGGGATGAAATCGCCAAGGAAGTGGCGGCCGATTACCCGGATGTCGAATGGGACAAAATGCTGGTTGATGCGATGACCATGCGCATGACTTTGCGCCCGGAAACCATCGACACCATCGTTGCCACCAATCTGCATGCGGACATCTTGTCCGATCTTGCCGCCGCCCTTGCCGGATCGCTTGGCATCGCACCGACAGCAAACCTTAATCCGGAACGAAAATTCCCGTCGATGTTCGAGCCGATCCATGGTTCGGCATTCGATATCACCGGCAAAGGCATCGCCAACCCGGTCGCGACATTCTGGAGTGCGGTGATGATGCTTGATCACCTTGGCGAAAAGGCCGCCTCCGATCGTCTGATGCGTGCGGTTGAACGTGTGACCGCCGATCCGTCGCTTCATACCCCCGATCTGGGCGGTCGTGCGACTACCCGCCAGGTGACCGATGCCGTGATCGCGGCAATTCACGGCGACAACGTTTAAGGACGGACGCAAAGATGACGGCGGAACAACCGATGTCAAAGATTGGCGGAGTGAACGATATCAAGGCGTTTCTGACAGACCTGTTTGAAACGGCCATTCGTGCGGCTGATCCCGATATCTGTGTTCCGCCGCATTTACCTGATGCTCCGGTCGGGCGCACCATTGTGGTGGGTGCCGGTAAGGCATCGGCAAAGATGGCGCGCGCACTGGAACAGAACTGGTCAGGGCCGCTTTCGGGATGCGTGGTCACGCGTTACGGGCATGCGGTGCCAACCGATCATATCGAAATCATCGAGGCATCCCATCCGGTCCCCGATCAGGCCGGTCTGGATGGAACCCGCAAGATCATCGAACTGGTTCGTGGCCTTGATCAGAATGATCTGGTGATCTGTCTGATATCGGGCGGTGGATCGGCGTTGCTGGAAGACCCGATTGCACCGCTTGATCTGGACGGTCTGCGCGATCTTAACCGGGCCTTGCTTAAATCCGGGGCGGCGATTGACGAGATGAACTGCGTTCGCAGGCATATTTCGAACGTCAAAGGCGGGCGCTTGGCCGCCATGTGTCACCCGGCTCGTGTGGTCACATTGGCAATTTCGGATGTGCCTGGTGACAGCCTGTTGGATGTGGCTTCCGGACCGACTGTTGCCGATCCGACTACATGTGCTGACGCGCTTGCAATCATTGACCGGTATGGGATCATCATTCCCCAAATGGTTCGACAGATGCTTGAAGCCGGCGAAACCGAAAGCATCAAGTCCGATGATCCCCGCATGGTAAATGCAAAGGCCATCCTGATCGCCACCCCGCAAATGGCACTTGAAGCGGCAGCAGGCAAAGTCCGCGATGCCGGAGTGAATGCCCACATCCTTGGCGATGCCATCGAAGGCGAGGCCGCGGAAACCGGATCGGTTATGGCGGGTATCGCCCGCCAGGTTGCCAGATACGGGCAACCCTTTACGCGTCCCTGTGTGCTGTTGTCCGGTGGTGAAACCACTGTCACGGTCAAAGGAAACGGTCGCGGCGGACGCAATGTCGAATTCCTGTTGGGATTGGCAGTTGCACTGAATGGTTTGCCGGATGTTCATGCCGTTGCTGGCGATACGGATGGTGTGGATGGGCTTGAGGAAATTGCCGGTGCCTATATCGAGCCGGGGACGGTTTCGCGGGCTGGTGCAATCGGGATTAAGGCGATAGAAAGCCTCGATAATAATGACGGGCACAGTTTCTTTGAGGCCCTTGGTGATCACATCGTCACCGGACCGACATTGACCAATGTGAATGATTTTCGCGCAATTTTAATTAACTGATATCTCGACTATTTCCATAAGGAGGAAAAGGCTGAAATGGCTGGTAACAAACATAAGATCGCGGTAATTGCCGGTGATGGTATTGGCACGGAAGTCATGCCAGAAGGCGTGCGCGTCCTTGAAGCAGCCGCAGAGGTCTATGGCATCGATTTGACGTTTGATACGTTCGAATTCGGGTCCTGTGACTATTATCTCAAACATGGCCAGATGATGCCTGATAACTGGAAAGACCAGATCGGCAATCACGACGCCATTTACTTTGGTGCAGTCGGTTGGCCCGATACAGTTCCCGATCACATTTCGCTGTGGGGATCGCTGATCCAGTTCCGCCGCGATTTTGATCAATATGTCAGTTTGCGTCCGGCAAAACTGATGCCCGGTGTTCCGTCGCCGTTGGCCGGTCGCAAGCCGGGCGACATTGATTTCTATGTCGTTCGCGAAAACACCGAAGGCGAATATTCCTCGGTCGGTGGAAAAATGTATCCGGGAACCGATCGCGAAATCGTTATTCAGGAAACCGTCATGTCGCGCGTCGGTGTTGATCGTATCCTGAAATATGCGTTTGATCTGGCCCAGAAACGCCCGCGCAAACATCTGACATCCGCAACCAAATCCAACGGCATCTCGATCACCATGCCCTATTGGGATGAACGGGTTCTGGAAATGGCAAAGTCATATCCGGATGTCACCTGGGACAAGTATCACATCGATATTCTGACCGCGCAGTTCGTCATGAACCCGGATCGTTTTGACGTTGTTGTCGCCTCCAACTTGTTTGGTGATATCCTGTCTGATCTTGGTCCGGCATGTACCGGGACGATCGGTCTTGCGCCGTCGGGCAACATCAACCCGGAACGCAAATTCCCGTCTCTGTTCGAACCTGTTCACGGCTCGGCCCCGGATATCGCGGGCAAGGGTATTGCCAACCCGATTGGCCAGATCTGGTCAGGTGCGATGATGCTTGATCACCTTGGTCATACCGATGCCCATGACGGCATTATGCGCGCCATTGAACAGGTCCTGCTGTCCAAGGAACTGCGCACCGGCGATCTTGGCGGCACGGCAAATACCGCGACCTGCGGCAAGGCAATTGCCGATGCGGTCCGTACACAAGGTTAACCTCCCCCAAGAAACGATAAGAACAGTTTCCCTTATTTCCTGACCCGATCATGGCCTAGTGCGGTGATCGGGTTTCTTTATGTCGGGTGATCTGTGCCCATAAACGTTCGGCAAGCGGGCTTAGACGATGGCGCGGCCGGGTAATGCGGATTTCAAGTGGGATGGACGGGGGGGGGTGTTCGCCGACCCGAAAGGGCTGTAACTGCCCGCTTTCAAGATCACGCGCAATCAGGCTTTCAGGAAGCCATGCAAAGCCCGCCCCGCTTTTGACCATGGACTGCAAAGTTGCCGCCAGATGCGAGGTGAAATTGGCTGTTCCCTGTTGCGAAATGCCATCCTTTGCATCGCTTGCGGCAATGATCCGGCCAAGCCCGGATTCCATGCTGTAAGCCAAATAGGGAACCGGTGCCGTTGATGCCTGTGAGGTATCAGCAAGTGACGGACTGATCACAGCCAGCAGGCAGTCATGCCCGATGACGCAGCTTTGAAACAGGGATGGTTGTAATCCGTTGCGGTTACTTGGGGCATCCGGCGTATTCGGCTGGGCATGGGCAATCAGAAAGTCTGTTTCGCCTCTCAGCATCAGGTTTTCACATGCCTGCATGCTGTCCGAGACCAGATTAAGTGGACCAAGTGCGATTTCTTCGTTCTGGTGGCGCAGCCATTCCGGGATGAAGGTAAAGGAAAGCGCGTGGGTGGCCGCGATATTAAGCGACGCACTTGCCGTTTTCGCAAGTTCGGCGGCCTCGCGCTTGGCCTGGGTCAGTGAAAAGCAGATGGCCCGCGCGTGGGACCGAAAATGTTCCCCGGACGGGGTCAAGGTAACAGAATGGGTGGTCCGTTCGACCAAGGGGGCGCCGACCCATGTTTCAAGTGCCCGGATGCGACGGCTGAATGCCGGTTGGGTGATGTTTCTGATCTCAGCGGCGCGTGAAAAATTAAGCGTTTCACACAGGGCGATGAAATCTTCTAGCCAGCGCAGTTCCATCTTGGTTATGCCAAATCTGTATAAACATAGACCCAGTTCACATTGGATGAGGCGATGATGCAAGCCTTATTCTTTGGTCATTCATCACATTCATCGACTTCCATAACAGAGAGCCGACCATGCAAATCATCGACATCGTCGAAGTTACCAAGCCCATCGCGTCCCCGATCCGTAATGCCTATATCGATTTTTCGAAAATGACGGCCAGTCTGGTTGCTGTTGTGACCGATCAGGTGCGGGATGGTCGCCGGGTGGTTGGTTATGGCTTTAACTCCAACGGGCGTTATGGTCAGGGTGGTTTGATCCGCGAACGGTTCCGTGATCGCGTGTTGTCGGCAGACCCGCAAAGCCTGATCAATGATGCGGGCGATAATCTTGACCCGCACCGTATCTGGGCGGCGATGATGCAGAACGAAAAGCCCGGCGGGCATGGCGAACGATCGGTTGCGGTCGGAACCATGGATATGGCGGTTTGGGATGCGGTGGCGAAAATTGCCGGTAAGCCGCTTTTCCGTCTGCTTGCGGAAACATACGGGGTTGAAGCCAATCCCAAGGTGTTTGTTTATGCCGCAGGCGGTTATTACTATCCGGGCAAGGATCTGTCGGCGCTGCGTGCGGAAATGCGCGGTTATCTTAATCGCGGCTACACAGTCGTTAAAATGAAGATCGGCGGCGCATCGATTGACGAAGACCGCCGCCGGATCGAAGCCGTTCTGGAAGAAATCGGTTCCGAGGCCCAATTGGCCGTTGATGCCAATGGCCGCTTTGATCTCGAAACCGCGATTGCCTATGCCAAAATGCTGCGTGAATATCCGCTTTTCTGGTACGAAGAGGCAGGCGATCCACTGGATTACCAGTTGCAGGCCGCCCTTGCCGATTTCTATCCGGGGCCGATGGCGACGGGTGAAAACCTGTTTTCCCATCAAGATGCCAGAAACCTTTTGCGTCATGGCGGCATGCGCCCGGATCGTGACTGGTTGCAGTTTGATTGCGCGCTTTCATACGGGCTTGTCGAATATCTGCGCACGCTTGATGTTCTTAAGGTGCATGGCTGGTCGCCGAAACGCTGCATTCCGCATGGCGGGCATCAGATGTCACTTAATATTGCGGCGGGTCTCGGGCTTGGCGGGAATGAAAGCTATCCCGACCTGTTCCAGCCCTATGGCGGGTTCCCCGATAGTGTAAAGGTCGAACAGGGCTTTATCACCATGCCCGAACTTCCGGGCATCGGGTTCGAAGGAAAATCCGATTTGATTTCCGTGATGCGCGATCTGGCGGAATAAGCCGATCCTGTTTGGGATGTAAAATTAAAGGCCGACTGGTAATCTGGTCGGCCTTTTTGATTTTGCGGTGATCAGGCAGGGCAGGCGACCGCCCCGCTTTTGATCATGTTTTCGATCTCGTCGTCGCCGTAACCCAACGTATTTCGAAGGATGTCGTCGGTATGCTCGCCAAGGAGGGCCGGGGGTGTTGATTTGTCCGGTCCCTGTCCGTCAAAACGGATCGGGCCGCGCACCACGCGCATGTCACCGGCAACAGGGTGAGTCACAGTTTCGATCAATTCATGACGGGCAACATGCTCCTGATCAAGTGCATCACCGATGCTCAGGATCGGGGCATTGGGCACATCAAATTCACTGAGCCGGTCCAGCCAGTAATCGGTACTGTGTTCCTGCATGCGTTCACAGATTACGGGTTCGAGTTCATCGCGGTTTGACAGCCGGTCCTGATAAAGCGCAAAACGCGGATCAGTGATCAGGTCCTCCATATCCAGACAACGGGCAAAATTGTGCCAGAACCGTTCGGTCAGACAGGCAACAATCACATAGCCGTCCGATGTCGGGAAAGAACCGTATGGCACAATGCTGGGATGGCGGGTGCCAACCGGTTCAGGGCTTTTCCCCGAGACAAAGTAAATCTGGGAAAGATATCCCTGCATCGCGATCAGGCTATCAAGCATGGCGATTTCAACGTGGCGTCCATGGCCTGTCTGATTGCGTTCATGCAGGGCGGCAAGAACGCCAAACAGTGAAAAGATACTGCCCGCCATATCGCCCAAAGGCAGGCCGAGCTTGTTCGGGGCTTGGCCCGGTTCACGGTTGACACTCATGACGCCGGAAAGGGCTTGGGCAACAATATCGAATGCCGGTTTGTTGCCGTGCGGGCTGTTTTTACCAAAGCCGGTGATTGAACAATATATCAGTCCCGGATGATCCTTTTTCAGGGTTTCATAACCAAGACCAAGCCGGTCCATAACGCCTGGGCGAAAGTTTTCGAGAACGATGTCGCTTTGCGCGGCGAGCTTCCTTGCAATCTCGATGCCCTGTTCTGATTTCAAATCAAGGCTGATACTTTTCTTGTTGCGGTTAAGGGCGATGAAATAATGACTAAGCGGGCCGTGGAATGGTGGGAAATTACGGGTTTCGTCGCCTTTTTCAATCGGCTCGACCTTGATGATGTCGGCCCCCAAATCGGAAAGCACCATGCTGGCATATGGACCAGAAAGGATGCGCGAAAAGTCCAGAACCTTGATCCCCGAAAGCGGGCCGGAACGATGTTCGGTTTGATGTTGCGTTGTCATCTCAGCCAGCCTTCCGCATGATTTTCATAACAGCCGTTGCCGTGGCAACAAGCCGGTCGCCCGATACAAGATCGGCATCAACAAACATCATTGAACCACTGCCATGCCGGATGGTGGCGTGGGCTTCGATCAGATCGCCTGATTTTGCTGCGCTGACAAAGCGGGTATCCATCTGAACTGTGACGGTTGGTTGGCGGTCGGCGGCCTTCCAGGCTTCCATCGCAATTACCTGGTCGAGCAGGCCGGTAATGACGCCGCCATGCACCGAACCCAATGCATTTTCATGCTGCTGGCCGGTATATAATCCATAAATTTTCCGATCTTCTTCCCGACGCGAAAGAAGCGGACCAATAAGATCGACATAGCCCTCTATCGGGACCTTTCGCCAATCATGATGGCTTTGAACGTTTCCTGTCATTGAAGCACTACCCTGATTAGATTTGGATGCTGTTTACATCATCGCGGATTTTTATAAGCGCATTGGCAAGTTTCGGGATTTCCGCGTTTTTAAGGCGTTCGCTGATACCGATTGCGACAAGTGAGCGCAGCATTTTGCCATCCGCTCCAAAAACCGGAACGGCAACAACTGTAACCCCGGAAATATAAGCCCCCTGGTCGACGGCATATCCCTTGCTGCGGACCTCGGCGACTTCGTTTTTCCATTCCTCAAAGCTTGGCGGGTGATCCCAGGCCAGTTTGCTGAATTTTGCTTTCAGATCATTTTCCGCGACATCGTTAAAGGCTGCGTAACAACGACCCGTGGCCGAAATCAAAAGCGGGAAACGACTGCCAAGATCGACCTGCAAGCGAAATGGCAGACTTGATTGTGACAGGGCAACCACCACCATTTGCCCCGGTTCCGAGATCTGTGTGGCAATGCCGGTGACCCCGAACTCCTTGGAAAGCGTGGACAAGTGCGGCTGTACCAGAACCGAGAACGTGTTTTTCTGAAGGGCCGATCTGGCCAGTGGCAGGATGCCGATCCCAATCGAATAACGTTTTGTTTTTTCATCAAACTCAAC
This sequence comes from Thalassospira profundimaris, assembly GCF_003326675.1. Lineage (GTDB taxonomy): Bacteria > Pseudomonadota > Alphaproteobacteria > Rhodospirillales > Thalassospiraceae > Thalassospira > Thalassospira aquimaris. The sequence continues at coordinate 80,513 of NZ_JPWF01000003.1, forward strand.
GAGTCCCTCGTCCTGAAGAACGCGCAGGATATGCAGGCATGTGCTGGGAATAAGGCCCAGTTCACGGGCAATCGGATTGACGCCGATCGGGTCATTCGATTTCGCCAGAAAACGCAGGATAGCCAAGGCACGGGTCACTGCGGGGACCTGTCTTTTGTTTGGTGCGGCTTTTTCAGAGTCAGTCATGTCCAGTCTCAAATACAGTGAATTTGTTGTCTATATACAATAGATAAATCATATTGACAATGATGTTCTGATCTCACTACCGTTGTCAACGATCACTTCGGGGCGCTGATGCGCAAACCGGAAAACAATTCGGGAGGAGACCGGACATGACCCGCTTGACGGATTTTCGATCCTACGGGGATGCCCAGAAGCATTTTTCAAGAGATGCCCTGTGGGCGCTTTTTGATGGAACGCGGGATGCTTTCAACATCGCGCATGAATGCGTTGATCGTCATGTTGATGGTGACAATGTCGCCCTGCGTGTTGCGCATTCCGAGGGTCGTGATGAAGTCATCACCTTTGCGGAACTGTCGGCACTTTCATCGCAGTTCGCCCATTACCTTGCCGGGCGGGGGATCGGCAAGGGGGACCGGGTCGCGGTCATGCTTGAACCGTCGCGGGCATTTTACGGGGCGCTGTTCGGGGCGATCAAACTTGGTGCGGTGGCCGTGCCGATGTTCACCCTGTTTGGCCCGGAAGGTATCCGGTTGCGCGCAGATGACTGCAAACCGAGTGTCCTGTTTACCAACGACGAAAAGGCCGGCGATGCCAACGAGGCCGGAAACCTTGATGTTGTCATTGTCGATGACGTGTTTCTGGGTTCTCTCGCACCGTTGCCGACCCGTTTTACCTGCAACAGTGCGGGTGATGATCTTGCGGTGCTTCAATATACCTCTGGTACGACGCGTTTGTTGCCAGCAGCGGTGAAGCATACGCATCGGTCGCTTGTGACATTGATGGTTGCGGCATTGTACGCAACAGGCATTCGTCCGGGCGACCGGTTCTTTTGTCCGTCGTCTCCGGCATGGGGGCATGGATTGTGGCACGGGACGTTGGCACCGCTGGCACTTGGTGTTTCGACCGGAACATTCAGTGGCAAGTTTGATGCGGTCCGTCTTCTTAAGGCAATCAGCGATTACAAGATCACCAACATGTCGGCCGCGGCCACGCATTACCGCATGATGCGCAATACCGGAAAGGCAGAAGACTTTTCCTATAGCATGGAAAAGCTGTCCTTTACCGGCGAACCGATTGACAGCGAAAGCGCGCGTTACATCGAAAAACTGTTCGGGACCAAGGTCTGTTCGATGTATGGCACCACCGAAATTGGTGTGATCCTTGCCAACTATCCCGGTGCCCCGGACTTTGACGTCCGCGAAGGTTCAATGGGCAAAGCCGTGCCCGGTGTCGAAGTCGAAGTACAGGATGCCAATGGAAATCCGGCCAAGCCCGGCGTGACCGGCGAGTTGATGGTCAAAAAGCAGGGCGAATGGTTCCATACCAAGGACCTCGGACGTGTCGATGAAGACGGCTATTTCTATCATGCCGGTCGCGCCGATGATGTCATCATCTCGGCCGGATGGACGATGAGTGCCGTCGAGATTGAAGACGCCATCCTCAAGCATCCCAAAGTTGCCGAAGCCGCCGCCATCGGTGTTCCCGACAAAGTGCGTGGCCAGGTGGTCAAGGCGTTCATTGTGCTGAAAGACAGCTTTGACGACAGCCTGACCGAAGAAATTCAGGATTTGGTGCGCACCAATCTGAGCCGGCACGAATATCCCCGTCATATCGATTATGTGGCCGATCTGCCGAAAACCCCGGCAGGCAAGGTTAATCGCAAAATTCTCAGAGATCAGGAAGCACAACAGGGAACTGCCGCCTAAGGGCCGCAATTGCCAATACGGAATTCATGGAGGAAGCAAAAATGAACGAGATTTCACAAAGACGGTTCCCAAAGATCACCGCCGAAGGTGTCGAAGAACTCAGCAAACGCATTGGCGTTAAAATCGAAAAAACGGTCGAACCGTGGTGCTACGAAGCAACCCGCGACAATATTCGCCACTATGCGCATGGTATCGGTGATGACAACCCGCTGTGGTGTGACCCGGAATATGCAAAAAACACCCGATATGGTGATGTGATTGCACTGCCAAGTTTCCTGTTTGCTACCAGCCGTATCATCTCGGGGTATGTCGGTGGTCTTCCGGGCGTTCATGCGATGTGGTCCGGGGCGGACTGGACCTGGCACAAGCCGATTTTCAGAAATACGGAAGTCCGCACCGAGGCCTATCTCAAAGACCTGATTGAACACAACACCCGCTTTGCCGGTCGGGCAATCCAGCAGATTTATCACGTTGATTTCTATGATGCGAAAACCGGCGATATGCTGGCCGAAGCGGATAGCTGGTGTTTCCGTACCGACCGCGACCATGCGCGCGAAAACGGCACGAAATATACCGAAGCGCGTTCCAAACCGGTCCGCGTTTATACCGACGAAGAACTTGCCGAATACACAAAATATTACGAGCAGGAAACCATTCGCGGTGCAGAAACCCGTTTCTGGGATGACGTGACCGAGGGCGAAGAACTGCCGACCATGGTCAAGGGCCCGATGACTGTCACCGGCTTTGTTGCCTACGCGCAGGGCTGGGGTGGTCTTTACATTCGTGCCAACAAACTGGCTTGGAAGCTTCAGCAGAAACACCCGGGTGCGGGCATTAAAAACCGCTTTGGCATTCCTGATTGCCCGGAACGTGTGCATTGGGAAGAAGAGTTTGCTTTGGAAGTTGGCGCACCTGGTGCATATGACTATGGACCCGAACGCACTTCCTGGTTGCAGCATCAGATTACCAACTGGATGGGTGATGACGGTTTCCTTAGCCAGGCAAAATGTCAGGTGCGTCGCCACAATCCCGAAGGTGACATCATCCTGATCCACGGCGATGTGGCGCGAAAGTTTGAAAAAGACGGACGCTACTTCGTTGAAATTCGCCAGCGTGCGGAACAGCAGGACGGTGAATTGTCAGCCATTGGCTCGGCAATTGTCGAACTGCCCAAGCGCTGATCCTTTTCACGCTCAACCTGTAGGAGGCAGGGTTGGACGGTTTTGGAAAGATATTGCAAAGACTTGAGGACACCCTTCATTGGGGAGGGTGCCTCGCCCTTGTGATCGTCGCGGTGCTGATCAATGCAGATATCGTGATGCGTCTTGTTGCGGGTATTCCGGTTCAGATTCAGTTCGAAATGACCGAGCTGTATCTGATGCCAGCCCTTGCAACGCTGTCTTTGTCCCGGGTGTACCGGGACGGAGGCCACCTTGCACTTGATTTCATGACCAAGGATCTTTCCGGCCTGTTTGGGAAGATCGTTGGCAGGATGCGTACCCTGCTTGCCGGGGTGTTCTTTTGCGCAGTGACCTATATGTCCGGGTCATTTGCGCTTAAGGCGTTTCTAAGAGGCGAGATCGAATACGGAGTAATCAACTGGCCCCTTGGTTGGGCCTATGCCGCAATCCCTCTGGGATGCGGCGTTATTTCATTGAGACTGCTTTACGACACGCTCCAAAAACCAGCGGCTTAAGGCGTCTTGAATTCATCAATGTCTGGGAGGATACCAAGATGAAGAATACGGGAAAGTTTCTAACAATCCTTGCGAGTGTCTTTAGTATTGGAATGGGCGTGGGGCTCGCACAGGCAGAAACACTTCGACTGGGTGATTTCCAGTCAACCAGCCATGTCGTGTCGCTTGAAGGCACAACGCGCTGGATGTTTGCGGTTGAGCAGGCCACCAATGGTGCGATCAAATTCGAACATTTTCCGGCGCAGCAGGCGGCAAAATCCGCAGCCCAGCTTGATGCGGTCAATAACGGCATTCTTGATGCGGCCCTGCTTGGCACGCTTTATCACAGTGAAACCTTGCCACTGAATTCGGTCATCGGGTTGCCGGGGTTCTATGGCACCGCCGTTCAGGGCACCGAAGCCCTGCAAAAGATGCTGGCCGAAGGCCCGCTGCGTGAGGAACTTCTGGATGCCGGTGTTATGCCGATCTTTGGCTTTGTCCTGCCGCCTTATCAGGTTCTGGCCAAAAAGCATCTGGGCGGGGTAAGCGACTGGAAAGCACTTGATATTCGGACGTCGGGCTCGACCCAGGCGATGACGGCGCGCGCGCTTGGTTCTGTTGGTATTTCGATCCCGGGACCGGAAGTTTACACCGCGGTTGAACGGGGCCGTCTGGACGGTGTTCTGTTCCCGCTGGCATCTGTGCCCGGTTATAACTTGCAGGAAGTCGTAAGCCACATTTCGACCAACGGATCGTTTGGCGGTTACAGCTTTGTCATGGTGGTCGGCCGTGACAAGTTCGAAAGCCTTCCCGCAGATGTGCAAAGCGTGATGTTGGAAAAAGGCCGCGAAGTTGCGACCCACGTTGCCAAGGTACAGGATGATTCCGTTGGTAGCCTGGCCGCAGAATGGAAGGCACAGGGTATCGAGGTTTATCAATTCAGTGACGCAGAACTGGCAGAACTTGGTGACGCGATGCAGCCGGTTACCGCAGACTGGATGGAACGTATTGGCGGGGAAAAGGCGCAATTGGTTCTTGACAGCTACCGCGCACTGACCTCCAAGAAATAATCATAAATATCTGATATTTACCCTGACGGGTGGTTGCGTGTGCAGCCACCCGCTTCAAGGAGCGTTTGTTCCATTCATGTTTACGTTTTTCCTGATCCTTGTCGTTCTTGCGCTGCTGATGGTTCTGCGAATGCCCATTGCATTTGCCATGGGAATATCCGGTTTCCTTGGCCTTGCCATGCAATTGGGGATGAAGCCGGCACTTGCTGTTCTTGAACGGACGTTTTTTGATACGTCTTCGTCTTTCATTCTGGTGTCCATACCGCTGTTTATTCTTATGGCGGAATTACTAACTGCCGGGGATGTTACAAGGCGCGCCATTATTGCCTGTCAGAATTGGGTCGGGCATTTCAAGGGCGGTCTTGCCATGGCAACGGTTGCGGCATCGGTTTTACTTGCCGCCCTGGTTGGCAGTTCGACGGCCTCGACTGCCGCAATGGCAGCATCGGCCTTTCCGGAGATGCGCAGGCACAAATATCATGATCGTCTGTCGGCGGCGGTTGTGTCGGTTGGTGGCACATTGGCCGTTGTGGTTCCGCCCAGTATTGTTTTGGTCGTATATGGCGTCTTGACCGAAACTTCGATTGGCAAGCTGTTCATCGCGGGAATTCTGCCCGGTCTTTTGACGGCGGCTGGTTTATGTACCGTGATCAAGATCATCGCCAACCGGACGGATTACGCGCCCAAAGGCGATCCGTTTGAATTGCGCAAGGCGGCACGTTCAAGCGTCAATATCTTGCCGATTGCCTTGCTGATTGTTGCTGTGATCGGGGCGATCTATGGTGGTTTGACCTCGCCCTCCGAGGCCGCGGCCCTCGGTGTGATGGGATCGCTTATTGTTGTGCTTGCACAGCGGACCCTGACAATCAAGGGGTTGGGGACGTCGATCAGCAGTTCGATCCGGGCAACTGTCATGATCGTTGCGATCATTGCCTGTTCGGCGATCTTTTCAAACTATCTGGCATTCACACGCGTTACCCAAACCATTCTGGAATTCGTTTCGACCACAGACATGTCGCGGGAAGTCATTCTGGCACTGATCGTTTTGATCTTGCTGGTGATGGGGATGTTTATGGATCAGTTGGCAATCCTGTCGCTGGCCATGCCATTAGCATTTCCGACCGCTATGGCACTTGGTTACGACGCGATCTGGTTCGGAATAATTGTGACCAAGACGGTCGAAATCGGTCTTCTGACCCCGCCACTTGGTTTGAATGCCTATGTCGCTTCTGCGCAAACCGGGGTGCCACTGGGAACGATTTTCCGCGGCATTATTCCGTTCCTGATCATGGAGATCATCGTTCTGATCGGCTTGATCATGTTCCCGGATATTACGTTGTTCCTTCCCGATCTAATGGGGAAATGAACCGGACGGAACATGGAGAACCGAAAGGGGCTGGCTCGATGGTATCGGGTCAGCCTTTTCTTTTTTTTAGCATCCAACCAATTACCTCAAGGATGACTAAGCCTGACTACGGATCAACCCGTTAACGGGTAGGAATTATGATTCGGTTTTGAGAAATCCATACATCATCATATTGAAAGTATATAATTTACTATCCAATTGTATGAATTGTTGAAATTGGTTGATCCAGATCAAACGTTCATATTGTGTGGTCTGTATAGTCAAATATTCGAATTTTAATAATTTGAAATTCGCTGGTGATGCCTTGCAATCATGGGGGTGATTGTGACTGACAGACGACAGCTTGGCCTTAGTGGAACCGAAATATCACTCAAACCCGACGAAATTATCGTCACCAAGACCGATCTCAGCGGCAAGATTACTTATGGTAACCGCACATTCTTCAAATTTGCCGGTTACACAGAAAAGGAATGTCTTGGCGTGCAGCACAACATCGTTCGGCACCCTGATATGCCGCGGGTTGTGTTCAAGGCAGCCTGGGACACCATTCAGGACGGGCGTGAAATCTTTGCCTATGTGAATAACCGGTCCAAAAATGGTGACAATTACTGGGTACTGGCACATATGACGCCCAGTCGGGATGCGAATGGCAAGATTGTTGGTTATCACAGCAATCGTCGCGCCCCTGACATGAAGATTGTCAACGAAACAATCATCCCGCTTTACAACCATTACCTTCAGATCGAACGCGCCGCGGCCTCGCCAAAGGACGGGTTGGCGTCGGCCTATGCCGACCTTCAAAAGATGCTTGCCGAGAAAAAACAGACATTCAACGAATTTACCTTGTCTCTGGGAGGATAAAGGATGTTCGCGTCAAGTAGTGCAGAGATCAAAAGAGCTATTGCGATTGTACAACGTGCTGCGGCCGGTGATTTTGAAGCACGAATCACGAATGTTGAAAACAAGGGTGACCTTGGGGAACTGTTTCACGCAATTAACGACCTGATTAATCGCAATGATTCCTATGTCCGTGAATCGGTCGCTTGTATGGAAAAGGTCCGTGATAACCGGTACTTCCGCCGCATCATGGAAACAAGCATGCAGGGTGCCTTTCTGACTGCCAGCAAGTCGGTGAACGGGGCGTTGGGCATGATGCAAAAACGGACCAATGACTTTCGCAAGATTGCGGACATGTTCGAACAATCTGTTGTCGGTATCGTCAATTCGGTATCTTCGGCCGCGACCGAATTGACGGCTTCGTCAGAAAGTCTTGCGACAATTGCAGCCGATGCCTCTGAAAAATCATTGCTTGTTGCATCGGCCGCCGAGCAGGCATCTGCCAATGTGCAGGCAGTTTCATCTGCGTCCGAGGAATTGTCTGCATCGATCCGAGAAATCAGCGGTCAGGTTTCAAATGCAGCAGTAATTGCAAGCGAAGCCGGTGAAACGTCGGCAAAGGTCACTTCACAGGTCGCCGAACTGACGACAGCCACCGAACAGATCGCAACCGTAGTTGCGCTGATCAATGATATTGCCTCCCAGACCAACCTTTTGGCCCTGAACGCAACGATCGAAGCCGCACGTGCAGGCGAAGCGGGCAAAGGTTTTGCGGTGGTCGCAAACGAGGTCAAGAACCTTGCCAGTCAGACCGCGCGTGCCACCAGCGAAATCAGTCAGTATGTTGACAATATTCAGGGTGCCACATCGTCGACGGTGAAGGGGATTGAACGCATCTCGTCGATCATAAGCGAGGTGAATGAGGCAAACACCTCCGTCTCCGCGTCGGTCGAGCAACAATCGGCTGCCACCAACGAGATTTCCCGAAATGTGCAGGAAGCATCAACCGGAACCGATGAAGTTTCCCGCAATATTGTGACGGTTACCGGGGCCGCGCAGGAAACCGGGAATGCCGCGTCCGATTTGACCGAAGCAGCCCGTGAACTGTCATCCCAATCAGAAACATTGAAAGCCGAAATCGGCAACTTCCTGACGCAGGTCCGCCGGGTCGTGTAAGCATTGCTTGGGTATCCCGGTGCCGGTGCATAACGTCACCGGGATGGATGAATTACTCTGGTTGTAAATCATCTTATCAACTTGTTTTACAAGATGGTGTTCGATAGTGTCGAACCTTGTTCGCCCCAACGAAGGTTCCATCATGTCCAGATCCGTTCTTGCCCTGACCGATATTCGCCCGGCCTATACCGCTATGCTTGCCAAGCGGTACGATTTGCATCGTCTTGATCTGATGGATGACAAGGCCGGTTTTCTAGCTAAAGCCGGGGCAAAGATTACGGCGGTTGTGACGTCAGCACGGTTCGGGTTGCCGGTTGATCTGATGGATCAATTGCCAAATCTTGAAGTCGTGACAAGCTTCGGTGTGGGCTATGACCTGATTGATCTTGATGTCTGTCGGGCGCGGGGCATTCGTGTTTCCATCACCCCGGATATCCTGACCGACGATGTTGCCGATACCGCCATCATGTTGATGCATGCGACTTTGCGCCAACTGGTTGTCGGTGATGATTGGGCGCGCAGCGGCAAATGGTCCAGTGTGGGGACGATGGGGCTTACCCGTTCGGTCCGTGGCAAAAAGTTGGGTGTTGTCGGGCTTGGTCGTATTGGTCAGGCGATTGCGTCGCGTGCCGTGCCAAGCGGGCTTGAAATCGGGTATTTCGGGCGTAGTGCAAAGCCGGTCGATTACCGGTTCTTTGACGATCTGGTTGCACTTGCGGATTGGGCAGACATTCTGGTTGTTGCATGTCCGGGTGGGGCTGCAACGCAAGGCATCATTAACGCCGAGGTGCTTGGCGCCTTGGGCGCGGACGGATATGTCATCAATATTGCACGTGGCTCGGTGATTGATGAACCGGCCTTGATCCATGCCTTGCAAACCAAGGTGATCGCAGGGGCGGGGCTTGATGTATTTTACAACGAACCGCACATGGACCGAGCATTTGCCGAACTGGAAAATGTTGTCCTTTATCCGCACCATGCCAGCGGGACGGTCGAAACGCGTGATGCCATGGCGCAACTGGTTGTCGATAACCTGAATGCCTGGGATGATAGTGGCACGTTGATTACCCCGATTGTCTGATTGTCATCTTTGATCTTGGCGGCGAAATGCCGCTCGGGATATGGTGTCGCCATGACAGGCGATGATCTTAAAGTACGATTGAAAATTGAGCTTCCCGGCGGCGTGCGGCTTGGCTATGGCAAAGTCGATCTGTTGCGTGCGGTCGAAGAACACCAGTCTATTTCAGCTGCGGCACGGTCGATGGGGATGTCCTATCGCCGGGCATGGTTGCTGATTGACGAGCTTAACCACTGCTTTGATGAACCCGTCATTGAAACCAGCGTCGGGGGCCGGGCGCATGGTGGCGCGGTATTGACCGCCACGGGCCATCGCATCATCGATCTGTATCAAGCGGCCCGTGACAAGGTGCAAATCGCCATTCACGATGAACTGGATCAACTCGCCAGCGCGTTGGTGAAAAGCCCAGAAGTCACTGATAAATAATATTTGTTAGCGCTAACATCATCGCTAAGAGTGATCGGATAGCTGTCCGTCGACGGTGACGGATTTGATCACCGCAAATACCTTCTGATGCAAACCAAGTTTAAGACGTTTCGCCGACCAGTTCGTAATCCGGGCATGGATGGTCGGCCGACCGCTTGTCGTTGCCAGAAGGGACGCGTCTGCATCATGACCAAAGCATAGGGTCACATCGACCGTTTCGCCGTCTTCATTGCTGATCCCGCTTATGGTGACCGGGATGATGTTGTTTGCGCTGATCCCCACAGGGGCGGTCCTTGCAATCATCACATCACGGGCACGGATATGCAGGCGGACCCGGTCACTTGCCGGACGACCGAGATAGGGAACGACTATGCGTTGACCGGCACAGTCAAGAAAACTGACTTCAGCCTGTGGATCGCGGCTGGCGATGCGGGCAGGCAGGACGGTTCCGGCATCAAATTGCCCAGCCAAAGGCGGCAAATCGGTGCGGCCCAGCATTTCAAATACGGACCCGCTGGCAAGCGTTTTGCCTTGTTCCATAACCACCATGTAGTCGGCTAGGCGGGCGACTTCATCAATAGCATGGGTGACATAAAGGATCGGAATCTTGCGGTGATCACGCAGCCATTCGAAATGCGGCAGGATTTCCTGTTTGCGGGCATGATCAAGTGCCGAAAGCGGTTCATCAAGTAACAGGATATCGGGATTTGACAGTAACGCCCGGCCAAGGGCTACGCGCTGCTTTTCACCGCCGGAAAGTGCAGTGGGGCGACGTCCCATCAAAGGCAGGATACCCAGCATCTCAAGAATTGCAGTTTGTTCTTCGCGTGGAAGTTTGGCCGGGTTGCGTCGGGCTCCGAAATAGAGGTTTTTACTAACCGTTTTGTGCGGGAAGAGGCGGGCATCCTGAAACACATAACCGATCCGGCGACGCCGCGCAGGCAGGTTTATGCGGTGGGTATGATCAAAAACAACATGATCGCCGATTTGAATATGGCCGCGGTTGGGGTGTTCAAGTCCGGCAATGATGTTGATCAGGCTGGTTTTGCCGCTGCCTGATGGGCCAAACAGGGCGGTGATGCCAGGTTCCAGAATATGAAATTCAACATCAAGGGCCAGATTGCCGATCTTGTGCTGGATATTAACGCCAATACTCATGCCGTGGCCCTCTTGCGGATCTGGCGCATGACCATTTCAGACAAAAGCAGTCCGGCAAAGGCAAGCCCGATAGAAAGGGCAGCCAAACGGGCCGCGGCAAGTTCACCGCCGGGCGTTTGAATGGCTGTATAAATCGCAAGTGGCAAAGTCCGCGTTTCACCGGGAATGTTCGAGACAAAGGTAATGATTGCCCCGAATTCCCCCAGACTGGCGGCAAAGGCCGTAATCGCACCGGCGATGATGCCGGGCAGGGCAAAGGGCAAAGTCAGGGAAAAGAACCGGTCAATTGGCCCTGCGCCAAGCGTTTCGGCGGCCTGATAAAGTCCGGGATTCACGTTTTCCAGACTAAGCCGGATGGCGCGCACCTGAAACGGGAAGCTGACAATTGCTGATGCCAGTGCCGCCCCCGTCCAGCTAAAGACGAACCGGATGTCGAAGGTTTGATGGAGCCATGCACCAAGTGGGGCGCGGGTGCCAAACCCGATCAAAAGCAGATACCCCATGACAACCGGCGGCAAGATCAATGGCAGATGCACGACGGCATCAAGAATAAACCGCCCCGGAAACCGGCCAAGGGCCAAGGCAGTTGCCACCAGAATGGCAAAGGGCAGGGCAAAAAGAACAGCGACGCCCGAAATGCGCAAGCTAAGAAGAAGGGCTTCGATCTCTGCGGGCGTCAAACTGAACATTACTGCGATGTACCTGAATTGGTTGCCTGAACCGGATTAAATCCATAATCGGCAAAAACTTTACCGGCGTCATCCCCCAAAAGCCATGCAAGGAATTTCGCATTCGCGTCGGTTTGGGCTTCCTTGATCAAGGCAATCGGATAGGTGATCGGCGGATGGCTGTCTTCGGGGAAGGTTCCGACGATTTTGACGTCTGTCGCAATTGCCGCATCAGTGCGATAGACGATGCCCAACGGCGATTCACCGCGTTCCACCAGCGCGAGTGCGGCGCGGACGTTATCGGCACGTGCAAGGCGCGGGGAAAGAGCTTCCCACTGACCCATATGTTCAAGCGCCTGTTTGGCATAAATGCCGGCCGGGACATGATCGGGATCGCCAACGGCAATACGATCATTGTCTGAAAGCAGTGCGGCAAGATCAATATCATTGCCAAGGTCTATGACATCCAGGGTGCTGTCCTTGGGGGCGATCAGCACAAGACTGTTGGCAACGATGTTGTGGCGGGTTTCCTGGGCAATCAGGTCCTGTTCGACCAACCAGTCCATCCATTTCTGGTTTGCAGAAATGAAAATATCGGACGGGGCGCCGGCAGCAATTTGGCGGGCGAGGGTGGATGAACTGGCGAAGGAGATTTGAATGGTATCCCCTGATTTGGTTTCATAGGCCTTTGCCGCGGTGGTCACGGCATTGGTCAGGCTTGCCGCGGCAAAGACGGTGATGTCCTCTGCATGGGCGCTGAGCGCTGAGAACAGAAAAACAGGAAGGGCGAGATATTTGAATGGGCGACGCATTTGGGGGCTCCTGAAAGGGGATCAAAGCATCGCTATATTTCATTGGATATAGCGATAGGTCAAGCCACTGATAGAAATAGTTTTCCCGGCGCCGTGGTAAAAGACGGTGTCATGACGCGGCAAGGATGTCCGAAAACAGAAACAGCCCGCAGGATTGCGGGCTGTGACAGTGAACAGACTTAAAAAAGGGGGGCGGTTACGTGCAAACTGCGGCTCTGAGCGGGTCGTCAGCGGGCATGTCAAACCATTCCTTCATATCCGTCGGGAAACCGTTGTCATCTAGCGTGCTGTCAGCGGTGACATAGCCACGTTTGCCCGTGGCACAATCAACAAGATGTGTCAGTGCAAGGGTTTCGGCGCCTTTTTTCAGCAGCAGCGTGGTAACCCGCTTTGCATCAGGATTGCCCGGATTAATCACCATCTTGTCGCGGTCAATGGCGGTAAAGCGATTGACCGGCGCAGAAATCAACGTCCAGGGCGCGAACGGGTTTTCATCGGTAAAGGTCTGGATGACGGTGATGGTCTCGGGCAAGCGGGCGTTATAGCGTTCAAACCAGCTATATTCATCCCAGATCATGTAGCCAAACATCGCAAGGGCAGCGACGAAGGGAACAACATATTTCGGGGCCTTGCGTCCCCATAACCGGAACAGCAGCAATACCACCCCACAGGCGGCGAAACCAACGACAACTGTCGTGAAAATAAAGACATACATGCGGTCGTGGCTCCCGGTTATCTGTTATATTTCTTTTGGGCGCGGTCGCCCTTTATTCGGATTAGCGCAGTATCCGGTTGAGCTCAAGTTCGCCTTTCGGATCACGTTTGGCAATCTGGGCAAGAAACAGTCCGGACGCGGCAATCGCATCGGAAAGGGCATTGTGGGCGCGGAATGGCGGCAGATTATGGCTGCGTCGCAGGTTATCAAGCTTGAGTGCGCCCGATTTCATTGGCTGCCCGCTGCGATGCAGATCGCGCAGGGCAAGAACCAGTGTATCAACCGTCGGGATTTGTAAGGGCGCGCCAAAGCATCGTTTGCAGGCCTGCCCCAGAAAACCAAGCTCGATCGGGGCATGATGGGATATCAGCACCCGCCCGGCCATTTGCGGCAAAAGATGTTCGAGTGCCGTTCCGATATCCGGAGCGTTGGCAACGTCGCTGTCAAAGATATGATGGACAACAACCGAACTTTCACTCAGTTCGCGTTTTGGCCGGACAAGCACATGTTCGCAGCTCGAAAAATCGACCCCTAATTGGCGTATGATGACCCAGCCCAAGCTTACGATCTCGTCACGTTTGGGATCAAGCCCGGTGGTTTCGAGATCAAGCGCAATAAACTCGGTATCCATTACCGAACGCGACGGGTCTGCAGGCGGGATATCGTAATAGGTCCGCAAAGGGCCGGTTGCCTTGCGCTGGATAAAGTCACGATATATCTGGCTGTCGATGATCTTTTGACGCAAACCCATAGTGATCAGGTCCCGCTTTTGCCAAAGGCATTTTCAAGTGCACTTTGAAGGTTCTTGATCACGGAAAACGCATCTTTGAGGTGGCTGCGTTCAAAGGCCGACAGGCTTTCGGGATGCAGGAAGTTATCAGGTGCATCACCACGACGGATTTGCCGGACCTGATGTTTCAGGCGGGTGATGCTGATAAATTCAAATGCATCGAGAAGGTCTGATGCCCCCTGTTTGCTGATGGACGGGAACGACTTGACCGCGTGCAGGCGTTCGAACGTATTTACCGCATCAACCCCGTTGGCCAAGGCATGAATACGGGCCAGATCGACAATCGGCACAACGCCGTTATGTTTAAGATCAAGGGTGCTGTCATGTTCACCGCCCCGGATCATCACGAAATTTTTAAAGAAGCCAAGGGGGACGTGATGTGTCAACGCATTGCCGACCATGTAGGCTTGGAAAATGCGGTTATCCCGGGCCTTGGAAACAATCAGGCGGTGCAGATTGTCAAACAGGCTTTTGGTGCCGTGGATCGGGCGTAAATCAAACCAGACCGAACACAGCATCAAAGCTTTGGGTTCGGGTTGTTCGATCCATTTGTTGAAATATTGCTGCCAGACGCGGGCCGGTTGGCGCCATTGATCGGTTTTGGCCATCATCTCGCCGGGGCAATAGACATATCCAACCGTGTTCAGCCCGTCGCAGACAAATTCGGCCAGTGCTTTGAACCAGTCGCTGTGTTGTTCGGGATCATAGGTATCGTCAATGATCAGACAGTTATCCTGATCGGAAAGGGCTGTTTGTTCCTGGCGTCCCTGAGATCCACCGGCGACCCAGACATAGGGGACGGGCGGCGGGCCGAACTTTTCCTCGGCCAGTTGCAGCAGGCGCACCGTCGCCGCATCCGAAAGGGTTGTGACGATATGGCCGGCATTTTGTGACGTTGCCCCGGCTTCGATCAGATGGCTAAGCAGTTCGGGAACCTGCTTGATGACTTTTGCCATATCGGCCGGATCGGTCAGCTTGCCAATGCGACCAGCCATATAAACCGCGGACAGGGACTGACGGGCCAACAGATTGTTGGTCGTGATCATGCCGACGGCCTTGCCGCCCTTCATGACCGGCAAGTGGCGCACATTATGACGGGTCATGGTCAGAAGTGCATCAAAGGCATAGTCATCAGGATGGATTGAGATCGGATTGGCGGTCATGATTTCCGTAATCGGATCATCATAGCTTCGGCCCTGCGCGACAACCCGGTTGCGAAGGTCGCGGTCAGTCATAATCCCTGCGACGTGGTCTTCACCCTCGGTCACAAGCAAACAGGAAACCCGTTCCTTGCTCATGAGCTTGCCAGCTTCAAGGATGGTTGCGGATTTATCGATACTGACCAAATCGCGGGCAATCAGGTCGGCGACCTTGACGCTCATCAGTTTAAGTTGATCATCGTCGCGGCTTTCCAGAAGCTGCATTCCGCTGCGCAGACGATCGCCGCCCATTTGGGCAAAGAAATATTTGAATTGCGGGTATTTGTCGGCCAGACCGTGGAAGTCTTTTTCGGGCAGCAAATAGCACAGGCTGTCTTCAAGGGTCGTGATGTTGTTGGCAGCTTTGCCGTTGCGGAACATCGCGCGCACGCCAAAACATTCACCTTCGGACAGGCGGGCAAGAAGTTGTCCGTTCGGGTCACGCGTTTCGGTGCCGCCGGTTCGGATAATATAAAGATGAAGACATTGTTCTTCCGGCGACAGGACCTTGGTGCCAGCCCGGAAATAGCGCGCAGTCAGGCGTTTGGGCAGGGCATTGATTTCTTCGTCAGGTAACAGGTCAAAAGGGTGATGCTGTTTTAAAAATTCAGCAATTTCTTCTAGTTCAATGCTCATGCTTCATGTCCTCCGCTGGCCTATTGTTGCCTGACAACGCGTCAAAAGAAAAGCCCCCGGATCAATGATCCGGGGGCTTGCAACAGATTTGGTAAACCGGTTGACCGATTAGTGGTCAACTGCGCCGCTTGCCCCTTTCGGAACGCGGATGTCTTCAACCATGTGCTGGATATGCTCTGGCGGTTCGGCCGTTACTTTCGACACGGCGAAGGCAACGATGAAGTTGAGAACCATACCAACGGTACCGATACCTTCCGGCGAGATGCCGAACAGCCAGTTGTCCGGCGTATTGGCCAGGATCGGCTCGAAGAACACACCTTTATAGGCAAGGATATAGCCCATGGTGAAGATCAGGCCGGTCAACATCCCTGCAATAGCGCCTTCACGGTTAATTTTCTTGGAGAAGATCCCCATGATGATAACCGGGAACAGCGACGATGCGGCAAGACCGAACGCAAAGGCCACCACCTGCGCCACAAAGCCTGGTGGGTTGTAGCCCAGATAGCCTGCGATCAGGATCGCAACAGCTGCTGCGATACGACCAGCCATCAGTTCTTGGCCTTCTGTCATGTCTGGTGTGAAGGTACCTTTGAGAAGGTCATGCGACACGCCAGAGGAAATCACAAGAAGCAGGCCTGCAGCAGTCGACAGCGCGGCGGCAATACCACCTGCTGCAACAAGTGCGATGACCCAGTTCGGAAGCTGCGCAATTTCCGGGTTGGCCAGAACCATGATGTCACGGTCAACGGTCAGTTCGTTACCAGCCCAGCCATATTCGGTGGCTTTGGCGGCAAAGTCCTTGTTCGCATCGTTATAGTACTGGATGCGACCGTCGCCGTTCTTGTCTTCGAACTTCAGAAGGCCGGTGGATTCCCAACGCTTCATCCAGTCCGGACGTTCTTCATAAGACAGGTTGCCATCTTCAGCACCGACTTCGCCGGTCTGGATGGTTTCGGTCAGGTTCAGACGTGCCATTGCGCCAACTGCCGGGGCAGTGGTGTAAAGCAGCGCGATGAAGACCAGTGCCCAACCTGCCGAGGAACGTGCATCACGCACTTTCGGCACGGTGAAGAAGCGAACGATAACGTGCGGAAGACCAGCTGTACCAACCATCAGAGCCGCGGTGATCGCAAAGATATCAATCGTCGACTTGTTGGTGGTGGTATATTCAAGGAAGCCGAGTTCCGTGACCACTTTGTTAAGGCGTTCAAGCATGAATTCGCCAGTACCATTGACGGTCGAGCCGAATGCCAGCTGCGGCAACGGATTGCCGGTGAGCTGGAAGGCAATGAAGATCGCCGGAATGGTGTAGGCAACAATCAGAACGCAATACTGAGCAACCTGGGTATAGGTAATGCCCTTCATACCGCCAAGAACGGCATAGATGAAGACGATGCCCATGCCGACGATCAGGCCGGTCAGGATTTCGACTTCAAGGAAGCGCGAGAACACGATACCAACGCCGCGCATCTGGCCTGCCACATATGTGAACGAGATAAAGATCAGGCAGATCACAGCAACGATACGGGCTGCTTTGGAATAATAACGATCCCCGATGAATTCCGGCACAGTGAACTTGCCGTACTTGCGAAGATACGGTGCCAGAAGCATTGCCAGCAGGCAGTAGCCGCCGGTCCAGCCCATTAGGTAGACCGAGCCGCCATAGCCAAGGAAGGCAATGAGGCCAGCCATAGAAATGAAGGAAGCAGCGGACATCCAGTCTGCTGCGGTCGCCATACCGTTGACGACCGGGTTCACACCTTTGCCAGCGACATAGAATTCGCCGGTGGTGCTCGCCTTGGCCCAGATCGCGATGCCGATATACAGCGCGAAGCTCAAGCCAACGACGATATATGTAAGGGTAGTAAGATCCATTTTGTCTGTCTCCCCAGATCCAGCGTCAATCGTCGTCTTCGTGAACGTCGAACTCGCGGTCCAGTTTGTTCATCTTCGCCACATACACGAAAATCAGTGCGACAAAGACATAGATGGACCCTTGTTGAGCAAACCAGAAACCAAGCTGGAAGCCCGCTATTTCGATACTGTTTAGGGCATCGACAAACAGAATGCCGAAACCGTAGGAAACGATGAACCAGATCACAGTCAGACTTGCGACCAGCTTCACGTTTCTCTTCCAGTAGGCTGCGCTTTGTTCATCCATCGCGCGTCTCCTTCCTAGAATTGATAACTTCCCCTGCCGACCATTTGCTTTGTTTTTGTTGATCGGCCGCATGTATAAAAGGCAACAAGGGTGTGTTGACACACAGGTTGCCCTTTAAAATCGATACCAGTTTTCGGAATTCCCCAGAAGCTAATCATTAGTCGTATGAAACAGGGGGTTACGGACGCAACGATTGAGTGTCTAAGATCAAAAAACCAAGATTTCAGCCATTTTTCCTGATGTGCGGTGCGGCATCTTTGGTTGAGGTGCTTTGAATTAAAATCTATCAAAAATGATGTTTTTTGATGTGCCAAGGGTACTTTGAATCGATTTTGGCGATGTCAGATACGCTTTTAACCGCATTCTCGCGGGCGAATATGTGTCGCGTCGTTTGACGGTTTTTGATCTGGTGATGGTGTCTGAATGCAGGCGACCCATATCCCTGTTTTACGCGGTTGGCGTTATTCTCAGGTCTTGCATACGGGCATGTGCGGTTTGAAGTTGTTAACGGCAAGCCGGTCGGTTACAAACGGGCTCAGTATTTCAGGCATGTTTTCTTGGCATGCCGTAGTGATCCGGTCTCGAGCGAGACGGACCCAACGACATTTTGGATGGGGAATTTAATGGCATCCTACCAGTATATTTACGTCATGAAGGACCTGACCAAGATCCTTCCGGGCGGTCGCGAACTTTTCAAGGGCATTACGCTGTCCTTCCTGCCGGGCGTTAAAATCGGTGTTCTCGGGAACAACGGTGCCGGTAAATCGACGCTGCTTAAAATCATGGCGGGCATCGAAAAGGATTACGCCGGTGAAGCATGGCCGGCAGAGGGTGTGAATGTTGGTTACCTTGAACAGGAACCGCAGCTCGACCCGGCCAAAGACGTTCTTGGCAACGTGATGGAAGGTTGCGGGCAGGTTGTTGACGATCTGGCGCGTTTCAACGACATCAGTGCCAAATTCGCGGAGCCGATGACCGATGACGAAATGAATGATCTCCTTGCAGAGCAGGGAGAACTTCAGGAACGTATCGATGCGGCCAATGGCTGGGATCTTGAGCGTACGCTTGAAATTGCGATGGACGCACTGCGTTGCCCGCCCAAAGATGCCGATGTGACCAAGCTTTCAGGTGGTGAACGTCGCCGTGTCGCACTTTGCCGTCTGCTTCTGGCAAAGCCTGACATTCTGCTGCTTGACGAACCGACCAACCATCTTGACGCTGAATCGGTTGCCTGGCTTGAACGTCACCTCGAAGACTATCAGGGTACTGTTATTCTGGTTACCCACGATCGTTACTTCCTTGATAACGTTACCGGCTGGATCCTTGAACTCGACCGTGGTCAAGGCATCCCGTACGAAGGCAACTATTCGTCCTGGCTGGAGCAGAAACAGAAGCGTCTGGCACAGGAAGCCCGTCAGGAAGGCAACCGTCAGAAGCAGCTGGCTTCGGAACTGGACTGGATTCGTCAGAACCCGAAAGGTCGTCAGGCAAAATCCAAGGCCCGTGTTCGTGCCTATGATGATCTTGTCGCCGAAGCCGCCAAGGCCGTACCGGATTCGACCAAGATCGTTATTCCGGTGTCCGAGCGTCTGGGCAATGAAGTTATCACCGCAGAAGGCCTGACCAAGGCATTTGGCGAGAAACTTCTGTTTGATGATCTGCATTTCCGTCTGCCGCCGGGTGGTATCGTTGGTGTGATCGGTCCGAACGGTGCGGGTAAAACCACGCTGTTCAAAATGCTGACCGGTGCTGATACCCCGGATGCCGGAACGCTGAAGATCGGTGAAACCGTCAAGATGGGTTATGTTGATCAGTCGCGTGATGCACTTGATCCGAACAAAACCGTTTGGCAGGAAGTTTCGGACGGACTGGATGAGATCCTTTTGGGTAAACGTCCGATGTCCTCGCGTGCCTATGTCTCGCAGTTTGCCTTCAAAGGTGCAGACCAGCAGAAAAAAGTCGGCCAGCTTTCCGGTGGTGAGCGTAACCGCGTACACCTTGCCAAGATGCTGAAATCCGGCGCAAACGTTCTGCTGCTTGACGAACCGACCAACGATCTTGACGTTGATACGCTTCGCGCCCTTGAAGAAGGTCTGCTGGAATTTGCCGGCTGTGCTGTGGTTATCTCGCACGATCGTTTCTTCCTTGACCGTATCGCGACCCACATCCTGGCTTACGAAGGCAATTCGCACGTCGAATGGTTCGAAGGCAACTATCAGGAATACGAAGCGGATTACAAACGCCGCTATGGTGAAGAGGCCAGCCGCCCGCACCGCATCAAGTACAAGCCGCTTACCCGCTAATTGTTGGGATTGCTGCTTTGAAATGCGAAAGGCCACCTTCGGGTGGCCTTTTTGCGTTTAATGGGGTGAGCAGGTAAAACAAAAGCCGCCATCCAGAAGGAGGCGGCTTTGATCTTGCGCGATGATCGAATGTCTTACAAACCGGTTTTCGCTTTAAGAGCGGCGGTCAGAGCACCTACATCGTCATTGTTCTGCTGGATAACCGAGGTGAATTCGTCGCGTTGGGTGATACCCATGCTCAGACCCTCGATGGCAACATCAATGATCTTGTAATGGTCATTAAACATACGCATGCGCCAGACGATATTAACCGGCGGTCCATCCGGGCGCACGAACTGAGAATTGACGAAGGTGTCCTTGTTCTTCTCGGTCTCGCTGCCAACGACGAATTGTTCGCCATTAAACGCCTTGAACTGGTTGGCATAGTTCAGCGCGAGATAGTTCTGAAGAAGCTTGGAAAACTCGTTGATCTCTTCATTTGAAATTGAACGCCAGTAACGGCCGAGCACAAAGCGCGACACGACGTCCATTTCAAAATATCGATCCATCAGGGCAACGAATTTCTGGCGACGGACATCATCAGCAAGAGATTCGTCTGTCAGTTCGGTCATTGCCTGATCTGCAAGAGTCTGAATAACCGCGCTAGCACTTTGTGCTGCTGCAATCTCTGCCTGCACAGGTGCCGATGCGGTTGATGCCGCAACCGGAGCATTCCACGCAGTGGCTGCAAGCAAAGCAGCGACTGCGGGGAGGATGAACTTGCTCTTGGTCATGGTCTGCTCTTACTGGCTTGCGGCTTCGACTGCGTCGTCAAAGCTGAATTCGGCGCTTTCACCTTCGATTTCCGAAGCCGGTGCCGGGGCGCCGTTACGGATCAGGGTGTTACGCTGCTGACGATACAGGCTGCGCAAGGCTGCATAGTAATCAAGTGACGACTTCTGAAGCTCGTTCAGCTGATTGACCGTTGCGTAACGGTAATGCAGGGCGCTCAGACCGATTGAGCCAAGATAAAGTGCCTCGGCTGTGTCACTGTTCCGGGATCCCCAGGTCAGCGGGTTGGCAACGTAATCGACGCCAATGCCAATGCCATCACGCAGGTTGGACGGACCAAGCAGCGGAAGAACGATATACGGACCAGCACCGACGCCATAATGCGCAAGGGTCTGACCGAAATCTTCGCGGCGATAAGGGATGCCAAAATCGGCTGCAACGTCATTGAAGCCGAGGAAGCCCAGAGTCGAGTTCATAATAAAGCGCTGAATCGAGGCCGCAGCCTGTTCAGGATCGCCCTGCAGCAACGCGTTGAGAGAGTTCAACGGTTCATTAAGGTTGCGCACGAAACTCGAAACCGAGGTTTTGACCGGCTCCGGTGCGATGTCGCGATACCACATGGCAGCCGGGTAAAGCAGCATGAAATCGACTGCGCCGTTAACACCGTGTACGACACGGTTGACCGGTTCAATCGGGTCAAAATCACTCATATCCTGTGCGGGTTCTGTCGAAGCACAAGCCGTCAACAAAGACAGCGAACCAGCAGCACAGAGTGAAAGTAAAGTTCGAAACTTCATTATTTTTAGCCAACCGATGTTCGATACATAGACTTCCTGACCCAAGACGTTTCTCGTGCGGGACCACCAAAAAACGTTACCGATCAACTTCCTGCTCACGAAGCCTGATCACGTATCGCGTACGTCTCGAATAAATATGTGGTTAGCATAGGGCGAATTTAAACGCCAGCATACAAAAAGTTGAAAGGGATCAAGTGCTTTTATCGTGTGACTTATTTGTCATACCCCTTTCGGATAGGAAAATAATCATTGATAAAATATAAACATATCTTTATATCTGTTTTTCGTAACCGGGAGTGCAGGTAATGGAACAGGTTTTGGCAAGATTGCGTGCAGCGGCGGAGGCCACAAGGCTTCGTCTGCTGGCTATTTGTGCCGAATGCGAACTGACGGTCAGCGAGATTACGCAGATCATCGGTCAGAGCCAGCCGCGTGTTTCCCGTCACCTGAAATTGCTGTGCGAGGCCGGACTTCTTGTTCGTTTTCGTGAAGGTACATGGGTTTTTTACCGCACACCGCATTCCGGGGCAGGGGCCGACCTTGTTCAGCCGATTCTGGCACTGCTGCCTGCGGATGATGAAATCATGTCACTTGATCGGGCGCGTCTTGATCAGGTCAAGGCACAGCGCGAAAAGATTGCGACCGAATATTTCCGTGCCAATGCAGAGGACTGGGACCAAATCCGTTCCCTGCATGTTGACGAGGCCGTGGTCGAGCAGGCCTTGCTTGATGCGGTTGGTGATCTGAGCGGCGGTCGTATTCTTGATATCGGAACAGGTACTGGCCGCATTCTCGAGTTGCTGGGTCGCAATGCCGAGGAAGGTGTCGGTGTTGATATGTCCCGCGAGATGCTGGCCGTGGCACGGGCACGTTTGCAGCGTGCTGACCTGTCGAACTGTCTTGTCCGTCAGGCCGATATGTATCAGTTGCCGTATCCGGGCGGAATGTTTGATGTCGTGACCCTGCATCAGGTCCTGCATTTCGCAGAAAAGCCCGATGTCGCAATTGCCGAGGCCGCACGTGTTCTGGCGCCCGGTGGCAAGCTTGTGGTGGTTGATTTTGCTGCCCATGATCGCGACGAGTTACGCGAAGAACACGCCCATCGCCGACTTGGGTTCGAGGATTCGTCGATCAATACGTGGTTTCACGCATGTGAACTCGTGTTCGACAATGTCATAAACCTGCCCGGCAAGCCTTTGACCGTACGAATCTGGACCGCACATGCCGCCATGCGCGAGACCGGACAGACACGCACCAACAGTACAGACAGGGCTGCGGAATAACCCGCGATGCCCGCCCAATAATAAAGTCCCGATCCAAGGGAAGTTGAAGACAGGATTGATATGATGACGGTTCAAGAAAAACAGGCAGCACGCAACGATCTGCGCGTTTCATTCGAATTCTTCCCCCCGAAAACGGAGAAGATGGAAGAAACCATGTGGCGGTCGATCCATCGGCTTGCGCCGTTGAACCCATCATTTGTCTCGGTAACCTATGGTGCGGGCGGGACGACACGCGACCGCACGCATGGCAGTGTCACCCGTATTCAGGGCGAAACCGGTATCCCCGCAGCAGCCCATCTGACCTGCGTTGGTCATACCAAGCAAGAGATTGAAGACATCGCCCGGAAATACTGGGACGAAGGCATTCGTTCGATCGTGGCCCTTCGTGGTGATTTGCCTGATGCCGGTGATAGCTATGAACCGACGCCGGGCGGTTATCCTTATGCGGTTGATCTGGTCGCCGGTCTGAAAGAAATTGCCGATTTTGATATTTCGGTATCGGCCTATCCGGAAATGCATCCCGACGCACCAAGTGCCGATTTCGAGATTGATTATCTGAAACGCAAGATCGATGCAGGTGCAAACCGCGCGATCACGCAGTTCTTCTTTGATAACGAAACCTATCTTCGTTTCCGTGACAAATGTAATGCTGCCGGGATCTCAGCCCCGATTGTTCCGGGTATCCTGCCGGTGACGAATTTCGCATCTTTGTTGAAATTTGCCGACATGTGTGGTGCTTCTGTGCCCGAACGGCTGCACTGGCGTTTTGATGGTCTTGATGAAGATCCGGAAACGCGCCGCATGGTTGCATTCCATGAAGCCATTTCACAGGTTGAAGGGTTGATGAAGGAAGGCGTAAGCGACTTCCACTTCTATACCCTGAACCGCGCCGAACTGACCTATGCCATCTGCCATGCGCTGGGCATTCGCGGAACGGATAAGGCTGCTGCCTGAATTCCGAGCTGCCCACCATTGTAAAGCATGACTGAAAGACTGGATGAAAACGATGAATGATCGCAAGGAACGCGTCGCCCTGCTGCGCAAACGGGCCGAAGAAAAGATTCTGATCCTTGATGGCGCCATGGGCACCATGATCCAGAAGCACAAACTGACCGAAGAAGATTATCGCGGTGAACGGTTTGCCGACTGGAAACAGGATGTCAAAGGCAACAACGATCTTTTGTCGCTGACCCGTCCGGACATCATCAAGGACATCCATCTTCAATATATTGCCGCGGGTGCAGACCTTCAGGGGACGAACACCTTTAGTGCGACGACGATTGCCCAGGCCGATTACGGCATGGAAGAACTGGCCTACGAGATCAATTTCGAAAGCGCCAAGATCGCCCGTCAGGCCTGTGACGAATGGGAAGCCGCCCATCCCGGTGATGTGCGCTTTGTGAACGGGGCCATTGGTCCGACCAACCGCACAGCGTCAATCTCGCCGGATGTGAATAATCCGGGTTATCGTGCGATCACCTTTGATCAGCTTAAAGACGCCTACAAAGAAGCCGCAAACGGCTTGCTGGATGGCGGGGCGGATACGCTTCTGGTTGAAACCATTTTTGATACGCTTAACGCCAAGGCGGCATTGTTTGCCATCGACGAGGTTCTTGAAGAACGCGGTGAAGATGTTCCGGTCCTGATCTCGGGCACCATCACCGATGCGTCTGGCCGTACCCTTTCGGGGCAGACCACCGAGGCGTTCTATAACTCGGTCCGTCACGCCAAGCCGTTTTCCATCGGTTTGAACTGCGCCCTTGGCGCTGCCCAGCTGCGCCCCTATGTGCAGGAACTGTCACGTATTGCAGAATGCCGCGTATCGGTTTATCCGAATGCCGGCTTGCCGAACGAATTTGGTGAATATGATCAAAGTGATGCCGAAATGGCAGCGCTGGTCAAGGAATGGGCCGAAACCGGTATGGTTAACCTGCTGGGTGGGTGCTGTGGTACAACGCCGCCGCATATCAAGGCGATTGCCGATGCGGTTGCCAATGCCAATCCGCGTTCCTTGCCAAAGATCGAACCGAGAATGCGTTTGTCCGGCCTAGAGCCGTTTGACGCTGCCTGAACCCGATATTGATTGCTGAAAAGAGATCGAACAGGCCCATGACCGACATTTCCAGATTTATCAATATTGGTGAACGTACCAACGTTGCCGGTTCGCTGAAATTCAAAAAGCTGATCGTCGATGAAGATTACGATGCGGCCCTTGAAATCGCCCGCCAACAGGTCGAAAACGGCGCACAGATCATCGACATCAACATGGATGATGCGATGCTTGATGCCGAAACAGCGATGGTCAAGTTCATCAACCTGATTGCAGCCGAGCCCGATATTGCCCGTGTGCCGATCATGGTCGACAGTTCCAAATGGAACGTGATTGAATCCGGTCTGAAATGCCTTCAGGGCAAGGGTATCGTGAACTCGATCAGTTTGAAGGAAGGCGAAGAACCCTTTATCGCACAGGCCAAAAAACTGCGTCGTTACGGTGCGGCTGTTGTTGTCATGGCCTTTGATGAAAAAGGCCAGGCTGATACGGTTGATCGCAAATTCGAGATTTGCAAACGCAGCTATGACGTTCTGGTTCAAAAGGTCGGTTTCCCGCCGGAAGATATCATCTTCGATCCGAACATCTTTGCGGTCGCGACCGGCATCGAAGAGCATGACAATTATGCTGTCGACTTCATCGAAGCCTGTAAACTGATCAAGGCACATCTTCCGTATGCCAAGATTTCCGGCGGTGTTTCGAACGTTTCCTTCTCGTTCCGTGGCAACAATCCGGTCCGTGAAGCCATGCATTCGGTCTTCCTGTATTACGCGGTCAAAGCCGGGCTTGATATGGGTATCGTCAATGCCGGTCAGCTGGTTGTTTATGAAGAAATTCCGGCTGAACTGCGCGAACGTGTCGAAGATGTCATTCTGAACCGTCGTCCGGATGCAACCGACCGTTTGCTTGAAGTGGCTGAAAAATACAAGGGCACGGGTGGTCCGGAAAAGAAAGCCGATCTGGAATGGCGTAAGAAGCCGGTCAATGAACGTCTGGCCCATGCATTGGTCAACGGCATTGCCGAATTCGTCGAAGAAGATACCGAAGAAGCCCGTCAACAGGCCGACAAGCCACTTCACGTGATCGAAGGGCCATTGATGGATGGAATGAACATTGTCGGTGACCTGTTTGGTGCCGGTAAGATGTTCCTGCCACAGGTGGTTAAATCTGCCCGTGTCATGAAAAAGGCCGTCGCCTATCTGATTCCGTTCATCGAAGATGAAAAAGACGGCGTACGGGAAAGCAACGGCAAGATCCTGCTTGCGACTGTGAAGGGCGATGTTCATGACATCGGCAAAAACATCGTTGGTGTGGTTCTTCAGTGTAACAATTTCGAGGTCCTTGATCTTGGTGTGATGGTTCCGACCCAGAAAATCATCGAAACTGCCAAGGCCGAAAAGGTCGACATGATCGGTCTTTCGGGCCTGATCACGCCGTCGCTTGAAGAAATGACCTATGTCGCGGCCGAGATGGAACGCGAAGGTCTTGATATTCCGCTTCTGATCGGCGGGGCGACGACGTCCAAGGTTCACACCGCGGTCAAGATCGCACCGAATTATAACAAGTCGGTTGTTTACGTGATCGACGCATCGCGTGCGGTCGGTGTTGCAAGCCAGCTGGTTTCGGAAACCCATCGCGAACGCTTTACAACTGAAATCCGCAACGAATATCTGGCGATGGCGGAAAAACATGCCGCCCAGCAATTGCAGAAAAAACGTTTCGCCATTGCAGATGCACGCGCCAACAAGGTTCAACTTGACTGGGATGCCTATGACGTTCCGGCACCGGCGAAGCCGGGCATCACCGTGTTCGAAGATTTCGATCTTGAAGAACTGGTTGCACGCTTTGACTGGAAACCGTTCTTTGAAACCTGGGAACTGCATGGCCGTTTCCCGGATATTCTTAAGGACGAGGTTGTCGGTGAAACGGCACGTGGTCTTTATGATGATGCGCAGGCGATGCTGAAACGCATCGTGGCTGAAAAATGGTTCAAGCCAAAGGCCGTTGTTGGCATCTGGCCTGCAAACTCGGTCGGTGATGATATCGAAGTCACCCCGGCGCCTGATCAGAATGAACCGGTCATGCTGCGCACCTTGCGCCAGCAGATGTTCCGCGAAAACAACAAGCGCCCGAACCGTGCATTGGCCGATTACATTGCGCCGAAAGACAGCGGCAAGACTGATTATATCGGCGGCTTTGTTGTGACAGCCGGCCCGGAAGTCGAGCAGATTGCATCAAAGCTCGAAGCTGAGCATGACGATTACAATTCGATCCTGGTCAAGGCTCTTGGCGACCGCTTTGCCGAGGCCTTTGCCGAGCGGATGCACGAAAAGGTCCGTAAGGAGCTTTGGGCATATGCCGCAGACGAAAATCTTGGCAATGACGAACTGATCGCAGAGGGATATCGCGGTATTCGTCCGGCACCGGGATATCCGGCCTGCCCGGAACATACCGAAAAACGTACCCTTTGGTCGCTTTTGAATGCGGTGGAAAATGTCGGTGTTTCCCTGACCGAAAGCTGTGCCATGACCCCGGCATCGTCGGTTAGCGGTTTCTATTTTGCCCATCCCGAAGCCAAATATTTCGGCCTTGGCAAAATCGAACGCGATCAGGTCGAAAGCTATGCCGAACGCAAGGGCATGACATTGGCAGAGGCAGAACGCTGGTTGGCCTCGAACCTGAATTACGATCCACGTCAGGCATGATGTTCTGACTGGTCGCAATGAAAAGCCCCGCAGACTGCACTCTGCGGGGCTTTTTTTCTTTGGGGTCTGCGCGGGAATTAATGGGTTGCCCGACAGAACTTTCCGCGTTCGGTAATGCCGACAATCACGATGCCAATCAAACCAAGGCAGAAATACCCGGCCAAAAGCGGAATGACCGTGCCATCGAATTGCTGGCCAATGATGCCCCCGGCAACAACACCGATCAGCGTGCTATAGACCCCGGTTACGGAAGATGCTGTACCCGCAATCGCACCGACCGGTTCCATGGCAAGCGAGTTGAAGTTCGGCATGGTCAGCGAGAAACAGAACAAAGTCATGGTAAGGCCGACGCCAAACACCAGTAGCGGCGGTTTGCCATCAAAGCCGATTGCAATCATCACATTCACAAGGCTGCTGATCGTCATGAAGAACAGCGCTGCATGCGAAATCTTGTGCATGCCAAGCTTTCTTACCAGACGTGCATTGATGAAAGACGAGAAACTCATGCAGGCGGCAATCATTCCGAATGCCAGCGGGAACCAGACGCCAAGCCCATAAACCTCGGTTTCAAAGATTTGCTGGGCTGATCCGATATAGGCCATGAGGCACGCGAACATCACCCCCATGGCGGTAGAGTAGCCAAGGGTCTGACGATTGGTCACCGTTGTTTTGATGTCGCGGGCAATGCGCGACACCGACAATTTGTGCCGATATTCGGGGTGCAGCGTTTCTGGCATCCGCAGCAGATACCAGCAAACAATCGCAATCGCCAAAACCAGTGTGCTGACGAAAATCATGTGCCAGTTCGCAAGCGCAAGGATAAGGCTGCCCGATGCCGGGGCAAAGACCGGCAGAATAATGAACACCATCATGACAAAGGACATAACGCGGGCCATTTCACGTCCTTCGAAACAGTCACGGGTGATTGCCATGGTCAACACGCGCGGAGCAGCCGCGCCAAGGCCCTGCACGAAGCGGGCAACAAGCAAATGATCATAGCTGTCTGCAAAGATCGCCATGATGGTGCCGACGGCATAAATGCCAAGTCCGGCAATCAGGACAGGCCGACGGCCAAAGCTGTCAGCAAGCGGACCATAAACAATCTGCATCAGGCCAAAGGCGATCATGAAGACGTAAATCAGCATCTGCATCTGATTGCCGTCCGTGATGCCGAAATCCTCGGCAATCGGGCCAAAGGCCGGCAGCAGGTTGTCAATCGACAGGGCGACAAGTCCGATGGTGATTGCCATCAGACATACAAATTCGGCAAAGCCGGGCAGTGGACGTGCCGCAGCACTACCCGTTGGTCGGGGATCATTCATTTTTCGGGTTCCGTATCAAACGGTTCGGGTGGCGTCAGCAAACTGAACGGAAGCCGCAGAATGCTTTATTTTCCGTATCAAAGGCAATGATCGTTTTTTGAAAGGCGTTTGACGCAAACCTGATGGCTGAATTGCGAAATTATTCATAGCCTTCCGGGTCTTTACCCTTTATTCGCAGGAAAACCTGATCCTATGATCCATCTTGTCGCGAAATTGCCAACCCGGTAAGGCTGATATGGCTGAAAAGCTTCTGAAATCGAACATTGTTTTGAACCGTATGCGTCGCATCGTCAAAAGCGAGCAGCTGGTTCTTTCGATTTTGGCACTGGTGGTTGGCGCACTTGCAGGCGGTGGCACCATTCTGTTCCGCGACGGATTGTTGTTTGTGCAAAGCCTGTTTTACGGCACGTCGGACGAGGCACTTCATCGCCATCTGATTGATCTTCCTGTCTGGCAGCTTGTCCTTGGTCCAACCGCGGGCGGACTGATTGTCGGTATTTTCATATACAAGTTCCTGCCAGGGAAACGGCCGCACGGGGTGGCCGATGTGATTGATGCGGCGTCTTTTCATGATGCACGCATGTCAACACGGTGCGGTATCAAAAGTGCCGTGGCCAGTATGGTGTCGCTTGGCAGTGGGGCGTCGCTCGGTCGCGAAGGGCCGGTTGTCCATATGGGGGCGTCGTTTGGGGCATGGCTTGCGCGAATTCTTCATTTACGGCGTTCTGCGGCGCGGACACTTTTGGGATGTGGTGTGGCATCCGCAGTGGCGGCTTCCTTCAATGCGCCGCTTGCCGGGGCCTTGTTTGCCCATGAGGTTGCCCTTGGTCATTATGCCCTGACGGCATTTGCGCCGATTGTTCTGGCATCTGTAACCGGGACTGTGATCACGCGCCTTTATTACGGGCAGGGTGTGGCCTTCCAGTTTCCGGTTCATCATATCCAGTCATTCTGGGAATTTCCGGCCTTTGCCCTGCTGGGCATTCTTGCCGGTGTAACCGCTGTTCTGGTGGTCAGAACCATTCCGATTGTTCAGAAAACCGCCGATAAAGCCAAAGCACCCCTGTGGCTGCGCCCGGCAATTGCCGGCTTGGTGGTTGGATTGGTTGGTTTGATCTTCCCGCAGATCATTGGTGTCGGTTATGGCGGGATGAATGACGCGCTTTACGAGCTTTACAGCTTCCCCTTCATGCTGGGGCTTCTGTTTGCCAAGGCGTTTGTTGTCGCGATTTGCATGGGGCTTGGTTTTGCGGGGGGCATGTTCAGTCCGGCATTGTTCCTGGGCGCGATGCTTGGCGGGGCGTTTGGCTTCCTTGCCACCAGTGTGTTTCCTGATCTGTCGTCCGGGTATGCAGCATACACACTTGTCGGGATGGGGGCGGTTGCGGCTGCTGTTCTGGGTGCGCCAATTTCAACAACCCTGATCATCTTTGAACTGACTGGGGACTATGCCCTGACTGTGGCGGTGATGGTGGCATCGGTTCTGGCGTCTGTGGTGATGGATCAATTCCAGGGTGGATCATTCTTCCAGTGGCAATTGAAATGCCGCGGCCTTTCGACCCGATGGGGCCGCGAGATGAATTTGCTGCGCATGATGAAGGTCGCCGACATCATGAAGTCGGAATATGAAACGGTCCCGCTGACCGAAGGTCTTCCGGTCATTCGCGAAAAACTGATCAATGCCCCGTATTCGGAACTGTTCGTGATTGATGACAATGCCAAACTGCATGGCACGATCACATTGACCGATTTACGCCATGCTGCCTTTGATCCCAATCTGGGGTCCGAAGTTACCGCAGGCGAAGTTGCACGATCCAAGCCACCGGTTTTGTATCGGACAGACAGCATTGAAAAAGCCATCCGCCTGATGGAGCAAACCGGCGAAGAACATTTGCCGGTTCTCAATAACGAAGAAGATCGCGAAATGATCGGCTTCGTGCACGAAAAGGACGCGATGATGGCCTATAATAACGCGTTGCTCGAACTGCAAAGCGAAGAACGTGGCGACGCACCGCCCAAGCTGTTCTGATCGGAAATCATTGACCCAAAAAACAAGAGCAGCGCCGTGGCGCTGCTCTTTTGCGATGTGCTTACAGGGACCGGATCACGCAGCCATAGCATTCTGGCCAAATGATTTTCGAACCTGTTGTCCATGCAGGACCTGGGCTGTAACCCGGCTGTCCAGACCTGCGACGTCTTCGGGAAGATTGGTCGCAGCTTGTTCCGCCTGTTCAAGTTCCTGACGGTCCTGTTGTCTTTGGCGTTCCGCCTTTTCGTTCCGGTTTTCATCTTTGACCGGAACAGAATTGGCCTCACGCAGTGCCGATCTGAATTCCTCGTCGGCGTCCTTCTTGGCATTCAGGACGTCATCTTCGGAGGTCTCAGATTTGGAAGATGATGCAAACACATCACCAACCGGTTGATGATCGGACCCGTTATCATTGCCCTGAACATCTGCCATGGCAGCTGCAAAGCTTGATGACCCGGACCCGATTTCCTGAAATTCGAGCATTACGGACTGCATCGCGTCGGAAAGCTGGCTTTTGGCGGTGCCGGTTTCCGATCTGTTTTCGCCCGTGGTCAATACAGGTACAGCGCTACCTGCGCTAAAACCCTCGATACCTTCGTGTGCACCTGACCGTTCCGCAGAACTGGCCCGGGAAGACATTGGCAACCCGTTGCCCAATCCAAAAATTGTACTCATGTCGAGAACCCTTCTTGTGGGATGCACAAAGCACCGCGGACAGTCCCGAAACGATATAGGGACCACCAACGGATACTTTTCACTTGAAATCCAAGCAATTCCCGGACCACACAAGGCTTTCCAATCTGCATAAGAAAATTGGAAATTACCCTTTGTCGAATAAAGAGGTTTTCAGGACATCCACATCGGCATAACAGGCAAAAAATACCGATACCAAAGAGGGTTAGATGTCATTTCCCTTGTCTATTAGGGTAAGGTGATGGTCGAATTTTGCCGATGATGACTGGTTGATGCGAACGCAGATGAAACTTCACCTGATTGCCGGTGCACGTCCCAACTTTATGAAAATTGCACCTCTGTGGCGCGAGCTGCACCGCCATGAAGTCATCCGGCCATCCTTCATCCATATGGCGCAGCACCGTGATGACGCGATGGCATCCATGATCTGGCGCGAACTGGGTTTGCCCGATCCGGACCATATCCTTGAATGGGACAGGCACGGGGATGAAGACGTGCTGGGACAGATGATGGATCAATATCTGGACCTGTGTCGTTTAGATCGCCCGGATGCCGTTTTGGTGGTCGGGGATGTCACTGCATCCCTTGCCGCCGGAAAAGTTGCTTACGAGAGGGGTATTCCGCTGATCCATCTGGAAGCCGGTTTGCGATGTTTTGATCTGTCTGTTCCGGAAGAACGCAATCGGATCGAAATTGATCAAATGGCGGATTTGCATTTAACACCGTCGCAGGATGCCGATGTCAATCTGTTGGCCGAGGGGATCGACTCTGATCGGATCAGACGGGTCGGAAATATCATGATTGATACATTGATGATGATGGGCGGGGCGATCAAACGGGACGGGATTCTTGATCGTCTTGAACTGCGTGGTCAGGATTATGTCGTTGTGACATTACATCGACCGGGCAATGTCGATACGCCCGATACGCTGTCTTCTATCTGTCAGCAGCTGTGCGAAATTGCCAGACATATTCCTGTATGTCTGCCGCTTCATCCGCGAACGCAACAACAGTTGGCGCTTGGTGGCCAAATCACCGTCCTTGAAAAGGCAGGGATACGGTTGTTGCCACCATTGGGGTATTCGGCCTTTGGCCGTCTCATCCGTGATGCGAAATTGGTGATCACGGATTCCGGCGGTGTTCAGGAAGAAACAACCTGGCTTGGCATTCCCTGCCTGACCTTGCGGCCATCAACCGAACGACCCGTTACCGTGACGGATGGGACGAACCGTCTTGTCAGAGTCTCGGAGCTGGCCAGCACAGCAATTGATCATGTTCAGCGGAGCAGGGCCGAAACACACCCTGTCTGCAAAATCCCGCTTTGGGATGGTAAAACTGCAAGCAGAGTGATTAGAGAACTTGATCAGTTCCGATTGTCAGAGGCATTCAGGAAATAACCTGTGCCAACAGTTTGCTGCCAAATGTTTCGCGCTCGATATCAAAGCCTTGGGCATTGCTCGATGATTGCTCGTTTATCGCATCTGTATCGCTGCTGCTGCTGTTATCAGGCAGGCTGCTTTGGGATGGTGTGGCGTCCTGCGGGGCTGCTGCCATAATTTCTGACAGGCTGACCATGCCATCCTCGTTGGTGTCAAGCGGATCAAACGTGCCGTCGGGGCCCATGGCGGCCGCCATGCTGTTCAGCATGCTGTCTTCGTCGGTGCCAGCGCTATCACCGCTGGCAGGCATGGCCCCGCTTGGTGGCATCATGGATGCAAGATAGTCATCCTCGGAAATGCTTTCGGCTTCTGAACCGGCCATGACATTCCAAAGATTTTCTGACATCTCGCTTGTCACGTCATCCGGGGCGGCGGCCATGAACTCGTCCTTGGTCAGGGTGCCGTCACCATCGGTATCCATGTCCGAAAACAGGCGCTGTGCGTCAAAGCTGCTGTTGCCGTCGGTTGTGGTGCTGGTTTCCTGCAATTCAAGCAACATCGACATGATCGAGTCTGAAAGCTGACCTGTTATGGCCTCGCTTTGCGATGTCAGATCGCCCATCGCATCCGAAGCGCCAGAGGTGCCGCCGCTCATTGCGAGAAGTGAAAATCCGCCAAGGCCCTCAAGGCTGGATGCGTCGTCGCTGCCTTTCGAAGAACCCGCAGCCTGACTGTTTTGACTGAGGATTTGCGCGATGCTGCCGCTCATGCTGCTGATGCCGCTCATTTTCTTGCCTTCGTTTAGAATTGCGTTGTTATCTGAATTCACGGGGAAGGCTGAAAAAACTGGCGCACAAATATTGATTTTCTGAGGGGGACGCTCGGGAAAGGGTTGGTGGATGTTCCTGTTTTGTTGCAGAATGGAAAAAATACCCGGCCGCATCCCATGCAAGGCTGGTCCTTGGAACACAGCGTGATATATATGCCGCCATGATGGATGATCCCTTCGAAATTGATGAATTCGCCGCCAGCCCGGAAATGCGTCTTGGTGATGCGCCGGCCCCGGCATATCTCGACAATCTGAATGCCGAGCAGCGCGATGCTGTCGAAACGCTTGACGGGCCGTTGCTTGTGCTTGCCGGTGCGGGCACTGGCAAAACGCGGGTTCTGACCACGCGCCTGGCGCATTTGCTTGAAACCAAGGCCCAGACAGAGCGCCTGCATCCCCAGCAAATCCTTGCCGTGACCTTTACCAATCGTGCGGCAAAGGAAATGCAGGAACGTGTTGCCCATGCCCTTGGTCGTCCGGTCGAAGGATGGTGGCTGGGAACCTTCCACTCGTTATCAGCACGTTTGTTGCGTCGTCATGCCGAACTGATCGGGCTGCAATCAAACTTCACGATCCTTGATAGTGACGATCAGGTCCGTCTGCTTAAGCAGATCATGGATGCCGAACAGATCGATCCGAAAAAATGGCCGGCCAAGCAATTGATGGGCATCATTCAGCGCTGGAAGGACAAGGGACTGACGCCCGAACGGGTCAATGAAAGTGTTGAGTTCGCCAATGGCGGGGCCAAGCATCTTTACAGGATTTATCAGGAACGTTTGAAGGTCCTGAATGCGTGCGACTTCGGTGATTTGTTGCTGCATTGCCTGACCCTGTTCCAGCAACATCCCGAAGTGCTGCGCCAGTATCAAAGCACCTTCCGCTATATTCTGGTCGATGAATATCAGGATACCAACGTTGCGCAGTATCTGTGGCTGCGCGCGATGGCGATGGTTCATCGCAATATCTGCTGTGTCGGTGATGATGACCAGGCGATCTATAGCTGGCGCGGGGCCGAGGTCGGCAATATCCTGCGTTTTGAATCCGATTTCCCCGGTGCCAAGGTGGTGCGACTTGAACAGAATTATCGTTCAACGCCGCATATTCTGGCCGCCGCGTCAAAACTGATCACTTTTAACGACGGGCGTCTGGGCAAACAGCTTTGGACGGAAATCGACACTGGCGAAAAGGTCTTTGTCAAAGGTGTCTGGGATGGCGAGGCCGAGGCACGGCTGGTCGGCGAAGATATCGAAGCCCTTCAAAGCCGGGGCATTGGCGCGTCCCAAATGGCCATTCTGGTGCGTGCCGGTTTCCAGACCCGTGAATTTGAAGAACGGCTGATCACGCTGGGTATCCCGTACCGGGTTGTCGGTGGTCCACGCTTTTACGAGCGTCAGGAAATCCGTGATGCGCTGGCCTATATCCGTCTGGTCGCGCAGCCCGATGACAGTCTGGCCTTCGAGCGTATCGTCAATGTGCCCAAGCGCGGGGTTGGCAAGGCAACGCTTCAGACCTTGCATCAATATTCCCGTGATCAGGCAATTTCATTGCCATCGGCGGCGCGTGATCTGATTGATACCGAAGAACTGAAACCCAAAATGCGCCAAGCCATCGGCGGATTGCTGGGCGATTTTAAACGCTGGCGCGAGATGCTGGCAGGCAGTTCCCATGTCGAGGTGATTGAAACCGTCCTTGATGAAAGCGGCTATACCGATATGTGGCGCACATCAAAGGAAATCGATGCGCCGGGCCGCCTTGAAAACCTTAAGGAACTTGTTTCCGCCATTGGCGAGTTCGAAAATCTGACCAGCTTCCTTGAACATGTTTCACTGGTCATGGAAAACGAGCAGAATGACGCGCAGGAAAAAGTCACCATCATGACCCTGCACGCGGCCAAGGGGCTCGAATTTGACTATGTCTTCTTGCCCGGTTGGGAGGAAGGTGTTTTCCCCCATCAGCGCGCCATGGATGAAAGCGGGGTCAAGGGCCTCGAAGAAGAACGTCGTCTGGCCTATGTCGGGATTACCCGCGCGCGCAAACGTGCGACGATTTTGTATGCCGCCAACCGGCGCATCTATAATCAGTGGCAATCGGCCCTGCCGTCGCGCTTTGTTGATGAATTGCCCGATGAGCATATCGAACGGATCAGTGATACCGGACTTGGCGGGCATGGGGGCAACCATTCGCCTGGTGCCTGGGGTTCGGACGACTGGATGAAAATGCCAAGCTGGGCCAACGAGGGGTCAAGCAACCGCAATCCGGTTTCCGGTGCATCCGAGCGCAAGTTCGCCTCCAGCGGGTGGCAGGATCGCGTGCGCAAAAACGTGATTGATGTTAAGCCTGATGGTGAAACCAGTTATTCGACCAATTCGAAATCATCGAAATACAAGGTTGGCGATGCTGTACGTCACCGGAAGTTCGGGCCGGGAACGGTGCGTGCAGTCGACGGCAACAAGCTGGAAATTCATTTCGAGGGTGTCGGTACAAAGAAAGTGGTCGACAGCTTCATCTTGCCGGGGTAAGCCCCGATGCAAATATTCACGGAATACCGAACTAACCGGGCGGCGATCGCAAGCGGCCCTGACAAGCGAGAAGCGAAATGACCGAACCCGTTCTTTGCTATAACTTCCAGTTTGAAGTTGATGGCGCATATGCCGAGGCCTTTGCCGAAGCACTTTATGATTATTGCGATGCGCTGTCGCATTTTGAACGTCCCGGTGATCCGACCGCACCTTGGCGGATCGAAGGTTTTGCCGGTGCCTATTTCGACAAGGGTGCAGTTGAAACCGCCGTTTCGATCATGGCGTCTGCGGTCGGGATTGAAAGCCCGGTTGTGACTTTTGGTACTTATGAGCCAAAAGACTGGGTCGGTGAAAACCTGCGCAGCTTCAAGCCGATTTCGGTTGGCCGGTTCTTTGTCCATGGTTCGCACTGGGAAGAAGACCTTCCGGTTGCCAAGCTTGGTCTTCAGGTTGATGCTGGTCTGGCATTCGGTTCCGGTGAACACCAGACCACCAAGGGATGCCTTGCCGCGATTGACTGGGTGGCAAAACGCGGCCCGCGTTACAATGCGCTTGATATGGGTTGTGGGTCGGGCATCCTTGGTATGGCCTGTGCCAAAACCTGGCGCAGCACGGTGATGATGGCCGATATCGATGCTGCATCGGTTCGCGTCGCGCAGGAAAATGCCAAGATCAACCAGATCGCCGATTTGGTAACTGCAATCCACTCCAACGGTTTCCAAGACAAGCGCGTACGTGAAGCCGGTTATTACGACATCATCTGCGCCAATATTCTGGCCCGCCCGCTGCGTGCGATGGCGCATGAACTGACCAGCACGCTTTCCGAAGGCGGTGTTGTCATTCTGTCGGGGCTTTTGTCCCATCAGGAACAGTTCGTTCTGTCAGCTTATCGTGAAGTCGGCCTGTCGCTGATCAAGCGGTTCAAGGTCGAAAACTGGACGACGCTTCTGGTCGGTTGATTATATCCCGACCTGTGATGCAAAGGGCCGCGCAGTTGCGCCTTTTTTGTTGTCCGGTTCCTGATGGTCAATGAACGAATGAAACCTTTGCTATACTTTTGGGTCGGAAATTTTGCCGGATTCGGACCAGATCTGCTGGGTAAAACGGGTGTGATTGGTTGGCTTTGTGAAGCATATCACATTGGCGAAACGGAACCTGAAATTCAAAAAGTAAATAATTTCAGTATCTACGTGGGAGTTAATCCAAAAACCGCAAAATGATCCCTATATATACAAGTATTAGAATGTTGCGTTTACTAATACGTATGTATAGTAACCCGAAGGAGTGAGAGCCACAATGTGTTAAGTCAGTAGGGGAGAGTTCCTTGGCTGAAGCTGAACATCGAATTCTGATAGTTGATGACGAAGCGGTCATCCGTAAATTGCTTGCGCGTATCCTTGATCGCGCCGGATATCAGATTGTGGAGGCCGTTGACGGCCTTGATGCGATCGAAAAACTGCATCAGAACCCCGCATTGCGGCTTGTCGTTTCTGATCTCAGGATGCCCAATTGCGGTGGTCTTGAACTGGTCCGGCGTGCGATCAACGAGTTTCGCCGTGATTTCGAATTCATCCTGTTGACCGGGGATGGTGACAAGTCGGATGCCATCGGCGCACTGCGTTTGGGTGTCCGGGAGTTTCTTGACAAGCCGGTGGACCGTGCTGATTTTGAAACGGCTGTAACGCAGGCGCAGGAACGATTACGTGAACGGGACCTGGAAAGCGAACGTATCCGCAAGCTCGAACTTGATAATGTCAGCCAATCGAAAACCCTTGATGACATCACCCGCAAGCTGGGCGGCGCAGAACAGGAAATGGTCGACCGACTTAGCCTGATTTCCCAGTATCGCGACATTGAAACTGCGGAACATTGTGTGCGTGTCGGTCTTTATTCCCAATTGCTTGCCGAGATGTACGGGCTTGATACCCAGACCCAACGCACCATCAGGCTTGCCGGTATTTTACATGATATCGGCAAGGTTGGCGTGCCCGACGAGGTGTTGCTTAAGGAAGGCCCGCTGACCGATAGCGAGTTCGAGGTGATGAAGCGTCATACCGAAATCGGGTTTGCGATGCTGAATTCATCAAATAATCCCGTGCTGGAGCAGGCGGCAATTATTGCACGCAATCATCATGAAAAATGGGAAGGCACGGGGTATTGCGTTGGCTTGTCCGGCGAAGAAATACCGGTGATTGCCCGCATAGTATCGATTGCGGATGTCTATGACGCCTTGCGCAGTTCGAGGCGATACAAGCCACCATTTAGCCACCTTGAGGCCGTGGACATCATTACCAGAGGCGATGGCCGAACCGCGCCCGGAATGTTTGATCCGACCTTGCTTGGATTGTTTGCAGAACATCACAGCCGCTTTGAAAGCATCTTTGACGGGATGCCCGATCAACTGGTGTAAGACCGGAGACGTTTAGACGATGCGCCAAAACGTAGATGTGATTTTGCAACGGACGCGAAATCGAATTTCTGATTTCATGCTTTTGGTCATGGCGATTGGCGGGTTTCCGGCACTTGTTGCATCGGTGATGCGCGAAGCCAGTCAACAATTCTGGCTGGTGGAGCTAATCCAGATTGCGGTGTTTCTTGCGGTTGTGACCGGTTTGGCATTGCGGCGCGGATTGGAAGTCAAAACAAAGGCCCGTGTCATTATCACCGCAATGACGGCGCTTTCATTACTTTATATCGTGATGTTTTCACCGGCCAGTGGCATGGCACTGATGATCGTGTCTACGGTGACGGTTGCCGTGTTCTACCCGCTTGGTATCACGTTGCGATATGCCGTTTTCTGTTTTGCGACCATTGCAGTGATCGGGGGCATACGCGTTTACGGGCTTGATGATTTCCTGTTTCCCGATGCCGGGACTGTTCCGCATACCCTACCTGTCTGGGTGGCGACCTTGTTTGGGTATGCATGGATGAGTTCGGCCATGGTGGTTGGTGTCATCTGGATGCGACAGGCATTGTTGCAGCTAAGTGTTGATCAACTGCGTTCCCAGAACGAGCTGGTGTCGGGCAACAAGTTTCTGGAACAAATCCGGGTCAGCGCGGGGGAAGTTGCCAGTTATTTCTCCTCCCTTGACCGGATCGAAAATGTTTCCTTCCGGCCAACACTTGAACGCTTTGCCGAACTTCTGAATTGCGAACGTGCCAGCCTTTGGCTGCAAAACGAGGACGGCGATGTTGAGTGCGTGGGTCTTTATGACGCCAACGACGCAAAGGCGACGCATGATGGTCTTGTTTTGAAACGCAAGGACTTGCCACGCTATTTTGCCGCCCTCGAAACCGGACAGGCAATTGATGCCGAAAATGCGATGGAAGACCCGCGTACATCCGAATTTACCGAGCATTATCTGCGCCCACTTAACATCCGGGCAATGCTTGATGTGTCTCTAATGTCGGTTTCCGGACGTATGGGGGTTTTGTGTTTTGAAACGACCGGGCGCACACGCGCATGGCGTCCCGATGAAATCGTTTTTGCCCATATGGCCGGTGGTCTATTGGCTGCTGCTGCCGGGATAAAGTCGGTCATGGAGGTCGACGAAGAACTGAACTTCTCGCGCCGCCGGTTCGAGGCCGTGGCCAATTACACCTATGACTGGGAAAGCTGGATTTCATCGGAAGGAAAACTCGTTTGGGTTAACCCGGCGATTGAACGTGTCCTTGGCTATAGCGTGGCAGAATGCATGGAAGTGGCGGATTATCCATTGCCATTCGTTGCACCGGAAGACCGCGACCGGGTGCGCCATTACCTTGAAGAAGGTCTGACTGGCCTTTCGGGCAATGACCGCGAATTTACCGGTTTGCACAAGAATGGACGACGGGTTGGAATTGCACTGTCCTGGCAGCCGATTGCGGACAGTGACGGGACCAATATGGGGATAAGGGTCAGTTGCCGGGATGTCACCGATCGGATTCGTCAAAGACGCGATCTGGAGTTGGCAAAAAGCGACCTTGAAGCCAATCAACGCCGTCTAAGGGCACATTTCGATAATGGAAAGATCGGGGTGTTCTATTGGAAACCGGATCGAACCATCATCGAGGTGAATGAAACTGCCTGCCAGATGTTTGGTTATACGGCTGGCGAGTTGGTGGGACGGCGTCTTGAAATGCTTGTGCCGCATGACGAACGTCATCGCCTTGGATCGCTGGTCGATCAAATCATGCAAACTAAGAACAGCGTGAATAACCGTTTTACCAATATCGGACGAGATGGCAGCAAGCTTATCTGCGAATGGTATGAAAGCCCGATATTTGATGCGAATGGTGTTCTGGATTGCATTGCGAGTTTCGCACTCGATGTCACCGAACGTGAACGGTATCAGGAAACGCTTGAATCGATTTATCGCGGTGTTCGTCATCAGATCGGCGCAGGGTTCTTTGACAATCTGACCAAGGTTCTGTGCGAGACCCTTGATATGGCCTATTGCCATATTGCTGAAATCTCGGGGGGACGTGTGAAATCGGTCGCCTTTTATGCACCTGATAACAAGGTCAGTGGCCTTGATTTCGAACTGGCAGGTTCCGGTGCAGAACGGGTTATTTCGGAGGGCGTTTTTGTCTGCGAAGATCACTTCGCCGAAGCAATGCCCGGTGTGCCGCCGGTAACGCAAATAGAGGTGTCCGGTTATGTCGGTGCAGCCCTTTATGATAACTCCGGACAGCCAATTGGCGTGATTGTCACGATTTCGGACAAACCGCTAAGAGATCCGGAATTGGCGCGATCCATTGTCGAGGTCTTTGCATCACGCGCCTCGGCCGAGTTGCAGCGCATGTTGTCAGAACGCAAACGCGAAAAGCTTGAACAACAACTTCGTCATTCGCAGCGGATGGAAACCATTGGCGTTCTGGCTGGCGGGATTGCGCATGACTTCAACAATATCCTGCAACCGATCAGCGGGTATGCGGAATTGCTTTATACCGACTTGCCAGAAGATTCGCCGCTTCGTG
Source organism: Thalassospira profundimaris (assembly GCF_003326675.1). GTDB lineage: Bacteria > Pseudomonadota > Alphaproteobacteria > Rhodospirillales > Thalassospiraceae > Thalassospira > Thalassospira aquimaris. The sequence continues at coordinate 121,808 of NZ_JPWF01000003.1, forward strand.
ACGATGTTATGGAAATCCGGCACGGTGCAGACAGGGCGCGGGATCTGGTTCGACAAATCCTGTCATTCTCGCGGAATTCGGAAACTGAACGTTCGCCGATTGATGTTGCATCCATGATCAAGGGGACGGTGCGCTTTGCCCGTGGTTCGTTGCCGTCAAGCGTATCCCTGACGACCAGCATTTCGGCAGAATCCGGGTCTGTCTTGGGGAATGCGACCCAGCTTGATCAGTGTCTGATGAACCTGATTACCAACGCCTATCATGCTGTTGGCGAGGCGGGCGAAATTCGGGTTGAAGCCGGACCGTTCGAGTTGACAGATGACAGTGCCGAAATGCACCCGCTTCTGACGCCGGGTTCCTATATCCGGATTTCGGTGATCGACAACGGCACCGGCATGGATGCCGAAACGGCCAAGAAGATATTTGACCCGTTCTTTACCACCAAGGAGCCGGGCAAGGGGACTGGATTGGGGCTTTCGACGGTTCACGGCATCATTGCCGGACACAAGGGTGAGGTCACGGTCTATAGCCGATTGGGCCAAGGCACGCGCTTTTCGATCCTGTTGCCGGAATTTGAACGCCTTGAAGAAGAATGCAAGCGGGTTGCGCGTGGCGAAATGACACGAGGGGTGGGGCATCTTGCCGTGGTCGATGACGAGGAAAAGAACCTTAAGCTTTGTTCTAGAATGCTCGAACGGATCGGCTATAGCGTTAAGACATTCAATAGTGCTGCCGATGCAATTGCAGCGATTAACGCACCTGATGCCTCATTTGACGGACTTTTGACGGATCAGACCATGCCGGAAATGACAGGTGTCAAACTTGTCGAAACACTGCGCAAAGGTGGCCATGATATTCCGGTGGTGGTCATGACCGGCTATGCCTCGGATGAGGTTATTGCATCATACAAGGCACTTGATGTGCATGCGATCTTGGCAAAGCCGGTTGATGTGGTCGAGTTGCACGATGCGCTGGAAGGTGCCTGCAATCGTACCAAAGCCAACAATGACAGTTCCATTCCTGCACGGGCGATGCCCGATGTCGCGCATGACAGTTAAGAGGAAAGCTTATCGTCCGCCTCCGACATCGAGGATGGCACCCGTTACATAGGATGCGTCGTCTGAAACCAGCCAATAGATGCTTTGTGCAATTTCGTCTGCTTCGCCCGGACGGCCAAGCGGGCAGTTGGGACCAAGTTCGCCAACCCGTTCAGGGCGCCCGGCACTGGCATGGATTTCAGTGTTTATGATGCCCGGACGAACGGCATTCACGCGAATGCCTTTGGGGCCAAGTTCCTTGGAAAGGCCGATGGTAAGGGTATCAATCGCGCCTTTTGATCCAGCGTAATCGACATATTCCCCCGGTGATCCAAGTTTGGCCGCAACCGAGGACACATTCACAATGGCACCACCGGATGGAAGCGCACGGGCGGCTTCGCGCGCGACCAGATAGCCACCCAGAACATTGGTATCAAACACGTTTTTCATGCGTTCGATATCCATGTCTGCAAGGGTACTTTGGGGGGCGACAATGCCGGCATTGTTCACAACACCATCAACCGAGCCAAATCTGTCACGCGTGGCGGCAAAAAAACCAACCACACTGGCTTCGTCGCGGACATCGCATTGATAGGCAAACGCATTGCCTGCGACACCGGCCTGTTCGCACAATGCACAGGTTTCATCTGCACTTTGCCGGTTGCCGACAAAGCTGATGGCAACATTCCAGCCTTTTGCTGCAAACAGCACAGCCGTCGCCCGGCCAATGCCGCGTGATCCACCGGTAATCAGGATAGTTTTGGACATGGTTCACCCGCCTGGATGTTATGTGTTTTCAATACTATGGCGCGGGTGATGGAGGCAGGTCAAAAAGAAACGGCCCTGCTGTGGAGAAGCAGGGCCGTCTCAGAGGGAAAAGACAAAAAAGACCGCAAGGATCATGAACCGTGATCCTGCGCTTCGTCACTGCATGTCTCACCATTCCGGGCGGGACTGATCCTTTAATCCTTGTCCTTGGTGTCTTCAGAACCGGCAGGGGACCGGTCTGTTTCATCGTCTGCCAGATGGGCAGGGCCAATATCAAGACCGAGCGCAGCTTTGCGACCAATGGTCAGGCGCTCAAGGCCATCATAGGCCGTCTGACGACGACGCGATTGTACGACACTCAGGGCAGTAATAGGAAAACGGATCACCGTTCATGGTCTCCTGCAAATTGACGTCCCGACGGGCCATCTTTTTGTCACGGAGATGTAATAAGTTAATCTTTGACTAATGTGCATTGCGAAGCTTGCAACGCATTCATACCTCTGACGCATGTGGGGATATTACCGAGCAGAAGAAATATTTTATAAAATATGCGAAATATCTTTGCGGCTTGCATGTATTAGGTAATAACCCTTACATAGTTCCAACTGCCCCACATATGAAAACGAGGACGTTTATGACCATTTCCGGTGATGCCCAACTCGCGACCCTTCTGGAACGCGATAATGTCGACAAGGATGTTAGCGCTGTCATCTCTTTGATTGATGGTGTGCTTGCGGCCGCCGATGGTGATACGCGGACCGACTGGATTGATCTGGTTTGTGAAGCACCAAGCGAAGAATTGGCCTCGGCCCTGCTTGCGTTGCGCGATGAACGCAAAGGGCTGTTTAAAACAGCAAAGGCCGATTTCGTCGCGTCCGACCGCGTAAGTGCGATGCGTACTTATCTTGCGGCAAAGGATTTGGACGGGTTCATCATTCCGCGTGCGGATGAACATCAGGGTGAAAATGTTCCGGCCCGTGCCGAACGTTTGGCATGGATGACCGGCTTTACCGGGTCGGCCGGTGCGGCGGTGGTTCTGGCCGACAAGGCAGCGGTGTTCGTTGATGGTCGCTATACCATTCAGGTCCGTCAGCAGGTGGACCGTGATCTGTTTGAATATCGGCATCTGGTCGATGAACCGGTGGTCGGCTGGTTGCATGATAATCTTAAGCAGGGGCAGAAGCTGGCCTATGATCCGTGGCTTCATACCGTGCAGCAGGCCAATAATTTGCGTGCGGCTTGCGAAGGTGTCGGGGCGGAACTGGTTGCCATTGATACCAACCCGATTGATGCGCTTTGGCACGATCAACCGGCCATGCCACTTGGCCCGGTACGTCCGCACCCGATGGAATATGCTGGGAAATCCAGTGCCGAAAAACGCAGCCAGATTGCGGGGCTTTTGTCGCGCCTGTCCTGTGATAGTGCCATTTTGTCCGCACCCGACAGTATTGCGTGGCTTTTGAATATTCGTGGTGCAGATGTGCCGCAAACCCCGCTTGCGCTTGGTTATGCGATCATTAATGGGGATGCGTCGGTCGAGCTGTTTATGGATGAACGCAAACTGGCTGGCGAAACTGGTGCCTGGTTGCGCGATGAAGCAACCCTGCGCGCGCCGGGTGAATTGGCCGATGCCCTGAAGGCAATGGGTAATCAGGCAGTGCGTCTTGACGAGGCAACGGCGGGTGACTGGCTGCGTATGCAATTGGACGAGGCGGGTGCAACTGTTCGTGTTGGTCGTGATCCGGTGGCCTTGCCCAAGGCCTGCAAGAACGAGGTCGAACTGGAAGGTTCGCGCAAGGCGCACAAACGAGACGGCGAAAAAATCATCCGCTATTTCAAATGGCTTGATGAAACTGCAATCAATGGCGATATCGATGAACGTGTTGCGGCGGACAAGCTGTTATCGCTGCGTGCCGAAGATCCCCTGTTCCGGGATTCCAGCTTTGAAACCATTCCGGGCAGTGGTCCGAACGGCGCGCTTTGCCATTATCGCAATACCCCTGAAAGCAACCGCAAACTGACAGCGGGTGAAATCTTCCTGATTGATTCGGGGGGGCAATATCTGGATGGCACCACCGACATCACCCGTACCACCATTGTCGGCGAACCAAGTGCTGAACATCGCGATCGCTTTACCCGTGTGCTTAAGGGGCATATCGCGCTGGCGCGTGCGGTTTTCCCGGTTGGCACCACCGGTCAACAGCTTGATACCCTTGCACGTATGCCGCTTTGGGAAGCCGGTCTTGATTTCGATCACGGTACCGGACACGGTGTTGGCAGTTATCTTGGCGTGCATGAAGGTCCGCAACGTATTTCCAAGGCGGCCAATACCATTGCCCTGAAACCGGGCATGGTTCTGTCGAATGAACCGGGTTTCTATAAGGAAGGCGAATACGGCATCCGGATCGAAAACCTGATTGCGGTTTGCGAGATTGATGCACCGGCCGGGGCAGACCGTCAGATGCTTGGTTTTGAAACTCTGACCTTCTCGCCGATTGACCGCAAACTGATTGATCCGCAAATCATGACCGCGGATGAATTGCAGTGGCTTAATGATTACCACGCGCAGGTCTATGCCATGTACGCAGATGATCTGGATGAAGACCATCTGGAATGGCTGCAGATGGCAACAGCGCCAATCAAAAAGAAAGCCGCATGACCAGGGGGGTACATTCCGCCATATGAAAAGCACGGGCCGCTTCGATCATCGAAGCGGCTTTTGCGTTATCGGGAACTGACAAGCGTGATTTTATGCCGTAATAAAGGTGCATTGGATCGATTCAAAAAGGCGGAATACAAACCGCTTCTGATAACTGGAGGAAGACATGGCTGAAGTCGAAGCGCAGTGGATGGCAAACCCCAACCGCTATGACGATGAGACCTGGAACCGCTGTGGAAATAGCGGCCTGATGTTGCCGAAAATCACCTTGGGCCTATGGCAGAACTTTGGTGGCGTTGATGTTTATGAAACCCAGCGTGCGATGATCCGCCGCGCCTTTGATCGTGGTGTGTTTCATTTTGATCTGGCCAACAACTATGGCCCGCCCCCCGGTTCGGCCGAAGAAAACTTTGGCAAGGTTCTGAGCCAGGATCTTGGTAAACATCGTGACGAGCTGATCATTTCGACCAAGGCGGGCTATCGCATGTGGCCGGGCCCGTTTGGCGAATGGGGTTCACGCAAATATCTGATTTCCAGTCTGGACCAAAGCCTTAAGCGGATGGGACTGGATTATGTCGATATCTTCTATTCCCATCGCGTTGATCCCAACACACCGCTTGCCGAAACCATGGGCGCACTTGATCAGATCGTGCGTTCGGGCAAGGCGCTTTATGTCGGTATTTCATCCTATTCGCCGGAAATGACCCGTAAGGCACATGCGATCCTTAAGGACCTTGGCACGCCCTGCGTTATTCATCAGCCATCCTATTCGATGATGAACCGCTGGGTCGAAGGCGGCTTGCTTGATACGCTTTCCGACCTTGGTATGGGCTGCATTGCGTTTTCGCCGCTGGCACAGGGACTTTTGACCAACAAGTATCTCAATGGTGTTCCGGCTGAATCCCGTGCCGCCCTTGAGGGGTCGTTCCAGAAGGGCATGTTGTCGGACGAAAACCTTGATCGCGTTCGTGCGCTGAATGAAATTGCCAAACGCCGTGGTCAGACCCTGGCGCAGATGGCAATCGCTTGGGTGCTGCGTCGTCCGGAAATTACGTCGGCCCTGATCGGTGCGCGTCACGTACAGCAGTTGGATAACAGCCTTGATGCACTTAATAACCTTGAATTCAGTGCAGAAGAGCTGGCCGAGATTGACAAATATGCTGCTGATGGTGGTTTGAACCTTTGGCAGAAGTCATCGGACAGCAACGCGCCAGCCTGATCATCCGTTGACGTTATCTGAATTTCAAAGCCCTGATCGCCGATGCGGTCGGGGCTTTGTTGTATTCGGGGTGCATTACCTTTCTGCCATCGGCATGGTGCCAGCCAGATCGCGCAAGGTATCGACAACGGCCTTTGCCCCGGTGCTGAGCGGACGGTCATGCAACCATGACAGCATGACTTTGCGCGACAGTTCGGGATTTATGATCCGCCGGGCCTTAAGCCGCCCGGTTGACAGTTCCATGACCAGCGAGCTGCGCGGTAATACCGTGTGCCCGACATTGCGATGAACAAGGTCAACAAGAACACGAAGTGCATCGGCCTCGACCACCGGGGTCAGGGGGCGACCGGCGCGAAAGGCGGCTTCCTGCATCTTGGCGCGCAGGCCATGTTTGTTGGTTGGCATGATCAGGGGCAGGGACAGAACATCTTCATAGGCAATCTCGGTTTCCTGTTCACCAACCTGTGACGGGTGCGAGATCAGAAAAAGGTCTTCACGCCAAAGCGGTTCGGCATGCAGGCTGCGCGAAATCATGCCGTCATGTAAAATCCCGATATCCAACCGCCCCGAAAGCAGACCTTCCTGAACGTCCCCGGTCAGGTCTTCGGCAACCGAGATATTCAGATCGGGATAATGATCACGCAGACGTTCGATCAAGGCACCGGTAATCACGATCCCTGCACTGGGCGGCACCCCGACATGAACATGGCCAGTGACCTTGTTGCTGCGGGCTGTCAGGTCGGCCTCGAGCCGGGCAAGATCGGACAGGATAACGCGCGCGCGTTCGGCCAGCATCTGTCCGGCTTCGGTCAGTTTGACCCCGCGGCCGGTCCGTTCAAGCAACTTGGTATCAAGCGTTTCTTCAAGCAGGTTAAGCTGGCGGCTCAAAGCCGGTTGTGACAGGTTCAACCGTTCTGCTGCCCGCGAAAGGCTTCCCAATTCGGCAATATGAACGAAACTTCTAAGCTGCTTGATATCCATGGAAGGCTGTCCTGATTGCGCCAAAGGCAGTGCATATCTCCAAGATATAGCCAAAGCTGATATCTGATAGCAATTAATTCGATTTGTATAATGACAGAGCACGGGTAACACTGAACGCCGAGAGAGGATCGGAGACCCCCATGTCATCACAGCCCCACGCTGATCGCGCGACATCATCTGTCGCGGACCAATCGTCAAATATTGCCGCCAAAAATCCTGAAAAACTGATGGGTTCTGCCCTGACGGTTGTTTTGCTGTCGACCCTTGCCTTTGCCATGAAGGGGTTGCTGGCAAAATTCGTCTATGCCACCGGAATGACCGTTGACGGGTTGTTGTTGCTGCGTTTTCTGTTTGCGATGCCGTTCTTTTGGCTGGGCGTTTATCTGTTTGGCAAAAAGCGTCCCGGCGACCGCAAGATGAAGCCGACGGATTTGTTGTGGGGTGCATTGTTCGGTGGATTGTTTTTTGCCGCAGCCCTGTTTGACTTTACCGCTGTCTCTCTGATTGATGTCACCGTTTCGCGGATTGTCCTGTTTACGTTCCCGGCAATCGTCATGATTCTTGAAATATTGCACAAACGACGCTTGCCACCGATCCGGCAGGTGGTTTGCTTTGTGATGACATATATCGGTTTGATGCTGGTTCTTGCGCCGAACGGGTTTGATATGGTGTCGGGTAATTTGTGGTATGGGGCGGCCTGGGCGTTCGGGTCTGCTTTGATTTATGCCTGCTATCTTTATTTCGGGCAGGGGATGATCAAAACCATCGGGTCGATGCATTTTGCCGCACTCATCAACACCATGGCGGGGCTTTCGATGGTTCTTTATGAACTGGTTGTTCAGAAGCCGTTGAACCTTAATCTCGATGGTGTTTTGTGGACGGCGGGGATTTCGATCTTTTGCACCGTAATCCCGTTCTTCCTGCTTTATGAAGGCATCCGGCGCATCGGGGCGACACAGGCATCTTTGATTTCGTTATCAGGTCCTGCCATGACGTTCTTTGCTGCCTGGCTGTTGCTTGGCGAAATTCTGACAATCCCGCAGTTGGTTGGGTTTGCGGTTGTGATACTTGGTGTCGCGTCCCTGAAAAACAGTTTTAGTCTGGCTGGACTGGGACGGTTATTGGCGCGCCCGTTCGCCAGATCGTAAGGTGATGGAAATCCTTGGCAGCGTGATCAGTTCTCGCGCTGCCAACGGCGGACTTCGGTTTCATGTTCGGGAAGTCGTTCGCCACGTCGCCATTTAAGCGGATCAATAAACTGACCCGCCCACACGCCTGTTCTGCTTTGTTTCGCGCGGCTCTCAACTGTGCCATATTCCGGCATCTGGTCTGTCCGGGCCACGGCCAAACCGCGCGCAATCAGGCTTTGCCCGATATCAACACCATTGGCATTGCGACATACCGCCATATTGCGGTGATAGCGGCTTTTACCGCGGACTTCGCAGGTGATTGGTGTCGCAACCAAAAGGTTGGTGGTGATTTGCCAGGCTTCAGCACCACAGGCCGTGCTTTGACCATTGATCAGACATTTCTGGAAGCGGTTCATGGCATCCGCCCCCCAAAGATCAATGCGTTTGAAGCCGAATTCAAGAGTATCGGCATCAATGGCCCGTGCCGGACCCGAAAGTCTTTCATAATCCGGATCGGCTTTGGCAAGACCCGGCGCGCTTGTCAAAAGCAGTGCCGCACAGATCATCCAGATTGGTCGAGAAAATCGGTAGGCCATCACGGACCTCAATACAGGTCGCTATATCGGATTTCATCAAGTTGGGCGAAAACGATTTTCCATTTCTCATCCTGCTTAAGCAGGGCAAAGGCATAATCGCAATCAAAGATCAGGTTGTTTTCCGAATTGCCAAAGCGGAAGGAAACGATTGCGCGCGCGCCACCCGGAAGGGATGAATGCTGTTCGACAACCATCGACTTTGCCATTGCCAGATCGGCATTCCGCAATTCTTCAAAGAATGACTGATGATATGTGTGCAGATCACCAGATTGACCAATCGCGTGGACACCAGACAGGTCGTTGATCAGACAGGGAAAGTGGAAAAACTCGTCAAGCACGTCTTCTTCAAGCTTGAGATGGGCATCAACATAGCGGCGAAAAAAACTTCCTAGATCTTCCATCGGCACACATTCCCTTGGTCATGTTCCGCACTTATTCGGCGGCAATCAGATCGAGCCAGCCTTGTTCATCAAGAACTGTAACACCTAATTCTTCTGCTTTCTTCAATTTGGAGCCTGCACCCGGTCCTGCAACAAGATAATCGGTTTTGGCCGAAACAGAACCCGCTACTTTAGCCCCAAGGCTTTCGGCTTTGACCTTGGCCTCGTTACGTGAAAACAATTCAAGCTTGCCGGTAAAGACAACCGTCTTGCCGCTGACCGGACTGTCGGACACGCTTGGCGCTTCGACGTCCGTGATGGTCAGGACTTCCTGCAAATCATCAAGAACCGCAAGATTGTGGTCCTCGGCCATGAATTCGATCAGGTCCTTGGCAACACCCGGTCCGATCTGATCGATATTGATCAGTTCACGCAAGGCATCACTATCAGCTTGATTGGCGTTAATTATGGCACTGCGCCATTCGGTTACCGAACCATAATGGCGGGCCAGAAGTTTGGCAGTTGCCTGACCGATCTGACGAATGCCAAGGGCATAGATAAACCGGTCAAGGCCGATGGTTCTGCGTTCGTTTATGCCGTCAAACAGCTTGGTGGCGGATTTGTCGCCCCAACCTTCAAGCTTTCTGATCGCTTCGTTGTGATCGGTTTCAAGCCGGAAGATATCGCCCGGTGATTTGACCCAGCCAAGTTCAAAGAAGGCTTCGATATTTTTCGCACCCATGCCATCGATATCAAAGGCATTGCGTGACACAAAATGTTTAAGTCGCTCAACCGCCTGTGCCGGGCAAATCAGACCGCCGGTGCAGCGCGTGACGGCTTCGCCTTCTTCGCGCATGGCATGGCTGTGGCATTTCGGGCATTCATCTGGGAATTGATATTCCTCGGTGCCTTCGGGGCGTTCATCAAGAATAACCTCGACCACCTGCGGGATCACATCGCCGGCACGCTGGATGACCACCATGTCGCCAACCCGAACACCAAGACGTTCGATCTCGTCGCGGTTATGCAGGGTGGCGTTTGACACAACAACGCCGCCAACCGTGACCGGTTCAAGTCGGGCGACCGGGGTCAGCGCGCCAGTACGGCCAACCTGGATGTCAATGGCATTCAGGCGGGTGCGGGCCTGTTCAGCCGGGAACTTGTGGGCAATGGCCCAGCGTGGCGAACGGCTGACAAAGCCAAGACGCAGCTGAAGTTCAAAGTCATTGACCTTATAGACAATGCCATCAATGTCGTAATCAAGATCCGGGCGCTGGTTACCGAGTTCGTCATAAAACGTCATGATGTCATCAGCATCATTCAAACGCCTGGTCAGCGGGTTAATGACGAAACCCCAACCATCAACCTTTTGCAGGAAATCCCATTGAGTTTGGGCCAGACTTTCGGACAATTCGCCAAAGCTGTAGGCAAAGAAACGAAGCGGGCGTTTCGCACTGATTGACGGGTCAAGCTGGCGCAAGGACCCGGCGGCGGCATTACGCGGATTGGCAAATGTCTTGCCGCCGGTTTCGGCCTGGGTTTCGTTCAGTTTATGGAAGGCGGAACGCGCCATATAAACCTCGCCGCGAATTTCGACCACGTCGGGCGCATCGTCGGGCAGGGTTTTGGGAATGTCATCAATATGGGCGACATTGGCGGTAACGTCTTCACCTTCGGCCCCGTCGCCTCGGGTGGCGGCAGTAACAAGTTTGCGGCCTTCGTAGCGTAGCGACAGCGACAGGCCATCAATCTTTGGTTCGCCAACGACCTCGACCGGGCTATGTGCCGTCAGGTTCAGGAAACGGCGAATACGGGCCAGAAAATCGACGATGTCTTCGCGGGAAAACGCATTGCCAAGCGACAGCATCGGGCGCGCATGTTTGACCTTGGTAAAGCCTTCGGCCGGGGCAGCCCCCACTTCCTGTGTCGGGCTGTTTTTCTTTAGGGTCGGATAGTGCGATTCAAGTTCGATCAGACGGTTGAACAGCGCGTCGTATTCCGCATCAGGTACCAGCGGTTCGTCATTCACATAATAGGCTTCGTTAAAGGAACGAATGCGTTCGGAAATTTCCGCATGCTGTTTGCGTGCCTCGGTGCTTGTCGCAGGCATTTCCGGAAGGCTGGACGTGTTTGACGCATGTTCGGCGTTCATATTCTTTTTGTTCCGTATTCGAAGTTTGGTGGCGTAAACGCCGGATGTTAATTCGGTTGTTCAAGCAGGCTGTCAGCCGCCGCACGGGCCTCGGCCGTGACGGAATGTCCGGCCAGCATACGTGCAATTTCTTCTCGCCGCGCACCATCAACCAGTGGATCGACCCGCGTGACCATGGTGCCGTCTGTTTCGCGTTTGGCAATATAGAAATGCGTGCGTCCGCGTGCCGCAACCTGCGGGCTGTGGGTAATCACCAGAATCTGGCGTTCCTTTGCCAAAAGGTGCAAACGCTGTCCGATGGCGGCTGCAGTAGCACCACCAACGCCGCTGTCAACTTCGTCAAAGACAAGGCTGGGAACGGCTGATACACGCGCCAGAACGACTTTCAGCGCCAGTAGGAAGCGGGAAAGCTCGCCACCTGATGCGATCTTGTTCAGGGCACCGGGAGGACTTCCGGGGTTGGTGGCAACGGTGAATTGCACCCGGTCTATACCGTCAATGCCCCATTCATTTTCCTCGACCTCGGCGATGTCGGTAACAAAACGGGCTTTTTCCATGCGAAGCGGTGGCAGTTCTGCATTGATCGCACCGTCAAGCTTGGCCGCGGCCTCGCGGCGTGCGGCATGCAGTTTCTGACCGGCCTCAATATACGCCTTGCGGTATTCGCTGACGGCGGCGGTCAGTCGCGACAGTTCTTTTTCGCCAAATTCCAGTTGATCGATCTGCGATCTGAAATCCTTCATCATGGCATTCAGGCCATCGACCGGCACATTGTATTTGCGTGCCGCCGCCCGCAGGGCAAAAAGCCGTTCTTCAACGGTTTCCTGGTGGCCAGTATCGACATTCAGATCAGCAAGGGTTGCCGAAATTGCCCGGTTGGCTTCTTCAAGTTCGATGGCAGCGCGATCAAGGGCTTCGATGATCGGTTCAAACCGGCCATCGGCCTTTTCAAGTTCGCGTTCAAGGCAACGTTGCGCACCACGAAGCGCGCTTTCCGCGCCCTTGCCACGTGAAAGCTCATTACCGGCGTCATTCAATGCGGCAACCAGCTTTTCGCCATGCATCAGGAATTGGCGTTCTTCGGCAAGACGTTCTTCCTCGCCTTCTTCCGGGCCCAGTTTTTCCAGTTCGTCAACCGCATGACGCAGCCATTCTTCTTCTTCGCGGGCCTTGTCGATCCGCGCACGTGCCGCGTTCAGTTCCTTTTGGGTTTCTCGCCAGGCGCGCCAATGATCGCGTACGGTCAGTGCCAGATGGCCAAGATTGCCGTGCGCATCAAGGGTGGCGCGATGGGTGGTCGGATCAAGCAGGCCGTGTTGATCAAACTGGCCCTGAATTTCCACGCAGTAATCGCCCACATCACGCAGCAAGCCGACGGAAACCGACTGATCATTGACATAGGCGCGCGACCGGCCATCTGCGGTCACAACACGGCGAACAACCAATTCTTCGCTATCAAGATCGATATCTTGCTCGGATAAGAGCCGGAAGACCGGGTGTCCCTGCGGCAGACTGAAGGTCGCCGTCACACTGCATTTGTCGCAGCCGTGGCGGACAAGGCCGCTATCGGCGCGTGCGCCCAGTGCAAGCCCCAGAGAATCAAGCAGAATGGATTTACCGGCACCGGTTTCACCCGTCAGGACACTAAGCCCGTCGTGGAAATCAAGATCCAGCTTGTCGATAAGGACTACGTTCCGAATGCTGAGGCGTCGAAGCATTTCTGGGTACTGATGTTGTTAACGGGGCAGCAGACAGTTTGGTCAAACATCTTTGCAATTTGCAGAGTGCCCAATACCGACCCGGCTTGCAAGTGTTGCAAGATCCCGCACATCATCAAAAACACGCATTCGGTACGGGCGGGTCAAAAGGGTTTTAAAACAGGACCTAATTACAGTTTGTTCCTGTTGTGTTCTATGGTTGATTGGTCCTGTTAGTCAAGTTAACCTGACAGGGATCACTGGTTGGAATGGCTTGAAAATCAGAACAGGTCGGTGATCGACTTGGTTGCCGAATCCCACCAGCTTTCCTCGGTACGGCTTGTACCGCCTTCGCCAACCAGAAGATCGTAGGATTCGCTGTAATATTCGCTGCCCGGGAAGTTATGGCCAAGCACGGCTGCCGTGCGCTTTGCTTCGCCTTCAAGACCAAGCGCCAAATAGCATTCCGTCAAACGTGCCAGTGCTTCGGGAACATGGGTCGTGGTCTGATATTTTTCGATAACCGATTTGAAACGGTTGATCGCAGCCAGAAATTCCTGGCGATCCTGATAGTAGCGGCCGACATTCATTTCCTTACCGGCAAGGTGATCGACCGTCAGGTCTTTTTTCAGCTTGGCGTCACGGGAATATTTGCTGTCAGGGAAGCGGCGAATGACGTCGTCCAGTGCTTCCATGGCATGCTGGGTCATTTGCTGATCGCGGCCGACGTCGGAAATCTGTTCGTAATAGGACAATGCCTTAAGATAATAGGCATAGGGCACATCCGGGTTCGCCGGATGCAGCGAGATGAAGCGATCAAGTGCGTTGATGGCGTCATCATATTTGTTGTCCTGATAATAGGAATAGGCCGCCATCAGGGTCGCCTTGGTCGCCCAGACCGAATAAGGGTGCTGGCGTTCAACTTCGTCAAAGGCCTCTGCGGCTTTCTGGTATTCCTTGGCATCAAGCAGGTCTTGCGCGCCGTTATACAGTTCGGAAACCGGACGTTCGATATATTCCGGTGCCTCATTGCTGGAGCAGGCAGCAAGCAAAATGGCCATGCCGCATGTTGCAATGATCTGTTTGGCGCGAACGGTACTAAGCACTGTGACCTATCCTTGAATTTTGTGACGCACTCACGGGAAAATCCGCCGGACTATATCATGCGAAGGGCGTGGTTGGGCAAGTAGTTGTGTCGCCAATCCGTGACTTTTATGCGCGACAGGGTTCGCGCCCATTTATCTTCGGTCCCAAACAGCAAAAATGGCGACCCGACGGGCCGCCATTTTCTTTGGGTTTTCTGTCTGCCATCGGCAGGGAAACGCGATCTCAGGCGGTTGCAAGAACCGGTGCCATCGCGCTGTGCAGGGCGGCTTTAGCCATCGGGACAATCTGATAGGCGGTCTCGTCTGCCAGCAGCGCCTGAAGCAGCAGGTTATTGACGTGGTGACCGGATTTATACGCGGTTACCTTGCCCTGAAGCTGCAAGCCGGCGGTATAAAGATCGCCCAGCGCATCAAGGATTTTGTGGCGAACGAATTCGTCTTCGTAACGCAGTCCTTCTTCGTTCATGACTTCATCGCCGGAAAGAACGACCGCATTGTCAAGCGAACCACCACGCGCCAGACCCGCTGCGCGCATGGCTTCAACTTCGTGAAGGAAGCCAAATGTACGTGCACGCGAGATGTCCGAAACGAAAACGCCGTCGTCGAACTTTACGCTCATACGCTGATTGGCGATGGCCTTGCTGGCAAAGTCGATTTCAAAATCAATTTCAAAACCGTGGCCCGGCTCAACGCGTGCGGTGCAGCCGTTATATTCAACTTCAACCGGTTTCAGGACTTCGATGACCTGACGCGGAGCACTCTGTTCTTCGATGCCAACGCAATCAATCAGGAAGTTGAACGGCGCGGAACTGCCATCCATAACCGGGACTTCATCGGCATCGATGTCGATCAGGACGTTATCAATGCGCGATCCGGCCAAGGCCGCCATCAGATGTTCGATGGTGCCGATCTTGATGCCCTTGGACGCATCGCCAAGGCAGGTGCACAAACGGGTATCGATCACAGCGTCATAACGTGCCGGAAACAGCGGCTGGTCTTCCAGATCCGTGCGGCGAAATACGATGCCATGATTAACCGGGGCAGGGTGCAGTGTGATGCGGATTTTGTGACCGGAATGCAGTCCGACGCCTGCACAGCCGATGGACGCTTTCAAAGTGCGTTGACGCACATAATGGTCACCGGCAACGCCTGTCTGCGCGATCGCAGCACTAAGGTCGGCAATGTTGTTCACAGGAACCCCCAAATCAGGTCAGTCAGGTTGTAATCAATCTTCGTCGAAGTCATTGGCAGGGTAATCACCCTTACTTCGTTAGCTTCAGACACTACAGAGGTTGTGACAATCACTCAAATCACTCTTTGTTACGCTTTGTAAATCATCGGAGGCGTAAATAAATATATTTAAAACAATATGTTAATCGGAGTTTTGATTTCTGTGAAACGGATGCGTGAAACATTTCTGTTCACATTTCCTGTTCCCGCACGTCATGTGTTTTGGTCCGGCTATAAAAAAAGGGAAGGCCCCAAGCCTTCCCTTTCTTCGCGCGGAGATCGTCGTCAGTTTGCCTGACGACGAAGGAAGGCCGGAATTTCAAGAAGGTCGTCAGACGCGCCCTGCGCCTTGCCCCGGGAAGCGGGCTCCTTCTTCATGACAGATGCACTGTCTTCGCCAAGCGACATTTCAGTCTGACGCGGTGCCGGTGCCTGCGGTTGCGAGACTTTCGGTTCTACGTGCTGATGCGGTTCCTTGACGGTCTTGTTCTTGCCAAACAGGCTGCTCAGAACCGAACGTGGCGAAGTCGCATTCTGGGCATCGGCCGCTTCGAAAACGTCCGGGCTGTGATTGACCTGTTCTGCTTCGGCAGGCGAAACCGCGCGCGGCGGAATGAATGCCATGTCGCCGTTGCTGTTGGCTTTTTCCATCGGCTGGGTCGCACGCAGAACCGGTTTCGGCTTCAGAACGGTCTGGCCGATTTCTATGGAACCGGTTTCCTGTGCTTCTGCACCGTGGCTCAGTTCCGGCTGCTGTGCACTGCCAGTTGCAGCAAAGCGTTCTGCCGGAATGTGATCGATCGATGCACCACCGTTATAGTCGCCTGCGGCTGCCGGGCTTGCCTGTTCTGCAACGCTGGCGGCTGCGTTCGCGGCACCGTGCTGACCAAAGGACGGCATGGCCGGCTTTTCCATCGGCTGGGCTGCTTTGGGCTGGGCAACCGAAACGGTGGTCGGCTGCGGACGACGCATTTCTTCGGCGTCGATGCCCGTGGCAACAACAGAAACGCGCAGCGCGCCCTCGATGGTCGGATCGAAGGTCGAACCAAAGATGATGTTGGCTTCGGAAGCAACTTCTTCGCGAATACGGTTCGCGGCTTCGTCAACTTCATAGAGTGCCATATCCATGCCGCCGGTGATGTTGATCAGGACAGCACGTGCGCCCTTCATCGAAGCATCTTCCAGAAGCGGATTTGCAATGGCGGCCTCGGCAGCTTCAAGCGCACGTTTCTCGCCGGTTGCTTCGCCGGTACCCATCATGGCTTTGCCCATCTCGCTCATGACGGTGCGGATATCGGCAAAGTCGAGGTTAACCAGGCCCGGAACCATCATAAGGTCGGTAATCGAACGCACACCGTTGCGCAGAACATCGTCAGCCATCTGGAAGGCATCTGCAAAGGTGGTTTTTTCGTTCGCGACCCGGAACAGATTCTGGTTCGGGATGATGATCAGGGTGTCAACATACTGCTGAAGCTGTTCAATACCCTGTTCGGCAGTACGCATACGGCGCGTACCTTCGAAATGGAACGGCTTGGTAACAACACCAACGGTCAGAATGCCAGCCTCTTTGGCGGCACGTGCGATGACCGGGGCGGCACCGGTACCCGTACCACCGCCCATACCGGCGGTGATGAATACCATGTGGCTGCCTTCAAGCTGTGCCTGAATATCTTCAATCGATTCTTCGGCGGCGGCACTACCAGCATCTGGACGTGCACCTGCACCAAGACCCTGGGTGATCTTGCGGCCAAGCTGCATTTTGCGCGTGGCTTTGCTTTGGGTCAGGGCCTGAGAATCGGTATTTGCGACGACAAAATCACATCCTTCAAGTTCGGATGCGATCATATTGTTAACGGCGTTGCCGCCGGCGCCGCCGACACCGATAACGGTGATCTTCGGCTTAAGGTTTTCTTCCGTTTCAGGAACGGAAAAATTAATAGTGCTCATTGTTTGCTCTTCCTCTCCGCGCTTTAGAGCTTAAAGATCACACAAGCCTTCCCTTTGCCTGTGCGTGCCAGACATGCTTCGGGCACAAAGACCTCCGAGTCCGTTTTAGCGGGCAAAGAGTTATTGGCTTGTTAATGCGCGTAGAAGTTTTCGAAAAAAGACGGAAAAAAATGCATGAATTTTTCGAAGTCGCAGATTCCCGCCCGTCCTGGCATGGTTTCCGGCAAGGAAACTAGAAGTTTTCCTTAAACCACGCCCCAAGACGACCCCAACGACCACCTGATTGGTGAATCGATGCCATGGCTTCGCTAAGGGGATCATTCTGTTGTTCGACTGCACGCAACAGCAACCCTGCACAGGCCGAGAATGCCGGGCCGGCGGTGGCTTCGGCAAGGCCTGTGACCCCGTGTGGCTGGGCGATGGTAGCCGGGCGCTCAAACATCTGATTGGCCAGATCGGCGATCGCGTTAAGCTGGCTGGCACCGCCGGTCAGAACGATGCTGCGTCCGCCAATCTGGGTCAGGCCATGTTCTTCGAGCTGGTCGCGAATCAACTCAAAGGTTTCCTCCAGACGTGGCTTGATGATGTTGATCAGCATCGAACGCGGCACATGGTTGAAGTTGTTTTCGTCCTCGTCTCCGATGATCGGAACCGCAAGGATTTCCTGATCGTCCGAGGGCGAAGTCAGCGCACTGCCATGCAGGGTTTTCATGCGTTCGGCATGATTAAGCGACGTGTTCAGCCCATAGGCAATGTCGCGGGTCACATGTGCACCACCGACGGGAATCGACGCGGTATAGATCACTTGGCCACCGTTGAAGACGGCAACACTGGTTGTCCCGGCACCCATGTCAATCACAGTCGCACCAAGATCGCGCTGATCCGGGGTCAGGGCCGAAAGGCCCGACGCCAGCGGGGTGACAACGGTTTCTTCAATCGCAAGATGGCAGCGGCCAAGCAACGTATCAAGGTTACGCAGCGGCGCTGTCTGGGTGCGCACGAAATGCAGATCAAGACCGAGGGTTGATCCATACATGCCGCGCGGGTCATTCATCGAGCTGGCACCATCAAGGCGGAAGCCAAGCGGCACCGTATGGATCAGCTCATCACCCGCCTGACGCAGCAGGGCTTCTTTCTGATCGTTAAGCTTGCGGATTTCGAGATTGCCGATCGGGCGCGACCCCAGTGGCAATTCGACCGTATGGGTTTCCGATTCCGGACGTCCGCCAGACAGGTTGACGATAACCGATTCAATCGTGTGTCCTGCCATCTTTTCCGCAGCATTCACCGCGGCGAGCACAACTTCCTGTGCCGCATCAAGATTTGCAATCGATCCGCTTTGCAGCCCTTTGGACATGTTGTGTCCGATGCCGATAATTTTCGGCGGCTGGTCCTTTTCGCGTCGCGCAATGAAACAGCAGACCTTGGACGTTCCAATGTCCAAAGCCGCAATCAATCCTGATCTGGTTTTGCCGCGTGCCACTTGGTTGCTCTAATTATTCTAAAGTTATTGGAGGGAGGCGTACCTTCCCTACCTTATTAAGCCCGTTTTCCACCAAAAGCGGTTGCAATTTGGTTAAGGCAGGACCGAGTCTTCTGCATGACGGGGTTCTTTTACCTGAAATTGCTGTTTTTGCGATGCGATATTGTCAATTGCTCAACCAAAGGTTTTTCCTGCGCTAATCCTTTTGCTGTACTGCAACGTTACAGGTCCAGCTTGACACTCAACTGTAACGTTGCAGTAATCAAGCGCCGAAACAATAACCGTACAGGGAGGAAGCAAAATGTTTCTTGGCAAAATGACACGTGCCGGGCTTGGCATGATCGCGGCACTTGGTCTTTCCACCAGCATCGCATCCGCGCAGGAAAGTGTTGAAGTTCTGCATTGGTGGACCGCCGGTGGCGAGGCAAAGGCGCTTCAGGTTCTTAAAAAGGATCTCGAAGGGCAGGGCGTTTCTTGGAATGACATGCCGGTCGCGGGCGGTGGCGGCGAACAGGCTATGACTGTTCTGCGTGCCCGTGTAACGTCGGGCAACGCCCCGACGGCTGTTCAGATGCTTGGTTTCGATATCAAGGATTGGGCGGGTGAAGGCGTTCTTGGCAACCTTGATGAACTTGCCGCCAAGGAAGGTTGGGACGCGGTTGTTCCTGATGCGCTTAAAGGTTTTTCGAAATATGACGGCCACTGGATTGCTGCACCGGTTAACGTGCACTCGACCAACTGGGTCTGGGCCAACAAGGCAATCTTTGACGAGCTTGGCCTGAAACAGCCGGGCAGCTGGGATGAACTGATTGCAGCCCTCGACAAGATCAAGGCGGCTGGCTACACCGCTGTTGCCCATGGTGGTCAGGCCTGGCAGGACGCGACCATCTTTGATGCCGTTGTAATGGCAACCGGTGGTCCGGACTTCTATCAGGCATCAATGATCGATACCGACCCGGATGCACTTGGTTCGGATACCATGAAAACCGTGTTTGAACGTATGGCCACATTGCGCGGCTATGTGGATGACAATTTCTCTGGTCGTGACTGGAACCTTGCAACCGCGATGGTGATCAACAAGGAAGCCGGTGTGCAGTTCATGGGCGACTGGGCGAAGGGTGAATTCCTGAATGCAGGCAAGGTGCCCGATCAGGACTTCCTGTGCTTCCGCTTCCCGGGAACGCAGGATGCGGTGACGTTTAACTCTGACCAGTTCGTCATGTTCAAGGTCGGTGAAGACCGTCAGGACGCACAGATGAAACTGGCATCGGCTGTCATGTCGCCAAGCTTCCAGTCGGCGTTCAACGTGGTCAAGGGGTCCGTTCCTGCACGTACCGACGTTCCCAATGATGCCTTTGATGCCTGTGGTAAAAAGGGCATGGCCGAACTGGCTGCTGCTAACAAAAAAGGCACCCTGTTTGGATCAATGGCCCATGGTCACGCGGTTCCAGCCGGTGTCAAAAACGCCATGTATGACGTGATCACTGCCCACTTCAATGGCGAGTACGATGCCGCAACCGCGGTCGAAGAGCTCGTCAATGCAGTTGAATCTGCGCAGTAAAAACAAAAATGATCTTCGGCGGTCGGGGTTCCGGCCGCCGAACCGAATTGCGGAAGTGCGGAGCATCGTCAATGCAACACTCACTGCCCGGTAAGGCAGAAGCCACCCTGCGGGAAATTCTTCCGCGGCTGGTGCTGAGCCCCAGTCTGTTTTTAATCCTGTTATTTGTTTACGGTTTCATCCTTTACACCGGTTATCTGTCCCTGACCGACAGCCGGATGTTGCCATCCTATGATTTGCAGGGGCTTGAGAATTATGCCCGCCTGTGGGGGCAGCGAAACTGGATCACAGCCCTTCAGAACCTTGCGATTTTTGGCATTCTTTACATTCTGATTTGTTCGTTGCTTGGACTTGTCCTTGCAATTTTCCTTGATCAGAAAATTCGGGGAGAGGGCATTTTACGCCCGATCTATCTCTATCCGATGGCGCTGTCCTTCATCGTGACCGGAACAGCCTGGAAGTGGTTCCTCGATCCGGGTCTTGGTCTTGAAAACACCATGCATCTTTGGGGATGGGAAAGCTTCAGCTTTGACTGGATCAAGGATCGCAATATGGCGATCTATACCGTGGTGATTGCCGCGGTTTGGCAGTCATCGGGCTTTGTAATGGCCATGTTTCTTGCCGGTTTGCGCGGGATTGATAGTGAAATCCTTAAAGCCGCGCAGATGGACGGGGCCGGTCGATGGAGCCTTTATACAAGGATCATGATTCCGCAATTGCGTCCGGTATTTCTGTCGGCCTTTGTCGTGTTGG
This sequence comes from Thalassospira profundimaris, assembly GCF_003326675.1. GTDB lineage: Bacteria > Pseudomonadota > Alphaproteobacteria > Rhodospirillales > Thalassospiraceae > Thalassospira > Thalassospira aquimaris. The sequence goes on from NZ_JPWF01000003.1 coordinate 142,507, forward strand.
CCCACCTTGCGATCAAGGCCTATGACCTTGTCATTGCCCTGACCAATGGCGGGCCGGGGCGGGCGACCGAGCTTCCCGCGACGTTCATGTATTCCTATACCTTTACCCGCAACCAGATGGGGGTTGGTGCATCGTCCGCGGTCATCATGCTGGCGATGATCGCATCGATTATCGTGCCGTACCTTTATGCTGAACTCAGGGAGCGCCGGTAATGTCCCATTCTTCGCAACCTGCGTTTTCAAGTGGCCGATTGTTGCGTGCCTGCCTTTATGCCGTGCTGATCCTGTTTGCGGTTTACTATTTGTTGCCGCTGTTTGTGATGTTAGTGAATTCCGTCAAAACGCTTGATGAAATTCGCGGCGGCAACATGATGTCGTTACCCAAGAATTTCACGTTTGAACCTTGGCTGACCGCCTGGTCGAGTGCCCAGATCGGGGTCGAACCGACGGGGTTAAGTCCCTATTTCATCAACAGCATTCTGATGGTCGTGCCGGCGGTAACAATTTCGACCTTCCTTGGGGCATTGAATGGCTATGTGCTGACCAAATGGCGTTTTCCGGGCGACAAGGTTGTGTTCGGATTGATGTTGTTTGCCTGCTTTATCCCGTTCCAGATTGTTTTGATCCCGATGGCGCGTGTGTTGGGCGCCATTGGCCTTGCCGGTACAACAAGCGGACTGGTTCTGGTGCATGTGGTTTACGGGCTTGGCTTTACCACGCTGTTTTTCCGCAACTATTACGCGGCCTTTCCGGACGAGTTGATCAAGGCTGCCAAAATGGACGGTGCCGGGTTCTGGCGAACCTTTACCCGCATTCTGTTGCCAAGTTCTGGGCCGATCATCGTCGTGACTGTGATCTGGCAGTTCACCAATATCTGGAATGACTTCCTGTTTGGTGCGTCCTTTGCCGACTTTGATTCCATGCCGATGACCGTTGCGCTGAACAACCTTGTGTCATCATCGACCGGGGTCAAGGAATACAACGTTCACTTTGCCGGTGCGGTACTTGCCGCCTTGCCGACCCTGATCGTCTATGTCGTTTCGGGCCGCTATTTCGTACGCGGACTGATGGCAGGCGCGGTCAAGGGTTAGGCCAAAAACAGAAAATTCAGGGGAATATCCATGTCATTTCTTCAGATCGACAAGGTATGCAAAAGCTTCGGCCCGATAAATGTCCTGCGCGACATTTCAATCGATGTTGAGGAAGGCGGATTTCTGGTGCTGGTGGGCCCGTCGGGCTGTGGCAAGTCGACCTTGCTTAATACCATCGCGGGACTGGAAAAGCTGACCACCGGGGAAATCCGTATCGAAGGCAATGTGATTGATGATCTGGCACCCGCAGATCGTAACATCGCCATGGTGTTTCAAAGCTATGCGCTTTATCCGAATATGAATGTCGGACAGAACATCTCCTTTGGGCTTGAAATGCGCGGCATGCCAAAGGAAGAACGCGACGCCAAGGTCGCCGAAGTCGCCAAGACGCTTCAGATCGAACATCTTCTGGATCGCAAACCCGGTCAGCTTTCCGGCGGGCAGCGCCAGCGCGTAGCCATGGGGCGCGCCCTGGTGCGTAATCCGAAACTGTTCCTGTTTGACGAGCCGCTATCAAACCTTGATGCCAAATTGCGCGTGGATATGCGGACCGAGATCAAGCGTATGCATCAGACTTTTGGCAGCACCATTGTCTATGTCACTCATGACCAGATCGAGGCCATGACACTGGGCACGCGCATTGCGGTTCTAAAGGATGGCATCGTCCAGCAATATGGAACGCCTGCGGAAATCTATAACGATCCCAGCAACATGTTCGTTGCAGATTTCATGGGCAGTCCGGCCATGAACCTGATCCCGGCAACGGTTAATGGCAATAGGGTTGAAATGACGCGGGCCGATGGTGCCCCCTTGGTGCTGTCCTTTGATAAGCTGCCTGCAACGGTTAGTGCGCGTAATGGCAAAGAGGTCATGGTGGGTATCCGGCCTGAGGCCATCACGGATGCCGCCGGACGCGGTGGGGATAAATGCATTCAGGCAGCATGCCGCATTGATGTGGTCGAACCGGCCGGGGCGGACATTTATGCGATTACGGTTCTGGGCGGTAAGGAAGTGGTGACCCGTCTGCATCAGGATTGGCCGGGCATGGCAAACCAGTCTGCCGAATTGCTTTTCAATCTTGAAAAGATTGTGTTTTTTGATCCACAAAGTGGCGAACGGTTGCGTTAACCGTCTGACAAGCCCGGAGGTTGGGAAAACTGTCTGATCCATATCTGACCGGCAAGGGGGCGATGTCATCCCCGCGGTCACGGCCCACATTAAAAACCATTGCCGAGATGACGGGACTTGGCGTTACGACCGTGTCGCGCGCGTTAAAAGACGCGCCTGATATCGGTGCGAAAACCAAGGAACGTGTGCGCAAGGTCGCCGACGCCATCGGATATCATCCCGACCGCGCAGGTGTACGTTTGCGCACGGGCAAGACCAATGTGATCAGTCTTATTCTTGATCAAACCGACAAGGTGCCGGAATTTGCCCGGCGCATGATTGTCGGCATTTCCGAGGCGATCCGTGGAACGCCGTATCACCTAGTGGTGACACCGCAATCGCGTCTGGATGATCCGATGGACCCGGTGCGCTATATCCTTGAAACCCGGGCCGCCGATGGCGTGATCCTGACCCATATCCGGCCTGATGATGAACGGGTGCATGCGCTGCGTCAAAGCGGATTGCCCTTTGTCACGCACGGGCGATGTCAGACCATCCTTGATCATGCCTATCATGATTTTGATAACCGTGCCTTTAGCCGGGTCGCGACCGAGCGCATGATCAAACGCGGGCGCAAACGTCTGGCGCTTTTGGCGCCGCCGTCGGAGTTTTCATATTATCAGGAAACGTTGGCGGGCCTTGCCGAGGTTGCCGAATCGGCAGGCATTCCGTTCAAGGTTCTGCCCGGTGTGGATCTTGATAGCAGCATAGAAGTTTTGCGGCAGGCCGGAATGGCAATGCGCCATCAAGAATACATGCCCGACGGCATCATTTGCGGAAGCGAGCTTTGCGCGATGGCCCTGATTGACGGCATGACCCAGTCGGGTCTGGAAGTCGGCAAGGATGTCGATGTGATTGCCAAGGAAACGTCGGATCTGCTTGACCTGACCAGACCGCGCGTCGACAGTCTGCGCGAAGATCTGATCGTCGCCGGGCAGCAATTGGCATCGCATCTTCTTGATGTGATCAATGGTGCCGCACCCGATACGCTTCAGACCCTAAGCGATCCGATCCCGGTATGGCGTATCAATCAGTCGTGATTGGTGATTGAGGGCGGTCGATCTAGACCGCTCCCTCCTTCTTTGGGGGATTGCGGCGCTTTTCCGCCGCCCCCGGTGTCAGACGCACAAAAGTACGATCAGGCAAACGCAAATCGACAATCAGAACATCACGATCCAGAAGGTCATGTTCGGCAACAAGGGTTTCAAGCCGTTGCCAAGCCTTCGCCATGTCATGTTCGGGCAGACGGACAAACATGCCATTTGAAAGCTGAATGTTCCAGCGGCGATGGCCGATCCGCTGTGCGCCGGTGACCTTGGCATAAAGATCGGGAATGCTTTGAAGGGTTTGAAGCATCTCGGCTGCATTCTGCGGGGCGTCGGTTCCGACCAGAACCGGAAGATCAAGATAATCACCGAGTTCATAGTTCTGAAGCTGTTCGCCATCGCCATCAATCAGGACGTGACCGCGATCTTCGGTCTGCCACAGGGCAAGCGGTTTGCGTTCGACAACCGAGACAATCAGTGTATCGGGCAATTGCCGTTCGACCGTTGCCGTTCGCACCCACGACAATTGTTCGATGCGTTCACGTGCGGCATCCACATCAAAGGTAATGATCGGCGTGCCGGGCTTTTGACCAATTGCCGCCAGCAGGGCATTGGTGTCGGTTTTTTCGCGACCCGATACTTCGATGTTTTTGACTGTCATACCAAGTTCGGCGGACAGACGAATGCTTTCGGTTTCGGCGATTGCAAGCCACTTGTCAGCTTTGCCGGTATACCAAAGAGCCGTCGGAACAATGGTGACGGCACCAACAAAACCGAGCCACCACATGACACGGGCAACCTTTTTCAGGTTGGGGACAAAGCCGTGCTTTTTATCAAGCTTCTCGCGGCGTTCGCGCGCCTGTTCTTCAAGCGTGCCAATGGTGCCTAGCGTTCGCATGAAGCGTCCTCCACCATCCAGGCGACGATATCTGCAAAGCTTAGTCCATCATGACGGGCTGCATCCGGGACAAGCGATGTCGGCGTCATGCCCGGCTGGGTATTGATTTCAAGGATGGCGAGGCGATCCTGTTCCGGGTCATAGCGGAAATCGGCCCGCGCAACACCCCGGCAACCAAGCGCACGATAGGCTTCTTCGGCGTAGCGTTGCAGGCTGTCACGCAGGTCGCTGTGAATGTCGGCCGGAACGATATGTTCGGAACCGCCTTGCGCGTATTTCGACTCAAAATCATAGAAGGCATGATTGCCGGTCAGAATTTCGATGACTTCCATTGCCTTGCCATCCTTGACGGCAACCGTCATTTCGCGACCGGCAATGAATTCTTCCTGCATGACACCGTCACCATGTACCCAGTCACGGGCCAGCATGTTCTGTTCTTCCTCGGCTGTCAGGATGATTTCAACGCCAACAGAAGACCCTTCGTTATTGGGCTTCAGAACATAGGGCGGGGGCATGGCTTTGCCATTGGCGATATCGCCACGTGTCACCCAGGTGTGGCGGGCACACGGAATTTCATATTCGGCAAACATCGCCTTGGCGGACATTTTATCCATGGCAATGGCCGATGCCCGCACACCGGAATGGGTATAGGGGATATTCATGATTTCAAGCAGCCCCTGAACCGCGCCGTCTTCGCCCCAACGCCCGTGCAGGGCATTGAAAATCACGTCGGGTTTGGGGTCCATCGAGGCAAGCTGATGGGCAAGATCACGGGTGGCATCGACCTCGGTGACTTGATAGCCCTTTTCACGTAGGGCCTTTGCACATTCGCGCCCGGATGAAAGGGATACTTCGCGTTCTGCTGACCAACCGCCAAGAATGACAGCGACATGTTTGCTCATGCGTCTTTTCCTATGATCGAGTGGCCAAGACGTTCGCCAATACGCCGGATTTCCCAGCGCAGCTCAACGCCGCTATGTGCTTTAACCCGTTTGCGGACTTCATCGCCCAACTCTTCAAGATCAAGTGCGGTGGCATCACCGGTGTTGATCATGAAATTGCAATGCTGTTCGGACATCTGCGCGCCACCGATGGTAAGTCCGCGGCATCCGGCCGCATCAATGACTTCCCATGCGCGTTGTGGCACCGGATTGGCAAAGGTCGACCCGCCGGTGCGCGATTTGATTGGTTGCGATCCGGCGCGGGCCTGTTGAATTTCGTCCATGCGCTTGGCGATGTCTGCCGGATCACCGGGCGTACCGCGCAAGATGGCCGATGTGAAAATCCAGTCTTCGGGCAAATCGCAATGACGATATGACATGCCCATTTGATCGGGCGTCACAATGTGCAAATCACCTTTGCCATCAAGTGCGGTGGCCGAAATCAGGACATCCTTGATTTCGCTGCCATAGGCGCCGGCATTCATACGAAGTGCGCCGCCGATGGTTCCGGGAATCCCGGACAGGAATTCAAGGCCTGCTATGCCAGCTTGCTGTGCGACCTGCGCGACATTCAGATCAAGCGCACCTGCACCAACATGAAGATCGCCATCCTTGATCGCCGCATCGGTAAAGGGACGTCCTAACCGGACAACAACGCCACGAATGCCACCATCCCGAACCAAAAGGTTGGAGCCGACGCCAATCACCGTGACCGGCATGTCGTCGGGTTTGCCTTTCAGAAAACCGGCAAGATCGGCTTCATCGGCCGGGCGGAACATCACATCGGCCGGGCCGCCAACCTGAAACCAGGTGACCTTTGCCAGTTGCGCGCCTTCACGCAGCTTGCCCCGTACCTTGGGCAGGCGGTCGATCAGCGGTGTATGGTGTCCCGGCGTGCTCATAGGGTGTCTCAGTTCTTCAGGGCTTCGAGTTGTGCGGGCAGGGCGTTTGCCCATGCACTGATGGAACCGGCGCCAAGACAGACAACAAGGTCGCCCGGCTTGGCTTCGTTTGCGATGGTTTCGGCCAGTTTGTCCGGCCCTTCAAGGGCGCTGACATGGCGGTGACCACGATTGCGCAACCCTTCGACAAGGGCGTCACGCGATGCGCCTTCAATCGGGCTTTCACCGGCTTCGTAAACATCGGCGACAATCACGCTGTCGGCATCGTTAAAGCAGGTACAGAAATCTTCAAACAGGTCATGCAGGCGCGAATAGCGGTGCGGCTGAACCACGGCAATGACATTGTTCTGCGTCGCTTGACGGGCGGCTTTGAGAACCGCTTTGATTTCGACCGGGTGATGGCCGTAATCGTCAATGATGGTCACGCCATCAACTTCGCCGGTTTTGGTAAAGCGGCGCTTGACCCCGGTAAAGCCGTCAAAGGCGGATACGATTTTCTCGTCGGGAATGCCAAGTTCAAGTGCAACCGTGATCGCAGCCAGCGAGTTCGATACGTTGTGATCACCCACCATCGGCAGACGGACATCCTTGATCACACGTTCTTCGCTATCAACGCGTTCGCGAATGACAACGTCAAAGATGCTTTCGCCAATATTGGTGCGCACATTGACCGCACGGACATCGGCCTGCGGCGAGAAGCCAAAGGTAAAAATACGGCGATCCGTCACCTTGCCAATCAGGGCCTGAACTTCGGGATGGTCAATGCACAGAACGGCAAAGCCATAGAACGGGATGTTCTGAACGAAGTTTTTGAATGCTTCGCGCAGTTGATCGAAATCTTTCCAGTGATCAAGATGTTCGGGATCGATATTGGTGACAACCGAAATCGTGGACGGAACTTTGACGAATGTGCCATCCGACTCATCGGCTTCGACGACCATCCAGTCGCCTTCGCCAAGGCGGGCATTGGTGCCGTATGAATTGATGATGCCGCCATTGATCACGGTCGGATCAAGCCCGGCCGCATCAAGCATGGTTGCCACCAGCGATGTGGTGGTGGTTTTGCCATGCGTGCCACCAATCGCAATTGCTGCCTTAAGGCGCATCAGTTCGGCCAGCATTTCTGCACGGCGGACAACCGGGATCATTTCCGCACGCGCGGCAACGACTTCGGGGTTGTTCGGTTTGACCGCGGTGGAAATCACAACCACCTTGGCCTCTTCAACATTCGACCCCTGATGGCCGATAAAGACCTTGATGCCAAGACCGCGCAGACGCTGCACATTGGCATTGTCAGAAATATCCGATCCCTGAACCGAATAACCAAGGTTATGCAGAATTTCGGCAATACCGGACATGCCGATGCCACCAATACCGACAAAGTGGATGGTGCCGATGTTGAGCGGCAAGGTGTTCATTGCATGTCTCCTCATACCTTCTGGGCGTCTTTCTGCATGTTCTGGTTGTTCGGGCTTCCGGCCGGGTTCAGGCCCAGCATATCAAGCACCATATCTGCCAGCCGTTCGGCGGCATTGGCGCGACCGCTGCTTTTGGCGGCCTTTGCCGCGCGCGTCAAGGCCGCCGGATTGGTTAAAAGTTTGGTCAGGCGCTCAGACACCAGTTCACTGGTAAAGCGATCCTGTGGCAGCAACCATGCCCCGCCAGAATCTTCGACCTGCTGGGCGTTAAAACGTTGATGATCATCAATGGCATGGGGCAGGGGAACCAGAAAACCCGGACGACCTGCCGCCGTCAGTTCGGCAACTGTCGATGCCCCGGATCGTGCAATCACCAAATGGCAATCACGCAATTTTTCGGGAATATCGTTGATGAAAGATGCAAGCGTGACATCAATCAATGTTCCCTCATAGGTCGCGCGCACAGCATCAATATCTTCGTCCCGGGCCTGCTGGGTTACATGAAGGCGTTTGCGAATATCTTCGGGCAGGCTGACAAGCGCATTTGGCAGGACCTCGGACAGAATGCGCGCACCTTGCGATCCGCCGGTGATCAAAAGACGGATCGGGCCGTCTTCGGTCGGGGCGACATAGTCGCTGGCGGCAAGGGCCGCGACCTCGGCGCGGACCGGGTTGCCCGTCCAGATGACTTTCGCCTCGTCACCTGGCGCGATCATCGTGACTTTGGAAAAGGATGTGGCAATGCGTTCGGCGTTGCTGGCGACCAGCCGGTTTGCCCGGCCCAGAACCGCGTTCTGTTCGTGAATGGCATAGGGAATGCCAAGCCACTTCGCCGACATGGTGGCCGGGATCGATGCATATCCGCCAAAGCCGATCACAGCGGCCGGTTTGGCCTTTTTGATCAGGGATCGCGCCTTTAACGTGCCAAGGCTCAGTCGAAGTGCGCCGGTCAGGCGACCCTTGATGCCTTTTCCGGCAATGCCACCAGCGGGCAGGATGACGGTTTCAACACCTTCAACGCCGTCGGTATAGCGTGCCGCACGGGCATCTGTGAAAAACAGAACCTTGGCACCGCGTCGGACCAGTGATTTGGACAAGGCAACGGCGGGGAACATATGGCCGCCGGTTCCGCCCGATGTTACGGCGATCACTTGTCCGGCAAGCGGTGTGTCCGTGGCGGAAGTATCGAGATTTGCGAAGTCAGTCATCTTGTCCACACGTTAAACGACGCAGTACCGGGAAGGTCCCGGACAGTTACCCCACATCAGAACCCGGTAAAGGTTAATATCCCTTCAAGCGCGGGTGTTTATCGGGGAAGATTTTGTCGTTTTTTGGGGCAGACTGTGAATTTCGATGCCATGGCGTCTCGAAAGTCGTGCTCATCGATTTTCTAGATCGTGTCGATCTTGTAGAGGACTGAATCGTCGCGTTTTGCAATCCGGTCATAAAGCTTCTGGGCGCCAAGGTTATCCTTGGCTGTCAGCCAGTAAAGACGAACCCAGTTGCTCTTTCTTGCGTGATCTTGAAGGGCTGTCATCATCAACCCACCGATACCACGGCCTCGTTGATCAGGTTCCACCCAGAAATCTTCAAGATACGCGACATTGCGCAATGTGAAGGTGTGGGGATGGACAATCAGATGGGCAAACCCGACGACGGTCTGATCGCCCGTTTCGGTGTGGCAATCAATTGCAAGCCAAGCCTGCATTGGATGGTCAAGGTCAAGGATACGGGACCACAGACCGTCAATTACATCGTCTGACATGTCGGGCGCGCCAAACTGAACAATGTTCTTGCGCCAAAGATGTTCCCATCCAGCGCGATGTTCTGGCTTGGCTTGTCCGACTTCAATCATGATGCTGACTTTAAAATTATCCGAAGTTACTCGCCCGGCCGTTTGCGGGTCAGGGCAAGGACAAAGCCCATGCCAATCGCAATGCCAATGGTTGCCGAGCCGCCATAGGAAACGAACGGCAAGGTCATGCCCTTTGGCGGGACAAGTTGCAGGGTCGATGCCATGTTAATGACCGCCTGCAAGCCGAACTGAACCAGAATACCGGTCACAGCCAGAACCACAAACAGGTTGCGTTCCCCCATCAGACGCGAAAGGCCGCGCATGATGATAAAGGTAAAGACACCGACCACCAGCACGCAGAACAGCAAGCCGAATTCTTCACCGGCGACGGCAAAGATAAAGTCGGAATGCGCATCGGGGATGGAATTCTTGACCCAGCCTTCACCGGGGCCGCGGCCCATGATGCCGCCGCTCATGAAGGCTTCCATCGATCGTTCGATCTGATAGTTGTCACCAGATGCCGGATCAAGGAAACGGTCCACGCGTGACTGAACGTGCGGCAGGATCAGATAGGCGCTGACTGCAAGGCCAACCGCGCCCAAACCAAGGCAGAACACCAGAATGATCGGAAGCCCGGCCAGGAAAATCTGAACCGACCAGATGGATGTGACAACAACGGTCTGGCCAAAATCCGGCTGGATCATCAAAAGGAAAATACAGACTGCCAGCATCAGGCAGCTGACGATATAGCCGGGGAAATTCGGGTTAAGCCGACCTTCGGCAAACATCCATGCCACAACGACCGCAAAGGCCGGTTTCAGGAATTCCGAGGGTTGCAGGTTGATACCCGCAACATTGATCCAGCGCACCGCACCCTTGATGTCCGATCCGATAAAGGGTGTGATGATCAAAAGGAAAATCACCCCCAAAAACATGATGGATGCCAGTCGCCGGACCCATTTCACCGGCAAAAGTGAAATGCCAAACATGCACGCGACTGCCATGCCAAGGAAGATGAACTGACGGGTCACGAAGTGGAAGCTGTCGACATTGATGCGGTCGGCCACGGGCGGACTGGCCGACATGACCAAAAGGGCACCAATGCCCATCAACAAAATGATAGCGGCCAGCAACCAGCGATCAACCGTCCACCACCAGATACCCAGAACGGACGTATCGGCACGTGAAAAGGCGATGTTGCTGTTATTGCCAAAAATCGACTTCATGCGCCTACCTTCCCGGCTGTATTGGCATCGGCCAGTTGGGAATACAGATCGCGGAAAGCATCGCCGCGTGCTTCAAAGCTTTTGAACTGATCAAAGGATGCGCAGGCCGGGGTGAGCATGACAACAGCCGTTTCTTCGCCACCGGAAAGGGCATCCTTCAAGGCGGCCTTTGTCGCGACATCAAGGGTTTTGCATTTTTCCCAGGGCAGGTCGTTACCAAGGGTCAGGGCAAAGGCATCTTCTGCCTCGCCGATCAGGTAGGCCTTCTTGATGTTGGGATAAAATTCTTCAAGTCCGGCGATGCCGCCTTCCTTGGGTTTGCCGCCAACGATCCAGTGAATGTTCTGATAGGCCGAAAGCGCCTTTGCCGATGCTTCGGCATTGGTGGCCTTGCTGTCATTGACAAAAATGACGTTACCAATGCTGCCCAACCGTTCCTGACGATGGGCAAGACCCGGAAATGTCATGATCCCGTCAATGATGCGGGTGGCATCAACGCCGCGTGCCCGGCACAGGCCATAGGCAAAGGCAATGTTCTGCCAGTTATGTTTGCCCGGCATGTGGGTAACGGTCGCAAGATCAAGGATCTGCGTTTTGGCACCCGTAAGGTCATCAATCAGCCAGCCGTTTTCATCGACAAAGATGCCGTGATCGACCGTGGATTTGACGGATACTTCGATGATGTGACGTCCGCCTTCACGGGCAAGTTCAACCGCCATCTTGGCGCAAGGTTCATCATCCACGGAAATGATCGCCCATTTCGGGCCCTTGTTGCGGGCAAAGATTTGGCGCTTCGCCCCGATATATCCATCCATCCCGCCATGACGGTCCAGATGATCCGGGGTGATGTTCAAAAGGGCACAGGCATCAAAGGCCGCATGTTCAAGAAGATCAAGCTGATAAGATGACAATTCAAGAACAAGGCAATCGTCGACCGTGGATGGTTCAAGCCCAAGGGCCGCATTGCCAAGATTGCCACCCGCCTGGGTTTTGATCCCGGCCTGCGCAATGATGTGGGCAGTCAGAGCGGTGGTTGTCGATTTGCCATTGGTGCCGGTGATTGCCAATGTCGGAACATCGGGCTGTGCGGTGCACAGCAGTTCGACATCACAAATGATCGGTTTTCCTGCGCGGCGTGCCTTTTCAGCCGCCGGATGCGGGGTCGGGAAGGTGGACGGAATGCCCGGGCTGATGACCAGCATATCGGGTTCCGTCCAGTCACATTCCGCAAGATTGATCGGGGCAAGGCCCAGTGGTTCGATCTGTTCGCGACCGGCGGGATTATCATCCCACGCCCAGACTATGGCACCGGAATTGATCAATGCCTTTACGCTGGCAAGGCCCGATTTTCCGAGGCCCAGGACCGCAATGGTTTTGCCGCGCAGATGCGAAAGATCAATCACGATGGGGCGTCCTTACCGAAGTTTCAGAGTGGCAAGACCAACAAGGGCCAGAATAACCGCGATGATCCAGAACCGGATCACGATGGTCGGTTCCTGCCAGCCTTTTTTCTCGAAATGGTGATGAAGCGGGGCCATGCGGAACACGCGCTTGCCGGTCAGTTTGAACGACCCGACCTGAATGATCACAGACAGGGTTTCCAGAACAAACAGACCGCCGATAATCGCCAGAACAAGTTCATGCTTGGTCACAACCGAAACCGCGCCCAAGGCACCACCAAGGGCAAGTGATCCGGTGTCGCCCATAAACACCATCGCAGGCGGGGCGTTGTACCACAAGAATCCAAGACCAGCCCCGACAAGGGCCCCAAGGAAGATGGTAAGCTCGCCCGATCCGGCGACATAATGGACCTGAAGATATTCGGCAAACTGAACGTTACCGATCAGATACGTGATCAGTGCAAAACTTGCAGCCGCAATCATCACCGGGACAATCGCAAGACCATCAAGACCATCCGTCAGGTTGACCGAATTTGATGCGCCAACCATGACAAACATGGCAAACGGAACAAAGAACCACCCCAGATCCAGCAGGAAATTCTTGAAGAACGGGAAGGCAAGTGCGGTCGAAAGCGGATCGGCGGTATTATAAGAAATCCACCATGCAGCAAGGGCGGCAATCGAAAATTGCCCCAACAGTTTGAGCTTGCCCGGGAGGCCCTTGGTGTTTTTCTTTGAAACTTTAAGATAGTCGTCAAGGAAGCCCAGGAAGCCATATCCGATGGTGACCAGCAAAACCGCCCAGACATAGGCGTTGGTCAAATCGGCCCACAGAAGAGTGGCAATCGTCGTGGACAGCAACAGCAAAAGGCCGCCCATGGTCGGCGTGCCTTTTTTGGTCAAAAGGTGGCTTTCAGGGCCATCTTCGCGGATCGGTTGTCCTTCGCTTTGCTTGGAACGCAACCAGTTGATCAGGGACGGACCCAGCACAAAGGCAAGGACCAGCGATGTGATGATCGCGCCGCCGGTTCGGAAGGTAATGTACCGAAACAGGTTCAATACCGGCATCTGATCAGACAGTTGATAAAGCAGATTATAGAGCATTGCTCTGGTCGTTCCTTCTGCGACTTAATGCTGTACGGTTGTGGATTGATCCACCACGCCACAGGATTTTAGGGCCGATACAATTTTCGAAACGTAAATGCCAAGCGATCCTTTGATCAAAACCACGTCACCGGCACGCAAATCGGCCTTGATCGGCTCAATCGCGTCTTCGGCGGTGGTAAAGTGACCTGCATTGCGCTCGGCTGGCAGGGTCTTGTCCAGTTCGGCCATCAGGGGCCCGACACAGTAAACCCGGTCAATTTCCATCGCGGTCAGCGGATGATGAAGATCGGCATGCAGGCGAACGGCATCGTCGCCCAGTTCGCGCATGTCACCGACAACGGCAATCTTGCGGCCACCTTCGGCCGGTTTGCTTTGCGCCAGAACCTTGATCCCGGCCATCATTGATGTCGGGTTGGCGTTATAGGCATCATCAATCAGGGTAAATGTACCATCACCAGACGGAACCTTGATGGTCAGGATTTCACCGCGACCGGCGGGCGGGGTCACATCGGCAAGGTCCTGTGCCGCGCGAACCAGATCGGCGCCAATCGCGTCAACACATCCCAGAACCGCAAGCGAATTCAAAACCCAGTGTTCACCCGGGCAACCAATGAAATATTCAAGATCACGACCACCGACACGGGCGCGCACAGCACTGCCATCGGTAACAATGTTGGCTTCGAACAGGCGGTAATTGGCCATCGCATCGGTGCCAAAGCACTTGATATTGTTCAGTCCGAGTTCCTTGGCACGACGCGCAAGCGCAAAGTAATGCATGTTGTCGCGGTTCAGGACCACAACGCCGTCACTTTCAAGCCCGTCAAAAATCTCGGCCTTGGCCATGGCAATTTCGGCTTCGTCCTTGAAGAATTCGGTATGGGCGCCAACCACGGTGGTGATCAGGGCAACCGACGGCTTGACCATTTTGACAAGCGGGCTGATTTCGCCCGGATGGTTCATGCCGATTTCAAAAACGCCATATTCCGCATCGACCGGCAGGGTTGCCAGGCTGATCGGCACCCCCCAGTGATTGTTGAAGCTGGCCGGGCTGGCATGGGTTTTGCCCTGTTGGGACAGAACGTATTTAAGGGCTTCCTTGGTGCCGGTTTTGCCGACACTGCCGGTAATGGCAACGATTTTCGCCTTGCTGCGCGCACGTCCGGCAAGACCAAGACGCACCAGCGCATCAAGGGTGTCATCAACCAGAAGAACCTTATCGGTGTCGGTGATGCCAGTGGTATCGGAAACCATAACGGCATTTGCCCCGGCATCAAGAGACGCCTGCGCAAATTTATGACCGTCAAAATTCGGTCCCTTAAGGGCGATGAAAAGATCGCCTTTGCTGACTTTTCGGCTGTCAATCGAGATACCGGTTACCGACCAGTCACCTGTCGTTTTGCCACCGGTTGCGGTTTCGGCATCCTTTGCCGTCCATAAAACAGCCTTCGTCATAACGTCACTTTCATTTCGCATAGCCCGTCACGGCCAGCGTGCCGTAACGGAAATTCTGGTCAGTTGCCACCAGCAAGGATGCTGCGGGCAACAGCTGCATCATCAAACGGAAGGACCGTATCACCGATAATTTGGCCTCTTTCATGGCCTTTTCCGGCGATAATAAGGACATCGTTGCGTTGCAGGATGCCAATGCCGCGTTTGATGGCTTCTGCGCGGTCGCCGATCTCGACAGCACCCTCGCACTTTGCCTTGATCGCAGCACGAATAAGGGCCGGATCTTCGCTGCGCGGGTTGTCATCGGTGATGATGGCGATATCTGCAAACTGATCGACCACTTCGCCCATCAGCGGGCGTTTGCCGGTGTCGCGGTCGCCGCCAGCACCAAATACACAAACGATGCGGCCTTTGCAATGCGGGCGAACGGCCTTGATGACGGTTTCAAGGGCGTCCGGCGTGTGGGCGTAATCGACAAATACGGGTGCGCCAAAGCTGGTCTTGCCAACCATCTCAAGACGGCCGCGTACACCTTCAAGTTTTTCAAGGCCAAGAACCGCCTGATCAAGATCGGCACCCGAGGCGACAACGATGGCCAGTGCGGCAAGCGCGTTCATCACCTGGAAGCTGCCCATAAGGGGCAGGTGAACACTGTATTCGCCTTTGTTGGCCAGAAGGGTGATCTTGGTGCCGGTGCTATCCGGTGTGGCTTTAACAAGTTTGATGTCGTCGGCGTTCTGACCATAGGAAAGAACATTCACGCCGCGCTTTTCACACATCTTTTTAAGATATGCGAACTGTTCGACATCGGCGTTCAACACCGCAGTACCATCGGCGACCAGAAGTTCGGAGAACAGGCGCGCCTTGGCGGCGAAGTATTTTTCAACAGTGCCGTGATAATCAAGGTGATCACGCGACAGGTTGGTAAAGGCGGCAACCGTTACCTTGACCCCGTCCAGGCGATACTGATCAAGCCCGTGCGAGCTTGCCTCCATCGCGACGTGGGTAACACCGATGCCACACATTTCATCAAGGCTTTGATGCAGGGCGACCGGGTCCGGCGTGGTCAGTGATCCGGGAATTTTTGCGCCAGCGGCCCGAATGCCAAGGGTGCCGATCGAACCTGACATATTGCCAAGGATCGTCCAAAGCTGTTCGGTGAAGATCGCGGTCGATGTCTTGCCGTTGGTCCCGGTAATCGCAGCAATGTTTGCAGGCTGCTGGCCGTAAAAACGGGCGGCAAGCTGCGCATAGCGTTTGCGCGGATTTTCAACCGGGATCAGGGGAACTGTTGCGGCCGTCGGTTTGGGGGTGCCATCCTTTGCAAGGATTGCAGCCGCGCCAAGCTTGATCGCATCAGCAATGTATTTGGAACCATCGTCGCGCGCACCGGACAGGGCGGCAAACATATAGCCATCCTTTACAGTGCGTGAGTCTGCTGTCAGGCCCGTAATGTTCGGGTCCTGTCCTTCGGCATGTTTCAATGCCGCTTGATCACCTGCCATGAGCTCAGAAAGACGCAAGTTTGCGTTCCCCCTTGCGAAGATCTATATGCAGCGCTTGCTCGATCTCCGGCGCCTTCGCATTCGCCGGTTCAATGCCCAAAAGGGGAGCAATACGTGTCACAACCTTGCCAACCGCAGGGGCGGACACCCAGCCTGCTGTGGCAAATCCATACGTTTCTTTGGTGCCTTTGGGCTCGTCTAGCGTCACCAGAACCACATATTTCGGGTCCTGCATCGGGAAGGCGGCGACAAAGGTCGACATGCGGGCGTTCTTGACATAGCGCCCGTTCACAAGTTTTTCCGAAGTGCCGGTCTTCCCGCCAAGGAAGTAGCCTGCAACTTCGGCTTTTTTGCCCGAACCTTCGGTTACAACCAGTCGCATCAGGCGACGGAGTTGATCCGAAGTCTTCTGGGAAAACACACGTTCACCCGCCGGTGCACCATCCTGTTTAAGGATCGTGGACGGACGGCGAATACCGCCATTTACGACGGTGGAAATTCCATTGACGACCTGAAGCGGGGTCACAGCCAAACCATGCCCGAACGAAATCGTCATGGTGTTGATCTCGCGCCAGGGGCTTGGGACAAGCGGGCCGCCAACTTCGGGAAGCTCGATCTCGGGTTTGTCGAGCATGCCAAGCTTTCTGAGGTAGCGTTGCTGTGTCTCGCCGCCAAAGGCCATTGCCATGCGCGCAGAACCGATATTGGAGCTGTGCACGATAATTTCCGGCACGGTCAGCCAGCGGTTCTCGCCGCGATAATCACGAATGGCAAAGCGCGCAACGCGAAGCGGTTCCGTCGCGTCATAAACCGAATTCATGGTCGAGGTGCCGGTTTCAAGCGCAATGGCTGTGTTAAACAGCTTGAACACCGATCCCATTTCATAAACGCCAAGGGTCGAACGGTTAAACCGCGCATCTGCCGGTGCCTGACCGGGGCGGTGCGGATCAAAGTTCGGAAGCGACGTCATGCCCAGCACTTCGCCAGTATAAACATCCATGACAAGGCCGGTCGCACCGACTGCGTCATAGGTTTCCATGGCCTTTTCGACTTCTTCTTCAAGTGCGAACTGGACACGGGTATCAAGCGAGAGCTGAAGCGGGCCGTTATTGATGCGAAGTTCGTTATCGAATTCGCGTTCGGCGCCAGCAATGCCGTTATTGTCGATGTCGGTAAAGCCAAGCACATGCGAGAACAAACGCCCGTGTGGATAAACACGGCGTTCTTCGCGCTGGAAATTCAGACCCGGAATGCCAAGCGAGTTGACTTCATATTGCTGTTCCGGCGTCAGGTTGCGGCGCAGCCAGACAAATGCCTTTTGCGAGCTCAGATGCCGGATCAGGGTATCGCGATCCAGATCGGGCAGGACGGTCAAAAGCTGATCGGCTGACTCAACCGGATCCTTGACCACGCGGGCATCGGCATACAGCGAATTGGTCGGAAGATCGGTCGCCAGCAACATGCCATTGCGGTCAATGATATCTGCGCGTTCTGTTTTAAGTTCGCGCGTATCGGTGCCCGATGCCAATGCCGGTTCCGCACCTTGACGCAGGATCGATGCATCAACCAGACCATAGGTGATCCAGCAAAAGCCGATGATGAACATTGCACCGGTGATGAAAATACGGTTGCGCGCGGTTTCAAGTGCCAGACGTTCACGCTGATCCGGGCCCAGTTCCGGGCGATCACCGCGCAGCCAGTAGGAAAACCGTGTCAGGCTCATTGCACACCCCCGGTCTCTGCGACGGATGGCGCGTCAATGATCATGCTTTCTGCCGCTTCGGCATAGGCACGTTCACCCGGACGGGCGCGCGGGGTCGGCATGAAGGCAACTGCTTCGCCAAACTTGTTGATGCGATACTGGTGCATGTCAGAGTCTGAAGGCAGATCGTCGATGCTTGCCATCTGAAGCACTTCGATCTGCGCAAGGCTCAGATATTCCTTGGACAGCCGTTCAATCCGTTCCGGATTGTTCAGATAGCTCCATTCCGCTTCAAGCACGTGAATGCTTTCCTGTTCGGCCAGAATGTCCGACTGGATTTCGCCGTAACGTTTTTCAAGACGTTCGACCTCGTGGCTGACCCAATAGGTGCCTGCACCAATCAGAATGGTCATAAGCAGACCGATAATGGTAACAGCCCGGGTCATGCGCGGCCTCCCTGCTTGTTGGCAGGTTGGTCATTGCGGGCAACAGCACGCAGCTTGGCCGAACGCGCACGCGGGTTGGCGCGAATTTCGTCTTTCTGTCCGGTTACCGCCTTGCGGGTAAGCGTCGTAAAAGTCGGGGTTGCGACCTCCGGCTCGCCGGGCAGGCGGCGCGACATTTTCTTGGGATCGCCCGAACGCGCCTTCATGAATGTTTTGACCAGGCGATCTTCGAGCGAGTGGAAGGTAACAACCACCAAACGTCCGCCCGGCTTTAACAGCGTTTCGGCGGCATCCATCGCACGTTCAAGTTCGCCAAGCTCGTCATTCACATAAATGCGCAATGCCTGGAATGTCCGGGTGGCCGGGTCGATACCGTCCTTGGATTTGCGCACGACCGAGCGCACAGCACGGGCAAGCTGTGATGTTGTCGTAAACGGTTCTTCTGCACGCATTTCGATGATCTTGCGGGCAACCTTGCGCGATGCACGTTCCTCGCCATAGCGATAGATGACATTGGCAATGTCTTCTTCTTCGGCGGTATTGACGAAATCGGCCGCGGTGGGACCTGACATCGACATGCGCATATCAAGCGGGCCATCCTCGCGGAATGAAAAACCGCGATCAGCCTGATCAAGCTGCATAGACGAGACACCGATATCCAGAACGATACCATCGACCTGATCGGGGCCCGCTGCGGGGATCAAACGACCCATATCGCCAAAGCATCCTTCGACCATATGGAAACGGCCGTCATATTCGGCTTCAAGTTTCTGGCCGGTTGCAACCGCACTCGGGTCGCGGTCGATGCCATAAAGCTCGCATTTCGCTGAATCAAGAATGGCGCGGGAATAACCGCCTGCGCCAAATGTGCCATCGACCATGATTTCCCCGTCTTGCGGTGCAAGGGCTTCAAGCACCTCGCGAAGCAGGACCGGTTTGTGTGGACGGTCTTCGGTGGCGAAACTGATGTCCTTGTCGCTCATGATGCGTCCTCCTCGTTCATGGTGCCGGGACGTGCACCTTTGGGGAGTTCCGTCATCGGTTTGAGCTTGAGCGTCGCACCACGGTTAAGCGTGCGGGTCCGGCTGGCTTCTTGCAGGGGCTTGAAGATGTCCGGGTTCCACAGGCGGAAGGTGCGACCACGGCCGACAAAGGCGACCTGATCTTCGATACGGGCAAATTCGATCAATTCAGCGGGCAGAATGATACGACCTTCGCCGTCATAAGGAAGCATATGCGAGGAGCCAAGGATGGTATCTGCAAGGTCATCGGCCTCGTCAGAGAACATATCAAGTTCGTCCAGCGATGCGGCGATGCGTTCCATGTGGCTGTGGCTACAGCCTTCAAGCGCAGATTCCTTGTGGGATTGATAGAGGTAGATACCGGCGAATTCTTCCAGTTCAAGGGCCGCACGGAACCGCTTGGGGACGGATACGCGCCCCTTCCGGTCCAGCTTGTGAATGTGCGTCCCTGTGAACAGCACTTCGCCATTCCCCTGATCAAAAATTCCGATTTCAAAACACCGTCAATCGCGATCGGCTGGATGGCTGGCTGATGTTTGAAATGGATATGCCCCGCATGGCACAGAAAATATGCCTGCTTATGGGGTACCATGGGAAATGATGGGGGTCAATGGGATTTGATGGGGCAAAATGTGACGATTTGGTGTGTTTCTGCGGATTCTGCGCTACATACGACAAGTCTGAAATTACTCAAAAACACGTGGAATCACGGCTTTATCCGGCTTCTGCCCATAAAATCCCAATTCGGTTCCATGGGAACCCATGGGCAGACCATTTTGACACCCGGTTTTGGGTTTTCATGGTCTGTTGCGAAATATGGAATGTGATGGGCACAAGAAGACAATTTGCGATTTGGCTCCCAATCGGGTTTGATGCGCGGGCAAACTCCTGCAAAATGTCGTCACGACATTGTCGGTGGGGATGTCTGGCGCACGGCTGCGTCAGCAAGACGAAGGATGTGATTGTTGCGGATAAAAGCTGCCATTCTGTTAATGGGTTATGTGATTGTGGCTGATGTTGCTGTTCCCGGTTTCAGTTTTTCCGGGAACGGGTATGCGCATGCGCAAGGACTGACCCTTGATAAGGCGGGCGGGACGTCAAACTCGCCCGAGGTCTCATCGCCGCAGATGCGCGAACTTTTGCCCCTGATCATGCAGCAGCTTCAAAATAATCCGGAATTGATGTCGCAATTCGGGCTGGGCGGGTTGTCTGGTCTTGGCGGGCTTGATGGTGCCGCCGGGGTGGCGGGGAATGCAGGAAACGGGACGACCAGCGTTCCCGGACTGAACGAAGCCATTGCCAAGGCCCTTGCCGAAAAAAATGCAAATGCCAATGGTGGGGCGGGGGCTGTGCCGTCGGGTGTTCCCGAACAGGTCAAACTGTATCGTGATCAATATCACCCGGTCGATATCAATCAGGATGGCCGAATCAGCGCGGATGAAGCCGCATCCTATTCAAGCTGGATGTTCCGCCGGCGTGACATCAATGGTGACGGTGTTCTGGTGATCCGCGAATTTTCTGCGGTCGAGCTGTTACCGGGCAACGCAGATGCCAATCGGCAACGTCTGCGAACCGAAAGCCGTCGTCTGGAATTGTTGTTCCCCACATATGATACCAACAAGGACCAGATGATCAGCAAGGACGAGTTTCTCGAACAGGTTCGTTTGGCTTTTGACGAAAAACGCGGAACCAATCCCGACATTGATCCGTTTTCATTCCAGACAGTTCTGCCATTCTGACTGGCAACGGCATTGCCGTTGAAACATCATATGACAGCAAAGCAATAATCTGGCATCCGTATCAAACGGCAAGCCCGCGAGGATAGAGAGGTTCTATGGATACCAACGAGTTTTTTGCCCCGCTTCGGGCAAGTGCAGATGATGGGGCGGCAGCCGAGAACGCCGCAACAGACAAGGTTGGTGTACAGGATACGGAACCCTCTGATGCCGTTGCCGAGGCAGGCAATCCTGTGCCTGTGGTCGTAAAAGCAGAACCGCAAAAGCCCGCGCGTGTTCCGGTCTGGATTGACTTGCTGTCACCGACGGCGGATGAAATTCACGACATTGAAAAACGCTTCGGGATCGAAGTGCCGACGCGTGAAGAAATGCAGGAAATCGAACTGTCATCGCGTTTGTATGACGAGGACGGTGCGCTTTTCATGACGGTATCTGTCCTGACCCGGGCGACAACCGACGTGCCGCAAACGACCGCCGTAACCTTTATTCTGGTCAAGAAAACCCTGATCACTTTGCGTTATGCCGATCCGGTGCCGTTCAAGACATTTATCCGCCGCGTCAAGAAAAGCCCGTCGCTGGCAAACACTGCCGAAGCTGTGATGTTTGGGCTGCTTGAACAGATTGTTGATCGCCTTGCCGACTTGATGGAGCAAACGGCAACCGATCTTGAAAACCTGTCCAATCAGGTCTTCGCAAGCCCCGAAGGGCCGGGATCGGATCAGGATCACCGCGAAACCCTGCGTCAGATTGGCCGCACCGGAAACCTGTCGGGCAAGGCCAAGGACAGCTTGTTGAACCTGCATCGTCTTGGATTGTTCCTGTCGACCCAGACGCGGCTTAAAAAGGATGCCAAGGCACGGCTTAAGGTGATTTCACGCGATATCGTGTCGATTACCGAACATGCAAACTTCATCGCCAACAAGGTCACCTTCCTGCTGGATGCGACCCTTGGCATGATCAGTCTTGAACAGAACAATATCATCAAGATTTTCTCTGTGGCGGCCGCGGCCTTCCTGCCGCCGACCCTTATCGCCAGTATCTATGGCATGAACTTCGAATTCATGCCCGAACTGGGATGGGAGTTCGGTTATCCGGTGGCTATCGGCTTGATGATCCTTTCGGCTGTTTTGCCGCTTTGGTACTTCAAACGCAAAGGCTGGCTCTGATCATTTGGCGAAATCGGTGGGCTGTTTGTCATTTTAGCCAGGCAGAATTTTGGTAAATTGGCGCGCATCGAAACCAAATGCCTGACACCCCAAATTCAACGGAGCCCCACCCATGACCCGCACCGCCCTGATCCTGATTGACTGGCAACAAGGATTTGATGATCTCGACTATTGGGGGAACCGCAATAACCCCGATGCCGAGGTCAATGGTGAACGGCTTTTGAAACATTGGCGGGCAATTGGTCAGCCGGTTTTTCATGTCAAACACAACTCGACCGAACCACAATCGCGATTGCATCCCGATCATCCGGGGAATGCCTTTAAGCCTGCGCTTGCGCCGATTGAGGGTGAGGTGGTCTACGGCAAGAATGTCAATTCGGGCTTTATCGGCACCAGTCTGGAAGCCGATCTGCGCGCACAGGGCATTGCCCGTCTTGTTTTGTGCGGGATCACAACCGATCATTGCGTGAATACCACTACGCGTATGGCTGGTAATCTGGGATTTGATGCGACGATTGCCGCAGATGCCTGTGCGACCTTTGATCGCAACCTTCCCGATGGGCGTGTTTTTGCGGCCGAGCTTGTTCATGATGTCGCCCTTGCCAGCCTGAATGGCGAGTTCGCGACGGTCAAAACCGTTGATCAGATCATTGGATCAGCATCTTAACGGCGATCAGCGATTGACTTGCGTTCTCAAGTGACGCACCTTCGGCCCGTGATTCCCGCATAAGGTGCCTGCCAATGACGTCTTCCGATACCAAAATCGATACCCAGGAAAAGCTTCGTGCCGTTTACGGGGAGCCGATGGGCCTTGCCGTTGACAAATGCCTGTCGCGACTGGACCCGCATTGCAAGCATTTCATTGAACTGGCGCCTTTTGCGGTCATTTCATCGGCGGATGCCAATGGGGATGCCGATGTCAGCCCGCGCGGCGACGGGCCGGGTTTCATCAAGGTTGTTGATGACAAAACCATCGTCATGCCGGATCGTCCGGGCAATAACCGTGTCGATACGTTGTCGAACATCGTTGATAACCCCAAGGTCGGGATGCTGTTCTTTGTGCCAGGCGTGAACGAGACCCTGCGCCTTAATGGTCATGCAGAAATCAGTACCGACCCGGCTTTGCTTGATCTGTTTGCCGATACCGGCAAGGCACCCATTACCGCGATCAAGATCACGGTCGAGGAAGCCTTCCTGCATTGTGCAAAATCGCTGATGCGCTCCAAACTTTGGGATCCGAGCATCCAGATTGAACGCAAAACACTTCCGACCCTTGGCAAGATGATCAAGGATCAGACTTCGGCTGATTTCGATGTTGGGACCCAGGAAGAAGCGGACAAATATTTCACGCAATCCATTGCGGAAAAGGGCTGAGTAGCAGCCAATCTGCACTGATTTGTAAGATGGTCCAAAGGCGGTGACAGCACAATGTCATCGCCTTTTCTATTTGGAAAATAAGACCAGATGGCCTGTAAGCCGGGTTCTGTCCATGCGGCAAGCCGCACTGGATGGCCATTCATCTGGGACGCCCGTCGCCGAACGCCTCCTGCAACCAACCCGAATGATGGTGCGAAAACACACCTGCCGACAATGCCGAAGCACCCGGCCGACCATTCCTATTAGGTTTTGCTCCCGGTGGGGTTTACCATGCGTCCCGCATTGCTGAAGGACCGGTGCGCTCTTACCGCACCCTTTCACCCTTTCCGACAGGCTTACGCTGTGTCGGTGGTTTGCTTTCTGTGGCACTTTCCCTAGGGTCGCCCCCGCCAGACGTTATCTGGCACCGTGTCTCCGTGGAGCCCGGACTTTCCTCCCCCGTTGCAAGCAACAAGGGCGGCCATCCGGCCATCTGGTGGTGCGGATGTAGGTTACATCGATCAGAACGTCAAGAAAAAGCGAAGGGGCATTCTGTGACTTCAGGCAACTAGCCGCCAATCACCTTGGCAAGGGCAGCGGCAATCGCCATGCATTGCCCATCAATGACACCTGAAATGTCTTTCGAGCGCCAGCGTCGCTGAAAGGCGATCACGCGTTTCGTGCGATAGTCTTCATGACCTGTGTCGTCACTGTTCTCGGCCGGCCAGCCATAGCCGATTTGATCCAGCAATTCATCAAAGCGGTTCGGATCAACTGCAAGATCCTCCCCCGCATCAGGCCAGATTCCAATCCCGTTCTGCGCAAGATATTGCCAGGGGAACAGTTCGCCCGGATCTTCCTTGCGATCCGGGGCCATATCGGAATGGGCGATGATCCGGTTGGCCGGGATATCGTGGCGGGCAAGGATATCCTGACAAAGTGCGACAACCGATGCGATTTGCGCATCGGGAAAGGCGCGATAACCAAATTCATGGCCGGGATTAACAATTTCAATCCCGATGGAGCGGGAATTGATATCCGTGCAATCCTGCCAACATCCGCGCCCGGCATGCCATGCGCGTTTGTCCTCGTCGACCAGTTTGAAAATGCGTCCGTCTTCCTCGATCAGATAATGACTGGAAACCGAACTTTGCGGATCGCACAGTCGATCAAGGGCGGCTTGGCCGGTTGGCATTCCTGTATAATGCAGGACAAGGATATCAACCGGGCAGCCATCCGGGCGTGGCCCGAAATTGGGGGAAGGGTGCGAAAGGATATTGATCGGCATGTCGATGTTGGTTTTCGCACCGGCCATCTGGCTTAGTCCATCCCTTGGGTTTTGCGCTGAACGGGTTTGCGCAGCATGATCACAGTGACACCGCACAGAACCACAATACCGCCAATGATCTTAAGCATCGAAAACGCTTCGTCAAAGACGACAAACGATCCCAGAACACTGATCACCGGGGCAAGCAGGGACCAGGGCACAACCGAATTGACGTCCTGTGTCTTAAGCAGGTGATACCAGAAGCCATAAGCCACGATAGAGGACATCAAGACCGTAAAGGTCAGGTTTGCCCATGCAACCCAGCTGGCATCAATGACTGCCTGAAAAGAACCCGGTTCAAGAATGATCGACAAAAGCAACAGTTGCGGGGTCGCAAACAACGCCATCCAGCCATTCAGCTGGAATGTGCCAATATCGCCAAGTTTCTTGATCATGACATTGGCAACCGCCCACATGAAGGCCGCAAACACCACAAGTAACAGCGGCAATTGCAGGTCCGTCATGGTCGGGTCCCAGAACATGATGGTCACGCCGACAAAGGCAAGTGACATCCCCGAAAGCCGTTTCCACCCAAGACGATCATTAAAGAAATATGTGGCAAGCATCGATGAAAACGGCACGCC
Organism: Thalassospira profundimaris; assembly: GCF_003326675.1. Taxonomy (GTDB): domain Bacteria; phylum Pseudomonadota; class Alphaproteobacteria; order Rhodospirillales; family Thalassospiraceae; genus Thalassospira; species Thalassospira aquimaris. Next base: position 167,790 of record NZ_JPWF01000003.1, read on the forward strand.
CAGCAGCACGATAATCGCCACCGGCCCGGCATCGATCATTGAAAGTGCAAAGAACAGAACCCCGAAATGCAGGCTGCCAAACGTAACGGAAATGATGGCAAGCCGTCCCATGCGTCCGCGCGGCATGCGGGTGAACGGGATCAGCAGAATGGCAACCGCGCCAAAGCGGATGGCGGTAAGCATAAAGGGCGGGATTTCAGAAACCGCACCTTTCACCGTCAGCATGTTGATGCCCCAGATGATGGCAACAGACAGGGCCATAAGCATTGCATTCAGGGGCATGGGTTGGGCTTTCAATAAGAGTAAAACATAATCGTGTGCGTTGAAGGTATTGCCCTTTGTTATCTGTTTACGGGCAAACGACAATTGAGTTCTTCTCAATCCAGACCACAACAGTTTGCAGGCAAGTGTGACCCAACGCGCCTTATTGGTAAAGCGACGGGTTTGGAATGATGTGTGGTTTGATCCGGTGAAGTGCGGTCAGGCGTTACGCCTGACCGAGTTCCTCGCGCAGCATTTCAAGTTCAAGCCAGCGTTCTTCGGATGCTTCAAGCTCGCTTCGGGCGTCATCAAGGCGGTCGACCTTTTTCTGGAAGCCGGTCGGGTCCTTGGTGAACAGACTGCTGTCTGAAAGGGCGACTTCAAGCGTCTTGATCTCGTCTTCCAGCTTGGCCATCGCAGTTGGCAGATTGTCGTATTCGCGCTGATCCTTATAGCTCAGCTTCGAAGATGCCTTTGGTTTTGCCGGTGCGCTTGGTGTTGCAGCTGTGGCCGGTTTCTTGGCCTGTTTTGCGGCGGACTTGTCTTCCTTGCCGGTATCAGCGCGCGAAAGTTTGCGCTGGGCAATGTAATCGGAATAACCGCCCGCATATTCAACGGCCGTTCCATCGCCTTCCATAACAATAGAAGACGTCACAACGCGATCAAGGAAGTCACGATCGTGGCTGACCAGAAGAAGGGTGCCTTCATAGTCGTCCAGCATTTCCTGCAAAAGGTCGAGCGTATCCATATCCAGATCGTTGGTCGGTTCGTCCATGATCAGAAGGTTGGTCGGCTTTGCCAGCATTTTCGCCAATAGCAAACGGTTGCGTTCACCACCCGAAAGGGCACCAACGGGGCTTCTGGCCTGTTTTTCGTCAAACAGGAAGTCGCGCAAATAGCTGACCACATGGCGCGGGTTGCCGCGAACCATTACCTGGTCACCGCCAACATCACACAGGGTATCCCAAAGCGTTTTGTCATCATCAAGCGCGATACGCTTCTGATCAAAATAGCTGGGATTAAGGTTGGTGCCGATCTTGATCGTGCCGCTGTCGGGGTTAAGTTGCCCGGTCAGCATTTTAAGCAGAGTGGTTTTACCCGCGCCGTTCGGGCCGATGATGCCAACCTTGTCGCCACGCAGGATGCGGGTCGAGAAATCGGCAATGATCTGGCGATCCCCGAACGACTTGGCGATCTCGGTGGCCTCGATCACGACCTTGCCCGATGTTTCGCCTGCCTCTGCGGCAAGTGATACATTGCCGATCCGGTCAACCTGATTGGAACGCTGTTCGCGCATGTCATACAGACGGCGCAGACGGCCCTGGTTACGTTTGCGGCGGGCGGAAATGCCCTGCACGGACCAAACGGTTTCCTGTGCAATCAGCTTATCAAGTTTGGCGCGTTCCTCTGCTTCCTTGCGATAGATTTCCTCGGACCATTCTTCGAACTTGGCAAAGTTGATTGCACCCTGATGCATGACACCGCGATCAAGCCAAAGAACCCCATTCGAAACTGCATTCAAGAATGCACGGTCGTGCGAAATCACCACGACAGCGCCGCGGAAATTCTTGATCTCGCCTTCAAGCCATTCAATGGTCGGAAGATCAAGATGGTTGGTCGGCTCGTCCAGCAACAGCACCTGCGGGTCGGCAATCAATGCGCGGGCGATTGCTGCACGACGGCCTTCGCCGCCCGAAAGCTGTTTGGGATCGGCTTTGGGGTCAATATCAACCGATGCCAGAAGCATATCGGAACGATAGGCATATTCCTGTTCATGCTCATCCAAGGCGGCAAGTACGAAATCCTCGACCGTGTCATAGCCGTCAAATTTCGGTTCCTGATTAAGGTAAGCCACCTTGCAGCCGGGCTGAACAAACCGTTCGCCGCCGTCGGCTTCGATTTCGCCGGTGATGATTTTCAGAAGGGTGGATTTCCCGCCGCCGTTACGGCCGACCAGACACAGACGGTCACGTTCGGCAATGGCAAATGACACATCGGAAAACAGATCATTGCCGCCAAATGTCAGGCGAATGTCATTAATATTGATCAGCGGTGGCGCCATGGGAAAACCGATAAGCTTGAGTTCAGAAAATTGGTCACTGTGACAGGTTCCCTGCAAACAGCAATTTGGATGCCGTTGCAAGGGAAATCATCTGTCTGTCATTGCGTTCCGCCGTTTTGCGATCAGCGGATACCGCGTTCCTTGCGGATTTGATCCCAGGCGGCATTGATCCGGGCCATTTTGTCATTGGCCTGTTCGATAAATTCAGGCGGCATGCCTTTGGCCATCAAAGTATCGGGATGGTTTTCGCGTGACAATTTGCGATGTGCGGATTTCAGTTCGTCATCACTTGCATCGCGACTTGCACCAAGCTGTTCATACGGGTCGGGTCCATTGGACGCCGTATAGGCATGATGAACGCGGTCAAAGTCGACATCGGCAAAGCCAAAGATATGGGCGACCTTTTTCAGGAAATCCTTTTCGGCCGGATGCAATTCACCATCGGCAAGCGCGATTTGGTAAAGGGCTTCGAGAATGCCTTCAAGCAGTGCGCGCTCGCCACGGAACATCGTGGCAATCTGACGGGCATAGATTTCAAACCCGTCCGAAGATGACCGCGCCATATCAAAGATACGCCCGACATTCTTTTCCTCGCCCGGCGGGATATGAAATACGCGCTTGAAGGCATTGATTTCATCGCGACTGACATGGCCATCAACCTTGGCCATCTTTGCTGCAAGGACAATCACCCCGGTGGCAAAGGCAACCTGCCGCGGATCATGCCCGCCCAGTTGCGGGCCACCATTTGCAGCACTTTTGATCTTGTCAACGACATGGCCGGCGGTCGCGCCGAGAATTGCGCCAAGCGGTCCGCCCAAGGCAAAACCTGCGGCTCCGCCAATAATTTTGCCCCAGATACTCATGCGATGCCCATGGGTGATGTTCGTCCTGTTTTGTCTGCCGAATGCGTGACGGGCGTTAACGACAAGCCGTAACAGCCTTCACGAACCACCAACATAGTTCGCCAGCCGCAGAAAGAAACAGGCAAAACGCACATTACCCGATCAAACCTGCATGGAGATGTATGCGGTGTGCAAAATGGTACGGTCTCGAATGCGTAATTTTAATATGTCATAAAATTGTAACATAAGTGACATGATGAAATTTCATCCACAGACCCAACCTATATCGAATTGGGGAAATCCGTTCCCAATCGGACTAGGAAGATGAAATTCTATACCTAAGATCATATATGATACAAAGGTATAGTTTTCGAAGATTGGGGGGTGTTATGAATTTCCTTTCCCGGATGAGGCTTCTTTATCAAATCTCGTTAATCGGCGCAGTCGCGCTTGTGATCTTTGCTGTGGTCGGTGTGGTCCAGTTTGTCGCAGACCAGCAACGGCAATCGGCCCAGATGGCCGCGCAGGAGGCAATGGATGACCGCCTGATCGCAGATGCAGTATCGCGTGACTTTCTTCATGCCCGCCGTCGGGAAAAGGATTTCCTGCTCAGGCTTGATGAGAAATACGTTACTCAGCATGCCGAAGTCGTCATACGGGTGAATGAGGGACTGCAAGAACTCGAAGATGATCCCGAACTTGGGGCCTTTGATGATCAGCTTGCCGCAATCAAGGCGGCCTTTGCAAACTATGCTGCCGAGTTTGGCGCGATCGTCGCACTTCAACGGGAAATCGGACTGAACGAAGAAAACGGCCTTCTGGGCAGATTGCGCGGATCGGTTCACAACGTTGAACAGGCACTTGATAAATACAAGGCTGACAACCTGACTGTGATCATGTTGATGATGCGCAGGCATGAAAAAGATTTCCTTGCCCGCGAAGATGCCAAATATGTTGACCGGATTGATCAGCGTCTTGCCGAATTTGGTCCTGCATTGGCGGCATCTTCTATTCCTGCTGCCGAACAGCAGAATATCAGCAAACTGATGCAATCCTATGTCAGTGACTTCAAGGCGCTGGCCGATAACATCCTGAAACGGAACGCCGAACTAGGCTTGCTGTCTGATTATTATGCCGAGGCAGAGCCGGTCCTTGATGCGCTAAGCACATCGATTGCCGATCTTGCCGCGGCAGAAAAGCAAAAAGCCGATCAAATCGCCAAAACAAGCCTGACGGTAACGGTTTCGATCTTTGTGATCGGTATCATCGCCTTGCTTGGCTTGTCCTTTGTTCTGTCGCGCGCAATTGTTCGTGCAATTGGCGGTTTGACGTCGAAAATGACCCGCCTTGCGGATAACGACTTTGATGTTGATATCAACGAAGTTAACCGTGCCGACGAAATCGGGGAAATGGGGCGTGCGGTTCTTGTCTTCCGTGAAAACGGGATCGAACGCGTCAAGCTTGAAGCTGCCCAAAAGGCCGAAGATGCCAAGCGTCGCAAGCGTATGGAAACCCAGGAACAATATATCCAGGAATTTGACCGGGCGGTTGTTGCTGTGATGGCCGATGTCGCCACAGCGGTCAAACAACTTCATCAGGTGTCGGGTATATTGCGCGCCAGTGCGGATACTGCCGCGGATCAATCCATGGCTGTTTCGTCCGGGGCAGAAGAAGCATCATCGAATGTGCAGCTTGTTGCAACGGCGGCAACCGAACTGGCCGCGTCGATCAACGAGATTTCCGGACAGGTCAGTGAAACCTCGTCAATGGCGCAATCGGCGACCGAGCGCGCGCGATCAACCAATAGCAACATTCAGGGTCTGAATGACTCTGCCATCAAGATCGGTGAAGTGATCGGCCTGATCAGTGATATCGCCGGTCAGACCAACCTGTTGGCGTTGAATGCGACCATCGAGGCGGCCCGTGCCGGTGACGCAGGCAAGGGTTTTGCCGTGGTGGCAAGCGAGGTCAAAAATCTTGCCAATCAAACCGCCAAGGCAACCGAGGACATTACAGTTCAGATCAACGATATTCAGCAGGCAACCGGGCTTGCCGTCAGTTCAATCGACGAGATCGTTACCATGATTGCCGAAATCAGCGAACGGGCCGCCGCAGTTGCAGCCGCCGTTGAAGAACAAACCGTCGCCACCAGCGAGATTTCGCAAAATGTTGAACAGGCCGCGGCCGGGACCGAAGAAATCTCGTCTGCGATGCAAGGTGTGTCTACTGCCGTTGGTGAAACCAACAATGCGGCGACCGATGTGCATGTTTCGGCAGACAATCTTGGTCGTCAAAGTGGTGATCTGCGGGCCCAGATTGACGGGTTCCTTGAACGGATGCGCTCACTTTGATGACGAATTGTCGATAACGGAAAGCAGTCAGGGCTTTACCTGACTGCTTTTATCGCGATAAAATCCCGACAAACTTGCGGCGTTTTACAGAAACTGGACCGCGAAAATATAACAGTTATGTAAGCAGGAAATGTCGGATGGCAGATAAACCACGTATTGTTTCATCATCGCACCTTGTCTCGGAACGTGCGGCTGAACTCTCGGAACTTGAATTTGCGCTGATCTTGTCAGGAAACGCCTTCAACCGCTGGATGGTGCGTTGTATGCGTGCGGCCGGGATGCCGGACGTGTCTGTCCTTGATATTCTGGTTCTGCATAACGTCAATTCCCGCGAACGTGAAAAAAGCCTGTCTGAAGTCTGCTTTGTTCTGAATGTCGAAGACAGCCATCTGGTGAACTATTCCCTTAAAAAGCTGCGCAAGCTTGGCTTGGTCGAAGGGCTCAAACGCGGCAAGGAAGTTCATTACGGGACCACTGTCGATGGTCGCGCCATGTGCGAAAAATACCGCGAAGTCCGCGAGGCTTGCCTTGTCGAGACGTTCCAGCGGCTTGGTGTGAACAGCCAGGAAGTCGGCGATGTTGCTAAGACGCTCCGCGCCATTTCGGGCGTTTACGATCAGGCATCCCGCGCGGCAAGCGCGATGTAAGTCATATTTCTGAATACGGTTGCGGGTCGCCATGCAAAGGCGGACGAACGCAAGAAAACAGGCAGAATCGAACGGGTGGTGGTTCTTTTGAACGACCGCCCGTTTTTGTTTTTGGCCTCTGGCGACGGAAGTGTGGGGAAGATGAGGGCAAAATCCTCGGTCGAAATTCACACCATTTCAGCGGGTTACGTCGTTCTTGAGGAGGCGTGATTTATGCGCCTTGCGCATTTTGCATGGTAGTTATGAAATTACATTGACAATTTGTCAGTAAAATGTGATCAAGATGTCGGGTGATTAATTTGGAGTCTCTGATATCCTGACTCCACACCTCAACACACAGGGAGACTTAACCGATGCTCAAAAAAGCACTTTCGACCGTCGCAGTTGCGGCAATTACCTTGTCCGCTGGTCTGGCTGCTGCGGCAGAGAAATGGGATATGGCAACCCCGTATCCGGACGCGACTTTCCACACCCAAAACATTATTGAGTTCGCCAAGGACGTGAATGACGCGACCGGTGGTGAACTGACCATCACCGTGCATTCCGGTGGTTCGCTGTTCAAACATGCTGACATCAAACGTTCGGTTCAGCGCGGCCTGGTTCCGATTGGCGAAACCCTGATTTCGCTGCTGGCCAACGAAAACCCGATCTACACCGTTGATGCGATCCCGTTCCTTGCGACTTCTTACGAAGATTCCAAAAAACTTTGGGAAGTTTCGCGCGCTGGTATCGAAGCCGCCCTTGCGAAAGACGGTCTGAAAGTTCTTTACGCTGTTCCGTGGCCGTCTCAGGGTCTTTACACTGCAAATCCGGTCAACACCGTTGAAGACCTGAAAGGCATCAAGTTCCGTGCCTATAACTCGACCACTTCGCAGCTTGCTGATCTGACCGGCATGGTCGCGACCCAGGTTGAGGTTCCGGAAATCCCGACCGCCTTTGCAACCGGCATTGTCGAAGCAATGATCACGTCGCCCTCGACCGGTGCGAACTCCAAGGCTTGGGACTTTGTTTCGAACTTCTATGACGTTCAGGCATGGCTTCCGAAGAACATGATCATCGTGAACGCCAAGTCGTTTGACGGTCTTTCTGCTGAAACTCAGAAAGCGGTCATGGATGCTGCTGCCAAAGCCGAAGCACGTGGTCTGGAAATGAGCATGGCCGAAGCCGAAGCCAAAAAGAAAATCCTTGCTGACAACGGTATGAACGTTGCTGCGCCGAGTGCTGAACTGAAAGCTGGTCTTGCCAAAGCTGGTGAAACCATGGTTGCCGATTGGCTCGAAAAAACCGGCGATGAAGGCAAAGCCATCATCGACGCTTTCAAGAACTAAGGTTCTTTCGTTCCTCGGGATCGGGCAGGCGTCGTCCCCTGTCCGATCCCGGACAAGCCCCACATTTTAATGTTACTGTCCGTATGGATCGTTCAACCACCATCGCGACTTCGCGGGCGGAAAGGGGACTGCTGTGCGCAGATTACTAGATTATCTTTTCAAATTCAGTGCCGGGCTGGCTGCATTTTTCCTGGTGGCAATCGCACTTCTTATTCTGGCCCAATCAATTGGCCGCCTGATCGGCATCGCGGTTCATGACGCCAACGAACTTGCCGGTTTCAGTTTGGCGGCGGGAACGTTTCTTGCCCTTGGTCCGGCACTTCGGGCCGGGACCCATATCCGGGTCATGATCGTTCTGTCCCACCTGCATGGTGGTCTGCGCCGGACGCTTGAAAGTATTACGCTTCTGGCTGCGACCTTTCTGGGCGGTTACTTCGCCTGGTGGATGGCGGTTCTGGCCCAAGAAAGTTTTTCATATGGCGATACTTCGCCCGGTGTTCTGGCCTTCCCGCTTTGGATACCGCAATCGGCCATGGCCTTTGGCCTGATCGTCTTTACCATCGGCATGATCGAAGCACTGGTTGATACCATTGCCGGTCGCGAAGCAGCTTTTGCCGCTGGCGAAGCCAACGAATTGAACGAATAGGGGAAGGTCATGGAAGTACTTGAAATTGGCCTGATCCTGATGGGGCTGTTGTTCCTGTTCCTCGGGGCAGGTTTGTGGGTCGCGCTGTCACTGTTTGCCATTGGTGTTTTCGCACTTGATTTCTTCACCAGTGCGCAGACCGGTCCGATCATCGCAACGACCGCATGGTCAAGCCTTGCGACCTGGTCGCTGGCACCGCTGCCGCTGTTTATCTGGATGGGTGAAATCCTGTTCCGTTCGCGTCTGTCCGAAGACATGTTCACCGGTCTTGCACCGTGGCTGAACAAACTGCCGGGGCGTTTGTTGCATGTGAATATTCTGGGCTGCGGCATCTTTGCAGCGGTCTCTGGATCGTCTGCGGCAACGGCGGCAACCATCGGCCGGATGTCGATCCCCGAATTGCGCAAGCAGGGCTATGCCGACAAACTGATCCTTGGCACGCTGGCAGGATCGGGCACACTGGGTCTTTTGATCCCGCCATCGATCATTCTGATTGTTTATGGTGTGTCTGCCGAACTGTCGATTGCCCGTCTGTTCATTGCCGGTGTCTTGCCCGGTGTCATGTTGATCATCCTGTTCATGAGCTTCGTTGGCATCTGGGCCACGATGAATAAGGACAAGATGCCGCCTGCTGCACCCAGCATTCCGTTTGGCGAAAAAGTCCGCGCGTCGGGCCGTCTGATCCCGGTAATCCTGCTGATTTCGGCGGTGATCGGGTCAATCTATGGCGGTATTGCCACCCCGACCGAGGCCGCGGCCTTTGGGGTTGTCGGTGCATTGATCCTGTCACGCCTGAGCGGTTCCTTGACCCGTGAAAGCCTGATTGACGGGATCATGGGGGCAACGCGCACATCCTGCATGATCTGCTTTATCCTTGCAGGCGCGGCTGTTCTGACCGTTGCCATGGGCTTTACCGGTATTCCGCGTGAACTGGCCGCCCTGATCGCACAGATGGATTTGTCGCCCTATGCGCTTTTGGCGGCGCTGACCGTGTTCTTCATTGTTCTTGGTTGCTTCCTTGACGGGATTTCGGTGGTGGTTCTGACCACCTCGGTCATCCTGCCGATGGTTCAGGCAGCTGGGATCGACTTGTTGTGGTTTGGTATCTATGTGGTGCTGGTGGTCGAGATGTCGCAGATCACTCCGCCCGTCGGTTTCAACCTTTTCGTTTTGCAAGGCCTGACAGGCAAGAACCTGTTTGCCATTGCGCTGGCTGCTTTGCCGTTCTTCTTCCTGCTGTTGTTCGCTGTATTGCTGATTACCGTATTCCCGGAAATCGCAACATGGCTGCCCCAGCAAATGAATGGCTGACCGGCTTGTAAATCGCTGATCTTTCGCACCGAATTTTATGACTACAGATGCCCAAGGAGTAAGCATCATGGCTTCTCACGACCAAAATTCACAGGTTTCGCAGACGTCGGGACAGCCGAAATGGCAGTTCTGGATTGATCGCGGCGGTACTTTTACCGACATCGTGGCCCGCAAGCCCGATGGGACGCTTGTTACCCACAAGCTGCTTTCGGAAAACCCGGAACGCTATCGCGATGCCGCCATTCAGGGCATTCGTGAACTTCTCGAAGTTCCGGCAGGCGAAAAAATCCCGGCCGAGAAAATCGAGGCCGTCAAGATGGGCACCACGGTTGCGACCAACGCGCTTCTTGAACGTAAAGGCGACCGCACGGTTCTGGTCACCACCAAGGGCTTCCGCGATGCGCTGCGCCTTGCCTATCAGAACCGCCCGCGTCTGTTTGATCGCAATATCAAACTGCCCGAAACCCTTTATGAAAGCGTGATCGAAGCTGATGGTCGTTTCGACGCCCAAGGGACGGAACTGACCCCGCTTGATCGCGACAATCTGCGCAAGGACCTTCAGGCGGCATTCGACAGCGGCATTCGTGCCTGTGCCATCGTCTTCATGCACGGTTATCGCTATACCGCCCATGAAAACGCAGCGGCTGAAATTGCCCGTGAAGTCGGCTTTACCCAGGTTTCGGTCAGTCACGAAGTCAGCCCGCTGATGAAGCTGGTTTCGCGTGGTGACACGACGGTTGTTGATGCCTATCTGTCGCCGATCCTGCGTCGCTATGTCGATCAGGTTGCGTCCGAACTGGGCGGCGTGAAACTGATGTTCATGCAGTCCAACGGTGGCCTGACCGATGCCGCCAAGTTCCAGGGCAAGGACGCAATCCTGTCCGGTCCGGCGGGTGGCGTTGTTGGCATGGTCCGTACTGCTGAAATGGATGGCTTCAAACAGGTCATCGGTTTTGATATGGGCGGCACATCCACCGACGTTTCGCATTATGACGGCGAATATGAACGCGATTTCGAAACCCAGGTTGCTGGCGTTCGTATGCGCGCGCCGATGATGAAAATCCACACCGTTGCGGCAGGTGGCGGTTCCATCCTGCATTTCGATGGCGCACGTTTCCGTGTCGGCCCTGACAGTGCGGGTGCAAACCCGGGTCCGGCGGCTTATCGCCGTGGTGGTCCGCTTGCGGTTACCGATATCAACGTCATGCTGGGCAAGGTTCAGCCGGACTTCTTCCCGAATGTCTTTGGTCCCGAAGGTAACGAGCCGCTTGATGCCGATGCAGTTCGCACCGGCTTCGAAGCCATGGCCGCCAAGATCAAGGAAAGCACCGGTCAGGCCCGCACGCCCGAAGAAGTCGCCGAAGGCTTCCTGCGCATTGCTGTCGAAAACATGGCGAACGCGATCAAACAGATCTCGGTTCAGCGCGGCTATGACGTAACCGACTATATCCTGCAATGCTTTGGCGGTGCTGGTGGTCAGCATGCCTGCCAGGTGGCTGACACCCTTGGTATGACCAAGGTCTTTGTCCATCCGTTCGCCGGCGTTCTTTCGGCTTATGGTATGGGTCTTGCCGATATTCGTGCGATGCGCGAACAGGCGGTCGAGGCAAAACTGGCCTCTGACGCGCTTGCCGGTCTGGATGAACAGCTTGATGCGCTTGCTGTTGATGCCCGTGCAGAATTGCACGAACAGGGCATTACGGATGCCAAGATCACCATGCTGAAAAAGCTGCATCTGCGTTATGACGGCACCGATACGCCGCTGATCGTTGATTTCGGCGATGTTGATGCCATCAAGTCGCAGTTCGAAGAACAGCACAAGCAGCGTTATGGCTTTGTCATGGACGAGAAACCGCTGGTCGTCGAAGCCGTTGCGGTCGAAGCCATTGGTGAAACTCAAAGCCTGCCGGATGCCGAAGCCGAAGCAACCAACGATAATGTTGCGGTCACCGCACTGGCATCACGTCCGGTTGTGTTTGATGGCAAGACCGAAGACACCCCGTTCTACAAGCGCGAAGACCTGAAGCCGGGTGCGACCGTGCGTGGTCCGGCTGTGATCGTCGAGCCGGTTGGCACCACCGTGATTGATCCGGGCTGGGAAGCCAAGGTCAATGGCCGTGACCATCTGGTCCTGAACCGTGTTGTCGCCATGAAGCGTTCCGAGGCCATCGGCACCCAGGCTGATCCGGTGATGCTTGAAGTTTTCAACAACCTGTTCATGAACATTGCCGAACAGATGGGCGTGACCCTTGCCAACACCTCCTATTCGGTAAACATCAAGGAACGTCTGGACTTCTCGTGCGCCCTGTTTGATCAGGAAGGTCAGTTGATCGCCAACGCACCGCACATGCCGGTCCATCTTGGATCGATGGGTGAGTCGGTTCAGGCGGTTATGCGCAACAATGTCGGCGTCATGAAGCCGGGCGATGTCTATATGCTGAACGATCCGTATAACGGCGGAACGCATTTGCCTGACATCACCCTGATCACGCCGGTCTTTGGTGATGATGGCAAGGACATCTTGTTCTATGTCGCATCGCGTGGTCACCATGCCGACGTTGGCGGCATCACCCCGGGTTCGATGGCCCCGAATTCACGCATTCTCGAAGAAGAAGGCGTTCTGATCGACAACTTCAAACTGGTTGATCAGGGCAAGTTTGATGAAGCCGGCCTGACGGCCCTTCTGGAAGGTGCGAAATTCCCGGCCCGTAACCCGTATCAGAACATCGCCGATCTGCGCGCACAGATCGCCGCCAACGAAAAAGGCGTGCAGGAACTGCGCAAGATGGTCGATCACTTTGGCCTTGATGTTGTTCATGCCTATATGGGCCATGTTCAGGACAATGCCGAGGAAAGCGTCCGTCGCGTGATCGATGTTCTGAAGGATGGCGAGTTCTCCTATGAAATGGACAATGGCGCGGTTGTTAAGGCCAAGGTCACCATCCATAAGGAAACCCGTTCGGCGACGGTTGATTTCACCGGCACGTCCGATCAGCTTGATAACAACTTCAACGCGCCGTCGGCTGTGACCCGTGCAGCGGTTCTTTATGTCTTCAGAACGCTTGTTGATGATGACATTCCGCTCAATGCCGGTTGCCTGAAGCCGGTCAATCTGATCGTGCCCGAAGGTTCGATGCTGAACCCGCGTTATCCGGCCGCGGTTGTTGCCGGTAACGTTGAAACGTCCCAGCATGTCACCGACACCCTTTATGCCGCGCTTGGCGTCATGTCAGGTGCGCAAGGCACCATGAACAACTTCACCTGGGGCAATGATACCCATCAGTATTATGAAACCATCTGTGGCGGTTCGGGTGCCGGTCCTGATTTTGACGGAACCAGCGGTGTTCACACCCATATGACCAACTCGCGTCTGACCGACCCGGAAGTTCTTGAATGGCGCTTCCCGGTCATGCTCGAAAGCTTTGAAATCCGCAAGGGTTCGGGCGGCAACGGCAAGTTCAAGGGCGGCGATGGCACGACCCGTCGTGTCCGCTTCCTTGAAGACATGACCGCATCGATCCTGTCCAACCACCGTCGCGTGCCGAACCAGGCCGTTGCCGGTGGCGAACCGGGCAAACTTGGTCGCAACGCCATCGAACGTGTCGATGGGACTGTGATCGAGCTTAAGGGAACCGACGGTGCAGAAATGCATCCGGGTGATGTCTTCATCATCGAAACCCCGGGTGGCGGCGGTTACGGCAAGGCCTAAGGGCCATTTGCCAACCCCGTTTCCCGGCCAGACCAGAAACACCGGTTTCCCCCAAACCTTCGGTGTTTCTGGTTCAGGGTTTTAACCCTGATCACCCTGCTAAACTTTGCGCCGCCTGTGAGATTGCCTCATGGGCGGCTTTTTCTTGATGTTGGCAATATTGTTCCTACATGGATGGGGTTGGGGACTTCATTAAAAATCAACGACATTGCCATATGTTGCCTTCAAGGACCGGGTTGCCAAAGCCTTCCCGCAAAGGCCGCAATCCGGGATCAATCAGGTCGACCTGAACAAACAGGATGAGAGAGCCGTGAAATTCTTCATTTTGAACCAGCGCTATTTTGTCATTACCGGCGTTGCGCTTTTGACAGTTGTTTCGCTGATCTGTGCCGGGGCGGTGGATAGCTGGTTCTGGGTGCCAGCGGTGATTTTCGGATTGCTGTTTGTGGTCGGTCTGCATGACCTGCATCAGACCAAGCATTCGATCCTGCGCAACTATCCCATCAGTGCGCATATCCGCTTTATCCTTGAAAGCTTCCGCCCGGAAATCCGCCAATATCTTCTGGAAAGCGATCAGGACGAAATCCCGTTCAGCCGTCAAGCCCGCGGCCTTGTTTATCAGCGCGCCAAGGGCGTCGAAGATAAACGCCCGTTTGGCACCATCGAAGATGTTTATAAATCGGGTTATTCGTGGATCACGCATTCTGTCGCCCCGACCCATATCACCGATACCGATTTCCGGGTGCGTGTTGGCGGCCCGCATTGCAAACAGCCCTATGATTGCAGTCTTTATAACATCTCGGCCATGAGCTTTGGCGCGCTGTCGGGCAATGCGATCCTTGCGCTGAACAAAGGTGCGAAAAAGGGCGGTTTTGCCCATGATACCGGCGAAGGCAGCATTTCACGCTATCACCGCGAAGGTGGCGGCGATCTGATTTATCAGGTGGCCTCGGGCTATTTCGGGGCGCGTAACGACGACGGCACTTTCTCCGAAGAAAAATTTGCCAAAACGGCTGCTGACCCACAGGTCAAAATGATCGAGCTGAAACTCAGCCAAGGCGCAAAACCCGGCCATGGCGGCATGTTGCCCGCTGCCAAGATCACAGCCGAAATCGCCGAGGCACGCGGCATTCCGATGGGCAAGGATTGTGTATCGCCTTCGGCGCACAGCACGTTTTCAACCCCGATTGGGTTGATGGAGTTCATCGGCAAGCTGCGTGATCTTTCCGGTGGCAAGCCGGTCGGCTTCAAGCTTTGCATTGGTCATCGCCGCGAATTCATGTCGATCATCAAGGCGATGCTGAAAACCGGCATCACGCCGGACTTCATCGTGGTTGATGGCAAGGAAGGTGGCACCGGTGCAGCCCCGGTCGAATTCGCCAACCGTGTCGGCATGCCGATGCAGGAAGGCCTGACATTCGTGCATAACGCGCTTCGTGGTGCGGGCCTTCGTGATCAGATCAAAATCGGTGCAGCGGGTAAAATTGTCTCGGCTTTTGATATCGCACGGACGCTTGCACTGGGGGCGGACTGGTGTAATGCCGCACGTGGCTTCATGTTCGCGCTGGGGTGTATTCAGGCGCAAAGCTGTCACACCAACTGTTGCCCGGTTGGTATCGCGACACAGGATAAAATCCGTCAACGCGCCCTCGTGCCCGAAGACAAAAGCGAACGTGTCGCCCGTTTCCACAAAAACACCATGCATGCGCTGGCCGAAATTACCGGGGCTGCTGGCCTGACCGATCCACGCAATTTCATGCCATATCACTTCATGGTCCGGCAAAAGGACAATGAATTCCTTGATGGCAATGAAGCCTATCCGTATCTGCCTGAAGGCTTCCTTGTCGCCGAAACCGAAATCCCGGAACTGGCCGAATGGCATTCCCGCTGGGGCCGTGCATCGGCGGAAACCTTCGCACCCAAGGAAATCCCGTTTGGTCCCTATAAACGTCAGGCGGACGATGCCAGCAAGGCCGCGCAATAGGATCGGACAACCCCATGACTGTTAAACGAATTGTCGCAAATTTCGCGGTCGACGACATCGCCAAGGCGGTCGCCTTTTACGAGGACATCCTTGGCCTTGATACCGTGATGGATCATGGCTGGATCAGGACTTTTGCCGTTGCCGGTCAAACCATGACCACACAGGTCAATTTCGCCACCGAAGGCGGGTCAGGCACACCCGTGCCCGACATGTCCATCGAGGTCGATAATCTTGATGAAGTGCTTGGTAAAATGACCGATGCCGGGATCACCATCGAATATGGCCCGGTCGATGAACCTTGGGGTGTCAGGCGGTTTTACGTCCGTGATCCGTTTGGCAAGCTGATCAATATCGTCATGCATAAATAAGGAAAGCCCGGCCAAGTCGGCCGGGCTTTTTGTTAGCGTTGAAACAGTTCGGCGCGGACTGCGACCAACCCTTCACGAGTGATGCGATAGGGGGCACCGGCGCGGGATCGGATGAAGCGCCGTTTGCGCAGTTTTTTGAAAACTTCAATTGTGCAGTCGGTCAGAAACCAGCCGTCACGTGTGATGCAATCTGCTTCGAGGATATGGTTCTTGTCGTCCTTGATCACTTTGATCAGGCCGCCTTGCGCAAGTGCATGCAGCACGCGCTGTTCATTTTTTGAGATATTCACTGTCAGAGTCCGAAAACCAGTTTGAAAAGTGGTTTCCGATCGGGACGGGCACAAAGGTACCGGTCACGCACAGCCGTTCAAAGGACGGTCATGCGATCCGATCTGCTGATCAGCGGTCTGGAAAGGAAGGCTGTCAAACCGCGATCAGCGGCTGTGCCGGGTCTCTAACATAAAAGCTCCGAATAAGGTTCGCCGCCAAATTGCCAATCTGGCGGCGTTTCGTCAAGCGGCGCGCTGCATTTCGACAGTCGGGATATCGCGATCAGGCACCGGGCCGGTCACCAGGAAGCCGAACTTGCGATAAAAGGCCTTGGCGCGTTCGTTATGGGCAACCACGGTCAGGCGTACATTGCTGCGTGCGCCCTTTTCCGCCAGTGCATCAAGGGCCGCAATCATAAGCGCCTTGCCAGCACCACTGCCATGCGATGCCGGATCAACCATGATCCAGTCGATTTCCGGTGCATCGTGGATGGCAATCACATAGCCCAAAAGGGTTTCGTCACTGGTCGCGACATAGACAGTGTGGTTTTCACTGCCAAGGGCGGTTTCAAAAACACCGGTCGATTTATCGACATAGTGCGCAACCAGTCCGGTTGCGGCATCGCCCATGCCTTCGATGAAATAGGTTGAATCTGTTGCGCGCTTGGTAAGGTCGCGGATGAAGGGAAGGTCTGCGGCAGTGCCTTTGCGGATCTGCATTTTTTAAGCTCGTGTGCGTTATTCTATTAACGGGCTTTTTGACGCCCGGCGCCAGTTTGCGCCAAAAACCATACCATGTCGTTAATGACCGGTCTGCGCGTGTGATGATTTTTGATTTGGTCGGGGCACACATCAAGAAACGATGGGCGGGGCAGGGACTTCTTTCTATTTCTGGCGGCTGCGCTTGTCGCGATACATTTCAAGATCGGCAACTGCCATCATGTCTTCGAGACTTTTATCAAGCGGTTCAAAAAAGACCGACGCACCCGAACTGATTTGCGGGGTTTCGCGGATTGGCGATTTTGAGGTCGGTACTGTCAGTTTGACCTGGCCAAGCGCATTACGTACCCGGGAAATGATCGTGGTCAGATCGCCGCGGTTTCGCACATAGCCAAGCACGGCAAATTCATCGCCGCCGATCCGCCCGCAAATGTCCACTTCGCGAATGCTTGCCGTGATGGCGTCACCCACCGCACGCAGGGCAGCATCCCCGGCGGCGTGTCCGTAATCGTCGTTCCAGTGTTTCATATTATCAAGATCGATAAAGATGATCCCGATATTATGGTGATAGCGTTTGGCAATGCGGATTTTCTGATGGGCAAGCAATTCAAACCCGGCACGGTTGTTCATGCCGGTCAAGGGATCGCTCATTGACAGCGTGCGCATGATCTCGAACTGCTCATAAAGGCGCAAGTCGGCCTCGATCAGATCGCGAAAGACCTCCATCAATTCCTTTTGGGTTTGATCATACCCGGTCGGTTTGGTGTCAAAAACGCAAAGGGTTCCGAACACAACACCGTTCGGCCACAAAAGCGGCAGACCGAAATAGGAGATGTAGCCATCCTCGATCAATTCGGGATTGTCGGCCCATTCCGGTTTGCCCCGTGCATCACTTTCATAATGGTTGGCCTTGGATTGCACGACCTTGCGGCAATAAACGTTCGAATCAAGTGACTGGGGTTTGCCAGAAACCGTGGGATAGGGGTTTTCCGGGTTGCGGCTGGTAAGGGCGGCGCGATATCCGAATTTTTCGTTATATTCGACAACATAGCCGGCCGTGGCGCCCAAAAGGTTGGTCATCAGATCGACCACACGCTGCCACTTGTCGAGGGATACCTGCATCGCCTCGTCCTGTGTAAGCCAGTCGATTGTTTTCAGCATGACCATTCTGACCGCCTTCGTCTTTCACCCGGTTATGCCCTTAGCATAACGTGTTTTTGTTTTTTATTATGTTTTTCATATTTGTCCCGTGCGTGGCGAGAACAAGCTGTCTTTTCCATCATTTACGCCCAAAAGACCACCGGGGCGCAGGACAAGAATGGCGGCAAGCAATCCAAAAACCGCAACATCGCGATAGGCCCCGCCGAAATATCCAGACCAGTATGCCTCGGTCAGGCCGATGACAAAACCACCAAGCCAGGCACCGCGCATTTGTCCAATCCCGCCCAATATGGCCGCGACAAGCGCCTTGAACCCGAACAGGGTGCCGGAATGAAAATTGATCACGCCATATCGCAATGCCATCACAGCACCGGTAATGCCACAGAGAAAACCGGCCAGTGCAAATGATTGTTGTTCGATACGCTGCAACGATACGCCGCAAAGCCCTGCGGCAATGCGGTCCTGGCTGATCGCGCGCCACTGGCGTCCGAACCGTGTTCTGGTCATCAACCAGATCAGGCTAGCCCCGATAATCAAGGCCATCGCAATGGACAGAACATCAAAACCAAGAATGCGGACGACAAAATGATCGCTGCGCAGGACGGGAAAGGAATATTGCCACAGGGGCGGCAAATTGAAATTGCGCGCCGAAATGACAAGGCGCACGAACTCCTGAATAAACAATACACAACCAAGCGATGCGACAATGATCGCCCGACCACCGGCAGCCTTGCGGCCCAGCGGGCCAAACACATTATGCCATGTCAGATGACTAAGCCCAGTACCGACAAAACAGGCCGTCAATGTCGCACCGATCACGATCAGGATGATGTTCCACCCCAAAAGGGACGAAAGAAACATCCCCATGATCACGGTTGAAAGTGCCGCTGTCATGACGATTTCGCCAAACGCAAGGTTGATGCGCCCGATCAGGCCGTAAATCAGGGTAAAGGAAAGGGCAAGCAATCCATAAATTGCCCCGCGCGACAAACCATTGATGGCAAGTTGAATAGCATAGGCCAGGTTTGATCCGATTTCGGGGACATCGGCAATCAATCCATGCTGATCAGGATTTTCATAGTGATCCAGTGCCGCGCGACCGACCCGATCAAGCCAGAAACGTTTCAGGATCGACAGATGGGTCGGGGAAACGGGGCCAAACCGGCTGGTTTCGATCCCGATCAATATTCCGGGTGTATTGGGTTTTTCCGATGCAGAAAACACGCAGGTCAGGCTATGGATTGGTGATGCCGGTTCGGGCGTGCTGCCTGTAACTGCACTCGCATCCTGACCCGATATAATCTGATAGTGCAAAGTGATATGCGTCTGATCGCTGATCTCGTCAAATCGGGTCAGAAGCCTGATTTTTTCGGCGTCATCTTCGATACCGGGAAGGGCAATGCGACAGATATTGAAGTTCCAAGGGTTTTCAACCTGACAGCCCGCAAGGCTGATGGCCAGTAACGGCATCAACCAGATGAAATGCCAGCGATGCAAAATCCTGAACAACTGACGCAATGCAAGTCCCCCGACGGAGTTCCTGATGCCATATCCTGCTTGATTTTCAGGTTTTTACAAGAATGGGATCACATTCCTGGCCTGATTGTTGCCCCTTTTTCTTGCGATTACAGGCATCTGGTTTCAGACTTGCGCCAGATAACGAGATCAAAACCCTAAACAGGAGACGCCCGCATGGCAGATGTGATCGATTACGCGATCCATGGCGAAGAAATGCAATTGGTCGAGATTGAACTGGATCCGGGCGAAGGTGTTCGGGCCGAAGCCGGCGCCATGATGTATATGGGCGATGGCATTGCCATGCAGACCGGGACGGGCGGTGGTCTGTTTTCCGGGTTCAAGCGGATGCTGACCGGCGAAGGGTTCTTTATCACAAGCTTTGTCCATGAAGGATCGGGCAAGGGGCATGTTGCCTTTGCCGCACCCTATCCGGGCAAAATCGTCGCCCTTGATCTTGCCGAACATGGCGGGGAAATCATCTGTCAGAAAGACGCATTTCTCTGTGCAGCAGCCGGGATTGATATCGACATCGCCTTTTCCAAGAAACTTGGCGCGGGCCTGTTTGGCGGCGAAGGTTTCATTCTTCAGCGTCTTAGTGGCGATGGCATGGCCTTTATGCATGCGGGCGGCACCATCATCCGCAAGGATTTGCAGCCCGGCCAGACATTGCGCGTTGATACCGGCGCGCTGGTGGCGATGACGCCATCCATCGATTATTCGATCAAATTTGTCGGTGGCTTCACCAACGCGCTGTTTGGTGGCGAAGGTCTATTTGTGACAACGCTTAAGGGGCCGGGCACCGTCTGGCTGCAAAGTCTGCCATTCTCGCGCCTTGCCGATCGTATCGCTGCTGCCTTGCCGCAAGACCGGAACAAGGGTTAAGTAGGGACGGTACATGCAACAGGGACGCTGTGGCGTCCCTGTTTTTGTTTACGCTACTCTGCTTTTGGTGGCGTCGGGTTTCTAAGGTTAAATCCGGTCAACCATTCAAGGATCAGGTCGCCATTTGTATCGACCCACTGACGGGCAAGGGCGCTTGCGGTTGCGCCATCGCGAAGCCGGGACAGAAGTTCGACCAGTTCATCATTCGGGATCACGAAATTCTCAAGCAGGTTGGAAAGCTCGGGAAGGTCATGTGCCAGTGCCTGACGATAGGCAAGGCGAATATCCGTGTCAGGCCAGCTTGTCCCGGCCCGGTTCAGGGATGTCTGATCACCATTCATGATCTGTTGCCAGATTTCGGGATCATGTGTGTCGGACTTGATAAAGGTTACATCGGCACGGGTGAAAATCGTGTCGGGATAATAGCAGAAGAACAGGGACGGGCGCTTGGTCAGGTCATTACGCTGCACCAGTGTACTGAGAATCTGATAATCAAATTCCCTAAAATCATACAGCTCGTTCAGGCCATAGGCACCAAGGCGTTCGCGTTCAATTTCCGAAGAAGCCCATCCTTCATCGCCGACCCAGATATCGCCTTTGCCGTCACCGGACATGTCAAACTGTGCCGAAATTGCCGGGTTTTTCAGGTCCTTGATGGTCAGGGGGCCGAATGATGCCTGATCGAACCCGGCATAACACAGGCCCTGTTTGCCGATGACGCGGTTGGTGCTGAGTTTGACGGTACCAAATGCCCGGACATAACGGCGGATCAGCTTGGGATTGTTTTGAACCCAGATTTCCGGATGGATATCGATGCGGCCATCTGAATCACTCATCTCACGGAAAGCTTGGTCATTCGCGCTGCTGATCAGGTTTGCCGATCGGTGAATATATTCCTCGACAATGTTTGCAAGAATATGAGCCTTGATTTCGGCCGAGGGCCAGTCCAGCAGCGCAATATCAATCTCGTTGCGTCCCTGTGTTCCAAGAATGGCAAGCGGGGAAGTTTCAGGCATCGGGTTCTTTTCAAAGGATTGATACAGGAACCCGTACCCAAATCCGCCAACCAGAAATGAAAACACGGCAAAGACCCAATAGATTGCGGGGCCTGCATCAACATCAAAGGACTTTGATTTCAGCGTGCTGATGATCTGCTGCGACAGATCGGGTTTTGCGTCGGGATTTTCCGGTGCTGTGTCTGCGGGAACCCCTGCTAGCGTATTGATGTAACTCAGGATGCTTCTGCATTGCAGGGCATGGTCGCGGCGGATCTGTGTGTATTTGTCGCGGTCATGAATGATCAGCAAAAGATAGATCATTGAAGTCGCAACGATCATGGCAAACAGTGATGCCGACAATGTTTCAGGTCGGAAAATCAACGAAAACAGAACGTTGGTCGCACCCAGCAAAATCAGGATCACATATTCGCCCGGTGTGATCCGGTCACTTTCAAGGGTCAGCATCTTGTCGCCGATCCGAAACAGTTCAAGAACCTGTTCGCGATCTTCATCGGACTTTGCATAGGCCGGAAGAATGGAAGATTTCAGCGTCTCGGTATGTTGCTGGGTCTTTCCCAGCACACGAACGTCATCAAAGGCGCGCAAGAATGTATGAAGATGAATCAGGCTGTATTCACGCAACAGGCTGAAATGGCTTTGTTCGACCACTTTGTGTTCGTTCTGTTCGCATATCGCCATCAGTTTCTGGCGGAAATCCCCCAGAAGGTCTTCGCGCTCCCGATTAAGGGACGTGGTTCTTTCAAGGGCGAATGTCGCCAGCAACACAAAGAAGACGGTCGATACCGCAAGCAGATCGTAATAATTGTCAATGGTGGCTGCTGGAACCACCAAAAGCCAGATGCCGATCAAACAGATGGCAATAAACAGAAACAGCAGTGACGATTTGAGCGAATATTTCAGAGCGAGGAAAATATTCGATGAGACGATCAGCACAGACGCCACTGCCTCGTATTGGGTCAGAAGCCTGCTATCAACAAGTGCCAGAATGATGACTGAACCAATTGGCATCAGATACCAAAGGATGCCAACAGACGCGTTATCGGCCTGAAATACCGAAAGGTCATAAAGCAGGCTGCCAATGGCAAGAATGAAGATGCCAACGCAAGCAATTTGCAACATGTTGAACAGATCGACATCGACAATCTGTGGTTCACTGACAAACAAAGCCACAAGGAACAAAGGTGCCGCGATGCTTCGGGCAAAGGTTTCTGTCAAAAGACCTTTCTTGAAGTTGCTAAGACCAAGATTTTCTTCTTCGGAAACCTGTTTCCAGCCATCCATGCATTTCATACGAAACAGGCAATTGGTCGCCATCGCGATGCCGCCAAGGAAGGCAAGGCCAATGGTCTTGAACATTTCACCTTCAAGTAAAATCCAGTCGGCAAAATCCATATTTGGTGCTGTCAGAAGGACAAAACCGGCAAACGCAGCACCCGAAAAAATATAGTCATTTACCGTGATTCTGCCGGTTTTGTTCCGGTATGCCGTGTCGATGTAAAGAAACAGGATCGGCCAGGTTTCAAAAACCAGAATGGCAACCACGTCGAAATCAGACGACGACTTCAAAGCTCCGTACAACAAAAGATGATTTAGGCAAATCATCAATCCCGAAGTCAGAGTAGGCAGGGCAAGCAAACGGAAACGGGCGCGGGAAAACAAAGCGCTTCCGAGATGGGCTATTTGACGGCGAAAGACAATAACCGCGAACAGAAGGGTCGAAGCAGCGGCAAAGCTGTGTGCCATCGCCGCGACCTGAAACATTCCGATCTGATCAACAAGATGGTTGACCACCGGGGGATACAGCATCCAGAGGCCGACCGACAGAATCATCAGAACAACGGGTTGCTTGTATGTCCATTTGGCAAATTGCCGGACCATTGAGTTCTCCTGACGGTATCGGATGCTAGATCGCTGATTTCATTTCGATCGTCCAAAATATTGGATTGCCCGTGTGGCTCAACCCCCATGGGCAAAAAATGTCAAAATTGTCAGAAAACGTAAAAGGTAATACCAATTTCGGATATCTCGGCGTAAGGTAGCCACCCCATATCGCAGGGGACTGGATTGGACCCCACATAGACAAACCGGTTTTCCGACTGCCACCAGGAACTAAAAGGCCAAAGAGTTACATCATGTCAGATCGCAAATATGAACGCATCGAAACCCCCGAAAGCCTGATCAGCGCCTTGCGCGAGATGCTTGGGGATCGGCTGTCAACCGCGCAGGCAGTGCTTGAACAGCACGGCAAGGATGAAAGCTGGCACGAGGCATCGCCGCCCGATGCCGTCGTTTTTGCGACCTCGACCGAGGAAGTGGCCGAAGTCGTCAAACTTTGCGTTGCCCATGATGTTCCAATTGTTCCGTTCGGAACGGGATCATCGCTTGAAGGACATGTTGCGGCCCTGCGCGGCGGGATTTGCATTGACGTATCGCGGATGGATGCGATCCTTGAAGTCAATAACGAAGACCTTGA
Source organism: Thalassospira profundimaris (assembly GCF_003326675.1). Lineage (GTDB taxonomy): Bacteria > Pseudomonadota > Alphaproteobacteria > Rhodospirillales > Thalassospiraceae > Thalassospira > Thalassospira aquimaris. The sequence continues at coordinate 191,341 of NZ_JPWF01000003.1, forward strand.
TTGCCGTGTTCAGGCTGGCGTGACCCGCGAACAACTTAATGATCACTTGCGCGATACCGGTCTGTTTTTCCCGATTGATCCGGGTGCGAATGCCTCGATCGGTGGCATGACTGCAACCCGCGCATCGGGCACCAATGCGGTGCGTTATGGCACCATGCGCGACAACGTTTTGAGCCTGACCGTGGTAACCCCGGAAGGCAAGATCATCAAAACCGCCAACCGTGCGCGCAAATCATCGGCCGGTTATGACCTGACCCGCCTGTTTGTCGGGTCCGAGGGTACGCTTGGTGTGATCACCGAAATCGCTTTGAAGCTTTATGGCATCCCCGAAGCAATGTCGGCCGCTGTTTGTGCCTTCCCGACGGTCGAAGCCGCAGTTGATACCGTGATCCTGACCATTCAGGCCGGTATTCCGGTTGCCCGTATCGAATTCCTTGATGAATTGCAGGTTCGCGCGGTCAATAACTATTCCAAGCTTGATCACAAGGAAGCCCCGACCCTGTTCTTTGAATTCCACGGCACCGAAGCCGGCGTGAAGGAACAGGCAGAGTTTGTTCAGTCCGTCGCCGAAGAATACGGTGCCGAGGAATTCCAGTGGGCAACCCGTCAGGAAGACCGCAACAAACTTTGGGCGGCGCGTCACAAGGCCTATTACGCATCGCTTCAGCTGGAACCGGGCAAAGCCGGTATGCCGACCGATGTGTGCGTGCCTATTTCAAAACTGGCCGAGGCGATCACCGAAACCCGTGCCGATTGCGATGCCAGCCCGCTGACCTGCACGATCATCGGTCATGTCGGCGATGGCAACTTCCACACCTTGATCCTGCTCGATCCCGAAGACCCGGCACAGATGGAAGAAGCCAACCGTCTGCACAAGCGCATGGTCGAACGCGCCCTGAAACTCGGCGGCACCTGCACGGGTGAACATGGTATCGGCTATGGCAAGCTGGACTTCATGGTTGCCGAGCATGGCGAAGATACCATTGCCATGATGCGCGCCATCAAGGCAGCGATTGATCCCAAAGGTCTGATGAACCCGGGCAAGCTTATTCCGGGCCTGTGATTTCATCATACAATTTCGAAAGACACAGCAAAACGGGGCCATTTGGCCCCGTTTTCTTTTTTAGAACCGGAAGGACAGGGACAGGGACCCGAACTGGTCAGCACCGCTTTGCGCGGTGAATTCCGGGGTGCGATAAACATGGGTGTAGGTCAGGCGTGCCTGGCCGATAATGACGGCAAAGCCGATTTGAAGATCACCGACCAGCGGTTCCTTGTCGACCGATGCGCTATCGGCAAAGGTATTGCCATCAAGGGTGATGTCACGCAGCACATAGCGCCCGGCAAAACCGGCAAACAGATAGCCGCTTATCGGGAAGCCGTCGGTATCAGGGACAAAGAAATCCGATCCCGGAAGGCTTGGGCGAATGCGCGGCGGGCCGTAATCGGCCGGCAAGTCAAAGCCCATCCGGAACATGGTGCCAAGCTCGGCATTGGTGAATGCGTTGCCAAGGGTGACAGCCCCGTGCGGGGTGGCATCAAATTCGATCCCGGCAATATCGGCTTCAAACCAGCTGCGATATTTCCGTTCATAGGTTAGGCCAATGATCGGCTCGTTCTTGATCTGGTTGTCCCAGCCTTCGGGGTGGGGGCTGTTGATTTGTTTATGGACAAAGGATTGCGTTTTATCGGCAAGCGATGCCGGACCGACCACACCAAGCGTCAGTTCAAGCGTATCAATGCGGGAATAGTTGCTTTCACCATCACTCGATTGAAGTCCGGTATCAGACAGAAGCCCCGCCGTCCCATAGAGCATCCCGGCCCAGGGACGTTCATTTGGCTGGGGCTCGGAAATGGTGATGTCATCGGGGGTATACATGGTTTGGCCCAGCGAATAGCTGGTGCGAATGCGGCCCTCGGATGCAAAGAACGGCACCTGTTTGGCAACATTCAAAAAGGCGGCCGGTGCACTGTCTTCTGGTGAAACAAAGGCCAGCCGGACACCGTTGGTGTAGTGCTTGTCTGTATTGGTGGGGGTGAACAGATCGTTCTCGACCGACAGCGATATTCCCCATTTGTCATCGGGGGTGCGGGTCGATTGCGGGCCGCTTGCGGTATTGGTTTGCGCATGCAGATCACCCGTTCCAGCCATAAGGGCCACCAGTGACACGGATAGAACGAAAAGATGCCGAACTGCCGGAGCCTGATACATAAGAATTCTATCTCATAAATGCTGTTGGTTGGCTGAAACTGAAGCAAAGTCATACTGTTGACCACCAATTTTGGATAATTTGTGGCGGCTTTTTCAAGGGGTTTTGTAATGGTGTGATCACACCATGCCGTGATGATGAAACATCCGGCTGTTCCAAATGTTCCCGAAACTGGAAAAATGACAAGTTGGAGTGTGGTGACAGCAAAGCAAACGCCGCCTCAATGGGCGGCGTTTGTCTTGGTCGGATGTCATAAGGTCGTGATCAGGGCACCTGACGACGCAGCCGCGCAACATCGGATTGGCTGGTATCGATGATCCCGCGATAGGCATGCCAGCTTGAATAGCCAAGCAATGGCATCATCACCGCCAGGCCGAACATAAAGACCACCATGCCGCAAGCCGCAAGAATGGCGATGACCGCCGCCCAGCCAACAAGGACTTTCCAGTTCTTCCGGAATGCTGCCACGCTGATGATCACAGCGGTAATCACATCAACATCGCGATCAACCAGAAGCGGGATCGAAACGACAGATATGGCGAAAACAATAAGCGCCAGACCACCACCCAGAATGCTTCCGGTAATCAGGAAGGTGATGGCATCACGGGAAAAGAAAGTTTCCCAAATCAAAACATCAAGGGATGGCATCGATCCATTGTAAAACAGCGCAAACAGCAACATTGCAATGCGCGTCCAGGCCAGGAAGAACAGCATCAAAATAACGCCAATCGCCCCGATTTGCCCGGGATTGCGCCGAAAACCGTTCAGGCTGTGCCAGATGGTAACATTTTCGCCCATCTCGAGGCGGCGGCTGGTTTCATAAAGGCCGACGGCCACCAGTGGTGCCAGCAACATGAACCCCGCAGCAAGCGGCAAAGTCAGATAGGGCTGCCCGGTTCTGAAAATGCTGAGAATCATCAGCCACCCGGCCAGAACACACATCGCACCGTAAATCAGGCCGATTGCCGGGGTTCGTTTGAAATCGCGCCACCCGGCTTGTAACCATGCGCCGGATTGATCCGTGGTGATTTTGCGGATGGTGATGCCATGCAGGCTTGGTTCGACCGTATTTTCTGGCGTTTGTGCAATTGTCTCGGTCATTTAATCCTCCCTGTCGCTGTGAAGCGCTCCGATCTTTCGTCGGTGATGAAAGTCAGGATTGAATTTCTTGTTTTCTAAAATGTATCATTTTAATCAGCGATTTCCAGTATCCAGTTGATTCTAAAGTCGGTCTTTGGAACTGTTCAAATTGTTGGGAATGGAATTATGATTTGATTTCTGATTGTTCAGGTCTTGTTTTTATTTATTAAAAATTGTGGAATTTCAAACGGCTGCTTGATCCCGGCCTTCGGGCCACTCACATGATAGGAACGGTTGTGGATGGGCGTGTTGAAAGCAATCTCTGTCGCTGGACATGATGCAAAGTGAAGAATGCAACATTCTCTCGCCATTTTCTGTTGCGACAGCTATCACGAGCCTTATTCTTTTGGACTTAAAATCAAACCATTAAAGGTCACAGCCCACGGGCAGAATGATCTTGCGAGCGAGCGGAGCCTGACTGTTGAAAAAGATCCTTGCCGTAATTGGTGCGTTAGTTGTGGTGCTGGTGGCCGCATTGTTGATCATTCCGTCATTGATTGACTGGAATGGCTACAAGGCCCAGATCAGCAAAGCTGTACGGGATGCCACGGGGCGGGAACTTGTTCTGAACGGCGATTTGTCTATGTCGCTGATCCCGTCACCATCCCTGTCTGCAAGTCAGGTCATGCTCAGCAACCTGCCCGGTGCGCAGGATGCCCAGATGGTGTCGATCGAGGAAGCCCGGGTTTCGGTTGCCCTGATGCCGCTTCTGACCGGCAATGTGCAAGTCACGGAAGTCAGCCTGATCGATCCGGTAATCGCGATTGAAACATTTGAAGATGGCAGCAATAACCTTGTCTTTAATCCGGGCGAGGTCGCGCGATCAGGACCGGATGCAGGCACGATCACCACGCCTGAAACCGGAACGCAGGCACCGGCCACGCCACAGGAAGGTGCGAATGACGCCGAAAGCGGCACAGGTGGCGATTTCGCCAGCACGATCAAGATCGACCGGCTTGAGATCGAAAATGCTACCATCATCTATCGTGCGCCGGGCTCCGAAGAACGCATTGAAGGTCTGACCATTGGTGTATCTGCCGATAGCCTGAATGGGCCGCTGGATGGCGAAGGATATGTTTTCTATCGCGGTATTCCGCTGACCTTCGGGTTTGATGTCGGTCAGATCAGTCAGACCGCGCCGTTCCCCGTCAGCCTTAAGGTTGGTATCGACAAGGTTGATGGCGGCGTAACCGTTGCTGGCCGTGTTGACCTGTCATCGGATAATCCGGGATTTGATGGCCAGATAAAGGGCAATTTTGACGATCTGCGCAAAGCGGCTCTTCGGATTGCCGGTGATGGCGCGGATATTCCCGATATCGCCGCCAAACCGCTTGATCTTGGCGGGCATATTGCCGCCAACGCCAAATCCATCACATTGAATGACTTGTCGATCCGCTTTGGCGAGACCCGTGGATCGGGCGCAATTGCCATTGATCAGGAACCAAGCATGCGTGCCGATGTCGCATTGCGGTTCAATCAGCTTGATCTTGATAGCATCCTTGTCCTTGCCGATGTCGGCGATGGTGCGGCAAAGTCTGCGTCCGCTGGCAACGGTGATGTATCGGGTGCGGCTTCGCCTGCCACCGGCAACAATGGTGCGACAGGTTCAGACGGCGCGGCACAATCCATCCCGTCACAAAGCTCGGTCAAGAAGGGCGCTGCAAATGCGCCGATCATTCCGTCCGACCTGACGGCATCCATCGATTTCGAAGTCGAAACCCTGATTTACAATCAGACACCTGTTCATAACGCACGCATCAATGCGGCGATTGCCAACAGCAAAGTCACCCTGAACGAAGTTTCGGCGGGGCTTCCGGGCGGAACCGATGTGGCTGTTTTTGGCAGCATTTCGGGCGAAAAACCGGAACTTTCAGCCGCACTTAGCTATGAAGTGGCTTCGGAAAACATTCGGGCAGTGATCCGTTGGCTTGGTGCGGATGTTGACAGCATCCGGGCAGACCGTCTGCGTCGTTTCTCGCTAACCGGCGGGATCAAGGGCACACCCGATCAGCTCAATATTTCCGATCTTGATCTGCGCATTGATGATACGGCCATTCGCGGCGCGGTGATTGCCAATCTGAGTGGTTCGGGGCTTCCCGCCCTTGGCATCGGGTTGAAGCTTGATCGCATCAATCTTGATCAGTATCTCGCGGCGGCCCCGGCCGGGGAAGCGGCTGCGTCGGCAACATCGCAAAGTGCAGGTGCGTCATCTGGTGGTGGTGGCGCGACTGGTGGTGCATCTTCGGGCGGCACAGCACAGACTGCGGCGGTTGCCGAAGATATGGTCAAGGTGATCAAGGATGCCTTGGCACCGCTTGATGGTTTGGCGGCCAATTATCGTCTTGCCGCTGACGAGATCATTTCATCGGGCGTTGCTGTTCGCGGTATCCAGATTGATGGCAACATCAATGGCCGTGACATCACACTTAGCAACTTTGTCGTTGCTGATGCCGCCGGACTTGCTGCGTCGGCCAAGGGAAGTTTCAACGGCAGTGCAGATGTTCCGGCCTTTGACGGTCTGTCGGTCCGTGTGACCGCCAAAACGCTGGAGCCACTGGCGAAGCTGACCGGTATCACGCTTCCGGCACCGGCAAGCAGCTATAAGTCCATTCAGGCCAATCTTGGTTTGAACGGTCCGATCACCGGCCCGACCTTGAAACTCGATGTTTCAAACCCGTTGATGCAGGTCGCACTTGATGGTGTGGTTTCGCAGATGCTGGGGGCAAATCCGGGGCTTAATGGCAAGCTTGCGGTACAGGCATCAAGTCTGAACCGTGCGCTTGATTTGGTGGCGCCGACTTATACGCCATCGGGCAATCTTGGCCGTCTTGCTGTTTCAAGTGCGATCAAGGGCAATGCACAGAACATCACGCTTGATGACCTGAAACTTGTCGTTGGTGCATTCGAAACTGCGGGCAAGGTGACATTCGACGGATCGCAGGCGCAGCCGAAACTGGCGGTCAGTCTGTCGGGCGGGAAACTGGTTGTTGATCCGTTCTTGCCTGCTGAAAAACGCGCCGGTCTGCTGCCAGGTGTTGGTAGTGGTCCGCGCAAAGCTGCATTCAATCTTCCGGCAACCATGAAAGTTACCCGTGTTGATGCCCGTGACGGTACGCCGTGGGATGACACGGTGATTGATGTTTCGGCCCTGCGGTCGATTGATGCAGATATCGCCATCGCACTTGATCAGCTTGATTTCGATGCCTACAGCCTGGTTAAACCGGATTTGAAAGCAACACTGGTGCAGGGGCTTTTGACGATTTCGAACTTCAAAGGTCTGCTGGGTGACGGTGATCTTGGTATCAATGGCACCTTTGATGCACGCAATAATGACGTGCCGCAATTGGCCCTGACCGGGAGCCTTGCCGATGCCCGGATTGAAAAGCTGACACCGATCAAGGTTGCCAATGACACCATCCTTGGTGGTGCGGGTCTTAAGTTCGATGTCAAGGCATCGGGCAATACGTCGCGCCGTCTGGTGTCGGCCCTGAACGGGACGGCCAATCTGGTTCTGACCGAAGTCCGGTTTAGCAATGCAAGCAAACGGTCAAGCGATCCGAAACTGAATATTCAGGCATTGCTGAGCCAGGGGCCGCAGGCAATGGTGGTTGAAGGCGTTGGCAATAACGATCTTCTGCAATCGCTTGAAGGCGATATCACCATCACCAACGGCATCGCCAAAACCACCCGTGTCGAAGCGATTTCGCGTGTCGGGACGGCGGATGCTGACGCGACCCTTGATCTGCCGAAATGGGTGATGGATACGACGGCTGATTTCGATTTCTCCAAGAAGATCGAAGAACTGCCGCCATTCAGTGTTTATGCCAAAGGCAAGATTGATGACCCGGTGATCACCGGTCGCATGGACAAGGTCGCCGTCAAGGTTCTTGATAACATCCTTGATAAGGCACTGGGCGGAAGCGGTTCGAGCAGTGAGTCCGGATCAAGTGGTGATTCCGGCAAAGACGCTGCCAAGGGTCTATTGAAAGGTCTTTTGAATCAATTCGGTCGCTGATTGTTGACAGAATTTCGAATGAAGGAAACGGCTCCACCATGTGGGGCCGTTTTTTCTTTGTCCCCAGATAGTTGTCTGAGGGGTGTCACATATTCGCAAAAAAACCTTAACAAACGGGCTCGTCTTCGACATGATCCGCCCGTCGATTCCCTTTGGTGGTAACGGTTGATTATGTCAGTTAAAAAAACTGCTCTGGATAAGGATCTCAAGTGGCAGAAGCGCATGGATGCGGGGATGGGTCCAACCGCCTCGATCAGTGCAAAGCTCGGTCTTGCCATTGTTTTTCTGATTGCCTGTAGTGCGTTTGTCGCCTTTCACATGGGTGGCCTGCCGCAAAGTGGCTTCCTGATCGCAGCTGCCGTAATCGGTGGTTATATGGCCCTGAATATCGGTGCCAACGACGTTGCCAACAATGTCGGTCCTGCGGTGGGTTCCAAGGCGCTGACCATGGTTGGCGCCCTGTTGATTGCAGCTGTTTTCGAGGCAGCGGGCGCGATCATCGCCGGTGGTGATGTTGTTGGTACAATCAAGAACGGTATCATTGATCCCAACCAGATGCCCGATGCACAGACCTTTGTCTGGGCGATGATGGCGGCTTTGCTTGCCGCGGCATTGTGGTTGAACCTGGCGACCTGGCTTGGTGCGCCGGTATCGACAACGCATTCCATCGTTGGCGGTGTGATGGGGGCCGGTATGGCCGCCGTCGGGATTGATGCGGTTAACTGGCCGACCATGGGCACGATTGCTGCCAGCTGGGTGATTTCCCCGGTGCTGGGTGGTTTGATTGCTGCCGGGTTCCTGGCCTTTATCAAGTTTCGTATCATTTACACCGATGACCGAGTTGCTGCGGCCCGCAAATGGGTTCCCATTCTGGTCGGTGTGATGGTTTCGGCCTTCTCGATTTACCTGATGATGAAGGGTGTGAAGAAGATCTGGAAGGCGGATACATCGGTTATCATCGCCATCGGGATTGCTGCATTCTTCGTAACGGTTGTTCCGGTGCGTAAGGCCGTACATCGTGCATCGGCGACCATGACCGGACGCCGCAAGGAAATCGCATCGCTGTTCCGTATCCCGCTTGTGGTGTCGGCTGCTCTTCTTTCCTTTGCCCATGGTTCGAACGACGTTGCGAACGCGATTGGTCCGCTGGCCGCGATCGTATCGGGTGTCGATAGTGGTCAAATCGTGACATCCGCACCCATTCCGATCTGGGTTATGGTGATTGGTGCACTTGGTATTTCTGCCGGCCTGATCCTGTTTGGTCCGAAACTGATCAAAACGGTCGGTTCGAAGATCACCAAGCTTGATCCGATCCGTGCCTATACGGTTGCACTTTCAGCGGCCCTGACCGTGATCGTGGCATCGGCACTTGGCTTGCCAGTTAGCTCGACCCATATCGCGGTTGGTGCGGTGTTTGGTGTTGGTTTCCTGCGTGAAAGCCTGTCGCACCGTCGTCGTCAGGTGGCATCCCCGATGCTGGTTGATGCACCGGAAGACGAAGAAACCGACGAACATATTCAGGCGCTGCGCCAGATTGACCCGAACGAGGCCGAAAAAGCCGAACAGAAACTGCGCAAGCGTTTGCTGGTCCGTCGTCGTTATGCGGTGACGATTGCAACCGCATGGGTGGTGACGGTTCCGGCGGGTGCGTTCCTTGGTGCGCTTCTGTTCTTCACCATTCGCGGCATCATGCTGTAATCGCAAAAGAATAAAGCTTCGCGGCACGGCGTCCCAATTTTCCCCGGGACGACATGTGGCGATCTGCAGCGGCGGTCAGGGACACCTGGCCGCCGTTTTTTCTTGACCCCCGGTTGGGGGAGGCGTAAACACCCGTCCCAAAGCTGAACAAAACCCGGACTTGATCGTCGCCCAGTTAAGGTGGGCCGCGAGATTTGTTATGCGCGGGTTCATTTTTCTGAAGGACAAGAAGATGAAAGCAATCATTTTCGGCATTCTGGCAATGGCTGCGACCGTTGTTGCATCGAACATTCTGGTCGAATATCCGCTTCCGGGTGTTTTGGCAGACTGGCTGACTTATGGTGCTTTCACCTATCCGGTTGCTTTCCTTGTGACCGACCTGACCAACCGCGCACGTGGTGCGGGGGCGGCACGTGTTGTCGTTCTGGCGGGCTTTGCCCTAGCTGTTGTGTTGTCGCTGATCCTTGCTGACACGCGGATCGCCATCGCATCCGGGACTGCTTTCCTGATTGCCCAGATGCTTGATGTCACCATCTTTGACAAACTGCGTCAGGCAACCTGGTGGAAAGCCCCGCTGGTTTCATCGGGGATCGGTTCGGCTGTTGATACGGCATTGTTCTTTTCCATCGCGTTTGCCGGTACCGGTCTTCCGTGGGATACTTGGGCGCTGGGTGATTTTACGGCCAAGGTCATCATGGCGCTGACCTGCCTTGCACCTTTCCGCCTGTTGATGGCTGTGGTAACGCCGCGCCTGAATGCGGAACCGGCACAGGGCTGATATGTCGCGCCAAGCCTTGTGATTTGATATGAAGGGGCGCATAAAACGCCCCTTCAATTGTTTCTCCCAGAACCGGAATATTCCCGACCCATGAAAGTCGATCTGTTCGATTTCGAATTGCCACGCGAACGCATTGCCGAACATCCGGCAAACCCGCGTGACGCGGCCCGTATGCTTGATCTGTCTGCTGGCGGAATGAGTGACCGTATCGTGCGCGAACTGCCTGATATCCTGCGTCCGGGCGATTTGCTGATTTCCAATGATACCCGTGTGATTCCGGCGCGCCTGTTTGGCAAGCGCGGGGACGCAAAGGTCGAAGTCACCCTGCACAAGCAGGAAGGTCTGGGAACCTGGGTGGCGTTTGCCAAACCTGCCAAAAAGCTTCGGATCGGTGAAACCTTCAAGGTCAATGACGAGTTTGAGGCCGAGGTTCTTGATAAAAAAGACGGCGGCGAGGTTACGCTTAAATTCAATCGTTCGGGTGCGGACCTGATTGCGGCACTTGAAAAATACGGTGTGATGCCGTTGCCGCCCTATATCCGTCGTGAAACCGGTGGCGATGATCAGGACAAGTCCGATTACCAGACCATCTTTGCGCAAAAGGACGGTGCGGTGGCAGCCCCGACAGCGGGCCTGCATTTTACCCCGGAACTTTTGGCAAATCTTGATGCGCGCGGGATTAATCGCCGGACCATTACCCTGCATGTCGGGGCGGGCACGTTCCTGCCGGTCAAGGTTGATGATACCGAAGACCACAAAATGCATGCGGAATGGGGTTCCATCAGCAAGGAAATCGCTGATCTGATCAACGAAACGCGTGCCACTGGTGGACGTGTTGTTGCGGTCGGAACAACGTCGCTGCGCCTGCTTGAAAGTGCGGCACGTGAAGATGGTGTGGTTGAACCGTTCGAAGCGGAAACCGACATCTTTATCACGCCGGGTTACAAGTTCCGCGCGGTCGATATGCTTTTGACCAACTTCCACCTGCCGCGTTCGACCCTATTCATGCTGGTGTCGGCCTTTGCCGGGTTTGACCGGATGAAGGCGGCCTATAACCACGCGATCGAAAACGAATACCGTTTTTATTCATATGGCGATTGCAGCCTGCTTGAATGCGCCAGTAAAATTGATGCACGGACATAATTTGTCATGACCGAATTTCGCTATGAATTGCTAGCCCAGGATGGCAAGGCCCGTCTGGGGCGCATCCACACAGCCCACGGCGTTATTGATACGCCGACCTTCATGCCGGTTGGTACGGCTGCCACGGTTAAGGGGATGTTGCCGGAAAACGTGGCCGATACCGGTGCGCAAATCCTGTTGGGGAATACCTATCACCTGATGCTGCGTCCGGGTGCGGAACGCATCGCACGTCTTGGTGGTTTGCACAAATTCATGAACTGGGACAAACCGATCCTGACCGACAGTGGCGGGTATCAGGTCATGTCACTGGCGAAACTGCGCAAGATCACCGAAGAAGGTGTGACATTCAAAAGCCACATCGACGGTCGCAAGTTTAACCTGACGCCGGAACGCTCGATGGAAATCCAGCATTTGCTGGGCTCGACCATCACCATGGCCTTTGATGAATGCACGCCATTCCCGGCAACGGAAAAGCAGGCGGCGGAAAGCATGCGCATGTCGATGCGTTGGGCAAAGCGTTCCAAGGATGCGTTTGTCGAACGTGAAGGCTATGCGCTTTATGGCATTCAGCAGGGCAGCGTTTTTGAAAACCTGCGTCGCGAAAGTTCCGAAAAGCTGGCCGAGCTTGATCTTCCGGGCCATTCGGTTGGTGGCCTTGCGGTTGGCGAAGGCCAGCAGATCATGTTTGATACGCTTGATTTCTGCGTTGATATGTTGCCGGCCAACAAGCCGCGCTATCTGATGGGGGTTGGCAAGCCATCTGATCTTGTTGGTGCAGTGATGCGCGGGATTGATCAGTTCGATTGCGTTCTTCCGACCCGTTCGGGCCGCAACGCACAGGCCTTTACCCATCGTGGGACGCTGAACCTTAAGAACGGTCGTCATCGCGATGATGATCGTCCGCTTGATGATCAGTGCAATTGCCCGGCTTGTACAAAATATTCGCGTGCCTATCTGCATCATCTGATCAAGGCTGGCGAAATTCTGGGTGCAGTTCTTCTGACCTGGCATAACCTTGCCTATTATCAGGATTTGATGCGCGGCATGCGCGAAGCCATTGCCGAAGGCCGGATGGAAGCATTTGCGCGCGATTTCCATGCCGGACAGGAAGGCGGGGATATCGATCCCGTGCCAATTATCGAGGATTAATTCCATGGCCGATCAGACCATTTACGACAATCTGACCATGCTGGGCGGTGACACCGTGCAGCCCGCTTCCCCGGAAGAAGCCGTTCTTGAACGTGTTCAGAACCCGCAGGCCGGAACAGATTACTGTGTGCGTTTTGTCGCACCGGAGTTTACATCCCTTTGCCCGATCACCGGGCAGCCCGATTTCGCCCATCTGGTGATCGACTATGTACCGGGTGACTGGCTGGTCGAAAGCAAGTCTTTGAAGCTGTTCCTGACGTCGTTCCGTAATCATGGTTCATTCCATGAAGATTGCACGATCAAGGTCGGGAAACGCATTGTTGAAACGCTTGATCCGAAATGGCTGCGCATTGGTGGATACTGGTATCCGCGCGGTGGTATTCCGATTGATGTGTTTTATCAAACCGGTGCCGCACCCGAAGGTGTCTGGATCCCTGAACAGGGCGTCGCCCCTTATCGCGGACGTGGCTGATAATGCACTGCGGTCTGGTCATCCGGGCCGAGGGCAAGAATTCAAAGGGGCTGCCTTGTTTCGCAAGGCAGCCTTTTTTGTTGCTGATCGTGGCACTGGCATGACTAGTAATTGATAATTATTCGCATTGTCATTTTCAATTGATCCTGCTAAATCAGGAGCCAGACAGGGGGAGCCTGTCAGCTTTGTGTTACTGGCTTGGTTGGAAATCGGCGATGGCGCGGCAAAGCGCATCTGTCCTAATTGCAAGTTTTCAGGAAAACTATGAACAGCTTTTGCGGTTTCTGACCCGAAAGCTGAATGGTGATTCCGAACGTGCTGCGGACATTGCCCAGGACACGTTTGTCCGTCTTGCCAGAACGCCAGAAACAGACGACGAGATCGATAATCCGAGGGCCTATATCTATCGCGTGGCCGGTAACCTTGCTATTGACCAGATCCGAAGCGACCGCCGCCAATCGGCCCATCATGATGGCGACGACGGTGCATCAGAAATCAGTGACCCGAAACCCGGCCCGGAACGAATTTACCTGTCGCGTGAACAGGTCAAACTGCTTGATCAGGCCTTGAACCAGTTGCCGGAAAATGCCCGCGCAGCATTACTGATGTTCCGGGTCGAAGGATTATCCCATACCCAGATTGCCGAGAAACTTGGTGTTTCCAACAGCATGGTGGCTAAATATATTGGCCGTGCCTTAAAGCATTGCCGTGACGCGCTTTTGGCTGGGGGAGAAAAATAATGTCAAAAAAAATGGCATCATTTGATCTGCTCACTCGTCTTAATAATAGGAAATGCCGTTTGTCGAAAACGGAACAGGATCGGGGACGGTTACTTTGAATTCGGGTGCATCCGCACATCCGCAGTCAGCACTGCAAGATTATGACGATGACATGGTCGCCTTAAGCGATCAGGCCATCGACTGGCTTGTGCGTCTGCAATCCGATGAGGTGACTGATCTTGACCGTCAGGCATTCGTGGATTGGTCCGGGCAAAGTGATGACCATATGCGGGCCGCGCGCGATGCGCAGGCGCTATTTGGTGCTGTGAGCCAAACGGAAACAGCGCAGGACTGGACCGGCCAAGAAGCGGCATTGTCGCCAAATGCAACGATACCCATCAATACTGCGCGAAATACCCGGCGCAGGATGCCCGGTTCCATGGCGAGGTTTGGGACGCGCCGGTTTGCACTGAGCATTGCATCGCTTTGCGCACTTGTTCTGGCGATCATGGCCGGTGCCGGGGTGCCGACCGATATCTGGGCACGGTGGACCGCGCAATACAGCACGGATATCGGTTTGTTCAAAACCGTGAACCTGCCCGACGGGACGGTTGCGCACATGAATACGGCGTCGGCCTTCTCCATTGATTTTTCCAACGGCGTACGGCGCGTTGATCTGGCCGCGGGCGAGGTGATTTTCGATGTGGCCAAGGATGCACAACATCCGTTTATTGTATCAGCCCAGGGCGGCGAGGCGATGGCGGTTGGCACGGTCTACGGTGTTCGCATCACGGATGATCATGTGAATGTAACGGTGCGCGAAGGTGTTGTCGAAGTCAGTACCGGCGTTGGCAGCAGCATGCGCCTTCTGGCAGGGGATCAAGCCGTCTATCACGATGGACGTGGGCCACAGACAGGCGGGCATGTTGATCTGGCTGCCTATGGAAGCTGGCAGCGCGGCAAACTGATCTTTAATAACCGTCCTTTGGGGGACGTGATTGATGAAGTTCAGCGTTACAAGACAGAACGTATCGTCATTGCCCGTGATGCCGTCCATGACTTGAAGGTCACCGGTGTTTTTGAAATCGCCGAACTTGATGACCTTCTCGATACGCTGGAACAGGCAATGAATGCGCGGGTTGTCAGGTTGCCGCTTCTGACTGTGATCTATTAAATCCTTGTGCTGACAGGCCGTTTTCCGGGCTATTTCCAAGAAAATTGAAAAAAATTGAAAAATCCGGTGCAAATCGCGTTGGGTCAGATCGTCTTAAGGTCAAAAGCGAATGATTTCGGTTCTTACAATCATTCGCAAATAGGGGAATGACCGGAAGGCTTATGATGAATTCGATGAATATGAAGGCGCAGACCGCAGTCAGTGAAAAAACTGCGCGGCAGGGTGGGAATGTACGCAATGCTTGGATGCGCCGTCTGGCTGCAACCACGGTGATTTCGGGGATCGCTGCAACAAGCCCGATCATTGCACAGGCGGCGACACCAGCAGTATCGATATCGGCAGATGCCGAAATCGCCCAATCTGTTGTGGTGCGTCTTGATATCCCGGCACAGGAACTGGACCGTGCCCTGACAAGTTTTGCCGATCAGGCCGATCTTAAACTGCTTTTCCCGTCTCAGGGACTGAACGGATTGCAAGCCCCGGAACTGAAGGGCGAAATGACGGTTGATGCGGCCCTTGATCGCCTTCTGAGTGGGACCGGTCATTACTGGCGCTATACCGATGGTGGGACCATCACCATTGAAGCACTTTCCGAGACTGGCGAAAACGTCACCGATGCCATCCGCGTCGAAGCCAACAGTGTTGGCGAAACCGCAGACGGCCCGGTCGAGGGTTATATTGCTACCCAATCACTGGCGGCGACCAAGACCGGAACACCGATCCTTGAAACATCGCAAAGCATCACGGTCGTGACACGCGATCAGATGGAAGACCAGGGATCGCAGACCATCATGCAGGCGATGCGTTATACTCCCGGTGCCTTTACCGGACAGGTCGGGGCATCCAATCGTTATGATTATGTGATCCTGCGCGGTTTGGTCGACCGGTCGATTGACAACATCTATCTCGATGGTCTCAAGACCATGAGTGATGACTCGACTTATAGCTCGATGCAGATCGATCCGTATTTTGTCGAGCGCGCAGATGTCGTCAAAGGCCCGGCATCGGTTCTTTACGGTCGCAGTTCCCCGGGCGGGCTTGTGGCACTTTCAAGCAAAAAGCCGCAATTCGAACAGCAGGGCGAAGTCGAAGTTTCCTATGGCAACCGCAATCAGCGCGGTGTCGGGTTTGACCTGACAGGGCCACTTGATGAAGCGGGCAAGTTTGCCTATCGCGTGACCGGCAAGGCCGATGCCGCCGATACCCAGTTCGAGGGAACGGAAGAAGAGCGCTATGCCATTGCGCCGTCGCTGACCGCGAACCTGTCAGATGATACGCGCATCACCCTGAACGCTTACCTTCAAAAAGACCCGGAAGGCGGAACCCATAACGGTCTGCCGTCTGAAGGCACCCTGTTCCCGCGCAACGGCAAGTATATTTCGACCGGGTTCTTTGATGGTGATCCGTCGCTTGAGGCCTATGAGCGGACTCAGAACATGGTAGGGTACCAGTTCGAACATGATTTTGACGATACCTTTACCGCCCGCCAGAATTTCCGGTTTGTTGATGCGGATGTGCATATCGATCAGATTTATCAGACCGGCTGGGACGGCACGTCAGATGAGCTGAAAAGAACCTATGGCGGCGGGGATGAAACCTTGCGGGCCTATACTGTTGACAACCAGCTGCAAGCTGACTTTGCGACGGGGGAACTTGATCACACGGTGCTGATGGGATTTGATTATCAGCATCGCCGGACACAGAATACGTGGCAGTTTCCCGGGGCAAGCAATATCAACGCATTTACGCCGGTTTATGGTAGTCCGGGTGTCACCCTTGGCGCACCGACGACAAGCAATGTCAGAACCCTTGAACAGGCAGGGCTTTATCTTGAAGATCAGTTTGCCTATGAAAACTGGCGCTTCTCGCTTGGCCTGCGTCAGGACTGGGTGGAAACCACCAAGCTTGATCGTCTGACCAACAAGAAAACTGGCGAAGATCGCGAAAAACTGACCAAACGTGCGGGTGTTCTTTATCTGTTTGATAACGGTATCGCACCTTATGTCAGCTATTCGGAATCCTTTAACCCCAGCCTGTCTTCGGATGTGGCGGGCAATCCGATTGAGCCGTCCGAAGGTACCCAGTACGAAGCGGGTGTGAAGTATCAGCCGGAAAACGGCAATCTTTTGCTGAGTGTGGCGGCGTTCTATCTCGAACAGGATAATGTCGCGGTCTACAATTCCTCGACCTTTGCGTATGATCCGGTTGGCAAAATCGAAAGTCAGGGGCTTGAACTTGAAGCCCGGGCAAACCTGAGCGAAAACCTCAGCGTTATTGCGTCCTATACCTACACCGATGCGTCCTATGACGCGCCGGGCGATGCCAAGGATGGCAAACGCCCGATGCAGGTGCCTGAACATATGGCGTCGGTTTGGGGCGATTACCGTTTCAATGCCGGCGCGCTTAGTGGCCTGAGCATCGGAGCGGGGGCGCGCTTCGTCGGGGAAATGGCGGGTAATGAAAGCAACACGATTACCGTGCCTGATTACACCATCTTTGATCTGGCCTTGAATTACGACATGGCAAAGGTTGGTCTTGAAAACACGGACCTTCGTTTGAATGTGAACAACCTGTTTGACAAAGAATATGTCGCGTCATGCCTGATCACCCAATGGTCGGACAATTGCTATTACGGTGAAGAACGCTCGATCCTTGCAACGCTGCGCTATCGCTTCTGATTGCAAACCAGATCTGCTTACAAGGCCGCAGCTTCGTGCTGCGGCCTTTTGCGTTTTGACGGTAAACCTATATAAGGCACGATAAAGAGAGATCATTGTGCACTGAAGACCGACCCGCAAAACATGAAGGCCAAAACCCGACAAATCCTCACATTCGAGATGTTGGAGGCCAAAGCCCGTGAAATCGGCTTTGATGTCTGTGGGGTGGCGCGTCCGCAAATTGACCCGCGCAACCAGCAACGTCTTGATGAATTTGTCGCTGCGGGTGAATACGGATCGATGGCCTGGATGAATGATCCTGAACGTCTGCCACGGCGCCGCGATCCGGAAATGCTGTGGCCGGATGTCAAATCAGTGATTGTTCTGGGCAGCAATTATGGCCCGGCCGAAAACCCGATGGCGCTGCTGGATCACCCGGATCGGGCGATGATTTCGGTCTATGCCCGTAACAAGGATTATCACGACCTGATCAAGAAACGGCTGAAACAGCTGGCCCGCTGGCTGGTTGAACAATCCGGCGGGACCGAGCAGGTCAAGGTATTCGTTGATACCGCACCTGTGTTGGAAAAGCCGCTTGGCCAGTCATCGGGCATTGGCTGGCAAGGCAAGCATACCAACCTTGTGTCACGTGAATTTGGCAGTTGGCTGTTTCTGGGCGAGGTCTTTACGACCATCGAATTTTCCGAAGCAACACCGGAAATCGACCATTGCGGGTCCTGTTCGAAATGTTTGTCGGCCTGCCCAACCAATGCATTTCCCGCACCCTATAAGCTTGATGCGCGTAAATGCATTTCCTATCTGACCATCGAACATGACGGACCGATCCCGCATGAATTCAGAACGGCAATGGGGAACCGGATTTACGGGTGCGACGACTGTCTTGCCGCCTGTCCATGGAACAAGTTCGCCAGCCGTACCGAAGAACTTGCATTCATCGCGCGTGACGAGCTGACTGCGCCAAAACTGGCCGATTTCCTTGATCTGGATGATGACGGATTTCGTGCCTTCTTTGCCGGCTCCCCGATCAAACGGATCGGGCGGGCAAAGTTCCTGCGCAATGTATTGATTGCTGCGGGCAATAGTGGCTCAGATCAACTGGTTCCCAAAATTACTGCGTTGCTCGGTGATGAACATGCACTGATCCGGGCAAGTGCAGTTTGGGCATTGTCGCAATTACTCGGTGGCGATGCGTTTGATCAGGCAAGAAAAGATCATCTGGTATCGGAACAAGACCCGGTTGTCACCAAGGAGTGGAACCGGGTTTTGCCGATATCTTGATCAGGCATCCATATCAAATTTCACAAAATCGAAGTGATAGCGAAGCCCGCCTTTGGGGTCGCAAAAGGCAATGCCATATCCCGGGCCAAGCGGGTTGCGATCTTCGAGTTCTTCTTCTTTCTCGTGGCGGAAGTCAAGCGGTTCACCGCATTGGGTGCTGTTGGCCAGAACAAAGGGCACGCCAAGCCATGTGCCGGTCGCAGGGCGGTGAAGATGTCCAAAGAACAGATGTTTGATCTGCGGGTTGGCCTGCACGATTTCACCCAGTTCCTGTTCCACATCAAGCCGGATGGTGTCCATGAACGGCAGCCCCATTTCAAAGGGCGGGTGATGCATGAACAGGAAGGTTGGCGTATCGCGATGGGCGGCAAGTTCGTCACGCAACCAGGCAAGGCGTCTTTCGCATAATGTGCCGTGATGGTGATCGGGGACGATGCTGTCCATCATGATGAAACGCACCCCGTTAAAGGTCTGACCGAAATTGACAAAGCCGTTGGCATCAACCCCGGTTGTCGGAAATGCATCACGGAATGCTTCGCGGATGTCATGGTTGCCCGGAATGATCAGATAGGGGATGGCTAGTTCGGACAGAATATCAACGGCCTGTTCGTATTGTGCCGACGTGCCGCGATGGGTGATATCCCCGGTGATCACGCAAATTTCCGCATCCTGATGCTGGGCATTGATTTCGCTGATCACCTTGCGCAGGGTCGCGGCCGCATCGGGCTTTCGCGACATATCGTTGCGTGCAAGAATGTGCAGATCGGAAAGATGTATGAATTTCATGACGATGCCCTATCATGGCGGAAAGTATTTGAAATCATGTTCGTTTTTCCCAGACATGAAAAGATATAAACGTCGATGGATGACACCGTTCGTAAAAGATCAGTGACAATTGCGGGGCATAGAACCAGCTTCTCGCTTGAAGAAGCCTTTTGGCAGGAGCTGGTCGGGATTGCCGAACGCCGCGCGATCACCTTGGCGGAACTGGTAGTCGAGATTGATTCCGAGCGAGAAGGCAATCTTTCAAGTGCCCTTCGATTATACATTCTCCGTGACTTGCAAAACCGGTTGGACGGTCAAAAGGATGGCGACCACTTGATGGATGGCGCTGATCCCGAAGTGGCGGTGTAAGACGTATGTGCGCAATCGCCGGGCTGACAGCATCGGACGACCAGACCGCACTTGCGCGCATCTTGCAAAAACTGGCCCATCGTGGCCCGGATCATACCGGGATTTGGCAAGACCCGGATGGCTTCATATCCCTTGGTTGTGCCAGATTGATCACAACCGATCCCGATCCGGTCGCGCATCAGCCATTGGTGTCCGAAGACGGCCGGTTTGTGCTGGTGTTTAATGGCTATATTGCCGGTCATCGACGCCTGATCGATGGAATGGCAGGTAGTGGCACTGCATTGCGCAGCCAAAGCGATGCAGAGCTGGTTTTGCATCTTTTGGCGTGCGCTGTTTCCAAGGACAATGACGTTGCCGGGGTATTGGGTGGGCTTTCCGGCCAATATGCCCTGGCGTTCTGGGATGTGGTTGAAAAACGGCTTTGGCTGGCCCGTGATCCGCTGGGGATAAAGCCGCTTTATGTTGCTTGGAATGGCGAGGGGCAGGGCAATCTGGCGTTTGCCTCGGAACTGATCGGGCTGACAGAGTTTGGCAACCATCCGTTTGATGAAGATATCCAATCAAACTACCTTGCTCATCTTTTTGTACCTGCGCCGCAGACCGGCTTTGCGGGCATCGAGTTGTTGGAGCCGGGGACGGTTTTGCGTTGGCAGGGCGGCACAGTAACCCGAAGCAAGATCAATGATCCGGGACAGGTCAAGCAGCGGTCCTCTGGCCCGATTGATGATGTGCGCTTGCTGGTTCGGCAATCGGTTGCTGATGCGATGGATGTTGATTGTTCGCTTGGATGTCTGGTGTCGGGCGGGTTTGACAGTGCGGGTGTGTCGGCCATTGCCTGTGATATCGCCCGCGCACAGGGAAAGGCTCTGCCACCTGCATTTGTGATGGGCTTTGAAAACTCAACACGCGACGAAACCGGAGCAGCCCGGCGACTGTGCGATCATCTTGGCCAGGATCTTTGCGTTGTGCCTGCGCCGGAAACGGCATCTGAAATTTATGACGCGCTGATTGCTGGCCTGCACGGCGTGGGTGCCCCCTTTGCCAATCCGTCACTTGTGTTGATGCACAACCTTTCAAAGCGGGTGGGGCAGGATGTGCGGGTTTGTTTGACAGGTGATGGCGGGGACGAGATTTTTGGCGGTTACCCGCGATATCGTGCCGCGATGCTGTATGACCGGTACTGGCAATACCTTCCATCCCCAATCCGCCATCTGTTGGCGGGACTTGGGCAACGGTTTGGATCGCGCAGGATTAACCGGTTTTTGCAAGGGGGCCGATTTGATCGGGCAGGTGTCTTTGGCTTCTGGAATAATCGATGTGTTGTGCCGGAATTGAGGGCGCGCTTGGCGGGCGCAGTCGATGTGCCAGTGGGAAGAAAACAAGGAAATCTGCATGATCAGATGATGGCATTTGATCGCGATATTACCTTGCCGGGTAATCAGCTTGTCATGGCAGATCGTTGTGGCATGGCATTCGGGGTGGAATATCGACCGCCACTCTTGGGGCATGACGTGGTTCAGGCGGCGGCAATGATCCCGGCAGCCACGCATATGAAAGATGGTCCCAAATCCGTCTGGCGTCAGGTCATTACGCCCTACCTGCCGGACGGGCACCTTGATCATCCCAAGGTCGGTTTTAATCCGCCGGTCGCGGAATGGCTTGTTAAGCTTGGTGAATATCTGTGGGGCAATGAAGACCGGGTTCTGAACGCCATATTCGAACAATCCGGCCTTACACATGATCAACAAAAAGCATGTTGGCAGCGGGCGAAATCCGGGGATGATTTCGACATGTCACTTACGGTCTGGGCATTGCTTGTCTGGCAGGTTTGGCAAACGCAGAAACCCACCAAGATCGGCGGTGAAGATATGGCGAAACCTGTCCTAGACCGGGCTGTTGCTGCTGAAATTACGTGATCGGCGATACAGGTTAAGTGCGGTCAATGCCGTTGGTGCAAGTTGGACGACCTGTCGCGACAGGGAAAGGACATGGTCCTCGTCAAACTCGCCATCTTCGAAAATTGACTGGGTCGTTTCGCAAAGTTCGGACAGTTGCCGCAGGCCAAATGTCCCGGATGTGCTTTTGAGGGCATGAACTTCGTTCCGTACCGTTTTCAGGTCATCTTCCGACAGTGCCTTGTCGATCTTGACCAACCGGGTTTCTGTTTCATTGATAAAGATATCAATCCCGCATCGGGCACCCTCATCACCGGCATCATTGTAGAGTTGTTCAAGCACCCGGATATCAAGCACCGGGCTTGTCGGCGATTCCGGACGGGGCGGGCGGCCAAGACGCGCACTTTTGCTTCGCAGATGCGGTGGTGGCACATGCTTTGGCTTCGATGACAGACTTGCGACGCTGCCCCGCGCAATCAGATCCTTCATCGTCTGAACAAGCTTCTCGCGCTGAATCGGTTTGTTGATAAATTCGTCGACACCCGATTGACGGGCAATGATGTTCCAGTCCCGCGACTGGTGGGCGGAAAGTGCGATGATGGGGGTTTGCGATACGGGGCCCGGCATATGGCGGATACGGCGCGTGGTGTGCAGGCCGTCCATGTCCGGCATTTCGACATCCATCAGGATCAGGTCGGCATCAACGCCCCGACGCAGCATGTTTAATACGGTTTGCCCGTTGCTGGCTTCGACAACGCTGTAACCCTCGGATTGAAGGATGCGGCGGGCAACCATGCGGTTGCTTTCGCTGTCATCGGCAATGATGATCGTACCAATCTTGGCATCATTGGCAGAGTTTGAGAAATCGGCTTTGTCAAAGGGAAGAAGCTGGGGTTTGACGAAGCAGATGGAAATCATCCCGCCGTCAGAAAGCTGGGTTTCGTTGAAGATCAAATCTTCTTCGGCCACGCCGGTAATCAATTGTTCCCACGCCGGATTGGCAAAGACAATCCGTTCGTCCGCGTCAAAAAGCGCAACGCCGACTTGCGTTTGCGCCAAAGCTTCAATGATCCGATTTTCCATTGGCCACCTACCGATTCGGTGCCCAGTCCCTTACCAAGAGGCACAAATAGTCTTTTTATGTGAAACGCAAAGGTCTCTGTAATGACTCTTATTATTTTTACAGTTTTTACTAATAAGTCCACGTTTTTTCAAACCTTCAGTCTTTTCAGTCCCCTGACAGTGTGAAACAGATGAATGAAACAAGTGTTTCATTGTTGTGTAATTTGAAACAAGTGTTGCGAAGTGCGGCTTCGTATGGCGTAATTTTACCTGTCCTGTTGCACAAAGGTGCCTGATTGATGGGTTTGTATTCTGATCTGCGCGAAAAGCTGATTTCGGACTATGCCAAGCTTAGTCCGCAAATGCAGAAAGCTGCGCGCTATATCCTGGATCACCCCAACGAGGTTGCCCTGCGATCCATGCGTGCGCTTGCCGCTGCAGCGGGTGTCCCGCCCAGCACCATCACCCGTCTGATGAATGCCATCGGGGTCGAGACCTGGCAGGAATTCAGAGATCATTATCAGACCAGATTGCTTGATCAGCCGACAAGCTACGCCCAGCGCGCGCGTGAAACCCAAAGTACGGAACACGATGCCAATCGGGACGAACATCTGCTTGAAAGCATTGCGCGCACCGAAATCGATAATATCGGTGCGGCCTTTAGCCCCGAGCTGGTGGCAGGCATGATCCAAGCATGCGGGGCCATCGAAAGTGCGCGTAACGTCTATATCGTTGGCCGCGGTGCTGCTTATCCGGCGGCTTATCAGTTTGCCTATGCCTATCGGCTGTTTCGCGATAACGGGGTTTTGGTTGACGGCCATTCGGGCGCGTTCGGTGACGAATTGCGCGGGATCGGGCGGCGTGATCTGATGATTGCGGTGGGGGCCAAACCCTATATTCGTGACACTGTGCGCGCGGTGGATTTTGCACGGGCCCAGCATTGCCCGGTCATTGCGATCAGTGATTCCGATGTTTCCCCGATTGCGCTTGATGCCATGACCAAACTTGTTGTGCGCGATACGTCGCAATCCTTTTTCCAAAGTTTTACTGCCGCTTTGTCGGTCATGCAGGCTCTTGTTGCCCTGCTGGTCGCGCGCGGCGGTCATAAGGCCCTGCAACGGATTGCCGCTGCAGAAGAACAACTTGCTGCCTTCGATACATATTTCGAAGATTAACGCCCCATACGGACATTCCGATCATGACAACTGCGTCAAATACATCTTCTGTTCCCAATGCATCAACGCACGTCCTGCACCGGACGAGCCTTGCGACACCGCCGCGTGCGGTGCGTGGTGAAGGCATCTATATCTTTGACCAGAACGGCAAAAGCTATCTGGATGCCTGCGGTGGTGCGGCCGTGTCCTGTCTTGGGCATTCGGACCCGGATGTTCGTGCGGCAATGCATGCCCAGATCGATCAGATTGCCTATGCCCATTCCGGGTTCTTTTCGTCGGATGCGATGGAAGAACTGGCTGATGAACTGATTGCCAATGCACCGGCCGGTATGGACAAGGTTTACTTTGTTTCCGGCGGTTCCGAGGCAACCGAAGCCGCCCTTAAAATGGCGCGCCAGTATTTTCTGGAAATCGGGCAGCCGGATCGTAAATATGTGATCGCACGTCGCCAGTCCTATCATGGCAATACACTTGGTGCCCTTTCGGTTGGCGGCAATATGTGGCGTCGCAAGCAGTTTGAACCGCTTTTGATCACAGCAAGCCATATCGCACCGGTTTATCAATATCGCGATCAGCGTCCTGATGAAACGCCGGAGGCCTATGGTCTTCGCGTTGCCAATGAACTGGAAACCGCGATCCTTGAGCTGGGCGCGGATAATGTCGCGGCCTTTGTTGCCGAACCGGTTGTTGGCGCGACCGCAGGTGCCCTTGCGCCGGTGCCGGGCTATTTCAAACGCATTCGCGAAATTTGCGACCAGTATGGTGTGTTGTTGATCCTTGACGAAGTCATGTGCGGCATGGGCCGTACCGGTACGCTTCATGCGATCGAGCAGGAAGGCATTTCCGGCGATCTACAGACGATTGCCAAGGGACTTGGTGCCGGTTATCAGCCGATTGGTGCGGTTCTGGTTTCCAAGAAAATCAATGATGCGATTGCAACCGGATCAGGTTTCTTCCAGCACGGTCATACCTATCAGGGGCATGCGACGGCCTGTGCCGCGGCATTGGCGACCCAGCGTGCGATCAAGGACCGCAATCTTTTGGCCAATGTCTTGAAACAGGGTGAAAACCTTGTTGATGGCTTGCAGGCCCGTCTTGGACAGCATCCGTTTGTGGGCGATATTCGCGGACGCGGTCTGTTCCGTGGCGTCGAACTGGTGGCTGATCGCGAAACCAAACAGCCGTTTGATCCGTCCCTTAAGATCAATGCCAAAATCAAGAAAGCGGCCTTTGCCCGTGGTCTGATGGCCTATCCGATGGGGGGCACGATTGACGGTGTTCTCGGTGACCATGTGTTGTTCGGACCTGCCTTTATCGTGACCGAGGATGATGTTGCCAAGATCGTCGATCTGTTTGCGTTGGCCCTCGATGACGTATTCGCAGCCGAGGGGCTTTCGTAATGGCGTATGGCGAAACCCCGTTTCTGATTGCATCGGCACCCAATGGTGCACGCAAAACCAAGGCGGATTTGATCAATATTCCGATCACACCCGAAGAAGTCGCCCGCGAAGCCCTTTCCTGTAAGCAGGCCGGGGCGGCGATGATGCATCTGCATGTTCGTGATGAGGATCAGAAGCACAGTCTGGATGTCGGGCGATATCGTGAAATGCTGACCGAAGTGCGTCGCACTGTCGGGCCCGACATGTTGCTTCAGGTCACCACCGAGGCAGTCGGGATGTATAGTGCAGAGGATCAGATGGCGATGATCTGCGATCTGGTTCCCGAAGCTGTATCCATCGCGGTTCGGGAAATTGCGCCAGAGAATGCCGATCTGAATGAGTTGAAAGGCTTTTTCGCCTTCATGCGTGAAGCAGGCATTTTGCCGCAATTGATCCTGTATGCGCCTGAAGATGTGGCGCGGTTTAACCAGCTGGTCGAGACCGGCGTTTTGCCCGGTGAAAAGTTCCCGGTTCTGTTTGTTTTGGGGCGTTATACCGCAGGACAGGTATCAGATCCGGCCGATTTGTTGTCATTCATGGGAACGAGTTCCTATATATCCGAATGGATGTTGTGCGCGTTTGGCGCATACGAGAATGCCTGCGTGCTGACCGGGGCCGGGCTTGGCGGGCATGCCCGCATCGGGTTCGAGAATAATCACCTGAATGTCGATGGTTTGCCCGCGTCCAGCAACGCTGAACTGATTGCCCAGGCCCGCGATGGTTCCAGACTGTTGGGCCGGAAAATCGCAACAGGCGAACAGGCAAAATACCTCATGCAACCGGTATGGTAGGAGGCGCATTTAAAACGCATATCATAATGAAATAATCAGCGAAATATCAGGAGCTTCGGGGTTATGGGCTTTTAATTCGGTTAACCGGAAAGTATAATCCCGGCGTCAAAACATCTGCGAAGGCGGATGTTTGCAAGAAATTCTTCTGTTCTCAGGACGAATAGAAGAATGCCTTATAACAGGGTGTACAAGGGAGCTAATCCTAATGAAAAAACTTATTGCAGTAGCGGGTGCCGTCGCAGCGATTGCTGGCGCAGCGCTTTTTGCTGGTCAGGCATCAGCACAGGAAAACCGTTTCATCACCATCGGTACCGGTGGCGTAACCGGCGTTTACTACCCGACCGGTGGCGCGATCTGCCGTCTGGTGAACAAAGATCGTAAAGAGCACGGTATTCGTTGCTCGGTCGAATCCACCGGTGGTTCGTCCTACAACATCAACACCATCCGTTCCGGCGAACTGGATCTTGGTGTTGCCCAGTCTGACATTCAGTACTATGCGCTGCATGGCGAAAAAGCATTTGCTGAAGTTGGTCCGTTCGAAGGCCTTCGTGCTGTCTTCTCGATCCATCCGGAGCCGTTCACCGTTGTTGCCCGTGCAGATGCCGGCATCAAAACCTTTGACGATCTCAAAGGCAAGCGCGTGAACATCGGTAACCCGGGTTCCGGTCAGCGCGACACCATGGACATCGTTATGGCAGCCAAAGGCTGGACCCTTGACGATTTCGCACTGGCATCCGAACTGAAGCCGGCTGAACAGTCCCAGGCGCTTTGCGATAACAAGATCGATGCAATGATCTACACCGTTGGCCACCCGTCCGGTTCGATCCAGGAAGCAACCACTGCCTGTGATTCCGTTCTGGTTGAAGTTGCTGGCGAAGCCATCGACAAGCTGGTTGCTGACAACCCGTATTACCGTGTAGCCACCATTCCGGGCGGCATGTATCGCGGTAACCCGGACGACGTCAAAACCTTTGGTGTTGGCGCGACCTTCGTATCTTCGACCGCAACCGATGCGGACGTTGTTTACCACGTTGTTAAAGCAGTCTTCGACAACTTCGACGATTTCAAAAAGCTGCATCCGGCTTTCGCGAACCTCGTCAAAGAAGAAATGGTCAAAGACGGCCTTTCGGCACCGCTGCATGACGGCGCTGTCAAATACTACAAAGAAGCTGGCCTGATGTAATTCAGGTGGAAACGGAGGGCAGAAATCTGCCCTCCGTTTTTCTTTCTTTCGCCCGTCGGGTACGTTCTAATAAGTTCAAATAATCGGTATCTTTGACTGATACCAATGTACTCCGTGGGTGACCGGGTGTGTGTCGGCGGAGATTTTTTGATTCTGGATACCGGAACATAAATCTGCGCTTAGACCGGGAGTTTATAATGACCGACGTGAAAAACGCCAACCAGGCTGCGTCTGATCAGGACCTGCAAGACCTGATTGCCGAAAATGATACAGGTGCGCGCCAGCCGACCGGTATGACAGCAAAGGTCTTGCTGTATGTTGCGGTGGCTTGGTCGCTGTTCCAGCTGTGGCTGGCATCGCCATTGCCCTACATTGTCAGCTTTGGTGTGTTCAACTCGACCGAAGCACGGTCGATCCATCTGGCCTTTGCCGTATTTCTTGCGTTTCTGGCCTATCCGGCCTTCAAGAATTCGCCGCGCAGTTATATTCCCGTCATTGACTGGATACTGGCAGCCGCTGCTGCGTTCTGTGCTGCCTATATTTACATCTTTTATCGTGATCTTGCCGGGCGTCCGGGCCTGCCGATTACGCAGGACCTTGTGGTTGCCGGTGCCGGTCTGGTGCTGTTGCTTGAAGCAACCCGTCGTGCACTTGGCCCGCCCCTGATGTGTGTTGCGGTGATCTTCCTGGTCTATGTGTTCTTCGGGAATGCTGCCTGGGTTCCTGAAGTTCTTCAGTGGGCCGGGGCGAGCTTCTCCAAGGCGATGTCGCACCAGTGGATCACGACCGAGGGTGTCTTCGGGATCGCACTTGGCGTTTCGACCAGCTTTGTTTTCCTGTTCGTTCTGTTTGGCTCGTTGCTCGACAAAGCCGGGGCAGGGAACTATTTCATCAAGGTGGCGTTTGCAGCCCTTGGTCACATGCGCGGTGGTCCTGCAAAGGCAGCCGTTCTGTCATCGGCAATGACGGGTCTGATTTCCGGTTCGTCGATTGCAAACGTTGTGACCACCGGGACCTTTACCATCCCGTTGATGAAACGTGTCGGTTTCTCGGGCGAGAAGGCCGGTGCGGTTGAAGTTGCATCGTCGGTCAATGGCCAGATTATGCCGCCGGTTATGGGGGCTGCGGCCTTTTTGATGGTCGAGTATGTTGGCATTCCGTACCCGGAAGTCATCAAGCATGCCTTCCTTCCGGCGACGATTTCCTATATCGCGCTGATCTATATTGTTCACCTTGAAGCCCTTAAGGCGAACATGAAGGGTCTGCCGAAACGGGTGACCTCGACCCTTGGTCAGACATTGATCAGATCGCTTCTGTTCGTGCTGTCGCTGGTTGTTCTGTCGGGTGTCGTTTATTACGCCATCCTGTTCCAGAAACAGATGTTCGGTGCGGCTGTTGGTTGGGTTGTCGCGATTGAATGCGCGATTATTTATCTGGCCGGTCTTTATTATGCGGCCAAATATCCTGATCTGGAAATGGACGACCCGAACAAGCCGGTGGTGGAATTGCCGCAGCTTGGCGAAACAGCAAAAGCTGGTTTGCACTATCTGTTGCCGGTTGTGGTTCTGGTCTGGTTCCTGATGATCGAACTGAAATCACCTGGTCTGTCGGCCTTTTGGGCGACGGTTCTGATGATCTTCATCATGCTGACCCAGCATGCTGCCAAGTCCTATTTCCGCAAGGCCCCGAATTTCGCAGCCGACCTGAAACTTGGTTTTGCGGATGTTATTGACGGGTTTGCGACCGGTGCGCGTAACATGATCGGTATCGGGGTTGCGACCGCAGCGGCCGGTATCATTGTGGGTACTGTATCGCTGACCGGTATCGGGCAGGTGATGGTTGAATTCGTCGAATTGATTTCCGGCGGCAACCTGATGCTGATCCTGATCTTTACCGCAGTTATCAGCCTTATTCTTGGCATGGGCCTTCCGACCACGGCGAACTACATCGTGGTTTCAAGCCTGATGGCGCCGGTGATTGTGGAATTGGGTGCGGAAAACGGTCTGATTGTGCCGTTGATCGCGGTTCACCTGTTCGTGTTCTATTTCGGGATCATGGCAGATGTGACGCCACCGGTTGGTCTGGCATCCTTTGCCGCGGCCGCGGTGTCCGGTTCTGATCCGATGAAGACAGGTGTGGTCGCATTCTTCTATTCGATGCGTACCGCGGTTCTGCCGTTCCTGTTCCTGTTCAACACCCAGCTTCTGATGATCGGTCTTGATCATCCGGTTGATGTGGTGGTGGTGATCATCATATCGATCATAGCCATGCTGGTCTTTGCCGCGGCAACGCAGGGGTATTTCTTTGCCCGTTCGAAGCTGTGGGAAAGCGCGGCACTGCTTCTGGTTGCCTTTACGCTGTTCCGTCCGGGCTTCTGGCTTGATCTGATGGAACCGCCCTATGACAACCTTCCGGCGACTTCAATCGTTGAAGATGCCGCAGGCATGCCTGCCAATTCCAGCATCCTTCTGGATGTTGAAGGCATCAATATCGAAGGTGAGGAAGTCTCCAAATCCGTGATGCTGCCGCTTGGTCCGGAAGCTTCGGGTGAGGATCGCCTTTACAATGCCGGGATCGGTATTCGCAATGAGGATGGTCGTATCTTCATTGACGATCTGGTCTTTGGCGGTCCGGCTGAAAAGGCCGGTCTTGATTTCGATTTTGAAATCACGGCTGTAAAGGTCGAAGCAGATCGTATGCCCAAGGAAGTATTCTTCTTCCCGGCATTCTTGCTGTTGGGTGCGATCATTGTTCTGCAACGCCGTCGCAAGCGCAACGAAGATGCGCTTGAGGCAACCTGACAGGGAGTATGAGCATGTATAAGGATATTCTGGTTACAGTAGACCTTGATCATGAGTCTTCCTGGAAGAAGGCGATACCGGTTGCGATCAAGCAGGCGCAAAGCTTTGGCGCGCGTTTGCATGTTCTAACCGTTGTGCCATCTGTCGGCATGTCGATGGTCGGTCAGTTCTTCCCGAAAGGTTACGAGACCAAAGTTCTCGATGCCTATAACGAGCGCCTGCACGAATTCGTGTCCGAACATATTCCGTCGGACATCAAGGTGCAGCACATCGTCGGGCAGGGAACGGTCTATGAAGTGATCCTGAAGATTGCCAAGAAAACCAATTGCGATCTGATCGTGATCGGCGCGCATCGTCCGGAGCTTAAGGACTATCTTCTGGGGCCGAACGCCGCACGCGTTGTCCGCCATGCCGATTGTTCGGTTATGGTGGTCCGAGACTGATTTCGCCTTGTGATCAAACACAGGCAATAGCAAAGGGGCGATGCATTGCATCGCCCCTTTGGCTTTTTGGATCGTCGGGACGCGAAGACGTTATTTCGGTGCGCAGGGGTTCGCAGCTGCGCATGGATTTTTTGCAGCACACGGATTGGCCGCACACGGGTTGCAGGGATTAACCAGTTTTTTCGCCGCACACGGGTTTGCAGCGCATGGATTTGCGGCACAGGGATTGGCCGCGCAGGGATTTGCAGTGCAGGTTGCGACCTCGGCCGTTGGTGACGGCAAAGGAGCTGCCATTGCCATCGGAGTTGCCATGGCAAGGCCGGTTCCGATTGCGAGGGCCGGCAGCAAAGCGGTTCTTACGAAATTCTTGGATGTTTTGGTCATTCTTGCCTCTCTGAAGGTCCTGTACTATTAAGACCGGCGCACATCTGGCAGCGGTCGGTAAAGGCACTATGGGGCAATTTTCCTTGGTCGCGGCGTCACATGGTTTCACTGTTATGTGAGAGGCCGGTGTAGCCAAAAGCCAGTTAAAGTGCGGCAGTTATCAGGGGATCGGTAAAGAATTGTCATCAGGCAACAGGATTTAAATCCGCAAACCGATTGAAAGAACGGTCCTTTTTACTCATCTTGATGGTAATAAAGACATTCGGGCAAATTCATCAACGCGGTTAAAGAAACCGTGAGAACCATATTCGATCAGGACGGAAATCGTATATGAGAGTTGGGGACAATATCGCTTCCATCGGGAAAATCTCGGCTTTTGCGCTGCTTTTTGGACTCTGTGCCGCAAAGCAGGTGCTGGCAGATGATGACGTTATTCCGCCTGTGGTCGAAGTGCCCGCGGGCTGGTTCTGGCAGGGGTCCGATGCCGTTGAACGGCAATATGCCTATCAGATCGATGAACAGGTTTATGGCCATGATCTGAGCCGCCGAAATCGCTGGTACGATATCGAAGGCGATAAATGGCGTGTGCATTTGCTTGATTTCAATATCGGCAAAACGCCGGTAACGAACGAACAATATGCCGCCTTCATCAAGGATACCGGTCATGATGCGCCAGAAATGACCAAGGATGAATGGAACCGTCAGGGCCTGATTTACAATTACGACACCATCCAGCCTTTCCTGTGGTCCAATGGAACCTATCCCAAGGGGCGCGGAAATCACCCGGTTGTTTTGGTTTCCTGGCAGGATGCCGAGGCCTATGTTCAATGGCTTAGTCAGAAAACCGGCAAGGAATGGTCACTTCCCGATGAATTGCACTGGGAAAAAGCAGTGCGTGGATCAGAAGGAACATTTTACCCGTGGGGTAATATTTTCGAACCCGACCAGCTTAATAGTGGTGATCGCGGGCCTTTTGATACGACACCGGTTGGACAGTTTGAAGCTGGTCCCTTCGGGCTATATGACGGGGCTGGCCAGGTGTTTGAATGGACAGCAACCTCTGCGCAGGCCGGATACCGGATCGTTAAGGGTGGCTCATGGGATGACCGGGGATGCGGCGTTTGCCGACCGGCGGCCAGACATGCCCGCCCGGAACATCTTAAGCATATTCTGATCGGCTTTCGGGTGATGTCCCGGGATTAGGCGACGGTGATATTTGGATGCACCGAAACAGGTATCCGTTGCTAAAACGGCTTGTTTTGACGGAACATTGTTGCAAACCTACGTGAAATCACTAAGTCTTGATCGGTGTTCATTCGCATGACCGGATGAATGCCGATAGTTCTGCCTTTGCGCACATTCTGAGCGGATCGCAAACAGGCTGGTGAGTGTATGACTGCTATTGAAATCGACTGGACGTCTGTCCCGACCGCCCAACTGGAAAAAATGTTGGCCGCCGGTCGCGATGTTATGGAATGCCATCGCGTTTTGACGGCGACCGGCGATAACATTGTTGGCGAACTGATCAAAGGGGCCGGATCATTTTATGAATGGTCGCATTACCCCGAAGGCGATGTCTATGACCGGCAATCCCATGCCCAGTTTTATTATCATGCCCATCCCAAGGAAGAGCGTCGTGAATGGGATGAACATGGTCATTTCCATACCTTCATGCGTCCGCGCGGCATGCCTGACAATTGCCAACCCAAACAGCTAGATGGGTTTGAATTCCCCGAAGGACCAAACGATGCGCTTTCGCATCTGGTGGCTTTTTCGATGGACGAGTTCGGTTTTTGCCAGCGACTTTTCACAACAAATCGGTGGGTAACCGGCGAAGTCTGGTATGACGCCGATGATGTGATCAGTATGCTTGACGGATTTCTGATTGATCACGCCCAGCCGTCCTGGCCGGTTAATCGATGGGTTTCGGGGATGATGGTTTTGTTCCGTCCGCAGATCGAGGAACTGGTTCGCTTGCGCGATGTGGCGGTCACCAATTGGCAGGAAAAGTATCCGGACCGTGACGTTTATGAAGATCGTGACCTTGAAGTAACATCGACAGAAGATGTCACAGTTGTCGATCAGATGCGGGCAATTGGCGAGGAATTGGGACGCAGGCGTCAGACAGCCTGAGGTAAGCCTTGGGCAGCTTCGATAATGTTATATGAAAATGGCCGGTTTCGATGAAACCGGCCATTTTTGAATTCGGACGTTACTTCGTTTTCAGATACTCAATGACATCTGCGATTTCGTCATCTTTCTTGAGTTTGAAGGTCATTTTAGAGCGCTGTTTAGAACCCGCAACTTCGCTGAGCTTTTCTGACGGATCTTTAAGGTATTCAGTCAGGAATGCTTCGTCAGCGACAAAGCCCTTTTCACAAGCGGCCAGATAGCCCTTGCCGTACTTATAACCGTCAACAGTGCCGCATTCGCGGTTAACCGCGCCAGCCAGACTCGGTCCAACCTTGTTCACGCCTGCATCCGTGCTGTGGCAGGCCGCGCAACGTTTGAACAGCTTTTCACCATTTGCCGCATCGCCGGCAATGGCCGGTGCCGTTGCAAGGATGACCAGAGAACTGGCGACAAAAGAAAGTTTGCGCAAATAGGTCATTATGGGTCTCTCTCTTGGTTCTTCATTAAACGGGGCTCTTTGCCTCAGGCTATCACGCTATCAGGTAAACGCCAGGTCAACGAGCTGACGCCATTTCGAAAAAGAGCATTCGCATCCGGTATTGGAAAATCGCAATGACATTTACCATATCAGATGTATCTGGCTCTTGAGCTTCATCAATTCGCAGTGATGATGTTCTTATTTGATCTTGTATATAGGGACGGAAAAGCTCAGGACGTATGAAAATCAGGAACTTGTCGCCTGTTTTGGGAAAATGTGTTTGTCGATTTAATGCCAAAAGTATAATCTGCTTGTGCGAATTGGCAGCCAGTTGAGAAGCGTGCCAGGAGATATCTATTGCCACGTATCACAAAAGACGATCTGAACAAGCTGGTTCAGGACCCTTCGGGGCAAAACCGTGCTGAGACAGCCGACAAGATTAGCCGCGAGTTTTCCACGGATGCGCTCTCTGATAGTGAACGTGTTCTGGCCGAAGATATCTTTCGTCTGATGATCCGCGACGCCGAGGTTCGGGTGCGTAAAGCGCTTGCCAAGAACCTTGCGCAGACACCACTTGTTCCGCATGACGTTGCCGCAACCCTTGCCCGTGACGTGGACGAGGTGGCACTTCCGGTTCTTGAGTTTTCCGAAGTTCTGAATGACGACGATCTGGTCGATATCATTGGGGATAACGCCGATAGTGTCGAAAAGCAGCGTGCGATTGCATCGCGTGCCTATGTCTCCGAAGTCGTTTCCGCGACACTTGTTGATATCGGCCACGAAGATGTGATGGTCGACCTGATGTCCAACCAGGGGGCGGAGATCAGCGAGATTTCGCTTCAGAAGGTTGTGAATGATTTCGGTGATAACGAACGTATCCAGAAACCGATGATCGAACGTAACCATCTGCCGATTACCATCGCAGAACGTTTGGTCACCCTGGTTTCCGAACGCATGCGTTCCCAGTTGATTTCGCGCGGCCACATCCCCGAGGGGATTGTTAATGCCGTCATCACCCAGTCGCAGGAAAGTGCCACAATTGGTCTTCTTGGCGATGGTGTCGAGGATCGCGATGTCGAGTTGCTGGTCGAGCATCTTTACACGAATAACCGTCTTACCAGTGGCCTTATCCTGCGTGCCCTTTGTATGGGCGATGTTTCCTTCTTCGAGGCTGCATTGGCAAAGCGGGCAGGTGTTTCGCTGATCAATACACGCATTCTTATTCATGACAGCGGGCCATTCGGGCTTGAAGCCATCTACAAAAAGGCCAAGCTTCCGGAACATTTCTTCCCCGGTGTGCGCGCAGCGATCGAGGTTGCCCGTGAAACCACCTTTGATGGTGGCGAACAGGACAAGGAACGTTATTCGCGCCGGATGATCGAACGGGTTCTTACCCAGTATGGCGATCTTGGTGTCGAGTTCGATTCCGATGATGTCGATTATCTGATGGGGCGTATGTTGCAGCTGCCAAGTGAACGGGCACTGCATAACTAAGCTGATCTGATTATCACCCGAACACTTTCGGAGCCGCCCGATCATTGATCCGGGCGGTTTTGTTTTGTCTGTTGCGGTCGTGACATGCCATGTGGATAAAAAAAGAGGCGCTGTTTGAAACAGCGCCTCTTTGTCAGATCAGAGATCATTTATTCGAGGAACGTATTTGGCATCCACAATGCCAGTTCCGGGAAATACATGACCAGCAGCAGTCCAAGAACCTGAAGCAGGACAAAGGGAATGATGCCTTTGTAAATCTGCTGGATCGTGATGGATTTTGGCGCCACGCCTTTGAGATAGAACAGGGCGAACCCGAAGGGGGGCGTCAGGAAGCTTGTTTGCAGGTTAACCGCCACAAGAACAGCAAACCATGTAAGAACCTGAGCCTCGGTTGCATCAATGCCACCGATATCAAGGTGATGACCGAAATCAAGCTGGGCAATGACCGGGGCAAAGATCGGAAGAACGATCAGAGTGATTTCGACCCAGTCAAAGAAGAAGCCAAGGATGAAGACGATCAGCATCAGCAGAAGCAAGATGCCCCAGGGACCCAGACCAGCACTATCGACCAGATCAATCACAAGATCATCGCCGCCAAGCGAACGGAAGACATAGGAAAAGACCGTTGCACCGGCAAACAGGAAGAACAGCATCGCACCGGTCAGGGCAGAGCGTTCACAAACATCCTTCAGAACCGGCCATTTCAGGCGACCTTTGACCAATGCCAGGAATGTCGAGCCAACGGCACCAACGCCTGCTGCTTCGGTCGGGGTGGCAAAGCCGGCAAAGATAGAACCCAGTACCAGAACAATCAGGAAGACCGGCGGCAGGAAGCTGCGCAGCATCATCTTGACCAGCTCCATGCCGTGAACGGCTTCGCCTTCCGGCAGGGGCGGGGCAAGAGACGGGTTAATCTGGCAACGGACAAAGATGTAAACCGTATACAAACTTGCCAGAAGCAGGCCCGGAATGATTGCGGCAAGGAACAGGTTGCCAACCGATACGGACAGCAGGTCGGACATCAGAACCAGCATGATCGACGGCGGGATCAGAATGCCTAATGTGCCCGATGCGGCAATTGTCCCGGTTGCAAGGGACGGATCATAGTTGCGACGCATCATGACCGGCAATGCCAGCAGCGTCATCATCACAACCGATGCGCCAATAATGCCGGTGGTGGCCGCCATGATGGTGCCCATCAGGGTGACAGACAGTGCAAGTCCACCCGGAACCTTGCGCAGAAGCATGTTCAGGCATTCCAGAAGATCTTCTGCAACGCCACTTTTTTCAAGCATCGTGCCCATGTAAATGAACATCGGGACCGCGACCATCACCATATTTTCAGAGATGCCGCCCCAGATACGGGAAACGATGTTGAAAAATTCAATAAAGGAGAAAACGTCATAGGCCATGCCAAGGAAGCCGAAGGCGATCCCGATGCCCGAAATGACAAAAGCGACCGGAAGTCCGGTGAAAACCAGAATGCCCAACGAGGCAAACATGATCAGCGGAAACCAGTCTTCGATATAGAAGTTACCCATTTGGATTGATCCCCGTTCGGCTTAGTCGTCGAGCTTGGCGCTGTCGCCAAGGTCTGCGTGGTGAGTGCCAACATAGTAACCGGCACGGCTGTGCAGGTTGGTCGGACCAAAGACAAAGACGAAGCATTTCAGGAAAATCGAAAGCCCCGCCATGGCGAGAAGGCCAAAGCCGATGGGAATCGCGGATTTGATGATCCAGCGATGGGTAAGTCCGGTCGTTGACGCAGACACTTCGTGGCTTTCGAAGGAGCGGGCAACAAAATCAAAACCGAAATAAAGTACCAGTGCACAGAAAGGCAAAACGCACAAAATGCCGCCAAGCATTTCAATGATTGCGCGCGTACGTGGCCGCAAATTATCGCGGATAAGTTCGATGCGAACATGTGAATCGCGAACATATGCGTAGCCAAAGCACAACATGAACAGGCCGGTATGCAGGTGCCATTCAAGCTCTTGCAGCTTGATGGAGCCCTGACCGCCAAATTTGCGCTGGATCACGTCATACATGATGACAATCATCAGGGGGATGGCAAGCAGGGAAGCAAGTTTTCCCACGCGGGTAACAACATTATCAATGCCGTCACTTAATTTAAGTAGTGCTTCCATAGAAGGTCTCCCGGGTCTTTTCTTTCGCGGTCAAGGCCGGGGCGCGGGGGACCCGGCCTTGCCGAGACTTGTTTTTATTGACTGTTTTAACAGTCAGTCAGACCTGTCGGATTAGTCGAGATAACCGATGTCTTTCCAGATTTTGTAGTTCGCACGGAACTCCTGGAGGCTGTCATATGCCATTTTGAAGTTGGCATCTTCAGCCGACAGTTCGGTCGCGACTTCTTCCCATGCACCGCGCATTGCAGACAGCATTTCAGGCGACCATTTCTTGATGTTGACACCTTTTTCTTTGAGCTCTTTCAGAGCTGCAAACTGGATGGCTTCACCTTCGGCGAAACCGTATGCAAGGTTGTCGTTACAAACGGCTTCGATCTGTGCCTGCTGGGTTTTGTCCAGGCCATCCCACTTTTCCTTGTTCATCATCAGATCAAACAGGGTCGACTGCTGGTGCCAGCCCGGGAAGTAGTAGTATTTGGCAACCTGGTGGAAGCCAAGTTTCAGGTCAATCGCCGGCATCGAGAATTCGGTTGCGTCGATGGTGCCCAGTTCAAGCGCCGGATAGATATCGCCGCCTGCAAGGAGCTGGGTCGATACGCCAAGCTTTTCCATGACCTTTGCGCCAAGGCCGAAGAAGCGCATCTTCAGGCCCTTAAGATCTTCAACACTGTTGATTTCCTTGGAGAACCAGCCGGAAGCTTCCGGTGCGATCAGGCCGCAGAACAGCGACTTGATGCCATGTTCGGCATAGAGCTTGTCAAAGATTTCCTGACCGCCGCCAAACTTGACCCAAGCAAGGTATTCACCTGCCTGCGGGCCGAACGGAACGGCACCAAACAGCTGAAGTGCAGGAACTTTACCAGCCCAGTAACCCGGGGTGGAGAAAGCGGCATCGATCGAGCCGGTCGAAACAGCATCGAAAACTTCAAGAGCAGGAACAAGAGCACCTGGCTCATAGAACTTGATCTGGATGTTGCCCCCGGAAACTTCGTCGATCTTGTCATCAACGCGCTTACCAAGCGTACCAAGCTGGGTCAGGCTACCCGGGTAGGTGGAGCCCATTTTCCAGCGAACACGTTCCTGAGCATTTGCATCAGACGGCGCAGCAGAGAATGCAGCTGCGGCAAGAACAGCGGCACAGGTTGCCGACTTGAGCAATTTAGAAAAAGTCATTCGTCTTCCTCCCTAAGAAGTCCGAAATTGGTAATACCACGTGAGGTCGACTACCGCCTTTTGCTTTTATTATTAGGGCGGTTTTCTCCCCGATCTTTATGTTGCAGGGCGAAGCATAAGCGTATTTCGCAAGTATGAGCAAGTTTGTTTCGCCGTTCGCGCAAGAAAATATCTTTTGGGTTGGGTAAAAAACAACTTGCATAACCGAACAAAAGTAGGAAATGCGCACGAAAATGCGCATTTTTCTGCGCCGTGATGCTTTAGTCTTATATCGCTCAAAAAGTTACGATAATTTCGAACCTTGGCCGAATTTCATCGGGCGGGATCGTCATTTCACCATATGGAATCGCGTATGCGATTTTGGTGTTAAAGGGGAAATTTCTGGCTCGAGGTCAGATGGAGCCTGGGTCGATGAAACCCGGCTGGCATGTTTGCAGGTGCAAAATGTTTCGGGAAATATCTGGCCTGAGGGTTCTGTGCGATGACGTCGTTTGGTTCAGAAAACAGGCCAAAATGAAAACGGGCGATCTTTCAGTGAAAGACCGCCCGACTGATGGTCGGAGCGAGAGGATTCGAACCTCCGACCCCTGCCTCCCGAAGACAGTGCTCTACCAGGCTGAGCTACGCTCCGTCAGTGGGCGGATGTTTATCCCTTCTTTCCGGGGGGATCAAGCATAATCCGGCTGCTTCCGGTGAAAAAATTCGATGAAATGTTTTTGCATCGCATAAGGGTTGCCCGGTGGCGAAATACAATCGCCTTTCAGATGTGATTTTCCGCAAGTGCGGTCGCAAAAAGCCGTTCTCAAGGCCCGCAGACGTCAAAACTATCCCCGCAAGGCGTGAATTGATCGGCAAGGATACAGGAAATTTGTAAGGACCGGTCTTGGCGAAGCAGTAATGGCAAGGGAGTGTTTGAGAAGGGGGGAAGCGGAATTTTTGTTAAGTATTTTAATGAGATAGAGAGTGCGTGAGCATTTGTTGATATGGGGATATGCATTGTTTTTTTGAGTAAGGTGCTGAACTGCAACAAAAAAGTCCCCAAGTACCAATAAGCATCACTGGCGCATTCCAGAATGCTCGCCTAATATCTAATATTACGTATCCATTATGTTCCGGGCTGTTTGGCAAGGGGCTGAAATAATTGGGTGACAGATAGATTCGCTATTGCCTGAAATTTGTCGGGAAGTTCTGATTTCGATGCTCACCAGTTTTATTCATCCCAAGAATCTGTCTCAGAAATTGATGCGCGTTATCTTCTCGATTTATCTGGGGGTATCTGCGCTGGTAACCGGTATTCAGTTCTTTACCGAATATGCCAAAACCCAGGATTCAATCCAAAGCGAACTGGTGCAGCTCGAACAAACTGTTCGCGATCCGATTGCGACCAGCCTTTGGCAATATAATCAGAAGCAACTCGACTCTCTTGTCGCAGGGCTTCTGAAGATGCCAATTATCGTTGGTGTCGACATTCTGGATAAAAATGCCAAGGTTCTGGTTTCCAGTCGTTCCTATTCTGATGGTGCTGCGCCCTTGTCGCTTTTTGCGACCGAAACCGAACTGTCCTGGCAGTTGAACGGATCGCAGATCAGACTGGGGACGCTTAAGCTTTATTCGTCATCAGAAGTCGTTCTGGATCGTGTTCTGTTCGGGTTTGCCCTGATTGCGATTACGGCAATCATCAAACTGTCGGTGCTGTTTTTCCTGTTCATCTGGGCGCTTGATCGGTTTCTGGCCAGACCGCTTAAGGAATTGATGTCGCAAGTCGACGAAGTCCAGCTTGGTGACAGGGGGCGGGAGCGGATCAATCTTTCCGTCGTTGAAGAAAACGAAATCAGCAAGCTTCAAAGCCATATGAACAAGATGCTGTGTTCGATGGAAAACGGGCGCAAGAAATTGCTGCAGGACGAGCAGGGCAAACGTGCATGGCTTGAAGATGCTGTTGCCAAACGGACCGAGGAATTGCAGGTCCTGAATGACAAGCTTCGTGAACTGGCAGCCTATGATTCCCTGACTGGCGCATTGAACCGCGGGAACTTTTTTGAAACCGCGAGGCATTTGCTTGCACAGCCACAAAGTCAAAAATCGGCTGCTTCGTTCATTCTGATGGATTTGGATTATTTCAAGTTCATCAATGACACATATGGCCATTTTGTCGGTGATCAGGTTCTTGTCCACTTTACCCGTGCGGTTCAGGCGCATCTTCGAAAGGGTGATCTTCTCGGTCGATTGGGTGGCGAAGAGTTCGCGGTGTTTTTGCCCGATTTGGGGATCGAGGAGGCGGTCGCACTTGCTGATCGTCTCAGGCAATCCATCGGCGAGGCGCGGTTGGTGATCGATGGTCAAAGCATCACCTATACCGTCAGTCTCGGCGTTTCATCGTCGGGCTATGGGGATAAGTCGGTCGAGGAATTGTTCAAGCTTGCAGATGTGAAGCTTTACGGGGCCAAGGAAAAGGGGCGTGACCGGGTTGAAATGTAAGGACAAAAAGCTTTCGTCATTTTTAGGGGCAGTCGCCATTATCGCCGGGATGACCGGAGTTGCGCAGGGCGAAACACTCAAAGTTTGTTATGACCAATGGGCGCCCATGACGATTTTCCCGACCGGTGATGAAGCCGGACGGGGTGTTGTGATTGATATGCTTGATGAAATCTATTCGTCGCAAGGTTACGACATTGAATATTACGAAGTCCCGCTGGCGCGCGGCATTGCCATGGTGGCCGACGGTGATTGCGACATGTTGCCCGAATATGTCTATGTCGCCGAGGCGGAAAAGGATGTGGTCTATGCTGCGGAAAAGACATTTGCCTATACAACGGCCTTTGTGATCCGGCGCCATGATCCCTGGCGCTATGGCGGCGTGAAATCAATGGAAGGCAAGCGCGTCGCAACTGGTCCGGGCTGGGATTACAGTGCGGCCAGTGTCGATTATCAGAATTACATCGATAACCCTGCCAACGAAGCATTTGTAGAAGTGATATCGGGCTATGACGATGTGGTAGACCGCATCTTCACCATGATCAGAGATGGTCGGGTTGATCTGTATGCAGATAATGAGCTTGTCCTGCAATATGTGCTCAATCGCCTGAATATGAAGGATGATTTGCAGGTTGTGCGTCCGGGGCTGGAAGAAAAGCTGGTGGAACGGGCGATCTTTTCCAAGAAAATGTCGGCTGAGCGCCGGGACGAGCTTATCCGGATCTGGAACGAAGGGCGCATCGCCATGAAGGGGGAGAAAGAACAGGCCTTCCTTCAGAAATACGATGTGATGTTCAAGGAATAGGGGAGACCACAGGGCGGGCAACTTTGTGGGCGCTTTGCGTGGTGCGGTCTGAAACGCAAAAGGCCCCGAAACGATTGCTCGTTTCAGGGCCTTTGAATGATGGTCGGAGCGAGAGGATTCGAACCTCCGACCCCTGCCTCCCGAAGACAGTGCTCTACCAGGCTGAGCTACGCTCCGTCATTCTGCGAAGCCGGGTGATAATGGTTTCTGTCAGATGACGCAAGATATTTTTGCGACAATCCGGCGCGACCCCGGCATGCGATGCGGGTATGGCCCTTAGTACGGGCGCGAGATGCAAAATTCGACGGCTTCGATCATGGCATCCTTGATCGCGCCATCTTCAAAGCGCGACAGGGTATCAATCGCCATCTGACCATATTCGCGGGCGCGGTCCATCGATGCATCAAGTGCATCATGTTTACGGATCAGGGTCTGTGCGCGGTCAAGATCGCCGTCTTCAAAATTCTGATCTTCCATGCAGCGACGCCAGAATGCCTTTTCCTCGTCATCGCCCTTGGCATAGGAAATGATGACCGGCAGGGTCACTTTGCCATCGCGGAAATCATCGCCAACGGTTTTGCCAAGTGTTGCCTGATGCGCCGAATAATCCAGAACATCGTCAATCAGCTGGAACGCGGTGCCAAGATAGATACCATAAAGACGAAGGGCTTCTTCGTCTTCGGCCGAACGTTTGGAAATAACCGCACCGATTTGCGATGCTGCACCAAACAGGGCGGCGGTCTTGGCGGTGATTACTTCAAGATAGGCTTCTTCGGTCGTGCCCATGTCATTGGCGGTCGACAGCTGAAGAACTTCGCCTTCGGCAATGACGGCGGATGCCTGTGCCAGAATATCAAGAACGCGCAGCGACCCGGTTTTGACCATCACGACAAAGGCGCGCGCAAACAGGAAATCGCCAACCAGAACACTTGCTTCGTTGCCAAACAAGGCGTTTGCCGATGCCTGGCCACGGCGAAGCTGGCTTTCGTCAACCACATCATCATGCAGAAGCGTTGCGGTGTGGATAAACTCGACACACGCCGCAAGGTCAACTGCATCCGGACCATCGCCATAACCACACAGGCGGGCAGAGGCCAGTGTCAGTAACGGGCGCATACGTTTGCCGCCAGCAGCAACCAGGTGGGTTGCCAATTGCGGAATCAGGGCGACTTCGCTGTGCATGTTGTCGATGATCACCTGATTGACGCGTTTCATGTCGGCGTCGACAAGGTTGATCAGTGAATCAAGGCTCGGTTGAGCCTTAGGCTGCGGTGCGGTATTGGTCACGCTGTATTCCGACTTTTTCAATGGCATCTTCGCTGCCTGAATTCGGCGAAGATTGCAAATAACACCAGGCGGCCTCAACATAGATAGGCCAAGGTATTGTGGTCAAGTGGACAAATGTCATCGGGCTATGCACAAATTTCCTGATAAATTGCGGTTTTGTCAGCAGAATTTCTAAAACTCTGCCCGCAAACCCCTACATTATATTACATATAGTCCATTCCGTTTGTGCCAATCCAAACGGATAGGCGGCGCAGAATGCCAAGTTTCAGGGGATGCCATATGATCGAACTCTTTCGCAGCAACGACCTGATAGAACTAAGCTGGGCGCAATCGGTATTGGCCGATGAAGGAATTTCAAGCCATGTTTTCGACTATCATGCCAGCATCCTTGAAGGATCAATCGGGGCTTTGCCACGTCGCTTGATGGTCGATGAAGAAGTCGAAAGCCGGGCAAAATACATTCTCGATATTGCCAGACGCGATCTTGATGCGCATAACGCTGCCCAGAGTTTATCCCCCGATGCCATGGCATCCGAATAACCAGCAGGCAGGACCCTTGTTCCTATGACAGGCGCAGTCGCAGCACCCGAAGTCCCGGATTTCCCCGAAGCGCGGATCAGTCACGATTATCTGCTTGGCGGATCGGTGACTTTAAAACAGCCGGTTGACGGGTATCGGGCGGCGGTCGATGCGGTGTTGCTGGCCGCATCTGTTTCGATCACGTCGCGTCGTGATGAAAAGATTCTCGATGTCG
Source organism: Thalassospira profundimaris (assembly GCF_003326675.1). Lineage (GTDB taxonomy): Bacteria > Pseudomonadota > Alphaproteobacteria > Rhodospirillales > Thalassospiraceae > Thalassospira > Thalassospira aquimaris. The sequence continues at coordinate 234,848 of NZ_JPWF01000003.1, forward strand.
GTGCCGCAGTTGGTTCGGCAGGCCTTTGTGTTGCACGGCGGTTGGAAAGTGCAAAAGTCACCGGGGTCGAGCTTCAGGATGACCTTTATGCGCTGTTTTGTCGCAATGTAGCTGAAAACAACATGGCTGATCGGGTGTGCCCGATCCATGGTGATATCAATAATTCAAAGCTGCCACTGGTTGCCGAAAGCTTTGACCAGGTGATTTCCAATCCGCCCTATTATGCCGGGGGCACGCGCCCGGCCAATGAAAGCCGCGCAACCGCGCATCAGGAAGGCAGTGCGGACCTAAAGGACTGGATCGGTTTTTGCCTTAAGATGGTTCGGCAAAAGGGGCGGATCACCCTTGTTCATCGTGCGGACCATCTGGACCGGATCATTGGACTTTTGCATGGGCGCGCAGGCGATATGACAGTTTACCCGATCTGGTCCAAGGCGGATTCCGATGCGCCATTGCGTGTGATCGTCTCGGCCCGAAAAGGGGTGGCGTCACCATTGACCATGCGGCGCGGCCTTGTTCTGCATGATGCGGCGGGTGTCTATTTGCCCGAAACCGACGTTCTTTTGCGCAATCCTTTGCCATTGCCCGGTTTCTAATTTGTGCAGACTTGCCTATAAGTGCGACATGGATGCGTTGCGCAACGCAGATTCTATGGTGTTTTGGGAACGGACATGCTGAGCTTTTCTAAGATCATCTTTACCGCCTTGGTCATTGTTGTAGTCTGGCAAGGCTTCAAGCTGTTTAACCGCTCCAAACAGGTTTCGGGCAATGAACAGCCCAAGCAAACCCGTCACCATAAAAAAGAACAATCCGGTTCGGTCGCACAGGAAATGGAAAAATGCCCCGATTGCGGCGTTTACCATGCCGAAGGTTCGTCGCATCGTTGTGACGCCTGATTTCGATTTTTCCTGCATGTGAACAAAAGCATCCGGGGCTTAGACTTTGGGTGAAATTGCGTGAAATTTGCTTGGAAATTCGGTTCGGATCGTTGATCTGTGTTGCTGCAATGCGGCATCAGAAGGGCGACCCGGATGCAAGGGTTGCAAATTCAGCGTGTCTCAGGGCTTTTGCGTTCTTGACCGCGACGGGGCAGGGCGGTAGCTTGCCGCCTTAAATTTACAGAAACAGTAATAGAGAGTTCGCGCCATGGCGCTCGACGGGTCGCAACGTCCCCCTTCATTCCAGGAAATCATTCTTCGACTGCAAAGCTATTGGGCTGATCAGGGATGTGTCATCCTTCAGCCATATGACTTGGAAGTCGGTGCCGGTACGTTCCATACCGCGACGACCTTGCGCGCGCTTGGACCGGAAACCTGGAATGTTGCGTATGTGCAGCCGTGCCGTCGTCCGACTGATGGTCGCTATGGCGAAAACCCGAACCGTTTGCAGCATTACTACCAGTTCCAGGTTCTGATGAAGCCGTCACCGGCCAATTCGCAGGATCTGTATCTTGGCTCGCTGAAGCATCTGGGCATTGACCCGATGGCCCATGACATCCGCTTTGTCGAGGATGACTGGGAAAGCCCGACCCTTGGTGCATGGGGCCTTGGCTGGGAAGTTTGGCTTGACGGTATGGAAGTCACCCAGTTCACCTATTTCCAGCAGGTCGGCGGTTATGAATGTAACCCGGTTCCGGTCGAGCTGACCTATGGTCTGGAACGTCTGGCGATGTATATCCAGGGCGTCGAAAACGTCTATGACCTTGATTATAACGGTCAGGGCGTGACCTATGGCGAAGTGTTCCTTCAGAACGAAGTTGAACAATCGACCTATAACTTTGAAGTCGCGAACACCGATATGCTGTTCCAGCACTTCAAGGATGCACAGGCCGAGTGTGCGGTGAATATCGAACGCGGTCTGGCACTTCCGGCCTATGAGCAGGCCATGAAAGCAAGCCATCTCTTTAACCTTCTTGATGCGCGCGGCGTAATTTCGGTTACCGAACGTGCGGCCTATATCGGCCGTGTTCGTGACATGTCGAAATCCTGCTGCGAGGCGTGGCTGCGGTCGCGCGGCCATCTGAAAGAGGAGGCATAAGTTATGGCCGAGTTGCTGCTTGAACTGTTTTCTGAAGAAATCCCGGCCCGTATGCAGGCTAATGCCATCAATAAGTTGGCTGAAACCGTGACAGGTTGGCTAAATGGTGCTGGATTGACATACGACAAGGTTGAAACCTTTGTTACCCCTCGTCGTATGGCGCTAGTTATAGATGGCTTGCCTTTGAAACAGCTGGATGTGCGTGAAGAACGTCGAGGACCACGCTCCGATGCCCCGGAAAAAGCGATTAACGGGTTCCTTGCGGGCAATGGTGTAACCCTCGAGCAGTGCGAAAAGCGCGACACCCCGAAGGGCGTCTTCCTGTTTGCCATCGTCGAACAGAAAGGCCGCAAAACTGAAGAAGTTTTGAGACAGGGTATTGAAGATGCGATGGCAGTTTTGCCCTGGCCGAAATCAATGCGCTGGGCAGATAACAAGGTTCGCTGGGTCCGTCAGCTTGACCGTATCCTGTGCCTGTTTGATGGCAAGGTGATCCCGGTATCCTATGGTCCGGTAACGGCTGGTGACACCACCCGTGGTCATCGCTTCCTTGCACCGGCTGAATTCAGCGTTGCCAATGGCGCGGAATACAAGGAAAAACTGCGCGCTGCCAAGGTCATGATTGACCGCGAAGAGCGCAAGCAGGTCATCCTTGACGGTGCCAAAAAACTGGCCGCGGCCGAAGGTTTTGAACTTCTTGAAGATGCAGGTCTTCTTGAAGAGGTTTGTGGTCTGGTTGAGTGGCCGGTTCCGGTGATGGGCAAGGTCGACGACCAGTTCATGGATATCCCGCGCGAGGTTCTGGAAACCTCGATGCGTGAACATCAGAAATACTTCGTTGTTGAAGACAAGGACGGCAAACTTGCCGCACGCTTCATCACCGTTTCGAACATGGTCACCGCCGACAACAACGCCAAGATCATCGCCGGTAACGAACGTGTTCTTCGTGCGCGTTTGCACGATGCCAAATTCTTCTGGGATCAGGATCGGAAAGTGACGCTGCAATCGCGTCTGCCGAAACTTGATAACATCGTCTTCCACGCCAAGCTTGGTTCACTTGCCGAACGCGTATTGCGTTTGCGTGGCCTTGCGCGTGAACTGTCTGCCGACATTCCGAATTGCGATGTCAAACTGGCAGACCGTGCGGCAGAAATCGGCAAGGCCGATCTGGTGTCGCAGATGGTGTTCGAATTCACCGAACTTCAGGGACTGATGGGTAAATACTACGCCGAAAATGACGGCGAAGCCCCGGAAGTCGCCAATGCCATTGCAGAACATTATGCACCTGCCGGTCCGTCGGATAGCTGTCCGACCGCCCCGGTTTCGGTTGCTGTTGCATTGGCAGAGAAGCTCGATACCCTTGCCGGGTTCTTTACCATCGATGAAAAGCCGACAGGTTCGAAAGACCCGTTTGCACTTCGTCGTGCGGCATTGGGTGTCATCCGTCTGGTTCTGGAAAACGGTTTGCGTTTGCCGCTGCGTCGCGCATTTGCATTTGCCGTCTCCCAGTATCCGGCAGCCATTCGTCGTGACGAGGCGGTTGAAGACCTTATGGCCTTCTTTGCTGACCGCCTGAAAGTCCATCTGCGTGAACAGGGTGTGCGCCATGATCTGGTGTCGGCCGTGTTTGCACTGGATGGCGAGGACGATCTTGTCCGCCTGCTGGCCCGTGTTGAAGCGCTTTCCGATTTTGTCTCTGGTGAAAGCGGCGTCAACCTTATGGCTGGCTACAAGCGTGCGTCCAATATTCTGCGCATCGAAGAGAAAAAGGACGATACGTCCTATGAGGCGGACGTTTCCGCATCTCTTCTGAGCGAGGAAGAAGAACGCAAGCTGTATGAGGCGCTCATTGATGTCCGGCATAAAGCCCTGCCACTTCTGCGTGACGAGGATTATGCCGCGGCTATGACCGAATTTGCGCGGTTGCGTGAACCGGTCGATGCATTCTTCGAAAAGGTCACGGTAAATAGTGACAATGCAGACGAACGAGCCAACCGTCTTAAGCTGTTGGCGCAAATTCGCACTGCGTTGCATGACATTGCCGACTTCTCGAAGATCGAGTCATAAATAGGTCAAGGTTGCGGGGCTTTCCCCATCCGGGGAGGCCCAAAGGGGCCTCGACCAGATGAGGAAAAGGCAAGATGACCAAGTGGGTGTACGGTTTCGGTGGCGGTAGCGCCGAAGGCCGTTCGGATATGCGTGAACTTCTGGGCGGCAAGGGCGCGAACCTTGCCGAGATGAGTAATCTCGGACTTCCTGTTCCGCCCGGCTTTACCATTACAACCGAAGTTTGCACGGCGTTTTACGATAATGACCGTGCCTACCCGGATGGTCTTGATTCCGAGGTTGAAGGCGCGCTGGCTGCTATTGAAAAGCTGGTCGGGCGCAAATTTGGCGATGCCAAGGACCCGCTTCTTGTTTCCGTGCGTTCCGGGGCTCGTGCCTCGATGCCGGGCATGATGGACACGGTTCTTAACCTTGGTCTGAATGACGAAACCGTTGAAGGCCTTGCAAGCGTTTCCGGCGACCGTCGTTTTGCCTATGACAGCTACCGCCGTTTCATTCAGATGTATGGGGACGTCGTTCTGGGCGTCGACCATTACCATTTCGAAGAAATCCTTGAAATCCACAAGGAAGACAAGGGCTATTCCCTTGATACCGAAATGGGGGCCGATGACTGGGCCGAGGTTGTTGGCCAATTCAAAAAGAAAGTCCAAAGCGAACTGGACGCACCATTCCCGCAGGACCCGCGCGAACAGCTTTGGGGGGCCATCGGCGCCGTATTCGGTAGCTGGATGAATGCACGTGCCAACACATATCGTCGTTTGCACAACATCCCGGCAAGCTGGGGAACTGCTGTCAACGTTCAGGCCATGGTCTTTGGCAATATGGGCGATGATTGTGCGACCGGCGTTTGCTTCTCGCGCAATCCGTCGACCGGTGAAAACCGTTTCTATGGTGAATATCTGATCAATGCGCAGGGTGAAGACGTGGTCGCGGGCATCCGCACCCCGGCACCGCTGACCAAGATCGAACGCGAAGAATCCGGTTCTGATCTGACATCAATGGAAGAAGCCCTTCCGGGTGTGTTTGGCGAACTTTGCGATATCCGCGACAAGCTTGAATCCCATTACCGCGACATGCAGGACATGGAATTTACCGTTGAGTCGGGCAAGCTTTATATGCTTCAGACCCGTGCGGGTAAACGTACCGCCAAGGCGGCCCTTCGCATCGCGGTTGAAATGTGCCGCGATGGTGTGATTTCACAGGAAGATGCCTTGCGTCGCGTTGACCCGGCACAGCTTGACCAGTTGCTTCATCCGACCCTTGATCCCGATGCGGAACGCAAGGTTGTCGGCATGGGCCTTCCGGCATCGCCGGGGGCGGCGTCTGGTCAGATCGTGTTTTCTGCCGAATCTGCCGAAGAATGGGTATCGAACAAGGGCCGCAAAGTCATTCTGGTGCGTATCGAAACCAGCCCCGAAGATATTGCCGGTATGCATGCCGCCGAAGGCATCCTGACATCACGCGGTGGCATGACCAGTCACGCCGCTGTCGTGGCACGTGGTATGGGAACGCCATGCGTTTGCGGCGCCGGATCGATCAAGATCGACTATGCCAACAAGACTATGGTTTCCGGCGGTGTTACCCTGAAAGAAGGGGATGTCATCACCCTTGATGGCAGCACCGGCGAAGTCATGCTGGGCGAGGTTGCGACCCTTAAGCCCGATCTGTCTGGTGATTTTTCCCAGTTGATGGAATGGGCCGATGGCGTGCGTCGCCTGAAGGTCCGCACCAACGCCGAAACCCCGGATGATGCCGAAACCGCACGTGGTTTTGGTGCGGAAGGCATTGGTCTTTGCCGGACCGAGCATATGTTCTTTGATCCGGCACGTATCATTTCCATGCGCGAGATGATCCTGGCCGAGACAGAACAGGGCCGTCGTACCGCACTGGACAAGCTTCTGCCCTATCAGCGTCAGGACTTCATTGATCTGTTCCGGATCATGAAGGGCCTTCCGGTGACGATCCGTCTGCTGGATCCGCCGCTTCATGAATTCCTGCCCCATGGTGATGCCGAAATCGCCGAGGTGGCAAATGCCGCCGGTGTGTCCGAGGCCATCGTCAAGCGACGCTTGCTTGATCTTGCCGAAGCAAACCCGATGCTTGGTCATCGTGGTTGCCGTCTTGGCATCAGCTATCCTGAAATCTATGAAATGCAGGCGCGCGCGATCTTTGAAGCCGCAATTGAAGTTTCAAAGGATGGTGGTGATCCGGTGATCCCGGAAATCATGATCCCGCTGATCGTTGGCAAAAAGGAACTTGAAATCCTCAAAGCAGCGATCATCAAGGTTGCGGCCGATGTCGAAACCGAAAAGTCGGCAAAGCTGAACTTCCTTGTGGGCACCATGATCGAATTGCCGCGTGCGGCCCTGCGCGCCGGTGAAATTGCCGAAGAAGCCGAATTCTTCAGCTTTGGCACCAACGATTTGACCCAGACGACCTTTGGCCTTTCACGTGATGACGCGTCGCGGTTCCTCGATACCTATATCGCCAAGGACATCTTTGCTGGTGACCCGTTTGTGTCGCTTGATCAGGACGGTGTCGGCGAACTTGTTGGTTTGGCCGCCGAACGCGGTCGTGCGACCCGTGGTGACATCAAGTTGGGTATCTGTGGTGAGCATGGCGGTGATCCGGCGTCTATCGCGTTCTGCGAAGCACAGGGGCTTGATTATGTATCCTGTTCGCCATACCGCGTACCGATTGCGCGTTTGGCGGCCGCACAGGCAGCCCTTGGTCGCAAATAAGCGCGACGGGTAAAATAGATTTATGCAACGGTGGCAGGGAAACTTGCCGCCGTTATTTTTTGCCGAACTGTGAGTCTGGATCGTTGCGTTGCGCGATATGTTTCATGATCAGCATCCCGCCAACCGAAAGACCAAGTAACAACAGGATAATCCCGCCGATCTTGAACATCTTTTCGTAAAGAAGTCCGCGGTGGAATTCTGCTTCCTGAAGATCGGTCATATGGGAAATCACTTCGTCCATATGGACACGATAGCGTGTCTCGGCCTTAAGCGTGCTTTCATAACGTACAGCACGCAACAACATGTTCACCCGTTCAACCGCATCGAAATAATTTTCCTCGGTCATGCGTGCCTGGGCGAGGGTCGGCTTTGATGTCGGCTGTTCATCCGGGCCCAGAAAATGGCCGGGATATCCTTTAAGGTCGGGCCATTGGTTTTCAAGGCAATCGCGCACACTGGTCACAAGTGCACCGCATGGAACAATTTTTTGCGGATAGAAGCGCATGAGAACACCCTGCGCCATCTGCTTGATCTCGTTGCCTTTGCGATTGTAGACCTGCGTAACGGTGGCAAGCTCGGCACTGGTTTCGGCAATCGACATGTCGGAAACCGGCTTTTTGCTGATACCCGGCAGGGCTTGTTCTGCAAAAGCGGGATGTGAAAGTGCTGACAGAACGCAACAAACTGCGATCCATGCGATCATCAAGGGAGCTGCCCGACGCAGTTTCAGTGCGAATACCTGTTTCATTCTGGTCTTAACATAAGTGCTTTCCGTTCTTTCGAACAGATCAGAATATGAAACGGGTCCCGAATTTCGGGACCCGTACTGCACGCACCGTACTTTGCAAATGGCGCAATTCTGTGGCCGGGGGTCACGCCGCCGTTTCGGGTAGTTTCACCCAGTCCGGCACCGAAATCGTGATTTTGGCATCACCGGCAACAAGATCGGCATCCTCGCCAACCCGTTCCAAGCGGATCAGGGCGAGGCCTGCCGATCCGTGAACGGAACGAATTGTTCCGGCTTCCTTGTCACCATTCATGATAAGGGTGCCGGTTTCCGGGGCCGGGCCATCAATCGCGATCGGCAACAGGCGCTTGCGCACAAGGCCGCGATATTTGGTGCGGGCGGTCAGTTCCTGCCCCATATAGCAGCCCTTTTTGAAATCGACCCCGCCAAGCTCTTCAAAGCCGTTTTCAAGCAGGATGGATTTCTCGATTTCAAGTTCTTCGCTGCCATTGGGCAGGCCAAGGGTCACACGAAGCTTGTGATAACTTTCCGCATCACTTTCGGCAGCACCGATTGCTGCCATTTCAGCCAAACTGTTTTTTGGCAGCAGAACGCGTGCGCCCATCGCACTCAGGCGCGGATCAACGGCCTTGATGCCATCGGCGATGCGGCCGGTTGTGCCCGGTGCAGTGTCATCAAACAGATTGGTCAGGGCATCTTTGCCGAACACGGCGATGACGTCGTAGCTGTCGGTGACATCTGCCAGTTCCGCCTTGGCGCGCAATTTGTACATGCGCAGCTTTTTGAAAAGATCGGCCGCACGTTCACCATTTTCACCACGTTCGCATTCGATCAGAAGGCTGTCTTCATCCTGTTGATAGACAAAGAAATCGAACAGGAATTTACCCTGCGGGGTTAACAGCGCGCCATATCCCGACTTGGTCGCAGATACGGTTTCGATGTTGTTTGATACCAGCCCTTGCAGAAAGCTGACGCGATCCGGTCCGCTGATGCGGATGACGGCGCGATCATTCAGAACGGCGTAGAAAGACTCACTCATAATTTTATCGGCTCCGATCTGTCGGATTTGTTTGGGCGAAATGTGGGGCAATCGGGGGAATTTCGCAAGGGCAGACTGCGGGTATAAAGCCCGGTCACATGCAAGAAAAGCCTTCATAAAACGCCTGCGAGCAGATAGAACCAAACTTATGAAAATCTTGATGCTTGATCATTCAATCGGCTTTGATCCCAAGGATCGCGAAGCCCGCCCGCTGGGGACCTGCCAACGTGCCTTTATCGCGCTGGCCGAGGCCCTTGTTGCCCGTGGTCACAAGGTCGAAGCGCGCCGCAATGGCGGCATCGACAAGGATGCAAGCGGTGTAGCATGGCGACAACTTGATGCCAAATTGCCGCCGTTTGGTGGCGATGCGGTCAATACCGTTATTGTCTGGCGTGATCCCGCGTTGTTAAGCCATCCGTCCGTTCCAAACGGTGCTACGATTGCGCTTTGGTTCGACGGTGATCCGGCGCGCTTGAATGCCGATGATGTGCGTCTTGTCCTTCAGGAAAAGAAAGTACAGGTCATCTTTAGTGATGATGCACAGGCCAAGGCATTTGATGCCGAGCTTGTCAAAAAGCCGATTGTGGTCAAGCCGGGGGCAACCTCGGCCTTTACCATGGCATCGAACATGCACTGGGCATTTGAATCACGTGATGAACTTGCCGTGACGGTTGCCAATACCAAAACCGGTATTGCCCAGATCGTGCGTATCTGGGATGCCTATGTCGCGCCCAAGGCACCGAACGCGATCCTTGAAATTTATGCCTATGACCTGTTCAGCGCGATGGCAGGGGAAAATGACGACGTTTCTGACGACGTTCTTGATCTTGTTCGCGGTGCGATTGACAAAGGTGTAAGGGTTCATCATCCAAAACCCGAAGCCGACATGGCCGAGACCATCGCCAATGCGCGTGCGTTCCTGCATCACGGGAAATATGGAACCGACTATGCCGGTCAGTGGATTGTTGATGCCCTTGGGGCTGCAACGCCGGTGGTGTCTTATGGCGGGATTGCGAGGAACCGGATTGAAGACGGCAAAACCGGCTATATCGTTCCTGACGAATCTGCGTACGGCAACATTACGTCCCAGCTTTTGACCGACCGGGCATTTTTTGCCAACCAGTCCGAAGCCGCACGTAATGATCGTCGGGAATGGATTCACGTCGCAGGCGAGCTGGAGAAACTTTAAACCGTGCGCCTTCTGTTTATCACGTCAAACCGTCTTGGTGATGCGGTCCTGTCGACAGCAGTTCTGCGCCATTATATCCAAACCTTTCCGGGTATTCGGATAACGGTTGCCTGTGGTCCGGTTGCAGCCCCGATTTTCAAGGCTGTGCCGAACCTTGACGGCATTATTGAAATGCCCAAGCAAAAGCGTGGCGGGCATTGGTGGAAACTGTGGAAGTCGGTTGTTCTGAACTGGTGGGATGTGATCGTTGATCTGCGCGGTAGTGCCACGGCCTATGTCCTTCCCGGGACCAGACGCGTTGTGCTGAAAGGCAACGATGACAGCTTGCACCGGCTTGAACAGCTTGGTGCGTTGATGAAGGTGTCACCGCCGCCTTTGCCTAAAATCTGGATCGATCAGGAAAGCCGGGATCGTGCTGACACGTTGCTTGGAAATGTCAAAGGTTCGCTTTTGATTGTCGGGCCGACATCAAACTGGGTTGGCAAAACCTGGCACAAGGAACGTTTCATCGAAACGATTGCGACCCTGACCGGGAAGGGGGCTGTGCTTGAAGATGCGCATGTGCTGGTTGTCGGTGCGCCCAATGAACGGGATATGGCAGAAGAAGTCATCAAGTCGGTCCCGGAAGAAAGACGGTCTGAAATCTTTGGAACCGAAAGCCTTTTGACCGTCATGGCCTGCCTCGAACGTGCGGATTTGTATCTTGGCAACGATTCTGGCCTGATGCATATGGCAGCGGCGTCAGGATGCCCGACACTTGGTTTGTTTGGCCCGTCGCGTGATGAACATTATCGGCCATTTGCCAAATGGGGGCGTGCGATCAGGACCGATTGGTCGTACGACAAGATCATTGCCAATCGAACCAGCCGTTTCTCGCAGGAAAACCTGATGGAAACCTTGCCTGTCGAAAAGGTTGTCAAAGCGGCAACCGAACTGGTTACCGAACATCGTCTTGCAGGAAAAAACAATGACTGATGCAGCACCGCGTATTTCAGTTGTTCTGTGTGCCCATAACGAGGAAAAGCGACTGGCGACCTGTCTGGAAAAGGTCAGCTTTGCCGACGAAATCGTTGTGATCTGTGACAAGTGCACCGACCGAACCGAAGAAATCGCCAAGGAATTTGGTGCCAAAACGGTTGTCGGTAGCTGGGACATCGAAGGGCACCGTCGCAACAAGGCCATCGAAGAAGCAACCGGCGACTGGATTTTCGAACTTGATGCCGATGAACATGTTAACGCGGAGCTGGCGATTGCAATTCGCGAGGCGGTGAATAGTGGCGCCTATGACCGCTATCTTATCCCGGTCGATAACTATGTCGGCAAACGGTTGGTGCGATATGGCTGGGGTGCGTCATTTGGCACGTCTGCGGTGTGGCGACTGTTTCGCAAGGGCCACAAGGTTTGGGGTGATCAGCGCGTGCATCCGGCCATTGAAATGACCGGGCGGCAGGGACCGAAACTGAACGGGGCCTTGGTGCATTTTGTGGATCGCAATATCTCGGACATGATGCGTCGACTTGATAGCTACACCAATGCGCGTGCCGCAGATTTGCGGGCAAGCGGGAATATTGGAACATTCCGCCATAATTTCCGCCGGATTTTTTCGCGATTCTGGCGCTGTTTCGTATCGCGCAAGGGATACAAGGAAGGCGGGATGGGCTTTTTGATCGCGCTTCTGGCCGCCCTGTTCCCGATGATTTCCTATCTCAAAGCCCGCTATGATGAAGAATAACCAAATTCAGTTGGGGACTGGTGCATGACAATGTTGCTGCAGACCATGGCTGGAAGTCCGTTTGGCGGGGCCGAGGAATTTTTTGTGCGCCTTGCCTGCGGTTTTCAGCGCGCCGGTATTGATCAGCATTGCGTTGTGCGCCCGAACGAGGGACGTAATCCGGTTCTTGCCGCCAATGGGGTGTCGTTTGACGAGTTGCCATTTGGCGGGCGCCTTGACTTGCGCACCCCTTGGGGATTGCGCCAGCAAATCAAAAAACACAAACCCCGCATCGTCCTGACATGGATGAACCGGGCCAGCCGGATGACACCATCTGGTGATTTCACCAAGGTCGCCCGGCTTGGCGGGTATTACAAGCTTAAGAACTTTCGCGATTGCGATCATCTGATCGGCAATACCAAGGACATTTGCGATTATCTGGTGCGTGAAGGCTGGCCGGTCGACCGGACCCATTACCTGCCGAACTTTGTCGATGCTGTTCCGGGTACGGCCATTGATCGTGCCGAGTTCAATACGCCGTCCGATGCGCCGCTAATTCTCGGGCTCGGGCGACTGCATGAAAACAAGGGATTTGATACCCTGATCCGTGCCTTGGCCGATGTGCCGGGTGCCTATCTTTGGATCGCGGGTGCCGGTGATCTGAAGGACGATTTGCTGAAATTGTCGGGTGAATGCGGCGTCGCGGATCGTGTGCGTTTGTTGGGCTGGCGGCGGGATGTTGCCAACCTGTTTGCGACCTGTGATGTTTTTTGCGCGTCCTCGCGCCACGAACCGCTTGGCAATATGGTGATCGAGGCCTGGGCGCATGGCAAACCGGTTGTTGCACAGGCAAGTCAGGGGCCGGTTCAACTGATTACCCAAGGGGAAAGCGGATTGTTGTCCCCGCTTGAAGATGCATCGGCCTTGGCAGGTGATCTTCGGACTGTCCTTGACGACAAGGTGCTTTCAGACACATTGTCTGCGAATGGTCGCGCCGCGTTCGAGGCCAATTTCACCGAAGACGTAGTGGTTGCCAGATACAAGGCTTTCTTTGACGAGGTTGCGCGTTAATGTGCGGAATTGCCGGTTATATCGCCAAGGATAAGCAAACCCTTGATCCTGAAATTCTTGACCGTCTGCGTGATGCGCTGGGCCATCGTGGGCCTGACGGCGATGGGCGATATGTCAAAGGGCCGATTGGCTTTATCCAGACCCGCCTTGCGATCATTGATCTGAATACCGGTGACCAACCGCTTTATCATGAAAATGGTAGCGCACTGGTCGCCAATGGCGAGATCTATAACTATGTCGAGCTGCGCAAAAGCCTGTGCGAAGCCAGCTTCAAGACCGGGTCTGACAGCGAGACAGCGCTTCGGGTCTATGCGCGCGACAATATCGATGGTTTTGATCAGTTGCGCGGCATGTATGCCTTCGCCATTCATGACGCCATCGAAAATCAGGTTGTTCTGTGTCGTGATCCGTTTGGCATCAAACAGCTTTATTATGTTGAAACACCGGAATTCTTTGCCTTTGCATCCGAGGCACAGGCACTGATTGCAGCGGGCCTTGTCGCCCGTGATGTGCGTGAAGATGCCCGTGCCGAACTGTTGCAGGTACAGTTTACGACCGGCAGTGACATGATCTTTGACGGAATCAAGCGGTTGCTTCCGGGCGAGACCATTGTGTTAAACAATGGCCGTATCATTGAACGCCGCCGTCGCCAGATATTGCGCGATACAGGGGCCGTTGGCACCAACCTTGAAACCGCACTGACCGATTGGGATCGGGTTTTTGAAGAATCCGTTCGTTTGCATCAGCGTTCCGACGTGGATTACTCCATGTTCCTTTCGGGTGGGGTAGATAGTGCGTCATTGCTTGGCATGATGCATCGCCTTAACGAGCGTCCTGTAACGGCCTATACCGCTGCGTTCGAGGCATCCAGTGTCCATGATGAGCGCCAGATTGCGCGCGAAGTGGCCAAGGCGTGCAACGCCAACCATATCGAAATCATGTTTAGCGAAGATGACTTCTGGACCCTGTTGCCCGACGTTGCCGCACGAATGGATGACCCGGTTGCCGATTATGCGGTACTTCCGACCTATAAGCTGGCCAACGAAGCGGCACGTGATTTCAAGGTTGTGCTTTGTGGTGAGGGTGGGGACGAGCTGTTTGGCGGTTATGGTCGATATCGTTCCGTCACGCGTCCATTGCTGCTTGGCGGACGTGTCATGCGTTCCAAGGGGACCTTTGACAAGATTGATGTCTTGCGGCCCAGTGTTCTTGAAGGATGGCGTGATGGTATTGCCGCATCCGAAAGCCGCGAAAACCGGGGCAAGCGTTCCCGACTTGCTGTTGCGCAGGCGGTGGATTGCTCGGACTGGTTGCCCAATGATTTGCTGATCAAACTTGATCGCATGTTGATGGCCCATGGACTGGAGGGACGGACTCCGTTCCTTGACCCGATGGTTGCAGATTTCGCCTATCAGTTGCCTGATCGGCTTAAGGTCCGAAAAGGGGTTGGCAAATTCCTGCTTCGAAGCTGGCTTGAACGCTGTTTGCCGATGGCCCATCCCTTTGCCAAAAAGCGCGGATTTACGGTGCCGGTTGGTGAATGGATTGCAGCCAAGGGCAAGCGTCTTGGCCCGCTGGTCGCGCAGCAGGCGGGTGTTCTTGAAATTGCCGATCCGGCAGCGGTGGAAAAGCTGTTCAATACAGCGGGCAAGAAAGAAGGGGCGGCGTGCTGGCATCTTCTTTTCTATGCCTTGTGGCATCAGGCCAACGTATTGGGCCAAGCCCCGGAACAAGACGTATTTGAAACGCTGGCTTCCTGAAAACGGGTAAGCCGAGTTCAGCCGAAAGGCCGTTAAATGCCAAAGGTCCGACCATCCGCCTTGATGATAGTTCCCAATCTTTTGCGTACTTTGATGCGCAGTGATGTTGGGGTGAAATCCAAGGTCTTGTTGCTTGGGGGCTTGATCTATTTGATCAGTCCGGTTGATCTTTTACCCGATGTTCTGGTGGGCGTAGGATGGCTTGACGATCTTGTTATTGTGCCTTTGCTGGGCTGGCTTTCCTATCGCAGTCTGCCTGTTGATGTGCAGAGCGACGTCGTACCCAAAGGGCAGGATGCGGACACATTATCGCGCCGAATTTTCCTGTATCTTGGTTTTTTGATCCTTGCGGTGGTCTTGATCCTGATCTTTTCAGGGGCAGACAATCCAAACCTGTCGGTCAGTTGATCCGGGGTTTTTGCCAAGCTGTTACCCATTGGTCGATTTGACGCGGTGTGGGCCGGTGACTACCTTTGAGGCACATAACATGATCAAAGGTGGAGGCATCCGATGGCTGAGACATTCCGCGCACTGGTTCTGGATCAACAGGACAAATCCATTTCCGCAAGTTTCAAAACACTTTCAATGGATGATCTGCCCGACGGTGATGTGCTTGTGCGCGTGAACTGGTCGACCCTGAATTACAAGGACGGCATGATCCTGAACGGATTGGGACGACTGGTTCGAACCTATCCGCATGTGCCTGGCGTTGATTTCTCGGGGCAGGTGGTTTCCTCAAACGATGATCGCTACAAGCCCGCTGACGAGGTCATTTTGACAGGTTGGCGCGTGGGCGAGGCCCATTGGGGCGGATATGGACAGATGGCACGTGTAAAGGCCGATTGGCTGGTGCCGCTTCCCGACGGACTTGATGGTGCGCAGGCCATGGCAATTGGCACCGCCGGCTTTACATCGATGCTCGCTGTCATGGCGCTTGAAGAACAGGGGGTTTCACCAGATCAGGATGGAGAGGTCCTTGTGACCGGGGCTGCTGGTGGTGTTGGTTCAGTTGCTGTTTCGATCCTGGCAGCACTTGGATACAGGGTTGCCGCATCGACAGGGCGCGAAGAAACCCATGCTTATTTGCGTGATCTGGGCGCAACGACAATCATCGACCGCAATGAGCTTACCGATACCAGCCGGCCGCTTTTGACAGAACGCTGGGTCGGGGCAATTGACAGTGTCGGCAGTACGACGCTTGCCCATGTCTTGTCCGAGATGAAATATCACGGCGTTGTTTCGGCCTGTGGATTGGCCGGTGGGCCGGATTTACCGGCAACCGTAATTCCGTTCCTGTTACGCGGGGTAAAGCTGATCGGTATTGATTCGGTGATGTGTCCCTATGAAACGCGTTTACGTGCGTGGGAACGCCTTGCCCGTGAACTGCCAAAAGATCACTTAAGTGCGGCAACGACCAAGGTTTCCCTGTCTGATATCCTTCCATGGGGTGAAAAGATTTTGAAAGGCCAGGTCAAAGGTCGGCTTCTTGTTGATGTGCAGGATTGCTAGCAGACCCGAAACCATGCAGAATCAGCGTGTTCCTGTGCTGATGCTCAGCGCATCGGAGCACGCGTATCTGATAGTTGGAAAATGTAACGATGCCTGAACAACGGTTTCGAATTCTTCTTGTAGAAGATAACCCCGGCGACGCATTTCTGGTGCGAACGCTTCTGGAAGAAACCGGTGAACCGTTCGATATTGAACATCGAAGCGACCTGGCATCGGCAATGGCTGTTCTGAATGGGACCGGGGCGGATGCCCTATTCGATGTGGTGTTGCTTGATCTGACATTGCCCGATTCATCGGGTGTGGCGACGATCAGCAGAATACGCAGTTGCGCGAATACTGCCCCTGTTGTCGTCCTGACCGGTCACAAGGACGAAGAACTTGCCTTTGAAGCACTTCAACACGGTGCAGAAGACTATCTGACCAAAGAATTCCCGGACGGACGCACCATTCGCCGATCTATCCGCTATGCGATTGAGCGTTCCCGTGCGGAACGTGCCCTTAAGGAAAGTGAAGAACGTTACCGCAAGCTGGTAGAACTTGCCCCGGAACTGATCGCGATCCTGAGCAGCGAGGAAATCGTCTATGTCAACCAGCAGGGTGTTAGCATCCTAAAGGCGGATGACAGCAACGCCTTGATTGGTCGTTCCTTTATGGAGATGGTGCATCCTGCCAGTCGGGATATACTTGGCGAATATATTGCCCGCTACCAGGGTGGCTATGGCGGGCGGGCGGACTTTACAATCATGTGTCAACGTCCCGATGGCGAGAATGTCGAACTGGAAGTTTCTGCCATTGCGTTCACCCATGAAGGGGCGCCGGCAATGTTGATGCTGGCCGAAGACGTTACCGAGAAGCGGAAAATTGAACGGCAGCTTGTTCAGACGTCAAAGCTTGCAACCTTGGGCGAGATGGCCGCATCTGTCGCCCACGAGATGAACCAGCCGCTTAATGTCATTCGGATGGCTGCGGATACCTGCGCATTGCAGTATGACCTTGATGCAGTCAAACCCGCCTTTCAGCGTGAAAGGTTGTCACTGATCAGCAGTCAGACCGAACGTATGTCGGAAATCATCAAGCATCTGCAAATCTATAGTCGCCCGGACGATGATGATTTTGTGCCTTTTGATCCGATGAAGGCGGTGATGCGATCAGTTGATATGATCGAACATGATTGTCGTTTGTCAGGGATCATGATTGACGTCGTGCCGCCCGCACAGGGCTGTCTGGTTAATGGACGACAGGTTCAGCTTGAACAGGTCATGGTCAATATGCTGACCAATGCACGTGATGCGATTAACGAGAATGCGGATGATGGCAGTATCGGCGGCTTGATCCGTGTGAGTGCCATGGTTGACGAAACTCACAAGGTCCTGAAGCTCGCCGTTAATGACAATGGCGGTGGGGTGCCCGAAGCGGCCATTGACCTGTTGTTCCATCCGTTCTTTACGACCAAGGATGTCGGCAAGGGTACTGGTCTTGGATTGTCCGTCAGCTTTGGAATTGTCGAGGCAATGGGCGGCAAGATCGATGTGCGCAATGAAGGGGATGGCGCCTGTTTCGAAGTGATGTTGCCGATCGCGAGTTTTGGTAGTGACGGGTTGGATCAGGATGATGAGGATCTTGATGAATGCCTTCCTGTCGAAACCGGTGCAAATGCGGCATCACGCAGCAAGACGCGGATCCTTGTCGTTGATGACGAAATCGACGCCATGGAAATTATTTCCGGATATCTGGAAGCCCAAGGCTACAGCGTGTCAGCTGCGAGTAATGGCGAGGATGCCCTTGCCATATCCGGGATCATACAGCCCAATATCCTGATTACAGACATCCGGATGCCCCAGATGGACGGTAATTCCTTGGTCAAGGAACTTCGAAGCCGCGATCCGGCATTGCCGGTTATTGTGATGACAGGGCATCCGGGCGATGCTGATCGTCCGGTTGATGACGATGGTGCAGATGCCCCGGTCATGGTGATGTCCAAGCCGCTGAACCTTAAGGAGCTTCTGGGGATTCTCGACGAACTATCTGAAGTGTGCGGCGAATAGGGCGATTGCCATATCTCAAAAGTCCAAAGAAAACCCGGCAGATGCCGGGTTTTCTATGTCTGCTATTTCGCCAGCGCTTAAGCTTCCCAGCCCAGCTGCATGGCAATTTTAACCGCCTGTGTTCGGTTTGCAGCACCAAGCTTCTTGAAAATGCCGGTCAAATGAACTTTGACGGTGATTTCACGAACGGTCAGCTGCTTGGCAATTTCCTTGTTCGACAGACCTTTGGTCAAAAGACCCAGAACTTCGCGTTCACGATTGGTCAGCTGACGCAATGGATTGTCCGGCGCAAGACCATCAAGATCAATTTCACCCGGACGGATCTGTGAACCATCATCTTCAAGCAGGGCAGACGGGATGTATTTTTCCCCTGACAGGATCAGGCGCAAGGCGTTGATCAGTGACTTGCCCGACAAAGTCTTTGGCAGATAGCCCGATGCTCCGTGTTCCAGCGCGTTCAGAACGTCACTGCGCTTAACGGAGCCGGACAAAATGACGACCGGAATCTCAGGATGTTTCTGGCGCATGACCGTGAGGCCCGAAAGGCCATTCATACCCGGCATGTTCAGATCAAGGATTGTCAGTTCGACATTGGTTTCGCCATCAACAACGGCAAGTGCCTCTGCGAAATCCTTCGCTTGCGCGACTTCTACTTCCGGCGCTGCGAGTTTTAGGAAGGAAGTGATCCCGTCTCTGACGAGATCGTGGTCGTCTGCTAGCAGGATGTTCATTTTTATGCAGTACCCGTTCTTGTCCAAAGCTCTGACATCTGGCGACTGGCTTCGGAAACGCTTGCCGCATTGGTTATGCAGTTTCGCGCAATATCAAATTGTCAATTCAAGCGTCCCCCCCGGACGCGAGCGCAGCATTCAACAAAACAGGGGGCGTGTCAAACGGCAGGATAGTTTCTGAAAACATTAACTATTCGATCAGATAGGGTCGATTGTCCAAGAGTCAATGTTTGTTCCCATATTGCATAGTATGTAGGAGGTTCAAAGGCGCCTGATGGTGTTCAGGGTCAAACGGAAATCGAAAAGATCTGCTGTGCGTTACCCTCATTCCGCGCATTTTTGTTCATGGATTCTTCCGGCGGGAAATTGGTGTTGTCGTTATTGTTTGTCGCGCGCTGCAGGCTTGCCTGACGGAAGGCTGCCATGTCTGCGCCCGATGGTGCATTTGGCGCCAAGGCTGCATTTTGAAGCGTCGCCAATGCGCGGTCCTGATCAGCTTTGCTACCGGATGCAGAAACACTGACATCAACGTGCCCTCCGATGGCATAGGCGTTGCCATCCGGTCCGATCTGATAGGTATATTGTGGTGCTGATCCATATGGTCCGGCGGCAGCGGCGTGTGCCTCTTCTTCTTGTCGAACAGCTGAGTCACGTGCTTGCAACTGTGACACAACTGCTTTTTCTGCCGGGTCGAGATCAGTGTGACTGGAAGGAGCTGCGGAATTATCGCTGTTCTGCTCGCTGGTTTTGACAGCTTCTCGATATTCCGCGCGACTTACACCACCTGCAACAGCCTGTGCCTCGGTAAGTGTTCTTGGGTCGACAATACGCGTTCGAACGCCATCAGATGCCTCGCCAGCGATGGCGTAGGGTGACAGAGTACCGCTGTTTCCCGATTGGCGCTGAACTTCAACAGCTTCATACTCTGCCAAAACGCGCCCGTCAGCGGTCTGCGCGATTTCCCGAACATTCAGGATAACGCCCAATCCACCACTGTTGGGGTTTGCAATGGTTTGACCAGCAGTAATCATCGTTGCCGTAATAATACCGTGTTCGGTTGACATGACCTACATAACGCAGGGTAGCAGAAAGTATGTTTGGAGTCTCGTATGTGATTCTTGATGCTCACTGTCACAGGCTCATGTCTTGCTTAGCCACGGCCTTGCTGCTATCAGAATTGCCAAATTCCGGCGATATGATGATGGTCGCTGCGTTCGGTTTACTCAGGAACTCGCAAACATATGTCTAGCTTCGTTATCCCATCCAATGAAAAAGTCCTCGTCACAGGTGCTGCCGGCTTTATCGGTTCGCATTTATGCCTGAAGCTGCTCGAACAGGGTTCGACAGTCATCGGGCTGGATAACGTCAATGACTATTATGATGTGAACCTGAAAGAAGCACGCTTGGCGCGTTTGGAAGGCAAGCCGGGCTTCAAGTTTGTTCGTATGGACCTTGAAAATCGCGAAGGCATCGCAGACCTGTTTGCAACAGAAAAGCCGACTTATGTCGTCAACCTGGCAGCCCAGGCGGGCGTCCGTTATTCGATTGAAAACCCGCATGCTTACATTGATGCGAACCTGGTTGGGTTTACCAATATTCTTGAAGGATGCCGCCACAACGGTGTGAAGCACCTTGTTTATGCCTCAAGCAGCTCTGTTTACGGTATGAACACTGAAATGCCGTTCTCGGTGCATCACAATGTCGATCACCCGATCAGTCTTTACGCGGCTTCAAAGAAAGCCAACGAGCTGATGGCGCATACCTATAGCCATCTCTATCGTCTGCCGACGACCGGACTGCGTTTCTTCACTGTTTATGGTCCATGGGGACGGCCGGATATGGCTTTGTTCCTGTTTACCAAGGCGATCCTTGAAGGGCGTCCGATCAATGTCTTCAACGAAGGCAAGATGCGCCGTGATTTCACCTATATCGATGACATCGTCGAAGGTGTTTACCGGTGTATTTCGACTGTCGCGCAGCCAAATCCGGAATGGAACTCGGCCAAGCCGGATCCGGCGACCAGTTCGGCCCCGTATCGTGTGTTCAATATCGGCAACAATAGCCCGGTTGAGCTGATGTATATGATCGAGACAATCGAGAAGGCGCTTGGAAAAACGGCTGAAAAGAACATGCTGCCAATGCAGGATGGTGACGTGCCTGCGACTTATGCAGATGTCGAAGCTTTGACCGATGCTGTTGGTTTCAAACCTGCGACATCAATTGAAACCGGGATCGGCAACTTTGTTGAATGGTACCGATCCTTTTACGGATAAGCTGATTTGAAATTTGCCGCGATCTTCGTGCTGTTCGCCAATGCGTTTTCGGCGGGCATGATGTTTCTGGCCAGCGTGTTTATTTCACGTTATGGCGGCAAGGAGCTTTTCGGCTTTTTCTCGGTTGTACTTGGGTTGATTATCTCGGCTACTCCTATCGCTACATTCGGTATGGAGACCGCGATTGTCAGGTTTTTGCCAAAGTACAGAGAAGAAGGACAAAGGCATCTCGTCAGCGGGATGCAGCGCTTTGTCTTGCTGTTCGCAGCCGTCTTGTCGCTTATTGGCGCCGTCGTGCTTGCCGTCATTCTTGTCCGTTTCCGGCATTACAGTTTCGAAATCGGTTTTGCCGCAGGTTTATGCCTGCCCTTTGCTGTTATCTTGTCAGTTCTGCAAGGTGCCATTCGCGCGGATGCTAACGTGTCGCGAGCTGTGGTCGGCGAGGCCGTTGTTCGGCCTTTCGTGTTTGCGATCTGTCTTTTGACCATTTATTTCAGCGCATTTGGCAAGTTGGATTTATTGACAGTCGTCAGTTCCTACGCTGTGGCGTTGTTTATCGCCATGCTCTCAGCGCTTTTCCTTGTGTTTAAGGGGCGCTACATAAAGTGGGCAAGCGCATTCCGTCCAAGCTTGAAAGACATACGGCTCTGGCTGCAATTGGGGCTTAATGTCCTGTTTTCCCAGTTGTCGATTGCATTACTCAATCAGTCACCGGTAATTCTGGCAGGCACATTACTTTCTGCTTTTGATGCTGGCGAAATTGGCGCGGTTATTCGCTTGGCGATGCTGGTCGCATTCGCGCTTACTGCGGTCAACTCGGTTGTGGCACCATTTTTGTCGCGGGCGATGACGCAAGAAGATACGTGGGAGCTACAATCACTGGTCTCGCGGGCAACAGGTTTCTCGATGTTGGTGGCGATCCCGGTCTGTGCTGTGTTCTTCGTCCTGGCTCCGGAATTGTTGTCGTTGTTCGGTAACGACTACTCTGGAGCTGTGCCTTATTTGAGGATCATGCTCATTGCCTATGCTGTTCAGGCAGCATGCGGCCCAAGTGTAGCCCTGTTGAATATGACCGGTATTCACCGCGCCATGACCAAGATTGTCTCGATTTGGGCCATAATTACGATGATCGGGCTTGCCGTTGCCATGATGCAACTTGGGATGATCGGTGGTGTCGTTGTCGCGGCATTGTCTGTGGCAGGTTATCCGATGATCCTTGCGATCCTGTGTCACAAGACACTTGGCGTGGATCCCACGATCTGTTCGTTGCGGTTTTTAATTCGCCGTTAGAACGCAAATTTTATGGATATTTGAAGCTGTTCCATCGTCAGATATAATCTGACGATGGCGTGCAGGCATGTGCACCAGCCAATACAGCATAGCTGTATTTGCGTGCATTAAAAACAATGGGGGAAATGGTGCTGCTGGGGAGATTTGAACTCCCGGCCTCTCCCTTACCAAGGGAGTGCTCTACCCCTGAGCTACAGCAGCCCGATATCATCAGGCAAAACGATGGGGGATGGTGCTGCTGGGGAGATTTGAACTCCCGGCCTCTCCCTTACCAAGGGAGTGCTCTACCCCTGAGCTACAGCAGCCCGATATCATCAGGCAAAACGATGGGGGATGGTGCTGCTGGGGAGATTTGAACTCCCGGCCTCTCCCTTACCAAGGGAGTGCTCTACCCCTGAGCTACAGCAGCGTATGCCCCATGCGGTGCGGGCGGGTTATAGGCCACGTATCAGCAATTGGTCAAGCCCGAAATATGCGAAGTTTTCGGAATGATTGCCCAACAGTGCTTTTCGCCCTGTTTTCGTCAAGATCGGCTGTAATTTTTCGCCTGCTGTTTTATAACAGCGCCAAGGAATGAACCCGTATCTGAACGAGAAACCCAAATCAGACCATGACTGCAAAGAAATCCGATATTCGTCCGGCGGTGAATGAAGAGCGCCTGAAACGTGAAGCAGAGGCGCTTCGTGCCAATCTGGCCAAGCGCAAGCAACAACAGAGATCGCGCAAGGAGCCGCAAAACGACTCTGTTGTCACAACCGAATCAGACGATTGAGACATAACCTGGCAAAACGGAGCACGCTTTGCTGATGATGGCTGATCGCCAAAACGCGGATGAAAGCGCAGAAGTGCGTATCGTTTGGTTGATCTTGGCGGGCTGGCACAGGTAAAACCGAAGGTGCTGAAAGGCACAGGGACTTTTTCGCAACAAAGGGGTGGCAAAATGTCGGTAAGACCGGATCACTGGATACGCCAGATGGCGCAGGAAAAGGGTATGATCGAGCCGTTCGTTGACGGCTTCAAGCGCGATGGCGTGATCTCCTATGGTGTCAGTTCCTATGGCTACGACGCCCGTGTTGCGGACGAATTCAAGATTTTCACCAATGTCGACTCGGCCATTGTCGATCCCAAAGAATTTTCCGACGACGGGTTCGTTAATCGCAAGACCGATGTCTGTGTTATTCCGCCCAACAGTTTCGCATTGGCGCGCACCGTGGAGTATTTCCGCATCCCGCGCGATACGCTTGTGATCTGCCTTGGTAAATCGACCTATGCCCGTTGCGGCATCATCGTCAATGTCACCCCGCTTGAACCGGAATGGGAAGGGCATGTGACACTGGAATTTTCAAACACCACGCCGCTTCCGGCACGCATTTATGCCAATGAGGGCGCCTGTCAGTTCATTTTCCTGAAAGCCGAAAGCGAGTGCGATACCTCCTATGCGGATCGCGCAGGGAAATATATGGGCCAAAAAGGTGTCACATTGCCGCGTCTGTGATAAAGGCATGGCAACAGATTTGGCAATGACATGCCAATACGCGCGTTCGCTGCGCAAGCAAGCGCAGCACAAAGAGGATTGAATGGACAAGATCAAGATTTCCGGTGGTCGCCGGTTGCAGGGCAAAATTGCAATTGGCGGTGCCAAAAACGCGGCACTTCCCCTGATGGCAGCAGCCCTGCTGACAGATGAAACGCTGACCCTTTCCAATCTGCCGCATCTGGCAGACATTACGTCGATGGCGAATCTTCTCGCCCAGCACGGGGTTGCGTTGCATCTGAACGGTCATGCGCCAAACGGCGGGCATACCGGCCGCGTTCTGGAAATGACCGCCAAAGAAATCACGTCCACCACCGCACCTTATGACCTTGTGCGCAAAATGCGTGCATCGGTTCTGGTGCTTGGGCCGATTGTTGCACGTTGCGGAATTGCCCGTGTATCGCTGCCTGGAGGCTGTGCGATTGGTAACCGTCCGGTTGACCTGCACCTTAAGGCACTTGAAGCCATGGGGGCTGAAATCCATCTGGCAGAGGGCTATATCGAAGCCCGCGCGCCAGAAGGTCTTAAGGGCGGTCATGTCCTGTTCCCGCAGGTTTCGGTTGGTGCTACCGAAAATGCCTTGATGGCGGCGTCGCTTGCCGATGGTGTTGTGACCATTGCTAATGCTGCGCGTGAACCGGAAGTCACCGATCTTGCACGTTGCCTGGTCGCAATGGGGGCCGAGATCGAAGGCATCGGAACCGATACCCTGAAAGTTACCGGCAAGCCGCGCCTGCATGGTGCGGAATATTCGGTTGTACCGGATCGCATCGAAACCGGGACCTATGCCATTGCAGCGGCCATCACGGGTGGCGAGATCGAACTTACCGGCACCCGGATCGAGCTGATCGACAGTCTGGTTGATGCGATGCGCAAGGCCGGTGTCGAGATCGAAGAAACCGAAGACGGTATGAAGGTGCGCGGCAACCGTGCGACCCTTCGCGGCGTTGATGTCATGACCGAACCTTATCCGGGCTTCCCGACCGACATGCAGGCGCAATTCATGGCGCTGATGTCGGTTGCCAATGGCGCATCGATGATTACCGAGACCATTTTTGAAAACCGCTTCATGCATGTGCCGGAACTGGGCCGTATGGGGGCGGATGTGAATGTTCACGGACGTTCGGCAATCGTGCGCGGCAGTGCAAAGCTTTCGGGCGCCGAAGTGATGGCGACCGATTTGCGTGCATCGGTCTCTATGGTGCTTGCAGGCTTGGCAGCCGAGGGCGAGACGGTTATTAACCGTGTCTATCATCTTGATCGCGGTTATGAGCGGCTTGAAGAAAAACTTGCGGCCTGCGGGGCGCAAATCGAACGTGTCCGGGTTCCGGCGTAATTGCCGGTCCGTATCGCATCGCGATCCGGGCAACAGACAAACGCGTAAGGCGACTGATTAATGAGTGACGAAAAGCTGGTGCTGGCCCTGCCAAAGGGGCGCATTCTTGAAGAGGTGATGCCACTGGTCCGATCTGCCGGGATCGAACCGGAAGCGGCATTTGATGATCCGAAATCCCGTGCCCTTCGGTTCTCCACCAATCATCCGCATATCGATATCATTCGTGTGCGCAGCTTTGATGTTGCAACATTCGTTGCCTTTGGTGCGGCCCATATCGGCGTATGCGGCAATGATGTCCTGATGGAATTTGATTACCCGGATATCTATGCGCCGCTGGATCTGAATATCGGGCATTGCCGGATTGCCGTTGCCGAACCCGAAGAAATGATCGAAGGCGATGATCCGTCGCGCTGGTCGCATGTTCGTGTTGCGACCAAATATCCGCACATCACCCGGACCCATTTCGCAAAGCGTGGCGTACAGGCCGAATGCATCAAGCTTAACGGGGCGATGGAACTGGCACCGACCCTTGGTCTGTGCCGTCGTATTGTCGATCTTGTCTCGACCGGCAGCACCCTTAAGGCCAATGGCCTGCGCGAGATCGAACATATCGCAGACGTGACATCACGTCTGGTCGTGAACCGTGCCGCCCTGAAAACCCGCCCGACTGATATTCAGCCCTGGATCGACCGTTTCTCCGAGGTAGTCAATGCCGCTTAAGCTTTCCATTACCGATACCGGCTTTGAAGAAGATTTTGTCAAGCTGCTGGGCATGAAACGCGAATCGGATGCCGATGTTGATGCCGCCGTGGCCGATATCATTGCAGATGTGCGTGCACGCGGTGACGAGGCGGTGTGTGAATACACCAACCGTTTTGATCGTCTGAATATCGATGCCAAGGGCATGGTTGTTACAGCAGCCGAAGTTGATGCGGCTATTGCCGATATTGATGCGGATTTGTTGAAATCGCTGGAGCTGGCGGCTGCGCGTATTCGCTCTTATCACGAAAAGCAGATGCCGGCTGACGAACGCTATACCGATGAAACCGGTGTTGAGCTTGGCTGGCGGTGGCGTGCGGTTTCGGCAGCGGGCCTTTATGTACCTGGTGGTCTTGCATCCTATCCGTCATCGGTTCTGATGAATGCAATTCCGGCCAAGGTTGCCGGTGTTGGCCGCCTTGTTATGGTGGTGCCGACCCCGGACAATAAAATGAACCCGCTGGTTCTGGCCGCGGCGCGTATCGCCGGTGTCGACGAGATTTACCGTATCGGCGGTGCGCAGGCCGTTGCAGCCCTTGCCTATGGCACGGACACCATTAAGCCGGTCGACAAGATTGTTGGTCCGGGCAACGCCTTTGTTGCTGCTGCCAAGCGCCGCGTGTTCGGTCAGGTTGGTATCGACATGATTGCGGGCCCGTCCGAAATCCTTGTTGTTGCCGATGGAACCAATGATCCAAGCTGGGTTGCGGCCGATCTTCTGTCACAGGCCGAACATGATCCGGTTGCGCAATCGATTCTGATGACCGATGACGCAGAATTTGCAGATCAGGTACAACAGGCAATCGACAAGCATCTTGAAACGCTGCCGCGTGCTGAAATCGCGGGTGCAAGCTGGCGCGACTTTGGTGCAATTGTCTTGGTGGAAAATCTGTCGCAGGCTCCGGCCCTTGTGGATCGGATCGCCCCGGAACATCTTGAACTGGCGGTGGATGACCCGGATGCATTGGCAGATGAAATTCATCACGCTGGTGCGATCTTCCTGGGTCGTTACACGCCAGAAGCCATTGGTGACTATGTCGCCGGGCCGAACCACGTTCTGCCAACTGCCCGTTCGGCGCGGTTTTCTTCCGGTCTCGGGGTTCTGGACTTCGTCAAGCGTTCCTCGCTGATCAAGTGCACACCGGAAAGCCTTGCCAAAATCGGGCCCGCGGCAATTGCGCTGGCAGAAAGCGAAGGTCTGCAAGCGCATGGACTTTCTGTAGCGATCCGGTCAAACCAGATGTAAGCTGTTGCAGTGCAGCGCCAAGGGGACCGCAGGGAGTAGGGCTATGGCTTCAAATCAGTGTATCGCCGGTATTTATCTTGATGAAAAATACAAGGTGCGTCGCCGTCCCGAGGTCGAACACGAGCAGGCCGTCGCCATTTACGATCTTCTGGAAGAAAATCACTTCGAACCCGCCGGCGGGTTCGAAGGCCCTTATTCCGTTCATATGCGGATTGAAGAAAACCGCATCTATATGGATGTGCGCGGCGATGATGATAGTGAAAACCTGACCACTATTCCTGTGCCTTTGTCACCGTTCCGCCGGATCGTCAAAGACTACTTCATGATTTGCGAAAGCTATTATGACGCGATCAAGAAGGCCAGCGCCGCCCAGATCGAAACCATCGATATGGCGCGTCGCGGTTTGCACAATGAAGGGTCGGAACAACTGCGCGAGCTTCTGACCGATAAGGTGACGATTGATGAAAATACTGCGCGTCGCCTTTTCACGCTGATTTGTGTTCTTCACATCCGGGGTTAAGGCAACGTGGCAGAAGAACTTCCCGGCTCGGTTCTTTTTGCCTGCAGTTACAATGCCGTTCGTTCAGTGATGGCGGCAGCCCTTTTGCGTCATTATCATGGAACCCGCACCTATGTTGAAAGTTGCGGTGTACGTGCAGGCGATGTTGACGGTTTTGCCATCGCGGTGATGGATGAAATCGGCCTGGATATCTCGAACTATAAATCCAAGACATTTGATCAGCTTGAAGACGGGTTCTTTGACCTGATCATTACCATGTCACCGGAAGCCCAGCACCGTGCGGTGGATATGACCCGCACGATGGCTTGTGATGTTGAATTCTGGAATACTTTTGATGCGACCATGATCGAAGGATCGCGCGAAGCCAGACTGGAAGCATATCGTCAGGTTCGCGATCAGATCAAAAAACGTATCCTTGATCGTTTTCCGGTTGGACCAGCGCCCAAGGTTTAAGGGGCGTTATTCGCCTGTGCCAAGATCGGTGAAAGCCGATCCGTCCAGAATGAAAATCTGTTCGTCATCTGCACGGCGCATCCCGATTTTTTCATAAAATCTTTGCCCGCCAATGTTTTCGGCATCAACCGACAACCGGATATAGGTTTTACCTGTTTCGCGCGCACGTTTGGCAACGGCCACAACAAGCTTGCGGGCAAAGCCGCCCCCGCGATGAGACGGTGCGACATATAAATCCTGAATATAAAGACCGGCTTGTCCCCGGAATGTCGAATAGCTTGGGAAATAAAGGCATACCGCGACCGGCTTTTCATTTTCGGTGGCAATCAGGGCTTCGAACGCCGGTTTGTCGCCAAATCCGTCGCGCGCCAGGTCATCAGGATTGCTTTTGAATTTATCTTCGCATCCGGTTGCCCTGGCAATTTCAAGCAGCATTGCATGAATGGCAGGGGCATCGGATTTATTGGCAAGCCGGATAACGGGATTATTGGTTG
Source organism: Thalassospira profundimaris (assembly GCF_003326675.1). Taxonomy (GTDB): domain Bacteria; phylum Pseudomonadota; class Alphaproteobacteria; order Rhodospirillales; family Thalassospiraceae; genus Thalassospira; species Thalassospira aquimaris. The sequence goes on from NZ_JPWF01000003.1 coordinate 263,401, forward strand.
GTGACATCTGGCGGCATTTCCTTGGGCAAGCTGTTCGAATGCCGAAACAATACGGGCCTTTGGGCCATGGGCAAAGGGGCTATGATGTCTGATTGTGTTGGGCCTCCTGATCATCCGGGCGGTTTGGGAGCACACATATATGGTGCCATGCCTTTGATGCAGTGCAGGGACGCCGAGCCCCGTGTGTGAAAGGACTTGACCTTTTGCCCGGTTCAGAGCAGTTTGCGCCCCACCGGTATTTTGATATTGCAATACGAAAGCTAGGAGTCACATGGCTAAAGAAGACGTTATCGAGTTTCAGGGCACCGTCGTTGAACTTCTGCCCAATGCGATGTTTCGCGTGAAGCTGGACAATGACCACGAAATCCTTGCCCATACCTCGGGTAAAATGCGCAAGAACCGTATCCGCGTTCTCGCCGGTGACCGTGTCAGCGTCGAAATGACCCCTTATGACCTGACCAAAGGTCGTATTACCTTCCGTTTCAAGTAATCTGGAACCAGTTCCAGCGCAAATTGACCTTGTCTGGCGCGCAGTTTAACTTTGCGCCATAAGTGAATTTCGCTTTGGTTTAAGATCCGATATCCGGGAGCCGCGTCTTGTCGAAACTGATACTGGCATCTGCATCGCCGCGCCGTCTTGAGCTGCTTGCGCAGATCGGAATTGTGCCAGATCAGGTGGTCCCGGCTGATATCGATGAAACGCCAAAGGCCGATGAAAGTCCGCGTCGACTTGCCTTGCGCCTTGCCGAAGAAAAAGCCCGTGCCGTTGCAAAAGACAATGGCGGGGCTTTTGTACTTGCGGCCGATACGGTTGTTGCCTGTGGGCAGCGCGCATTGGGCAAGGCTGAAGATCATGCTGAGGCGCGCAAATTCCTGACCTTACTGTCTGGTCGCCGCCATCGTGTTTATGGCGGAATGTGCCTGATCGCGCCGGATGGAGCAGAACGGTCCCGTGTGATTGAAACACAGGTCAAATTCCGAACGCTTGGTCGTGAAGACGTTGATCGCTATCTGTCACACGATGAATGGATGGGCAAGGCGGGCGCCTATGCCATCCAGGGCCATGCGGCGACCTTCGTAAAGGCGATTTCCGGCTCCTATTCCAACGTTGTTGGACTGTCGCTTTGCGAGGTGGACGGTTTGCTTCGCGGCCTTGGCTATCAATCAAAAGAGGTCTGATCATGTCGGTTGGCGGAAATCATAATGACCGCCTGCTGATTGATGCTGTCGCACTTGAACGCAGGGTTGCACTGGTTCAGGGGGACCGCCTTTGCCGTTTGTGGATAGATCGTGGCGGTCCGGCACGCTTTGACATTCATCTCGGACGTATTTCCAAAATCCTGCCCGAAATGGCGGCTGCCATGGTTGCCCTTGATGGATTGGGTGACGGATTGTTGCCGTTTGATCGTTATGACGGTCCCTTGCATGAAGGGCAGTGGGTTCTGGTTCAGATTTCGCGCCTTGGCTTTGAAGACAAGGGCGTGAAGCTTACAGGGCGGATCGCGATTGAAGGTGTGGGCATGATCCTGCGCCCCGGCGGCAAACTGATCGAACTTCCCCGTAAACTCAAAGACCCGCAACAACGCGCAGATTTACTTGCCGTGGTCAAAGCCGTTCAGGCCGATGATGATGGCATTATGTTGCGGTCCACGGCAATGGAATGGGACCGGGATGCGGTTGTTGGCGAATATCGTTTACTGAAATCGCAATGGCAAAAGGCGGTCGCTGCCTTGGCCCGGCCGCAAAGACCGACACTGGTTTTCAAGGCCCAGCCCGAACTGGATCAGTTGATTGAACGTCATCTGATGTCTGGGCGGGAATGCATTGTCGATGGTGTCGACGAATTCGTGCGACTTCGCGGGATTTTGAAGGCGCGGGGCCAGTCGGATGGGCATTTGGTGCGTCATGCCGCGACACGACTACTTTTTGAAGATCAGGATGTCGAAGCGGCACTTGCTAATGCATTGGCGTCGCGTGTTGATCTTGCCGGTGGTGCCTGGATCGCGATGGATCAGGCAACCGCACTTTGTGCAATTGATGTTAATGCCGGTGGCGCGGATGCCGGGCGTGACAGCGAATCCCGTGCGATTGATGTTAATCTGCTGGCAGCGGATGAAATCGTGCATCAAATCCGGCTGCGTAATATCGGCGGATTGATCATTATTGATCCCCTTAGGATGAAATCACGGGCCGGGCGCGACAAGTTTGATGCGGCAATCAAGGCTGCCTTTGGGGCAGAGCTTGATGGCGCGGTTCAGATCGGTGGCTTTACCCGGCTTGGACTTTATGAATTCAGTCGTCAGCGGGCTGGCGAATCGCTTGAAGCACGGATTCTGTCCAAACCTGCTGAAACACCGCTTTCCGGAGTTTCGGCGCTAAATGCTGTGCTGCGCAAGCTGGTCTCCGATGCACGAAACGGTGCTGGCGGGATGCTGAAACTTTATGTTTCGCCCGATATTTCGCGCCGCCTTGCCAATCAGGCCGATGCCATCCAGATACTGACCAAGGCATTTGGTGCCGTACCTGAAATCATCACCGATTCTTCCTGTCAGAACGATCAATACCGGTTGGAAAAGAACTAGAATGACCCAAGAAAATTCAACGAAAACAGTTAGCTCCGACTGCGTGGTTTGCGGAAGCCCCGCGACCGAGAAATACAAGCCATTCTGTTCGAAACGCTGCGCGGATCGCGACCTTGGGAAGTGGTTGAATGAAAGCTATTCAATCCCCGCGACAGAGCCGCCAGAGTATCTCGAAGACCTTGAAGATGAAGACGAATTTTAATCGTAAAAAAATGCGATTTGAGGCTAGACAAGCCCCAAAGGAGTTTGTATAACCCCGCTCGTTCCGCAGGGAACACTCCGGAGACGGAGACGAAAGTCGGATTTGCCCAGGTAGCTCAGTTGGTAGAGCAGTGGACTGAAAATCCGCGTGTCGGTGGTTCGAGTCCGCCCCTGGGCACCATCTTTCGGTAGCCAAAAAAGACCCAGCCTGATGGCTGGGTTTTTTTGTGCCTGAATATCAATTAAATAGAATATGTTTGGGCTCCTGCAATCACTGTTTGCGTAATGCATTTCCTCTCTCCATACTTTTGTGATCTGAAGACTGTGGATCGGAGAGTAGGGCCATGATGCATACACGTCGGAAAGCATTGGTGTATTCGCGCTATATCTTCAGTCTGTTGCTGTCATTGATGATCGGTTTTCCCAATCTCGCCAATGCCTGCACGCGATTGGTTTATCTGGGCGCGAATGATGATGTCATCACGGCCCGTTCTATGGATTGGAAGTCTGACATTGCCACCAATTTGTGGATTTTTCCGCGCGGCATAAAACGCGAAGGCAAGGCTGGGGCAAATTCTGCTGAATGGACTTCCAAATATGGAAGCATTATCGCGTCGGGCTATGACATCTCCACAACAGATGGTCTGAATGAAGCGGGTTTGTCGGCAAATTTGCTCTGGTTGGTGGAATCGGAATATCCCCGCTATGAAGGTAAAACACCCGGGCTTTCGATAGCGTTGTGGGCGCAATATGTTCTCGATAATTTTGCCACCGTTGACGAGGCCGTCCGGGCCCTTGAACAACATCCGTTCACGGTTGTAACCGATCACCTGCCGGGTGAGGATCGCTTGGCGACATTGCATTTGTCGATCTCCGACGCCACAGGCGATAGCGCAATTATCGAATATATTTCGGGCAAGCAGGTAATTCACCACGACCGCGATTATCAGGTGATGACGAACTCGCCTATCTTTGAAGAACAGCTTGCCCTGAACAGCTATTGGCGTCAGATCGGCGGGACAGTCATGCTGCCGGGTACTAACCGTGCGTCCGACCGGTTTGCACGTGCATCATTCTATGTAAATGCGATCCCGAAATCCGAAGACCCTGTTATTGCATTGGCCAGCGTTTTTAGTGTCATTCGCAATGTTTCGGTCCCCTTCGGTGTTTCGACCCCGAGTGAACCCAATATTTCTTCGACACGCTGGCGCACGGTCGCTGATCACAAGCGCATGTTGTATTTCTTTGAGTCGGCTTTGACGCCAAATACCTTTTGGGTGGATTTGAACGAAATCGATTTCTCCAACGAAACCGGGCAGGTCAAGAAACTAGACCTTGGGCCTCATCAGAGAAATGTGTTTGCCGGAAATGCCTTGTCCGATTTCATCCCCGCCGAGCCATTTGAATTTCAGGGACTGTAAACAGGGAATCGGATTTCTGTTCGGGGAATTTGTTGGTGCGCTGTTCTGGATGTGTTGGTCTTAACGTGTGTATTCCATGACTGTTTGTGATCAAACGAACAGCTTTGAAAATCCCAAGGTTCAAATGAAAACCCCTCTTTGTCCGAAAGTTTGTTCGGGGTTTTAGGGCTTGATTTTGCTGGTGTTTGCACCTTTTGTTGCGGAAATTTTACATTCCGCTAGGCTTTGATATCTGACCAGAGTGTGGTGGCTTTAATTGCAGGCAATGGATCAGTAGCCTTGGTGCTGCTGAACAAAAGACGCTTAGAGGACCGACATGACCGAGAAGCAGATCGAGATCGAACTGAAACTCAGAATCGATCCGAAACATGTAACGCGTTTGAAAAACGCACCGGTCCTGCGAGAGGTCAAGGAAGGGCGTCGTCTGACGACCACCCATCTTGTTTCCATCTATCACGACACCCCCAAGCTTTCCCTGGCCGACAAGGGCCTTGCAATCCGTATTCGCAAGAAGGGCACAAAGGGCTGGGAACAGACCGTCAAAACGTCGAACGGTCTGCGCGAAGCGTTGCCGTCGCGCCATGAATGGACCGTGGAGCTTGAAGACGGTGTCCTTGACCTTGATCGCTTTACCGACAAGGACGTCAAAAAGCTTCTGAACAAGTTTGCCAAAAAGAAAAAGATCGACCGGATTTTTGAAAGCGACCTGAAACGCAGCGCAGTTGACCTGACCTATCGTGATGCGGTTATGGAATTGGCAATCGATCAGGGCGTGGTGCGTTCCGGGGAAAAGGAAACCCCGATTTCAGAGGTCGAGTTTGAACTGAAAAGCGGCCACCCGGCGGCGCTGTTTGATTTGGCACTCGAACTTCAACGAACCGTGCCATTGTTGCTGAGCATGCGTTCAAAGGCGTCGCGCGGACGTGATCTGTATCTTGGGCAGGCACCGGGGGCCTATCGTGCCGCGCCGGTGGCCTTAAGTGATGATATGTCGGCTGAAACGGCCTTTCGGACCATGCTGGGACAGGGGCTTCGCATGACCCTGAGCAACGAGGTCTGTGTGCGGCAGGACCTTGATGTTGAAGGTTGTCATCAGATGCGGGTTGGTTTGCGCCGCCTGCGCGTTGCCTTGAACCTGTTTAAGAAGAACCTGCCTGCGGGCGAGGCCGTCTTGCTGCGTCGTTTGCTGAAAACATGCAGCAAGGGGCTTGATGGTTTACGCGACTGGGATGTGTTCCTTGGTGAAACCTTGCCGATGATCGAGGAACGCTTCCCCGATCATGCGGGCGTTGCCGAACTGCGCAAGGCGGCGGAAAAGCAGCGTGCAGATGCCTTGGCGGCGGCCCGCACGATGCTTGATCAGCCGGAATATGGTCAGTTGCTTTTGATCCTTGGTGCATGGGCAAGCTATTCGCGATGGGCATCTGGTGCCAGTGCCGAACAGATGAAGGCAATGGCATCGCCGGTAACCGAACTTGCCAGTCCGCTTCTTGATGCGGCGTACAAGCGTGTGACCAAGCGCGACAAGCATGTCTCGGAACTCAGCGTTCCGCAACTTCATGCCCTGCGTCTTGATGTCAAACAGATGCGCTATGGCGCGGAATTTTTCGGATCCGTCTATTCGGTCAAGAAGGTCAAAAAGTTCCGTTCGAAACTGACCGCGATGCAGGAAATCCTTGGCAAGCTTCAGGACGCCGCCGTCGCCGAGGCAAGGCTTGCCGATCTGACCGCACAGCTTTCCAAAGAAGGTCTGGTTGCTGTCGGGCTGGTATCGGGCTGGTTCGGGGCCCGGGTCGAACATGAACTGGCCGGGCTGGAAGATGCCGTCGCTGCCTTCGGGGCGCAGAAGGCCTTCTGGAAATAGACGGAATAAATCCTGTTGCTATGCGATGGCCTGTTTCATGTCCTGATAGGCCGTTAATGCGCGTTCACGGCCTTCTTTGACCCCGACAATGGGCATGGGGTAGGTCTGACCCAATGTGATCCCAGCGGCCTTGAGGATCAGTGGGGATGCCTCCCACGGTTTATGGATGTACTGTTCAGGCATGTCGCGCAATTCCGGTACCCACTGGCGAACATATTCGCCGGCCGGGTCAAATTTCTCGCCCTGAAGAACCGGATTGAAAATACGGAAATAGGGGGCCGCATCCGCGCCACATCCACCGATCCATTGCCATGAAAAGGCGTTGTTGGCCGGACAGGCATCGACAAGCGTATCGTCAAACCATGCCAGCCCTTCGCGCCAGTGGATCAACAGATGCTTGACCAAAACCGAACCGACAATCATGCGAACCCGGTTATGCATATATCCCGTATGCCAAAGTTCGCGCATCCCGGCATCGACAATCGGAAAGCCTGTTTGCCCCCTTTGCCAGCGTTCCAAGGCCTTTTCATCCTGATCCCACGGGAAATGGGCAAATTGCCCTTGAAGCGGAACCGAGCGTAAATCCTTGGCGTGAAACAGAATATGATGGGCAAACTCCCGCCATCCCAGTTCTGACATGAATTTTGATGCAGTTTTGCCCTCACCCGGATGGGCATCGGCAAAGTGACTGGCGCTGTGCCATACCTGATAGGGGCTGATTTCCCCGAAACGCAGATGCGGCGAAAGCTCCGACGTCACCCGATGGTCCGGGCGATCACGCAAATCGGCATAATCGGTCAGGCGATCATCGATGAAATCGAAAAGCTGTTGCTTTGCACCGGCTTCGCCCGGCGTGAACCGTTCTGAAAACCCGCCTGCCCAGTCAAAGGGTTTGGGCCCAAGATCAAGCGCCGACAGAGTGGCTTCATCTGCAAGAACACTATCACCAAGCGGAATGTTTTGCGGGGCAGCTATTGGTTGGCGTGGCGGCGGGCATTTCTGACAGGCGCGCCAGAACGGGCTATAGACCTTGAAATCCGTGCCGCCACCAGTTTTGATTTCCCACGGTTCAAACAACAGATTGGCCTTGAAGCTTTCGCAGATCAGGCCGCGATCCAAAATTGCTGCCTTAAGGTCGGTATCGCGGTCTGTTGATGGCTTGTCATAAAGCCGGTTCCAGAAAACCGCCCTTATGTCATGCGCATCAATCAGGTTTTCGATGATTTTACCGGCATCACCGACGAACAGCCGCAAGGCAGACAAAGAACCAAGGCTTTTGGCCAGTGCGCCAAGGCTTCTTTCCAGCCACCAGCGCGTCGCACCACCAAGCTGACTGTTGATAACCGGGTCAAGAATGAAAACCGGCAGGACCATGCCGTCATTTTCATTGGCCCATGTAACGGCCTTAACCAATGCGGGATTGTCAGCCAGACGCAGATCATTGCGAAACCACATGATGGCGATCGGGCGTTTGGTCATCTTCAATCCTGGTGTTGTCTGCTTGTTATCGGGAGGAGCTTGGGCAGAAGGGGAGAGAGCGTCGCGACTGTGACAGCGTTTGAGGGGATGCCGTGGCGCTCTCTCTGGCTCGGGGTACATTAACTGCTACGTTGAAGAATCTCGATCAGTTCACCAAAACTTTCAGAAAGTTGTTGTTGTTCCCAACCGGCAAAGCCAAGCACAAGTCCCTGTGGCAGGTTTGGGCGGTTTTCTGGGGATTTATCATGGTAATAGGATGAAAGCGCACGGCAATCGAGACCGGCTTGGACCATTCTTTCCTGAATGAAAATGTCGTCCTGGCCGGTAAGCAGACGGGCGCAAAGATGCAATCCGCCATCCGATGGCATGGCCGAAAGCAATCCCGTGGCAGTATTGGCAATCAGGTCTTTAAGATGGGCGCGCCGTTCGCCATAGCGCATCCGCATCTTGCGGACATGACTGCCAAAATGACCCTCGGCAAAAAACGCGGCAAGGGCTGCTTGCGTGGTTGGTGCAGGGACGCCATCGGCAAATCCGCGCATCCCGCGAAAGGCCGGGATCAAGGCCGGTGGCAGCACAAGATATCCAAGTCGGATGCCGGGGAACAGGACCCGTGAAAATGTCCCGACATAGATGACCCGGTTATCGTTATCCAACCCCTGCAGCGATGAAAGCGGTGGCCCGTCATAACGGTAATCGCTGTCATAATCGTCTTCGACAATCCAGGCATCATTGCTTTTTGCCCACTGCAAAAGCGCCAGTCGCCGGGCCAACGATAATGTGGTGCCAAGCGGGTAATTGCGTGACGGTGTGGTTACAACAATGCGTGCGGGTGACGGGGTTGCCATAAGCCCGTCAACATTAAGGCCCTCGTCATCAACGGCAACTGGATGAACAACCGCGCCGCTTGATGCCAGAACGCCACGAATCCCCTCGTAACCGGGGTCTTCGGTGGCAATAATGTCCCCCGGATCAACAAGGGCACGGGCGGTAAGATCAAGCGCCTGCTGCGCACCGGACACAATCATCACCTGATCGCTATGGCAATTGACGCCGCGTGACTGGCGGAGCCATTTGGCCACTTCATCGCGCAATTGCACCAAGCCCATCGGATCATCGGGGATGGTCAGATCAATTTGCGGGGCCCGCCATGCCCGCCGCAAAAGCCGCGCCCAAAGATCAAATGGAAATCCGTCCAAATCCGGTGTGGCCGGGTTGAATGGTCGGGCAACGCGAAACCTTGGAAAGCGCCGCTGATAGGCCAGCATCCTGATGGCACTTTGACTAAGACGCAAAGGCCGTTCGCCCGAAGTGTCGGCTGTGGATTGGCTGGTTTTGGCATCAGACGCCACATCCTGATCGGGCAGGGACCGTGCGACAAAGCTTCCGGCACCGATGCGGGTTTCAAGATATCCTTCGGATGTCAGAAGATCAAAACTGGCCACAACCGTATTGCGCGATACGCCCAATGATGTGGCCAAATCCCGGCTGGCCGGAAGTCGTTCACCCGGATGTAACCGGCCATCAAGAATAGCCGCGCGGATACCGTGATAAAGTCGGCGATAGGCGGTACTGCCTTGATCCGTATCCTTGTCGGTCTGGCTGGGATAGATCCAGCTATAATCGCTATGCGGCATCAAATGGCTCTGAGGGTTTAAATTGGTTCTGTCATTTTTATTATAATGGACCTTTTTCAAAGTCCAATTTTAACGATGATGAGGCCATTGATTGCCACCAGAATAAGTAAACGAGATCGCCATGTCTGATACCACTCTACCAAACCAGTACGAAGTTCATCCCCACACCAAAGTGGTTCGTGGCCCCAAACGCGCGACCTATGACCGTGAACTTGTGCATGGCATCATTGATGATGCACTGATTTGCCATGTTGGTACGGTTGTGAATGGACGCCCGGCAATGATCCCGACCGCGCATTGGCGGGTTGGCGAACGGATTTACATCCATGGCGCATCGAAGAACCGGATTCTTGCCGCCATTGCCGAGGGTGAGGAAGCCTGTCTGTGCATCACCCATCTTGATGGTCTGGTGATGGCGCGTTCGGCATTCCATCATTCGGCAAATTATCGTTCGGTCCTGATTTACGGCAAGGGCGAGGTGGTTGAAGGTGAAGAAGGCAAGATGGAACATTCCCGCCTGTTCATTGAAAAGCTTGAACCGGGACGGTGGGATAAAATCCGTCAGCCCAACAAACAGGAACTTAAAGGGACCATGTTCCTTGGCTTCGATCTGGATCAGGTTTCGGCAAAGGTCCGGGCCGGTGATCCGGTCGATGATGACGAAGATTATGACTGGCCGGTCTGGGCCGGTGTTTTGCCCAGCACCTTGCAGTGGGGGGCGCCGGTTGACGATGCCCGGATCAAGGAAGGGTTCGAAGGCCAAGGGTATCTTCGCGATTAAACACGAAAAAGGGCTGGCAGATAACACTGCCAGCCCTTTTTAAGTCTGAGGCCTTTGGCCTGATCAGCCTGCCATGGCGGCGGCGATTTTCGCACCCAGACGCGCATTGTTGCGCACCAGTGCGATATTGGCTTCAAGGCTTTTACCTTCGGTCAGTTTGGTGACACGTGCCAGAAGGAAGGGCGTCACGTCACGACCAAGAATGTTCTGTTCCTTGGCATCGGCAAGCGCATCATCAATCGCGCCTTCGATGGCTTCGCGGGCAAGGGCCTTGTCGGCTTCGGGCGGATTGCCAATTACAACCCCACCTTCAAGACCAAATTCCCATTTCGATTTCAGGAATGCAGCCAAATCTTCCGGGCTATCAAGGCGAAGCGGGGCTTTGTGACCGCTTTCGACCGAATAGAATGCCGGGAATTCATCTGTGCCATAAGCAATAACCGGAACGCCAAGCGTTTCAAGATGTTCAAGCGTCTTGGGAATATCAAGGATCGCCTTGGCGCCTGCGCAAACAACGGCAACACTGGTTTTACCAAGTTCGGTCAGGTCGGCTGATACGTCATAATTACCGGCAAGATCACGGTGAACGCCACCAATGCCGCCGGTGGCAAAGACACGGATACCGGCTTTTTCAGCTAGGATCATTGTGGCCGAAACCGTGGTTGCACCATCGCGTTTCTTGGCAATGCAATACGGAATGTCGCGACGCGACAGTTTCAGAATATCTGTACCCTTGGCGAAATATTCGAGTTCCTCGGGCGACAGGCCGATCTTGCAGCGACCGCCAATCACAGCGATGGTGGCAGGCACCGCACCGTTATCGCGCACATCCTGTTCCACAGCTTGCGCTGTTTCAAGGTTCTGCGGATAAGGCATCCCGTGCGAAATGATGGTGGATTCAAGGGCCACGACCGGCTTGCCTGCGGCAAGGGCTTCGGCGACCTCGGGGGCGATATCAATATAGTCCGACATTCCGATATGCTCATATCTGGTTTAAAGTTTTAAAGGCCAGAATTAAACAGATCGCCCCGTGAAATCCAGCCCAAACCGTGCCACCGGATCACGCTTTGGGAATGTCTGTCGTGCACAGGGTGGGTAATCCTTGCCAACGGCGCAATGGACTTATGCCAGTGATCAGATTGTAAGCGATTGATTTGATGGGTATCTTGGAATACCACCAAATTATGAAAGCCCACCGGATATGCATTCCAAGCCGACCCTGACACGCGGACTTCTTGCCTTTATGGCGATTGGAAGTGGCCTGTCTGTTGCCAGTCTTTATTACGTGCAACCTTTGTTGGAACTGTTGGCACGTGAATATGGTCTTAGTGAAACCAGTGCCGGGCTTCTGGTGACGGTCGCACAGCTTGGCTATCTGACCGGATTGATTGCAGTTGTGCCGCTTGGCGATCATCATGAACGGCGCAAATTGCTGACGGTGACATCGGCACTTACTGCACTTGGACTGCTGGCTATGGGGCTTGCACCTTCATTCCTGTTGCTGGTGGCGTTCAGTGTTTCTGTGGGGATTACCTGTGTTACCGCCCAGATCCTTGTGCCGCTTGCCGCCCATCTTGCCAGTGATGACAAGCGCGGTTCGGCAGTGGGTGCTGTGATGAGTGGCCTGTTGCTGGGGATCCTTCTGGCGCGCACCTTTTCCGGGATTATGGCCGAACTTGCCGGTTGGCGGTCGGTCTTTATTGTCGCGTCCGTCCTGATGGCGTTTTATTCGATTGCCTGTTACCGGATCATTCCCAATATTCCGCCGACATCCCATACCAGCTATCGCACACTTTATCTGTCGATCTTGCATCTGTTCAGGGACGAGCCGGTTTTGCGGCGGCGCAGCCTGATTGGCGGTTTGCAATATGCCGTCTTTGCGATTTTCTGGACATCAATGGCCTTCATGCTGGTGCGGCAATATGACATGTCCGAAGCCGTCATCGGGCTTTATGGCCTGATCGGCGCAATTGGTATTCTGGCCGCACGTATTGCAGGCCGATTGGCCGATAAGGGATGGGCAAAGCTCAGTACCGGCGGGTTCCTTTTGACCACGATTTCAAGCTGGGTGTTGCTGTATTGGGGGCAATGGTCACTGGTGGCCTTTGCCGTCGGGGTGGTGTTGCTTGATCTTGGTATTCAGGGCACGCATATCTCAAACCAAAGCGAGGTTTATCGACTCAGCCCCGAGGCGCGTAGCCGCCTGACCACAGGCTATATGGCAAGTTACTTCTTTGGTGGCGCGTGCGGATCGGCAAGTTCGGCGGTGGCTTATGGCATGGGGGGATGGCCCGCTGTGGTGGCCCTTGGATCGACTGTTTCGATCCTGTGTGTTGTGATCTGGGCCGCGACCGAATTGCGTTTACCGGTACGGCAGATGAAACACGGTTCCTGATCTGAAACCGGAATAGTCAAAGCAAAACGGCCGCCCCATCGGGACGGCCGTTTGCGTAAGAACGATCTAAGCGGTGCTTAGTTCTTTTCTTTGTCGACGAGCTGGTTTGCAGCAATCCACGGCATCATAGCGCGCAGTTTGGTACCAACTTCTTCGATTTCGTGTTCTGCGTTCAGACGGCGGGTTGCCTTGAACATCGGCTGGCCGCAATGCATTTCCTGAACGAAGTCACGAACGAATTTGCCTTCCTGAATGTCAGCAAGAACTTCTTTCATGCGGTCTTTGACCGATGCGTCGATCACGCGCGGGCCGGTGACATAGTCGCCGTATTCTGCGGTGTTCGAGATCGAGTAACGCATGTTGGCCATACCGCCTTCATACATCAGGTCAACGATCAGCTTAACTTCGTGCAGGCACTCGAAATATGCCATTTCCGGTGCATAACCAGCTTCGGTCAGGGTTTCGAAGCCGTATTTGATCAGCTGGGTCAGGCCGCCACAGAGAACTGCCTGCTCGCCGAACAGATCGGTTTCGCATTCTTCACGGAAGGTGGTTTCGATAACGCCGGAACGACCGCCACCGATTGCCGATGCATAGGACAGTGCAACTTCAAGCGCATTGCCCGAAGCGTTCTGTTCGATAGCAACGAGGCAAGGTACGCCGCCGCCACGCTTGTATTCGGAACGAACGGTGTGGCCCGGGCCTTTCGGTGCGATCATCATGACGTCAAGGTCAGCGCGCGGCTCGATCAGGCCGAAGTGAACGTTCAGGCCGTGTGCGAACAGAAGTGCGGCACCCTGTTTCAGGTTGTCACGCAGTTCGTTTGCATAGATCGCTGCCTGGTGTTCATCCGGGGTCAGGATCATGACGACGTCTGCCCATGCAGCGGCTTCTGCCGGGGTCATGGTTTTCAGACCAGCATTTTCAGCTTTCTTGCGCGAGCTGGAACCTTCACGAAGGCCAACAACGACTTCTTTAACGCCGGAGTCATGGAGGTTCAGTGCATGGGCATGGCCCTGCGAACCGTAACCGATGATGGCAACTTTTTTGGTCTTGATCAGATTAACATCTGCATCGCGGTCGTAATAAACACGCATCTTTCGATACCTCTGGACGTTGGACCACGCTGATTTTTGTGCGTGGTGGATGGTAATAATGAATTCGGGGACAAACCCCAATGCCTTGCCCGATGCGGATCACCAGGCAGGGCAAACTCACATCGTTAGTGTGCCGCGTGAAATCGCAGCCACACCGGTACGCGAAATTTCCGAAAGCCCCAATGGCGCCATCAATTTGATGAAGGCATCAATCTTTTCGGGGCTGCCGATGATTTCATAAACGAAGGAATTGTTGGTCGCATCGACTGCGCGGGCCTTGAAGATGTCGGCAATACGCAGGGATTCAACGCGCTTTTCACCCGTTGCAATCACTTTGACCAATGCCAGTTCACGCTCGACACTCGGACCGGCCAGGGTCAGGTCGCTGACCTTGTGAACCGGGACAAGACGCGAAAGCTGTGCCTTGATCTGTTCGATTACCATCGGCGTACCGGAGGTAACCACAGTGATGCGGGACTGATGGGCATCGGCGTCGACTTCGGCAACGGTCAGGCTTTCGATGTTGTAGCCACGGCCGGAAAACAGGCCGATAACACGGGCCAGAACGCCAGATTCGTTGTCCACCAGAACAGATATGGTGTGTTTCGAGATTTCGGTTTCTTTCACGGTTTCGCTCCGTAAGTACTCGGCCGGGGGCACATTTTGGTTTTTATGTACCGCCCGTGCCGGCCTTTTCATTATGGTTTGATGAGTTCGTCTCGCACGTTCTTTGGTGCGGATCAGACCAGAACCATCCCTTCGTCGGAATCAATGGCTTCGTTGCCGTCGGTTTCTTGCCCAAGCAGCATTTCGTTATGCGGCTTGCCCGACGGGATCATCGGATAGCAGTTTTCCTTGTCATCGACAGCAACATCCAGGATCACCGGACCATCAATCTCGAGCATCTGCTTGATGGTATCATCCAGATCAGCCGGATTGTTACAGGTCAGACCGGTAAAGCCGAATGCCTCGGACAGTTTGACGAAGTCAGGCAGGGTCTCGCTATAACTTTCGGAATAGCGCGAACCGTGCAGAAGCTGCTGCCACTGACGAACCATGCCCATGTAACGGTTATTCAGGATCACGGTTTTGATCGGCAGACGATACTGCGTCATCGTCGCGCATTCCTGAATGTTCATCATGATGGACGCATCACCGGTAAAGCAGACAACTGTCGCATCGGGATGGGCAACCTGAACGCCAAGGGCTGCCGGCATGCCATAGCCCATGGTGCCAAGACCACCGGACGTCATCCATTCATACGGATGTTCGAACCCGAAATGCTGGGCTGCCCACATCTGGTGCTGACCAACATCGGTGGTGATATAGGTCTTGCGATCACGGGTCAGGGCATGAACACGACGGATAACGTGTTGCGGCTTGATAACGTCTTTGGGCTGCTTGTAGGACAGGCAGTGTTTGCCGCGCCATCCTTCGATTTCATCCCACCAGCTATCAAGTGCGGTCGCATCGATCTTGTACTGTTTTGCTTTCCAGATCTTGATCATGTCTTCAAGGACATGGCCAACATCACCAACAATCCCGATATCGACCGGAACGTTTTTGTTGATCGAGCTCTGATCGATATCGATCTGGATTTTCTGCGAATTCGGCGCAAAGAAATCAAGGTTGCCGGTCACGCGGTCATCGAAACGTGCGCCGATGGCGACCATAACGTCGCAATCATGCATCGACATGTTCGATTCATAGGTGCCGTGCATCCCGACCATGCCGAGATACTGTTTGTCCGATGCCGGGTATGCACCAAGGCCCATCAGGGTCAGGGTGATCGGCGCGCCGATCATGCGGGTGAACTCGGTCAGAAGCTTGCAGGCCTGGGTGCCGGAATTGATGACACCGCCGCCGCAATACAGGATCGGCTTTTTCGCCGATGCCAGCATTTCAAGCGCTTCTTCGATCTGGCTGCGTTCGCCTTTAACCACCGGGTTATAGGTGCGATGCTGAACCTGGCTCGGCTCCATATAGGGGGCCTTGCCAACAAGGATATCCTTGGGAAGATCGATCACAACCGGGCCCGGACGGCCGCTTGACGCGACGTGGAAGGCCTCGTGCATGGTGCGTGCAAGACGATCCGGATTTTTCACCAGATAGTTGTGCTTGGTGCACGGGCGGGTAATGCCCGTGGTGTCAGCTTCCTGGAACGCATCATTCCCGATCAAATGAGTCGGGACCTGACCGGTCAGGCAGACAACTGGAATAGAATCCATCAACGCGTCGGTAAGGCCCGTAACAGCGTTTGTCGCACCCGGTCCCGAGGTTACCAGCACAACGCCGACCTTACCGGTCGAGCGGGCGTAACCTTCAGCAGCGTGGACAGCAGCCTGTTCATGGCGCACTAGAACGTGACGAATCCGGTTTTGTTTAAATATCTCGTCATATAGCGGTAGGACAGCGCCGCCAGGATAGCCGAACACGACTTCCACACCCTGATCAGCAAGGGCCTGCAACACTACTTCCGAACCGCTTAAAATACGTTCTGCCATGATTTTCGAGCCTCTTTACTTAACGACAACAACGTGTCGCGTGATAACCGCGTGATTGAAACATGATCCAATTATCCTCAAATTGGAGTTGAAAAATCCGCCGAAACGGCGGTTTTCCGCCATTTCGGCGGGGGAAGCGCCAACCTATCGCCTCACTTTGGCGTGGTCAACAGAAATTGGTTAATATCATGACGCATTTTTGCTGCCAAACTTTCCGAATATTGCGCGTCGATGATTTCCTTGTCGGTCATTTGGTGTCGAAACCACGTTAATTGGCGCTTTGCGTAACGTCTGGTTTCGCGCTGGGATTTCTCTTTGGCGGTGGCCAAATCAATCTCTCCGGCAAGATATGCGCCAAGCTCCCGGACGCCGACAGCCTTCATCACCGGTGCCGCTTCAGGCAGCTCAAGCGCAATCAAATCGCGGACTTCGTCAATGGCACCCTGTTCAAGCATAAGGTCAAAGCGCCGGTTGCAGCGATCATAAAGAATGTCGCGCAGCGGCATATAACAGAGTTTCCTGAACTTCATATTTGCAGGTGGCGTGATCACCGGTTCCTTGTGCCAGGATGCCAAGCCGCGTCCGGTATGGGCAAAGACCTCGGCGGCGCGAATCAGGCGTTGGGTGTTTGTGCCATCCAGCGTCGCGGCGGTGTCCGGATCGTTCTTTTTAAGCTTTTCAAAGAACGCTGCATGGCCCAAATCTTCAAGTTCGGCGGTAATACTGTCGCGAATCCGGGCCGGGACATCGGGAATCGGGGCGATTCCTTCGGTCAGGGCATTCAGATACATGCCCGTTCCGCCCGTGATGATCGGAAGTTTGCCCGAGGCGTGACAGTCATTGATCTCCGCCATGGCCATTTCGCGCCATTTACCCGCCGAACATGCTTCACGCCCGGACAACACACCATAAAGCCGGTGGGGGGCACGCGATGTTTCGCTTTCATCGGGGCGCGCACTTAGAACACGGAGTTCCTCATAAACCTGCATGCTGTCGGCATTAATCACCACACCGTCAAAGGCTTCGGCCATATCAAGCGCAAGCGCAGATTTGCCGCTGGCAGTCGGGCCGGCAACGATCAGAACAGGGGTAAAGGAATTGTTGGCGTTAACAGCCGACATAAAAGGCACTTCCGTCTTCAAAGAATCAAAGGTCGCACAGTCTATTGGGTTCGTTCCCAAAGGCATAGTGATTTGGGGCCGGGCAAACTTGCAAAAAACACGTAAGCTGCAAGGCTTGGGCGAAAGTTCTCTTGCCACAGTCGGGCGCAATTCGGATAAAGGCGACAAATCTGTTTAATGCCTTTTCCGCCAAGGAGCCCGCAGACCATGAAATTGGTACTGACCCTGATTGCCGCCCCGAATTCAAATGCACTGACCAAGCACGTTGTTGATCAGGCCGCAATCGCATTGACCGGTGCCGGTGCACTGGTTGGTGATGTCACCTGGCTGGCCGAGGGCGAGGCATGTGATCTGATCTTTGATGGCGTTACCCTTGATGTTGCCGATACCAGCCTTGCCGAGGCGGAACTTGGTGTTGATGCCATCACCCAGAAAATCGCCACCCGTCGCAAGAAGTTGCTGATTGCCGATATGGACAGCACCATGGTGACGGGCGAGACCCTTGATGAACTTGCCGAGTTTGCTGGTGTCAAAGAACGTGTTGCGGCGATCACCGCACGCGCGATGAATGGTGAACTGGATTTCGAGGCGGCCCTTGATGAGCGTGTCGGCCTTCTTGAAGGCATGTCGACCGGGATGCTGAAAGAGGCATGGAAAACTGTCGAATATACCGGCGGGGCCAAAACCCTTGTTGCCACCATGAAGGCCAATGGTGCCTTTGCGGCACTGGTTTCGGGCGGGTTTGATTTCTTTACCGGCGCGGTTCGCGCCGAACTTGGCTTTGATTACGATCAGGCCAACGTCCTGATCGAAGCCGATGGCAAACTGACCGGCAAGGTTCAAAAACCGGTTCTGGACCGTCAGGCCAAGGTTGATGCGCTTGAAGCCCTGTCCGAACAGCAGGGCATTACTGTCGAAGACGCGATTGCGGTTGGCGACGGTGCCAATGATCTTCAGATGATCTCGCTTGCCGGGACCGGTGTTGCCTTCCACGCCAAGCCGTCCGTTCAGGAACAGGCACGCATTTGTGTCAATCACGGTGATCTGACCGCACTGCTGTTCATGCAGGGCTATGCAAAGGCCGATTTCGTTTCCTGATACCGGAAATGTTGCAAAGAAAAAGGGCGGCCTGCCAAGCAGGTCGCCCTTTTTTCATGTCAGTTCGGTTGGAATGCTTATTCAGCAACCGAAAGGGTCAGGCCGAAGTAACGCGGGCCAGCAGATGTTTCGATCAACATCAGGATGGTGCGTTTGTCGTCATCCACTGCGGTTTTGACCGCCTTGGTCACGTCTTCAACATTCGAAACCGAGCTGTGCGATGCCTCGATGATGATGTCGCCTGGACGCACACCTTTTTCAGCGGCATAGCTGTCGCTTGCAACATCGGTGACGATCACGCCTTCGGTGCCTTCGGCAAGGTTATAGCGCTGACGCAGGCTGTCATCGACATTGGCAACCTTGATGCCAAGCTCTGAAATGCTGGCCTCGGCGATTGCCGGTGCTTCCTTGCCTTCCGAGGTCGTTGCACTTGCGGCAATGACTTCTTCTTCAAGTTCGCCAAGCTCGACCTGAACCGTCTGCTTTTTGCCATCGCGCCAGATTTCCACATCGACATCCTTGCCGATTTTGGTTTCTGCAACGATACGCGGCAGGCGACGCATGCTTTCAACATCCTTGCCATCAAACTTCAGGATGACGTCACCCTGCTTGATGCCGGCTTTCTTGGCCGGGCTGTCATCAGACACGCCTGCGACCATTGCGCCGGTTGCGGTATCAAGACCAACGGAGTCGGCGATGTCGTCAGTAACGGTCTGGATGTGAACCCCAAGCCAGCCACGACGGGTACGGCCATATTCCTTAAGCTGGTCAACCACGCCCTGGGCAATAGCCGACGGAATGGCAAAGCCGATCCCGACCGATCCACCGGACGGCGAATAGATTGCGCTGTTAATACCGATCACATCGCCATCAAGATCAAACAGCGGACCGCCAGAGTTACCACGGTTGATCGACGCATCCGTCTGGATGAAATCGTCATACGGGCCCTGATTGATGTCGCGGTTACGCGCCGAGATGATACCAGCGGTCACCGTGCCGCCAAGACCGAACGGGTTACCGATCGCCATGGCCCAGTCACCGATACGTGCCTTGTCGGAATCGCCCCATTTGACGAACGGAAGGTCGTCTTTGGGTTCGACTTTCAAAAGGGCAACGTCGGTTTTCGGGTC
The DNA here is from genome assembly GCF_003326675.1 of Thalassospira profundimaris. GTDB lineage: Bacteria > Pseudomonadota > Alphaproteobacteria > Rhodospirillales > Thalassospiraceae > Thalassospira > Thalassospira aquimaris. Next base: position 282,711 of record NZ_JPWF01000003.1, read on the forward strand.
ACGACCGACCAGTTCGGCGGCAAGGGTTTCGCCATCATGAAGGCGTACGCTGATTTCATCGGCACCATCAATCACGTGGTTGTTGGTGACGATGTAACCATCCGCCGAGATGATAAAGCCGGAACCAAGGGCGGTGGCACGACGCTTTTGCGGGGCCTGACCACCTTGGCCGCCCTGACCGTTACGATCCATGAAATCACGGAAAAGGTCTTCAAACGGCGAACCCGGAGGGAACTGGAAATCCGGTCCCTGACGTTCAGCGACCATCTGGCTGGTAGAGATATACACAACACTTGGCAAAAGCTTTTCGGCCAAGTCTGCGAAACTTTCAGGAGCGGGGCGGGCATTCGCGATTTGCGAAACACTGGTCACGCCAAGGAGAACAATCACCAGTGCTGCGCTTACTTTCGACCGCACCGGGTTGTATAATGCTTGTAGCATGTGTCTGATCCTGTTCGTTGCCGCGTTCACGGTATTTGTAATTCTGTTTTTGCAGCGCGCGATGAGGGTATTTTACCCGTCGCTTAAGTAATCAAATCAACCCCGACTTTGGCAGAATTTGGGCGGTACTTGGAAAAATCAAGGAATTCTCGGCACAATGTTGTGACACCCTTGGCGTTTCTGGCGGTTTGCAAGGCTTAGAGCCAGACTCTGACTGCCCAGATTGCGCCAATGGAAACGACCGCCGCGACAAGGCCACCGATGCGCAGCTGGGATTCAGGGATTTCCTGAACAAGTTCCCACACCCTTTTCGCGCCGCCGGGAAACAGGGAATAAAACATGCCCTCCAGCGCAATGGCCAGTAGTATGGCAGTAACAAGTTCCTTCATGGTCGAGGACGTTCCGGCGGTTTTAAAAGCCTGTCTTACGGGGTACGCCGACAGGACATATTTATGAAAACAAAAAGGGCGACCAAGCTAATATGCCGGTCGCCCTTATGTTTTGTCTAGCGGCTTGTGTTAGGCGCTGACTTATTAAAGTATTGGAAAAACTCGCTGTCTGGTGAAAGTACCATGGTCGAGCCGTTCGAAAGCGCCGTTTTGTAGGCTTCTAGCGAACGATAGAATTCAAAGAATTCCGCGTCCTTGCCATACGCTTTACCGAGGATCACGTTACGTTGACCATCGCCTTCACCGCGCAGGACTTCGGCCTGACGGTTGGCTTCGGCGATGATACCGATACGTTCACGATCCGCTTCTGCCTGGATTTTCGCCTTGAGTTCTTCACCCTCTGCGCGAAGCTGTGCGGCTTCGGCGACACGCGAAGAACGCATACGGTTATATACCGCCTGCGAGGTTTCCTGCGGAAGATCGGTACGACCGATACGGACATCGATCAGCTCGACACCGAATTCCTTGGCCGGCTCAACGAGCGTTGCCTGAATCTTTTCCATGATCTGTGCACGGTTGTCCGACAGCATCGACACAAGCGGGGCCTGTGCCAGTTCACCACGGATAACCGAGTTCAGACGCTGACCAAACAGCTGCACGAAGTTGGCAGAGTTGGTCGCACGCTGACGGAAAGTCAGGGGATCAATGATTCTCCAGCGGGCAAAGCTGTCAACATTGACGCGCTTCTGGTCCGAAAGAAGAACCTGCTGTACCGGCGGATCGAGTTCAAGAATACGACGCTCGTAATATTCCACGTTCTGGATCGGCAGTTTGAAATGCAGACCCGGCTCGGAAACCGCATGAACCGGATTACCGAACTGAAGAACAAGTGCCTGCTGGTCCTGACGAACCGTAAAGACACACATCGAACCAACGACAGCGGCAATAACAAGGACGACGCCAGCGGCAATAAGTTTAGGACTTGCCATTAGTTGTTGCCTCCTGCATTCGCACGTTTCTGAACTTCGGGCAGCGGCAGGTAAGGTACAACACCGTTGCCAGCGCCGTTCTGGTCAATGATGACCTTCTCGGACTTGTTCAGAATGTCCTGCATGGTTTCAAGATACAGGCGACGGGTGGTTACGTCCTGTGCGGTCAGATAGGAGTTATAGACCGAGGTAAAGCGTTCTGCTTCACCTTCCGCTTCCTTGGTCACACGATCCTTATAGGCGCGTGCCTGAAGAACCTGACGTTCTGCTTCACCCTTTGCGCGCGGGATGATGTCGTTGCGATAGGCCAGTGCTTCGTTCTGGGAACGGTCACGGTCCTGACGCGCACGCTGCACATCGTTGAACGCGTCGATAACATCACGGGGCGGGTCCACTTTCTGCATCTTCACTTCTGCAATGAAGATACCGGAATCATAACCGTCCATGATTTTCTGAAGCAGGGTACGGGTCTGTTCCTCAACCCGGACACGGCCCACAGTCAGGGCTTCTTCCAGATTGGTTTTCCCGATCACTTCACGCATCGCACTTTCGGATGCCAGCTTGATGGTGTTTTCCGGATCGCGAACATTGAACAGATATGCGCCCGCGTCGCTGATACGCCACTGAACAACATAATCGATGTCGATGATGTTCTGATCACCGGTCAGCATCAGGCTTTCTTCCGGGACATCACGCGAACCGTTCGACGCCACGGTGCCTGCACCGCGATAGCCAACCTCGATCTGGTTGGTACGTTCGACGTTCGGCTTGATGACCTCGCCGATCGGTGCCGGCAGGAAGTAGTTCAGACCCGGACCGGTGGTGCCAACCCATTTGCCAAACAGAAGCGTCACGCCCTGTTCGCCCGGCTGGACACGGTAAAAACCGGTCAAAAGCCACAACCCGATGACTGCGATACCAATCAGGACGAAACCTTTATATCCGCCACCACCGGGGAACAGCCGTTTCAGGCGTTCCTGGCCTTTACGAATCATTTCATCAAAATCAGGGGGCGTATTTCCGCCGCCGCCACCACCCTGAGGACGCTGTCCCCACGGGTTCTGGCCGCCGCCGTTATTTCCGCCGCCACCCCAGGGGCCGCCGCCCCCTTGTGAATTCCAAGGCATCGAGTGTTTTCCTCTTCTTGCCGTTCGGTGTTTATCTTTGTTTACCGAGCTTGGGGACGTTACCCCCAATGCATGCTCCATCCAACAAGATCGACTGTACCATTCTGGCGCAGGTAATGACCAAGCCACAAATGTGATTTGGTCAAATTGACATTTCGCACGATCAGGACCGGTTAAACCGGGCAATCTTCGCGCGATCAGAGTTCTGCCGCACCGGAATGACATGTTGATCATATGCCACTTGGTGGTGCAACCGATTGCAGGCCATAGCAAACTCACTAAATCTTGTTGGACGGAGCATGCCCTTAGGCCTTATATGACAGCTTGCCTTGCAAAACAATGTTACGCGCCCGCAAGTTCTGTGTGACCACGGACTTAAGCCAAAATTTGGAGACCGCAATATGACTTCGCCAAACCGTGAACAGATTGTCGCCGCACTCGACAGCGTGATCGACCCGGTCGACGGCAAATCAATCACAGCCAAGGACATGGTGCAAGGTATTGATATCAATGATGAAGTCGTAAATGTGATGATCGCGGTCGATCCGAAACGCGGACCGGCCCTCGAAGATTTGCGTCAGGCGGCAGAACGCGCTGTGGCGGCTGTGAACGGGGTCACAACAGCCCGTGTGGCCCTTACAGCGGAACGACCAGCGGCTGCAAGTCAGTCAGCACCCCACCAACCAGCAGGTGCGCGCCCGGCACAACCCGGCCAGCGTCCGCAAGGGGCTGGGCAGATGCCACTTGAACTGCCAACTGTACGCAGCATCGTTACCGTAGCATCGGGCAAGGGTGGGGTCGGGAAATCGACAACCTCGGTCAATCTGGCGCTGTCACTGGTGGCCAAGGGGCTTAAGGTCGGTCTGCTTGATGCGGATATCTATGGGCCGAGCCTGCCGCGCATGATGGGGCTTCGCGATGCCAAGCCGACCCCGTCTTCAAAGCATCAGGGCAAAATGATTCCGCCGTCGGCCTTTGGCATTCGCATCATGTCGATCGGCTTTATGGTTGATGAAGAACAGCCGGTGATCTGGCGTGGCCCGATGGCAATGGGGGCGCTTGAACAGCTTTTGCGTGATACCGATTGGGGCGATCTTGATGTGCTGGTGGTTGATATGCCTCCTGGAACCGGTGACATTCAGCTGTCGATGGCGCAGCGCGTGCCGGTGACGGGTGCGGTGATTGTTTCAACCCCGCAGGACATTGCCCTTCTGGACGCCAAAAAGGGCCTGAACATGTTCCGCAAGGTCAATGTGCCGGTATTCGGCCTGATCGAAAACATGTCCTATTACAAATGCCCGGAATGCGGCCATGTGGATCACGTATTTGATCACGGAGGCGCACGCAAGGCCGCCGATGAACTGGGTGTCCCGTTCCTGGGGGAAATCCCGCTGGATCTTAAAATTCGTCTGGGTGCGGATGAAGGCAAACCGATTGTGCAGACCGAGGCCGATGGCGAACATGCCAAGGCCTATGGCGCAATCGCTGACAAGGTTGCCGCGGCAATTGACGAGCGGGTCGGTCCGGCAGAAGCACCCAAGAAAAAGGGCCTATTCCCCAAGATCAGCTTCAAATAAGCATGAAAAGAGCCGCAGTGATGCGGCTCTTTTTTTGTTCTGTCTGCCCATCAGATCGATGCCATCTGGTGGGATGCGCCAAACATTCGGTGTTCGATTGCCGCCAGAACGCCAACGGCAACTGCCTGAATGATGACAAATCCATATCCAAGGGCGGTGGGGGTGATGAAAGACACCAACAGGATGCCCAAACTCGCCAAGGCCCAACCGATATTGCCAAGGACAATGATCAGAACAAGGGCACTGTTCGGTGTGGCCTGCTGGCCGGTAAATGCCATCAGTGCCGCACAGGGAAACAGGATCAGTCCGGCATAAAACAGAAGATCGACCGGCAGGCCCAACCATTCACCAAGCAAGCTGGCACCTGTACTCAGCAGAAGACCAAATACAAGGCAGGTCGCGGCATCAATCATCAGAACGGTTTTAAGAAGTTTAACAGAAGAAAGCGCAGCCATTGTTCGAACCTTTCGGGTTGCGGTTGATGGCGACACCTTGCCGTGATCAGGGAATGAATACGATTACCTCAGAGGTAATGTTTGTTCCTTCTCTTTGGTGATAGGCTTCGGGACCTTCAAACAGGAATAGCTGATCTGATGACCGATGACGCATTTGGAAACAGCCTTAAGGCATGGCGCAAGCAGCGCAGGCTCAGTCAGCTTGATCTGGCAGGGGACGCCAATATTTCGACCCGGCATCTGAGCTTTCTGGAGACCGGCCGTTCGAAACCAAGTCGCGACATGATCCTGCATCTGTCGGAATGTCTTGATGTGCCCTTGCGTGAACGAAATGCCCTTCTGGTTTCAGCGGGATTTGCCCCGATCTATGCTGAACATGATTTTGACGGGGACGCGGGGATGGCCATTCGCACGGCGGTCGATCAAATTCTGTCGGCCCATGAACCTTATCCGGCGCTGGCAATGGATCGGCATTGGAATATGGTGGTGTCAAACCGCATTGTGCCCATGATGCTGGGGGGCGTTGATCCCGAATTTCTGCGTCCACCCGTCAATCTGCTGCGTCTAAGCCTGCATCCTGACGGATTGGCATCAAGGGTGGTCAATTTCCAGCAATGGCGCGACCATTTGCTCGACCGCCTGCGTCGTCAGATTGAACTTACTGCTGATCGGGAACTGGTCGTGCTTTATGACGAGGTCACCCGTTATCGCGAACCCGACCATCATCAGGACGCGACGGGCGATGATGCAATCAACAGCCTGATCGTCCCGCTTGTTCTTAAAACCGATGCCGGAACATTGCGTTTTGTCAGTACGACGACGGTTTTTGGTACGCCGGTTGAAGTTACGTTGTCAGAATTGGCAATTGAAACGTTGCTTCCTGCCGATGATGGCACACGAACGATCTTGAAACAGCTTGCCGCTCGTATGTAGCTGGGAAAATCACGGATGTTTCTGTGCGTGATCTAGTGAAATGCCGACCCGATTGCCTGATGGACAGCATTCGTCACTACGGCTTCAATGGTTCCGTCTTCGACCATTTCTGCGATGGCACGATTGATCAGTGCAATTGCCGACATCTCTTTTGATTTTCTGTTGAACGCGATGAAGGTCTGATTTTCATACATCGCACGTTCGCCGCGCACGATCTGGTTTTCAAGTTGAAGTTTCTGGATCCAGATGTCGCCAGCTTCGCGTACGGCAATCACGGCATCGACGCGCTTGCTGATCAGCATAGAGAAATTCTGATCATCGCTTGCTGCCTCTGATGCGAAAAACAGTTCGGCCTGTCGGGCGTTGTCGAACGCATCGCCATAGCTCCATCCGCGAATAACCCCGACATTCAATCCTTCAAGGTCTTTGAGTTCGCTCTCGCTGGTGAACGCTGTCTTGGAACGGTAGATCATCAATCTTTCGCGGTGGATCGGGTCACTAAAGGCGTACTTTTTCTGACGTTCCAGATTTTTGTAGATCCCGGCAACGCCGCCTTCGGCATTTTCCAGATGAAGAAGTGCCCGGCGCCAAGGGACAGCGATGATCTCGACGGGTATCCCGGCCCGGACGAATATCGCCCGAACGAGATCGGGATAGATGCCTGCTGCCAGATCATCATCGCGATACATGAACGGGGGATTGGCTTCATCAACATAGATTGTCATGTTTCGGGCGTGCCCTGATGGTAGAAAAACCACCATGGCACAGCCGAAGCAAAAAAGTATCGCCCAGACAATTGGTCGACAAAGGTACGCCATTTGATCCCCGCCAATCCATGCACAACCAACATATGGGAAGCAGGGCTCGTACAGGCAATAAAGGTCAAACACCTGTCATCGGCAAAGAAAAACCCCGCCAGATTGCTCTGACGGGGTTTTGATTTTCGAGGCGCCTTGCTTACTGAACGGCTTCTGCCATGAAGGATGGCATCCAGCCTTCGTTCAGTTCGCGCAGCTCGGCCAGCGATACTTTGTCACCGCCATCGATGGCAACAGAATCACCACCGGCCTGACCGATGATCACTGCTGCAACATTCGAGCTACCTGCCGCATTAAGAACCTTGTCCGGGTCGCGGGTTGCGATCACATAACGGCCCTGGTCTTCACCAAACAGCCATGCGACTTCGCTGCCAGCTTCCGGAAGGTGCAGGTCAGCACCGATATTGCCTGCAAGGCACATCTCGGCAACCGTTACCAGAAGGCCACCATCGGCAATATCGTGGCAGGTACGAACCAGACCCAGTTCGATCAGTTCACGAACCAGCGTACCGGCACGCTTTTCAGCGTTCAGATCAACCGGCGGCGGTGCGCCTTCTTCGCGACCTTCGATGGTCTTGAGATACAGCGACTGGCCAAGTTCACCGGTTGCAGCACCGATCATGATCAGGGCGCTGTCATCGCGTTTGATGCCAATCGTTGCATGGTGACCAAGGTCGGAAATCACACCAACGCCACCAATTGCCGGGGTCGGCATGATGCCAACGCCGTTGGTTTCGTTGTAAAGCGACACGTTACCCGAAACGACCGGGAATTCCAGTGCGATACAGGCTTCGCCGATGCCCTGACATGCGCCAACAAACTGGCCCATGATGCGCGGACGTTCCGGATTGCCGAAGTTCATGTTGTCCGTGATGGCAAGCGGCTTGGCGCCGGTTGCAACCAGGTTACGATATGCTTCGGCAACGGCCTGTTTGCCGCCTTCGACCGGATCGGCCATGACATAACGCGGGGTGCAGTCGGTGGTGGCTGCAATGCCCTTGTTCGTGCCCTGTACGCGCACAACACCGGCATCGCCACCCGGACGAACAATGGTGTTGCCCATGACCAGATGGTCATACTGTTCCCAAATCCAGCGACGCGATGCAAGGTCAGGCGACGCAATCAGGGTTTTCAGCGCGTCAACATGGCTGACCTTTGCCGAAATGCTGTTCGGGTCAATACGATCCTGTTTCGGGGTCGGTTCCCACGGACGATCATATTCAGGCGATGCTTCGGCCAGCGGATCAATCGGAAGATCACCGGCAACGTCACCATGCCATTTCAGGACCATGCGTTTGGTATCGGTCAGAACACCGATGACGGCAAAGTCGAGTTCCCATTTGTCAAAGATTGCCTTGGCGGCATCTTCGCAACCGGGTTTCAGAACCATCAGCATGCGTTCCTGCGATTCCGAAAGCATCAGCTCATAGGGCGTCATGCCTTCTTCGCGCATCGGGACCTTATCAAGCCACAGTTCGACACCAACGCCGCCTTTGGACGCCATTTCGAACGAGGAAGAGGTCAGACCGGCCGCACCCATATCCTGGATTGCGACGATCATGTCGGTTGCCATCAGTTCAAGGCAGGCTTCAAGCAGAAGCTTTTCGGTGAACGGATCGCCAACCTGAACGGTAGGACGCTTTTCTTCGCTGTCGTCATCAAACTCGGCCGATGCCATGGTCGCACCATGGATACCGTCACGACCGGTTTTCGAACCGACATAGACAACCGGGTTACCGATACCGGCTGCTGCCGAATAGAAAATGTTGTCGGCATCTGCCAGACCCACGGTCATCGCATTGACAAGGATGTTGCCATTGTATGATGCGTGGAAGTTGGTTTCCCCGCCGATGGTCGGAACACCCATGCAGTTACCGTAACCGCCGATACCTTCGACAACGCCGCTCAGAAGATGGCTGGTTTTCGGATGGTCGGCCTCGCCAAAGCGCAGGGCGTTCAGGTTTGCAATCGGACGTGCGCCCATGGTGAACACGTCACGCATGATGCCGCCAACACCGGTTGCCGCACCCTGATAGGGTTCGATAAAGGACGGGTGGTTGTGGCTTTCCATCTTGAAGACAGCAGCCTGACCATCACCAATGTCGATGACACCGGCGTTTTCACCCGGACCCTGAATGACCCAGTCAGCCTTGGTCGGAAGGGTTTTCAGCCATTTCTTCGAGGACTTGTAGGAGCAATGCTCCGACCACATGACCGAGAAAATGCCAAGTTCGTTGATGTTGGGTTCGCGACCCATGATTTCGAGAACGAGATTGTACTCTTCCTCGTTCAGGCCGTGTTCCTTGACCAGTTCCGGCGTGATCGGGGTGTTGAAATCAATAGCACTCACGATGCTGCCTCCACCAAGCTTTTGAACAGATTGCGGCCATCGGTGCCACCATGGAGCGGATCAATCGCGTTTTCCGGATGCGGCATCATGCCAAGGACGTTACCTGCCTCGTTGATGATGCCGGCAATGTTGCGCTGGGAACCATTAAGGTTGGTTGCCGGATCAACAACACCGTTCGCATCGCAATAGCGCAGAATAACGCGACCTTCGCCTTCAAGGCGGTCAAGCGTTTCGCTATCGGCAAAGAAGTTGCCGTCATGGTGCGCGACCGGATAGTCGACAACGTCGCCAGCCTGATACTGGTTGGTAAAGCGGGTGTCAGCGTTTTCGATTTTCAGATGCGTGTTTTTGCAGATGAATTTCAGGCTGGCATTGCGCATCAGCGCACCGGGCAGCAGGCCTGCTTCTGTCAAGATCTGGAAACCGTTACAAACGCCAAGGATGGTCACACCGGCTTTGGCGCGTTCAGCAACAGCGCGCATGATCGGGGACTTGGCAGCCATGGCGCCGCAACGCAGATAGTCGCCATAGGAAAAACCACCCGGGACCATGATGATGTCGGTCTTTGGCAGCTCGGTCTCGCCATGCCAGACCACAACCGGTTTGGTGCCGGTGGCCTGTTCGAGTGCTGCGATGGCGTCATTCTCCCGGTTGATGCCGGGGAAGAGGATGACAGCGGATTTCATGAAATACCGTCTCTCGATTAATGTCCGTTACTAGATCGCGATAGACAGGGATGCGGGTGTGCAAATCCCCGTCAAGGCGCTTAGGCCAGCTCGATGCTGTAGTCTTCGATCACGGTGTTGGCGAGAAGCTTCTCGCACATTTCCTTGACCTCGGCTTCGGCCTTGGCGGCATCGGTGCCATCCAGTTCGAGTTCGATGAATTTGCCCTGACGGACGTCGTTGACGCCATCAAAACCCAGGCCCTGAAGGGCGTGGTGAACGGCTTTGCCCTGGGGGTCAAGAACACCGTTCTTCAGGGTGACATGAACACGTGCTTTCACGAGAAGCTCCTTTAAGTTCGCAGGCGCGGGGCTCGCGCGACTTTGTTTGCAAACAAAACGCTGTCCGATGCGCAATGTATCGGCAGCCATAAGAAAAGGCCGCGCGAGCGCGGCCTTGGGGTGTTATTTGGTCGCGTCTTTGTTCAGCGACTCTATTTCGGCGGACTCAGGCAGAACGCCAAGACGGCGCGCGACTTCCTGATAGGCCTCTTCGACGCCGCCGAGATCGCGACGGAAACGGTCCTTGTCCATCTTTTCGTTGGTCACTGCGTCCCAAAGGCGGCAGTTGTCCGGGCTGAATTCATCGGCCAGAACCAGCTGCGCAAAGTCACCTTCCCAAACGCGACCGAATTCAAGTTTGAAATCGACCAGTTTGATGCCGATGCCGCGCATCAGGCCGCAAAGGTAATCATTTACGCGAAGGGTCATGCCAACGATTTCTTCCAGCTCGTCCGGGCTTGCCCAGCCAAGAGCAAGGATATGCTCGTCAGACACCAGCGGATCGCCCAGTGCATCGTCTTTGTAGTAGAATTCGACGATCGGACGCGGCAGACGTTCGCCTTCTTCAAGGCCAAGACGCTTTGCCATCGAACCGGCAACGATGTTGCGAACCACAACTTCGATCGGAACAATTTCGCATTTTTTGCAAAGCTGTTCGCGCATGTTAAGGCGACGAATGAAGTGGGTCGGGATACCGATTTCTGCCAGACGGGTCATGACGAATTCGGTGATCATGTTATTCAGGACGCCCTTGCCGGCAATGGTGCCGCGCTTCTGAGCGTTAAACGCAGTGGCGTCATCCTTGAAATACTGAATGATCGTACCGGGCTCAGTACCTTCGTAAAGAACCTTGGCTTTACCCTCGTAAATGGGCTGCTTTCTGGACATTGGCGGGATCTTTCACATCTAGGCCCGCACGGCAACTGCGCAGGCACCCTGAAATTCGCGCCCCCCGTATAGCAGTGCTTGGCGAGAAACTCAATTGTCGCTTAAGCTCTATTTACGCAAACTTGATAATCAAAAATTGCAACCGTCGCGGTGTCGTGGGGCTCACAGATGATTTTGCACTGCAACCTTTTGGCAATGCTCTGTTTTCTCTGATCATACCGGTTACAGGTTGACCGGGTGGAACGGGGTCTTGTCGGGTTGTCCATCGGCAAACAGCCAGACCGGACGGCGGGGCAATTCATGTTCGCTGGTGGGAATCGCCGGTAATCCGATCAGGGACGAACAAACCGTCTCAAATCCCATATTGCTGCGCACCAGCATCGCATCGGCACGGATGTCGTAATGTTCGGGATCGGGGGCCTCGATGCCGGTATCTGCCAGCAATGCCTGCCAGGCAAACCAGTCATCGGCTTCGGGGTTGGGCGACGGTGCCGCTCTGAACCGCGGAAGATTGCGCCTTGTGCGTGCACTGTTGGCGGTGTCGTTAAGATCGTGCGCGGTCAGGATCGAAAGACCTTCGGGGATTTCGGTGATCTCGATTTTGCCTGTACCACGATTGGCCAGCCAATAGGCATCCCGGTTATCAGCAACCACCATGTTAAATGGTCGATAGGCACCGCCATCAAGCTCGGCCAGTGACTGTGCGGCATCAATCGCGTCGGCATGGTCAAGGGCCTCAAGCGGCAATTCACCACGGGATCGTTTGTCTGCGGCCGGGCCAAGTGTGCCAAACCGGTTCAGCACGGCAGCAACCACACCGTCTTCGTTGACGCCAAGCCAGGTGCCGCCCGCGGTTTCGTCAAGACCGGCAATAACATCCGGGCGATCATCCCAGTGGCGTGCCGGGGACTTCCAGGGGCGGTTATTCATTTCATCGCGATTGGCGCCAATGATCACCGGCCATTCATGGTCGGGACGGCGCAAAATAATGACTGTGCACATGAGCCAGATCAAAGCGTCATGACAGCTCATTTGTCAAATTCAAAAGTATCAAGCAGAGGGGTGTAAAAGGCCCGCTTTGTTCTCAAATACTAATGCAGGCAACCGATCCCGAACGTGCTGTGGCGGGATGGGAAAAACGTCAAGGAGGGAACGATATGAACAGCTTTAATGATCGCGAACGCGGTTTCGAGGCGAAATACAGCTTTGATCTTGAACAGGATTTTCGTATCGAAACACATCTTTACAAGATGCTGATCGTTTGGGCTGGCGAGCAAATGGGCATGTCCGCTGACGAATGTCAGGCATATGCTGTCAAAACCGTTGGCGAGTTGGTTGCAAACCCGCGTGAGAACAGTGTCGTGGCGCTTCTGCTTGCAGACTTTGGTCGTAAGAATATCGACATCACAGTGTCCCAACTTAACGCAAAACTCGAAGAACTACGTCCGGTTGCGCGTGCAGAAGTCCTGACCTGATGGTCAGGAAACGGGCCTTCGCCAAAAACTTCTAGTTTGCAAACCACTAGGCGGTCTCGTATCCTGCATTTCGAGATTGAAAATCAGTGGGTGCAACCTTTTGGTGTACAATCCTTTGCCAAGCGCAAAGGATGCTAATCAGGTAGAAGAAGGGCAAAGGCTTTGCGTATCCTTTTGGCGGATGATCACGACCTGGTTCGTGAGGCAATATCACTGCTGTTCCAGCAGTATTTCGAAGATTGCGAAGTGGCTGAAGCCGGCGCGCTTGACCCGGCTTTGGATCTTATTGCCGAAAATAATACCTTTGATCTGGTCCTGCTTGATTTGCGGATGCCGGGCATGAACGGGCTTGATGGCCTTAAACGTGCACTGGAAAAGGTCGCACCATCGACCTTTGTGGTTTTGTTGTCCGGTGCCTATCGCAGCGAGGATGTGCGTCATGCAATCGAGGCGGGTGCACACGGATTTATTCCCAAAACCCTGCGTGGTCAGGCGTTGGCAAATGCGGTTCAGCTGGTGCTGGCCGGTGAAAAGTATCTGCCGTCTTCGATCCTCAATGATCTGAGCGACGGCATGGTTGGCGGTGGGGACTCCGACAGCCGTCTTGCCGGCGGTTTCGGAAGCGAAGGCGATTTTGCACGTCTGACCCCGCGTGAACGTGAAGTGCTTGCATTGTTGTCAGAAGGGCGTCCGAACAAGGATATCGCGCGTCATCTGGACCTTCGTGAAATCACGGTCAAATACCATCTGAAAAATATCTATCGCAAACTGAATGTGTCCAATCGCGCACAGGCGGTAAAAATGGCACTGGAAGATATGGCGCGGGCGGGAACTCTGTAGTATCTTCGTCAAAGGCAGCTCTGTTTGCGGCACAAATCCCGGCTCGTGATTTCACGGGCCGTTTTTTGTTGTTCGAGCCGATTTGCATTCCCTCGTAATGTCACCTGAAACGAGGATAAATTCATGACTGTCAAAATTGCGCTGGTTGGCGACTTCAACCCCGATGTTACGGCCCATCAAGCCATTCCCAAGGCGCTTGATATTGCCGGGAGCCAGATTGATGTGCCGGTTACCAGTGACTGGATTTCAACAACTGCCCTTGATGATATTGATCCCGAAGGGCTTCTGGGCAGCTATCATGGCATCTGGTGTGTCCCGGCAAGTCCGTATCAAAGCTTTGACGGGGCGCTTGCCGCCATTGGATATGCCCGAACCCGTAACGTGCCTTTTATGGGAACGTGCGGGGGCTATCAACATGCCGTTCTTGAATATGCGCGCAACGTGCTGGGTTTGGGGAATGCTGCAAATGCCGAAATTGATCCCGAAGCCGAACTTCCGCTGATTGCGCCGCTTGTCTGTGCGTTGATTGATCAGGATGGCGGGATTGATCTGGTGAAGGATAGTTCGATCCATCGTTATTACGGAGTGGACAGGGTGTCTGAAACCTATCGATGCAGTTACGGTTTTAACCGTGACTATGTCGGACTGCTTGATGGGCAACCGCTAAGTGTGTCGGCCTGGGATCAGGATGGAGACCCGCGTGCGGTGGAACTTGATGGGCATCCGTTCTTTATCGGAACGGCTTTTCAGCCGGAACGATCCGGTTTGCGTGGCGAAAGTCACCCGTTGATTACGGCCTTTGTCCGCGCGGCGGCAACGAAAGCAACGTAAAAGCCTGACCAGAATAAAAAAAGCGCCCCCGGAAACGGGGGCGCAGCCTCTGAGAACAGGGAGCTCTCAGGCATGTTCGGGCCGGTTGTGGGCCCGGACATCTTGTAAGGTCGAAGGGGCCGAGACAGCGGGGGATCTGCCCGACTGCATGATGATCACGCCAACCAGAATGACAGATGTCGCGATCAGATCTGTCAGGGTGACTGTTTCACCAAGGATCAATGTGCCGGTGGCAAGACCGATTACCGGCGGGATATAGGTCGAACTGGCAGCCTTGATCGCGCCAAGCTTTTCAACAACATAGTAATAACACATATAGGCAATCCCGGTGCCAAACAGGCCCAGCCCGATAAACAGGCCGACCGTTGCCAGCGGATTGACAAAAATGGCGTCAATGCCATCAAAGTCGCCAATCACCAGCATGGTCGCCGATGAAAGACCAAGCTGATAGGTGCAAAGCGCAATCGGCGAAATCCCAAGCGGGCTCAGGAACTTGCGGGCATAGACAAAGGATAGGCCGACACAGGCCGATCCAAGCGCGATATAGCCCACGCCAGCCGGATCAATGGCCCCGCCGCCACCTTCCCAGGGACGGGCAATCGATGCGATCCCGGCAAAGCCCAGCAATAGCCCGCCAACCGAACGCAGATTGATCGGTTCGCCTTTCAGAAACAGAAGGGCTGCGACGAAGGTGAAGAACGGGATGCCACCGGCCAGAATGCCTGCGATGCTTGAGGGCAAAATCGCAACGCCCTTGGCAAAGGCATAATAGTAAACCGACGCAGCAAGCAGCGACATGACCACAAAGTGGTGGGTATATCGCAGGTGGCCCCATTTCAGTTTGCCGCGAACCAGTGCAATCAGACATAGCGGAAGAAAGCCCATGGTTACCCGCACCATAACGATTTGCATCGGGCTGACATAGTGGCTGGCTGTCTTGTTAAACAGATAGGTCAGCCCCCAGACAAGGGCTAAAAATCCGAAAACGATATAGGCATTCTTCTTCATGTCGGAAAATCCGGATTGCGATGTTTCACGACATTTACTTGTTTGCAGTGTATTCTACAAATCATGCTATCTGGATCATAATATAGAAAAAATGCATTATGTCGCTTTATCCGCCGCTTAAATCGCTTCCGGCATTCGAAGCTGCCCTGCGTCTGCAAAGCTTCTCGCTGGCGGCAGAAGAACTGAATGTCACACCCGGCGCGGTGGGGCAGCAAATCCGCAAGCTTGAAGAATGGCTGGGCGTGGAGCTGTTCACCCGTTCGGTTCGGCAGGTCTATCCAACGGCGGATGGATTGGCCTATGCCGCCCGGATTGGTCCGGCCTTGCAGCAGATTTCAGATGCCAGCGCACAGTTGCGCCATCGTCAGGATCATTCCGTTCATTTTGTCATGCCACCCAGTTTTGCCGCCAAATGGTTTTCACCGCGGATGGCGCGGTTTCTGATCATGCATCCGACAACTGCCCTGCATGTCGGTTCAACCGAAGAACGGCCGAACTTCGATCATGACGGGCTTGATATCGCGGTGCGTTATTTTGATGGTAATGATGACAGCCTTGAAGCTGTGTTGCTGTATCGCGGGCAGGCGGCTGTGTATTGTGCGCCGTCCTATCGCGATGAATTGGGGCTTGCAACGCCGGCCGATCTGGTTCGGGCAACCCTGATCAATGATACCAAGCATCACTGGTGGTCGGACTGGCTTGCGACCTTTGCCGGTATTGCGCCGGAACAAAGCCGGTTGATCAAGCATATCGATATTGATCAGACCGCAATGGTAATCGAGGCCGCCATTCACAATCAGGGCGTGGTGATTGCCAACCCGCTTCTGACCGAGGAAGATGTAAGCGAAGGCAAGCTCGTTCATCTTTTCCCGCAACATGTCCTAACGGTGCCCCTTGGCTATTATCTGGTCCATCCGAAAAAGCGCGAATTGCGCAGGCAGGTCCGGCTGTTTCGTGACTGGTTGCTTGATGAAGCAAGCGAACTTACACAAGTTTACTCCCCAATCGGTGTGAGCCGATCGGGGAGGTGATTAAAGGTCGCGGTTCATTGAATATGTGCCCGTATAGCAGGCCTTTGCCAAAACATGACCATCAATCGCGGTTAACAGTTCAGGGCCACCGAAGGGCTGTGGCAGAGGAACTTCATTAACGTCGAGTGCATAAATGGTAAAATGGTAGCGATGAATAAGTGCATCATTCCAGGGAGGGCATGGGCCGTCATAATCTGCATAGTTTCCACCCATAGTGGGATGGTCAGCAAACCAATTGGTGTAGTTGTTCAACCCTGCTTCGCCATATGGGCGAGCTCCAGGCTTCTTTCCCGTTGGTGTCACCCTATTTGAAGCCTGACCCTCGTCAATTTTGGTTGTTGACGGCGGTATATTTGCAACGACCCAGTGGTAAAAGTCGACCCTTGGTAAGTCTGGGGATATTGTTTTGCCCTCAATATTGACGTTCTCACCAGAAGATGGAACATCCGAATCATGGCAAATTAGAGCGAACGATTTGGTGCCTTTGGGGATGTCTGTCCAGAAAATGGCCGGATTGATGTTCTCTGCCAATTCAAACCGTCCTTCAGTAGGGATTTTACCAAAGGCAAATTTATTGGGTATTGGCGCGCCTTCGTTCCATCCTTGAATATGAAGCTTCATTATTAGGTTTCCTTTTCCGTGTGTATGTCAACTCGGTGGTAGTTATAAGCGCGGAGGGCTGCCCAAAGAGGCTGGCAAGTTGTTCCGGGGCAATATTGTTATTACTGGCCTCGGAAACTGGATTGGGCTGGTTGCATTCAGATCGTGAGTTCAGGTGGCTTGAATGCGTTTGGATGGTAAACCTCCGGAAAGTAAGGCTCCTCCTCCAGGTGCAATTTCGGAAAGATTAAGCATCTGCAAAATTTTCCGGGTCGTGGCCACTGCCGCAGACAAGGTCGGAAGACCAGATGCGCGTTCAATCATTTCAATTGATGGCAAAGAGGGCATCTGCACACAAGCAGATGCAACGATTGCATCAACACCTGTAAGGTCGAGTTTACGCCACAGTTCAGCAGGCGCGCACGGATCCTGAGCTGCGACCGCCAAATTGTCAGGAATTTCCAGTGCCAGAAAGTCGTGAACTTCAATCCCTTCATTCTCAATGTAGTTGACTACCATTTCAGTGAGTGGCCGCATGTATGGGCAAATTATAGCAACTTTCTTCGCGCCAAGTTCTTGAATGCCGTCGACCAGTGCTCCTGCTGAATTGAGAATAGGTGTAGGACAACCGTTGTCCACGGTTGCTTGGTATAGAGTTTCTGATGATGTTCTGTGGTAACCCAGCCCCATCGACATGATTGCAACAAGGCAGGCATATGCTTGGACTTCTACTGCGGCGTCAGACAGTTCTTGAGCGCAACGTTTACTATCGGCATCCATTGCCTCCAGCTCTTCCTTGATCACGCTTTTCATGCGCATGCGTGACGAGTGAAAGGTGAAGCGATCTGGCAGGATATGTTCACGTGCTTTAAGAAGTGCAGGAATCTCGGTTTCCATAGTGACATTGGAACTCGGTACTATCATTCCGATCCGTCTGGTTCTTTCCGAAAATGGCATATTGGTCTCCGTTTCATTTCTCGTGAAAATTACAAGGAAGAATCCATGGTTGCGTCCGGACGCTACGTCGCAATCTTAGGGAAGATGCACGGAAGCAGAATGGTAACAAGCATGCAGGCGACTGAGAGCCAAGAAGGTTTGTTTTGATCAAGGAGCATCTGCGCGACGTGATGCCGGAGATCGTTTGTGGACCACTGGTGCGGTAGATTGAGTTCTCTGCTTGGGTTCGGTTAGGAATAAAAGTGCTACCTGTAGGTGTGGGCGATAGGATGGTTTTGATCACTGAATGTCTCTTTGTGTGTTCGTTTGAGTTTTATCTGTATACATATAAAATTTATAAGAATGCAATAAAAAACTATTGCGTGTCGACTTATGGCCTTGTTCTGGATAAAATCCTCGCAGAAACAGGGGATTGTAAATGGCGCGTGTAGCCGACCAACTTATCGAAGAACTTAAAAACGAAATTCAATCAGGTGTACTTAGCCCCGGGGACCAGCTCGAAGAGGCAGCGCTTGCCGAAAGATTCGGGGTTTCACGAACACCGGTACGCGAAGCGGTGAGATCACTTGTTGAAAGTGGGCTCTTGGAAACGCGGTCGCGCAAAGGGGCCTTCGTCAGAGTTTTGTCGATAAAGGAATTGATTGATCTGTTTGAAGTATGTGCCGAGCTTGAAGGAATGGCGTGTCGGCTGGCGTCAGAACGTTTGACAGATGCTCATCTGAAGAATCTTTTAGAAGGTCTGGAGGCCTGCAATCGGGCTGTTGAGAAGGAAGATACAGAGGCTTATGCCGCTGCAAACCTTCAATTCCATACTGCTATACATAAAGCGTCAGAGAATGATCGGTTAATTGATCAACTTGCTGACTTGTCCAGGACGATCAATCCTTACAGATCGATGCCTTATGGAATTCGAGGTCGGCTTGAGCAGTCATTTGAGGAGCATGTGAACATTAAAGATGCGGTGTTGGCGGGTAATGGTGCAGAAGCCGATTTTCTTATGCGTGATCATATGATGCTGCAGGGGCAGCGCTTGCCATTGCTGCTCAGGGCGTACGGACACGAATAAATCTGGAACAAAAAAAGCCCCGGCCAATGACCGGGGCTTTGATATTTGATCCGGGTTGCCGTTAGTCGGCAAACACGCGGGCAAAGATCGTGTCGACATGCTTGGTG
Organism: Thalassospira profundimaris; assembly: GCF_003326675.1. Taxonomy (GTDB): domain Bacteria; phylum Pseudomonadota; class Alphaproteobacteria; order Rhodospirillales; family Thalassospiraceae; genus Thalassospira; species Thalassospira aquimaris. Next base: position 301,599 of record NZ_JPWF01000003.1, read on the forward strand.
TGGTAACCAAGATCGAACAGAGCTTCGAGTTTATCCATCGGGATACGTGCGGTAACGTCTTCGTCGGTTTTCAGAAGCGACAGAAGATCGCCTTCGCGGTTCCAGACCTTCATCGCATTGCGCTGAACGATGCGATAGGAATCTTCACGCGAAACACCATACTGGGTCAGGGTCAGCAGCACGCGCTGCGAGAAGACCAAACCACCCATCTGGTTAAGGATCTCGTCCATACGTTCCGGATAGATCACCAGATTTTCGACAACGTTGGTCAAACGCATCAAAGCGAAATCAAGCGTTACGGTCGCGTCCGGGCCGATATTACGTTCGACCGAGCTGTGCGAAATGTCGCGCTCGTGCCACAGGGCAACGTTCTCCATTGCCGGGATTGCCATCGAACGCACCAGACGGGCAAGGCCGGTCAGGTTTTCGGTCAGGACCGGATTACGTTTGTGCGGCATCGCCGAGGAGCCTTTCTGCCCCTTGGAGAAGAATTCTTCAACTTCGCGAACTTCGGTACGCTGAAGGTGACGAATTTCGGTTGCCAGATGCTCGATTGAGGATGCGATAACACCAAGGGCTGCGAAATAGGCGGCATGACGGTCACGCGGGATAACCTGGGTCGAAACCGGTTCCGGTTTCAGGCCAAGCTTGGCAGCGACATGTTCTTCAACGCTCGGATCGATGTTGGCAAAGGTGCCAACTGCACCGGAAATGGCGCAGGTCGCGATTTCTTCGCGGGCAACAACCAGACGATCACGGTTACGTTTGAATTCCGCATAGAAAGTCGCAAGCTTGAGACCAAAGGTCACCGGCTCTGCGTGGATGCCGTGCGAACGGCCCATGCAGGGAACGTCTTTGGTTTCATAGGCGCGCTTTTTAAGGGCGGCCAGAAGCTTGTCCATATCTTCAAGCAGGATGTCGGTTGCCTGAACAAGCTGCACGTTAAAGCAGGTGTCCAGAACGTCCGAGCTGGTCATGCCCTGGTGGACAAAACGGGCTTCTTCACCAACCTGTTCGGCCAGTTCGGTCAGGAACGCGATCACGTCATGTTTGACTTCGGCTTCGACGGTGTCGATGCGATCAATACGGTCCTGGGTATAGGGCTTGTCGCCTTTTTCCCAAACAAGCTTGGCGGATTCAGTCGGGATAACACCGAGTTCAGCCAGTTTGTCAGCAGCGTGTGCTTCAATTTCGAACCAGATACGGAATTTGTTCGCCGGTTCCCAGATGGATGTCATCTGCGGACGGGAATAACGGGGGATCATGCGGTCGCCTCCGGGCATAATGGTTGGGCGCCGGGGCATGATGTGAATGATCGGAATGCGTGATCAGTTGCACGATCATAAGGCCGGCACGCTTTCACCGCGTCGGATAGTCCATTCCGGGCAAATTGGCAACCCTGCAGACGGTATGGCAGGGATGTGATGTCGGTTTTCGCGGCAAAAACTTGTGATTTGTTAGAAAAATCGCAACTTAGGTAACATATTCACTATTGATCGATAGTGTGTCAGCGTAACGATGCAAACAATCTGATTGTTGAGTGGGCGAGAAAATTAATGGCGCGTGAAGCCGACAAGGCGCAGAGTCACCGCAAAGAAGTGACCGAAAGCCACAAAAGTGAAGAAAGCTATCTGGCAAAACTGGTCGATCTGGGGATTGCTCTTTCAGCCCAACAGGGGCGAGAGGAGCTTAACCAGAAGATTCTTATGGCTGCGCGCGATTTCACCAACGCGGATGGCGGGTCGCTTTATCTTGTGAATCGCGAAGAAAGCGAACTGCATTTTCGCATTCTGATGAACGATACACTCAACACCTTTTTCGTCAGCGGTCGCGAAGCCGAAAAGCCGTTTCCGCCCTTGCCGCTTTATGATGTCGAAGGCAAACCGAACTATCGCAATATCGCGACCTATGTTGCGCTAAGTGGCAAGTCGATTAATATCGAAGACGCCTATTGCGCCGAGGGATTTGATTTTACCGGCACGCGCGCCTTTGATGCCAAAACCGGTTATCGGTCCAAATCGTTTCTGACGGTTCCGCTTAAAAACACCAGCGGGGCGGTGATTGGTGTTCTTCAGCTGATCAATGCGCGTGATGATCAGGGCAATGTGATTTCTTTTGATAAAGAGATCGAACCGATCATCAGCGCACTTGCCAGTCAGGCCGCCGTCGCCATTGAAAACAGTCGTTTGCTGGTCGCGCAGCGTGACCTTATGGAAAGCTTCGTGCGTGTTCTTGGTCATGCGATTGACGCCAAATCCCCACATACGGCCGATCATTGTTCCCGGGTGCCGGTGATTGCCAGAATGCTGGCACAGGCCGCGGTCGATGATAAGCGCGGACCGTTCTCCAATTTCTACCTGACCGATATGGAATGGTACGAACTTGATCTGGCGGCCTGGCTTCATGACTGCGGCAAGATCGTAACACCCGATCATGTCATTGAAAAAGCCACCAAGCTTGAAACCATCCATAACCGCATTCACGAAATCCGCACCCGGTTCGAAGTTCTAAGACGCGATGCCGAGATCGAGATGCTCAAACGCAAACTCGCGGGTGAAGACCCCGATATTTGCGAAACCGATTTTCAGATCAAGGTCTCGCAACTTGAAGCGCAATTTGCGCTGGTTGCCGATGCCAATATTGGCGATGCCGAGATTGATACGGATGCGATCTATGCATTGCATGATATTGCCGAACTGAAATGGACCCGGCATTTCGACCGGACACTTGGTCTGTCATGGGCGGAAAATGAACGACTGAGCGATGCTGATCTGGCATCCCTTCGCGAACCGGGAACAGAAAACATTCTGATGGATCGTGAAGATCACATCTATCAGGGCTTTAACCGCGGCGAGCTTTATAACCTGTCCGTCCCGCACGGCACCCTGACCTCTGAAGAACGGCAGGTGATCAATGATCATGTGGTGATCACCCAAGATATGCTTGCGCAACTGCCCTATCCCAAGGAACTGCAACGAATTCCCGAAATTGCGGGTAACCACCATGAAAAAATGGACGGATCTGGCTATCCGCGCGGCCTGACCGGTGATGAAATGGGTATCCTCGAAAAGGTGATGGTGATCGCCGATATATTCGAGGCCCTGACGGCTGTTGATCGCCCCTATAAACGACCCAAACTGTTGTCGGAATGCATCGCCATACTTGCTGATATGCGCGACAAGGGGCAGATCGATAATGACCTGTTCGAACTGTTTTTGGTCAGCGGCACCTATATCGATTATGGCCGCCGATATCTTCGTCCCAATCAATGCGACGAAGTCGATATCGAACAGTTCATTATTTCAACGTGACGTTTCTGGCTTATGTCGGTGGAGGAAAGCGGGAACCTTTGTTGCTCGTTGGAATGCGAATGTAATTAATAACCATTTGCATTTAAGGTTGGTTGGTGTATTGCAGTAACCTGCTTCCGCCATCCCCGCCAATCACACCCAAACGATTTATGCTTTCGCAGTCGGGCTATCCAAACAATTTGCTTCGTGCTTTCGAACAGGAACGTGAAAACCTGTTGCGTCTTGCTGCGCGCAGGTTGGGTGATTTGGAAGAAGCGCGCGATATTGTCCAGGACGCATTCATCCGTGCTGCGGGGGCATCGGATCAGTCGATTGATGATCGACCTGCCTATTTGCGGACCATCGTGATCAATCTGGTGCGTGATCGTATGCGCAGGCGCAATAGCGCGGGCGTGATGGTTGATCTTCAACAGGAAAGTGATCCGCTTGAATGGACAGCGGCAGATACCCCGTCTGTCGAACAGGTAATCTACCATCGTCAGCGGCTTGAAGCCTTTGAGAAAGCACTTAGAACCCTGACGCCGCGATCACGGGAAGTCTTCATCTTGCGAAAGTTGCATGGTAAGAGCCATGATGAAATCGCATCTGTGACCGGACTGTCGCAGTCCGCGATTGAAAAGCACCTGTATCGTGCATTATCGGCATGCCGCGATATTCTGGAAAAACTCGACTAGGCGATGATTGTGAGTGACAAGCCGCAACATTGGGACCGGGGCCCAGTCAGCGACAACCTGTCTGATCAAGACGAGGTTACTGATGCCCTGATGTCCGACGACCTGATGGATCTGGCGATCGCTTGGCATGCCCGAAAGGGTGTAGACGATCCAAATTCCGACATTTATGCAGAATTCAGGGAATGGTGCCAGCGCAGCCCGGATCACCAGATTGCCGCGGACAAAGTAAATGCGTTCATGGCCGATGACGGGTTTAATAACCTGCTTGCCGGTTTGGAGGCAGAACTTCAGACGCAACCGGGCAGTCCGAATAAGCAGGCGCGAAAGCCGGCATCCCGGAATTTCGAACCGGCAGCATCCAGGACAAGACGCCTCGTGCGAAGGATGGGTCTGTTTGCCGGGATTGCGGCAACGCTTTCGGTTGCGGCTGTAATTGCCCTGAGCAGTCTGAATATTGCAGGGGGAGGTGACCGGGACCAGCGTCTGGTTGCGGAACGTTATGCTATTCACCAAACTCTTTCAGATGGCAGTCGGATCACACTGGCACCCGGAGCTGTTGTATCCTGGGCGATGACGTCTGAACAAAGACATCTTCACCTTGAAGAAGGTGCGATAACAATCGAAGCATCTCCGGATAAAAACCGGCCAATGGTGGTTTCAACCGCATACAGTGATGTAACTGTTGTCGGTACGCAATTCATTGTCATCAGTGATCCGCACGGTGATGAAATTGGTGTGGCCGAGGGTATCGTTCGCGTTCGCGAACGTCAAAGTGGCGAATTTGGCGAAGTAACCCTGACAGCCGGACAGGGGATCATATTGGATCAGACGGGCAAGCTGATCCGACGCGAAATAACAGCGGCACAAATTGAAAAAGTGTCCGAGGGATGGCGTCTGTTTGCATCAAAGCCCCTTGTCGATGTTGCGGCGGCAATTCGACGCCAAAGCGGTATAAAGCTTGTGATCGATCCGGGCGTTGCCGATCGTTTGGTGCGCGGGCGTCTTAATGTTGCAGACGGCGAAAAGACCATCGGCCTTCTGGTCAAGTCTTTGAAAGTCAATCGATATGACTTGCCGTTCGGGTATGTCCTGTTGACGGATCGCATCTGATTTTCCCGATAAATGCTGCCCTGATTTCCCCTGGGTTTGGGCTTCTTTCAAAAAAGTAAGAAAAATCTGTCCGGTTTGTCTGATACGTCGCGTCCGTATTTGCGAGTGATACGCAATAACGGATATCAGGCGACATCTGATGACTATGAATAACGGGGTTTCCGACTTGATGCTTTGCTCCAGTAAGTCGGACGGGGGGAAGAAATGGAAGCTTATGTCAGGGGTGGCATGTGCTTCCATGCTGATTGCGATCTTTGGTGTTTCTGCTCATGCCCAACAATCAGGGCCCGCGGCAAACACAGGTGTCACACCTGAAACCGAAAATACCCCGGCCATTATCGTTACCAAGTATCCGTTCGATATTCCGGCGCAGCCCTTGATGCAGGCTTTGGAAAAAATCTCTGAGCTTACGGGGCATCCTTTTTCCGCAGTCGACGGGGTGAACCTTGCCCAGGATGGCAATGCGCTTTCGGGAACGTTTGATTTGCAATCAGCGCTTCAGGCTTTGTTCGATGGAACCGACCTGACCTTTTCGCTGATCAACGGTCAAATTGTCGTTCTTGAACGCTATGCCCCGGAAACGAATGACGAAACCATGACGGCCCCGATTGTGGTGCAGGCCAGTCGGGCACCGGGTGTTGCGCTGGGATCGGGTTCTGCCAGTGGGTCGACGGTTTACAGCTCGGAACTGATCAAGGGATTTGTTCAGGGCAATAACGATCCAAACATGATTTTTCGCGCCAATCCGAATGTTCAGTATGTGGCGCCGGGACAGCGTGACGATGGTGCTTCGGCAACAGCCGAACAAGATTTGCGTCCGCAAACTCTGAGCATTTCAGGCGGGGCAATTGATCAAAACAATATCCGGCTTGACGGGATTGGCATCAATTCAATTGGCGGTACGGATTCAAGTTACAACGGTGAAAGCAACCTGCCTGACGATGATAAAAGCTCGATCAATGCGGATGATCTTTACGGGCTGCACCCGCAAAGTGTCTATGTCAGCGCATCGATCCTGGAGCAGGCTGAGATTCTTGATAGTAACGTCTCGGCCAAATATGGCGGCTTTCAAGGTGGTGTAATCAATTACACGGTCATGGACCCAAGCGACACACCAACTTTTTCGGCCAATATCAGCCGGGCTGGGTCGAACTGGACGGACTATCATCTCAAATCTGAGGATACGCCGGATACAGAGGCACGCGAACCGCGATTTAGTCGCCTGAATTTTGGGTCCCATGCCAGTGGGCCTGTTGCCGAAAACTGGGGGCTGTTGTTGTCGGCAGAACGCAAGACGGCAGAAACAACCAAAACAGCAGGTGATGACTATTTCGGGCGCCAGGTAACGACCCAAAGTGAAGCCGACAACATTCTGGGCAAGCTGCAATTCAAAGGTGACAACGGGGTCAAACTGACGACCCAGATTATCTACGCACCTTACACGCAGGAATGGGCGGCGACCGAAAACTATAACAGCGAGATGGATATTACCGGCGACGGGGTCAGCACCTATGTCGGACTTGAAACGCCCATCGACTATGAAGGTTTCGGTTTCTCGAACCTGAAACTCGATACCAAGCTGTCTTTCAATACATCGCAAAACGCCCGGGAGTCCGAAAGCAACATTCGGCGACAGATCCGTTCAGGCGTAGCCGGTTCCAAGTACGAGAATTTATGTGGTGCAACCAACTGCTATGACGGCTGGTATGGTGATCTGAGCCAAACCGAGCAGGATCTGGGATATACCGCTGATTTGACGGGGGACTTGTGGGGGGGAGATGTTCTGGTCGGCGCCGATCTGCACACCATTCGTGCCAACCGTCGGCGTCCTGAAGATGTTTTCTATTACTACTCGACTTCGGTGAACAGCAACATTGTCTGTGCTGATGCTGACGATGTTGCTTGCGATGATGGTGACCAGGTATCAAGACGGCGCGTCAAGTATAACAGTTTTTCGGGCACGACAAGCTTCGCCACCGGGGCACTTTATGCCGAATACGGAATGCTTTTTGATGCAGTTCCGTTCGGAGAACTCGAAGTGCGTCCGGGACTTCGTCTGGAACGCGAGACTTTTCTTGGCAATACCAATCTGGCGCCGCGTTTTAATGCGACCTATTACACCGATTGGGACATCAGCTTCACGGCCGGCTGGAACCGCTATTATTCTGCAAATATGCTAAGTTATGCCCTGCGTGATGCAACACCGGCCACCACTGTCGAAAGCCGTACGGGCACGACCAGCGGGACCGACATCATTTACTCTGACGACTGGTCATATTTGTCGTCGGGGACGAAATACAACTTCAGTGGTGCGGGCCTCAAAACCCCCTTTACCGATGAACGTACTGCTGCCGTTTCCTTTCCCTTGCCGTTCCTTGGTGGAACAACGCGCCTGAAATGGATCGAGCGCGAAGGCAAAGACCAGTTTGCGCGCGATTCAACAGACAGCAGTCTTTCGACCTATACCCTGTCAAACGACGGATCGAGTTCCTATTCGTCCTATTCGGTTGAATGGAGCAAGCAGATCGGTGGCGACCCGTGGGGTGGTCGTCATGCTTTCAGTATCAATGGTCAATATTCCGAACGGCGTACGTCAAACAACACCTATTACGTTACCAGCGACGAGGACGAAGGGGTCTACTACAAAGGTAACGTGATCCAGACGATGGATTTGAATGTTCTGACCGGAAATCTCGACGAACCGATCATGTTCAACGCCACTTTGTATTCCAGTTACCTTGATGACAGTCTGCGTACGGGCCTGACAGGGCGGTACACGATGGGCTATGACACGATCAAGGATAGCGGATCGAATATTACGGTCGATGGCGAGTCTTATGACATCTACGAAGACGGCTATAACAAGGCCCGCTTCGATTTGGATATGACGCTTGATTACGACGTCATCCGTGAAGAACACGGTGTTCTTACGCTCAATGCCTCGATTGACAATGTGCTCAATCGCGGGGGGAACCACACGCTGTCATCGGCGAACCCCTATCGCAAAGGCCGGACGTTCTGGCTTGGCCTCACATACACCTACTGAAATTTCCACAGTTGGCACGCCAGCTTTGCGCTGGTGCGCCTTTCTTTGTCCAAAGGGAATACCCGCAATGAGAGTTTCGATATCCCGTCTGATCGCCATTGGCATGGTGTCAGGTTTGTTGGCAATGCCGGGCATTGGCATGCCGTCGCCATCCTTCGCCGCGACCGGCGAAACCATCCTTTCCGATATCTACAAGGATATCTCGATGGGGGTGGTGCGTATCAATGTGGTCAAGAAAAGCTACAACGAGATCGTCGCTGAAGAACGCGAGAAAAAAGAAAATGGCGAAGATTTCTGGCTTCCCCCGGACGAGCGCCGCAAAGATGACAATGATGACGAAGATGAAAAGGAAGACCCGAACGAACCCAAACATGACTGGGAAAAACAGCGTCGCAACAAAGCGACCGGGACAGGTTTCTTTGTCTCGCATGATGGTCTGATCGTTACCAACGAACATGTGGTGCGTGATGGTATGCGATTTATCGTTGTCCTGAATGATGATCGTCGTCTTCCGGCAACACTGGTCGGCAAGGACTTCCTGACCGATCTTGCCGTCCTTAAGGTCGACATGCCAGATGGCGTGACGCCGCTGAAATGGGGCAGTGCGCATGCCAGTGCAATCGGCGATGAGGTTTTTGCGGTTGGTTATCCGTACGGGTTTGATCAAAGTCTGACCACCGGGGTTATTTCCGGCAAGCAGCGTGAACTGAGCAAAGGGCAATATAACCCTTACATTCAGACCGATACTGCTGTGAATAAGGGGAATTCCGGCGGGCCGCTTTTGTCGATGGATGGCAAGGTGATTGGCGTGAACTCAGCACTTTATACCCGCTCTGGCGGGAACGAAGGACTGGCGTTTTCGATCCCGTCTGAACATGCACAGGGCATCATCAAGCTGTTGATCGCAGATGGCGAGATCAAGCGCAGCTGGTTTGGCATCGGTTATAGCGAAGTCAAAAAAGGCATGGGCAAGCTTCTTGGGATGGATCGCGACGAAGGCATGTTGATCGCGCGCGCGCCTGATGATGAACCTGCTTACAAGGCCGGTATTCGGGCCGGTGACGTGATTGTCGCCGTCAATGGCGAAAGTGTTAAATCCCGGATGAGTTTCCGGATGCAGGCGGCAATGGTCAAAGGCGAAACCACTGTGACGGTCTGGCGTCATAACGGATATCGCAGCTTTACCCTGATCCCTGACGACATGGATGAAGCCAAATCCCGTCGTCGCGCACAGGAACGCGAAAAACTGGGGATTGGTGATAACAAGAAGGATGATGGCCGGATGGAAATCATGGGTATGGATCTCGTACCTGCCAATGAAAAGGCCTGGAAGAAGCTTGAGCTTCCGGTCGGAACAACCGGTCTTGTCGTCGACCGCATGGAAACCATGAGCCAGGCATCACGTGCCGGTTTTGATAAGGGTGATTTTATCACGCAGGTAAATGATACTTCCATGGTTACCCCCGAAGATTTTGAAAAGATCATGCAGGCGGCGCTGGATGAAAACGCCCAGTATGTTCTGGTGCGTTATGTGCGCAAGGGTGAAGACCGGGTTCGCATGATGGACGTGCTTGAGATGATCAATCTCGAAGCATACTGATAGGGACACATTTTCCGCCAGCGGGCCGTCCTGATCGGGATGGCTCGCTGGCTGATCATTTGCACTGAACTATCCTTAAAAAAAAGACCGCCACAAGGACGGTCCATCAAGTTCAGGGTGCAATTTATGGGGGCTTCTTATTCAGATGCTTTCATGAAAATGACAGGCGACTTCCTGGTTGCTTGATACATGTTCAAGCTTTGGTGTTTCCCTAGCGCATTGGTCTTTGGCAAAGGGACAGCGCGTTCTGAAAACACATCCCGATGGCGGCGAAAGCGGACTGGGCAAATCGCCGGTCAGAACGATGCGCTCCTTGTTGCGTTCGATCTCGGGATCGGGGATCGGAACCGCTGAAATCAGCGCCTTGGTATAGGGATGTTTCGGGGCGGCATAGATGCTGTCACGATCGGCCAGTTCCATGACGTTGCCGAGATACAGCACCATGATCCGGTGACAGATATGGCGAACAATCGACAGGTCATGGCTGATGAAAATCAGGGACAGGTCAAATTCGCGCTGCAATTCCTGCAACAGATTGACGATTTGCGCCTGAATGGAGACATCAAGTGCCGAAACCGGTTCGTCACAGACGATCAGTTTCGGTTCAAGGATCATGGCACGTGCAATGCCGATGCGCTGGCACTGACCACCCGAAAATTCATGCGGATAACGATTGATCATCTGCGGCAAAAGCCCGACCCGCGCCATCATGCGTTTGACCCGTGCCTTGATCTCTTCCTTGCCCAGTTCCGGTTTGTGCGTGACCAGTGGCTCGGCGATGATTTCGCCAATGGTCATGCGGGGGTTAAGGCTGGCCAACGGATCCTGGAAAATGATCTGCAAATCACGGCGAAGCGGCTGCATTTCACGGTGCGGGGCACCGACAATATCTTTGCCAAGCCAGGCGACCTTTCCTTCGGTTGGGGCAATCAGTTGCAGGATCGCCCGCCCAAGGGTCGATTTGCCACAGCCGGACTCCCCGACAACACCAAGCGTTTCGCCGGGATAAAGATCAAAATTCACCCCGTCGACGGCCTTAAGTTGCCGGTCCGGTGCAAACAGGCCCTTGCCCGGAATGGCAAAATGAACTTTCAGGTCGCGAACTGACAGGATCGGGGAGCTGTCTTTTTTGGGGGTATTCGGATTTATTGCGGTCATTTGCCATCCTCCCGGAAACAGGCACTGGCGCGGCCCTGGTCAAAGCTTTTCAGAACCGGACGTTCGGCGCTGCAACGATCCGTGACATAGCCGCACCGCGCCTGATAGGCGCAGCCGGTCGGAAGGTTTTGTAAGTTGGGTGGCTGGCCGGGAATGGCAAACAGGCTTTCTTCGTTGGCGTGATCAATGCGCGGCATCGATTTCAGAAGACCCTCGGTATAGGGATGATGGCTGTCGTAATAAATGTCGCGCACCGATCCGGTTTCGACAACACGACCGCCATACATCACCATCACCCGGTCACACAATCCGGCGACCACGCCAAGGTCGTGGGTGATCATGACCGTGGCCGTGTTGAAATCCTTTTGCAGATCACGCAGAAGATCAAGAATCTGGGCCTGTACGGTGACATCAAGGGCGGTGGTTGGTTCATCGGCAATCAGAACTTCCGGGTCACATAGCAGTGCCATGGCAATCATGACGCGCTGGCGCATCCCGCCCGAAAATTCATGCGGATACATGTGAACACGCTGGGCCGCACCGGGGATGCCGACGCGATCAAGCATTGCTATGGCACGGTTAAGGGCCTCGCCCTCGGACATGCCGCGATGTTCAACCAGGACCTCTGTCATCTGTTTGGAGATTTTGAGATACGGGTTCAGTGACGTCATCGGATCCTGAAAGATCATCGACATCGAAACGCCGCGGATCTTGTTCAATTCGCGCGGTGGCAGGTTCAGGATTTCGGTATCCTTGTATCGAACCGATCCGGTTGACGCGCCGTTTTTGGCCAGAAGGCCCATGATAGACATGAAAATCTGTGTCTTGCCCGAACCGGATTCGCCGACCACGCCAAGGGTCTCGCCGGGATCCAACGCGAAATTGACATTATTGACGGCCTCTACCTTGCCATCAGGTGTCTGAAAGCTGGTCGTCAGATTTTCGACAGTCAGAATATGATTGGTTGTCATGTTAACGATCCTTGCCTTCCTTTATCTGTCCTTCGGATCAAGCGCATCGCGCAGACCGTCACCGATGAAGTTGAAACAGAACAGGGTCAGTGCCAGGAACACCGCCGGATAGATCAGCATCCAGGTGGATGCTTCGATCACCTTGGCCCCTTCGGAAATCAGTACCCCCCAACTGGTCAGCGGTTCCTGCACGCCCAGTCCAAGGAAAGACAGGAAACTCTCGGTCAGGATGACCTGCGGGATGGTCAGGGTCATATAGACGATGACCGGCCCCAGAACGTTGGGGATGATATGGCGGAAAATGATCTTGAAGTTCGAAACACCTGTGGCGTGGGCTGCTTCGATAAACTCGCGCCGACGCAGGGATAGGGTCTGACCACGGACAATGCGTGCCATGGTCAGCCATTCAACCGCACCAAGGGCCACAAAGATCAGGAAAATGTTTCGACCAAACACCACCATCAACATGATGACAAAGAACATGAAGGGCAGGGAATAAAGGATATCGACAAACCGCATCATGATGTTGTCGATCCGGCCCCCGAAATACCCGGCAACCGCACCATAGGTCACCCCGATGGCAAGGGATACCGCGGTGGCAAGCAAACCAACCGCAAGCGATACTCGTGCGCCATACAGAACCCGGATAAACAGATCGCGTCCATTCCCATCGGTGCCAAAGATATGGCCGTTTTCCCAGTTCGGGCCTTCCTGAATGTATCCCCAGTCGATCTGGTCATACTCATAGGGGCTTAGAAGCGGGGCGAATATCGCCAACAAGGTAATGATGCCCAAAACGATCATGGACCCCACGGCCGCCTTGTTGCGAAACAGACGGATACGCGCATCGCGCCACAGGCTGCGACCTTCGATCTCGTCGGGCGCACCGGCCGCTTCCAGCATTGCTGTCTTTTCAGATTTATTCATCATCAGTGTGACTTCAATTTTGGATCAAGAAGGCCGTAAACCATGTCGACCAGGAAATTCAGCATGATGATCATCACCGCATAGACAATGACCACACCCATCACCAGCGGATAGTCACGGTTCAGCGCCGCCTTGACGAAATAGGTGCCGATACCGGGCACGCCAAAGATGCTTTCGATAACAACCGATCCTGTCATCACCGCCGCCGTTGCCGGGCCAAGATAGGAAACAACAGGTAAAAGCGCGCCTTTGATCGCATGGCGGTTGACCACAAGCTTTTCACGCAACCCCTTGGCGCGTGCGGTTCGGATATAGTTGGAATGAAGAACTTCGACCATCGATCCACGGGTCAGTCGCGCGATATAGGCGATCTGGGGCAGGGCAAGGGCAATGGTCGGTAATATCTTGTACTGGATTTCGCCATCCCCCCATCCAGCTGTTGGCAGGATCGAAAGATACAATCCGAAGACAAGTGACAGCAGCGGGGCCATGACAAAGTTCGGGATGGCAATGCCGATCATGGCAACACCCATGACCGCAAAATCAACGGCACTGTTTTGCCGAAGGGCCGCATAGGTGCCGAACGCCACGCCAAAAACAAGGGCGATGGCAATCGCACTTAGCCCAAGCTGCATCGAGGCGGGCGCACCGGCCATGATCAGTTCGGCAACACTAAAGTCGCGAATTTTGATCGACGGGCCAAAATCACCCTGAAACAGTTTTCCGATATAGATGCCGTATTGTTCGATCAGCGGTTTATCAAGGTCGTAGGCGGCCTTGATGTTCTTTTCGATTTCCGGCGGCAATGCGCGTTCCTGATCGAACGGGCCGCCCGGTGCAATACGCATCATGAAAAAGGCCACTGTGATCACGATGAACAAAGTCGGGATCGCAATCAACAGCCGCCGAATGGCGTAAGATAACATAATTCTCTCTCATCCCCGTCGGGGTGGCCACAGGCTGCGGGTGGGAGGAAAAACCACACAGCCTGCGGCACGGAAGACAGGATTTACTCAGCGATGTCGAGCCAGCGGGTCAGGTGACGATCCGGGGCATTGTCGATCCAGCCTTTGATCTTTGGCGAGATCAGCTGTTTCGAGACATAGTAGTAAATGGGGATGTAAGGCTGCGCTTCCATCATGATGGCTTCGGCCTGATGCATCAGGCTGGAACGCTTTTTCAGGTCTCCTTCATTTTCTGCTGCCAGCATCAACTCGTTGTAACGCGGGTTGTCAAAGGCGGCATAGTTCAGCGGGCCGGTACGTTCTTCGCCAAGGAACAGGAAGTTCTGGGCATCGTTGTAATCAGCAATCCAGCCAGCACGGGCAACTTCGAAGTCACCAACTTTCAGATCTGCATAGTGGATTTTGCCTTCGGAATTGAACAGTTCGGCTTCGACACCGATCTGTTTCCACATGTTTTGTGCCGCAATCGCGATACGTTTGTGGTTTTCCGATGTGTTGTAACGCAGGGTGAATTTAAGCGGGTTGTCTGCACTGTAACCGGCTTCTGCCATCAATTTTTTGGCTTCTGCAAGTTTCTCGGCATAGGGCAGGTCTTTCCAGGCAGTGTATGCCGGTTCTGCATAGTTGCCGGTTCCCGGTGGAACAAAGGAATAGGCCGGAAGTTCGCCGGTTTTCAGAACCGCATCAGTGATGGCTTCGCGGTTCAGGGCAAGGGAAAGTGCCTTGCGCACGCGGACATCCTTGAATTTGTCCTTGTCGGTGCGGATCGCATAATAGTAGATGCCGGCATATGGTGCGATGCGCAGGCTGTCGGCCAGATTATCACGCAGCCAGGAAATCTGTTCGGATGCGATGTCGCGGGCCACATCAAGTTCATTGGCGCGGAAACGGTTCTGCATCGCAGTGCGATCTTCGTAGGTGTAATAGATCACCTCGTCGATCGGAACATTGGCGGCATCATAGAATTTGTCGTTTTTGACCAGTTTGGTGTGAACGTTCGGCAGCCATTCAACAAGTTTGTAGGCGCCGTTCACCACGATATGCTCGGGCTTTACCCAGTCCTTGCCGAATTTTTCCACGACATGACGCGGAATGGCAAACGCGGTCTGGTGGGTCAGCTGTGCAAGGAAATAGGGGGCCGGTGCGGTCAGTTTGACCTCAAGGGTGTGATCATCAATGGCTTTAACGCCAAGCTTTGCGCCTTCCTTACCGGTATTTACCGCCTCGGCACCTTCGATGATGTAAAGAAGGGACGCATATTCCGCACCCAGTTCCGGATCAAGAAGGCGTTCCCAACCGGCGATGAAATCCTGTGCGGTTACCGGCACGCCATCCGACCAGTTGTGATCACGGATTTTAAAGGTATAGGTCTTGCCGTCTTCTGAAACGGTCCAGCTTTCAGCAGCACCGGCAACCGGTTCGCCATCCGGGCCATAGGTCAGAAGGCCAAGCGACATATCATCGGAAATACGGCTGGTCTGAACGGTGGAAATGAAATGCGGGTCCATGGATTGCGGTTCGCCGTCATTGCCGATGCGCAGGATTTTCTCTGCGTGGGCATAGGTGCTCGACAGCATGGTCATGGAACCGGCGATCAAGGCAGTACCAAGAACAAAGGCGCGTGAGGATTTCAGCAACCCGTTCACGAGACCCTTTTTGGTCTTCGTGTTGTCTGACATGTGTGATGTCTCCCTTGTTGGTTATGATTTGTTCGTACCTACTCCCTGAAAGTACGTACGCAAAAATACTGAGGCCGCATTCTGTCAACTTCAAGTAGGATTTCGCGAAATTGACGCAATTGGTCGATATTTGCGTTGTTTTGATGGTTTTGAGGTGTAATTTTGCAGTTGATTGCAAAATAGGCCAATTTTCTGCGGTTTTTGTTGCGTTGCGATATGCAGATAGCTTTTTGACATCTTTGCCGGTGCAACGACCGCACTGCGCCTAATGGTTGCAGATTTCCTGTGAAGTATTTCACATTTAAGGGTTTTTCGGACCGTGCCGCGATTCGAACAAGTCGAGATATTCATCAAAATCCAATGCCGAAATCGGTCCTTGGCACCGTGAATAAACCGTGATGGCGGCAAATATCCGTTGAGAAACAAACCGCCACGCGATACGGGTTACTGCGTATTGGTAAGTCCAACTGCGGAACGGCACCGTTCAAGATGTTTGAAACCATTGATATCCTGTCATTCGTAATTTCCGTGACCGGGGTGGTACAGGCGGGATTCCTGTTCATGGTTCTGCGCAATGAAGGTGCGAGTGCCTGGCACACCAATCGCTGGATGGGGATTTTCCTGTTTGCGTTGTCGCTGTCCTTTGCGCGCATTGTGATTTTGCAGCTTGTCGGTACGGCAATCGCGCTTTTGCTTGAACCGTTGCTTTTCAGTGCCTATTTCGCGTTGGCACCTGCAGTTTATTTGTATTTCCGCGAAATGTCGGGCGATGTACCTGATCGCCCGTGGCGTCATTTTCTTGCCGCTCCGATTGCCTGTATCGCGGTCGGTGTTCTGATCGCGATGGTGTTTGCCCGCTATGGCGATGATCTGCTTGCTGGCAAACCTCTTGAAATCACGTTTGAAACGGACTTCGGTCTGAGCTTGATGGCAAACGGATTGCTGGTCGGCTTGTTTATCTTTGTCAGCATCTATCATGGCGCACTTACGCGAACCGCCATTCGATATGCCCGTATCCTGAAGGCAAAGGGTGATCCCGAAAGCCTGTCTCGACGTCGCTGGATAAACGGTGTTGTTCCTTGCCTTCACGCGGCATTGATTGCCTTTGCGCTGTCACAGATTTTGCAAATCGCGTCGCACGACATGCGTTGGCCGAATATCCTGATCAATCTGGGATTTGTTCTGGTTTTGCTGCGCCTGAATTTCCTGTTGGCCAGTCAACCGTTTCGTACAGGCCAGGCAGCTGCAGACGCAATGCGGGGTTCTCCCCGGTCTGGCCGCACGATCATGAAGGATGATGACCAGACCGCGCTGATTTGTAAAAAGCTCGAACAGGTGGAAGCCGAAGGGCAGCTATTGTTTGATCCGCTTCTGACAATGCCAAAACTTGCCGTCCGGATTGGCGTGACGCCGAACCAGTTGTCGCACACGCTCAATAACGTACTCGGGCAATCATTCTTTGAATATGTGAACTCCGTGCGTGTTCACAAAGCTGCCCGGCTTTTATGTTCCGAGCCCGAGCGGACAATTCTTGATATTGCGACAGAGGTCGGTTTTAACTCCAAATCGACTTTCAATCTTGCCTTCAAGCGTGTAACGGGTATGACACCCAGTACCTATCGCGTGCATAATTCTTCCGACCGCGAAAATAGCCGCTCGGCGGATAGCGCAAATATTCAACCGGTTGTAACAACCGGTATTTCAGCCCCGTAATCTCGAAACTGGACCTGTCAGAATGGTGACCGAAACCCCGAAACTTGTTCTGATGGTGATTGCCGTTGTCGGACTGGCACAAGCCGGTTTTCTGATTTCACTTCTGCGCCAGGAGGGCAAGCGTGCCTTTCGTGCAAACCGTTGGCTGATGGTTTTTGCCCTGACGGCCTGTCTAAGCTTTATTGAAGACATCACCGATGTTTTTCTAACACCGAGATGGATGTTGTTGGTCGCACCGGTTTTCATGTCGATGACCTTTGCCTTTGTACCGTCAATTTATCTGTATTTCCGAGAAATCGCGGATCAGCCGGTACGTCGGCCCATCTATCATTTTCTGGTTTTGATTCCAGTTTTGGTGGCAACGTCAGTCGCAGTATGGATTTTGTTTGATCAGTTCGTGCCTGAAATAATCCACGGCACCGATGTCGAAATCGATCTTGCTTTGGATGAGAACCTTTTGTTGTCGGTCCTGTTGATGTCGACCTTTATCGGGCTTTATGTGCAGCTTTTTGCCTATATGCCCAAGATATGGAAAGTCGCACTTGGCTATCTGCGACAAGCTGGCGAGCAACTCGGTGCGGATCAGGTTGCTTTACGCCGCTGGATCCAAGAAATCCTGATCGGCATCACCGCGATTTTTGTGATCTTCACAGTAACCTCGGTGATCGATATTTTCGTTGATGATGGTACCTGGCTGACAACAATTGTGCAGGGCAGCTTCGCCCTGGTCTTTTTCCGGATGTGTCATCTGATGGCGTCTTCGCCAGCCCTTTTTGTCCAAGCCGAATGGCAGGATACAGTCCGTGATGAACAAAATGATCTGCTGTCTGACCGATCAGGAAGCGGGGGCGTCACATCCGATGATGGTAATAGCACGAAGTCACTTCTTGATGACGATGATGTCAGGCGTATTTGTGAGCGATTGAAACGGGTCGCGACCGAAACCGACATGCTGTTTGATCCGCTTCTTTCGATGCCGAAACTGGCAAATGCAATTGCCGCGACGCCAAATCAGTTATCCTTTGTCCTGAACCAGCATCTTGGCAAAAGCTTCTTTGATTTTATCAACGAAGCCCGCACCAACGAGGCATCAAAGCTTCTGATTGACGCGCCGGATCGCACCATTCTCGATATCGCAACCAGTGTCGGCTTTAATTCCAAGTCGACTTTCAATCTTGCCTTCAAGAAAATCACCGGCAAGACACCAAGTGCGTATCGCACCGAAAATCTTGATAAATCAGATATTTGACGGGTACGAATGATCATTCGTACCCCGAACAGGTCTTTGTCCGGTTCGATATTATAGAGCCGGACGCCAGCCAATCCATATTCAGGCAGGTTCTGCACACCTTCTCATTTCAAGGTGTTTAAGTAGATGTCTGAAACTTATGTATTGCGTCGTGTCGGGAACAGTTTGCTGTTTGCCGGTGTGACGTTGTGCCTGACCGCACTTCTGATTTTGTACACCACTCCTTCGCAGGCCCAGCAGGCGAAAAAGGAAACGCTTCGCGATCAGGTAAATCCGAAAACCGGTGATGCCCTTGATCCGTGGTTTGGTGGAAATTGGCAGATCGGCGCCTTTGGCGGCGCGTCAAACAATCCCTATCGCGGGACCGATGATGTTGAACTGGGGCTGTTGCCGGTTGTTGCCTATGATTCGGAACGCATGCATATCGGTGTTGATGGTATCGATATCAAATTCTTTAAAAACGATGTCTTTAGTGCATCACTGATCGGATCAATCCGCACCGAACCGTTTGATAATGGCGATGGCAGTTACCTGCGCGGGATGGAAGAACGTGACATGGCCTTTGAGGCCGGTCTTGGTTTTTCCGCCAATATCTGGCGCGGTTCGTTGATCACCAACTACCTCACCGATGTGAACGATGCCCATGATGGTCATCAGGTTGATGTGTCTTATGTCGTCCCGGAACAATGGGGCGATGTCAGTTTCAGCTGGGGCGGCGGGATCACCTGGCAAAGCGATAAGCTGGTGGATCACATGGTTGGTGTCCGCCGCAAGGAAGTCCGCAGTGACCGGGCTTATTATGCGCCTGATGCTGCCTTCATCCCGCATATCGACTTCACGGTGACTTATCCGCTGACAGAACAAATCATGCTGATCGGAACGCATGGTTTCCACTATCTGCCTGACGAATACACCGACAGCCCGATCATTGATGAAGACTATGTTTTCAGTGCCGGTATCGGTCTTGTCTACAGCTTCTAGGAGCTGACACGATTTCTTTCGTCTAACCCCACACTTTCCGATGTGCAGTCATGCCATCGGCGTGGGCCGGTCTCCCCCAATTCATCGACTGGCCCACGTACCTTTTTACTTTGCTACTGCCCTGTCAGTTCAAGCAGGTCCCACTTGTTGCCATAAATATCTTCGAACACCGCGACCGTGCCATATGGCTCGTAGCGCGGTTGTTCCAGAAACTGGACACCGGCCGCCGTCATGCGGGCGTGATCGCGGGCGAAGTCATCGGTATTGAGGAAAAAGCCAACCCGCCCGCCAGTCTGATTGCCAATGGCCTTGGTTTGGTCTTCGTCGCTTGCCTGTGCGAGTAGAATACGGGTTTCCTCTGCGCCCTTGGGGGCAATCACGACCCAGCGTTTGCCGCCCCCCAAGTCGCTATCTTCAATCAGATCAAACCCGACTTTGTCGGTGTAAAAGGCGATGGCTTCGTCATAGTCGCGCACGACCAGCGCGAACAAACCGATATGGGGCATGGTTGTTTTCCGGCAAAAGATGAAATGAAGGGATGGCTATATCAGGCCAAGCGTCTTGAAGGAATTATATCCGGCATGGCTGATGATGATGTGGTCATGCACGGTGATATCCATGGCCTTGGCAGCATCAACAATCTTGCGGGTCATGTCGATGTCCCCCTTTGAGGGCGTGGCATCGCCGCTTGGATGGTTGTGCACAAGAATGATCGCCGATGCATGAAGTTCCAGCGCGCGCTTGATGACTTCACGCGGATAGACCGGTGTGTGATCAACTGTGCCATGTTGATGACATTCATCGGCAATCAGGCGGTTTTTGCGATCCAGAAACAGTAAATGCAGTTCTTCGGTCTTAAGGTGCCCGATCCGCACCCGACAATAATCAATCAGTTGTTCCCAACTGGCGATCACCGGCAATTCCATGGCGCGTTCGCGTGACAGATGTCGTGCGCTGGCCTCGGCGATTTTAATGGCGGCGATGCCGGCATCCCCCAATCCCTTGGCTGTTTGCAAATCTTCGGGACGGGCGGCAAGGACATTGGCAAAACTACCGAATTGGGCAATCAGGGCTTTGGCCAGTGGTTTGACATCACCACGCGGCATCGCCATGCACAGCATCAATTCCAAAAGCTCGTAATCGGCCAAAGCATCCGCACCGCCCTTGATAAAGCGTTCGCGCAGGCGCTGCCGGTGGCCGTGATAATGGGGCTTTGCGGGTTTGGGCGACTTTGATGCAGCGTTACCATCTTGGGATGGACTTTCTGCACCCACGGTGGCCGATACGTTTGATGCCACATGGTCGCGGGTCTGATCAAAAAAGACCCGCGTTCCGTCATCAATTTCAGATGGGGTGGGGATAGTCGGGGCAGAAGCAGGTTTGCGATCTTCGGTTTCGCTCAATTCTGCTTCCCCCGTTTTGGCCCTTGTTTATTCTGCCGCGGCGGGCAGGTTATAGGGCGGCTTGTCCAGACCGGCCGGGGATCGGGTAAAGATTTCAAACCCGTCATCCGTCACGCCGAGCGAATGTTCAAACTGTGCGGACAGTTTGCGGTCTCGCGTTACCGCTGTCCAGCCATCTGGCAAAATTTTGCACGCATAGGTTCCCTGATTGATCATCGGTTCAATCGTAAAGATCATGCCCGGCTCAAGAACCAAACCTTCGCCCGGCTTGCCGTAATGCAGGACATTCGGCGCATCATGGAATACCTGACCAAGGCCGTGACCACAAAAATCACGCACGACCGAGAAACGTTCGCTTTCGGCATAGGACTGGATCGCATGGCCAATATCGCCAAGGGTCGCGCCCGGCTTTACCGCATTGATGCCACGCCAAAGCGACTCATAGGTCACATCGACAAGGCGCTGCGCCATGATTTTTGGCGTGCCTGCGATATACATGCGCGATGTATCGCCATACCAGCCATCAAGAATAACCGTGACATCAATATTCATGATGTCGCCATTGGCCAGTTTCTTGTCGCCGGGGATGCCGTGACAGACCACATGGTTGATCGATGTGCAGATCGATTTCGGAAAACCGCGATAGCCAAGGCAGGCCGAAATCGCATTGTGATCACGAATATATTCATCACACAGGCGATCAAGTTCACCCGTGGTCACACCCGGCACGACATGCGGGGTAATCATATCAAGCACTTCCGCTGCCAGCTTACCTGCGGCGCGCATGCCTTCAAATGCTTCGGGGCCGTGAAGTTTGACTGTTCCGTTCGCCACCCGAAATCTCCTTAATCTCAGCGAGGTATATCTGTGTTTTATAGTCCAATGACATAAAGCCAGACGCCGAAATTGGCAAGGATTGGCTGATATGCAGGGATTTGGGGGCCGGGTTTAAAGACCGACAATCGGTAACGCGGACCGGACGGTCACGGCATTTGTATCAATCGAACAATCATAGGCAATCGCTTCGACCCCGTTGCTGCGTGCGGCCTTGAACCGTTCGCCGTAATGGGGATCAATATCGGTCGACAGGGTAAAGCGATCACAATCGGTGCGCTGGATCAGATAAAACATCACCGCCCGATGACCTTCGGCAACCATATCGGCCATTTCATCAAGATGCTTGGCCCCGCGCGCGGTGACGGCATCTGGAAATTCGGCAAGGCCGGGCATATCTTCGTCGCGTTTCAGATGCACATTCTTGACTTCGACATAGCAAAGCCCGCGTTCGGGATCAGAAAGCAGAATATCAATTCGTGAGTTTTTGCCGTATTTGACTTCACGTTTCAGATTCTCATAACCCGCCAGTTCCGGGATTTTGCCCGACAGGATCGCTTCCTCGACGATGGCATTGGGGTGCGCCGTATTGATCCCGATCCATGCATCGCCGATCTGGCACAGTTCCCAGCTATATTTCAGTTTGCGTTTCGGGTTATCCGATTGCGACAGCCAGACATCAATGCCCGGTTCCTTAAGCCCGATCATCCCGCCCGGATTGGCGCAATGGGCCGTGATCATCTCGCCATTATCAAGTTCGATATCGGCAAGGAAACGTTTGTAACGCTTGATCAGTTTGCCATGAATCAGGGGCTGGGGAAGTTGCATGTCGAACCTTTCGGGAATTCTGTCCTGACAGAAACTGTCATGTGAGGCGCAGGATCAGGGTGCCAATTTCGCGGCAAACCGTTCATACATCAACCCCTTGCAGCCAGTCTGATTTTATCGGAGCCATCATGCGTCAAAGCCTGCGCGACAAAATCATTGCCGTTTGTGATCGTAAAATCACGCAAAAGGGGCCGGATGTCGGCCTGTCCTTTTATGCGTTCTTTGCCAACCGCAATGATGATCCGGCCCTTTTGATGGAGGCAGCAACATGGTGGATCGAAACCCACCAGCTTGATCATTTCGAAAAAGCCACCAAAATTCGCGAGATGGTGCTGGCGGGCAAATAGCCCGCCAAGCAGGCATCACTGTTTTTGGGCGTCATCGCCAAGGAAATCAACCAGACTGACTTGTCCAGATCCACGGCGCAGTGGTTTGGGTTGGCTTTCATCAGGTGCCCAGGCCGTCAGATAGATCACCTGAAACTTCGCATGAATGCGGCCGTCTTCGCGGGCGTGGCGTTCGTGATAAATCGCGGCAGCACGGGCAAGGGTGCTGCGTTTGGTAAATTTCTTTGATCGTTTGGCAATCAGGTTGCTTTCACCCATCCCCGAAAGGTCACGCATCAGTTTAAGCGCATCGGGATAATCAATGGTGATGTCATCGGCATCAACCACGGGCAGGGCAAAGCCACTGCGCTGAAGCAATGCACCGGCATCTTTCACATCAACAAAGGGCGAAACGCGGGGCGAAACACCACCTTCTTCCTCGGCCTCGGCGGTCATCAGGGCTTCACGCAAATCACGCAATGTATCGCCGCCCAGCATACAGGCCAAAAGCAACCCGTCGGGTTTAAGCGCGCGGCGCGCTTGCAGCAACATGCCCGGAAGATCATTGACCCAGTGCAGCGACAGGTTGGACAGGATCAGATCAAGCGATCCTTCGGCAAAGGGCAGGAATTCCTCATCCGCGACAAGGGTTGGCTTGCCATTGCGGACCTGGGCATTCTTGGCGTAACCGTTCGAGATATCAGACTGATAAAACGTCTCGATCCCGCCGCGATTGCCAATGATCTGACCCAACTCGCCACTATGGCAGCCAAGATCAACCGCCAAGGGGAATTTGCGCGTGGTATCGTCAAGCCGGTCGGCAAGCCGTTCGGCGGTTTCGGCAAACAGGAAATTGTAATCCTGTGCCTTGGTTGCGGCGCGGTCGCGGCGCAGCTTTAAGATGTCTCGATCAAAGACAGTGATCGGATCGGCCATGAGGCGGGATGCTCCGGCAAAAGTCGTTAAAAATGTTACGACCTAGATAGAGCGTCTTGGTCCGCCACGCAATCGGCCATCAAGCCAATCAGCCATTCGCGCCGCTCATGCGCAACGGAAATGCACCGCGGCGACGGACCCAATGGTTTGGTCGAAACGCGACAAGGCGTTCTGCCCCGTCAAAATTTGCCACCATCGCACCACCCAAAATGATTTCGGCGTTCCCTGTGATCTGCAATATGTCGCCATTGGTGAAATCAACAAATACCAGCCCGGCCCGCGGATTGATCAAAAGATTGCCAAGTGTGTTAAAGAACCGGTTTCCGGCATAGTCGGGAATGATCAGGGTGCCATCATCCTCGATATGGACAAAGCCCGGGTTTCCACCGCGGTGCGACACATCAACGTCGCGTCTTTGGTCACCGTGATCAATATAGGACGCGATGAAAAACGTGTCGGCTTGGGCAATCTGTGCGCGGGCTTCATCCGAAAGGTTGTTTTCGCCACGCGTTATGGTGTCGCCCTTGGGCGCAGGATGATGGGAGGTGCCCAGATCGCGCGGGGTGATGTATTTCGGGCAATTGCCAAAACTGTGCCCCACCGTGATGTCAAAGGATGCTTCATTCGTGCGGCTGATTGTCCCGTTCAGGCGGTTGCGCCGACGGGTATGAAGCTCGATCCCGAGTAATCCGATGGCATCGCCATCTTCCATCCCGGCATCTGCGGGATCATCGCCGTCGCGGGGCAGGGATACCGCAAGATGATAGATGTCGGTGGCAAACAAAAAGCCCGGTTTGTTGGCGCGAAGGGTTGCCCACGGCCTGCCATCGGGGTCGACACTGCCCAATACAACAAATGGCAATTGCGGGTAAAACAGGCGGTGCTGTTCGATCAGATGATCGCGCAGCACTTTGCGTCCGACTTCATTCATGCGCGCATCGACACCCAGAATTTGCTGAAGACGGATTTCTCCAGCATGCCAGGGTGTGGGGGCACCTTCTGACACTGGCGGTCGGGGGGAGTGCGGGTTTTGGGTGTCGATGCGATCTGACATGGGGTGTCTTTCAGATTGGGGGGCTTATGCAGATGCCAGCATTTCAGCCGGGGCATGCATGAAGGGCACAAAGCCCGGCAATTTTTCGATCCGCGCAAGCCAGTCGCGGACCTTGCCATAGGTTGCAAGATCAACATTGCCCTCGGGCGCACGGGCGACATAGCTATAAAGCGATATATCGGCGATGGTCGGATGATCGGCCGCCAGCCAGTTTTGGGTGTTCAGATGGGCTTCCATCAGGGCAAGGATGGCATGGGCGCGTGCAATTACCTCGTCGGCATTAAACGGTGCGCCAAACAGGGTGACAAGGCGGGCAGCACAGGGGCCAAAGGCAATCTGGCCTGCCGCAACCGATAACCAGCGCTGAACCTTGGCCGCACCTTCCGGATCATCGGGCAGCCAGTCTGTCGCGCCCTGCTTTTTGGCAAGATAGACCAGAATGGCATTTGAATCGGAAATTACCGTGTCGCCATCCTGCAAGACCGGGACTTGCCCAAACGGATTGATCGCCAGAAATTCCGGCTGTTTGTGTGCGCCTTTGGACAGATCAAGTTCAATCAATTCGTGATCCAGACCCAAAAGGCCCAGCATCAGGCGGGCGCGGTGGGCATGTCCGGAAATCGGATGATGATAAAGCTTCATGGCAGGTTTCCCTGTGCTTGCGGTGTGAATGTTGGTCCATCTTCCATGTTTCACTAAAATTATGGAATTGACGTATTTGGCAATTTATTGTTCCGTTAATTGAAATAATGAACGGATGAAACGGGGAAGCCATGGATCGCTTTAATGCTATGCAGGTCTTTGTGCGGGTTGCCGAGGAACAGGGGTTTGCCGCGGCTGCACGTGCCCTTAATATGAGCCCGGCAGCCGTCACCCGAACCATAGCCCAGCTTGAAGACATCATTGGCGCACGGCTTTTGACCCGAACCACCCGCACTGTGACGATGACCGAAGCAGGGGTGCAATATCTGGCTGATTGCAAACGGTTGCTTGCCGATTTGCACGAAGTCGAAGCCGCGGCCGGTGGTGCCTATGCCAAGCCAAGCGGGGTGTTGCGCATCACCGCCCCGGTGCAGTTCGGGCAAATGCATATCGCCCCGATTGTCGGGCGGTATCTTGATCAATATCCCGATATGCGTGCGCATCTGCTGTTATTTGATCGTATCGTCAATATCGTCGAGGAAGGCATCGATCTTGCCGTGCGCATCGGGCATCTTGCAGATTCATCACTCAGTGCCGTACGACTGGGACAGGTGCGCCAAGTGGTCTGTGGCGCGCCCGAATATTTTGAACGCACTGGTTTCCCGCTAACACCTGCTGATTTGGCAACGCACCGGATTGTTGCCTCAACCGGATCATCAGCACGCCTGGACTGGCATTTCAAATCGCCAACCGGCGGGCGCAACATTCATTTGTCACCCGACGTGAAATGGCAAACCAATTCCATCGAAGCCGCACGTGAAGCCACCATGAACGGTTGGGGAATTATGCGCATGCTGTCCTATCAGGCAGCGCCCTTTATTGCCGGGGGCAAACTGATAACGGTACTTGATGATTACAGACCCGATCCGGTGCCGGTCCATCTCGTCCATCCCGAAGGCCGCCATGCCCCGGCAAAGGTCCGAAGCTTTATCGATCTGGCAGTCGAAACCCTGCGATCAAACCCGGTTCTGAATTCCAATTAATTCAATCTGCGCGTGTGATATGATCCTGTGATTGTGGGAAATTCGGGGATTGCGGGATGGTAATGGCGTTATTGCGCACGGTTGGCCGGATCGGGGTGGATGCCATCCTGCCGCCGCGCTGTGGCGGATGTGGTGTGATTACCGAAACCACCCATGCGGTTTGTGCCGATTGCTGGGCGGGCTTGCGGTTTATATCTGCGCCACAATGTGCCTGTTGCGGCTATCCGTTTGAACTTGATGACAGCGCTAACATCATCGGGGGCGAAGGGGTTGACGGGCGGACCCTGTGTGGCACTTGCCTGCAAAAGAAACCGGCCTTTGACTGTGCGCGGGCCGCACTGGTGTATGATGATCACAGCCGCGATTACCTGTTGCGGTTCAAGCATGCGGATCGCACCGATCTGACGCCGCTTCTGGCGCGCTGGCTTTATCAATGCGGGCAGGGGATATGGGATCAGGCGGATTTGATCGCCCCGGTTCCGCTGCATCGGCGGCGGTTGCTGTATCGTCGTTATAACCAGTCGGGATTGCTGGCAACCAAACTTTCGAAGATGACAGGTGTCCCGTGGGACGGTTTGGTTTTGGGGCGGCAGCGCAACACACGCAGTCTTGGCGGGCTGGGGCCGTCTTCGCGCAAGCGTGAGGTCGGCGGGGCTTTTGCGATCAATGAACGTCGGGCCGCACAATGCGGGCTTGATGGTGCGCGGGTTGTTTTGATTGATGATGTACTGACAACCGGGGCGACCGCCAATGCCTGTGCGCGGATTTTAAAGCAGTCAGGGGCACTGCACGTATCTGTGATCACAGTTGCACGTGTCGTACGATGACGCGTTGCAAAAAATCTGTTATATAACCGCCATGAAAACAATTTCAGGCGCCGTATCAGATGCCAAAGCCCGGTAAAGCGGGCCTTTTTTATGATCGGCTGCAAGTAGAAGGATGATTGCCCCATGGCAAAAGTTGAAGTTTACGCCACCGAATGGTGCCCCTATTGCAAACGTGCCCGCAAGCTTCTTGAAGAAAAAGGTGTGAAATATCAGTTGATCGACGTGATGATGGAGCCGAAGCGCAAAAAGGAAATGATGGACCGTGCCAATGGCCGTCATACCGTACCGCAGA
Organism: Thalassospira profundimaris; assembly: GCF_003326675.1. GTDB lineage: Bacteria > Pseudomonadota > Alphaproteobacteria > Rhodospirillales > Thalassospiraceae > Thalassospira > Thalassospira aquimaris. The sequence continues at coordinate 329,168 of NZ_JPWF01000003.1, forward strand.
TCTTTATCAATGACGAACATATTGGCGGTTGCGACGATCTGATGGCGCTTGATGCGGCCAACAAGCTTGACGCAAAACTGTCTGCCTGATCGCCGTTAACCGGCGTCAGTGACATTAGTCATACAAAACCCCGGTCGGACTGGCCGGGGTTTTTCTTTGGTCTGATGATTGGAAAATTGTTGGGGCAAACCCGGCATTCACCCCAAATCGACATCTGATGTCTGGGTCAGAATTTGGCGGAATTCGGTAAAGGCCCTGGTGTCAAAGCCCGGACGTGTCGCCAGATGTGTATCGACGCTCATCAATGGATGTTCCTTGACGGTGCCAAGATGATGCATCTGATTGACGATGTTGCGCGGCATGATGCTGATGCAGCTTCCCGCCGCCGTACAGGCAAACATGGCATGATAGGAACGGACTTCCTGAACGGCAAAATGTTCGCGGATACTGCCAAAGCCGGTCAGCCATTCCTCTGCCAGCATGCGATAGGTACATCCGGCTTCAAAGGCCGCCAGTGATCGTATTTTGATGTCGCTTGCATGTTTGATATCGGGGTGATCGGCGGGCAGTAAAAGAACAAGTTCTTCGCGAAACAGTGGAACGGTATCAAGCGTACCGGGTTCAAGCCACCAGTCACCCGATGGAATGGCAATCAAGGCACAATCGATTTGTCGCGCCAGCAACTGATCAATCAACTGTCGTGTCGGGCTTGTGGAAAGTTCGATCAAAACATCGGGCCAGGCCTTGTTGAAGGCGGCCAATGGCGCGGGCAGGCGACTGGCAACCGTGCTTTCCATTGATCCGATGCGCAGGGTTCCTTGCGGTTCTGATGGATTGACGCTTTGTCGGGCTTCCTCGGCAAGGTTCAGTATATGTTCGGCATATTCTAGGAATTTCGCACCCTCTGCCGTCAGGATCATGCGTTTGCTGTCGCGCTGGAACAGGGCAACGCCGATCTCGGTTTCAAGGTTCTGGACCCGCGTTGTGACATTCGATGGCACCCGTCCCAAAAGTTCGGCTGCACGCGTGATGCCCTGTTCTTTTGCGACCGTCCTGAAAACGGCAAGGGATGCGATATCCAAAGATATTCTCCAAATTCGAATTGACTCGTTTTTAAATTCTCATTTAAAGAATAAATAGCAGAATTAATTCTTAAAGAAAGAAAATCATAGGCGGAGGGATTTGAAGCTCCGTTCGGGAAGGAACGTCATGCTGGATCAAATTGGTGTAAAACTGCCGATCATACAGGCCCCGATGGCCGGGGTTTCGACCCCGGAACTTGCATCGGAGGTGTCAAATGCCGGTGCGCTGGGGTCTATCGGTGTGGGGGCAACCGATGCCGCCGGGGCACGTACGATGATTGACGAACTTCGGGCGCGGACCCATCGGCCCTTTAACGTCAACGTGTTTGTTCATCAATCACCCACCCCCGATCATATTCGCGAAGCCGCATGGCTGGATGTGCTAAGACCAAGTTTCGAGGTATTCGGGGCAAAGCCCCCGCAAAGTCTGCGCACGATCTATAAAAGCTTTGCTGATGATCGCGACATGCAGGCATTGCTGATCAAGGCCAAACCCGCCGTGGTCAGCTTGCATTTCGGGTTGCCGTCAGCCAATGTGATCCGTGAACTGAAAAACGCAGGCATCAAGCTTCTGGCGACGGCGACAAGCATTGAAGAAGCCCGCAAAATCGAGGCCGCCGGTATTGATGGCATTGTTGCCCAGGGTATTGAGGCCGGGGGGCATCGCGGCATGTTTGATCCGGCGTCACCTGATGACGGTTTGGGGACGGTTGCGCTGACCCGATTGCTGGTGCGCGAATGCACCGTGCCGGTGATTGCGGCGGGCGGGATTATGGACGGGGCGGGAATTCGATCCGTTCTTGATCTTGGGGCGGTGGCGGCCCAGATGGGGACGGCCTTTATTTCCTGCCCGGAAAGTGCGGCGGATGACGCATATCGTGCGGCCCTTATGGGTGAAGCTGCCCGGCATACTCGGATGACCGATGCCATTTCCGGGCGGCCTGCGCGCGCGCTTGGTAACCGTTTCACGGCGTTGGCGGAAGCCCTTGATCTAAGTCCGCCAGATTATCCGATTGCCTATGATGCCGGTAAGGCGCTTAACGCGGCGGCCAAGGCGCAGGGGGAATTCGGTTTCGGGGCGCAATGGGCGGGGCAGGGCGCACCGTTATCGCGTGCAATGCCTGCACGCGAACTGGTGGCGAATTTGATGGATGAATATCACAAGGCAGGACAAAGCCGGGCGGTTTAAGGCCCGGCTTTGTCTTTGCGCATTCTGTTATCCGCCAAACGTGGCTTCCATTTCCTTGCGGAATGCAATTGCCGGGTCCTTGGCATCAAATTCGACATCATCCCATGTCAGGGTTTGATCCATCGCGACCGGGCGTTTGATTTTAAGATGATGGGCAAGGCCAATCGGCAGGGCATTGCGTGCGCGCGATGTGCTTGCCGGGGCCAGTTTGCCATAAACGGTATAACCGCCTTCCCCATCGAGCATTTCACCGGGTTTAAGATCGCGCTTGGCAGTGGCAACCGCATCGCCCGACCAGGCGCGTGATGTGCCGGTTGCCTCGTGACGCAAGGCCGCCGATGCCACCGAAATGCCCAGTTCCAGCCCGATCAGGTGATAGGGCTTATACATGGTTGAATATTGTCCGCTTGGATCGGTCAAAAGACCATATTCGTTAAAGCAACGTGCGACATAGTCGCTGGGTGCTTCGAAGGTGACGTAAACGCCCCAGCGCAGGTCGCGAAAGACCGGGCGTGTGTCACGTTCAAGACTTGAAACAACCTCGACCGTGCCTTTGCGATCAAGGATGCCGCCACTTTCACGCGGGCAAAGCAAACGGGGAAGATCATCGACCCCGCAGGCCGGGAATTGCAATCCGCAATCTTGGGGCACAAGATCACAGGCATTGGAAACAGCGGCCATTTCAATGGCGGATTTGGTGCCATCAAGGAAGCTGTTGAAAATTTGCGGGTTCATGCCGCCTGCCTGTGCCTGCTCTGGCGTCAGACCATAGTGATGCCAGACATCATCAGGTGTGACATGGTGATAGATCGGAAGATATTTGGTGCCCTTGCCGGCACACGTTACCGGCAGGCCGATGGCACGTGCCCAATCGACCATTTCCGAAATCAGGGCAGGCTGATCGCCATAGGCCATGGAATAGACAAGACCGGCGGCCTCGGCCCGCTTGGCAAGAAGCGGACCGGCAAGAACGTCGGCCTCGACATTGACCATGACGATATGGCGACCATATTCGATGGCCTTTAGCGCAAAGCGAATACCCGCCGACGGGCTTCCGGTTGCATCAATGATGACTTCCAGTCCATCAGCCGCAATCAGGGCATCGGCATCCTCGGTGATCCAGGTGGTGCGGTTTTTATACGCACTTGCCGGATCGGTTGCCGAAAACCGGTCGTCGGACCAGCCAACGCGGCGCAGGGCCGCCTTGGCGCGGTCGATGCTCAGATCGGCAATGCCCAGAACGTGATAGCCCGGGTGATGACCGGCCTGACTAAGAAACATTGATCCGAATTTACCGGCACCGATGATGCCAACCCGAACCGGATTGCCATCATCAGCACGCTTGCGCAGTTTTGCATCGAGATTCATTTAACTTCACTTCTCTGGTGGGCTGTTACGCGGCGGATCGCTTGGCGACCAGTTCTTCAAGGCAGCTATCCGCAAGCGGTTCAATCGGTGTGAAATCGCGATGCGCGATCCACGGTTTACGATTGAATGCCCGGATATGGTTCGAAACGGCGCACAGGCTGAGATAGACAATCGTGCGGTCAAACGGGCTGATATTGGGCGGGCTGGCATGGACCAGATTGCCGTGGAACATCACAACCGATCCTGCCGGACCAATCGGCGCTTCGCAACCGCCTTCGGCGGCAAGTTTGCTGACGGTTTCACGATCAAGCGTCCAAAGCGGATAGGACGTGGTTTCAAGATCATGTCCGGCCTGAAGCACACCTGCTTTATGGCTTTTGGGAATAAAAAGAAGCGGGCCGTTGGCCGGGGTCACATCTTCGAGGAACAGGGCAATGTTAAAGGCACGCGGTTCGGGCATTTCATCATCGCGTTGCCATGTGCCGTAATCCTGATGCCATTGCCAGACAGCGCCATCAAAGGCGGCCTTGGCGTTGATCTTGTACTGATGCATGTAAACCTGTTCTTCAAGATACTGAACAACCGGTTCAATCAGGCGGGGATGCGCGCCAAGACGGCGGTGGGCTTCGTTATAGGTATGTGCGGCAAAGGCGGTTCGGGCGACGCCGGATTTTTCACGCCAGACCTCTTCGCGGTCGGATGCGTAAATTTGTTTGGCTTCGGATAACAGCAGGGCGGCTTCTTCGCGTGAAAAAAGTTCAGGCAAAAAAACAAAGCCATCCTCGCGAAATTTCGCGAGTTCGTTCTCACTGAGTTTCATGACGTTTCCTCCGCGCCGCACATTCTTGTTTTTTATGTTGCGGCCTGATGCCCGTATCGGGCGGTTAATTGGTTTGGTGATCGGTTTCCTTCATCTTCGAAATCAGGCGAATCTTTGCATTGCGTGTATGCTTGTTCGCCAGCATTTGGGCACGGTCACCATCGCCGGCGCAAATTGCGTCGGCGATGGCTTCATGTTCCGTCCAGACCGGATCACGGGATGCTCCGGTCTCCAGATAGGCATGCATCACGCGCCGCATTTGCAACCATACGGCCGCTGATGCTTCGGGCAAAAGGGGGTTGCCCGAAAGACGGTAGATCGTTTGATGAAATGCGACGTCGGCTGCAACAAGTTCTGCGGTGTCGCCGCTGCCCAGGGCGTGGTTTCCCTGTGTGATGGCAGCCCGCAAAGCCGATTCCCGGTCGGAGGCCATGGAATGTGCGGCAAGACGGGCGGCGAGCCCGTCAAACGCTTCTCGCAGGTCATAAACGTGACGGACCAAATCGGCATCAACGGCAGCAACGCGGTAACCGCGCCGCCCCATCGGTTCGACCAGTCCGTCACGACGCAGCAGCCCCAGAGCTTGCAACACGGGTTGCCGCGAGACATTGAGTTCCTCAGCCAGCGCTTCCTGACGCAAAGGTGTCCCGGGAGGGAGAGCACCGGAACACAAGGCATCAACCAGGCGGTCATGCACTTCGTCAGTCAGACTTTTACGACCGGAAAGAGGTTCCATCTTCAATCCTTCTTAGGTGTACGGAATACTGTATACACTAATTTCAACCAAGGGAAGGTGTAAGTTCGTCTGCTGACTCTGTTTGGTTGTGCGAAGGGGTGGTTGATGTGCAAGAAGTCCCGATTTTCCAAGGGATTGCGCGGAAAAGAGCAGGCGTGACTGACTTCACAGTGATGCGGGGCGCGCGCTATTCGAATTGCGTATTGTCGTAACACCTGGGCGGGGCCATCATAAGTATGACAACGATAAAAAGGAGAATGCATCATGACCCGTTTCATTGCTGCCTGTGTTCAGGTCAATTCCCAGGACGCCATGTCCGATAACCTTGCGCGTGCGGCGACCTATGCACGTGATGCCCATGCGGCAGGTGCCCGGTTGATCGCATTTCCCGAAAATGTATCGATGATGTCTTTTGGTGGCGAAAATGTCCGTGCGGCGGCCTTTCCGGAAGGTGATCATCCCGGTCTTGTCTTTTTCTGTGATCTGGCCACGGAACTTCAATCAACCCTGATTGTCGGATCACTGCATGTAAAGGTCGAGGGCGAAGACCGGGTGGCAAACCGGTGCTTTGTGATTGGTCCCGATGGCAAGGTGATCACGTCTTATGACAAGATTCACATGTTTGATGTCGATCTTGCCAATGGTGAAAGTTACCGCGAAAGCAAAACATTCCGTCCCGGCGACACTGCCAAACTTGCGGAGACCGAATTCGGCAAGGTCGGTGTTTCAGTCTGTTATGACGTGCGGTTCCCGCATCTGTTTCGGGATTATGCCAAGGCCGGGGCAAAGATCCTTAGCATCCCGGCGGCCTTTACCCGAACGACCGGGCAGGCACACTGGCATACGCTTTTGAAATCGCGGGCGATTGAAAATGGCTGCTTTGTCATTGCCGCTGCGCAGTGTGGCGATCATCCGGGCGGACGTCAGACATTCGGCCATTCCCTGATCATTGATCCGTGGGGCGAAGTTCTGGCCGATGGCGGGACCGATCCCGGCTTTATCACGGCCGAGATCGATCTTGATCGGGTGGATGAAATCCGGCGCATGGTGCCATCCCTGCAAAATGGCCAGACCTATAAGTCATACTGATGACTGCTCACGTGACCGTGTATTGATAACTATCCATGTCAGGCTAGTTCTGACTTAGAGTGGTCGACTTTGCCATCTTGGTTACCTTTGAACATGGTTTCTGTACCCCTTTCTAGCGTCGATAAGAGATCGTTCTGAAACGGTGAAAGGAGTTCGTGTCTCTCTAGCGAGAAACTCTAGGAAACTTTCTTGTATTATTTTCGTCTGACCCACGTAAATTTTAAAATCTTCAGGTATGCTTGTGATTCTGGGGTTTACGATTATTAACTTTTTGTTCGATGATTTTGATATCCACTCACGGAACGTTTGGTTGATGTGGGTATCTCCAAACCCATATCCAATCACAAATAGTTCATCTACGTAGCCCAGATGCCTTTTAAAAAGTGGAAGTATTTCGCTTGGGATGCTCTGTGAAGCTCTGTCTTCAAATTTGTGCATTCCAGTTAGCACAGAGCGCCTCAAAAATTGGAGGGTCTTTTGATCGTCAAAGAATGCTATTTCGTTGGTGCATTTAAAATCAGGTATAGTTGCTATCAGTAGATTAATTTCACGTAATAGAGAAATAATATGTCTGTAATTTGTGCATTCATCAAAGTTTATTTTTAGATATTTCTTATTGTCGTCATAAAGAAAAATATCTAAAGCGCCATGAATCTTGAATAAATTTATTCCTCTATCGTTGATGTTATTCATAAAATTTAGTGGTTCTTGATGAAATTTGTCACAGTTAAATTCATCGAATTTTATTCGAGAATGGTTTTTATATTCATTTTGAATTAGTGGGATGCTCATTCCCCTGTTATAAAATCCTGTTTTGTATGTTATGTTGTAGTGGCTTGCCAATATCTCGATGTTTAGATCGTGGTTGGAAGTAAAAATCCAAAATGGGTAATCAACATCTAAAAATTTTTGGAATCTGTAATAAAGATCTAGCGTGTTTTTTATGTATTTTTCATTTTTTACTTGTCGGAAAATTAGTAAAATCGATACTAGCTCGACTAACCAACTACGCATGTGATGGAGGTCTTGAAACAGGTCCTTATTGTTGTGAGTGCGACCTATTTCGACCTCAAGTGCGCCGATAATCTGTTCGTAATGTAGTTCTGAATTTGTAAGGAGTTTGGAAGTAATCTCAATTGTTTGATTCTTCCTTCCCTCACCACACTTTTTCCAGTGTTCATTGAGATCGTTCAACTTATTCGGAGTGAGCCAATCACGAATTTCGTTGGTGATATCCCATACTAGTGGAAGGCCAAAATCATAGGATGCTCCTGCTCCGAGAAACATCCCTCTCCAATTTTTCATTTGTTGAATCTTGGTTGTTAGCTTTCTAAGCATGCTAGCATAGATGTAACTGACGCTGAACAAACGATTCTTTGCGACTGTAGTAAGTAGGGTTGTGTGCTGTATCGAAGTGGTCAGCGATAACTGACCACTTCAAATTCAATGTTATCGGCATCGCGGAAATAAAACCGGCGACCGGGTTCATAGTCGGCGTGGTTATGGGTGTTGAAACCCGATGCCTTGATCTTTTCTTCGGTCGCGTCAAGGTCATCGACCACTACAGCAATATGGTTCAGGCCGCCCCGGGTTTGATAGGAAACATCGCTGGCCGCGTTGGCACCTTTGTTACCGTCAGTTTTGCCCGGGGAGTAAAGGGCGACATAACTTGACGTTCCCCCGACATGATAGGTTTGGCCTTCATAGATCGACGGACCTTTCCAGCGCACTTCCCAGCCAAACCAGTCATACAGGTGTTGCGCGGTCTTTGCCGGATCAGAAACAGTAAAATTGACGTGTTCCAGGATTGCTTCACTCATGGCGTTTCCCTTTCGGTTTTCCGGGGTTTGTCTGTGTTACTCCTTGTTGGTAATTCCTTAACTAAGGTTTAGGTCAATAGATAAATCACAATGAAATATATCAATAAATATCCTTGATGGTTTCGATGCTCACACGTCCTCACGAAACAGTGTCGCAACGTCATTTCGAATTTTGACTGCTTCGGTTCACGATTGGGCATCAAGGAAACCCAAGCGGAGAATATGTTGCGATGATTAAACAGTTTCTGGCCGGAACGGCCATGCTTGTTGCCCTGTCTGGTGCCGCAGCGGCCGGCGAGCAATATGTCGATGAAACCGGCTTTGCGATCAGCGGATATGACGCGGTGGCCTATTTCAATCTGCCCCAGACAAATGATGGCATGATGCAGCCCCATGCCGTACCGGGGCGCACTGAATTCACGACCGAGTATAATGGTGCAAAATGGGCCTTTGCGACGGCTGAAAACCGCGACATGTTCCTGGCTGATCCGACGAAATATGCGCCCAAATATGACGGTCACTGTGCATATGGTGTTGCCAAGGGCGCAAAGGTCCCGGCCAACCCGAACCTGTGGCGGATTGTTGATGGCAGTCTTTATCTGAACATCACCCCCGAAGTTGCCGAAACATGGAACGGTGACATTGCCGATTATATCATGGATGCGAATGATGAATGGTCGGACCTTGAACCCAAATCGGCTTCAGATGACAGCTGGATGGGGATGAGTGACAATGACGGCACATATGATATGGCCGCTCCGATCATGTAAATCCGAGCCCCTGAGGTAAACAAAACACCCCGGCAGATGGTTCTGGCCGGGGTGTTTTCGTTGAGGATTTCGGGACTAGGAACTTCGCAATGCTGCGACCACCGGACGCCGATAAAGCATAAAGGCCGGAACCGTTGCCAAAACCAGTCCGATCACAACAAAGCCGCCTGCCAGCATCAATTCGGATGATCCAAGCGATGCCTGCATTGCCATCCCGGTTTCGGCGGTAAAGATGCGTGAAACCGATTGCGCGACCATCCAGCCAAGGCCAAGTCCGCAAATTGCGCCGGTCACCACCAGCAGGGAGACATAGCTCCAGATTGCGGAAAAGACATAGCTTCTTGGCGCACCAAGAGCACGCAGCACGGCAAATTGTTTGCGATAGAGCTGCATCAAGGCCAGCACTGCTGCCAAAATGGCGGCGACGACCAATGCCTGTGATCCAAGTGCCATTGCCCGCATGACCGATCCGGCATTGCCCAACAGGCGATACATTTCCACCAGAACCTCGGCCGGGAAGAAGGCTGTGGAATGATCGGTGCGATAGTCGGATCGAAGGGTATAGGCCGCCGCAACTGATTTGGGGCGCACCACAATGGCGGGAACACCGGGCAATTCATCAAGATCAAATGGCGGGCCGATGCGTATCACGTGATGATGGTCATCATGATCGTGTGCATGTTCATGTTCATCTTCGTCGTGATCCGCCGCGTGATCGTGATCATGATTGTCATCGTGGTGGGCGTCGGCCTCATCGTGTTCATGATCGTCATGCGCTTCGTTGGCGTCATGATCATGTTCATCACCGGCAAGTTCATGATGCCCGGTCGGCAGGGCATGAAGATCCCAGACCTGTTCGACGGCAACAATGATGGCGCTGTCCCATGGGGTGCCGGTGGGCTGCATTTTGCCAACTACATGAAGTTCCGCACCGTGATGGTGATCAAGAACGTCTTCCGGGCCATGGCCGTGGCTGGGTTCAAATTCATCGCCAATGGCAAGGGGAACGGCGGCACCGATGACGGCCTGTTCGATGGTTTTAAAGACATGTCCGCTGGCAAGGCCGCCCGACAGATATGTCACAAATTGCGGGGTTGATCCGACGATTGAATGCCCCTTCCAGCTATCACCAAAGGCAAGCGGGGCGGCAATCTCGACGCGGGGATCATCAAACAGCTTTCCCCAATGTGGTCCATCAAGAAGATTGATCGCGCTATGTTGCAGGAAGATCGAATTCATGACGATTTCGGTCTGGCTTCCGGGGGCGGCGATCAGGATGTCAAACTTATCAGCCGCCTGTGCGCTGCCCTGACGCAGTGCACGTTCCTGTGCCGTCAGGCCGACACCGATGGCAACCGCGACCGCGATCAAAAGAACAAACAAAATGTTCATGATCCAGTGGCGTCGAAGACTGGCCATTACAATCGGAAACGGATTCATGCAATGCCTGCCTTTGCCTTGATGTTAGCGCTATCATCAATCAGTGCGCCCTTGTCAAAGCGCAACACACGCGCACAGCGATCAATTACATCCATATCGTGGCTGACGGTGATGATGGTGCGGTTTGGACCGGCGAGTGAGAACAGGATATCGGTTGCGGTTTTTGATGCTGCGTCATCAAGGCTTGCGGTTGGTTCATCGGCCAGAATGATCGGCGGATCAAATAGCAGGGCACGGGCAATAGCCACACGTTGCTGTTCACCACGTGACAGGTCAGATGTGCTTTTACGTGCGAGTGGTACGCCAACCTGATCAAGAAGGTCGTGGGCGCGTTTGCGGGTGGCTGCATCAATGCGCCAGCCGACAAAACTTGCCGGGATCAGAACGTTTTCAAGCGGGCTGACCTCGTCAATCAGGTGGAAATCCTGAAACACAAAACCGATGGAATCGCGCCGCCAGCGATCTGTCGCGCCTTCGCCAAAGGTTGTGATATCCGTGCCATCCCAAATGATCTTGCCGTGGCTTGGCTTCAAAAGGCCGCTGATCAGATAAAGCAGGCTGGATTTTCCCGAACCTGACGGGCCAGAGATGCCGACGGTTTCACCGTGGTCAATCGCAAGGTTGCCGATCTGCAAAACAGGATGGGTGTCTTTGCCATATTGCAGGCTGAGTTCCCTGATTTCCAGAAGGGGCAAACCTTTGGGCTCAGAGGATTTCGAACTGGGCATCGACAAGTCGGACAAGGCTGACAAAACCGGTTTCCTCATCTTTGGCTTCACCGAGCTCGAGAATGCCGGTGGTCATGATTGGTCGATTAAAGGCGACGGCATCAACGATTTTACTGGTGCGGACAAACACGATGTCGCTGGGCCAGTCCGCAGATGTTTCGCAGAACGGGCAGACGGCCATCGGGCGCTGTGTCAGAACGAAAAACGATGCGTCGGCCTTAAGTGGCGGCGCCATAAAGCCGGGGACATTGATGACTTCGCGCGAGGCGGCAAAGGATTTTGCCTGATCGGAAAATTCGGCCTGTGTTTTGTAAAGGTCGCGAATTTTGATCTTTTCGCGGGCAAATGCCGGCTTGGCGAATACCAGCCCAAGGGTGGCAGATGCGCCAGCGATGAAAGTGCGGCGTCCGATACGCATGCGGTCGTCTCCGTAAAACAGAAGTACCGGCCGCAGCGAACTGCGACCGGTCAAGATGCTGATCAGGGGATGGCTTATTTGGAAGCCATGCGGTCCTGAATTTTCGAGGCATGTGCCATGACGTGGTAGATGAAGTTCTGTTCAACCACACCCTTGAACAGGTGCGACCACGGACCGGCAGCAAAGATGGCAACGTCGTCACCCGCGTGGGTTTCGCTGCTCATCGGGACAAGTGCCTGCTGAAGGTAATCAATGTCGGTGGTGTCAACATTGGTCAGGTCAGCACGAACTTCGTCTTTCAGCGCACCCGGGCCGTTCATGTAGCCAAGGGTGGTGTAAGGTTTGCCATCATCACCTTTTTCTTCGGACAGGCCGAGGATCGGGTTGCCGCGGCTTGCATAACCGGAAATGGTCATGGTGTGCGCGTGGTCGGCGGTAACAATGATCAGGGTGTCGTTCAGGTTAACTTTACCCATGGCGGCCTTGACGGCATCGTTCAGAGCAACGGTGTCTTCAAGCGCACGGGCAGCATTGCCATCGTGGTGGGCGTGGTCGATACGACCTGCTTCAACCATCAGGAAGAAGCCCTTGTCGTTGTTGCCAAGGATATCGATGGCTTTTTCGGTCATTTCGGCAAGCGACGGTTCGCCAGCTGCGTCTTTGGCACGATCTGCTTCGTATTCCATGTGCGAACGGTCAAACAGGCCAAGAACCTTTTTGGTTTTCGCCGGGTCAAGCTTGTCGAACTGTTCCTGGTTCCAGATATATTCTGCACCGGCACCAGCTGCCTTTACCCATTCTTTCGGAAGATCGCGACCGTCAGAGCGCTGGCCCATTTTGCCCTTGTCTTCCGGGTCTTCCATGGTTTTGTCCATGAACATGCGACGACCGCCGCCCATGGCGACTTCGAAGCCGTCACCGCCTTCTTTCCATTCGATCATCTGAAGGGCGATGTCCTTGCAGCCGCCTGCCTTTGCTTCTTCGGTCAGGTCGCTGTCGCTTTCCCAGTTACGGTCGGCGGTATGCACATAGTTGGCAGCCGGGGTTGCGTGGGTCAGGCGTGCGGTCGAAATCCAGCCGGTCGACATGCCTTTTTCTTCGGCCTGTGCTGCGATGCTGATCAGCGGATTGGCTTTCTGTGCTTCGCAATCACGACGGGCAACGTCCTTGGAAACGCCGATGGTGCCGTTATTAAGCTTAACGCCGGTAACCATTGCCGATGCGGTCGGTGCGGAGTCCGCGATCTGTGCATCATGGGTATAGGTTTTCGAAAGTGCGACGTTCGGGAACTGACCGAAAACCAGGCTGTTGCTTTCGCCATCTACACCGCGCTTCTGACCTTCGAAGATGCGAGCAGCGGTAACGGTCGGGATGCTCATGCCATCACCAACGAACAGGATGATGTTTTTCGCACGGTTGGTGTTGTCCTGTTCCATCAGCTTCTGCTGAAGGGTCTGCTGTGCAGCAAGGAAATAGGAATCGTTGGCCTGCGGAAGCTGATCTGCCGCATAAGCAACGTTTGCGCACATGGCACCTGCCAGCGCGGAAGCCACAAGAAGGCGTTTCATTTCGATAGTCTCCCTTATCGAATAATATGTTCGCTGTTATCTGCCAAACAGCGAATGCGGCGGGAGTCTAGTGTCTGTGAAAGGCGCTTTCGTGAAGCAAATATGATTGATCTGTTACAACGTTCAGATGAACCGTTTTATGCGGATTCCCATGCAGTCCCGGTTCATTTCGTTTGGGAAGACCGGATTGCCCGGTTGCGGTGTAATTCTATTTAAGTAATTGTTTTTATAATGTATTTTTTGAATTTCTGTTCGAGCGTGGAATCTACAAATAACCGACTTGTCGATCCACGATTCCGAAAGAGGCAGATGTTCACTTGAATGCCGATATCGCCGGATCGAACATCGAATTCCTAGCAATCCGTCCGGGAAATTTCGGCTGCTTATGGTTTGTGCGCGACAATTGCTTGTCGGACGGATGCGGGCTTTCCTGTTTCAGGATCCGTGACCGGGCCTTGCTGATATGCGGTGATTTGCCAGTCTGCAAACAGCGCGTTCAATTCGTTTTCATGCAAAAGAAAGTCGGGTGATCGCGGCCGACCATAGATTTCATTTCCGACCATGAATGTCTGATAGATCAGGGTTCCGCCGGAGCGGGTTGCATTACGCAAGTCATCAAACAACGGACGATACAGGTAATTGACCACTACGATCAGATCAAATTGCTGATCGCCCAGCGGCCAATGTCCGGCTTCAAGATCGGCTTCCTGCCAGGTAATGGTCGATCCTGTATCGGTGTCTGTGCGTGACAGGTCACGATCAATGGCTGTGACATCCCAACCCTGTGTGGCCAGCCAGAAACTGTGCCGTCCTGTGCCGCAGGCAAGATCAAGGGCACGGTTTGATCCGGGGGTCGGGGCAGGGCAGTGCTGTGTGATCCAGTTCGACGGCAATTGGGATGACATTTTTATAAATCTTGTTTATTGAAGGTTTCGCACGTGTCTGGCGGATTGCGTCAGTTCACGCCATATTACAGATAACTTCTTGTTCTGCGACACATTCGGTTTCCACAAGTACCATCATGATTCTATTTCAGCTTAAATGCGAACATGATCACGAATTCGAAGGCTGGTTTAAAGACGGGGCAACCTATGACGCCCAGGCCGCCAGTGGTGATCTGTCTTGCCCGGTTTGTGGAACTTCCAGTGTGGGCAAGGCCCTGATGGCACCGCGTTTGCGGACATCGCGCCAAAAGGAAGTGGCCGCTGAAAAGCAGCAACAAAAAGCCATCGTCGAGGCAACCAAAGCCGCCATTGCCGAAATCCGCAAACAGGTCGAAACCAATTGCGAACATGTCGGCAGTAAATTTGCCGAGGAAGCCCGCAAAATCCATTACGGCGAAGCCAAGAAGCGCGGCATTTACGGCGAGGCCTCCGTCAAGGAAACGGCTGAACTGGTTGAAGAGGGCATTGATGTCCATGCCTTGCCTTGGGATGACCAAAAGAAAAAGAACTGACCCCCGGTTTGGGCATTGCAGCCAGACCGGATTTGCCTTTTACATCTATTCTTCAATCATGATTTTCTAAAACCCGTGCCTGCGGGGTGTGGAAATCCGGGATTTTCCAAACAGATTTGTAATGGCCGGATGGCCGGAGCCGTTGAAAAGCGGTGTGTCGTTATTATTTAAATTTTAGAAGACTATTCAAAAGTGGTGGTTGGGCGATTTGGTATAGGTTTGGAGGGCATGATTTGATCATGGCCGTTGATGTATCGCCTCAACCCGTGCGTCGATCCGCAATATTGCGCGTGACTGGATTACTCGGGGCTGCGACGAATACCGGGGAATCAAAGTGACGTCACGTACCGCAATTGTTGATTATGTGCCCTATGTGCTGGGGGCAATCGGCGTCGGGACCCTGGTCTTTGTCGCTGCATTGTTTGGTATCCTGACACGGCCCGAAGGTTTGCTTGCGGTATTGTGGCCTGCGAATGCCTTGTTGCTGGCGGCATTTGTGCGTGTTCCGGCCATGAATACACCGGTCGGCTGGATTGCTGCATTTGGCGGCTATATGATGGCCGATATTTTGACCGGCAGCGACGTTAACAAGGCGGCTTGGCTTACACTTGCCAATATGGCCGGTGTTGCTGTGGGCCTTTTGCTGATCAGCAAACTTGATCCCGAAGACCGTAACCTTCGCCGACCAACGGCGGTGCTTTATCTCTGCCTGACAAGTGCTGCGGCGGCGGTCGGGTCCGGCCTGATGGGCATCGCTGTGGCGATCATTGTCTTCCATTCCGATCCGTTGATGGCATTCGTATTCTGGGCCAGCACCGAGTTTTCCAACTACGTGATTATCCTTCCGTTTGCGATGACTGTTTCGCGCTGGCCGGACTTGCTGAAAGGCTGGCGGGCGCTTGCGCTGCGTGTGCAGCTTGACTGGAAAGTGCTGCTTGGGGCGATGCCCGCACTTTCACTGGCCTTCAGTTTGGTGATGGTCTCGTTCGTCAGTGGACCCGGCGCAATTGTTTTTCCGGTGCCTGCACTTTTGTGGTGTGCGCTTAGTTACCGACTGAGTGTCGTCGCAACTTTGATCACAATGCTGTCGCTTTGGCTGATGGTCGAGCTGGAACTTCATCTGTTGGCCACCCTTCCCAAAGGGGCTGATCCGTATTCGGGTGTGATATCGACCAGGCTGGGTATTGCGATGCTTGCGCTTGGGCCTTTGACGGTTGCATCGATTGATCGCGCGCGGTCAGCCCTTGTCGAGCGTCTCGATCATGCGGCAAACCACGATTATCTGACGGGCCTTCTGTCTCGCGGGGCGTTTATGCCACTTGGGCAGGAGATGATTGATCAGGTTGCCGCCCGCAAAGGCCGGTTGACCGTGATGGTGATGGACCTTGATCACTTCAAGGAAATCAATGACAGCCACGGGCACGCAACCGGCGACCGGATTTTGGTGGAAGTTGCAAAGGTCATTCAACGCAGTTTGCGCGGTACCGATCTGTTTGCCCGTCTTGGCGGTGAAGAATTTGCTGTCCTTGTCCCCGATATTGCCAAGGTTGATGCCCAAGGGTTGGCACAGCGTATTCGCAAGGCTGTCGAACAGGCCAGTATTTCAACAGCCAATGACGTGCCGATCCATACGACCGTCAGTATTGGTCTGCTCTGCCGGGAACCTGATCAGGCCGTAACAGTCGACAGCCTTCTGAACGAAGCTGATCGTGCAATGTACGAAGCCAAGGAAAACGGGCGTAACCGCGTGGTCGAACGTTAAGCTGCTGCCGGTTTGCGCGCAATGACCATGTAATTGACATCAAGGTCACGCGGGGCGGGATACCATTTGTCATTGATCGGGTTATAGGCAACCCCGGTGATATCGGTCATTTCCAGACCGGCACCGCGCAAATAGACCGACATTTCCGACGGTTTGACAAATTTGCGCCAGTCATGGGTGCCCGCAGGCAACCAGCGCAGAATATATTCAGCGCCGATTTTGGCCAGTGCCAGTGACTTGATCGTGCGGTTAAGGGTCGCCACAAACATAAGGCCACCCGGTTTAAGCACCGAGGCACAAGCCTGCATGAAGAATTGCGGGTCATCGACATGTTCGATGACTTCCATATTCAGAACGATATCAAACTGCTTGCCCTCATCGGCCAGCATTTCCGGCGTGCAGCAGCGGTAATCAATTTCAAGACCGGATTGCGCAGCATGGACCTTGGCAACTTCGATGTTGTTTTCAGCCGCATCGATCGAGGTCATTTTTGCGCCCATGCGTGCCAGCGGTTCGGACAGCAGGCCTGCGCCACATCCGATGTCGATGATTTCGATACCCTTAAGCGGTTCGACCTGATTGGGATCGCGATCAAGATGGGCGCAGATATTGTCACGCAGAAGCTGCAAGCGCACCGGGTTGAAGCGGTGCAGGGGCTTCATCACGCCATTCGGGTCCCACCATTTTTCTGCCATTGCGGAAAAGCGTGCAATTTCCTCGGCATTGGCAGTGCGGCTGGTTTTGGCGGATGCGTCCGACATGGCGTGGCTCCAAAGGCATGAAATCAGTTCTGTATCTGTAGTGCCCTGTTTACGCGGCCCGGATCGGCAAGGCAATACTCAGCTGTCAAAAGCATCGGGGCTTTCGGGTGCCAAGCAAAGCGGTCGGTGGTGGGGGCCTTGCATGGCGGGTATGGGTTGTCAGGGTTTTTGGGTAAAATTCGCACGATATTTCGTTGATTTTGCCCGTCGGGTATCATTCGGGACATATTTGGCCGATAAAAATTGCATCGACGCAATTTATCGGCTGCGTTGATGCTTGTTTCGCGATGATTATGGAAGTATTGATAACGCCGCCCGGATCAGGAGAAGCGCCGACATACTGGCATAGCACCTTTGATCGGGGACCGGATCACATACCGTCACGTTCGGATCGCCGATGGACGGAGAGCATAGCGGGGATACTTCATGGCCCGTATTGTCATGAAATTTGGCGGCACTTCGGTCGCTGATGTTGATAAAATCAAGAATGTAGCACGTCGGGTCAAGGCCGAGGTGGATGCAGGCAATCAGGTTGCTGTTGTTGTTTCCGCCATGTCGGGCAAGACCAATGAGCTGGTCGGCTGGGCACAGGAAGTCTCGCCGATGTATGATGCACGTGAATATGACGTCATCGTATCGTCGGGTGAACAGGTTACTGTCGGTCTTCTGGCGATGGCATTGCAAAGCATGGACGTGCCGGCACGTTCCTGGCTTGGCTGGCAGATTCCGATCAAGACCGATGGCGCACATGCCAAGGCCCGTATCAAGGAAATCGATACCACCGAACTCGACAAACGCCTGAATGGCGGAGAAGTCGTTTGCGTGGCAGGTTTCCAGGGGATTGCACCTGATAACCGGATCACCACGCTTGGTCGTGGTGGTTCCGATACGTCTGCTGTGGCCCTTGCCGCTGCACTGAACGCAGATCGTTGCGACATCTATACCGATGTTGAAGGTGTTTACACCACCGATCCGCGCATCGTGCCCAAGGCCAAGAAGATCGAAAAGATTACGTACGAAGAAATGTTGGAACTGGCTTCGCTGGGTGCGAAGGTCCTGCAAACCCGTTCGGTAGAGATGGCCATGAACCATCGCGTCCGGGTACAGGTCCGTTCGACCTTTAGTGAAGCAGAAGGAACACTTGTTGTAGACGAGGACGAAATCGTGGAACAGGAAGTCGTCAGCGGAATTGCCTATAGCCGTGACGAAGCCAAGATCACCTTGGTTAAAGTCTCTGATAAGCCGGGTATTGCCGCTTCTATCTTCAGCCCGCTGGCTGATGCGAATATCAACGTCGATATGATCGTGCAGAACGTCTCTGAAGACGGCAAAAGCACGGACATGACCTTTACCGTTCCGCGTGGTGAATTCCAGCGTGCGCTTCAGGTTATCGAGAAAAACAAAGACAAGATTGCCTATCAGGAACTTCTGAGCACCTCTGATGTGACCAAAGTGTCGATTATTGGTGTTGGCATGCGTTCCCACGTCGGCGTTGCGCGTAAAATGTTTGAAACCCTTGCTGAAAAGGGCATCAACATTCAGGTCATCTCGACTTCGGAAATCAAGGTCAGTGTTCTGATCGCCGAAGAATATACCGAGCTTGCAGTTCGTGCCCTGCACACTGCTTACGGTCTTGATGACGAATAATTCGACAGGGCCTACGCTTTTGCGTGATTAAGCCACTGTTAAATTACGTGTAATACTACATACTAGCTGGAACGAAGTGTTTCGGCCGTTGTGATGAAATGGCAGGGGACCTCGCGTTCCCTGCATTTCTGCTTTGGGGTACAGACAAAAATGAGCGATCCGAAATTCGACGCAGCACGCGCGCGCCTTGAAAAATTGTGGGCAGCGGGCAAGGAATTCCTTGGAACCGACTATGCCATCTTGGCGGGCGCAATGTCGTGGGTGTCTGAACGTCACCTTGTTTCGGCCGTCTCTAATGCTGGTGGTTTTGGCGTGATTGCCTGCGGGTCGATGACCCCGGATTTGCTTTCTGCCGAGATTGCGGCAACCAAGGAACTGACCAAAAAGCCGTTTGGCGTCAATCTGATCACCATGCATCCGCAGCTTGATGATTTGATTGAAGTCTGCCGCGAACATAATGTTGGTCACGTTGTTCTGGCTGGCGGTTTGCCGTCATCAGCCTCGATCAAGCAGGCCAAGGAATTTTCCAAGGTTGTCTGCTTTGCCCCGGCGCTGGTTCTGGCCAAAAAGCTGATCCGTTCGGGTGCCGATGCGCTTGTGATTGAAGGCAGCGAAGCAGGCGGTCATATCGGTCCGGTATCCCTGACCGTACTGGTTCAGGAAATCCTTCCTGAAATTTCCGACATTCCGGTTTTCTGTGCCGGTGGTATCGGGCGAGGCGAAGCGATTACCGGTTTGCTTGAACAGGGGGCTGCCGGTGTTCAGATTGGTACACGTCTGGTTTGCGCCGAAGAATGCATTGCTCATCCTGATTTCAAAAAGGCCTTCATCCGTGCAAGCGCACGTGATGCGGTGACGACTGTACAGCTTGATGACCGTTTCCCGGTTATTCCTGTACGCGCCCTTGCCAACAAGGGAACCGAAGAATTCCGCGAAACCCAACGAAAAGTGATTGAAAAATTCCGCGCGGGTGAGCTGGATCAAGGCGCAGCACAGCTCGAAATTGAACATTTCTGGGCGGGTGCATTGCGCCGTGCTGTCATCGATGGTGACGTCGAAGGCGGATCGGTTATGGCAGGGCAGTCGGTTGGTATGGTAAAGAAAGAACAACCGGTTACAGAAATTCTGCAAGAGTTGGTCGAACAGGCCGTTCAATCCCTGATTAAGAGAGACAACTAAGCCAAATGAGCATTCCCTCCGCCGCAGTCTCAGGTCCGCGACGCCTTTTAAAGCGCGTCCGAGACGTTATGGCTGGGCCGGGGACTGCCGAGGAGCGCCTTGGACAGATCGTGACCATCATTGCCGCCGATATGGTGGCAGAGGTGTGCTCGGTCTATGTCATGCGCGCGGGCGAGGTGCTTGAGCTGTTTGCGACATGTGGTCTGTCCAAAGAGGCCGTCCACATGACGCGTCTGCGTGTCGGCGAGGGGATTGTCGGTTTTGTTGCCGCACATGCGCGCCCGCTTAATCTTAAAGACGCACAGGGTCATCCCAACTTTGCCTATCGTCCTGAAACGGGCGAGGAAATCTATCATTCCATGATCGGTGTGCCGATCCTGCGTGGCGGCCGTATTATTGGCGTTTTGGCCGTGCAGAACCGGACCGAGCGCCTGTATTCGGAAGACGAACAGGAAGCGCTTGAAAACGTTGCCATGGTGCTGGCCGAAATGGTTGCTGGTGGCGAGTTGGTCAGCCGCGAGGAATTGCTTCCGACCGACGGGATTGCGCTTTTGCCCTTGCGTCTTGGCGGTGCGCGTTTGGCGCCCGGTATTGGCAAGGGTCTTGCGGTTCTGCATGAACCGCGCATCGTCATTGACCGCATGGTTGCCGAAGACCCGGAAGAAGAACTGGCGCGTCTGCGAGAAGCCATGCGCGGTCTTCAAAACCATCTTGATAAGATGCTTGAAGCGGTGTCGGGGATTGATGGCCTGGACGAGGCCGATGATCCGGGTGACATCCTTGAAGCATATCGGATGATTGCCCAGGATACCGGGTGGCTTAACCGTATTACCGAGGCTGTCCATACCGGCCTTACCGCCGAGGCCGCGGTTCAGAAAGTGCATGACGATACGCGTGCGCGCATGGCGCAGGTGTCTGACCCGTATCTTCGCGAACGACTGCATGATCTTGAAGATCTGGCCAACCGGTTGTTGCAACACCTTTCGGGGCAGTATCAGTCACCGGCATTTGGCGATCTGCCTGATGATATCATTCTGGTGGCACGCAATATCGGCCCGGCAGAGCTTCTTGACTACGATCATACCCGTTTGCGTGGTCTGGCACTTGAAGAAGGGTCGCATACGTCGCACGTGGCGATTGTTGCGCGCGCACTTGATATTCCGGTGCTTGGCGGGGTCAAGGGTGTCCTTGACAAGGTCGAGGGCGGCGATCCCCTGATCGTTGACGCAGACAATGCCCAGTTGTTTGTGCGCCCGACCGAAGATGTTCGGGCCGTAATTGATGGCGCATTGAAAGCGCGCGCAGAACGCAAGGCACTTTATGCGCAGATGCGCGATATGCCGGCACGGACGACTGATGGTGCGGATATCTCGCTTAATGTGAATGCCGGTCTTTTGATCGACGTTCCGCATGTTGTGGAAAGCGGTGCCGACGGCATCGGGCTTTATCGCACGGAAATTCCGTTCATGGTGCGATCCGCGATGCCCGACATTACCGATCAGACGCGTCTTTATGATCGTATTTTCGAACAGGCCGAAGGCCGACCTGTTGTATTCCGTACCCTTGATGTTGGCGGTGACAAATTGCTGCCTTATTGGGAGGATATGACAGAAGAGAACCCGGCGATGGGGTGGCGGTCGATCCGTATCACGCTGGATCGCCCGGCGGTGCTTGTGCATCAGTTGCGCGCATTGATCCGGGCCAGCCATGATCGTGATCTTTACGTCATGTTCCCGATGATCGCCGAGGTCGCAGAGTTTGATCAGGCCAAAGAGGTTCTTGATCAGCAGCTTAAACGTGAAGCTGCGCGCGGTTTTGTACCGCGCAAGGTTGAAGTCGGCGCGATGCTTGAAGTTCCTGCCTTGATCTGGCAGGCCCCGGCATTGCTTGAACGGGTGGATTTCCTGTCCGTTGGAACCAACGACCTTTTGCAGTTCATGTTTGCCGCGGATCGTGGAAATCCGCGGATTGAAGGAAGATATGACACCCTGTCCCCGAGTGTATTTGCATTTATGCGGCAGTTGGTGACATTGTGTGATCAGCGGAATGTCCGCCTGACCATTTGTGGTGAAATGGCCGGGCGACCGCTTGAGGCGATGGCTCTCATCGGCTTGGGAATCAAGCGTTTATCGATGGCGCCTGCTTCTGTCGGTCCCGTAAAGGAGATGGTCAGAAGCATGTGCAAGGCAGAAGTGGAACAATACGTTCTGTCTATTATGGGCAGTTCGACCAGATCTTTGCGTTCGCGTCTTAAGGCTTTCGCAATAGATCATGGTGTAAAACTTTAAAAAATATCGCTTTTGGCGGGGCAATCTGCTATTTTTATTGCTAGATCGTAACGTGGGGGTGCGGAGTTGGCGATCAAAAAGCGAAAGGAAGATCATTTGGGTGAAGATTCCCGTGAACGCCTGCGTTTCAGGCCTTTGTCCGGGGACAAGCCATCAAATGATGTTGTGATGGACGCAGAGAATAATCAGTTCGGCGGTAGTTACGCCGAAGTCGGCAGCCTTCTTCGGGCGAGCCGTATTGGATTGGGGCAATCCGTCGAAGACGTTTGCCGTATGCTCCGTATTCGCAAAATTTACATCGAAGCCATCGAAAACAGCGACTATTCGGTTCTGCCGAATGGGCCGTATGGTCTTGGCTTCGTCAAGGCATATGCCGAACATCTGGGGCTGGACGGGGCAGAAATGACCCGGCGCTTCCGCGAGGAAAGCAATGCACCGGCTGTTCGCAGTGAATTGTCCTTCCCTAAACCGGTTCAGGAAAGCCGTGTTCCGGGTGGTGCTGTTCTGCTGATTGCTGTGATGCTGGGCCTTGGGGCCTATGGCGGTTGGTATTATTTGTCGAGCCAGGGCAAAACCATTGCTGATCTGGTCGACCCGTTGCCGGAACGTCTGGCAAGCTATTCGACCATGGCAACCGAGCCGTCCGAGCCGCGCAATCTGGAAAATGCTGCCGAGGCACAGGCAGCAGAGGCAGAAATGCCTGCTGCGGCACCAATGGCAAGCGAACCTGAAGCAAGTGCATCTGACGAGGCACCGGTGGCCGTCGCCCCGACCGGGGAAGTTGCCGCACAGGAACCGGTTGTTGAACCGCAAGCTGCGCCGACTGCAGAAGTTGCAGAAGCCCCGGCAGAAAATGCTGCGCCGGTCGTAACGGAAACCGCAGAAGCCACGCCTGTTGCGCCCGCACCGGCACCAGTTCAGGAACAGCCTGCTGCGGCACCAGTTGCACCTGCACCTGCTGCCCCGGCCGCAGAAGTCGCATCAATCCCGGCCGCGCCGGAAGTTGATGATGCCGGTGGTGCCCGTGTGTTTGGTTCGGTCAATGTGGATAGTCGTGTAACGATTTCGGCGGTTGAAACCAGCTGGGTTCGTATCCGCGAGGCCGACGGCAATGTACTTTTGACCCGTATGCTGACGGCTGGCGATACCTATAAGGTGCCGAATCGTGATGGTTTGAAGCTGGAAGTCGGTAATGCCGGTGCGCTGACCTATAGCATCGATGGTGCCGAGGCCAAGCCGGTTGGCAATTATGGTGCGGTGATTTCGGACTTCTCGCTTGATGTGAGTGATCTGACACAGGCCGAACAGCCGACGGTTCAGTAACTTTTCTGCCACGCAACTGGCACATAACTGTGATTGAATGATCAAGGCGGCCCAACGGGTCGCCTTTTTCGTGTCAGATATGCAAATTCCGGCTGAAATTCTGTCAGGCAACGGTTTCTAATCTGTGCTTGATAAGCTATATACTCCCCCAAGACATCTTGAACATTTTGGAACCGGAAATGAGCGTCCGCCCATATCGCGATATTGAACGCCGCCAAAGCCGCAAAATCCGTGTTGGTAATGTGGAAGTTGGTGGAGATGCGCCGATCTCGGTGCAGTCGATGACCAACACCCTGACCACCGATGTGAACGCGACCGTTGCGCAGATCCATCGTCTGGAAGAGGCGGGGGCGGATATCGTGCGTGTATCCTGTCCGGATCAGGAATCAACCGCGGCCCTGAAAGACATCATCAAGCAGGTGCATGTCCCGATCGTTGCCGATATCCATTTCCATTACAAACGTGCAATCGAGGCCGCCGAAGCCGGTGCTGCCTGCCTGCGCATCAATCCGGGTAATATCGGATCGACTGACCGTGTGCGCGAAGTGGTCAAGGCGGCCAAGGACCATGGCTGTTCGATGCGTATTGGTGTGAATGCCGGATCGCTCGAAAAGGAACTTCTGGAACGGTACGGCGAACCATGCCCGGAAGCGATGGTCGAAAGTGCATTGAACCATGCCAAAATCCTTGAGGATCAGGATTTCCGCGAGTTCAAAATCTCGGTCAAGGCATCGGACGTGTTTCTGGCTGTTGCGGCCTATTACGGACTTGCCGAGGCATGCGACTATCCGCTGCATCTTGGCATTACCGAGGCCGGTGGTCTTCGCGGTGGTACGGTGAAATCGTCCATCGGTATGGGCAACCTTCTGTGGGCCGGGATTGGTGATACGCTTCGTGTGTCGCTGTCGGCTGATCCGGTTGAAGAAATCCATGTCGGTTTTGATATTCTGAAATCGCTTGGTCTTCGGACCCGTGGCGTTCAGATCATTTCCTGTCCGTCCTGCGCGCGTCAGGGCTTTAACGTCGTTGATACAGTGGCAGAGCTTGAAAAGCGTCTTGCCCATATCTCGACCCCGATTTCGCTGTCGATCATTGGCTGTATCGTCAATGGTCCGGGGGAGGCCCGTGAAACCGATATCGGTCTGACCGGCGGCGGTGGCGGTAATCACAAAATGTATATTTCCGGCCGTCCGGATCACAATATCAGCACCGAAAAGATGGTCGACCATATCGTCGAACTCGTCGAAGAACGTGCTGCCAAGATCGAAGCCGAAGAAGCAGCAAAACAAACCGCAGCGGAATAGCAACGCTGTATTGATCAATTTTGGCTTTCCGCCACACCGGCGGAAAGCTATTTTCATGTTCGCATGAATTTGCGCCTGTATGGTTTTCGCGCAAATATCTGGAATTCAAGTTAGATCGGAGACCCAAAGTGGCATCGCTTCAACCCGTCCGTGGTACGCACGACCTTCTGCCGGAACAGAACCGTCTGCAAGATTACATCGCGAATACTGCACGCGAAATCGGCGAGTTGTATGGCTACCATCGCATGACCACGCCGATCTTTGAATTCACCGACGTTTTCGCCCGTACCCTTGGCGATACATCCGATGTCGTGACCAAGGAAATGTATACGTTCGAAGATCGCGGCGGCGAACAGATCACGCTGCGCCCCGAAGGAACCGCGGGTATTGCGCGTGCCTATATCTCCAATGGCATGCAGCAGATGTCCCCGGTCAAGGTCAGCTATTATGGCCCGATGTTCCGTTATGAGCGTCCGCAAAAAGGCCGTCAGCGCCAGTTCCACCAGATTGGTGCCGAACTTCTTGGCGTTGAACAGGTTGCCGGCGATATCGAGATGATTGGTTACGGCGCCCACATCCTTAAGGCGCTGGGTCTTTGGGATGACATCACGCTGGAACTCAATACCCTTGGCGATCCGGAAAGCCGTGCGGCATATCGCGACGTTCTGGTCGATTACTTCAAGGGCCATTTTGACAAGCTGTCGGAAGACAGCCGTGCGCGTCTGGAAAAGAACCCGCTGCGTATCCTTGATTCCAAGGATGAAGGCGACCGTGAACTGGTGGCGAATGCCCCATTGTTCTCGGATTACCTGAACGAGCACAGCCAGGAATTCTTCAAGGGCCTGACCAATGGCCTTGGTGATATCGGAATCAATTATCAGTTGAACCCGCGTCTGGTGCGTGGTCTGGATTACTATTGCCATACCTGTTTCGAATTCACCACGAACACCCTTGGCGCGCAGGGCACGGTGATGGCCGGTGGCCGTTATGATGGTCTGATTTCGACCATGGGTGGTCCGCAGACCGCCGGTGTTGGCTGGGCAGCTGGTGTTGAACGTCTTGCCCTTATGGTTGGCGAAGCCCCGGCTGGCGCACGTCCGGTTGCCCTGATCCCGATGGGTGAAGCAGCCGAAGCCAAATGTCGGACCCTTGCCCAGACCCTTCGCGAAGCAGGCATTGCAGTCGAGCTTGGCTATTCCGGCAATATGAAAAAACGCATGAAACGTGCGGACAAAGCCAATGCCGGTCAGGCCGTTATCCTTGGTGATGACGAACTGGCCAAAGGTGTTGCCCAACTGCGTGACCTTGACAGTGGCGAGCAGCAGGAAGTTGCGCTTGATCAGCTTGCGGATGTAATCGGCAAAAAGTGAGATCGGTGTGACAGACGGAACCACGCATGAGGATGCCGGGGATTGGCCGCTTGATCGCCTGATGGTGATCGGCACCAATCATCGGCGTTCCAGCGAGGATACCCGTGACCGTCTGTTTATTGACGAAGCCCGCTTGCCACAATTCCTGTCGGCCATTGAACAGGCGCGGCTGGGGCAGGCGGTCGTCGTATCGACCTGCAACCGCACCGAAGTTCATTTGCTGGCAACCGAGGCCGAGCGTGGCCGCGAACGTCTGATTGATCTGATGTCGCTTTGGGGCGATATCGACCGCGATCAACTGGCAAGCGAACTTTATATCCGGTCTGGTCGCGATGCTTTGCGCCATATGTTTGCAGTGGCTGCATCGCTTGACAGTTTGGTGATTGGCGAACCCGAAGTTTTCGGTCAGGTCAAGGATGCCCATCGGATTGCGCGCAAGCATGATCTGGTTGGACGTGAACTGGAACTTGTTTATCAGACCGCCTATGCGATTTCCAAAAAGGTCAGAAGCCAGACCGGGATCGGGCAGGGGGCGGTTTCGATTGCGGCGGCGGCCCAATCGGTTGCCCGTGACCTTCACGGGGATCTGAAGGATTGCACGCTTTTGCTGGCCGGTGCCGGGGATATGGGTGAGTTGATCGCCGCATCTCTTGCCGAACGCGGCATTGGGCGCATTCTGGTAACAGATCGTTTGACCGCAAGGGCACGGCTTGTTGCCAGAAGGCTTGATTGCCACTGGTCGGAAATGGACGACCTTGACCGGCTGTTGGCCGAGGCGGACCTGGTTCTGACTGCGGGTGGGTCGCGGCGCTATATGATCGACAAGGATCGCGCCCTTGCCGCAGTCAAGCGCCGCCGGTTCCGACCGGTTCTGATGATTGATACCGCCGTTCCGGGTGATATTGATCCGCAGGTCGACGAAATTGATGAAGTGTTCTTTTACCGGATCGAGGATCTGGAAAAGATTGCGGCCGAGGGCCGTGGTGGACGTGAAGAAAAGGCTGATGAAGCCTGGGCGCTGATTGAAACCGAACTTGACGGTTTTGTCCGGGACCGGGCACAGCGCGCCGCCGTTCCGGCCATTGCTGATTTGCGCAGGCGGTTCGAAGCCGTGCGTGAAGACGCACTTCGCGAAAGCCACGGGGATGCGGAGAAGGCGACAAGACTTCTGATCAACCGTCTTTTGCATACACCGACACAGGCCTTGAAGGATTTGGCGACGACAACAGATGGTGCAGGCACCGTGGAATGGGTTAAGGCCCAAAAACTGTTGGCGCGTCTTTTTGAACTTGATGATAAATCGCTTGGGCAGAAGAAAGACCCGAACGATCCCGAACAGGAGAATAAAGAGTGAGTTTGGACCTTGGTAAACTCGAAGGCGTTGCGCGCCGGTTCGACGAACTCAATGCGCTTCTTTCCGGTGGCGGGCTTGATGGCGAAGGTTTTGCCAAACTGTCGCGTGAACATGCCGAACTGGCCCCGGTGGTCGAGGCGATTGATGGCTATAAGCGCCTTCTGAGCAATCTTGAAGAAGCCGAAGAAATTCTGGCCGATACATCGGGCGATCGCGAAATGCGCGAGATGGCCGAAATCGAGAAGTATGAAATCCTCGAAAAGCTTCCTGATGCCGAACGCCAGATGAAGCTGTTGCTGATCCCCAAGGACAGCGCGGATACCAAAAACGCCATCCTTGAAATTCGTGCCGGTACCGGCGGCGAGGAAGCGGCCCTGTTTGCAGCCGATCTGTATCGTATGTATCAGCGTTACGCCGAAAGCCGTGGCTGGAAATTCGAACAGATGGATGCCAGTGAAAACGATCTGGGCGGGTTCAAGGAAGTCATCGTCAACGTGTCGGGCACCGATGTGTTTGCGCGCCTGAAATTTGAAAGTGGCGTTCATCGCGTGCAGCGTGTCCCGGTGACCGAGGGGGGCGGACGCATTCATACGTCTGCGGCGACCGTCGCGGTTCTGCCCGAGGCCGAGGAAGTTGATATTCGCATTGATCCCAAGGATCTGCGTATTGATACCTATCGTTCGCAGGGTGCGGGTGGCCAGCACGTTAACACGACCGATAGTGCGGTGCGCATCACCCATATTCCGACCGGTGTTGTCGCCGCCAGCCAGGAAGCAAAGTCGCAGCACAAGAACAAGGAAAAGGCGATGAAGATGCTGCTTTCACGCCTGTATGATCAGGAACGTGAAAGCAAGGACAGCGCGCGTGCCGCCGACCGTAAATCGCAGGTCGGTTCAGGCGATCGTTCGGAGCGTATCCGCACCTATAACTTCCCGCAGGGCCGTGTATCTGATCACCGCATTAACCTGACCCTGTATCGTCTGGATGATTTCATTGCCGGTGGTCCATCGGTTGATGAAATGATTGATGCCCTGATTGCCGAGGAACAGGCACAGAAACTGGCCGAGATCGAAGGGTAAGCATGACGTCGGGTTCTTCATCCATGCCGGGATCAACACCAACATTGGGCACTCTGATGGCCGAGGGCGTTGCCGCCCTGAATGCAGCCGGGATTGAAAATGCGCGGATGGATACGCGCATTTTGCTGGCGCGTGCAGCGGGTGTTGATGGCGGTCGTATTTCGGCCTGGCCCGAAGATGAAGTATCGGATGAAAAGACCGCGCTTTTTCGTGACATGATTTCGCGACGCATCGGGCATGAACCGGTGGGCCGTATTCTGGGCGAGCGTGATTTTTGGCGGCATACCTTCAAGCTTGCACCCGATACCCTTGAGCCGCGGCCCGATAGTGAAACGCTTGTCGAATGGGCAATTGATTTTCTTGAAGATAATGATGCGCCGAGCATTGTTGATTTCGGAACCGGGACCGGATGCCTGCTATTGTCCGCTCTTGGGGATTTGCCCGGATCAAGCGGGATCGGGCTTGATATCAGCGAAGGTGCTATTGCCTGCGCGCGCGAAAATGCCAAGGCACTTGATCTTGGTGTGCAGGTAGCGTTCCGGGTATCGGATTGGGACAGTGCAATTACCGATGCAGAACGCGCAGCGGGATTTGATCTTGTGATGTCCAATCCGCCCTATATCACGCGTGATGAAATGGAAGCGCTGTCACCCGAGGTGCAGAAATTTGATCCGCGCCGGGCTCTGACCGACGAAGGTGACGGATTGGCCGCCTATCGTGTGTTGTCAAAGGTGGCCTTTGATCTGGCCAAGCCGGGCGGTTTCGTGATTTTCGAGATCGGCCATGGTCAGGAAAAAGACGTTGGACAGTTGCTGGTCGAGGCGGGATTTGTCGGGGTTGAATATCGTGAAGACCTTGGCGGGATTGTACGTTGTGTAGCAGCAAAGAAAACCCGTTGTTCGGTTGGGCGCTGTGTAATCTGAGTTTGACGTCCCTGTGACGTAAAAAAAGCAATTGGCAGTGAAAAAAACAGTTGGAATAACGGATCAAGCCATATAGGTTGGTCTTAACGGGCCGGGTGCCCGACGCGCTTATGAAAGCGCCGTGTTCCCCAGTAAACAGTCAGCAATCTCCGCTCCTTTGATGGATCCGGCAGTTTTGTATGGGTGCCGTTTGTCCGGCGCTGTTTAGCGGGAAATATGTTTTTCAGACGGAGTGGTTCCGGGGTCTATGATACCACCGGATTGTTCTTCAACACCAAAGTCATGTTGATATGAGAAATAACAATAAACGTCCTCGCGGGCGGCAACAGTCTAATAACAAACGTCCAGTAAATCCTAAGTTCCAGAATTTTGACAGCAATGGGCCGGATGGCCGTGTTCGCGGTAACGCCCAGCAGGTCTATGAGAAATATATTTCTCTGGCGAAGGATTGCACGGACGACCCGGTTCTTGCTGAAAACTTCTATCAGCACGCTGAACATTACCACCGCATTCTTCAGGCGGCTCAGGAATGGGAAAACCAGCGTCGTGAAGAACGCGGCGGCGATAATCGTCAGCGCAGCAACAATCGCGGTAACCGCGATGATCGCGCCGATGGCCAGTCCGGTCAGGGCGACGAGGCATCGGGTGATAACACCGAAAACCACGACAATGTGTCTGATGATGGCGGTGTAACCCCGGCAGAGGCAGAACACACTGCCGCCGAGAACACCGACGCAGACGCGGTCGATGAAGTCGAAGAAAAGCCGAAACGCGCGCCGCGTGCACGCCGTACCGACGGCCGCACCACTGGTCGTGGTCGTCCGCGTAAAACGGTTGACGCCGAAGACGCAGGCGAAAACGCCCCGGCAGAATCCGCCAGCGAAGAAGCACCTGCACAAGCAGATGCCGCCGAGCAGGCTGATGAAGGCGAAAAGAAACCGCGCCGTGCCGCAGCCGGTGCAGCCCGTACCCGTGGTCGCCATCCGACCGCACGCCGCGGCCGCAGCCGCGCTGCTGGTCGTGATGACGAAGAAGCTGTTTCTTCGGACGAAGGTTCGGAACCGGTTTCTGCCTGATACGGTTTTTCGACCAAATCAACATGACAAACACCCCTGTAAGTCGATGACTTGCAGGGGTGTTGTCGTTTCGGACCGTGCGCAGGACGGTTGTTCAGTTCTGCCGGTATGGAACTTTGGGGTGATATGTTCGAATATGACGTGCAACCATTGATTATTGTTGATATCAATTTAGGAAAATCACAAATAAATCCGTAAGGTTAATGTCTGTCAGACAGGAACGGGCAAAGCCGACGGAAATGGCGAGTATTCGGGGAGTTGCCAATGGGGGCTGGATTATTTCGGGTCATCATGGTGCTGTTGTGGGCATTGGGCGGTATGATTATCGCGCTTGGGCTTTTCAACGGTGACTATGAGCTGGCCCTGCTTGGCGGTGTGTGTTTCATCATCCCGATGTTCCTGCCTTTGGTCATGCTGGCAGTTAACCGTGCAAGTTCGCCATCTTCGAAATCAAAGCCAAAGATGACCCCGGCACAGGCCGCAAAGCTTAAGGCTGAAGGCCAATGGGCAAAGCGCGAAGATCTGACCGGCCGCAAGCTGCTTGAAGGCAATCCGCCGCTGGTTCTCGGACGCTGGGGCGAAGACAAGCGATTGGTTGGTGCAAGCGGTTTGAAACGCATCATTACCTTTGCTTCCAAGCCCGGCGACTATTATCGGTCATCGGCCGAACCCAATGCGCTTATTCATACGGGCAACCTGTTTGTCTATGAAAGTTTTGGCAATATCTATCGTGCTGTGCATGACCGGCGCAGCAAGATGGGGCAAAAGCTGATTGTGCTTGATCCGCATGGTCAAAGCGGGGCGCAAACAGATCAGTTCAACCCGTTTGATTTCATCCGCCAGCATGGCGAGGGCCAGATTACCGACACCGGATTGATTGCCGATACGCTTCTGGCCCCGATGTTTGTGCAGGAACTTGATGAACAGGAAGTCCGGATTGCCCGTACCCTGTTACAAGGGTTCATCGTTTATACGATCCAGAAAAGCCTGAAGGAAAACCGCAATCTGGCGGAAGTCAGGCGCAACCTGATCATGCCGTCGCACCGGTTCTATAAAATTCTTGAAGAACTGATGGGTATTGATTCTGTCGATGGGCGCATTTCTGATGTCGCGTTGAACATTCTCGACATGACTGAAGATCAACGCATGAAGATCATCGAGGCATGTCGGAATGCCACTGCCGAGTTCGATCACCCGCAAATTTCCCGCCTGATCAGTTCGAGCAGCTTTACGATTGACGATGTTGTTTCAGGCGGCGTTTCGATTTTTGTCATTGGGCAACTGGGCGGTGAAACACCCGATGTACAGCCATCCTTTAGCCGGGTGATGCTGGCCGGGATCATGAATATGATCAATCAGCGTGCATGGAAGTCCGGCGATCCGGAATTTCTGGTGTTGATGGACGGGGTTGAGCGTGTTGGCCGTATGCCATTGTTCGAACGTCTTCTGGGCGGTGGATATGGCGATGGAATGATCGTCTGGCCTGGCTTTAGTGGCGTAAGCGGCCTGATGGATGTGTGCTTGAACTGGGAAAATGTCGTCGGGCGGGTCGATGCGCTTTGCGTGTTTGGTCAGGAAGGTGCGTTTAACCTTGATTGGGTTTCCGGCCTGACGGCAATGTCGCGGTTTGATGATACCGGCGGTGGTTCGGATACGACGCGCCCGGTTCACCTGCGCCCCCAGGACAATCAACCGATCCTGCGCTCAGCCGAGGTTGCCCGTTTCCCCAAAGAGGAACAGATATTGTTCCGCAAGGGATGCCCGCCAATACGGGGCTGGCGCCTTGACTGGCATCATGATGAAATGTTCTCGGGGCTGGCGGTGCATGCGCCAACCTTTAATTCCGACGAATAGTTTGGTGGCGATCTGAACAAAGCAAACGGGCTTGCCAGACGGTCTCCGTCACCGGCAAGCCCGAAGATGTTGTTTGTCAGGAAATGGTAATCGCGTCGCCCGGCTTGATGGTGACGTCATCAAGGGCCTCGACATAGATGCCCATGTAAAGATGGTTTACACCCTTGCGCAGCATCAAGGGCACGTTGATGTCCGATACTGCCGTGTCGGGATTGACGCTGGTGGCCTTGCACCGGGTGATCGGATGGATAAACCGGAAGGATGCGCCATTGATCTTGATGATCTGGCCTTCTTCCAATTCCAGTTCTTTCCAGGGATCAAGCCCGTCAATCAGGATGTTGCCACGGAACCGCATCGGGTCGATTTCCGATTGCACGATACGGGTGCCGAAATCGCGGATGGATGCAAGGTTAAGGATCGAGATATAGGGTTCTTTCATGTCGCCAAACTGGGTATCGGGAACCGAATAGATTTTCGGTGTACCGGCAACATCGTTTTTCAGAAACGCCTTCAGGAAATCCTCGATTACGGTGCGGCCCATTGCGTCATCAAGCTTGCCCTTGCAGATCGCGCGACCATTGCGAAGAACGGTCAGAGTTGACGTATCTGCATCATACTCGGTGCCGAGTTCTGCCAGCTTGGGCGTGTTGACCAGTTGCAGGAAGTTGCTTTTGCGGACCCATTCCTGAACTCCGTCCTGACCAAGCGATGACTGGGTGCCAATGACAAACCGGCGGTCATCGCTGATCATCTTGTGGGCAGAGATATGAGCTTCGGGCATATCAATGCCGCGCATTCCCTTAACCGGGTATCTTTTGATGGCTTTGATCTCGACCGTCATGTTCCGTTTTCCTGTATGGCGCTTTGGCATGTGTTATTTGGGACGACTCACATGCTGATTGGGTGACGTTAGAACGTTGTTTTGGCAAGGGCAACCCTGACGCGTGCGTATATTTCATGCGCATCGACTGCAAGCTGGAATAATGCCAGAAATCCGTGTTGCAATGCACAATTAATTCTTGCAACTTTTGTAGGGGTATCTGGTTGCAAACGCGCTAGACTGAGACATATCAATGTTGTCGCTGTCGAAATAATCTATAATTTTAGAATTCGGCAATGACGCCAAGGCAGTGGATGCTTCCAAGAAGGTCCATATCGTTTGAATACTGTTGGCTCAAGGAGTGACAGGAATGGAATTCGAAAAGTTTACGGACCGGTCCAAAGGGTTTTTGCAGTCCGCGCAGTCGCTTGCGCTTCGCGAAAATCATCAGCAATTTGTGCCGATCCATCTGCTCAAGGTGCTGCTGGATGACGAAGAAGGTCTGGCAGCCAATCTGATCAAGGCAGCGGGTGGTAAGCCCAAGCTTGCCCAGGAACGTTGCGCGCAGGAAATGGCAAAGCTGCCAAAGGTTTCCGGCGGCAATGGCCAGATTTATCTTTCATCCGAATTTGCGCGTCTGATTGATCAGGCACAGGAAGTCGCCAAGAAAGCCGGTGACAGCTATGTCACGGCTGAACGGTTGCTGTTGACCATCGCACTTGATCCGAAATCGACCGCGGGCAAGGTGCTTGCCGATGCCGGTGTTACGGCGCAAAGCCTGAATGGGGCGATTAATGACATCCGCAAGGGTCGCACAGCCGACAGTGCCGGTGCTGAAAACCAGTATGACGCCCTTAAGAAATATGCCCGCGATCTGACCGAGGCTGCGCGCGAAGGTAAACTTGATCCGGTGATTGGACGTGACGAGGAAATCCGCCGTGCGGTTCAGGTTCTGTCACGCCGGACCAAGAACAACCCGGTGATGATCGGTGAACCCGGTGTCGGTAAAACCGCAATTGCCGAAGGTCTGGCTTTGCGGATCGTGAAGGGTGACGTGCCTGAAACCCTGAAGGAAAAGAAACTTCTGTCGCTTGACCTTGGGGCGCTGATTGCCGGGGCCAAATTCCGTGGCGAGTTTGAGGAACGTCTGAAAGCAGTCCTGAGCGAAATCGAAGCAGAGGCTGGTCAGGTCATTCTGTTCATTGACGAGTTGCACACCCTTGTTGGTGCGGGCAAGGCCGAAGGATCAATGGATGCGTCCAACCTTCTGAAGCCGGCACTGGCACGTGGTGAGCTGCATTGCGTTGGTGCGACCACACTCGATGAATATCGCCAGCATATCGAAAAGGACGCGGCGCTGGCCCGGCGTTTCCAGCCGGTCTTTGTGTCTGAACCGTCGGTCAGCGATACGGTATCGATCCTGCGTGGCATCAAGGACAAATACGAACTTCATCACGGGGTTCGCATTGCCGATGCGGCACTGGTGGCAGCAGCAACCCTTTCAAACCGTTACATTACGGATCGTTTCCTGCCGGACAAGGCGATTGATCTGATGGATGAGGCATCATCGCGTCTTCGGATGGAACTGGATTCCAAGCCCGAGGAAATCGATGAACTTGACCGTCGTATCATTCAGCTCAAGATCGAACGTGAAGCTTTGAAAAAGGAAGACGATGGCGCGTCGAAAGACCGTCTTGGTCGTCTTGAAAAAGAGCTGAGCGAGCTTGAAGGCAAATCGACCCTTTTGACGGCGAAGTGGGAAGCCCAGAAAACCGAACTGGCGGCATCGACCCATATCAAGGAGCAGCTTGACCAGGCACGTAGCGAACTTGAACGTGCGATGCGTGATGGCAAGCTCGAACGTGCTGGGCAGCTTCAATATGAAGAAATCCCGGCACTTGAACGGTTGCTTGTAAAGGCCGAGGAAGATCAGGCCGACGGCATGAAGGAAGAAGCGGTTACTGAAAAGCATATCGCATCCATCGTGTCGCGCTGGACGGGTATTCCGGTCGACAAGATGCTTGAAGGCGAACGTGAAAAGCTTCTGGAAATGGAAGACACGTTGCGTAAACGGGTTGTTGGTCAGGATGATGCCGTTCGGTCGATCTCGAACGCGGTACGTCGTGCCCGTGCCGGGCTTCAGGACCCGAACCGGCCGATTGGCTCGTTCCTGTTCCTTGGTCCGACCGGGGTTGGCAAGACCGAACTGACCAAGGCACTTGCGCAGTTCCTGTTTGATGATGAACAGGCCATGGTGCGGATTGATATGTCCGAGTTCATGGAAAAGCATGCGGTCGCCCGTCTGATTGGTGCGCCTCCGGGCTATGTCGGCTATGAGGAAGGTGGTTCACTGACCGAGGCTGTGCGTCGTCGTCCGTATCAGGTTGTGCTGTTTGACGAGGTTGAAAAGGCACATCCCGATGTGTTCAACGTCCTGCTTCAGGTTCTTGACGAAGGTCGTTTGACCGACGGACAGGGACGGGTTGTCGATTTCCGCAATACGCTGATCATTTTGACCTCGAACCTGGGCGGTGAAATCCTTGCCAACCAGCAACCGGGTCATGACAGTGGCGAAGTCCGCAAACAGGTCATGGAAATCGTTCGGGCATCGTTCCGTCCCGAATTCCTGAACCGTCTGGATGAAACCATCCTGTTCCATCGTTTGCAGCGCGAACAGATGGGCAAGATTGTCGATATCCAGTTGGGCCGACTTGAAAAGCTTCTGTTCGATCGCAAGATCGACCTTAAACTTGACGAGGATGCCAAGGATTGGCTGGCCGAAAAGGGCTATGACCCGATCTATGGGGCGCGTCCGCTTAAACGGGTTATTCAGCGATATCTGCAAAACCCGCTGGCGATGCAAATTCTTGAAGGAACGATCAAGGATGGCGATACGGTTCCGGTATCAACCGAGGCCAATGACCTTTTGCTTAATGGCAAGAAGGTCGAGGTCGTTGAATAAGACCGCCTGAAATCTTATGTGCAGAACCCCGGTATTAACCGGGGTTTTGTCTTTTTTGGGTCATGATTATTGGGCATCATCACGGTGCAAGAAATCTGCACCTTAAAACAACCAGGAACACCGGGACACTTCATGCAGTCACATCCGTTTCGCACAATCCGTCGTACCAGCATCGTCGTGCTGGGAACTGCCATCATGGTGGCGGGCCTGTCCCAGCCTTCGTTTGCCCAGTCATTTTTTGACAAGGCCAAGCAGACCTTGGGCGAGGCCCTGAACTCCACGACGACGGGCAGTTCATCAGGATCAACCAGTTCGGCGATTTCTGCATTATCGTCGGACACGGTCGAGCAGGGCCTTAAACAGGCGCTTGATATCGGTGTTGGTCTGGTGACCGATCAGCTTGGTGCAAAAGATGGCTTTAATGCCGATCCGGTGGCGCATATCCCGTTGCCTGAAAGTGTCAAAACCGCGCAAAAGCTTTTAAGTGCGGCCGGGCTTGGCAGTTATGCCGATGAAATCGAACTGCGCATGAACCGCGCAGCCGAACAGACCATGAATGATGCGGGGGACATCCTGCTGAATGCGGTCAAGCAAATGACGGTTGCCGATGCCAAGGGCATTCTCGAAGGGCCCGATGATGCCGCAACCAGCTATCTGCGTCGTGTATCGGGTTCGGACATTGAAAGCCGGTTGCGCCCGGTGATCACGGATGCGTTGTCTGAAACCGGGGCACTGTCGCTTTATGACCAGATGGTCGGACAGTATGACACCTTGCCTTTTGTGCCGGATTTGAAGGCGTCACTGACCGATCATGCGACGGATAAGGCAATGGAGGGCCTGTTCCACTACATCGCCCTTCAGGAAGCAGACATTCGATCCGATCCGACCCGCTGGACAACCGACATCCTCAAAAAGGTGTTCTCGGCGGCGAACTAGCGATATTCGGCAGGAAGGTCTTCCCAGCGGTCGCGCATATCTTCAAGGGTCTCGTCCGGGACCTGATGAATGCTGCCGAAACGGGCGTGGCATTCAACAATCTGAAGCGGCACGTCCAGATGCTTGGCCATATCGATATAGGCCTTCATTTCCCAGAAACGGGTGAAGGTGTTCGAGATGACGACATTCCTGCCGTCTTCAAGTGCCTCGCGGCATTGGGCTTCGCATTTGGCGTGGGTCTGTTTGAGGCGGCGGATATCAAAATCATAGAAACCCTGCCGGTCGACCATGAACATGTCGGCTTCAAGATGCACGGCATCGGTTGCCGACGCCAGATGGGCCGCCAAAGTCGATTTTCCTGATCCGGGAAGGCCCCGGATCAGGGTCAGTGTCTGGTTCTTTGCGTTTTGGGCCTTGGGCATTTTATCGATAGGTGCCCTTACTGGCCTTGGCGCTTGCGCTGATAAAGACCGTCAAGCTGCTTGGCATAAGCTTCGCGGATTTTATGACGGCGGATTTTCATCGACGGGGTCAGCATTTCATTGTCGATGGTAAAGGCGGCTTCAGCGAACATGAAGCTGCGGACTTTTTCAATCGTCGACAGGCGCTTGTTCACCCGGTCGATGGCTTCGCGAATGATTTTGCGGAAATCCTCGTTTTTCGAGAGTTCGTCAATATCGTTGGCGATCTTATTCTCGCGGGCAAATTCGCGCATGAAATCTTCTTCGGGCCAGATGACCGCAACCAGATAGGGCAGGGCATCACCATAGACCATGGCCTGCGAAATCTCGGTTTCAAGTGTCATCAGGCCTTCGATCCGCTGGGGCGAGATATTGTCGCCGCCAGAATTGACGATGATGTCCTTCTTGCGGTCCGTGATCATCAGGCTGCCTTCTTCGTCAAACATCCCGATATCACCGGTATGAAGCCAGCCATTAACAATGGTTGCTGCCGTAACATCGGGCAGGTTCCAATAGCCCTTCATCATGCTTTCGCCGCGCAAAAGGATTTCGCCGTCCGGAGCGATCTGGACCTTGGCGCCAACCATGGGCGGGCCGACAGTGCGAAGCTTGTTGTTTTCAGCACGGTTGCACGAAACAACCGGGGCAAATTCGGTTTGGCCGTAACCCTGCAGAATGCGGATGCCGCAAGATACAAACAGGACGCCCAATTCATAGTTCAGTGGCCCGCCACCCGAAACCATGGCCTTGATCCGGCCACCGAACCGCTGGCGCAACTTGCGGCGCAAAAGAAGCTCGCAGGCAAGGTTCTGGAACTTTTCGATGAAGGTAAGGCGTTCCTTTTCGTAGGTTTTTCGACCCAGGCGAAGGGTCAGATCAAACAGCTTTTGCTTGATGCCGCCTTCTTTTTCGACCATGCGGCTCATACGCTGATAAAGCATTTCATAAAGGCGCGGTACGGCGGTCATGATGGTCGGGCGCACCTCTGCAAGGTTTGCGGCCAGCTTTTCAAGTCCTTCGGCATAGTAAATCTGTGCGCCGATACTCATCGGGAAATAAAGCCCGGCGGTATGTTCATAGGAATGCGACAGCGGCAGGAACGACAGGAAAATTTCATCTTCGATGCCAAGGGTATCAATAATGTCAAACGCACCCATGCAGTTTGACAGGATTGCCCCGTGGCTCAACATCACGCCCTTGGGCGATCCGCCAGTACCCGACGTATAGATCAGGCAGGCCAGATCATCGCGTTTGATGCCGTCAACCCAGGCGTCAACATTGCTGGCAAGACCGCGGCCCTTGGCAATCAGATCGTCCCAGCGTGAAATGGTGATATCACCGACAAAGCTTTGACCCCATTCTTCCATCATGATGGCATGGCGGCAGCGCCCGCTATCGAGGGCGGCATGCAGGAAGGGCTGGGCAAGTTTCTTGGTCGAAATAATCGCGGTGGCCGCACCACTGTCTTCAATCGCGTGCAAATGATCGCGTTCGGTATTGGTGGTATAGGCCGGAACCGTCAACGCGCCGACGCACATGATGGCAAGATCGGCAATACCCCATTCCGTCCGGTTTTCCGAAACCAGCAACACACGATCACCGGGACGCACGCCGATGTCATAAAGCGAACGGGCAAGGGCGCGCACCTGATCAGCGGCCTCTAGCCAGGTGGTGGGCGCAAATTCATTGGTTTCGCTGTTTTTGGTCCAAAGAAACGGCGCGTCACCATATTTTTTGGCCTGTGCGAAAAACATCGAGGGCAAGTTTCGCCAGTCGGCATAATCCTGCAAGCTCGTCATGACATTTCCTTGCCTTGTTATCTTTTCCCGTGGTCGGCAATCTTCGGGTTGCCCTGATCTGGTATGTTCTATTCAAATCGTTCATACCGGCTCAGATGCAAGCGTGATGAATTTAAATGAACGTTCCAAGACAATTTTGTTATCAGGGATTGCATCATTTCGCAGCCGGAAAATGACGAATTTATGCGCGCTGTGATCTCTTTCCGCTGGCAACCCCGAATTTTCAGATAAATTTTCACGCAATTGTGCACGTGATGACGTGTTCTGAACAAATTGTCGGGGCATCTTATGACGGTTTGCTGTTGTTCGGATCGACCGGAACGATATGATCGGTTTCATGGCCCGCAGGGTGATCGTCATTCAGGACTGGTGATATGGCATCAAGCAGCTATATATCGGTATCGGGTTGCGATTGCGCGACATGTGAACCATGTCCGGGCAAGCAGGGGCGCAGTACGAGATTAGAATAGAGTGTCTGGAGGACAAATGAACGCGATCAACAAGAATTTGCCGACCTGGGATCTGACGGATCTCTATAACGATCCAAAAGACCCGGCTATCCGGCGCGATCTTGATGATGCCAAGGCGCGCAGCCAAGCGTTCCAGCAAAGCAATCAGGGCAAACTGAACGATCTTTCCGGCGCCGAACTGGCCGCCGCCATTGCCGAATATGAAGCCATCAGCGAGATTTGCGGCAAGATCGGTTCCTTTGCGCAGCTTCTTTATGCTGGTGACAGTGCCGATCCGGCCATTGGCCAGTTCTATCAGTCCGTTCAGGAAGAAATGACCGCCATTTCCAGCCTGTCGCTGTTCTTCGGGCTTGAAATCAACCGGATCGAAGACGATGCCCTTGATGCGAAATATGCCGAAAGCGAAGAGCTGCGCCGTTATCGCCCGTGGCTGAGTGAAAACCGTGCTTTCCGTCCGCATCAGCTTTCGGACGAGGTCGAGCAGGTTCTGCATGAACGCCGTGTCGCCGGATCAAGCGCCTGGGTGCGCCTGTTTGACCAGACCATGGCCGATCTGCGGTTCCCGATTGATGGCAATGACCTGACCATGTCGGACGTATCGAACATGCTGTCCTCGACCAAGGTCGAAGACCGCAAAAAGGCAGCCAAGTCGATTGGTGACATTCTTGGCAAAAACATCAAATTGCTGGCGCATATCACCAATACCCTTGCCAAGGACAAGGAAATTGATGATCGCCTGCGCAAATTCGCAACCCCGGTTTCTTCGCGCAACCTGTCCAACCAGGTCGAAGACGATGTGGTTGATGCGCTTAATACCGCGGTTAAAAACAGCCATGCCGATCTGTCGCACCGTTATTACCGCCTGAAGGCGAAATGGTTCGGTGTTGATCAGCTTGATTACTGGGATCGCAACGCGCCGCTTCCGGATGATGATGATCGTCTGATTGACTGGGATACTGCGCGTTCGACCGTTCTTAAGGCCTATGGCGAATTTTCGCCGGAACTGGCCGCGGTTGGTCAGAAATTCTTTGATAATCCCTGGATCGACGTCCCGCCGCGTGCGGGCAAGTCATCGGGGGCCTTTGCTCATCCGACGGTGCCGTCGGCACATCCTTATTTGCTGTTGAATTATCATGGCAAGACGCGTGATGTGATGACGCTTGCCCACGAACTGGGCCATGGCGTGCATCAGGTTCTTGCTGGCGAACATGGCTATTTCCTGTCTGACACGCCACTGACGCTTGCGGAAACCGCATCGGTATTTGGCGAAATGCTGACCTTCCAGTCGATGCTGCGCTCGGAATCCAATCCGAAGATGAAACGCATCATGCTGGCCAGCAAGGTTGAGGATATGCTCAACACCGTGGTGCGTCAGATCGCGTTCTTTGAATTTGAAAAACGCGTCCATGACAAGCGCCGCGAAGGCGAATTGACCGTTGATGAGATCTGCGACATCTGGCTTTCCGTACAGCATGAAAGTCTGGGCGATGCCATCCGGTATGAAGACGAGTACAAATATTACTGGTCCTACATTCCGCACTTCATCCATTCGCCGTTCTATGTGTATGCCTATGCCTTTGGCGATTGCCTTGTGAACTCGCTTTACGATGTTTACGAAAACGCCGAAGACGGCTTCCAGCAGAAATATCTTGATATGCTGAAAGCTGGTGGCACCAAGCATCACAAGGAACTTCTGGCACCGTTCGGGCTTGATGCAACCGACCCGGCCTTCTGGCAACGTGGTCTGAATATGCTCAAACGTATGATCGACGAGCTGGAGGAGCTTTCCTGATATGAGTGCAGACGACGATGATTTTACCGTCCCTTCCGAAGAAAACCGGTTTGGCGGGCGGGTTCGTCGTTATGCAAAGGTGGGGGCGTCGGCCAGCAAGCTGGCTGCACGCCTTGCCACCGGAAAGGTGTTCGGCGGCGAAATCGATCATGCGAAATACGCCGCCGAACTGACCGCTGCCTTGGGCGGGCTTAAGGGCCCGTTGATGAAGGTCGCCCAAATTCTGTCGACCATCCCCGATGCCATGCCGCGCGAATATAGTCAGGCCCTGGCACAGCTTCAGGCCGATGCACCCAGCATGGGCTGGCTGTTTGTCAAACGCCGGATGCGCAGTGAACTTGGTGCCGGATGGCAATCAAACTTTACCGAATTCAGCCACGAGGCGGTGGCGGCCGCGTCATTGGGGCAGGTGCATAAAGCAACCTTGCCCGATGGGCGCGAAGTGGCCTGCAAGCTGCAATATCCCGATATGTCGGCAACCGTGGAAGCAGATCTGAAGCAATTGCGTGCGGCTTTTGCCATCTATAAGCGTTATGACAGCGCGATTGATGCCGGCAATATTCAGGATGAACTCAGTGCGCGCCTGCGCGAGGAACTTGATTACGCCCGCGAAGCCAAACATATGCGCCTGTATGGTCATATGCTTGCCAATGAGGCCACCGTGCATGTGCCCGAACCGGTTGATGATCTGACCACCAGCCGCCTTTTGACCATGACATGGCAAACCGGGCAGAAGTTTCAAAAGTTCCTTGATAGTACCCCGGATCAGGATGCACGCAATGCCGTGGCCTTAAATATGTTCCGGGCCTGGTATGTGCCGTTTTATCGGTACGGCGTGATCCATGGGGACCCGCATCTGGGTAACTACACCTTGCGCGATGACCTGTCGGTCAATCTTCTGGATTTCGGCTGTATCCGTATCTTCAAGCCCGATTTCGTCAATGCCGTGATCACGCTCTACGAGGCCCTTCGCGACAAGGACGAGGAGAAGGCAGTTGCAGCCTATGAAAGCTGGGGCTTTGAAGCACCGTCACGCGAACTGATTGATGTTTTGAATATCTGGGCCAGCTTTGTTTATGGCCCGATCCTTGATGACCGTGAACGCAAGATGGGTGAAACCAACTCGGTCGCCTATGGGGCCGAGGTCGCCGCCAAGGTCCATCAGGAATTGCGTCGTGTCGGCGGGGTAAAGCCGCCGCGTGAATTTGTGCTGGTGGATCGTGCCGCCGTCGGGCTTGGCGCGGTGTTCCTGCGCCTTGATGCGCATGTGAACTGGTATCGCCTGTTCCATGATCTGGTGGGTGATTTTGATGTTGCGGCACTCGAATCCCGTCAGAAACAGGCGCTTGATCTGATCGGGCTGGAACGTCCGGACGTCTGATTACGGCTGTTGACCACAGACGATTCGACTTTTCACATGCGGAATCGGGTCTGATTTTACGTATTTCGACCGCGTTCTGACCCGGTTTCAGATAAAAAAGTCACCCGGTTTCCAAAAAAATTGCGAAGTTTTTTCGCGAACCTTTTCCCCTTTTTTGCGTTTCCCAATCAAGGCCATTTTGGCATTTGATACAGACTCCTGCGTTTATTTGTAAGATAATGTTCACTTACTGCGTGGGGTGAAAATAGGGGAAACTGCGGGAAATCAAAGATCTATTACCTGTCGGACGGGATAAGGACCTGTTCCGTGGTGGAAATAAAATGTGCGAATTTCCGCACATGGATGATTTTTGATTATGTTAATCGATATTTGGTTAAAGTGATTTTTTGTCGGTTTTTGATATTGAGGTTGTGGGTAGGAAATCGCATCTTGCTTTCAACGCAGACATGGCAGGGCGTCATTGATTGTTTGTCCTGAGCACCGATGGCGGGTGGGACCTGACATGTCACCAAGGCTTTATGCCTCGGAATGCGTGGTGGGAAAGTGGGCGGTTTCTTCTGCATTTGCTGGAAGAACCGCCTTTTTTCTTTCCGGGCAAGGGTGCCGGTAGCCGGGTTCAAAACGGGGTGCGTGATGACACTTCGAAACCGGTTACTTCGCAATAAGAACAAGAATTACCGTGCTTACCGTTACATTAGGGAAGGAGGTCTAACGCGATGAAACTGGCCGTTCCAAAGGAAATATGGCCCGGAGAGAAGCGCGTTGCCGTCACACCCGAGACTGTCAAAAAGTTGAAGTCTTTGGGGTTTGACGTCGCAATTGAGGCTGGTGCCGGAATTGACGCCGCCATACCGGATGATCGCTTTGTCGATGCCGGTGCAACTATTGTCAAAACAATGAAAGCCACCGTGAAGGATGCCGATGTCATCTTCAAGGTGCGCCCACCTGTCATTGATGGCAAAACCAACGAATTGACGGCTTATAAAAAGGGTGCGGCTGTTGTCGCCCTGTTAGAGCCCTATGATCGCAAAGACCTGATCAATGCGATGGCTGCGGCCGGTGTGGATGGATATTCCATGGAACTGATGCCGCGTATTTCGCGTGCCCAGTCGATGGATGTGCTGTCGTCGCAATCCAATCTTGCCGGATATCGCGCCGTTCTTGATGCGGCCCATGAATTTGGCCGCATTTATCCGATGATGATGACCGCGGCGGGCACGTTGGCGCCGGCACGTGTTGTTATTGTCGGGGCCGGTGTTGCGGGCCTTCAGGCCATTGCAACCGCCAAGCGCCTTGGTGCCGTTGTTTCGGCATTTGATGTGCGCCCGGCCGTCAAGGAACAGGTCCAGTCCCTTGGTGGCACCTTTATTGAAGTCGAAGACGACAATGCATCTGATGCAGAAACCTCTGGTGGTTATGCCAAGGAAATGTCGGACGACTACAAGAAAAAGCAGGCTGACAAGCTTAAGGAAGTTCTGGCCAAATCCGATATCGTCATTACGACCGCCCTTATTCCCGGTCGTCCGGCCCCGGAAATTGTCACAGCCGACATGGTTGCGGGCATGAAGCCGGGTTCGGTGATCATTGACCTTGCCGCTGAACGCGGTGGCAACGTTGCGGGTGTCAAGCTTGGTGAAA
The DNA here is from genome assembly GCF_003326675.1 of Thalassospira profundimaris. GTDB lineage: Bacteria > Pseudomonadota > Alphaproteobacteria > Rhodospirillales > Thalassospiraceae > Thalassospira > Thalassospira aquimaris. The sequence goes on from NZ_JPWF01000003.1 coordinate 373,831, forward strand.
CGGTTATGACCGAAAATGGCGTCAAGCTGATTGGTCCTGCAAACATCACAAGCTCGGTCGCGACCGATGCAACCGCGATGTATGCCAAGAACCTTTTGAACTTCATCACCCTTTCTGTCGACAAGGACAAGGGCGCACTGGTGTTTAACGGCGAAGACCAGATCATTGCCGAAACCAGACTGACCCATGACGGAAAGGTCGTACATCCGAAATTCGGCGGGGAGGAGGTCGCAAATGGCTGATCAATCCGTAGCCCAGAATGCAAATGAACTGCGCGACGCCGCTCTTGGTCTGGCGGAAAAGGCCGCACAGCTTGCCGATAGTCTGGCAAGTGGTGCAAGTGATGCGGCAAACACCGCCACAGTCGCGGTCCAGGGATCGGGTGTCAGCCCGACTGTCCTTGGCCTGACTGTGTTCGTGCTGGCCTGCTTTGTTGGCTATTACGTCGTGTGGAAAGTTACCCCGGCCCTTCATTCACCCCTGATGGCGGTTACCAACGCCATTTCGTCGGTGATTATTGTCGGTGCGCTTCTTGCAGCAGGCCCGGTGGAGATGAACTTCTCCAAGATGATGGGCTTTATCGCGGTGGTGTTGGCGTCGATCAACATCTTTGGTGGCTTCATCGTCGCCCAGCGCATGCTGCATATGTTCAAGAAAAAGAAGTAGGGGGAACACACAATGTCGGAAAACCTATCGGCTTTCCTGTATCTGGTGGCCTCGGTCTGCTTCATTCTGTCGTTGCGCGGCCTGTCGTCACCTGAATCTGCCCGGACCGGGAACATCCTTGGCATGGTGGGTATGGCAATTGCCATCTTTACCACGCTGGCATCCCCGTCTGTGCTGTCTTACACCACCATCATTGTCGGTATCCTGATCGGCGGTGCCATCGGTACGGTCATCGCGCTCAAGATCCAGATGACTGCCCTGCCACAGCTTGTTGCGGCCTTCCACTCGCTCGTGGGTCTGGCAGCGGTGTTTGTTGCCGGTGCGGCCCTTTATTCGCCGGGGGCCTATGGTCTTGGTACGGCGGGCAATATTGGGGCGGCCAGCCTGATTGAAATGGGTCTTGGTGTTGCCATTGGTGCGATCACCTTTACCGGGTCGCTTGTCGCCTTTGGCAAGTTGCAGGGCATCGTTTCGGGGACGCCGGTGCGCTTCCCGGGGCAGCATATGCTTAACCTGTGCATCGGGATCGGCATTGTTGTCTTTGCCATCATTCTGGTCACAACCGAAAGCCACACGGCTTTCTGGATCCTGGTTGCGCTTGCCCTTGTTCTTGGCATCACGCTGATCATTCCGATTGGCGGGGCGGACATGCCGGTTGTTGTTTCCATGCTGAACTCCTATTCCGGTTGGGCAGCATGTGGCATCGGCTTTACCCTTCAGAACAATGCACTGATCATTACCGGTGCGCTGGTGGGTGCGTCGGGCGCGATCCTGTCCTACATCATGTGCAAGGGCATGAACCGTTCGATCTTCAATGTCATCTTTGGTGGCTTCGGGGCCGAGGGCGAAGCAGCATCAGGCGGCGGTGGCGATAGCGACCGTGCGGTGAAATCCGGTTCGGCCGATGATGCATCCTTCATCATGAAAAACGCCTCAAGCGTGATCATCGTTCCGGGTTACGGCATGGCCGTGGCACAGGCGCAGCATGCGCTTCGTGAAATGGCCGATATCCTCAAGGCCGAGGGTGTCAATGTCCGCTATGCCATCCATCCGGTGGCAGGTCGTATGCCGGGTCACATGAACGTGCTTCTGGCCGAGGCCAATGTTCCCTACGACGACGTTCTGGAAATGGAAGAAATCAACCGTGATTTCGGTTCCGCCGACGTTGCCTTTGTCATCGGGGCAAACGACATCACCAACCCGGCCGCCAAGACCGATCCGGCCAGCCCGATCTTTGGTATGCCGATTCTTGAAGTCGAAAAGGCCAAAACGGTCCTGTTCATCAAGCGCGGCATGGCTGCCGGTTATGCCGGTATCCAGAACGAACTGTTCTTCAAGGACAACACCATGATGCTGTTTGGTGACGCCAAAAAGATGTGCGAAGAAATCGTCATGCATCTCGATAACTGATCGAACCATCCGGTTTGAAAATGAAGAAGGCGGCTCTGATAGGGCCGCCTCAGATTGCTGACGAACCCCGTCTTTTTCA
>NZ_JPWF01000030.1 GCF_003326675.1 Thalassospira profundimaris
CAATCCGTGAAGGCGGTCGTACCGTCGGCGCAGGCGTTGTTGCGAAAATCATCGAATAATTTTTAAGATTTTGCACGATTGAGTGCTTGATCTTGGATGTGTGGGCGGCTATAAACCGCCCGCACACCCCACCACCCGGGTGGGGATGAGCCAGAAAGAAGATAAGCTTTTCAACTTTCTGACGATCTTGTAGGAGTGTAGCTCAGTTGGTAGAGCATCGGTCTCCAAAACCGAGTGTCGGGGGTTCGAGTCCCTCCTCTCCTGCCAAATTTTTCCGGGTCGTGAAACGAAGCATTAGAAAGCGGTGTAACCCCGACAATGGCTAAAACGTCGCCAGCACAATTCGTACAGCAGGTTCGCTCCGAGGCAAAGAAAGTCTCGTGGCCGTCCCGCAAGGAAACGACTGTATCGACCATTATGGTTTTCGTAATGGTTGCTCTGGCGTCTGTTTTCTTCTTTGTTGTCGATCAGCTCCTCGCTTGGGGTGTCAAGCTGGTCTTTGGTGTCGGGGGCTGATATGGCGCATCGCTGGTACGTATTGCACGTTCACTCTGGGTTCGAAAAGAAGGTCGCCCAGTCGATCCGCGAACAGTCCATCAAGAAAGGTCTTGAGGGCGAGATCGAGGAAGTCCTGGTTCCGACCGAAGAAACAGTCGAGATGCGTCGCGGCGCAAAGGTCAATGCCGAGCGGAAGTTTTTCCCGGGCTATGTCCTGCTGAAGATGGAACTCACTGACGAAAGCTGGCATCTGGTTAAAAACACCGCAAAGGTAACCGATTTCCTCGGTAGCCGTGGTAAGCCGATGCCGATTTCCGAAAAGGAAGCTCAGCACATTCTGCATCAGGTGCAGGAAGGTGTTGATCGTCCGAAGCCGACCATCGCGTTCGAGGTTGGCGAGGAAGTACGTGTTTCCGACGGCCCGTTTGCATCGTTTAACGGTGTTGTCGAAGGTGTTGATGAAGAACGTGCGCGCCTTAAGGTGTCTGTTTCGATCTTCGGTCGTTCAACGCCGGTCGAGCTGGAATACACCCAGGTCGAGAAGCTTTAAAAACGATCTTGAAAATTTAAGTCGCTGCCTGTATACGCAGGCAGCAATCAAGGCGCGGGAGGTCAGCCATGGCCGGACCGCGCGCTTCTGTAAGAGGTACTCTAATGGCGAAGAAAATCGACGGCTATATTAAGCTGCAGATTCCCGCCGGCAAAGCCAACCCGTCGCCGCCCGTCGGCCCGGCTCTTGGTCAGCGCGGTGTGAACATCATGGAATTCTGCAAAGCGTTTAACGCTGCTACCCAGCAGATGGAACCTGGTATGCCGATTCCGGTCGTCATCACCGTGTATTCCGACCGTTCCTTCTCGTTCGTATCCAAAACCCCGCCGGCATCCTACTTCCTGAAAAAGGCAGCAGGCGTTCCGAAGGGTTCCGGTACCACCGGTAAAGGTTACATCGGCAAGGTTACCAAAGCACAGGTCAAAGAAATCGCAGAAGCCAAAATGGCTGACCTCAATGCATTCGACATTGATGGCGCGATGGCAATGATCGAAGGCTCTGCCCGTGCTATGGGTCTCGAGGTAGTGGAGTAAGACGATGGCCAAGACTGGTAAACGCCTTGCCCAGGCCTATGAGGGCATCGACCGTAACACCCAGTACGATCTGGCAGCTGCTGTCAAAATCGTCAAAGAAGGTGCAAAAGCAAAATTCGATGAAACCATCGAATTCGCAATGAACCTTGGTGTTGACCCGCGTCACGCTGACCAGATGGTCCGTGGTGTTGTTTCCCTTCCGCATGGTACCGGTAAAACCATGCGCGTTGCAGTCTTCGCAAAAGACGCAAAAGCAGAAGAAGCCCAGAAAGCTGGTGCAGACGCTGTTGGCGCCGAAGACCTGATGGAAGCAATGCAGAAAGGCGATCTGAACTATGATCGCGTTATTGCAACCCCGGACATGATGGCTGTTGTCGGTCGTCTCGGTAAGGTTCTCGGCCCGCGCGGCCTGATGCCGAACCCGAAACTCGGCACCGTTACCATGGATGTCGCGACCGCAGTTTCCGACGCAAAAGCTGGCCAGGTCCAGTTCCGCGCCGAGAAAAACGGTATCGTTCATGCAGGTATCGGCAAAGCTTCGTTCAGCGAAGAGCAGATCCTCGAGAACGCGAAAGCATTCGTCGATGCGATCGTTAAAGCAAAACCGACCGGCGCAAAAGGTCAGTACCTTCAGCGCGCTGCGATCAGCTCCACCATGGGTGCTGGCGTGAAATTGTCGGTTGCTGACATCGCGTCGAAATAAGATTTTTCGAATTCTGGCCGATCTTCGGATCGGTCAGGACCGGAGAGGGCCCTGGCCCTCTCTACCTGTCTGTCCCAGACTGCAGGTGAGTGAGATTTGTCACTCTTAATTCCCTGCATAGGCAGAGGTTCCGGTACTTAGTTATTCCCCGCACGGGGCATCACACAAGGCTTGGACATCTGGCACACGGACGGGCGTCACAGACCGGTTCGAAAGGACTGGTCGCGTCTGTGAACCTCCTTGTGAGGTTCAGGGCAATAAGCAATGTCGGAGACTAATAGTGAACCGCGATGATAAACAACAGTTCGTAGCAGAGATGCGCGAAGTGTTCGAAGGTGCGGAAGGCGTCATCGTCACCCAGTACAAAGGGTTGACGGTTGCTGAAATCACCGCTCTTCGTGCACAGATGCGTGCTTCTGGTGCGGGCTTCAAGGTCACCAAAAACCGGCTTACGCGACTTGCTCTGGAAGGCACCAAATTTGCTGGTCTTGCAGACTACTTCACCGGCCCGACCGCGATTGGCTATTCAGCTGATCCGGCATCGGTCGCAAAAGTAGCCTCCGAGTTCGCAAAAGCCAACGACAAGCTTGTTCTTGTTGCTGGCGCCATCGGCGAACAGGTTCTCGATGAACAGGGCGTTAAAGCTCTGGCAGAACTGCCGTCGCTGGACGAACTCCGCGCGAAACTGGTTGGTATGATCCAGACCCCGGCACAGCGTATCGCTACGCTGACCTCCAAGCCGGCGGCTCAGATCGCCCAGGTGCTGAAGGCATATGCCGACAAAGGCGAAGCCGCGTAAACCAAATTATCCAGATATCACTGATATCTAAGTTCAAGCCTAGGAGTTATACAAAATGGCCGATCTTAAGGCACTCGTTGAAGAGCTTTCCAAGCTCACCGTTATTGAAGCTGCAGAACTTTCCAAAATGCTCGAAGAAGAGTGGGGCGTTTCCGCCGCTGCTCCGGTAGCTGTTGCTGCTGCTGGTGGCGCTGCTGCCGGTGCTGCTGCTGAAGAGAAAACCGAATTCGACGTTATCCTCGCTTCTGCTGGCGACAAGAAAATCAACGTCATTAAAGAAGTTCGTGGCATCACCGGTCTTGGCCTCAAAGAAGCCAAAGACCTGGTTGAAGGCGCTCCGAAAGCCGTCAAAGAAGGCGTTGCTAAGGACGAAGCCGAAGCCATCAAGAAACAGCTTGAAGAAGCTGGCGCAACCGTCGAACTCAAGTAATCGACGGCTTCTTGCCAAGGTTTGGGTCGGCGTCCTCTGGGCGCCGGCCCTTCCGTCTCTGTGCACCCCGGCAATCGTGCCAAGGTCTGTGCAGGGGCGCGAACAGGAATTTAACGGTTGACGCTGCCAAAGGTAATCGTACATAACGTAAGGCCGTTTAGGTCAGAGGTTATCTTTGACGGCGTCGACAGCCGAGGGATCAGTGATCTCAATCAAGTTGGATGTCAGAATACATCCACGGTCATAATCAAGTGAACGCCCGCCCCGTACGGGGCTCGGGCGTCGTTGTGCTGTATGCGTTTTGCGCAAGTCGGAAACGTGGCAGGGCAGGGACGAACGAGTTCGGACGGTGTGGGGAGGCGCGATTAAAGGAACGATGATGGATAAGTCCTTTACTGGTCGAAAGCGCATCCGCAAAAGCTTTGGACGGATCAGCGAAGTCGCTCCGCTCCCGAATCTCATTGAGGTTCAAAAGAATTCCTACGACAAGTTTTTGCAGACCGGGACCCCGCAGGAGCAGCGGGACGATGCAGGTCTCCAGGAAGTGTTCAAGAGCGTCTTTCCGATTAAAGATTTTTCGGAACGCGCAACTCTTGAATTCGTTTCGTATGAGCTTGAGCAGCCGAAATACGATACCGAAGAGTGTCGCCAGCGTGGCATGACCTTTGCCGCACCGCTGCGTGTAACACTGCGCCTGGTTGTATGGGATATCGACGAGGACACGGGTGCCCGTTCGATCCGCGATATCAAGGAACAAGACGTGTATATGGGCGATATGCCGCTCATGACCGAACACGGTACCTTTATCGTGAACGGCACGGAACGCGTTATCGTTTCCCAGATGCACCGTTCGCCGGGCGTCTTCTTCGACCATGACAAAGGTAAGAGCCACAGCTCGGGCAAATATCTGTTTGCTGCGCGCGTGATTCCTTATCGTGGTTCGTGGCTCGATTTCGAATTCGACGCAAAAGACATCCTGTATGTCCGTATCGACCGTCGCCGCAAACTGCCGGCGACCACGCTGCTTATGGCTCTTGAAAACGAAGAGTCCGAACAGCTGCGTGCACAGCGTGCCGAAGAAGGGCGTTCTGTCGATCCGTCGGAAATCGAAGGCCTGACCCCGGAAGAAATCCTCAACTATTACTATGAGTCGGCTGAATACCGCCGTACCGCAGAAGGTTGGGTAACCGATTTCAGCGCAGACCGTTATATCGGCCAGAAGCTGGTGAATGACCTTGTTGATGCAAGCAACGGCGAAGTTGTTGCAGCAGCAGGTTCCAAAATCACCAAGCGTTCCGCTGCCAAAATCACCGAGCAGGGCGTTAAAGAGATCATCGTACCGGAAGAGCAGCTTAACGGCTGGTTCATGGCAGATGACCTTATTGACGGCGAAACCGGCGAGATCCTGGCAGAAGCCGGTCACGAACTGACCGAAGGTGTGTTCGAACAGCTTAAAGAATGGGGTGTTGATTCCGTTCGTCTGCTGATGATCGACCACAACCAGGTTGGTCCGTATCTGCGCAACACCATGGCACTGGACAAGAACAGCAACCGCGAAGAAGCCCTTGTGGACATCTATCGCGTCATGCGCCCGGGCGAACCGCCGACCCTCGAGGGTGCGGAAGCCATGTTCAAGGGCCTGTTCTTCGATGCAGAGCGTTATGACCTTTCCGCGGTTGGCCGTGTGAAGATGAATGCGCGTCTGAACCTCGAATGTGCAGACACTGTTCGTATCCTGCGTCGTGAAGACATTCTGGAAGTCGTTCGCGTTCTTATCGACCTGAAAGACGGTCGTGGCGAGATCGACGATATTGACCACCTTGGCAACCGTCGTCTGCGTTCGGTTGGCGAGCTGATGGAAAACCAGTTCCGCGTTGGTCTTCTGCGTATGGAACGTGCGATCCGCGAGCGTATGAGCTCGGTCGAGATCGACAACGTGATGCCGCATGACCTGATCAATGCCAAGCCGGTTGCGGCTGCTGTTCGTGAATTCTTCGGCTCCTCGCAGCTGTCGCAGTTCATGGACCAGACCAACCCGCTTTCGGAAATTACCCACAAACGTCGTCTTTCGGCGCTTGGCCCGGGTGGTTTGACCCGTGAGCGTGCAGGCTTTGAAGTTCGTGACGTTCATCCGACCCACTATGGTCGTATCTGCCCGGTTGAAACGCCGGAAGGTCCGAACATTGGTCTGATCAACTCGCTGGCGACCTTTGCCCGTGTCAACCAGTACGGCTTCATCGAAAGCCCGTATCGCAAGGTTGTCGACGGCAACGTCACCGCAGAGGTTATTTACCTCTCGGCGATCGAAGAAGGCCGTTATGTCATCGCGCAGGCAAACGAACCGCTTAACGATGATTTCAGCTTCACCAACGAACTGATCAACACCCGTAAAGCCGGTGACCACTATATGGCCCGCTCCGAAGAGATCGACCTTATGGACGTCTCGCCGAAGCAGCTGGTATCGGTCGCATCCGCGCTCATTCCGTTCCTTGAGAACGATGACGCGAACCGCGCACTGATGGGATCGAACATGCAGCGTCAGGCGGTTCCGTTGATCCGCTCTGAGGCACCGTATGTCGGTACCGGTATGGAAGTTCCGGTGGCACGTGATTCGGGTGCAACCCTGATCGCACGCCGTGATGGTGTTGTTGAATCCGTTGACGCGACCCGTATGGTTATCCGCGCAACTGGTGACATTGCTGCTTCGGAATCGGGTGTCGATATTTACACCCTGCTGAAATATCAGCGTTCCAACCAGGGCAGCTGCATCAACCAGCGTCCGCTGGTAAAAGTTGGCGATGTCGTCGAAAAGGGTGACATCATTTCGGATGGTCCGTGTACCGATATGGGTGAACTGGCTCTGGGTCGTAACGTGCTCGTCGCGTTTATGCCTTGGAACGGTTACAACTTCGAGGATTCCATCCTTCTGTCCGAGCGTATCGCACGTGATGACGTTTACACCTCGATCCACATCGAGGAATTCGAAGTCATGGCCCGCGATACCAAGCTGGGTCAGGAAGAAATCACCCGTGATATTCCGAACGTCGGTGAAGAAGCGCTCAAAAACCTCGACGAGGCGGGCATTGTCTACATCGGTGCGGAAATCAAGCCGGGCGATATCCTTGTCGGTAAAGTAACGCCGAAGGGCGAAAGCCCGATGACGCCGGAAGAAAAACTTCTGCGCGCCATCTTCGGTGAAAAAGCATCCGACGTCCGTGATACGTCGCTGCGTGTCCCGCCGGGACAGTTCGGTACCATTGTTGAAGTCCGCGTGTTCTCGCGTCGTGGCGTTGACAAGGACGAACGTGCCCTGGCAATCGAGCGTTCGGAAATCGAACGTCTTGCACAGGACCGTGATGACGAACGTTCGATCCTCGAGCGTAACTTCTATGGTCGTCTGAAAAACCTTCTGCTGGGTCAGCAGCTGGTTGATGGTCCGAAGGGCCTGACTGGCGAGATCACCGAAGACAGCCTTTCGGGTGTTGCACGTGGTCTGTGGCGTCAGATCGCCGTTGCTGATGACAATGTCATGTCTGACATCGAAGCTCTGAAAAAGCAGTTCGAGGAATCGATTGCTGTTCTTCAGGCCCGTTTCGATGACAAGGTCGACAAACTGCAGGCTGGTGACGAACTGCCGCCGGGCGTGATGAAGATGGTTAAAGTCTTCGTTGCGGTGAAACGTAAAATGCAGCCGGGCGACAAGATGGCCGGCCGTCACGGGAACAAGGGTGTCGTATCGCGCATTATGCCGGTTGAAGACATGCCGCACCTCGAAGACGGTACGCCGGTCGATATCGTTCTGAACCCGCTGGGCGTTCCGTCGCGTATGAACGTTGGCCAGATCCTTGAAACCCACCTTGGTTGGGCTTCGCGTGGTCTTGGTGAACAGATCGGCGAACTTGTCGATGCTGTTGCTGACGGTCGTGGCGAGATGGATGACCTGCGCAGCAAGCTTAATGATGTCTATGAAGGTGACGAATATGTCGCCGGCATCAAAGAGCTTTCTGATGGTGAAGTCATTGAGCTTGGCAACAACCTGCGTCGCGGCGTTCCGATGGCCACCCCGGTCTTCGATGGCGCACGTGAGCCTGATGTTGTTCGTATGCTTGAAAAAGCCGGCCTTGATGGTTCTGGCCAGGTTGACCTCTATGACGGTCGTACTGGTGAGAAATTCCATCGCAAGGTGACAGTGGGCTATATCTATATGCTCAAACTGCACCACCTGGTCGACGACAAGATCCACGCACGTTCGATTGGTCCGTACTCTCTTGTTACCCAGCAGCCGCTGGGTGGTAAGGCGCAGTTCGGTGGCCAGCGTTTCGGGGAGATGGAAGTGTGGGCACTCGAAGCTTACGGTGCTGCATACACCCTTCAGGAAATGCTTACGGTCAAGTCGGACGACGTTTCGGGCCGTACCAAGGTTTACGAAGCCATTGTTCGTGGGGAAGACACCTTCGAGGCAGGCATTCCGGAGTCGTTTAACGTTCTCGTTAAAGAACTCCGTTCGCTTGGTCTCAATGTCGAACTTGAGCAGAACGAATACTAAGTGTTTGGCTGACAGGGGTGCCCATCCGGGCATCCCGGTCGCCATTTCGCATCTTTCGGCCTGAAATTGGCGAAACCCGGTGAGACCGGGAATAGCGGGAGAGCCTTTATGAACGAGTTGATGAAGATCTTCGGGCAGCCGCAGGGCACCCAGAGCTTCGATCAGATCCGGATTCAGATTGCCAGCCCGGAGCGTATCCGCTCTTGGTCGTTCGGCGAAATCAAGAAGCCGGAAACCATCAACTACCGGACCTTCAAACCGGAGCGCGACGGCTTGTTCTGTGCGCGCATTTTTGGTCCGGTGAAGGATTACGAATGCTTGTGCGGCAAGTACAAGCGTATGAAGTATCGCGGCATTATCTGTGAGAAATGCGGCGTCGAAGTGACTCTGGCCAAAGTACGTCGCGAACGTATGGGCCATATCGAACTGGCGGCACCTGTTGCCCATATCTGGTTCATGAAGTCGCTTCCGAGCCGTCTCGGTCTGCTGCTGGACATGACGCTCAAGGATCTTGAGCGCATTCTGTACTTCGAAAACTATGTGGTTATCGAGCCGGGCCTTACCCCGTTGAAAATGGGTGAGCTCCTGTCCGAAGACCAGTATATGACTGCCCAGGAAGAATATGGCGAAGACAGCTTCCGTGCCGGTATCGGCGCAGAAGCCATCCGCGATATGCTTGCGGCAATCGACCTTGATGAAGAACGCGAAACCGCGAAAATCGACCTCAAGGAAACCAATTCCGAAGCCAAGCGCAAGAAGCTGGTCAAGCGTCTCAAGCTGATTGAGGCCTTCCAGGAATCCGGCGCGCGCCCGGAATGGATGATCCTTGAAGTGATCCCGGTCATTCCGCCAGAACTGCGTCCGCTGGTTCCGCTGGATGGCGGCCGTTTCGCAACGTCGGATTTGAACGACCTTTACCGTCGTGTCATTAACCGTAACAACCGTCTGAAGCGCCTGATCGAGCTTCGTGCGCCTGATATCATCGTGCGTAACGAAAAACGTATGCTTCAGGAATCGGTTGATGCGCTGTTTGACAACGGTCGTCGCGGTCGTCCGATCACTGGTGCCAACAAGCGTCCGCTCAAATCGATGTCGGATATGCTTAAAGGTAAGCAGGGTCGTTTCCGTCAGAACCTTTTGGGTAAACGCGTCGACTATTCCGGTCGTTCCGTTATTACCGTGGGTCCGAACCTGAAACTGCATCAGTGCGGTCTGCCGAAGAAAATGGCACTCGAACTGTTCAAGCCGTTCGTTTACGCGAAGCTGGAACTGTACGGGATGGCCACGACCATCAAGGCTGCAAAGCGCATGGTGGAAAAAGAGCGCGCCGAAGTTTGGGATATCCTTGAACAGGTTATCCGTGAACACCCGGTCATGCTCAACCGTGCACCGACCTTGCACCGTCTTGGTATCCAGGCATTCGAACCTACCCTGATCGAAGGTAAGGCCATCCAGCTGCATCCGCTCGTTTGTACTGCGTTTAACGCGGACTTCGACGGTGACCAGATGGCTGTCCACGTACCGCTGTCGCTTGAAGCCCAGCTTGAAGCACGTACCCTGATGATGTCGACCAACAACATCCTTTCGCCGGCTTCGGGTAAACCGATTATCGTGCCGTCGCAGGATATTGTCCTTGGTCTGTACTACATCTCCATGGAACGTGATGGTCAGCCGGGCGAGGGCATGTCGTTCGTAAACATCGCCGAGATCGAGCAGGCTCTGGACGAAGGTGTTGTTACCCTTCACTCCAAGATCAATGCCCGTTACCATACGGTTGATGAAAACAACGAACGCATTACCGTTCGCGTTGCAACCACCCCGGGCCGCATGTTGCTGTCGGAACTTCTGCCGCGTCATCCGCGCATTCCGTTCGCGACCATCAACAAGCTGCTGACCAAGAAAGACGTCTCGAACGTTATCGATGTCGTTTACCGTCACTGTGGCCAGAAAGAGACCGTTATCTTTGCTGACCGCATGATGGGCCTTGGTTTCAACTGGGCATGTAAAGCCGGCATTTCGTTTGGCAAGGATGACATGATCATTCCGGAAGCCAAAGAACCGCTGGTCGGTGGTACCCACGACAAGGTCAAAGAATACGAGCAGCAGTACCAGGATGGTCTCATCACCCGTGGTGAGAAATACAACAAGGTTGTCGACGCCTGGTCGCAGTGCACCGATGACGTTTCCGAAGCGATGATGAAAGTCATCTCGGCAACGGCAGAAGGTGACAATGTAAACTCGGTTTACATGATGGCGCACTCCGGTGCTCGTGGTTCTGCCGCCCAGATGCGTCAGCTGGCTGCTATGCGCGGCCTGATGGCGAAACCGGACGGCTCGATCATCGAGACCCCGATTATTTCGAACTTTAAAGAAGGCCTGACCGTGCAGGAGTACTTCAACTCCACCCACGGTGCTCGTAAAGGTCTTGCCGATACCGCACTGAAAACGGCGAACTCGGGTTACCTTACCCGTCGTCTCGTTGACGTGGCCCAGGATTGCATCATCACCCAGCATGATTGCGGTACTGATCGTGGCCTCGACATCGCGGCAGTTGTCGATTCCGGTGAAGTTATCGAAACCCTGTCTGATCGTATCCTCGGTCGTTTCACCGCTGACGAGATCGTTAATCCGTCAACCGGCGAAATCATCGTACCGAAGAACGAGATGGTTGAAGAAGATCACCTCGATCTCATCGAGAAGGCCGGCGTCGAAATGGCGCGTATCCGTTCGGTTCTGACCTGTGACGCGGAAACCGGTGTTTGCGGCCATTGCTATGGTCGTGACCTGGCTCGTGGTACCACGGTCAACATTGGTGAAGCTGTCGGTGTTATCGCCGCTCAGTCGATCGGTGAGCCGGGTACGCAGCTTACGATGCGTACGTTCCACATTGGTGGTGCTGCGCAGCGTGGTGCCGAGGTTTCCGGTGTCGAAGCGAACTTCGATGCAACCGTGAAGCTTAAAAACCGTGCGGTTGTTGCGAACTCGGCGGGCGTCAATATCGTTATGGCGCGTAACCTCGAGATCCTTCTGATCGACAAAACCGGTCGTGAACGTGCGAAATATCGCGTTCCGTACGGCGCAAAACTTCTCACCGATGAAGGTGCACAGGTAACACGTGGCCAGAAACTGGCAGAGTGGGATCCGTACACCCTGCCGATCATCACCGAGAAAGAAGGTTATGTGAACTATGTCGACCTTCTCGAGAACGTAACCATTCGCGAAGTCTATGACGAAGCGACCGGTATTGCCTCGAAAACGGTTATCGACTGGAAGAGCATGCCCAAGGCGTCCGACCTTAAGCCGCGCGTTACCCTGCGTAACGAATCGGGCGAGGTCATCAACCTGGATAACGGTCTTGAAGCCCGTTACTTCCTGTCGGTTGACGCTATTCTCTCGGTCGAGAACGGTCAGAAAGTTCATGCTGGTGACGTGCTTGCACGTATTCCGCGCGAAGGTTCGAAAACCCGTGACATTACCGGTGGTCTGCCGCGTGTTGCCGAGCTGTTCGAAGCCCGTAAACCGAAAGAACACGCAATTATCTCGGATATTCCGGGTCGCGTCGAATTCGGCAAGGACTACAAGAACAAGCGTCGCGTCATCGTGCATCCGCTCGAAGACTCGGGCCTGACCGAACCGGTCGAATACCTGATCCCGAAAGGCAAGCACCTTGCCGTTCAGGAAGGGGACTTCGTCGAGAAGGGCGATCAGCTCCTTGATGGTTCGCCGGTTCCGCACGATATTCTGCGTGTTATGGGCGTCCCGGCACTGGCAGATTACCTGGTCAACGAAATCCAGGAAGTCTACCGCTTGCAGGGCGTTAAGATTAACGACAAGCACATCGAAGTCATCGTTCGCCAGATGCTTCAGAAAGTCGAAATCACCAAGCCTGGTGACACGACTCTTCTGGTTGGCGAAATCATTGACCGCGTTGATTTCGATGCCGAAAACGATCGTGCGCTTAAAGAAGGCGGCGAACTTGCAGAAGGCGCTCCGGTCCTCCAGGGGATCACCAAAGCCTCCCTGCAGACGCATTCCTTCATCTCGGCCGCGTCGTTCCAGGAAACCACGCGCGTTCTTACCGAAGCAGCTGTTTCGGGCAAAACCGATACCCTTATCGGTTTGAAAGAGAACGTCATCGTGGGTCGTTTGATCCCGGCTGGTACCGGTGCGGTGATGAACCGCTTCCGTGCACTGGCTGCCGAACGCGACAAATCGGTACAGATCGAGGCAGAAGAAGAAATCGGCGACAACTTCGGCCCGCAGGCCGATGCAGACACCGCTTCTCTGCCGGCAGGCGAATAAGTTCGTCGCGCCAGACAGTTAAAGAATCAGAGGCGAACCGGAACTCTTATCGACGTACCGGTTCGTCTCGGCGTTTGAAGCGCCAACTCGAAGGCCCAAATGGTTTTGCTTGACGCAAAAGGGGGCCGTCACTAGTATGCGCCCACCGAATCTAGGGGGGGGTAACTGTGCCGGTACCGTTTTGTGCGGTAGCGGGCGGTTTTCGCCCCCCATCGCTTGAGTGCGACTCTGACGGCCGTCGAGGCAGGATCTCCTGCATCTATGGGCGTCCGCGCGTGTTTTCATACTTGTATGAGGACGCGTGGTCGCTCGTCGTGCGTCGATAAGAGCAGCGCCCTCGTGGCGTCCGTTGAAGTAAAAGGGAAGATTAATGCCCACTATTAACCAGTTGATCCGCAAGTCGCGGACTCCGCGCACCCAGCGCGATATGGTTCCGGCACTGGAAGCATGCCCGCAGAAACGCGGCGTTTGCACCCGTGTTTACACCACCACCCCGAAGAAGCCGAACTCGGCACTTCGTAAGGTTGCTCGTGTCCGTTTGACCAACGGCTTCGAAGTTACCTCCTACATTCCGGGTGAAGGCCACAACCTGCAAGAGCACTCTGTCGTGATGATCCGCGGCGGCCGTGTAAAAGACTTGCCGGGTGTTCGCTACCACATCATTCGCGGTACCCTCGATACACAGGGTGTCAAAGACCGTAAGCAGCGTCGTTCGAAATACGGCGCGAAGCGTCCGAAATAAGGAGCAGCTCAGATGTCACGTCGTCACGCTGCTGAAAAGCGCGAAGTTTTGCCTGACGCCAAGTATGGCGATAAGGTTCTTACCAAATTCATGAACGGTCTTATGCTCGACGGTAAAAAATCTGCCGCCGAAAAAATCGTTTATGGTGCCCTGGAAGTTATGGAAAGCAAGGGTGCAGACCCGGTTGCCCAGTTCCACGAAGCCATGGATAACGTGAAGCCGAACGTCGAAGTTCGTTCGCGCCGTGTTGGTGGTGCAACTTACCAGGTTCCGGTTGAAGTTCGTTCCGAGCGTCGTCAGGCTCTGGCCATTCGTTGGCTGGTTGACGCTGCCCGCAAGCGTTCCGAAACGACCATGATCGGTCGTCTCGCCGGTGAACTGATGGACGCTGCCAACAACCGTGGCACCGCAGTCAAGAAGCGCGAAGACACCCACCGTATGGCCGAAGCCAACAAGGCTTTCGCTCATTATCGCTGGTAATTCAGACCTCAAGATCAAGAGTCGATTATGGTACAACGTACTCCGATCTCTCGGTATCGCAACATCGGCATCATGGCTCACATCGATGCTGGTAAAACGACGACCACCGAGCGAATTCTTTTCTACACCGGCAAGTCCTACAAAATCGGCGAAGTCCATGACGGCGCCGCTACCATGGACTGGATGGAACAGGAACAGGAACGCGGCATTACGATTACGTCTGCTGCGACGACCTGCTTCTGGAACGACCACCGTATCAACATCATCGATACCCCGGGCCACGTTGACTTCACCATTGAAGTTGAACGTTCGCTCCGCGTTCTCGATGGTGCCTGCGCTGTTTTCGACGCCGTTTCCGGCGTTGAGCCGCAGACCGAAACCGTGTGGCGCCAGGCTGACAAGTACAACGTTCCGCGTATGTGCTTTGTTAACAAAATGGACCGTACCGGTGCGGACTTCTTCCGCTGCGTCGATATGATCAAGGAACGCCTCGGCGCCAATGCTGCAGTCATGCAGCTGCCGATCGGTTCCGAGATGGAATTCGAAGGTGTTATCGATCTGGTTCGCAACAAGGAAATCGTCTGGAAAGACGAATCCCTTGGCGCAGAATTCGAATATCGTGACATCCGCGATTCCCTGAAAGACCAGGCTGAAGAATACCGTGAAGCTCTGATCGAACAGGCTGTCGAGTGCGACGAAGCTGCGATGGAAGCTTACCTCGAAGGCGAAATGCCGACCGAGGAAGTTCTCAAGAAGTGCATCCGTAAAGGCACCATCCGTGGTGAACTGGTTCCGGTCCTTCTGGGTACCGCGTTCAAGAACAAAGGCGTTCAGCCGCTTCTTGATGCTGTCATCGACTTCATGCCGGCACCGGACGATATCGACGATGTTCGTGGCGTTAAGCCGAACACCGAAGACGAGCCGGATTCCCGTGCACTGACCGACGAAGCACCGTTCTCGGCTCTTGCATTCAAGATCATGTCCGACCCGTTTGTTGGTTCCTTGACCTTCATTCGTATCTATTCGGGCGTTCTGGAAGCAGGTTCGTATGTTCTGAACTCTGTTAAAGAGAAGAAAGAGCGTATCGGTCGTATGCTTCTTATGCATTCGAACAACCGCGAAGAAATCAAATACGCTTGCTCGGGCGACATCGTTGCTCTGGTTGGCATGAAGGACACCACCACTGGTGATACCCTTTGTGATCCGTCCAAGCCGATCATCCTTGAGCGTATGGAATTCCCGGATCCGGTTATCGAGATCGCTGTAGAGCCGAAATCGAAAGCCGACCAGGAGAAAATGGGTCTCGCCCTTGCTCGTCTTGCACAGGAAGATCCGTCGTTCCGCGTTAAATCCGACCACGAATCCGGCCAGACCATCATTTCCGGTATGGGCGAACTTCACCTCGACATTATCGTCGACCGTATGAAGCGTGAATTCAAAGTCGAAGCTAACGTTGGTGCGCCGCAGGTTGCTTACCGCGAAACCATCTCGAAAGAAGTCGATATCGACTACACCCACAAAAAACAGTCGGGTGGTTCGGGTCAGTTCGCGCGTATCAAGCTCACCTTTACCCCGGGTGAACCGGGTACGGGCTTCGCCTTCACCGATACCGTTGTTGGCGGTAACGTTCCGAAGGAATACATCCCGGGTGTTGCAAAAGGTCTCGAGAGCTCGCTGCAGAGCGGTGTTATCGCAGGCTTCCCGGTTACCGACTTGTCGATCAAACTGACCGACGGTGCCTACCACGACGTCGACTCGAGCGTCATGGCCTTCGAAATTGCTGCTCGCGCAGCATTCAAAGAAGGTCTGTCGAAAGCTTCTCCGAAGCTGCTCGAGCCGATCATGAAAGTCGAAGTAGTGACCCCGGAAGAGTATATGGGCGACATCATTGGCGACCTGAACAGCCGTCGTGGCCAGGTCCGTGACATGGACTCCCGTGGTATTGCCCGCGTTGTTAACGCGTTCGTACCGCTGGCGAACATGTTCGGTTACGTCAACACGCTGCGCTCCATGTCCCAGGGCCGTGCCCAGTTCGTGATGCAGTTTGATCACTATGCAGACGTCCCGCAGGCAGTTGCGGACGAAGTCAAAGCCAAATCGGCCGGCTAAGGCCAAGCCAGAATAAACGGAGTTAGAAATGGCTAAAGAAAAGTTTGCGCGTACAAAA
>NZ_JPWF01000031.1 GCF_003326675.1 Thalassospira profundimaris
GGATTTGAACCTGCGGCCTTCAGGTTATGAGTTAGTTTTCTCACCTTATCACCGTCTATCATGATTTTCTCAATATCACGCTACATAGCTGTTTATATGTGTTTTATAACGCATACATCTACGCTAAAGCCTCACATTCAACCTTGCATTTCGCCTTAAATTGCTTCCATTATGCTTCCAAATTGAGGAAAGGAAGCAAGATGCCCCGCCTAAGCAAGCGCACTGTAGATGCCCTCAAACCGCTAGAGAAAGATTACTTCGAGTGGGATGACGACCTGCCCGGCTTTGGCGTGCGCGTTATGCCGACAGGACGCAAAAGCTATCTGATCCAATATCGCGATAGCAGCCGCAGAACCCGTCGCAAGGCACTTGGTCGCCACGGCACCGTTACCGCCGATGAAGCTAAGGCAGAAGCCCGTCAGTTGCTCTCATCTGTTGCACGCGGCGAGAACCCGGCAGAGGACTATAAACGCAAGAAAGGCGCACCGACCGTTCGAGAGCTAGGCGATCGCTTTATGAGCGACTACGTCCCGACACGCTGCAAACCCTCCACAGCTAAAGAATATCGCCGCAGCTTTGATCTTTTCATCTATCCGGCTTTTGGATCGCTCAAAGCAGAAGACGTAAAGCGATCTGATGTAGCCGACCTGCATCACAAGTTGCGTGACAAACCCTATCAGGCCAACCGCACCCTTGGCGTTCTATCCGTCATGTTTAATCAGGCTGAGGTCTGGGGCCTACGACCAGATGGCTCTAACCCTTGCCGTCACATCAAAAAATACACTGAGGAAAAGCGTGAGCGTTATCTAAGCGGGGAAGAACTGGCTCGACTTGGGCAAACTCTGAACAACCTTGAAGAAGCAGGTACAGAGTCACAAGCTGCTATCAATGCGATAAGGCTTCTAGTCCTTACTGGCTGCCGCCTTGGTGAAATACAAACCCTGAAATGGGAATACATTCAACGTAACGCTTTGCACCTGCCAGATTCCAAGACAGGCAAGAAGAAGGTCCCAATTGGCGATGAAGTCCACTCGGTACTGGATGATATAGAACGGATCGGCGAAAACCCTTACGTAATCACCGGCAAATTACCGGGCTCTCATATCACCGATATGCAGAAGCCATGGCGTCGTATACGGGCTGCTGCCGGGCTGGACGATTTGCGTATTCACGATTTGAGACACTCATATGCATCTTCCGCCGTTGGCATGGGCGAAAGCCTACCAATGATCGGTAAGTTGCTCGGACATAGCCAAGTGCAAACCACAGCCCGTTACGCACATTTGGCCGACGATCCCGTTACTGCATCAGCCAACAAAATCTCAAGCCATATAAGCATGCTGCTAAGAACGCGACGATGATTTAGGAACTCACATCATCGTGCAGTGTGCATATACAAATGAAGGGGCATACACTTATTTTTTCTTGCGTAAGTTTAGCGTGTTCTTAATGATCGTACCATCTGGCAAAATCGTCTCTGTTTTGTTCTCAACCTGATAACCATTCAATATGGCTAAAGCTATGGTGCCACCACCGACCAATGCAACAGCCCACAAAATTGAGCCGCCAGATACAGCAGTAAGCGCTGCTGCCCCCCATCCAATCGGGTTCCACGCATTTACTGCAGCAACTCCTGCGCCACCAATTGCTGCAACCACGGCAGCTTTCTTAACCAAAGATAGCCTCCTAACGCCATCTGCAACCTTTTCATTTGTAATAATGACAGTCTCAGCGTCGGTCTCCATCGCCTGTTTCAATTGGCCGGAGCTTTCCACGATCACATAACGTTCATCCGGCATAATATTAACCGTATTATTTACAGCTTGTTTTGCAGCCCCGTCCATTTCCAGCCCCTCCAGATACAACTGACGATTACATTATTTCCAAATACAACAATTAAACTAATTTACGACTTTTTGAAATTCCTGAATTTGTCTACTGCTGTGCGTTCCATTTCTATCTCCTCCTACGTAACGTATACGTAAGGGATAGGCCCCCTAACGTTACGGGAATGAGCATTACGCCAAACCACCAACACCACGTCAAAACCCGTAACGGTCCAACTACTCAATCCCCGTAAGGGACTGAATACGCTGGCAAGCGCTGGACTCTCCACCCTCGCTTATGCTGTATAGAATGATCATGAAAGGCGTAACGTTGAGAAGGCAAACAACCGATGGATGCGTGGGAAATCTGGAACAAGGGCGTTCAACTCTCAAAAGCCCACCTATATATCGGCCCACCTGAAAAAGTCGCTGCATGCCGCAAATACACCCAACAATCTTCTGGCGGTGTCATTCTAGACCGTATAGCCAAGAACGCCGATAAGGATGCTTCATTCGAGGACCTATTCAAAGGTGTTCTCGGTCCAACAGGCCCCCGCAAAAAATTGGAAGAAGAGTTGCGCTCCAATATCTTCGAGCGGGTACGCGTCAAGAGTCTTCTTGCCTACGGCTTCGCTATACCCCGCCGACCAGAGGACTCCCCCATTCCAATCCCTTCAGACCTATGGAACCCATACCTCCAATGGGCTAAGGATCAAGCTCGAGCAAACGGCTTCCAGATGGACGGCATTCGGATCACTGATCCTGATTGGTTAGATGAAGCCGACAACCAAAATACAATCAAGCCAGCAGGCCGCCCTAGCCGCAAACCCCAAATCATTGAAGCCTTCGAGACGCTGGATCGCGAGGGCAAGATTGATTATTCGAACCCGGCCAAACACTGCTACCCAGCAATTCGCAACTGGGTCAAACTTCATTACCCCGAAGCAGAAAACCCTGATAGAGGCTTAGGTGACAAAGCCATTCAGTCGCATGTAAATCGCCTGTTCAACGCCCGAAAAGAACGCGACTAAAAACTATAAAATACCTTAAGGTTTATAGTCTTATTAATAGTCGACAGACTGTTGCACGGTCACTCCATCGCAAACAGCGCAAATGGAGATGACATGCTGCAAGCACAGACGAACACCATCGAAAACCCCGCCTATTATGACACCCTGATCAACGAAGTCGAAGCCGCCAAGTTTCTCGGCTACACAGTACGCGCCCTTCAGAATTGGCGCGTTCGGGGTGGCGGCCCGGTCTTTATCAAAGTCTCTGCCCGTTCCGTCCGCTATCGCCGCCGCGACCTGATCGCATGGGCCGATGAGCTGGCCGTTACCAGCACATCAGCTTTCCAAAATTAAACTGATCATCGCGGGCAAGCTCATATAACGAGTTTTGGCCCGACGGGGTTGGACGCACCGTCGGGCATTTTGGGGCCGTAAGGCTCAAAAAGAGCAGGTGGAGAACAACAACTCCCCTGCTCCACTCTCTCCTCACCCCGCAGAAATCGCTTTGGAAGGCCGATCTTCAATACCGGCCCCAAAACCTAAAGCGTCCCCTGCGCGGAGCGCCAAGAGAACAATTCCAGCCCAACGGGCTGGCCTTCTTATTCCCCTCAAAAATCTGAAACCCGAAAATCCAGAGGGGGGTCCTTGTAACACCCCCCTCTAGAATTACAGATCAACCAAAGGAGCCAAGAAAATGCCCGAACTTCTCTATGCTGGCTTTGATACGCTTGAGGTTTCCTTTCAAGGCGCTCTAAAAAGCGAAAGCTTAGAAGTCCTTCGCAACGCAAAAGATGAAGCCGCCAAAACTCGTGAGGATCAACTTATCGAGATTGGCCCAGCCAAAGTCGACGGCCATGTTCCAGCGCACGGCATGACCGGCGGGTATGCCTTTGTCTTTGATACCGGCTTCATGGGCGAACAATGGACCTTTATGGACAGCGAAGACACTTCGCGCTGGAATATTGCTGTCAAAGTCCGAGCTGCCAATCTAGCCGCCCATAGCTATCAGGAAATCAAAGCGCGCATACAACAGCGCTTAACCGATATGGGCTGCATTGCGCTTCAAGAGAGCATCCGCCGCGCCGACTTTGCTATGGACTTCCTGATGCCGGAAGGCTTTGAACTCAATCAGGATCAAGTCGTTGCCCACAGTCACAGCAAAGTCAGCAGCCATTGGGGGGAAAAGAACGCGGATAGCGAAAAGCAAAATCACCCGAGTACGGTTTTCAGAGGCCGCAAACTGGAATCCATCACCATTGGTAAGATGCCAGGGCGACAAGTTATCATCTACAACAAACGAAAGGCCGCGATAGAGAAGCAAACGCCGTTCTGGTTCAAAGTTTGGGACATTGACCCCAAGGACACCAGCAAACACGTCTGGCGTGTCGAATTTCGGGCAGGGAAGAAGGAACTTAAGGACAAATACAACTTGCGGAGCTTCAAGGATTTTGAGGACAGCATAGGAGATGTGTTCTGCAATACAGCTGAGAAGGTTCGATACATCGACAACGGGAATGTGGTCTCGAATATCAGCCGAGCGCAACAGCACCCGCTATGGTTAGCGGTCACAAACACCTTAGAACGCAACCTGTTTGAATATCGCTCTGGACTTCTACCCGGCCAACTGAGGGACCTCATCCGAGAGCATCAAGAGCAAGTTTATTGGCAACAAATTCAGGGAAACCTTGCTGGTCTTGCCGTCGTTGAAGGGTTAACCACCGATCAAATCCGAACCGAGTATTCAGATAATCTAGCTAAAGAAATTGAAACCCGTATCAATACTCAAGGTGGACGATTTTGGGAGAGCTATAATCGCTCCCGGGCTAGGTTAAACTTCATTTGCAGCCCTAAATCGCCTTCTTAAGCTTAGGTTACGAGCACTCCCGTATTTGCCGAAATAATCTCAACTCTTTCTCCTGCCACAGGCATCTGGACACCCCATGGATAAGACGGAGTTTTCCCCCGCTCATATTGCCAAACCGTTATTGCAGGAAGATTCCGCTTGTCGTAGATACGACCCAAATTAATAACAAGACTGTTTGGCGCGGCTAGGATGAGGTTCACTCTCTTAACGCTGCTTCCGCACAACTCACGCAAAACACCAAAAAATTGGTCTGCAAGCGCAGCTTGCTTATCCTTTGACCAATGCCCATCAACCGTGAGGTTGTTCAGCCGCATGGAGACAATTGGAAGTCCCTCGAACGCTTGCTCAATACCAGCCATGTCAGTTGGGTAGGAAACGGAGACACTCAGAACGATCTCCTCAGCGTCTCCAACGGTATCAAAGCCCTTTAAACCAAAACGGTCTTGATCGTCTTTCCCATCAAGCAAACGCCACGAGCTACGAACACGGTCCCAATCCATTAACGTGATGACACTTTCATCATCTAAAAGGATGCCCATAAGAAAACTAAATGGGACAGGAGCTAAACCACCAGCGAAGTAAGCTATATCCGAGCGATCAGTTCCCGCCTGAGAATTGGCAATTAAATCTGGCAGCTGAGTAATTCGCCTTAAGGCTTCCTCAGGAGCCACAATTTGACCGTCGACACGCCTAATACTAACTAACACCTGCAGTCTATGGCCTTGGAATCTGAACGGAATACCATCTTTCAAAGGGGTACCCTCAGTGTCGCGCAAACCTCGAAGCTCTATTGCTAGTATTTTCTTTTTGCCTGATCTGCGTGTCTCAAGAATTAAGAGAACTAGACCCAAGAGTATTAATGCCGCAGCCAGAGCAGTCGCCAAAATCACTAAGAATGTTGGCGTTCCTTCGTTTACACTGAATGCTATTTCGAATTCGCCATATGGGGTTGGGATTACGGTATCCACTCCCCAACCAGCGACGCCACAGACTCCAACAAACAGAGCTACACCATAGCGAATAAGAGTCAGCCCCGTAGACCGGCGCCGCCAAAGGTATTCGATAGCCCCCTCAACAAACCTGTCAACATGGCGCCGCAATTTTCTCTCCTAAAACTTCTGCAGTAACTTCGACATTTGAGATAGGCTCTCCTCGACGAACCAAAACTGCGGAGCAATGCAGCCTCCTCCACCAGCCTTTCTTAACTATGAGCAAGACGGCGAAAGAGATGTTTTCCTCCTCTTCCAAGAGGTTGGTCATTGACTCGATATCTGTAGCACTAGGAATAGGTTGATGATTGGGGTGAGAGTGCCACTCTCCCAAATAGTTGTATCGAGCATAATCGTTTCCTGTTCGCGCAAAGAAATCGTCCAATGCTTCATAGTGATGCTCTGGGGAACGAACAAAGTGAGCTTCGCTTCCTGTAATTTCATCCAAAGAGAAATCAACGATACGAAACTCACCCGGTTTCAGCTGCTCAGCCATCAGTATTCCCCCGACTTCGCGTCGCTTCGACCTTGAGAGGCATAACAACATCCTCTCCTGCACTTCCTTTGTCAGCTCAACTCTCATCTTGCTTCTCAAAGGCATCAGGAAATAACTCTTTGATTAGAACAGCTAATTCCTTGCCACTTTCATCTGAAATTGGGGCCACCCATTTCCCCTCGGGTTCTAGTTTAATTGGAAACACTTCAAACGGAGCAGAGAAAATCCATTCACGTTGCAGCCCGATTGCATATGCGGAGTAAGGAAAAATCGTATCCTCTCTAGCAAGGATATCGACTACAAAACGGGTCATATGAGCAGCAATGATTGTTACCTCTGAATCGTCCGCGACCAATGGAGGAGCATCATCGCGAGTTAAATCATATGCTGTAGACTCTTTTCCATCCCATGGTACACCTTGATCAGCACACCACGCAGCCAACTGCTTTCTCGCGGCGAGAGGCGCTGGGTCAATGTCTGGTCTCGACCTTGAAACCATCCCTCCCACTCCACCAGAAAACACTTCTCCCCACACCATGGGCTTACCTTCTGCACGAGCCACTGCGGCACAAAGGCTAAAGATAGTAGCATCAGCTGTCGCGTCTACAACTAGATCACAGCTAGCGATATCGGTTAAGGCAGCCTCTGTTGACGAGGAGCTCTCTTGCCCTCCCATGAGAACGCGTCTTACACTAATCTCAGCAGACGGATTGATTTCACGTATTCTGGCTTTAACCGCATCAGGCTTGTTTAGACCTATAGAGCGTTGATCCAATTCGTTTCGAACTATGTTACCCGGAAACAGGATGTCTCCATCAACAAGCGTAAACTTGCATACACCCGCTCGGGCCAACGAAGCTGCGACCTTAGAGCCGACGGAACCACAACCTACCACAGCAACAGATTTCTGCCTTAGCTCATCATATTCAGTGCTTTGCCTACGCTCATCTTTAGGAACAAGAACTGTTTTATAAGGGCATGCGCTTGTAACTTCTTCTCCTTTAAATAAATTGAGAAGCTGAAATTTACCGTCCGAAACAAAGAGAACAGGTCGCTCGACAGCTCCGTTCTGGATAAACTCGGTTAAACTCTCGTGCTCAAATTCTTTTGCCATAGCGACCAAATCATCGAGAGAAGTTGGTAAATCATTGAAATAGTCCGATGACACGCGGACCGCAAAAGCACTGCGCCGAATAGGCATAAGTGGAAGTAAATCCTGACTCCATAAAGGGCTATCACTACCGCCTACACGACTGACTTGCATTACCCACGTCGGGGGTCTGAACAATTCAGAAAGTTCTAACTCTGTAATCGACCGCTCGGGAAGACCTTCGAGAATTGATCTAACTGCATCTGATATTACCATTCGGTAAGTTGAGCCCCGCGCGGCTTGAGCTGCCGTAACACGATGCGCATCAGGCACATCTCGTTGCTCATCTTCTGCCGGCCTTTCACCTGAGAGTAGACGATATGCGCTCTCGACCATCATCGCGCCGGTCATATCGGGTTCCCAGTTGTCTACGCGAAATTCGAGACACAGCTCACCACCGGAACCATACTGATGGGCTGACAATCTCACATTTCCGTCTGGAAAGACTTGTGGAGGCACGTCAGGAAAGAATGCTGGATAGATGATCTCGAGCGACACCTCATTACCATCATAAGCTATGACAAAATCAGCGGAGAGCCGCAAACTCTCAGACAAGTTCCACTTTACCTGCTTCAGCCAATCAACGCTTTCTTGCAAATTCGCGATTGAAACGCGTTCCTCAAGAGCTCGCCGAGCCTGTGATATCCACCAGCTCATGCAAAACCCTTAGGTTTTGTCGGTCGCCGCTGTTCATTCCCAAACGCTGGTTTGGATGCTATTGCCCCTGCTGTGGCTGCACTTGGCGCCCTCATCAAACTACCACTTGAGCCAGCATCAATGCGCTTCGCTAACTCTTCCCCAATTTTGGGACCAAGATGTCCGGTAATTACAGACCTGCTGCTCTCCTTCGCAACAACCTCGAACGTTTCGCGGACTTGAGCCAGCCACTCACCAAACGCTTCTCTCCGTTCAGGATGCTTTTCCCATTTATCAGCGAAATTTTCAGTCCAATCGGTTGGGTTTCGAATGATTACTTTGTTACCGTCATACTCAATCGAGTGCTCCATCCGAGCAAGGATTGCAATCAATGCGCTACCTATGGTCTCTTCATTCTCATAGGCATGAGCCGCCAACGTCGAGATGATGATCGAAATTGGCGCATTAGCGCTATCCTCCGCAAACATGATGTCGCGATGACGCTTTAATATCATGATCGCTGACTGCAATGGAGTACGCACACGATACGTAGGAACGTCTTCAATGCTGGCAGTTACATCCTTAGCACGCATTTCATTTAAGACCTGCTCTCTACGCCGAGTAAACGCCTTCCCCATTCGAGCTTTAAACCATTCTGCATATCCCTTAGGATTGGACCGAGGCCAATCCTCGCTAATATTATCAAAGTTAGCCGCTTGATCATCTGTGATTGCGATGGCGGTATCGGCAAAACTGGCATCGAAGGATTGCGCCTCAAGCAAACGACGTTGGTCTTGTCCGTTTGGCAAGCTCGGCACGACATCCATGTGAAATTGCGCCTCATCAGAATACTCGAGGCGCCAACAGCGTTGCTTCGACTGAACTTCTTTTGCCATATTCTTAGCTTTTCTATAGGCTTTTATCTCGTCCCCGAGCAACGTCTTGAGCTGTGCTTGAGACACATCCAACTTACTCAAGCCAGATAGAACACAGGCGCAGTCAATATCGTACTGTTCCTCACTAGAGTTCGGTTTGATAACTGTTCCAAGCCGGAATGAGCCTTGCACAAACACCTCTGGCTCATATTTAGCAACACTAGATGTCGGCCGGTGGAACCATTCACCCAGAGTCTTGTAGCTGCGCTCAGCCTGCTCGTAGCGGGCAGGAGGAATTTCCAGCTCGTTTGCGAGAGCATCAAGGTAGTCTTCTGCTTGCTTAGTGAGTGTGGACATTCCAACAATCCCAACCTTATTTTCTGCCAATCATGTAGAAAACAAGTGGTTGTAAATTAGATAATTGTCAACCTCTACAGTAGAGACGAGCGACAGCTTCACTACCTGACGAATACATGCACCAGAGACATGCTTCCATAATGCTTCCAAACGCAAAAACGCCTTAGCCGATTTCTCAGCTAAGGCGTTGATATTATTGGTTGCGGGGGCAGGATTTGAACCTG
>NZ_JPWF01000032.1 GCF_003326675.1 Thalassospira profundimaris
GCTTATGGCGAGGACTTTGTCAGCAGTCTGAAAGGCAGGGTTAACACCCTGCCTTTTACGTTTCCGGTCAATGTCACAACGGATTTACTTCTTTGCCATCGCCTCAAGGATCATATCAGCCCGTTCGCGATAACCAAGATCACCTGCATCAAGCTTCAATTCGCCAATGCTTCGCTGCCAATCGACAGTGGCCTTTGCCATACCATTATTAAGGCCAAGCTCTTCAACGGTCAGTGCGACTTCTTCCATTTCCGCCGCACGACGAATGCCATGCGTCATGGACCGTTCAAGCATATAGGCCGCCTTATCCATGAAATCGAAACCCGGATAGGTTTTATCAAGCGATGCCAGCACAGTCTCATCAACACCGGCACGACGCCCGGCCAAGACACATTCGGCAAACAGGGCTTCGAGCCCCTTCATCATTACCGAACGAACCATCTTGATCGCTGATCCCGCACCGACGGTTTCACCGGCAATACCCGGCTCCATCCCCAAAGCTTCGAGAACCGGCTTTGCCGCCTCTGCATGGGGACCACTCAGCAAGATCGGGGTTTTGTGCAATTTCGGATAAACCGGCGCCATCACCGCCATATCGACATAACGCCCGCCTGATGCTTCGATCAATTCAGCATTGCGGCGCTTGGTACCCGGTGCGCAGGAATTACAATCAAAGAAAAACGTACCCGGTTCGATTGATGCCGCTGCATCGCGGGCAACCAGTGCCGCCTGATCAGCCGTCACCAGCGAAAAGACAAGTTCCGCACCCGAAAGGGCAACCTGACCACTGACTGCGCCGGTAACGCCAGCGGCAACGTAATCCGCATTCTTGGCTTCGCGGATGGTGGTATCGGCACTTGTTGTCTTGATGTCAAAAGCACGGGTTACCGGCACGATGTCACTGCCCCACCCTTTAACAAAAGCCTGTGCGGCCTCGCCAAACCCAAGAAAGGCGATGGTTTTGATATCGACTGTCATGTTCCTGAAGTTCCCAGTTTGATTTTTTGTTGTGATTGAAATGCCCGACAGGGCAGATGTGAAGAGCATTGTTCACAGCTACCACCCCAACGGCCCAAGGGAAAATTGATTGCCCGAAATCCGTATTCAAAATGCCAATAGACGCACCTTTGCCGCTTCGACATCATCACCAAAGAGTGGCAATGTTTTTGCTGATCTCTTCAAGACGCTCTATTAGGTTTTGCTGTATCGACGTTGGTGACCAGCCTTTACGCACCGTAAGTCCGATTGGCCGTTCTGTATCGGGAAGATCAATCGGCAACATGGTCAACTCACCATATTTTTCTTCCTGTTTGATCTGGTGACGCGAAATGATCGTCAGCTTGTCACTGGTCGATAACATTCGCCGGATCAGGATCAGCGACCCGGTTTCAACAATGCTTTGCGGACGCACACCCCGGTCCACGGGGAACATGGTTTCAAAGTAATCCCGGGTCGGCGCACCGCGTAGTGGTACGGCCCAACCATACGCCGCAAGATCGACCGGCTTGAGGTTTCTGTGCTTGACCAGTGGATGATGAACCCGCCCAACAATGGCAAGCGGATCATCAAACAGTTTGTGCTGTACAACATCGTCCACCGGCACCGGATCACGCAGGGCCCCGATCAGCAGATCAATATCACCGTGGCGCAATCCGAATAACAAATCGGGATAGGGACCGTCGACCACCCGAAGACGGGTATCGGGAAATTCTTCCATAAGCGCATTGATCGCATTGGGCAGGATCGCACTGCGTGCAAGCGGCATACTGCCAATCACAATGCGGCCACCGCGCCCGCCTTTCCAGGATGCAATTTCGTCTTCGGCCTGTCCCAGCTCGACCAGCGCAAGCTTGGCAAACATCACAAATGTTTCGGCCTGTTTGGTCAGAAGGATCCCGGTACTGGCCTTTTCAAACAGTGGTACAGCACAAAGCTGTTCAAGTTCGCGCGCTGCACGATGCAGGGAAGGTTGAGACACACCGACGTTGCGCGCCGCCAAACTGAAACTTCCGGCTTCCGAAATCGCAATCAGGGCACGCAACTGCACGCCGGTCACAAGCTGATAAAGCTTTACCTGATGGCCACGATTGCGTCGCCCAATACGCATGATTTCGGCTGTAGCCTGCACAAGATAGCCCTGCAAGCGTTCAACACGTCGAACGAATATCTTGCCCGGTTCGGTAACAAACACGCCTTCGGGTCGGCGATCAAACAGCTCCACCCCAAGAAGACGTTCGACTTTTGCAACCGCCTGCGTCACCGCGGGCTGCGACATATAAACGTCTTCTGCCGCGGCACTGATGCTTTGGCGACGGGCCACCGCAAGACAGGCACGCAGATGTTTCAGATTGGGATTTTGCAGACTCATAAGGGGCATTCTCCATGTGATCGCGCACACATTATAGAAAGAACTTATAGCGAATACCATTGGTTCTATTTCACCTGACGCCCATTGGGACCTAGCATGATTTCACAAAATCAAACCAAGCTAGGGAGTCAGAAACGTGACCACCAAACCGACCGCACTGGTTATCAGTGCGCATTCCGCAGACTTTGTATGGCGTTGCGGCGGCGCAATCGCCCTGCATGCCAAGAAGGGCTACGATGTCACTGTTGTTTGCCTTTCTTTTGGCGAACGCGGTGAATCTGCCAAGCTGTGGAAGCAGGAAGGCTGCACGATGGAACGGGTTAAAACCGAACGTCGCAAAGAAGCCGAAAACGCCGCCAAGGCACTGAACGTCCATGACATCAAATTCATGGATGTCGGCGATTATCCTTTGGAACTGTCACGCGATCAGAAATTCGAACTGGTTGATACCATCCGTGCCGTTCAGCCGAAATTCATGCTAAGCCACAGCTTTGTCGATAATTACAATACCGACCATTCCTATGCGACCCGTGTGGCCATCGAATGTCGCATGATCGCACAGGCCTGGGGCCATAACCCGGGCGAGAAGGTTCTTGGCGCGCCGCAGCTTTATCTGTTTGAACCGCACCAGACCGAACAGATGGAATGGAAGCCTGACCATTTCCTCGATATCACCGATGTCTGGGATCAGAAATGGGCCGCTATCCAATGCATGGAAGGTCAGGAACATCTTTGGCACTACTATGAAAATGTTGCCGAAAACCGTGGCAACCATTTCCGCCGCAATTCCGGTGGTCAGGCTGGTGGTCGTAACGCCAAATATGCCGAAGGCTTCCAGTCGGTCTATCCACGCACTGTGGATGAACTGTAATGGGTGGTGTTGTCGTTCAAAATATCACCCGTAGCGATCTTTCAGTTGTGGACGGTCTGGGTAAATGTGGTGTCGCCACGGTTCACGAAGCACAGGGCCGTACCGGACTTTTGCAATCGCATATGCGCCCGATCTATCCGGGCGCACGCATTGCCGGAAATGCCGTAACGGTTTCCATCGCACCGGCGGATAACTGGATGATCCATGTTGCGGTTGAACAATGCCAGGAAGGCGACATTCTGGTCGTCTCCCCGACATCTCCTTGTGACGCCGGATATTTCGGCGAACTTCTTGCCCGGTCGCTTATGCATCGCAAGGTGCGCGGCCTAATCATCGAAGCCGGTGTACGTGATGTACTTGACCTTACCGAGATCAAATTCCCGGTATGGTCCAAGGCCGTCTCGGCACAAGGCACTGTCAAGGAAACGGTTGGTTCGGTCAATGTGCCGGTGACGATTGCCGGGGCGATGGTTAATCCGGGCGATGTCATTGTCGCGGACGATGACGGCGTTTGCGTTGTTTCCAATGCCGATGCCGAAAATGTCCTGAAACAGTCAATCGCCCGCGAAGAAAAAGAAGCCAAGACACGCGCCCGCCTGATGGCAGGTGAACTGGGTCTGGATATCTATGACATGCGTCCACGACTGGCCGAGAAAAGCCTGAAATATGTCTAGGGACAATGCGAAAACAGGTGGCATCCGCTGCATGTGGATGCGTGGCGGCACGTCAAAGGGCGGCTATTTTCTGGCAAACGATTTGCCAGAAGATATCCCTGCGCGTGACGCCATCTTGCTGCGTGTCATGGGATCACCTGATCCCAAACAAATCGACGGGATGGGGGGGGCAGACCCCCTGACCTCGAAAGTTGCGCTTGTCAAAAAATCCGACCGCCCTGGCATCGATGTCGACTATCTGTTTCTGCAGATCTTTGTGGATCGTGCCGTCGTCACCGATCAACAAAATTGCGGCAATATCCTTGCCGGTGTCGGGCCCTTTGCCATTGAACGCGGTCTTGTTTCAGCGACGCCAGGGCAAACCAGGGTTACTATCTTTATGGAAAACACCGGGCAGACGGCGATCGCAACCATCGAAACGCCAAACGGCAAACCCGTCTATGTCGGGGATGCCCGCATTGACGGGGTTCCGGGGACATCGGCACCGATCCCGCTTTTGTTCAGTGATACAGCCGGGACAACCTGTGGTGCGCTGCTTCCAACCGGAAACGAAGTTGATATTATCGACGGCGTAGCTGTGACCATGATCGATAACGGCATGCCGGTTGTCGTCATGCGCGCATCAGACATGGGCATTACCGGACAAGAAAGCCGTGAAGACCTTGAAGGGAATACTGCCCTTCGCGCCAAGCTCGAAAGCATTCGCCTACAATGCGGACCTTTGATGAACCTTGGTGATGTCAGCGATGCCTCGGTCCCGAAAATGACCATGGTTTCCGACGCCCAAAATGGCGGTGCTATTTCCACGCGTACCTTCATTCCACACCGCTGCCATGCCTCAATCGGGGTTCTGGGCGCGGTCAGTGTGGCGACGGCCTGTTTGCTTCCGGGATCACCAGCCGCGAGCTTTGCCGTTGGCAACATTGCCGACCTGACAACGATCTCGGTTGAACACCCGTCCGGCGAAATGAGCGTGATTATCGAAAAGACCACAGACGGTGCGGTCGACAAGGCCGGTCTTCTGCGCACTGCGCGCAAACTGTTTGACGGGGAGGTTTTTGTCGACTGACGTTCGGCATCCCCGCCAAGCCCAACACTAAAACCAATAAAAATAATAATAATCAAGGATGTAGGAGGAACGCCATGACGCGGAAACCGCGTATGGTAAATCACAGCAGCGCACCGCATATCGGTGTGCGTCTGGCGACGATTATTTGCCTGGCCCAGCCACGTGCATCGCGGTCAATGCGCACATATGCCTTCGCGGAGGCGCACGCATGATCAATTCAGCATCATTGCGCACCCACCTGATTACCATTCTGGCATCCAGCATGGTGGTTGCCTGTATTCTCTGGAATCTTGAAACCCCGATCCGTCTGGGCTTTGCCGTTCTGCCGCAACAGTATATGGCGTTTCAACTTGGCATGGCATTGACCATCGCCTATCTGAAATTCAATTTCCGTGGCGAAGAAAAGCAAGTAATCGGATGGTTTCACGGCACCTTCGCAGCCATCATCTTTGCCGTTCTTATGTATGCCGCGATTGATTTTGTCTGGCTTTTAAAAGAGCAATCCTACCGCCCCTGGCAGATCACCATGATCGGCGCTGTCGTAACCCTTGCGGTTGTCGAAGGCATACGTCGGCGCACCGGCTGGATGCTGTTTGGCATTGTCGTTGTCTTCATGATCTATTCGCTGTTTGCTGACAAGGTGCCGGGTCAACTGATCGGCAAGGCCCTGACGATTGAACGCATGGTGCAATATATCGGCTTTGACCCGAATGCGGTGTTCTCTACCCCTCTTGCAGTTGGCACGATCATCGTCATGCTGTTCGTTTTCTTTGGCAAATTGCTGTTTGCCGCAGGCGGCGGAAACTTCTTTACCGATCTTGCAATGGCGGCCACCGGGCGTTCACGTGGCGGCAGTGCCAAGATATCGGTTGTTGGATCGGCATTGTTTGGTTCGATTTCCGGCAGTGCGGTTTCGAACGTTGTCACCACAGGAGTGGTCACCATCCCGCTGATGCAGCGCGGCGGTTATACCAAACGTGATGCCGGTGCGATTGAAGCTGTGGCCTCGACCGGCGGGCAACTTACCCCGCCGATCATGGGGGCTGCGGCCTTCCTTATGGCCGAGTTCCTTGATATTTCCTATTTCACCGTTGCCGGCGCCGCCCTTATTCCGGCGATCCTTTATTATCTGAGTGTCTTTACCCAGGTCGATCTGATTGCCGGGCGCGACAACATTCAGCCCGCCGATGCAGAAACCCTGACGGTTCGTCAGGTTCTGAAAGAAGGCTGGCACTTTATCATTCCGTTTGCAGTTCTTCTTGGCGCTCTGTTCTGGTGGCGGATGGACCCCGAAGATTCCGCCCTTTTGGCAGCGGTTGCGATTGTGATTGTCGGCTTTGTCCGCGGGTATCGCGGCTATCGACTGACACCAAAAATGCTGGGCCGGACCTTTATTGAAACCGGAACCGGCATGGTGGATTTGATCCTTGTCGTCGCGGCTGCCGGATTTGTCATCGGAATCCTGAACATCACCGGCCTTGGCTTTGCCCTGACGCTGGTTCTGGTCGATGCGGTTGGATCGAACGCATTTTTGCTGCTTGCCGTTTCGGCGGTGATCTGCGTGATCCTTGGCATGGGGATGCCAACATCGGGCGTTTATGTCCTGTTGGCAGCACTGGTTGCACCGTCACTGGTTGAAGCCGGGATCGAGCCGATCGCAGCACATCTGTTCATCCTCTATTTCGGGATGATGTCCATGATCACCCCGCCGGTCGCCCTTGCTGCCTTCGCCGCAGCAACCATCACCGAGGATGATCCGCTTGCCACCGGCATTGCATCGATGCGCATGGGATGGGCGGCATTCATTCTGCCCTTCATCTTTGTCGCAACGCCGGAAATCCTGATGCAAGGAAGCTGGATTGAGATTGCCCTTAACCTCGGTCTTGCCATCGTCGGGATCATCGCGGTGACCGCCGGGATCGTCGGATACTGGTCACGCGGCCTTGGGCCTATCCTTCGCATTGCCTTTGTCGGACTGGGCTTTACCGCACTGCCGCTGGGCTTCCTGCCCGCAGGCTTCGGCATTCAATTCCACATCATCGCAGCAGTGGCCACCATCGTGATGGCGGCCGCACTGCGGTTTCAGGGATCACATCAAAAAAACGAACTGAAATCAGGAGGAAACTGAAAATGAACAAACTTACCAAGGCGCTCTCGGCCGGGCTGTTTGGCCTTGCGATCAGTGCAAGTGCCGCATCGGCACAGGTCGTCACAGTCGCAACCGGTGCGCAAGGGTCACTTGCCTATAACTCCGGCCAAGCCGTTGCCAAGGTTGCCAATGATGCAGGTATTGTTGCGCGCACCCAGCCACTGGTCGGCTATCTTCCGCTGATCAATTCCGGCGAGGTGGATTTCGGTTTCTCCAACGGTGTCGAGGCGGAATATGCCTATTCCGGCACAGGCAACTATGATCGCGCGCATGGCAATATGCGTCTTGTCGGAACGATGTTTCCGCTGACCACCGGCTTGATGGCCCCTTGTGATCTTAATCTTAAATCTGTTGATGACCTTAAAGGCCGGGCGTCCGAGCTTCGCATTGCATCGGAATATACGTCTTCGACGATCATCCCCTATTACATCATGGGTGGTCTGGCCAATGCCGGTCTGAAATACGAAGATTTCCAGATGGTCCCGGTTGCAAACTTTGTTGCAGGCATCAACGCGCTTGGCGATGGTCTGGTTGATATCGCACTTGTCAGTCTGAATGCCGGTGCCGGCCAACAGGCCAGCGTCAAACTTCAGGACCGTGGCGGTCTTTGCTATATTTCGCTTGATGATTCCGTAATCGGCACCTCGTTGTTCAAGGGCTTTTTGCCCGCTGGTGATATCGTCACCAAAAAACAGAACGAAAAGATCAACGGTCTTCAGAATTATGACGTCAACCTGATGCAAATTCCGTGGGTTTTGATGACCAATGCCGATGTCAGTGACGACCTTGTTTACAAACTGACCAAGGCAATTGCCGAAGGCCGCGATGCCCTTAAGGCATCCTTTGGTGCCTTTGGCGGTGCGAATGCCCAGAAAATGGCACCAAAAAACCTGATGCCCTATCACCCGGGTGCTGTGAAATACTTTGAAGAAGCCGGTATTCCGGTTGGTCAATAAGGAACGCTTGTCCGGTGCAGCATGCACGCAAACTGTTGCACCGGTTTGCGCAACACGACAGGAACATTTTGATATGATGAAGACCATTACCGCATCTGACGGCCATTTGCTGAATTGCTGGTTTGAACCGGCTGTTGGCGAACGCCGCGGCGGGATTGCTATCCTTCAGGAAATCTTTGGGGTTACCGACCAGCTTAAAGGTGTTGCTGCCAAATATGCGGCCCTTGGCTATGAAGTTGCAATCCCGGCCCTGTTTGACCGGCAGGAACGCGATGCGGTTGTTCCGTTTGATC
>NZ_JPWF01000033.1 GCF_003326675.1 Thalassospira profundimaris
GTCCGGACGGTGGCGCTGCTGCTGGCGGTAACGGCGATCAGGCGGCGCTTGAGGATGGGGAGGCCGAGCAGGCCGAATTATCAGAACTGGCATTTGCCGTGTCAGCAGACTTCAGTGCTCAGTTGGCGGCCTTTGGGGGGATGCCCGATCTTGAGGCCGAACAGCTTGCCGCTGCTTTGATGCTCCATAAAGTTCCAGCCTGATGACTGTTTGTGCCTGCAGTTGATATTAGCGACTTCGTCAGTGTTTTGGCTTCCTGTCTATTACAAGAGACGGGAAGCCAAAGGCTGCTTGTTGTCGCACGAAACTCTTCAATAGACTGAAATATAGTCATTTTTTGGTTGTGCAGGTTGCTGGTTTCATCGTGATGTCTATACGGATTATCCCAGCGGTTTGGTTGGCGGACCGTATTTTTCTAAAGTTGGAATCTGACTTTTTCTGACATTGATGCAATTTGCTGGATGGTGTTGAGAAAACTTGCTTAAAACACCTTTCGGGATAGCTGCCAAAATGACCGGCGGTTTTCAAGTTGTCGTGCCTTATGCCTTAAGGAGCCTTGCTAAATGCCATCAAATGCCACGCGCCCCACGCAAGAAGGCATCCTTGATCGTGCCGAAACCGGATTTGACGCAGTTCCTGCGATCGCACTTGAGCCACGTTTCATGTTTGACGCGGCGGGGGCTGCTACCGGGGCAGAGGCGGCGCAAGATGCGGCCGCCCAAGCGGAGGCAGAAAATGGCTCAAACCAGGGTGGCTCAGATGCGGCCGCCTCCCAAGACGCGGATACAGATATCCCAGCGGCAGTTGTTGGCGCAGCAGGGCAAGCGGATCGTAAGGAAGTCGTGATTGTTGATCCTGGGGTGCAGGACTATCAAACTCTCATTGCCGGTCTGGGTTCGGATGTTGAAGTTATCCTGTTGCAGCAAAATGCGACAATCGCAGACATTGCGTCCGTGCTTGACGGGATGTCTGGCATTGACGGGTTGCATATCCTCAGCCACGGGGCGACGGGGACACTGAACCTGTCGGGTGGGGCGCTCACGATAGACACACTTGATGCCAACCTTTCCGCCTTGCAGGCGATTGGCGATGCGCTCTCGGAAAGTGGCGATATCGTTCTTTATGGCTGTAACGTTGGTGCTGACGGCAGTGGACAGGCCTTTCTTGACCAACTTGCATCAGCAACCGGCGCGGACATTCTGGCCTCCGACGATGCAACCGGGGCAACCGCCCTGGGCGGTGACTGGGATCTGGAAGCATCCAGCGGAGAGGTCGAGGCGGGCGTTATTTTTGCCCAAGCCTCAACAGAGTCATATGATCGTGTTCTTGCTGCGCCAAGTATTGGAGTGACTGACTTTTCAACAGGAGATTACTCTGGCCTCTCAAGCCAGACAGAAACGAATGTTGGCGGTACCGGATGGGATTTTACCACGACCGGGCTTATGTTGACGTTTAATGATACTACCAAGTCGGTTTCGGCATTGTTTTTTGGTAATGGCGGCAGCGTTACAATCAGCAGTAATGATGGCTCCGAGTTCAAGCTGAACAGTCTGACAGTGAGCAGTGGTACCACCGGAAATGAGGGCTATACGATCACCGGCTACAAGGATGGGGTGGCGGTGACGGGGGCAACAGCGAATGGGACGCTTCCGAGCCCTGGCGTGTTTGGGACCATTAACGTCGGAAGCATTGCTGCTTTTGGAAACATTGACAGTTACACTATTACTCTTGCGACCGGAAATACTTTTAATTTCGATGACATCAATATTTCGGCAGCGGTCGGGGCGAATGCTGCGCCGACGGCAACCAACCTGACACAGAACAAGACCTATACCGAAGGTGACAGCTCTGTTGCGCTTGACGCTATTGTTGTTAGTGATGCGGATAGCGGCGACACGATCACGGCAACCCTGACACTGAGCAATGCAAATGCCGGTGTGCTGACGACGGGGACGTTCGGATCGTCCTCATCAAGCTATAATTCAGGAACAGGTGTATGGACGGTGACAGGGACCGTCACCGATGTGAATGCGGCTCTGGCAGCGGTATCGTTTACGCCATCGTCCAACTGGGATCAAAACGTCACGATCACTACCCAGATCCGCGATAACAGTAATACCGGACCGACCAACGGGTCAATTGCGCTTAATGTGACGGCGGTCAATGATGCGCCAACTGCCACCAATCTAACGCAGACCCAGACCTATACCGAGGATGACAGCTCTGTTGCGCTTGGTGACATCGTCGTCACAGATGTTGATAGCAACGAAACAATCACCGCAACCCTGACGCTGAGCAATTCAAGTGCCGGTTCTTTGACGACCGGCACATTCGGATCGTCTACGTCAAGTTTCAGT
Source organism: Thalassospira profundimaris (assembly GCF_003326675.1). Classification (GTDB taxonomy): domain Bacteria; phylum Pseudomonadota; class Alphaproteobacteria; order Rhodospirillales; family Thalassospiraceae; genus Thalassospira; species Thalassospira aquimaris. Next base: position 2,358 of record NZ_JPWF01000033.1, read on the forward strand.
AACGGTGTGTGGACGGTTTCGGGATCGGTCACGGATGTGAATGCCGCATTGGCCGCCGTGGCCTTCACGCCTGTGGCGAACTGGGATCAGGATGTGACGATCACGACCCGTATTCGTGATGCGGCGGATACCGGCCCGGCAGATGGCACCATTACGCTGGATGTGACGGCGGCGAATGACGCGCCGTCCGTTACCAATGGCAGTGAAGCCAGCCTGACGGCAACGACCGAAGATACAACAAGCTCGGGTACTACGATCTCGTCGTTCCTGTCCTCTGTTAGCTATGCAGACGTGGATACCAGTGCTTCATCGGGGATTGCGATTACTGGCGTGACCGGCAATGGGATCTGGCAATATTCGACTGATGGTACGACCTGGACCAATTTTGGGACGGTCAGTAGCAGTGCCGCCTTGTTGCTGGCAAGTTCATCGCAGGTGCGTTATGTGCCCGATGGCAATAATGGCGAGACGGCGAACTTTACTTTCCGTGGATGGGATCAGACCAGTGGGTCGGCAAGCACGAATGGTTCAAAAGCAACAGCCGATGTCACCAGCAACGGCGGATCAACAGCGTTTTCAGCCAATTCCGCATCAGCCAAAATCGTGGTTAACAGTGTCAACGACGCCCCAACCGCGACCAATCTGACGCAGAACAAGACCTATACCGAGGATGCCATCTCTGTTGCGCTTGACCCTATTGTTGTTAGTGATGCGGATAGCGGCGATACGATCACCGCAACCCTGACGCTGAGCGATTCAAATGCCGGTTCTTTGACGACCGGCACATTCGGATCGTCGACATCAAGCTTCAGCAACGGTGTGTGGACGGTGACCGGCACGGTTACCGATGTGAATGCCGCATTGGCCGCCGTGGCCTTCACGCCAGCCGCAAACTGGGATCAGAACATCACGATTGCTACCCAGATCCGCGATAATAGCAGCACCGGACCGACCAACGGTTCAATCGCGCTTAATGTGACGGCGGTCAACGACGCCCCGGTATTGTCGACGGCTGCCTCACCGGCAATTAATGTGGCCGACACGCAGGGTGCGCCTCAAAACGGATCGACCAGCGGGTCGGTTCTGGTGTCAAGCCTTGTTGATATCGGTGGCAGTCTGAGCAACATGACGGACGTCGATGGCACGACGACGACGGGTGTGGCGATTACCGGGATCAGCACGACAAAAGGAAGCTGGTTCTATTCGACAGATGGCGGCACCAGCTGGACGGCACTGACCAGTGCCTCGGACGCCGGGGCGTTGCTTTTGCGGTCAACCGACAGACTTTATTTCCAGCCGTCATCGGCTGGAACAGACGCGTCTGGTTTGACAATACGTGCATGGGATCAGAGCAGCGGGACCGCCGGAACGACCGTTAATGTTTCATCCAATGGCGGCACCACGGCATTTTCCACTGCGACGGACACTGTTTCAATTGCGGTGAACGGCCAACCGACACTGACGCTTGATAGCGGCAATCTGACCTTTACCGAGGGGGATGCCGCGACCCAGATATTCCCGACCGGATCGATCTCGGATCCCGAAGCCAATTATAATGGTGCAACATTATCTGTATCGATTTCGGCAAATGCCGCCGCAACGGACGGTATCGGTTTGCCGACAGGAACAGATAGCGGGATTAACGTATCTGGAACGAACCTGCGTAATGGCACGACCGTTATTGGCACCGTCAATGTGTCGGGTGGTTCGGTTACGAGCAGTAATACCCTGACCTTGACCTTTAACGCATCGGCAGATCAGACAGCTGTCATTGCAGCTTTGCGTTCGCTTTCCTATAGCAATGGTTCTGACGCACCAGGCGATGCGTCCCGCACAGTTTCTGTCACTTTCACAGATGGTGACAGCATCTCCAACAGTGCGACGCGTACCATTGCCGTTACACAGGTTAACGATGCGCCGACGGCGTCAGGAGTACCGAGCTCGGTAACGGTGACGGAAGATACCGCAAGCAATGTCGATCTTTCGGCGATCACGATTTCGGATGCGGATGCCGGTTCTGGCACCATTACCGTCACGATTAACGCAAGTGCGGGAACGCTGGCGGCAACGGGTTCAGGCGGTGTGACGGTGAGTGGTACGTCGAGTGCTTTGACTCTGACGGGTACGGTTGCCAATATTGACACCTATCTGAACACGGCCTCGAACATCAAATATACCAGTGCGGCAAACGCGACGGGGGCTAATGTTGCGACCCTGACCATCAAGGCCAATGATGGTGGGAATACCGGCACAGGTGGTGGCAGTGACGTGACGCTTGGCACTGTTGCAGTCAATGTCACAGGTGTGAATGATGCCCCGACGATTACCGATGGTGCGACGGTAACCCTGACCGGTACCAACGAGGATACCACGAGTGGTGCGACGGCGGTGTCGTCCATCCTGACATCAGCATCAGGTGCGGATGTTGATAGTGGAGCCTCAAGCGGGATCGCGATTACCGGTCTGACGGGGAATGGAACCTGGCAGTATTCGACCGATAGTGGTGCGAACTGGCATAATGTCGGGTCGGTAAGTGCTGGTTCGGCTGTGTTGCTGTCAAGTACGGCACAGCTTCGCTATGTGCCTGATACTATCAAGGGGGAAACTGCGACGCTTTCCTTCCGGGCGTGGGATCAGACATCCGGTACTGCGACAAGTGGCGCGGTCAAGGGAACTGCAGATACGACGACCAATGGTGGCACAACGGCATTCTCGTCCCAGACGGCCTCTGCCAGCCTTGTGGTTAGCAACATCAATGATGCGCCGACAGCGAATGTGGATACAGCCAATGGCGGAACCACGGTCGTTTCGGTGACCGAAGATACGGCAGGCAACTTCCGGCTGTCGGATATCAATTTTGGCGATATCGACGGTGACAATCTGACGGTGACAATTGTTGCTTCTGCCGGGACGTTCGGAACCCCGGCCAGTGGTGCAAATGTCGGGAATGGTGTGACCGCGACGCTGGTCGATGGCACAACCGTTAAGCTTGTTGGCAGTGCGGCAGATATCAACACCTATCTCGATACCACAAGCAATATTCAGTATACCGGGGCTGCGAATGCGGCGGGGACAGGGGTTGCGACCTATACAGTCACGACCAGTGATGGTACCGCCACTGCACAGGCGATCGATGGTACGATCAATATCACCGGTGTGAATGATGCCCCGACGATTGGCGGGCTTTCTGGTGATAGTGTCAATTACACCAAGGGCGAGACGATCAAGCTTGATGCCGGTCAGAATGCATTGGTCACAGATATTGACTCGACACACTTTAATCACGGGACATTGACGGTCAGCATCGCCTCGGGTGGTGTTTCGGGCGAGGACATCCTGACCCTTGTGACCAGTGGTACGACCATAACGCTTGCGGGAACGACAGCGGGATCGCAGGTAAGTGTCGGCGGTAC
>NZ_JPWF01000034.1 GCF_003326675.1 Thalassospira profundimaris
TCGCAGGTTCGAGTCCTGCTGCCGGAGCCAATTAAAAAGGGGCCGAACGTAAAGTTCGGTCCCTTTTGCTTTTAGACGTCACACGGTAAGGCATATCATCATGAAAACCGCCAAAATCGAATTGCGCGAAGTACAGCTTGCGACCCTGTCCGGTGCGACCAAGGGATGGCTGATTGTTGGTGAAAATGATGTGATCCACGGCATGGTTCATCCGATTGACGGTGATCTGTTTACGATTTCTTCGACGACCGACCCGCGCATTCAGGCCTTTGGCTGGTGCCCGATGTTTGACAGCCTTGCCCATGTTCAGAACGATCTTGAAATCGCCCTTGCGATGACATCAGCAAACGAAGTCGAAGAATGGATCGAAGAATCTGAACGTTTTGATGATGACAGCCACCACGGGCACCTTCACTGATCCCTGCCCGTTTTAAGGCAACCTGTTTGTGCTCCTTTCAGCTCGACCAAATGCTTGCCATAAAAACTTCGTGACCTCAGTGCTTTATTGATGCACAGCAAATCAATATAATCCTCGCTGACTTAACATCGCGCAGCTTTAAGCGTGGCGTATTGATGTCCGGTTTATGCATGGATATTCGGTCGCCGCTGCCACCACACCAGCCCACAGCACAACGCGGGAACTCGGCGATGAGTACAATTAATCTGGACCATCTGTTTAAACCCAAATCGGTCGCCGCTGCCACCACACCAGCCCACAGCACAACGCGGGAACTCGGCGATGAGTACAATTAATCTGGACCATCTGTTTAAACCCAAATCGGTCGCCGTGATTGGCGCGTCAAATCGCCCACATTCTGTTGGCCACGTTCTGATGAAGAACCTGTTGGCCGGTGGCTTTGACGGCCCGATCATGCCTGTTAACCCGCGCAGCCAGTCAATTGGCGGTGTTCTGGCCTATCCCGACGTCAATAGCCTGCCGGTTGTGCCGGAACTTGCCGTTATTTGTGTGCCGCCCAAGGCGATTATTCCTGTCATGGAATGCCTTGCGGAAAAAGGCTGCCTTGCCGCAATCGTTTTGACTGCGGGGCTTGGCTCGGAACAATTTGATGACAAACGCACAATCAAGCAGGCAATGCTTGATATTGCTGCTGAAAAGAAAATGCGCCTATTGGGGCCGAACTGTCTTGGCCTTATGGTGCCTGGCATCGGTTTGAATGCCAGCTTCAGCCATCAGAATATCGGCAGCGGTAAAATTGCATTCGTTTCGCAATCCGGCGCACTTTGCACGGCTGTTCTTGACTGGGCATCAGCACGCGACATCGGGTTCTCACACTTCATATCGCTTGGCGAATGTGACGATGTCGATTTCGGGGATGTGATCGACTATCTGGGTTCAGATCCCGATACCCGTGCGATCATGCTTTATATCGAATCTATTCACGAACGACGCAGCTTCATCTCCGCGGCCCGCGCGGCATCACGTAACAAACCGATCCTGTGCATCAAATCGGGCCGCTTTGCCGAGGGTGCGGCGGCGGCGGCATCCCATACCGGTGCCCTGGCGGGTGCCGATGATGTTTTTGATGCCGCAATCAAGCGTGCAGGCGTTTTGCGCGTTTACACGGTTAGTGAAATGTTCTCGGCGGCTGAAACGCTTTCGCGTATGCGTCCGTTCCGTGGGGATAAGCTGGGTATCGTTACCAATGGTGGCGGCATCGGTGTTCTGGCCGTTGATGCCCTGATCGAACGTCAAGGCCGCCTCGCCCATCTTGATGATGCAACCGTCACCGCGCTGGACAAGGTTCTTCCGGCAACCTGGTCACACGCCAACCCGGTCGATATCATCGGGGACGCGCCCGGTGAACGCTATGCCAAGGCGATTGAAACCGTTTTGACTGACAGCAATATCGACAGCCTTCTGGTCATGCACGCCCCGACGGCCATCACCGATCCGGTCGAAGTTGCACGCGGCGTCATTGACCAGATCAAAGGCACCAAAAAGAACATCCTAACCAACTGGGTCGGCGAAGCCACCGTGGCCGAGGCCCGCAATATGTTCTATGCCGCAGGTATTCCGACCTATCGCACCCCGGAAAATGCCGTGGCGGCCTTCCAGCATATGGTCAATTACCGCAAATTGCAGGATTTGCTGATGGAAACCCCGCCATCAGTTCCGCGCGATTACACCCCGCAGATCGACAAGGCGCGCAACATCATTCACAGCGCCATTCATGCGGGCCGCGACATGTTGACCGAACCTGAAGCCAAGGCCGTTCTTGAATGTTACGGCATCAACACCGTCAAAACCATTGCGGCCAGTGACGTTGAAGAAGCGGTACGCACGGCAGATGACATCGGCTATCCGGTTGCCTTGAAAATTCTGTCTGACGACATCAGTCACAAATCAGATGTCGGTGGCGTGGTTCTTAACCTTGAAAGCAGTGAAGAAGTTCGGGCAGCCGCATCGAAAATGCAGCGGACCATCGAACAGAAATTCCCGAACGCACGTCTGCGCGGCTTTACGATTCAGGAAATGATCACCCGTGCTGGTGCCCGTGAACTGATTGTCGGTATGACAACCGACCCGATTTTTGGCCCGGTCATTCTGTTTGGTCACGGCGGGGTCGAAGTCGAAGTCGTGCGTGACCGTGCAATGGCCCTGCCCCCGCTTAACATGAAGCTTGCCCGCGAACTTGTTGAAGGCACACGGATTTACAAACTTCTCAAGGGGTATCGCGACGTCCCGCCCGTCAATCTTGAAGACCTTTATATGACGCTGGTGCGCCTGTCACAGCTTGTCGTCCATCTCGGCGAAGTGGTCGAGCTTGATATGAACCCGCTTCTTGCCGATCAGCATGGTGTGATCGCCCTTGATGCCCGCATCAAGGTCACCCCCAAGGTTGTCAGCGATGACAAACGGCTTGCGATCCATCCCTATCCAAGGCACCTGAAACAGGAACTGGTAATGGATGATGGCACAACCTATTTGCTTCGGCCAATCAAGCCTGAAGACGAACCCGCACACTATGAATTCATGTCCAAACTGACCCCGGAAGATATTCATTTCCGGTTCTTTGGCTCTGTCCGTGAATTGCCGCATTCGGAAATGGCGCGCCAGACCCAGCTTGATTACGACCGTGACATGGCCTTCCTTGCCGTGGTGCCCGATGGCCCCGAACAGGGACAAATTCACGGGATTGTTCAGGTGGTTATTGACCCCAATAACGAACATGCCGAATACGCCATCATGGTGCGTTCCGACATCAAGGGCCGTGGTTTGGGCCGCGTCTTGATGGAACAGATGATCGCCTATTGCCGCCGCAAGGGCACTGAAACCTTCATCGGTCAGGTCCTGCCAAGTAATCGACGGATGCTTACATTGTGCGAAAAGCTTGGTTTCAGCCGCAAATACATCGCGGACGAAGATGTCTTCGAGGTGACATTACCGCTTCAACGCGATGCACATTGATCGCTCAATGATCACAAAAAAGCCCGGCACATCAGCCGGGCTTTTTTCATCTCTGTGTCTCGTCCTGAAATACGTTGTCACCTT
>NZ_JPWF01000035.1 GCF_003326675.1 Thalassospira profundimaris
TGGAAGCAAGGTTCTGACCAGCAAAGTCCAGGCGGTTCTGGGAAGTACCCACCGCAGCACGTGCGCGCTGCAAGTCGTCAATCGCGCGGGTCACAACTTCGACTGCGTTCTGTGCCGAAGCAGCAGTGTTGATTGCGTTCGCGCCAAGGTCTTCAAGCGAGCTTTCGGTGCCGGCAGACCCGGTGCCAAGTGCTGCCGCGTCAACCGCGGTCAGGTCAATCGAGAGGCGGTCGTTTGCGGTGTTGCCACCACCAACCTGGAACTCGATGCTGGTTGCCAGCTGCTGACCGTTGTCTGCTGCCATGGTAACAACGTTACCTGTTGCGGAGTTGATGCCGCTGGTGCCAAACGTCGTATCAGTGCCGAAGTCAGATGCGCCAGTGTTGTCGGCGGCAATCGCAGCAACAGAAGCCGAGAAGTTGGTGTTGACCGAGAAGGTCAAACCAAGTTCGTCAAAGTTCAGGGTCGCGCTTTCGCCTGCACTAATCGCTGTCGTTCCGGCCGTTGCAAAATCGGAAACGTCGATCGACTGTGTGCGGTCTGCTGCGCCGTCGATGGTGCTGGTAACGGTCATAATGACCTGGCCACCGGCCGCGTAGTTGATGTTGACTTCAAAGTTGTTGTCAGTGAGGTCGGTGTCGGTGTCGGTTGCCCAGTAGTTGTTGTCAGTGATGGCAAAGTTGTTGAAGCCGTTCACTGGAACAAGCGCTTGACCGGAGCCTGCTGCTGCCAAATCGCCATACTCAATTGCAACGTCACCGCCATTCCCCAACAGCTGAATGCCGTTGAAGTTGGTCGAGGAAGCAATACGGTCGATCTCGGCACGGAGTTCGGGGAATTCGTCGTTCAGGAAGCCGCGCTCGGTATCGGACAGGTTGCCCGAGGAAGACTGAACAGCCAGCGTTTTCATCCGAACGAGGATGTCATCAATGGTCGCCATGCCGCCGTCAGCGATCTGCAGCATTGAGTTCGCCTGGCCAACGTTTACAGTCGCGGTTTTCAGCGCCTGGGTCGTTGCGTTCAGACGTGCACCAATCGCCATGGAAGCGGCATCATCACGTGCAGAAACAACGCGCGTACCAGAAGAAAGCTTTGACAGCGAACGGGTCGCCATTTCGTCAGAAGCAGACAGGTTGCGGTGTGCTACGTTTGCGGCATAGTTGGAAATAATATTAAGAGCCATTTTATCTCTCCTACATGGACAGCTCACAGCGGCTTGGCCGCCATCATTTTTCAGCGTCTTGCTGAAAGCGGGCCTGAAGATCTTCCTGATCAGCAAAACCCAATTGAGTAGGAGAAATATACTTTAGGGTTATGTTCCTGTCCATAAGATTCTTTAGAATCAGCTAATATATAAATATCAAGTACTTAGCTGTTTCTATTCGGTTGTATAGTTATTTTTTGCGCAAGTGTAGGGTGTGATTTGTGTGCATGAAGTAGGGAATAATCGAATCGATTTAATCGATTGGGCGGGCATAAAAAAAGGCGACCCGAAGGTCGCCTTTTTGAAAGATTTGATCTTACCAGAATTACTGGAGCAGACGCAGAAGGTTCTGCGGCATCTGGTTCGCCTGCGCAAGCATGGCAACACCAGACTGAACCAGAATCTGTTTGGAGGTGAAGGCGGTCATCTCGGCCGCGACATCAAGGTCCAGCAGGGTGGAACGCGCTGATTCAGTGTTTTCCTGCGTGGAAGCAAGGTTCTGACCAGCAAAGTCCAGACGGTTCTGGGAGGTACCCACCGCAGCGCGTGCACGCTGCAAGTCGTCAATTGCACGGGTCACAACTTCGACTGCGTTCTGAGCACCAGCTGCCGTATCAATGGCGTTTGTTCCCAGATCAGCAAGCGTTTCCTGACCTGCACCGCCGTCACCAAGGGCTTCTGAGTCAACCGAAGTCAGGTTGATTGACAGGCGGTCGTTTGCGGTGTTGCCACCACCAACCTGGAACTCGATGCTGTTTGCAAGAGTTTGACCATTGTCTGCAGACATGCGAACGGTGGTGCTGCTGACATCAACGCCGCCGCCACCGAAGTCGGTACCAGAACCGAAGTTACTGTCACCTGATGCATCGCCGGCAATGGTCTGCACCGTTGCAGAGAAGTTGGTGTTAACCGTAAAGGTCAGGCCAAGTTCGTCGAAGTTAAGCGTCGCGTTTTCGCCAGCGGCAATCTCTGTGGTGCCGCCACCGGCTGCAAAGTCGGTGACATCGATGGACTGGGTGCGGTCATTGGCGCCACCGCCATCAATGCTCGAGGACACAGTCATAATAACCTGACCACCAGCCGCGTAATCGATGTTCACGGTGAAGCTGCTGTCAGAAAGGTCAGCAGGGTCGTTGGTGTCAGTTGCCCAGTAGTTGTTGTCGGTGATTGCAAAGGCATCGAACCCAAATGCAGGCACGAGGTCTTCACCACCCTGACCGGCAGCAAGATCAGCATAGTTGATTGCAACATCACCACCATTCCCCAGCAACTGAATGCCGT
>NZ_JPWF01000037.1 GCF_003326675.1 Thalassospira profundimaris
TCAGATTGCTGACGAACCCCGTCTTTTTCATGAGACGGGGTTTTCTGTTAAAAACAGGCATATTTTTCGATGGTGGCGTAAAAACCGGATTTATGCGGCCAAGTCATGCCCGGCACGGTCTTTGTGAGCCATATTTGCAAAAATCAGGAAAATTACGTCACAAAAAGCCCCTTTGCGCGTCAGGATCAGGGCGATCTTCTTGATATTCTGGGCCGCTGCGGCCAGCAGACACTGCTCGTGCACTTTGGCAAGGCCGCGCAGACGGGCATAGCGATGACCATGCAATTGTTTGGCATCGGCAAAACTGCGTTCTACCGTTTCCTTGCGTCTCTCATAAATCCGTTTGCCCCAGGCGGTCAGCCGGTTGGCGGTGATCTTTTCAAGGCTCTCTTGCCAGATATGGCGTGTCACGACTTTGGTATGGGTGCGGCTTTGGGTACAGGCCTCGCGGAGCGGGCAGGTTTTGCAGATTTTCGGAGAACTCTTGTATTCACGGTATCCGGCTCTGTTGGTGGTGCTGTAAGGGAGGATTTCTCCCTGTGGACAACGATAACCATCATTCTCGGGCAGATAGACAAAGTCCTTCTTGCGCAGATATCCCTTGCGATGGGTCGGGCGGCGATAGCCGATGACACCGTCAATCTCCCTGTCATCAAGCCCTTTGGCAATCCCGGCAGTGAAGTAACCCGCATCCAGTCCAACCGCACAGACATCAAAGCCGAACCGGTCGCGTTGCCGGTCAAGACGCGACAGATAGGGAATGCTGTCATGCACATTGCCCGCTGTGACATGGATATCGGTGATCAGTGAATGCGCCCCGTCCACCGTCCGGTGATCAAGATAGAAAAAACCCTTGGGCTTGCCATCGCGCACCATATAGCCACTGTCCGGGTCGGTCTGGCTGACTTTGGTTTCCTTGATCCCGGGCTGATGCTCTTTCGGTTTTAGCGGCTTCTTGCCGTGATCGGCCCGGTCCCGGGCGACACCGGCATCAAGCGCGTCAAAATAATCGGCCCGTGACTTCTCGGCCATCTGCCGGTCAAACCTGTTCTTGTTGGCATTGGCCTTGAGATGGGTGCTGTCACTATAAAGTACCATGCCATCCACCAGACCAGCCCGGATCGCCTGCTCGACAATCTCGTCAAAGATTTCCTGATAAATCTCGCTGTCATTAAACCGTCGCCGACGGTTTTGACTGATCGTGCTGGCATCGGGCACCTTGTCGCTCAGGCGAAGATACAGGAACCACCGATAGGCCACATTCACTTCAATCTCGCGCATCAATTGCCGTTCCGAGCGAACGCCGAACAGATAGCCGATAAACAGCATCTTGAACAACATTACCGGATCAAGCGCAGGGCGACCGTTATTGGCACAATAAAGATGGGCCACCCGGTCATGGATGAAACTGAAATCGATCACCGCGTCAATCTTGCGCAGCAAATGATCGCTCGGCACCAGAGATGAGAGCGTTACCATCTCAAGCTCTTCCTGATGGGCTTCTTTCTTTTTAAGCATGCACCATTGAATCAAAAGTCCTCGCTTATGGCGAGGACTTTGTCAGCAGTCTGA
>NZ_JPWF01000038.1 GCF_003326675.1 Thalassospira profundimaris
CGCGGGTCACAACTTCGACTGCGTTCTGTGCAGAAGCGGCAGTGTTGATTGCGTTTGCACCCAGATCATTCAGTGAGGTTTCGGTGCCGGCAGAGCCAGTACCAAGCGCTTCGGAGTCAACCGCGGTCAGGTCAATCGAGAGGCGGTCGTTTGCGGTGTTGCCACCACCAACCTGGAACTCGATGCTGTTTGCCAGCTGCTGACCGTTATCGGCTGCCATGGTAACAATGTTGCCGGTTGCCGAGTTCAGGGTCGAACCGTTGAAGTCGGTATCGGTACCGAAGTCAGATGCGCCGGTGTTGTCAGCACGGATTGCAGCAACAGAAGCCGAGAAGTTGGTGTTGACCGTGAAAGTCAGGCCAAGCTCGTCGAAGTTCAGGGTAGAGCTTTCGCCTGCACCAATGGCCGTCGTGCCGCCAGTGCGGAAGTCCGTAACGTCGATTGACTGGGTGCGGTCCGCCGCACCGTCAATGGTGCTGGTAACGGTCATGATGACCTGATCGCCAGCGCCATAGTTGATGTTGACTTCAAAGTTGTTGTCAGTGAGGTCGGTGTCGGTGTCGGTTGCCCAATAGTTGTTGTCGGTGATGGCAAAGTTGTCAAAACCGTTAACCGGGACAAGAGCTTCACCAGAACCGGCAGCAGCAAGATCGCCATATTCGATTGCAACGTCACCGCCATTCCCCAGCAACTGAATGCCGTTGAAGTTGGTCGAGGAAGCAATACGGTCGATCTCGTCACGGCGTTCGGGGAATTCGTCGTTCAGGAAGCCACGCTCGGTATCGGACAGGTTGCCCGAGGAAGACTGAACAGCCAGCGTTTTCATACGGACGAGGATGTCATCAATGGTTGCCATACCGCCATCGGCGATCTGGAGCATCGAGTTGGCCTGTCCAACGTTGACGGTCGCAGTTTTCAGAGCCTGGGTGGTTGCGTTCAGACGTGCACCAATCGCCATGGAAGCAGCGTCGTCACGTGCAGAAACAACACGCGTACCGGATGACAGCTTTGACAGCGAGCGGGTCGCCATTTCGTCAGAAGCGGACAGGTTACGGTGTGCTACGTTAGCGGCATAGTTCGAAATAATATTAAGAGCCATTTTATCTCTCCTACATGGACAGCTCGCGGCGGCTTGGCCGCCATCTGTTTTCGGCGTCTTACCGAAAAGCGGGTTTCTAGATCTTCCTGATCAGCGAGACCCAATTGAGTAGGAGAAATATACGTTAGGGTGGCTATCCTGTCCATAAGATTCTTTAGAATCAGCTAATATATAAATATCAAGTACTTAGCGGTAATTATTCAGTTGTATAGTATCGGTTCTCGCAAGTATGGGCTGTGTTATGTGCATAAAACGGCAACTGACCGAATCGATTTTATCGATCTGGTTGGGCATGAAAAAAGGCGGCCCGAAGGCCGCCTTTTGGGAAGGTTTGATCTTACCAGAATTACTGGAGCAGACG
>NZ_JPWF01000039.1 GCF_003326675.1 Thalassospira profundimaris
GATGCCAGTGGTTCCGAAGATAGTGCGATTGTGCTCGACATCGACGCTGGTCTGACGGACAGCTCGGAAGTTCTGACGATCACGATCAGCGGTGTGCCGGATGGTGCGACGCTGTCGGCTGGGACTGACAATGGTGATGGCACCTGGACGCTGTCGTCTTCAGACCTTGAAGGTCTGACGATTACACCTGCGGATGACTTCAGCGGCTCGTTTGACCTTGGTGTGACAGCTCAGTCTGCCGACGGTGAAGATGTCGCGACGACGACGGGCAGTATCACGGTCGATGTGGCTGGGGTTGCGGACGCTCCGACTTTGGATGTTGCGGATGCCAGTGGCTCCGAAGACTCAGCGATTGCACTTGATATCGATGCCGGTCTGACCGACAGCTCGGAAGTTCTGACCATCACCATCTCCGGTGTTCCGGATGGGGCGACGCTGTCGGCTGGTACCGACAATGGGGACGGCACCTGGACGCTGAGTTCCGGTGACCTTGAAGGTCTTACGATCACGCCTGCCGAAGACTTCAGTGGCTCGTTCGATCTTGGCGTCACTGCGACTTCGGCGGATGGCGAAGATGTTGCAACGACCACCGGTTCGATCACGGTTGATGTGGCTGGGCTTGCCGATGCTCCGACTTTGGATGTGGCGGATGCCAGCGGTTCTGAAGACAGTGCGATTGCACTCGATATTGATGCCGGTTTGATGGACAGCTCGGAAGTTCTGACGATCACCATCTCCGGCGTTCCGGACGGTGCAACGCTGTCGGCTGGTACTGATAATGGGGATGGTACCTGGACGCTGTCGTCTGATGATTTGGACGGACTTTCAATCACGCCGCCCGAAGATTACAGCGGCAGTTTTGATCTGGAAATTACTGCAAGTACGCAGGACGGGATCGACATTGCCAGTGTGACAGACACCGTGATGGTTAATGTCATTGGCGAAGCCGATTTGCCGACGCTTGAGGTCGAGGATGCGTCGGGCGGTGAAGAGGGTGCAATTGCACTCAGCATTGATGCGGGTCTGACAGACAGTTCCGAAGTCCTGTCGATCACCATATCGGGCGTTCCGAATGGCGCGACCCTGTCGGCCGGTACAGATAACGGCGATGGCACATGGACGCTGAGTGCCGGTGACCTTGAGGGACTGACGATTACACCGGCTGACGATTATTCCGGTTCGTTCGATCTGAGCATCA
>NZ_JPWF01000004.1 GCF_003326675.1 Thalassospira profundimaris
CAGCCATTGGCTGCCCCGTTTCTGTTTCATCACATAAGATGGCGACTTAGACGCCAGCTGGAATACCGCTGCGCTCGACCTTACGCGGCGATGTGATTTCTTTCCATTTGGAAAGGGCCTTGTTGACGGCCGGATATGGTTCGCGGGCGATGAATTCGCCGTCGCCGCATTTGGCAAGAACCACGCCTTCTTCGGCGGCAATACGGCCGCGGCTGAGGGTATAGCGCGGAAGACCGGTCACCTCGATGCCTTCGAACACGTTGTAGTCAATCGTCGACTGCTGATGATCGGCGGTGATGATTTTCGATGCCTTCGGATCCCAGACCACAAGATCGGCATCGGCCCCAACAAGAACCGCCCCTTTGCGCGGATAGATATTGAGGATTTTGGCAATATTGGTCGAGGTTGCCGCCACGAACTCGTTCGGGGTCAGACGACCGGTATTAACACCAAAGCTCCAGAGAAGCGGCATGCGGTCTTCAAGACCACCCGTGCCGTTCGGGATTTTGGTGAAATCGCCAACGCCAAAGCGTTTCTGTTCGGTGGTAAAGGCACAATGGTCAGTCGCAACAACCTGCAAGCTGCCCGATGCCAGACCGTTCCATAACCCGTCCTGATGTTCCTTGCTGCGGAATGGCGGGGACATGACGCGACGTGCGGCATGATCCCAGTCCGGGTTCTTGTATTCGCTGTCATCAAGGATCAGGTGCTGGATCAGCGGTTCACCAAACACGCGTTTGCCATTGGCGCGTGCGCGACGGATGGCTTCGTGGGCCGGTTCGCAGGACACATGCACGATATAAAGCGGCACATTGGCCATATCGGCAATCATGATCGCACGGTTACATGCCTCGCCTTCGACATCGACCGGACGCGAATAGGCATGGGCTTCGGGCCCGTTATTGCCTTCGGCCAGCAATTTTTGCTGAAGGGTCGCAACCACATCACCGTTTTCGGCATGGACAAGCGGCATCGCGCCCAGTTCCGAACAGCGCGAGAAGGATGCGAACATTTCGTCATCATCAACCATCAGCGCGCCTTTATAGGCCATGAAATGCTTGAAGGTGTTGATGCCTTTTTCCTGCACGATGGTCTTCATTTCGTCAAAGACCTGCTCGCTCCACCAGGTGATCGCCATGTGGAAGGAATAGTCACAAACCGCCTTGGATGATTTGTTATCCCACGCCTGAAGCGCTTCAAGCAGCGACTGGTTCGGCGATGGCAGGCAGAAATCCACCACCATGGTGGTGCCACCGGCAACTGCGGCCTTGGTGCCGCTTTCGAAATCGTCGGCGGAATAGGTCCCCATAAAGGGCATTTCCATATGGGTGTGCGGATCAATCCCGCCGGGCATCACATAGCAGCCATCGGCGTCAATAACCTTGTCCCCGGTCAGGTTGTTTCCGATCGCGGCAATTTTGCCGTCTTCGATCAGGATATCGGATTTGTATGTCAGATCGGCGGTAACGATGGTTCCGCCACGAATAACCATGGACATGGGTGGCTCCTTGTCTGTCTGTTTGGTGAAAAGTTGCGGGCCTTCCCGGCATTTCACCCGTTTCCCCGAACATCACCGGGGCATCAAATTCTGTATTTGGATCGGGAGGTAATTCTGTCTGGCGGGGCATGAAACCACCGCCAGACAGATCAAAGTCGGATTACATGACCTTGTCGGTCACGGCATGGGTCCATGCGCCTTCCGGTTCTTTGGTGATAACCGGGTCAGAACCACCCGAAAGCAGGCTGTCAACGGTACGCTGATATGCTGCTTCGTCGAGTTTGCCGGAATCACCAAGCAATTTGGCAACTTCGGTCATCATGCGGATCTGGTGTTTTTCGGTCTGGGCACCGGTCGCATCGTTTTCAAGAACGATACCGGCTGCTTCTTCCGGATGCTCTTTCGCATACATCCAGCCCTTCATGCTGGCTTCTACGAAACGCGCCATCTTGTCGACAAATGCCGGGTCCTTGAGTTTGTCTTCAAGAACATACAGACCGTCTTCAAGGGTCGCGACACCCTGGTCTTCGTATTTGAAGACCTTAAGGTCTTCCGGGGTGATACCGGCATCAATGACCTGCCAATATTCGTTATAGGTCATGGTCGAGATGCAATCGGCCTGCTTCTGAAGCAGCGGATCAACGTTAAAGCCCTGTTTCAGAACCGTAACGCCCTTATCCCCACCATCGGTCGGAATGCCAAGCTTCGACATCCAGCTCAGGAACGGATATTCGTTCCCGAAGAACCAGACACCAAGGGTGCGGCCCGGGAAATCATCCGGGCTGGCAACGCCGGTTTCCTTAAGACAGGTCAGCATCATGCCCGATTTTGCAAACGGCTGTGCGATATTGACCAGCGGCACGCCTTTTTCACGCGATGCAAGTGCGGACGGCATCCAGTCGATGATCACGTCTGCACCACCACCGGCAATCACCTGCGGCGGGGCGATATCCGGGCCACCCGGATTGATGGTCACGTCAAGATCGGCTTCTTCGTAGAAACCCTTATCCAAAGCCACATAATACCCGGCAAACTGGGCCTGTGTGACCCATTTAAGCTGCAGGGTTACTTCATCTGCTGCCATCGCCGAAAGCGATGTCAGACCAAAACTCAACCCCAATGCAGTCGCAAACAATTTCTTCATTCGTCGATGTCTCCTCAGGTTGTAGTCAAGTCCTCCCGGCGGGTCGTCTTTGATTGTGCCTTTAGTGGCGACGTACCCGAAATGATGGATGCCATGACGTCGCTTTTCTCTCGATATAAGCCACGGCCCCATAGAAGGCGGTCCCCGCAAGGGCCGCCAAAGCGATCTCTGCCCAAACCATGTCGATATTCATCCGCCCGACCTCAGTCGAAATGCGGAAGCCCATACCAACAATCGGGGTGCCGAAAAATTCGGCGACGATTGCGCCAATCAGCGCAAGCGTGGAATTGATTTTAAGTGCGTTGAACACAAACGGCATGGCCGCAGGCAACCGCAACCGGAACAGGGTCGACCAGTATCCCGACGCATAGGTCGCCATCAGGTCACGTTCAAGTTTCCCCGCCGCATTCAACCCGGTCACTGTATTCACCAGCATCGGGAAGAAGGTCATGATCACGATCACGGCTGCCTTTGACTGCCAGTCAAAGCCGAACCACATCACCATGATCGGGGCGACCCCGATGATCGGAAGGGCCGATACCATGTTGCCCAACGGCAAAAGACCGCGTTTGAGGAACGGCACGCGGTCAACGGCAATCGCCATGACAAAGGCCGACCCGCAGCCAAGGACATAGCCACTCAGCACCGCCTTCACAAAGGTCTGATAGAAATCGGCCGCCATAACATCGGTCGAGGTCACAAACCGTACCCCGATCATGCTGGGCGGCGGCAACAGAACCTGTGGCACGCCAAATCCGGCAACCAGAACTTCCCAGACAAACAACAGCCACATGCCAAAGGCCACCGGCACAATCACATTCGCGGTTTGCTGCTTGGCCGTTTCCAGAGAACGGTAATTGGCAATCACATCAATCCCGCGCCAGACAAAGGCCCAAAGCGAGATGATAAACAGCCAGAACCCGGTTCCTGCATATCCGGCAACCCCGTGATCATACAGGGTCGAAACCGCCTGCCAGCACCCGAATACGGCAACGGCCAGCAACACGGTCCCGCTAAGAACCGAGCGCACGCCAATCCAGGTAAATGCCGCACCGGCAATAACACACAGCGCCATGGCAATGGCAAGACCGGGAATATCGCCGACAAAGGCAACCTGTTTGCCGGTATCAAGATCAACACCGGCAAGCGGGAAGATCAGAGCCAAAAGAGCCGCAATCGCACCAACCAGACAGAATTTATCAAGTTTCATCTGGTTCATGGCTTTACCCCCATGCGGGCCAGAACACGACGTTCCAGCCATCCGACAATCACCACCATCATGGCCGCGACAAAGGCCGCAGTCAGAAGGGCGGACCAGATCTGGATGGTCTGTCCGTAATAGGAGCCGGCAAGAAGACGGGCGCCAAGCCCTGCCTGGGCACCGGTCGGCAATTCACCAACGATGGCACCGACCAGACTGATCGCAATCGCAACTTTCAGGCTGGCAAACAGATAGGGCATCGCCGACGGCAGGCGAAGCTGCCAGAAGGTCTGCCATTTCGAGGCATTATAGGTCCGCATCAGATCAAGCTGGATGACTTGCGGCGACCGCAGGCCTTTGACCATGCTGATGGTGACGGGGAAAAAGCACAAATAGGTCGAAATCACCGCCTTTGGCACCACGCCCTTGATCCCGATGGCCCCCAGAACCACGATGATCATCGGGGCAATGGCAAGGATCGGAATGGTTTGCGATGAAATCACCCACGGCATCAGACTTTTTTCAAGCGTCATGACATGGACAATGCCAACCGCCAGAACAATGCCCAGAATGGTGCCAATGCCAAAACCAAGCAGGGTCGAGGAAAGCGTCACCCAGCTATGATAAACCAGTGACCGCTTTGACGTGATCTTGGTGGCAAAGATGGTTTTATACATTTCCTCGGCCACCTGGTGGGGGGCCGGAAGGATCGGACGTTCCTGTGCCAGGGTATCTTCGATCAATTGGCTGGTGGTCCAGGTTTGATCCGCGCGGGTATATTTGTCGATCTGGGTCGGCGCATTCATGAAAATGGCCCCGACATACCAAAGAGCAAACAGCGCAATCAGAACAACACAAACCGGACCAGTCTGCCCCGACATCATTCGGGACCAGATCGACGGCCCGGCAAGGGACCCGGTCATGGTGGCGGTGTTACTCGTCATTGCTGTGCCCCGCACGCAAACCTTCACGAACCCGGTGCGCAATTTCGAGGAATTCCGGTGTTTCACGGATATCAAGACTGCGGTCACGCGGGAAATCGGTTTCGATCACATCAATGATGCGGCCCGGACGCGGTGACATGACGACAATCTTGGTCGACAGATAAACCGCCTCGGGGATCGAGTGGGTCACAAAGGCCACCGTCTTGTTGGTGCGCGCCCACAACTTCAACAACTGCTCATTGAGGTGATCACGCACGATTTCATCAAGCGCGCCAAACGGTTCATCCATCAGCAGCAGATCGGCATCGAATGAAAGCGCACGGGCAATCGATGCGCGTTGCTGCATCCCGCCGGAAAGCTGCCAGGGGAATTTCTTTTCAAACCCGTTCAGTTCAACGAGTTTAAGGGCATCATGCGCCCGTTTGATCCGCTCTTCCTTGGAAATCTCCATGATTTCCAGCGGCAGGGTCACGTTGCGTTCAATTGAACGCCAGGGCAAAAGTGCCGGTGCCTGAAACACATAACCATATGCGCGGTTTTCACGTGCCTGTTCGGGCGAAACGCCATTAATGGAAATATCGCCGCCGGTCGCCCGTTCCAGATCGGCAATCACCCGCAAAAGCGTGGTCTTGCCACAGCCCGACGGGCCGATAAAGGAAACGAAATCGCCTTCATTGATCGTCAGATCAACATCGGAAAGCGCATAAACCGGACCATCCGCCGTCTGAAATGTCAGCGACAGATTTTTGATATCAACAACTGCGTCCTTGGATGCGGGCATCGAAGCAACGTTATTGACGACTTCTTTTAGCGTCATGGGGTTTCCCCTGATCGTATGTCTCTCTCGGAACCAGAAATGTCATGAAATGGCGTTTCTGGCACATTCGATGGAAGCTTCCTTTCAGGGACGTTGCCCTGAGCTTTGCCAACATTTGATCAGGTCCGTTTGGGCCCTGCCCGGTCATTGCCGGGATGACGGGATCATTGCCCGCCCATGTTGGTCAAAGTAAAACGGCAAGCAGGCCTTTGCCTGCTTGCCGGTATCATGATGTCAGTTTCCGTCCGTCAAACGGGTATAGGTCGAAGGGCGACGGTCGCGGAAGAATTGCCAGTTATTGCGGATTTCACGCACCATCGACATATCCATGTCGTGTACCAGCAATTCATCCTTGTCGCGTGATGCCTGTGCCTCGATCTCGCCGCGCGGATTGACGAAATAGCTTTGACCGTAAAACTCGCCAATATCCCACGGCTGTTCACGGCCAACGCGGTTGATCGCCCCGATAAAGCAGCCATTGGCAACCGCCGATGCGGGCTGTTCGAGTTTCCAGATATATTCCGAGACGCCTGCAACCGTGGCAGACGGATTGACGATATATTCTGCGCCATTGAGTGCCAACGCACGCCAGCCTTCCGGGAAGTGGCGGTCATAGCAGATATAGACGCCAAGCTTGCAATACTGGGTCTCAAAGACCGGCCAGTCCGATGCGCCCGGCTTGAAGAAGAATTTCTCCCAGAAACCGGCGACATGGGGGATATGGGTTTTGCGGTATTTGCCAAGATAGGTGCCATCGGCGTCAATCACGGCAGCGGTGTTGTAATACACACCGGTGATGTCTTCCTCATAGATCGGAACAACAATCACCATCTTGTATTTGGCTGCCAGTTCGCACATCAGCTGTGTGGTCGGGCCATCGGGGATTTTTTCCGCCGCGGCATACCATTTCTTGTCCTGGCTCGGACAAAAATAGGGCTGTGTGAAAACCTCCTGAAAGCACAGGACCTGCACGCCTTTTTTACCCGCCTCTTCAATAAGGGGCAAGTGTGCCTCGATCATGGCCTTGCGGATTTCTTCGGGGGTCTGATCGGTTGAACCCTTCAGGCTCATTTGAATCAGGCCGCCTCTCAGCATTGACATCCGAGATACCTCCTTGATCTGATATTTTATGTCCTAGCCACTTTTGTGGTCTGACGGACTTATGTCCTTTCGCGCCCCCAAAGACCCTGTTTTGTTTTATGCGGGTCTATTCCCAGAAGGGACGCGATCAGAAAAATCGCGAAACAGATGTTTCCTCCGTGGCGTTGCAAAACCGTCTGTTTTTTATGGGCCTTGCAAGCCATCTGTTCCCTGCCCGTCGATGCAGGCAGGGAACAGGATAGTCAATTTAGTCGATCTCTTTAAGCACGTCGCGCAGCGTTCCGAACAGCTGATCGATATGTGATTTTTCAATGATCAGCGGCGGCGAAAGCGCAATGATATCGCCCGTCGTGCGGATCAGAATGCCTTTCTCGAACGCCTTGAGAAACGCACCAAATGCACGCTTGGTCGGGAAACCGGCAATCGGTTCAAGTTCAATCGCACCGATCAGACCAAGGTTACGAACATCCTTGACCAACGGCAGATCAATCAGGCTGTGAACCGCATCTTCCCAATACTGACCAAGTTCCTTGCCCTTTTCATAAAGACCTTCTTCTTCATAGGTCTCAAGGGTCGCAAGACCAGCCGCACAGGCAACGGGGTTGCCCGAATAGGTATAGCCATGGAACAGCTCGATCATGTTGTCCGGGCCGGTCATGAAGGCATCATGAATTTCATCGGTCGCAAAAACCGCACCCATCGGGATCGTCCCGTTTGTCAGGCCCTTTGCGGTCGTGACCAGATCGGGCTGAACACCGAAATAGTCAACGGCGAACGGCGCGCCAAGGCGACCAAAACCGGTGATGACTTCATCAAAGATCAAAAGAATGCCGTGCTTGGTGCAAATCTCGCGCAGGCGTTCCAGATAGCCCTTTGGCGGGATCAGAACGCCGGTCGAACCGGCAACCGGCTCAACAATCACAGCCGCGATGGTTGACGGATCATGCAGGGCGCAAATGCGTTCCAGATCATCGGCAAGATACGCACCATGTTCGGGCATACCACGGGTAACACCGTTTTCTTCCGGCAGATAGGTGTGACGCATATGGTCAACACCGCCAAGCATCTGGCCAAAGGTTTTGCGGTTACCGGAAATACCACCAACCGAGATACCGCCAAAGTTAACACCGTGATAGCCGCGTTCACGACCGATCAGACGGGTCCGCTGACCATCGCCGCGTGCACGGTGATAGGCTAGGGCGATTTTAAGCGCGGTTTCAACCGATTCAGAACCGGAGTTGGTATAGAAAACATGGTTCAGGTTGCCCGGCATCAACTGTGCCAGACGGCTTGCCAGTTCAAATGCCTTGGGATGGCCCATCTGGAATGCCGGGGCGTAATCCAGTTCGTCCATCTGTGCTTTGACGGCTTCGACGATTTTCGGACGCTTGTGACCGGCGTTGCAGCACCAAAGGCCCGCAGTCCCGTCAAGGATTTCACGATTGTCGTCGGTTTTGTAATACATGCCATCGGCAGAGACCAGCATACGCGGGGTCTGTTTGAACTGGCGATTGGCGGTAAACGGCATCCAGAACGCCGAAAGATCGTTCGGACGGCTGATTTTCGTGGTGGCTGTCATAAAAGGTCTCCCGTACCTTTTTTATTGCTTCCCTGACACCGGACAGGTGGCGGGCACCCGTATTTCCGGCATCTGACATCTTTTATTCCGGCTGTCTGGCAATTTGATCAAGTGACCAATATGTCGCACATTCAACTTCCGGAGCAGCGCGCCCAAAAGGGCAGTCAAAAATCGTTAGCATGAGACACGCCCATGCACTAGAGCTTTAACACCACCGGGGAATTGTTTCGAATATTCGACCGTCAAACACCATTTCAGCGACCCTGTTTTTTATTTACGGCGTCTATTTTCTGTTTATCTTTCATCGGTGCTGTTCGATATTTCGGACAAAACCGACTCTTGACCATGGACAAGTGCGGGGCCAAGTGCGACGCGCATAAAAAAGTTTCTTTTGCATATTTGCGGTAGAGGTTATTTTAACCTGACCAAACGGTCAAGATAAATGACACAAATCAGAGAGCATGAATGACCTCATTTAAAAGCGTCTCGAAACAGGACAGTCAGTTTGGTGCGAAACCCGCAGCAAACGGGGCACACAAGGCCGCTATCCGCCAGGAAAATGAAGAACAAATTCTGGCTGCTGCCGAACGGGTTTTTGCCGATTTCGGCTTCAAGGGCGCGACCACCGCGCGCATCGCCGAAACCGCAAATGTGCCCAAGGCCAATGTGCATTACTATTTCAGCACCAAAGAGGCGCTGTATCGCCGGATCATGGAAGATGTCTGTGATCACTGGCTGGAAGCAGCCATGACCTTTGACAACAGCGCCGACCCCGCCGTGATCCTGCGTGGCTATATCGAAGCCAAGATGGATTTGTCGCGTGCGCGCCCCTATGGTTCGCGGCTTTGGGCCCATGAAATCATTCGTGGGGCGAAATTTTCGTCCGGCTATATCTCGACCACGGTCAAGGACTGGCTTGATAGCCGCGTTGTCGTGATCAAGGGCTGGATCGCCGAGGGCAAGATGGATGACATCGAACCCTATTCCCTGATGTATATGATCTTTGCCACGACCCAGCATTACGCCGACTTCGGCCGCCAGATCGAAATCTTCAATGGTGACAGGCCGCTTAGCGAAGAACAATTTGCAGAGGCTAAGGAAAACGTCGTGCGGATCATCCTTAAGGGCGTTGGATTGTCGTGACCCACATCTACCCACAACACTAAAGAGTTTTCTTTGCCTAAAATACTGCGCCTCAAATCGCCGGCCGACGATAAGGAACAGCATGTCAAAAAAGAACAGACACGGGCTTAGCAGAACCATTCCCGAAGAAGTTAAGCGGGAGATTAGACAAAGATCCAAGTTTGGCTGCGTGGTGTGCAGACAAGCAATCTACACCTACGAGCACATACTTCCTTGTTTTGTCGATGCCACCGAACACAACCCCGACAACATGTGCCTTCTCTGTCCAAATCATCAAAGAGATTCCACAGATGGAGTGCTGTCAAAAGCGATAATACAAAACGCTTACGAACAAATTCAAAAGTCTAATGCCCCCCTGGCACCCAACAGACATAACTTCTTTAACTTAACTGATCATCCAACTGCGATTGTCGAATTTGGACCAACGAGCTTCCACGGCTTCCAATCAATTATAAATATTGATGGCAAAGACCTACTTTGCTTCTCAAAAAGCGAAAATCTCGATCAGTTTCTCAATATCAATGCACAGTTTTTTGACAGTTCCGGCCAACGACTTTTTAGCATCAAAAACAATGAATGGATTGGCAATCACCGCAGCTGGGACATTGATTTTGTAGGCAGAAGATTAACAATCCGGCGGCGCTTAGGTGATGTAATTTTCTCAGCAGAGAAGCTAATTAACAGCAATACAATACGAATAGAGAAAATAGATATGTGGATAAAACCATTCCACATATATGCAGACAAAAAACAATTTAAAATCGGACAAATTAATACGAACAAAAAACAGTACGTATACTACGGAATACACGCACAGTTACATTACGGCAAATGCGGTGTATTTTTAGATTCGCAGTCAACTAACAATCTTGCTGTAGGTCAACTCAAAATATATGGAGGGAATGCCATCATAACAGGAACTGGCATAAATTTAGGCCGGGGAGATGGTTATATGATTTTCAAAGAAATGAGAATCGATAAGACACCTAACGTTCCTATTCTAATAGAACCAAGACCAATAAAAAGAAAAGAACATCAAATTTTCGTCACCGGGCATCTTCAAATCAAAAAATTGCAGTTCTCCAGCTGGGAAGAAGAAGAGTATTATTTAGATGGCATGAAGTTGATTTCGAAGCCTTCTTCATGGGGAGTTATCACCCCAAACACAAACGAAGAATTATTCCATATCGCAGGTAGCGAACAGGCACGTTTAGAAAATTTGAAGGGTTTCGTCGGCTATTGGGCAGATGATCTCTTAAATCAAAGCTGGGCTGATCGCGTTTTCGAATGTGAAGTTAAAAGCGATGAGCACCTAAACTCCACCGTCAGAGTGAAAAGAAGTAAAATTTCCGGCAGAGAAGTCGTTCGTGAAACATCCCCTGAAGACAACAAGTGGTTTTATCCACACAAATTCGCCGGAGTTCCCGTGTGGAAAGAATGACTAACCGCAATATCGCCTTGTTTCCCATAACTGGTCTCTCATTAAACCAACAATAACCCGCCCAAAAGTATCGCATCCCACCTCTTCCGGATAGTTGTGCAACCACGACGTCCGACAAATCTGTAATAGCAGACAGATTTCCCAAGACAGAGGCTGATATGGCGTGCCCTGAAATGTGGTTACGCGCCGCCAGAACGCTTTTTGCTGCCTTTGTGGCTGGCGGCCTTGGTATTTTGATCACCAATTCGGCAATTGCCGATAACAGTTCCCCGATCACCACTGATCGCGACCGGGCTCTCTCGGGCTGTAAAACCCTAAGCGTTGGCGGGGCCGATGGCTGGGAACCCATCACCTATATCGAAGAAAACGGCCGACAGAGTGGGCTTGGCATCGACATCCTGCGCGCCTATGCCGATGCCCATGGCATTCAGCTCGAACTCAGGCTTGATGTTCCCTGGAACCGCTCGCTTCAGATGCTGGCGAAGAACGAGCTTGATGTCATTGCAGGGGCCTATTTCACCGCTGAACGCGACCGCACTTTTATCTACACCCAGCCGTTTGCATATGACGATGTGATGATTTTTCAACATCGTGACAACCGCTTTGCCGTCAATGGCCTGCATGACCTGATCGGCTATCGCGGTGCCCGCCCGCAAGGGGGCAGCTATGGCGATCATATTGATAAATTTGCCGAGCAACGTTTGGACATGATGTATTCCCCGACCGGGAACAACATTTTCAAAGTGCTGCTCAATGGTCGGGCAGATTACGTCATGCTGGGGCTTTATGATGGCATGGCCAACATCTATCGCGACAAACTGGTCGATACGGTCATCCCCGCCGAAACGCCAATTGCGCGCAATGAAGTCCATCTGATGTTTTCACGCGGCAGTGCCTGCGTTCGCCACATCAAAAACATCAATATTCTGATCGACAGACTTGATGAAGACGGCACCCTTGATCAGTGGACCAAAAACCATCTGATGAAATATCCGACCGAAAACGGAAGTTAAGGCAGCGCTGCTTTGCCGCAGCCCCTGACGCCACCGATAAGCCCCCAAATCCCAGCCCCTTTCCTCAATGCGAGTTTCACCTTAAAGTTGCCGTGTCCGAGCAAAATAAAACTTTAATTTAGCAAAACATAACAATGGGATGGATCGATGAAAATCCTGATGGGGCCGGTTCTGTCATTCAAGGGATATGACAGCACCAATAATCGCTGGAAGCTGAGTGCGCTGGTTGTCACAGGTAGCGCCGAGCCAACTGGCATCTTCTTTACCAATGGACAAAATGTCACCCAGCACGGCTCCAAATTGCTGTCCCAAAATGGCAATCGGTTTGCCCACAGTTTTCAGTTTGAGGTGCCGCTGGCAAACACCCCGTCAAAACTGACCTATAGTGTTGAAAACGGCATCTATCACGACATCCACCTGCCCGCCCAAAATGATGCACCGAACATGTCCTATGCATCCTGCAACGGCTTTTCATCGCAAAAGGTGATGAAGGGGGTCGAGGTCAAAAACCGCATGTGGCTTGAGATGGCGGAACGCCACAGCAAAAACCCGATCCATTTAATGCTTTTGGGCGGGGATCAGGTCTATGCAGATTCGATCTGGGAAGTCGTTCCCTCGATCAAGGAATGGAACAACAAACCCAACCAGGCCGCCAACAAAGCAAGCTTCACCAAGCCGATGGAAAAGCAGGTCGAAGCATTTTATTTCAACCTTTACACTGAACGCTGGGCACAACCGGAAATCCGCCAAATGATGGCCAGTATCCCGTCAATCGCCATCTGGGATGACCATGACATCTTTGACGGTTGGGGTTCCTACCCGCCTGCCCGTCAGGACTGTCCGGTTTTTCAGGGGATCGGCGCAATCGCGACCAAGGCGTTTAGTGTTTTCCAACAGCATATCGCGCCGGGCGCCAACAAGCCTGATGTCTATCTTGCGCCAACATTCGGTTTTTCAATGGGGCATGTGATTGGCGATACCGCCATCCTGTGCCTTGATATGCGATCCGAACGCACCCAGCGACAGGTCCTTTCAAACCCTCACTGGAAACAGGTCTATGATTGGGTTTCGGGTCTCTCGGACATCAAACATCTGTTTGTGATGTCGAGCATCCCGGTCGTCTATCCCGATTTCAATATGCTTGAAAGTTTGCTGGGCGTTGTGCCGGGCCAACAGGAACTTGAAGACGACCTTCAGGACCATTGGAGCAGCCGAAGCCACAAAGGCGAGCGCACCCGCATGGTGCATCGTCTGTTTGATTTTCAGAAAACCGGTATGCGGGTCACGATCCTGTCAGGCGATGTGCATGTTGCCGCCCTTGGCATCCTGCAAAATGATCGCATGGAATACGAGGGCAAAACGCGCGTGATAAATCAGTTGATTTCATCAGCCATCGTTCATCCCGCCCCAAGCAAGATGGTCTTGTTTGCGCTTCGGCACCTGCTTGATAACGATCAGGAAATTGATCCGGGTATTCAGTCACGCATGGCAAACCTGCCCGGCACCGATGTCCGTTTTGTTGGCGCGCGCAATTTCCTGTGTCTGGAGCCCGATGACAAAAACGGTCAGAACCGATACTGGGCGCACTGGATTGCCGAAGGACAGGAAGAACCCTTTACCAAAGTTATCCATCCGGTTCCGTCCTGATCGCAAACCCGGGCAAAAAAGAAGGGCGGGTATAAAACCCGCCCCGCTCTGGGTGGCTGCATGGTCAGCCACGGGAGGATGATAATCCTGAAATCAGTCTGATTTCTGCATTACGGTTTCATCGGCCTTGGCCAGAACCGCATGCAGCAGAACCTGCCCACCGGCATCCGACCAGTGTTTGTGGACTTCTTCGATTTCGTTATGCGAAATCCCGTCCACACACGGGATAAAGATCATTGCCGTCGGGCAGACCTGTGCGAGATAGCAGGCATCATGACCGGCACCCGAAACAATTTCACGGGCCGAGAAACCGCCAAGTTCCGCACCTTTGCGAACCGCATCAACACAGGACGCATCAAACGGCACCGGGGCGTAATAAAAAATCTGTTCCAACTCGGTCTGAAGGCCGATTTCAGCAGCAATTTTTTCCACACCTTCGCGAAGGGCCTTGTCCATATCGGCCAGAACCGCATCGTCGGGATGACGGAAATCAACGGTGAAGAAGACCTCGCCCGGGATGACGTTGCGCGAATTCGGATGGATCTGCATCATGCCAACCGTCGCACAGGCAAGCGGGGATCGATCCAGACCGATCTTGTTGACAAGATCAATCACACGCGCCGCCCCAAGAAGCGCATCCTTGCGGGTTTTCATCGGGGTCGGACCAGCATGGGCTTCGACACCGGTGAATTTGATTTCATACCAGCGCTGACCCTGCGCATCGGTGACAATCCCGATATCCTTGCCTTCATCTTCAAGGATCGGGCCCTGTTCGATATGGGCTTCGAAATAGGCCCCCATCGGGTGGGCATCAATGGTCGCCTCGTCCGGGCCCATATAACCGATACGTGTCAGTTCCTCGCCCATGGTTTTGCCATCGACGTCAGCCCGTGAATGACCGTATTCAAGATCAAACACCTTGGCAAACACGCCCGATGCCACCATTGCCGGGGCAAAGCGCGAACCTTCCTCGTTGGTCCAGCACACAACTTCAAGCGGGGCTTCGGTTTCGTATTTGGCTTCGTTCAGCGCCCGGATGACTTCAAGGCCCGAAAGCACGCCATAAACACCGTCATATTTCCCGCCGGTCGGCTGGCTATCAAGGTGGCTTCCCATCACAACCGGCGGAAGGTCAGGATTACGACCTTCACGCCTTGCAAAGATATTGCCCATCTTGTCGATACGGATCGAGCATCCCTCGGCCTCGCACCACTTGATGAACAGATCGCGGCTTTCGCGGTCAAGATCGGTCAGCGCCAGACGGCAAACGCCGTCCTTTGCTGTTTTGCCGATTTTGGCCATTTCCATCAGGCTGTCCCAAAGGCGGTCACCGTCAATTGACAGATTTCGAACACTGGGTTGAAGAGTCATTATTCAATCCTTTTAGGTTGGTGGCACTGATGGTTATTCGGCAGCCATACGCATCGGGTTCAACGGATGTTCCGGCCAGGTCATTGGCGGTTTGTCAGTTTTGACCGGCTCCATGGTGATACAATCAGGGACCGGGCAAATGTGATAGCAAAGGTTACAGCCAACGCATTCCTCGTCGACGACCTCGAACAGGCGGCCGCCTTCGGGCTTGGCTGTCATGGTAATGGCCTGATGCGAGGTATCCTCACATGCGATATGGCAACGACCGCATTCGATGCAGTTATCCGGGTTGATCACGGCTTTGGTGTCAAAGTTCATGTTCAACTCGTTCCAGTCGGCAACCTGCGGCACCGCGGCACGGGTGAACTGTTCGACACTGGTGTAACCCTTGTCATCCATCCACTGGCTCATACCGTCGATCAGGTCATCAACAACGCGGAAGCCATAAATCATCGCAGCGGTGCAAACCTGAACCGCGTTGGAACCCAGAGCCATGAACTCGACCGCATCTTTCCAGGTGGTGATGCCACCGATACCGGAAATGTGAAGGTTTTTGGTTTCCGGGCTACGGGCGATTTCAGCAACCATGTTCAGGGCAATCGGCTTGACCGCCGATCCGCAATAACCGCCATGGGTTCCCTTGCCATCGACCATCGGTTCGGGGACCATCTGATCGATATCGACCGAAATGATCGAGTTAACGGTGTTAATCAGCGACACCGCATCCGCCCCGCCTTTGTAAGCAGCCTCGGCTGACCACAGGATGTTGGTGATGTTCGGGGTCAGCTTGGTAAAGACCGGAATATCAACGCTTTCCTTAACCCAGCGGGTGACCTGTTCAACCATTTCAGGCACCTGACCAATCGCCGAACCCATACCGCGTTCACACATGCCATGCGGGCAGCCAAGGTTAAGCTCGATGCCATGCACGCCGCTTTCGGCGATCTGCTGGGCAAGGTCCTTCCAGGCGCGTTCCTCGATCGGGGCCATCATCGATCCGATAATGACGTGATCGGGATATTCCGCACGGCATTCGCGGATTTCCTGAAGGTTGACGGCCAACGGACGGTCGGAAATCAGCTCGATATTGTTGATACCAAGCAGGCGGCGGTTCTGGTCATGATGGGCACCATACCGCGACGATACGTTGATCACGGGCGGATCAATGCCAAGCGTTTTCCAGACAACCCCGCCCCAGCCCGCTTCAAAGGCGCGAACGACGTTATATTTCTTGTCGGTCGGCGGTGCAGATGCCAGCCAGAACGGGTTCAGGGAATCAATCCCGGCGATTTTGCAGCTTAGATCAGCCATTTTTCTCTCTCCCTTAGCTGGCAGTTCAAGCGGATTTCAGGAATGCATCAATGGCGATGGCGGCCTGTTTGCCGTCCTCGACCGACTGAACAGTCAGGTCCTCGCCGCTTTTGATGCAGTCCCCACCGGCGAACACGCCCGGGGCTGTTGTCTGATAGTTTTCATCGACCACGATTTTGCCGCCGGCGATCTCCATTCCGGCAAGGTCATCGGTTTTGATTTTTTGTCCGATGGCTTTCAAAATCTGGTCGGCACGCACTTCAAAGGTCTCGCCGGTTCCAACCAGCTTGCCACTGGCATCAAGTTCGGTTTTTTCGAACTCCATGCCCAGAAGCTTGCCATTGGCCTTGATCGCGACGGGCTTTGCCCAATAGCGGACAACGACACCATTGGTTTTCGCCAGGTCCTGTTCAAACTCGGTCGCCGACATGTTTTCCGCCCCGCGACGGTAAACAAGGGTAACCTCATCGGCACCAAGGCGCTTGGCCTGAACCGCGGCATCGATTGCGGTGTTACCGCCACCAATGACGATCACGTTATTGCCAACCGGCATGTCGGATTTCGGTTCGGTCTGACGAAGCTTTTCGATAAAGCTGATGGCGTCATCAACGCCCGGGAATTCTTCGCCCTTAAGGCCAAGATTGTTGGTCGATCCAAGACCGACACCGACAAACACGGCGTCATAGGAATCTTTCAGCGCATCGATGCTGATATCTTTGCCAAGGGCCTTGCCGTATTCGATGCGGATACCGCCAATGCCAAGCAGGAATTCAACTTCGCGCTGGGCGAAATCATTGGTCATCTTATAGGCGGCCAGACCATATTCGTTCAAACCGCCCGGCTTTGCCTTGGCTTCGAATACGGTGACATTGTGGCCAAGCATCGCGGCACGGTGCGCACAGGAAAGGCCCGCCGGACCGGCACCGACAACAGCAATTGATTTGCCGGTTTCAGGCGCACGTTTGAACGGATGGGGCAGATCGCGCGCCATCAGATGATCAACGGCAAAGCGTTGCAAACTACCGATTTCAACAGCCGTATCTTCGGCAACGTTGCGCACGCAGGCCTGTTCACACAGAACTTCGGTCGGGCACGCACGGGCACAGGTGCCGCCCATGATGTTGGCCGACAAAATGGTTTTTGCCGCGCCATCCGGGTTGCCGGTGCTGATCTTGCGAATGAAGGTCGGAATATCAATCGATGTCGGGCATGCGGTGACACAAGGGGCGTCATAGCAATACAGGCAGCGATTGCTTTCTGCCATTGCCTGAAGGGTGGAATAAGCCGGATGCAGATCGGAAAAACCGTCATCTGCTGCGTTGTGACCGGCACCGCCATGGATGGCACCGGATTTGGAAACTTGCTTGGCCTGCAAGGTGGTCATTGGTTTTGTCTCCCTGCCAAAAAGGCGTCCTCTCCTGATGTCGTCGAGAGACAAAACAAGAATGCAAAAAACAGTCTGACCAGCGCGGGCACTGTGATCCCAAATAAGGATCAGGATGGATTTATGGCGTGCGCGGACGGGCGGGCCCGACCAACTCTGGGTCTTCCTGTTCTGAACATTCTTGGCGTATCCGTCCGGACATTGCCGGACTTTTCCCAGTATCTAATCTGTCGTGTGATTATAGTTTCGGGGTTATCCCCGGTTGATTACACGTACAGATGCCTCTCTCTGACATATACAGCATGTCCAATCCTGATCATTTGGTCAAGATTAAAAATCCGAATTCTTGTCCCGTTGTGAAAACGGCCTGCTTCCCCTTGTAAACCGCCATATTTCAACTTCGGCCAACATCGGCTTTGCCAATGACCGGCGTTGTCCATCGCATTGATTTGGCAATATTTTGCACTGGCTTTAGTCGAACGAACTAAAGTAACGTTACGTCATCAACCCATTTCGGATCGTGCCAGATGACTTCAAAAGATACTGCAACGGACACCCTTCCTGATCGTCAACCTTCGGTTCGGGCCGTTGCCATGCCGGCTGATACCAACCCCAGCGGTGATATCTTTGGTGGCTGGTTGATGTCGCAAATGGACTTGGCCGCAGGCACGGCCGCGGCACGCCGCGCCAAGGGAAGAACCGCCACGGTATTTGTCGATACTATGTCGTTCCTGCGCCCGGTGCATGTCGGTGACGAAGTATCGTTCTTTACCGAAATCATCCATACCGGCCGCACATCGCTTCGCATCAATGTCGAAGCCTGGCGTCAGACCCGGTTCGAAGAAACATCGGAAAAAGTGACCGAAGGCGTCTTTACCTTTGTCGCACTCGACGAAGACGGCCGCCCGCGCCCGATTGACCCGGACCCCGAAGGCGCGACAGCCTGAACCACCCTTTACCACCCTGAACAACAAAAACGCCCGCAAACCATCACTTGCGGGCGTTTTGTTTTGGAAAACCGGGAACGCTATTCCATGACTTCCATATGTTCGTCTTTGGACGGTTTGGCGCGTTTGGGCCCCTGCATCAACAACAGCAACGGCACCACGGCAATCACGATCCACATCATCGCCTGAAAATCGTTGAGATAGGCAATAGTGCTGGCCTGTGAGGTGACGACCTTGTTCAGCATCACCGCCCCGGTTTGCGTTTGCCAATCCCAGATATCGGGCAGCCACGGACTTTGCAGGGCCATGCGGAACGGTGTCAGCTTTTCGGCCAGACTTGCATGCACGACCTGGGTATTCTGGGTCAGCATGGTGGTCATTACCGAAATGCCGATACTGGACCCGATATTGCGCATCAGGCTGAACATTGCCGTGCCTTCGGTCCGGTAATGCGGGTTTAGTGTCGCAAAGGTAATCGTACTAAGCGGCACGAAAATGAAACCAAGCCCGATCCCCTGAATGATGCCGGTTCGGATAATCACATACTCGCTGACATCAGTGGTAAAGCCGATCATCTCGTAAAGCGACAAGGCCGTCATAAACAGGCCAAACAGGATCAAAAGACGGGTATCAACCCGCCCGACCAACCGCCCGACCATCATCATGGCGATCATGGTACCAATGCCACGCGGCGCAAGCAACATGCCCGCCGTCACCACCGGATATCCCATTAGGTTTTGCAAGAATGGCGGCAACAATGCCAAAGTCGCCAACAACACCACCCCGACCACAAAGATGAAGAGCAGCCCGACGACGAAGTTCCGGTCGGTAAACAGGCCCGGCTCAAGGAACGGGTTCCGTGCGGTGAACATATGGACGATGAACATATAAAGGCACACCGCAGCCAGGGCCGTTTCAATGATGATTTCCCAGGATGCAAACCAGTTCTGGCTTTCACCCCGGTCAAGCATCATCTGAAGCGCCCCGATCGACAGGCTAAGTAACGCAAAACCGAACCAGTCGAATGACAGACCGGGCCTTTTGTCGGTTTCGGGCACAAAGGTCATGATGCCAAAAAGCGCCATCAAACCGATAGGCAAATTGATGTAAAACACCCAGCGCCAGTTATAAAACTCGGTCAGATAACCGCCCAGTGTCGGGCCCAAAATCGGCCCCAACATCACGCCCATCCCCCACATCGCCATGGCAGAGCCGTGCTTTTCTTTTGGGTAGGTATCAAGCAACACCGCCTGCGACAACGGCACAAGCCCCGCCCCGAACGCGCCCTGCAACAGACGGAACGCCACCATTTCCGGCAAGGATACCGCCGCCCCGCACAGCATGGAGGCAATGGTAAACCCGGTAACCGAGACCAGAAACAGCTTCTTGCGACCAAATCGCGCGGCAAGGAAGCCGGTCGGCGGCGTCATGATGGCGGCCGCCACGATATAGGATGTCAGAACCCAGGAAATCTGATCCTGGGTTGCTGCCATATTGCCCTGCATATGGGGCAAGGCAACGTTGGCAATGGTGGTGTCGAGCGCCTGCATAATGGTTGCAAGCATGATCGAAACGGTGGTCAGACCGCGCTCAAGCGGCGTTGTCTCGCTGGCCGCCGTGGCGGCAGCACTCATTGCGAAACTCCGGCAATTTCAGTACCGGCTTCGGCCTGATTGATCCCGACCCATGACATCATCGCAGCCGCAAATGCCGGCACCTTGCGTTGATGGTGGGTATCGATTTCGACTTCGGTACTCATACCCGCACGCAGTTCAGGCAAATCGCCATGGGTGTCGATGGCAATACGCACAGGCACGCGCTGTACCACTTTGACCCAGTTGCCCGTCGCATTCTGGGCCGGGATCACGGAAAATTCCGCGCCGGTCGCCGGTGCCACCGAATGCACGACACCATGCCAAACCATATCGGGATAGGCATCAACCGAAATTTCGGCCTTTTGCCCCGGCTTAAGATGGGTCAGTTCGACTTCCTTGAAATTGGCGTCGATCCACTGAACATCACTTGATACCAGACTTGCCATCGCCGAACCGGCTTTGACATAGGCCCCTTCTTCGGGCTTGTTGCTTAGTACGCCATTAAACGGTGCAATGATTTCGGTATGCTTCAGATCAAGCTCTGCACGGGCCAGATCAAATTTCGCCTGCTGATATTGCGGCAGATTTTCAATCGGTGTTTCAACATCCCCGCCCAGCTTGGACAGGGTCGTTTTCATTGCCCGCCGATCAAGGACAATGCGTTGCTTGGCGGCCAGAAGGGTGTTCTGAGCTTCATCAAGGGTGGCCTGCGATGCCACATTGTTTTTGCGCAATGCCTGCTGACGATCAAATTTCTTCTGGGCAAAATCGAGATTGATCTTGGCCAGTTCAAGACTGCCTGCCAGTTCTTCATAGCTGTGACGCAGGGCGTCGACTTCCTGCTCCACCGCGGCCAGATTGGCATGGGCGCGTTCAACAGCGATCTGATAGGGACGCGGATCGATGCGGAACAGCACGTCGCCCTTGTGGACCTGCTGGTTTTCTTCGACCAGAATTTCCGTGACCGGCCCATCGATCTCGGGCGCGATGGCAACCATGTCTGCATGAACATAGGCGTTCTCGGTGCTAACAAACCGCCCGCCCGTGTAATACCAGTAGGCCCCACCGACTACGACGGCAAGCGGCCCTGCCATCAGCAGAACCGGACGCAACCAGCGCTTTTTGGGCTTTGACACAGGATTTTCGTTCGCTGCCGACGGGGCAGCATTCTGATTTTGATCTGACATGATGTTCGGGGCCTTGATTTATGCGTTCTCTGAGCTGGCTGGCTTTGCCGTCTTGGCATTGGACGGGATGCAGTCGGGAATGGCGGCGTCACTCGGCTTTCCACCCGGCTCAACAGCAATCAGGTTTTCGTGCATCTGGCGAAGCAGTGAAACCAGCATATGCTGCATCTCGGGCGTGATCCCGGCCATGGCTTCTTCACGGGCGGCGGCGGCAACCACAAAGATGCGATCAAGCAACGGTGTGGCGGCATCGGTCGCAAAAAGCTGAAATGCCCGACGGTCATCAGGATCGGCCCGACGTTCCACCAGCCCTTCCTCGACCAATTTGTCGATCAGACGTGCGGTCGTGATCGGCTGAATTTCAAGCATCTCGGCCAAGCTTACCTGCCGGATACCTTCATTGCGCGCCACATATACCAGTGCCTGCATCTGGGCCTGGGTCAGGCCGAACTCGTCTGCGTGACGCATAAAGTTGCGCCGCATCAGACGGGTAACGTCCTTCATCAAAAAGCCGA
This sequence comes from Thalassospira profundimaris, assembly GCF_003326675.1. Lineage (GTDB taxonomy): Bacteria > Pseudomonadota > Alphaproteobacteria > Rhodospirillales > Thalassospiraceae > Thalassospira > Thalassospira aquimaris. The sequence goes on from NZ_JPWF01000004.1 coordinate 21,839, forward strand.
TATTCTGTTTGGGATCGCTAGATTGTGGCATTTGCCAGCTCAGTCAAAGTCGCATGGTTGATATATAATAAGCAATGTATACTATATCACTCAGGTGACTTCAAGTCAGTTGACGCCACCCCGCCCTGCACGCACGGCATGGCTGCTGATCATCGGGGTATCTATGCAAGCAGGGTCAAATATGCGATTTTAATCGGCACAGGCAGCAGGCTGTGATAGAAGCCGCGCCAGAGAGATTTCCCGCAGACGACCAAATAGAAAAGACCCGCAAGTGATGAGTGATCAATCGCGCCGTTCCGAATTGCTGATGCCAGCAGGTTCGCTCGAAAAACTGAAAGTGGCTGTGCTGTATGGTGCAGACGCCGTTTACATGGGCACGCCGGACCTGTCATTGCGGGTCAAAAGCCAGATGTCGCTTGAAGACGTGGTCGAGGGCATTGAATTTGCCCACAGCCACGGTGTTCGCGTTTATCTGACGCTGAACCTGTTTTCGCACAACAAGGATATCGACAAACTGCCGGAATATGTCGATACGGTGCGCAAATGCATGCCCGATGGCCTGATCGTTGCCGATCCGGGCGTTTTCATGTTTGTGCGCGAACATGCCCCGGAACTTGATTTACATGTGTCGACCCAGGCCAATGTTTGTTCCTGGCAGTCGGTCAAATTCTGGCAAAGCATCGGCGCCAAGCTTGTGGTGCTCGGCCGCGAGGTTTCCTATGCCGAACTGACCGAAATCCGCGAAAAATGCCAGGACATCAAGATCGAGGCATTTGTGCATGGTTCGATGTGCATGACCTATTCCGGTCGTTGCCTTCTGTCGAACTTCATGGCCGAACGCGGTGCGAACCAGGGTGCGTGTGCAAACTCGTGCCGCTGGAAATACAAAGTCCACATGAAGCTTAAGGACGGCACGGTCAAGGAACTGCACCTGACCGAAGAAAACCTCGAAATGTTTGACTTCTTCCTTGAAGAAGACATGCGTCCGGGCGAACTGATGGAAATTCAGGAAGACGAACGTGGTTCCTATATCCTGAACTCGCGCGATCTTTGCATCATGCCGAAGCTTGAAGATTACCTCAAAATCGGTGTCGACAGCCTCAAGGTCGAAGGCCGTGGCAAAAGCCCCTATTACGCAGGCCTCGTTGCCCGTGCGTACCGCATGGCAATTGATGACTGGTACAAGGACCCGGAAAACTGGTCTGCCGAAGAATATATGAAGGAACTGGCAACCATTCCGAACCGGGGTTACACCCTGGCCTTCCATGATGGCCGCCTGACCAACTACGCGCACGGCTATGACAGCAACACCAACGTATCCGATTGGGAATTTGCCGGAATGATCGAGGAAGTCGAAGACGACGCCTTTATCATGTCGGTCAAAAACCGCATGCTGCCCGGTGACGTGATTGAAATCGTCCCGCCGCGTTCGCGTCAGACCATTTTCATCCGCATGTATGAATTCATCGATGCCAAAACCGGCAAGGTCGGCGAAGCGGTTCATGCCAACACCCATCCGCGCATCCGTCTTCCGTTCTCGCTGTTTGAACAGGAAGACCCGGAATTCATGCGTCGCGAAATCGTCCCGATGACCATCGTGCGCAAGGAAAAAGCCCTTTCGGAAGATGAATGGCAACGCCTGAAACTTGATCAGGAAGGCCACAAGATCGAAATGGGCAAAGGCAACGAAGACCGCTACGACGCCAAACGCGAAGCCCTTCAGACCGCCCTTGATGACCGCCAGAAAGAACGTTCATTCCGCACCCCGCGCGTCGGCACCAAGGGTTGCTGTGGCCGTGGGTGCAACGGCTGCCTGATCTTCTGGCACGATGACACCTATGCCAAGGCCCGCGAAATCCTTGCCAAACGCAAACAGGGCGAGATGCTTGAAAAAGACGGCAAGACGATTGCCGCGGAATAGGCATTCTTCAAACTGCTGATCACTCAAAACCGCCGGATAACCCCGGCGGTTTTTTTGTTTGGCCCAGCAAACCCAAAGCGACCACCTCCGATCACTTCAGCCTGGATCAGTGATAGGATTTCTTGATCGGCGGGCCATTGAGGATGAATTCGCCAATCGCAGTTTCATGTTCGACGCCAAGACCGGTGGCAAGTGCAAAAAGCGCACTATCGCCGCTTCCGGTAGCACAGGGTGATAGCCCCATTTCAGTTGCCACCAGATAGAACGCCTCCATCATCACCCCGGCATTAAGCAGCGACAGCCGATAACAAAGATTCTGGTACTTCCAGCCAAGGCGTGGCATCCGGCTTGCCATCACGATCAGACTATCGGGCAACTTGGAACCAAGACCCGTGGCATTACAGGCCACACCGAGAATGGCTTTGCGCACCTGTTCGCGGGCAGGCAGCGCATAAAGCGCATGTTCCACCCCCTGGTAATGATAGATGCCGGGTTTCAAACCATCACAGCGATTGATAACCAGATAGATTTCGATCTCGTGGATCGCGCCCCCGGCCGGGACCGGACGTTCCAGTAAATCCTGCAACTCAACGCCTTTGATATGTTTGCGGGTGGCAACAGTCCGCCACAAAAACCCGCCCAGACCATCAAGCGTTAAAGGGCGTGCGCCCGGCTCACGAATGGATTTGCGCGCGTCCATCACCTCATAAAGTGACTGATGTCCGGGCACTGCATCCGATGAATAGTCATCCGGACGTGGCAACGCGATCTTGTCGGCCGACATTGGTGCCTTGATCGCGGGCGGCGATGGGACTTTATCTTTGAACTGATAGGTCGCGCCAATCGTTCTCTGCCCCAGAAAACTGCGGGACCGGGCATGAAACAACCGTTCATGAAATTCCCAGCTTTGACGTTCGAAACTGTCAAGCGAACGGCTTTGCAAAAAGCCGAACCGCCAAAGAAAATGCCAGAAACCGGGATAGACCAGCTTTTCCTCGTCGCTTGGGTTCCGGTCACTCCCGTGATGCGGACCGTCAAATATGTAGGGCAGCAACCCGCCACCATCAGGGCCAAGCACCAAGCGCACACCGATCTCACAGTTTTCAAGAACCGTCTTGCCGTTTTCGCGCTGGACAAAGGCAAAGCGCGAAATTTCCGCACCGTCGGGCACCGCCCCTATGACAAGGGGCGTATAGTAAAGCCGCGACCCTGATTCGATATGACACAACGGCACATCAGCAGATTTGTCCGGGCAATACCACCACTGCAAAGCCTGAACCTTGGCCAGCTCATGCAACAACTGGTCGGCCTTTTGCCGAACCTCTTCGGCTTTCAGTTCCGGGCAAATCTCACCAACCTGCTCGCAAAGTGTCGTCACTACCACGCCATGATTGCCAACCCAGGCCGAGACCAAATCGACAAATCGGGGATCCGACCAGCCGGTTGCGTGGTCATAAAGTGTCGGCTCGTCGCCAAAGGCCGTCTTCAACACCATGCGCCCGCTGGTGTCATCAAATGTGACCGCCCGAACATGGGGCGCAAGCCCGACACCAAGATAGGGGTCAGAAGACGCAAAAAATTCAGAACCCGTCGATGCAATCATGGTCATGACGCCTCACAGGAAGAAAGCCAAGGGGTGGAGATCATCATAGCTGTGGGGATGATCAAGCACCCCCATCTTGACGGGTGCATCAAACAAACGCCCCGGCGCACGGCGGTTCCAGAAATGACGCAACCCCGGCACCACAACACGAACACAGGAAAGCGGCAGGTCCTGGCGACTATAATCGACAACAATGGTATCGAACCCTTCCTCTGCCATCCGGTCGACACAGAATTGGACCGCCTGATCAATTGTATCAAAGCCTGCGCTTGGAAGATCATCGACCGACTTTTCCGTACCGGCCCCGACAATATAGGGGTGATCCGCAAGATTTTCGTTTGCCAGCCATGTCGTCATGGCATCTTCCATCCCGCCCTTGTCCTGGATCGCTGAGGGTTCGATATCATCATGCATCAAAATCTGATTGAGTTCGGTCAGGGCACGCAAAGCGGCAATACGCCCGTCAAGATGCGATCCGAAACCAAGCAATATGCGGCTGCCATCCTGTTTGGCTGATGCAGCAATCATCACCGGAATCCCCAGATCGGTGGTCAGATCAATCACCCAGAACGTGCGTCCCAGTGACTGATAATGGGCCTGCATTTTGGCAACGAACGCATCATCAAGCCCGTCTAGCGAAACACGCCTCGGCACCAGACGGTTATACCACCAGATCGAAATCGCATCACGTTCAACCAGTTCAAGGAAACCCTGCAGGATTGCTTCTTCGATGCTGCCGCCCGTCGCACAGCCATTTGAATCTGCTGCGCAGAAATCATGATCACCGGGCGCATCACCCCGATATTCGTAATAGCAGAACCGGGTCGGCACCCAGCGCGGCGCATGATCCCGCAGTGACCAGGCCGGGGTCCAGTCAATCACCGCTGTCTCGTCAAACGGTTCGGGAATGCGGGCCATCACGGTGGCATTCTGGTTCAGGCTTTCGCGGTTCTGATATTGCTGCGCGGCATAGTCCAGAAGTGACGCGGGATGCGGGGCATGTTCGCGATTGTCCTGCCAGCTCGCCTGATGGCGGGGTTCGGAGCCCGACCATTGCGCGCCATAGCGTTCAACGGCCTCGGCCAGACAACTGATCTTGGCCTGCTCGTCACTCAGCCCCTTGCCCGCTGCTCCGCCCGGGCGACCAAGCGAGCGATTCTGACGCGGATCAATCGACATCCGTCGCCCTTGCGAGGCGGAATAGACATGCAGCCCCTCTCCCAGATCGGCCTTGTGCAGATGACCAACAATACCGGTCAGGGGGCTGACAATCGGTTCCAGTCTGGCCAAGGCCTGTTCGGGGGTCAGCACCCGCCAGCCGCCATCTGCCCCATCCTGATTTTTGATCCGCGACAGGGTGATCGGGCGATGCATCTGATCGGGTGTTTGCGGGCCTGATTGCGGCATATGTTCGGGGCAATCGGTAAATAGCGGCACACCATGCTGTTCATTTACCCCATCGCTTAACGACCAGACCTGCAACTTTGTGCGCAGATCATCGCACTGGCCAAAACTCAGACGCACCGTATCAAGTACGACGCGACCGAATGCCACCGCCAGACTGGCTTTGGTAAAGGCCCGGGCCGGACGGGCGCCTTCTGGCGATGCCGGGGCCACTGTATCGCCCTGACGATGTTCAGCCAGTCGTCTTGCCAGACAGAAATAACAATTTCCCGCACCGCCATCGGCCCCAATGACCGGCCCGAACCATGCGCTTAATCCACCAGGCTTGAACGGCACCCATGCCATTTTGCGTTTGGCTGCCATGCGGGCGAAATCCGAAAGTGCCGGTTGCAGATAATCTTCGGTCAGAACAATGGTCAGATTGGCATTTTTAAAATCGGTAATGCTGAAGCCTTGCGCCATAAGCATCGCAGCCAGTTCGGATGCTTGCACCGATCCCGCTGCCCCATCGCGACCCAGCCCGACAACCGCAAGCTTGATCGACTGGGCAAAGCTTTCACATTCGTCAGGTTGCAAGGCATTGGCGCTCCAATATGCAGATCGGGCATGATCCGCCCATGGATCAATCGCAACGACATAGCCCCGCTTACGCATATGCGCGATCATCTCGGATATATCCGCAGGCGGAATGCGATCACCGAGCCCGGCGATAATTTCCTGCTCGCGCAGACGTCCATCAAGATAGGGGAACAAAATCCCGTATCTTTCGCCATTCAGGCGAAAGCTTTGGGTTTCCGACAGCAGCAAATAAGTGTGATTGCCAATTGCGTGCAGGGTGAAATGCGGGGCAATCGCAAGGTATTTCTGATCGTCCACCATTGTCATTCTTCCCCGCAAGTATTGTTATTCCCGCTCAGATATCTGATCAGGTTGCCCTGCCTTGCATCATTTATGCAATAGTAAAAAATAACCAAATATCAATGCACAATCGGAAAACTGCGCAATCTGCGTTGCACAGAATATTAGACATATGTTAGCGTCTTTTTCGCGCTAAAAGTTTGCGACACCAAGAATAAATAAGGGCCCCAAGCAATGCGTCGGGCAACCTTGGTTCACATATGGCGTTCTTTGAAATTCGTACTGCTTATTTCTGTTTCCGAGGCAACCCGGGCATAGCCAGCACGACTGATATCTGGCAACCGGTTTCAGGAGTATCTGGATATGACACAGGAAAATCGCGCTGTCGGATCACTGCCGACACCAGCTTTCCTTCGCCTGTTTGACGATGATCACGTCAGCGACAACAATCTGGCTCTAAACCACCCGCCCGCTCCGGGGCAGTGTATTACCACCCTGCAGCCGGAAAGTGCCGATATCAGCGACAGCAATCTGGCTTTAAGTCACCCGCCTGCTCCGTGCCAGTGTATTTGCACCTTGCTGCCGGAAAATGCCGATAGAGACGACGGTATCGATCTGACCACATCTCCTTATCCTGCTGGGCCGTCCTTGTGTTTCCGTCCTGGCAAAGATGAACTGTCTGTTCAGTTTGACGACCTTGATCTAAGCGCACCGCCTCCCGGCTTTCACACGCAGAGCTGCGCATGTGGTCTGGGGTGTGTTTCACCGGTCACTCAAAAGTCTGAAGCCTGACGCTTAGTGCGCCGCTTCCGGGTGGTCCGAAGCCATGCTAACCCGCATCAGGCCAACTCCAGACATCTGCGGCGCAAAAAACCATATCAATTTACGCTATGTTCTGCCCTTCAACGGGTAGAACATAGCCACCCTATTGCGACACCATGACGGATACAAAATTGCCTCTGCATATCGCGCAATATGATCCCGCCACGATGGAAGGCCCCTTTCGCGCTTTGCTGGGCCGGTGGGGTGTCCTTGAACAAAGCTCTCCATTTTACGATTACTGGCAACCGATCCTAAAGGACCACCGCACGGTTCTTGACGATCTGGTCATGGCTTTTGATGGTGAGGCCGTGATTGGTCTGGCACAGGTCAATTGGCGCCCAACACTTGATAACAAGGCACGCTCGGTCACCTATTTCATAAATGCCGACCAACCCAAAGAGCAGGTCGCCCGTGCGATCAAACAGCATCTCGATATAATCCTGGCCAAGCGCGGCCTGACAACACAGGTCGCTTTCAGCCCCCCTGAATATGCCGACTATAATGCCTTTTACGAGCAGATCGGCTTTGTTCATCGTGCCGAATATGATTCGATGCGCATGATCTGGGATGGCGGTGATTACACAAAGACCGCCGTCGCAGGACTTAGCATCCATCATTATGACCACGATCATCCCGACCCGGTGATCGAGGCTGAACTGGCCACCATGTTTAATCGCACATTTGCCAATGAACCGGCCTGTGCTGACCTTGAAGGCAAAGACATTCGCAAACTGTCGGTCCATGGCGGCATGTGGTTTGCGTATGCCCGCGAACAGGCAACCGGGACAATCGTTGCCTATGCCGAATGCGGCGTAGATGGACTGTTCTCTGCGATTTCTGTCATCCGTCCCTATTGGGGCAAGGGTGTTGCAGAATGGCTCGCCGCCCATTGCATGGATCATTTCAGGGCAAACGGGATCGACAAGCTCTGGAGCCTTGTACGCACCCGCAATGCCGCATCAATCCGGTTGCACGAACGGATGGGCTGGAAACGCGATGGCGACGGAGTTTACCGGTACTTTTTTTCTCAGATCGAGCAGGCCTGATCAGCAACCCCACAGTCCCTGCAACAGCACAAAGCCCGAAGACAAAAACGGCAGCCCGTGCGGCTGCCGTTTTTCTTTGATTACTTGATCGCCTTTTCGGCCTGCTGTTCCAGTTTGTCGATCCGTTTAAGCCCGAACCAGCCAAGCCCAAGGAAAACAATCAGCAAGACCGGGCTTAACAGCGTCAGATTGCGTTCAAGCAGTTCCGACATCCCTTCGCCCAGAACATAACCCAGCGCAAAGTAAATCCCGATCCACATCAGGATCGATGCGATGCTGAGCGGCAGAAAACGCATGAACGACATCGAACTCATGCCGACCGGAAACACGCTGATTGATCTGATGGTGTTGGGATAACGGCAGAGCAGGATATAGGCGACACCATAATGCTCGAACAAACGCATGGTTTTGCCCATCCAGTTTGAAAGCGCATCAGGCAGCTTGCGCACAATCGCATCGCCATATTTACGCCCCAGCCAGAACCGCAACATATCGCCAACAAAGGCCCCGGACAGCATCGCCACCATGGACGGCCCCAGCAACAGGCTTTCAGACACCACAAAAACGCCGACAAAAACCGGCAGAATGCTGGCCTTACTCACGCAATAGGTAAAGATCAGGCTATAGACCAGTTGCTGGTGATCCTGAATCCACAGATTGATTGTCTCGAACACGGCTATCCCGTCCAATTACTCAAATAAAAGATGTTTTGTAGGACAAGCGCAAGGTTGATACGAGTGTTTGACATCACACTTACTCCACACATCTAGTTTTCCACAGGAGTCACCAACAAACACACATTTTTTCAATCATTGATTGAGACAATTACCTGCACTAAATTTCAGATTAGCCGTGGAGCTCGAAACTGTTCTGAGGAAAAACAAAGTATGCGTCCTGATATTCCCAACCTAAGAACTTGGCCCCGGAACTTGAGCGCTATGAGAGGTGGCGGTTTATCAACCGCTCAAGGAGGCGGGATGTCGGCCGCGCGTTACGGTGGCGCCTCAACCTTACAATATGGCGGTTTGTCGACATTGAAATACGGGGGAATGTCTACTCTGCAATATGGGGGACTCTCGACTCTGAAATATGGTGGGCTATCGACACTTAGATACGGAGGACTATCCACGCTACAGTATGGTGGCCTCTCCACTTTGAAATACGGTGGTCTATCGTCTCTAGAAGGCGGCGGAATGTCGACCTCGTCTTCAAACGTATATCGAAGCAATATACCGCCTTGGCCTTATTTCGTTCGAGAGCTCGAAGCACGAGGTTTTCAGCAAGCCTCTGATTTGATCAGGCAATACTTGCCTGATCAATTTTGGCCTGAGAATTTTTTCGGTTATTGAGTCCTGATGCACAATTAGCGCAACTCAAACCGCACCGGCTGGGCACCTTCCCACAGGGTCATTTTGCCAAGCTTTTCAAGGTCCTCATGATTACTGGTCACTGTGATGAAATGGTTACCGGCAAGCTGGCCGACCTTGGAGGCGAAATGCACCCCGCCATAGGCCAGCAGGATTTCGGTTTCGCTGATGCCGCCGGGATACAGGATGATCTGCCCCGGTGCCGGGAAGCTGGTGTGGTTTTCATACCCCACACCGAACTGATAATCACCAAGCGGCATCCAGACACCTTCGCCGCTCCAGCGGACATGAACCGCTTTGCTTTCGAACGGCATCCGGTCAAGAAACGCCTTGCAGGTTTTGGGGGCCTTTTCCGTTTCAAGCACGCCATCAAAGGTAAACGGGCCAGCGGTAATTTTAATCTTGGTCATTTTGGGTCCTATGAAATCAGGGTCATCCAGCCCAGTGCCATTACAAGACTGATCAAGGTGATCGGCACGCCAAGGCGCGCATAGTCTGTAAATGAAATCACCGTTCCGGCCTTTGCGGCCTGTTCAACGGCGATGATATTGGCGACCGAGCCGACAATCAGAAAATTACCCGACAATGTGCTGAAAACCGCAAGCCCATGCAACATGCTTTGTGACCAGTCGGGCCCAAGCGACAGCAACATCATGACAAGCGGCACATTGCCAATAGTGTTTGACCCGACAAGCGACACGCCAACCAGAATACCGGGTTGATCAATCCCAAAGGTGCTAAGCATATCGTGAAAGAACTTGGCGATAACGTCATCACCCGACATCGCGCCTGTAACAATGAACAGACCACAAAACAGCGCCAGCAAATGCCAGTCTACCCGGCCAAGAACCTGATCTGTACCAAGCTTGCGACTTAGCAACAGCATCGCAACGATCAGCAAACACCAAAGGGCGCGTTCTTCGACCAGAATAAAGATCAGGATCACGGCAATGGTTGCCGCCAACGCCTTGCTCAGTATCGGACGATCAAGGGAAACCGATATTGCATCCGAACCGGGAACGGCGTGACTGACAACCCGCAGCGCGTTGCGCGTCATCGGGCTATAGATCAGAACCGCATAAACCACCAAAAGACCGATCAGGGCCGGAACCCCACAGGCAACAAGGAATTCAACGAAATCCAGTTGACCGAATTCGGCAATCATCAGGTTTTGCGGATTGCCGATCAGGGTCGCGGCCGATGCGGCATTGGCCGCACAGGCCACCGCGATGACAAATGGTTTGGGATCAAGCCCGCGTGCGACAACCCCCTGTATCAGGATCGGCGTCACGGCCCAAACCACAACATCATTGGTCATGACCGCCGACAAAGCGCCGCAAATGGCAATCACCCCGGCCAAAAGGCCACGCGGCCCTAAATCAAGATGGGAAATACGATTACCGAGCCAGTCAAAAAAGCCACTTGCCGCATATTGCGATGACAGCACCATCAGGGTTAGCAAAACCGACAAGGTGGCAAAATCGATGGATGCCAGGGCCTGTTGCCCGTCAATCGCCCCGGCCAGCAACAGAACCAATGCCCCGATCACGGCGATACCTGTGCGATTGATTGCAAGTCCCGGCCAACGGCCCAGCGCCATGCCGAAATAGACCCCCGCAAAGACAGTAACGATCAGCCAGTCCAATTTGGAATATCCAGTACTTGTCTACACCGACACCCTGCGCACTATGTAACGCCAACAAATCTCGCAAGCACGCGCATTTTTTGGGCTGCTCGCTTATTCTTCCAGCCCGGTTACACTTTGTTTCCAGAGAGTTCCAAAATCCGTTGAACGTAAGAAACCCTGATTTCCAGATCGCAACATCATTACCGCCTAATTCCACAGACAATAGTTAACCCGTGATTGCATATCGCTTGCCGGTAATGTAGTGTTTTGCACGAACCGGATACCGGAAAAAACAGAAGAATCATGACGTTTCGGCACAACCAACCGTTTTGAACGCATATCGGTATAATGGTTGATGTCGGGTCTTGCGTCTCCACAGATCGCTAACATCGATATCAGGAGTATCAGGGATATGACAAACAAGCGCCTGACCGCCGGATCAGTTCCGTCGCCAGCATTCTTCCGCCTTGCCAATGACGAGGATCGCCAGCTTTCGACCTCGCACCCCAAAAGCATTGTTTCATTCGCGCACACCGATGAAGAACTTGGCGCATTTCCCGGCCCGCGCCCGGGTGGAGCGTTCTGTGGTTTCCACACACCGCCTGAAACCAAAACGTCGTCAAAGACAGACAGTCAGGACTGCTATGACGAGGAAATCGGTCTTTCGGGCTATCCCATTCCCTGTCAGGGTGGGCACGCGCCGTGCCTTATCTCTTCGGATGAGGACTTGGACATTGCGACGCATCAGATGCAGCAATGCTTTGGCTGCCAACCCGGTGGTGGTGTCTAAGGTCCGTCAAAGTAAGTTAAGGAACTAAAATTCCGGTGCGATTGCCGATATCGGCAATCGCATTTTTCTTGTCCTTTGCCCCATAGAGATACCCGTAATGCGATCCAGCCCTTCCCGGTTTGCGGCAATGCTAACCGTTACGGAATATAACCCGTCGACGATGCGAGATATGCTGTATCACACGCTTGCGGAATGGGGTCTGACCAATCCCCGGTCAGATTATTACAATTTTTGGCAATCCATCCTGAATGACCCGTTCGAACGCCTTAGTGCAATGGTCCTTGCCATCCATAATGACCATTGCATCGGGATCGGCTTTGCACATTGGCGTCCCTACTTTTTTGACGGCTGTCGAAGCGTTGTCTTCATGGTTGCACCCGCCTATCGCAATCGGGGGGTGGGCGATGTCCTTAAAGACGGGATGGACCGCGTTTTTCGACAACACGGTCTGACACATCAATATGCACTGGTCCTGCCGGAAGACGCCGAACTCATCCCATTTCTGGAACGTTGCGGGTTTATGGAAAATCTAAGCGAGCGCAGCTTTCGTTACTGCTGGGATGGGGGCCATTATTCCTACACACCTGTACCGGGCCTGAGCCTTCATCATTTTGACCGCGACCATTTTGATCCCGAGATTGCCAGCGATCTGGCCGATTTTTACAACCGCGCCTACATTACCGAGCATGTTCATCCCACTGTCACCGGCGACCTGATCGCGAAGTTGATCAAGACGGACAATACATGGATGATTATTGCCCGCGACGATGTCACCGGGCAAATTGCCGCCTGTACTGAATGTACGGATTTCGGAATGTTTTCCGGCATTGCTGTCTTGCGGCCATGGTGGGGAACCGGACTTGCCAAATGGATCACCGGTTACGCGCTGGATCAATTCCAAGAAATGGGGATCAAACCTCTTTGGTCGATGGTTCGTGAAAAAAACGCCGCATCGATACGACTTCACAAAAGTGTGGGGTCATATGAAAACGGAAGTTGCAGGCATTTCATCTCCGCGGTCCCGAACTGAGGCCCTGCTACGACTCACACATGTGGAACCACTCCCTCAACGCCCGTACAACACGTCCCCGGTTCATCCACCCAGCCCCTTGCGCGTCTGTTTCTGACCTGACATGAAACGCCACACGGGCCCCCGGATATGCACAAATTGCAATGCCCCATACCAAAATGCGGGAACTCATATTCTTGCAAATCAAAAACACGGCCTTTTGAGCCATTTTTTGCGTTGCGGTATCGGTTATTCGACGATCCTGCGATTGTTTCATGACAAAAGGGATGAAAATTTCACTTGCGCGGGAAAAGCAACAGGCGTAAATCCCGGCTTGCCCAAAGTCGCACGTGCCTGTGGTGGTCCTGCTTACTGGAACCCTGTAGGACTTACTTAAAGCAACGACGGTGTAGGGCTTTTTTGGTCTCAGGTGGCGTCCAAATCCACCGACACTAAAGAGGCACACCATCATTGCCCACGTGCGGAACGGGAAATCCCCATTCCATAGCGAGGCAGACTTAACTCGCAGTTCCGGTTGGCCCCGGAGCTTATCAGCACGCAGGTAGTCCGCGTCACGCGCCTCCACCGCGCCCATACGCATCAGGTACCGGCACGCTGCCATATTCGTGGAATGGGAGAACGCCCCAATGGCAACTCAGCGTATTATTGATTTTCTCGCACAGAACCGACCGGAAGGCCCGTGCCTTGTTGTTGACCTCGATGTTGTTCAGCGCAACTACGAGACCTTTACCCGTGCGCTTCCTGACTCCCGCATTTTCTATGCGGTCAAAGCGAACCCGGCCCCGGAAGTTCTGAGCCTGCTTGCCGATCTTGGCAGCAACTTCGACACCGCATCCGTGCCCGAAATCGAAATGGCGATGGCCGCTGGTGCCAGCCCGGACCGTATTTCGTTTGGCAACACCATCAAAAAAGAACGCGACATTGCGCGCGCTTATGAAATGGGTGTTCGCCTGTTCGCCGTTGATTGCGTCGAAGAAGTCGAAAAAATTGCCCGTGTTGCGCCTGCTTCGCGTGTCTTCTGCCGCATCCTGACCGATGGCGTTGGTGCAGAATGGCCGCTGTCGCGCAAATTCGGTTGCGCACCATCCATGGCACTCGAAGTTCTTGAACATGCCAATCACATGGGCCTGGATGCCTATGGCGTGTCGTTCCACGTTGGTTCGCAGCAGTGCAACCTTGACGCCTGGAACACTGCCCTTGCAGAAGCATCTTCGATCTTCCGTACCTTGGCTGACAAAGGCATCGTTCTGCGCATGGTCAATATGGGCGGCGGTTTCCCGACCCGTTACCTGCGTGACGTTCCGGCGACCGAAGCTTACGGCTCGGCCATCATTGACGCGCTTCACACCCACTTTGGCAACCACATGCCCGAAACCATTATCGAACCGGGCCGTGGCATGGTTGGTGATGCGGGCGTGATCAAAGCCGAAGTCGTACTGATTTCGCGCAAACACGAAGATGATCCGGTGCGCTGGGTTTACCTCGATATCGGTAAATTCGGTGGCCTTGCCGAAACCATGGACGAAGCAATCCGTTATCCGATCACGACCATTCATGACGGTGGCGATGTTGCTCCTTGCGTTCTGGCTGGTCCGACCTGTGACTCTGCCGACGTGCTCTACGAGAAAAAACCTTATGACCTTCCGGTCGCACTGACCATCGGTGACGAGGTTCTGATCGAAGCAACCGGCGCCTATACCACCACTTACGCATCTGTGGCGTTTAACGGCTTCTCGCCGCTGACCGCCTATATCATCTGACCCCATTCGGGAAAGATACATCAGTGATCACGATTGATCGCGAAGGCCGCTTTGACCACGTCGAACGTGAAAAGCTGCTTGATCGCGTCATGGGTCAGGCGCGGTTTCAGAAATCTTCTGAAATCCTGCGCCGTGATAGACTTCCGGCGGACGGTCTTGCGTTTGTCGCCCACGATGGCAAACAAATGATCGGCACTGTCCGGTTGTGGAATGTCAATGCCGGTAACAGCGGAAGCGCGCTGTTGCTGGGTCCGCTGGCCGTTGAAAAGGTCTATAGCGGATCGGGCGTTGGTGCCGGTCTGGTTTACGCAGCCCTTAACGCTGCGCAATCTGCCGGGCACCGTTCGGTTCTTCTTGTCGGGGACCCGGAATATTACGCACGCTTTGGCTTCCAGGCAGCGCCTGCCAGCGGGCTTTTGATGCCCGGCCATTTTGATCGCCACCGGTTCCAGGCGATCAATCTTGGCAACGAAGATGTCCTGAGTGGCGCGCACGGCATGTTACATGCCACTGGCCAGCGCGCACATTAAAAACAAAGCCCCGCATCACCTGCGGGGCTTTGTCATTTAAGGCCATATTCTTTTGGCTCTCTGCTTCTCAGCAGGTCTTTTGCGACAGCCAGCCAACAAACGTCCCGCCCTGCTCCAGCCGTTCGTGACTGAAACATTTACCCCCCGGATAGGCTCCGCTTGCCGGGGTAAAGCGAACATCATCTTCGCCGGGCAGAATGTTGGTGGTGGTTTCAACCAGTTCGGTATGGACCGTACCAAGCCCGTCGGCCGGAACAAGACAGTCATAGCGCCCGCCATTGCCGTTGACCGTACGCACACCAACCATGCCATGGTTCATCGGCCATGCTTTTAACACAGACACCAGATCACCGGGATTCTCGGCAAGGCAGGCGGTGATTGCCGGCTGCAAATCTTCGAAATATTCGGTCCAGATGCCTTTGTTGGCGGCCTTAAGTTCGGTCACTTTGACAACCGGGAAATTGCCCGGTGCCAGCGCCAGACTGACAGGGTTTGCCGAAACGGCACAATGAACATCGCCCGACGGTGCCAGCCACACAGCATCCTGTCCCTTGCCGCGCAGCTCATAGACCTCGTTGCTGTATCCATATCCCGAACCGGTCCGAATGCGCGACAGTGACAAGGGTTCACGCCCCGGGAATTCGACAATGGCGCGATCAATGCGATTTTCAAAGGTCACGAAAAACCGGCTTTTATCATCACAGACAAAGAATTTGGCACCGGCAAGTTCGGTGGGATCGGTCGGATCTGTATTCATCTGGGCCAGCATGGCGTCAATGCGGCTGAGTGCAACTTTGCTTTGGGCAAGGGCACCGCTGATTTCATGTTCATCAGGGGTGCTTTGCGCACCATTGACGGTCTTGGTTCCTGAAGAAAAGCGCCCTTGTGCAAAGTCAAGCTGCAAGCTGTAATGAAGCGGCTTGTCGCCCTGTGCCCCGCCATAATTTACCCGCGTGGCATCTTCGGCAAACCGCAGCAACTGGTTGTTGCGGTAATAGATTTTGACGGTCGATTTACCATAATCGCCAAGGTCGCGATGCTCGTCGACCATCATCGGTTCCCCATCTGGCGAAACATATGCCTTGTAGGTCACGGTATGATCGCTTGCGGCATACTGACCGGGGATCACACGCATATCGGGCAAGCGGGTCTCGATTGCCGCAATGTCGCGCGAAATGTCGCTGCCATCGGTTTTGCGCGCCCCGTCCGACTGCGTTCGGGTAATCGGACGCACCAGAACTTCGACATTGCTTGGCGCATCGCGGGTCAGAACCGGATAGGACTGATCATTGCGGAACAACAGATCATCATTGGCATTGACGATCTTTGCCTCGATCACATAGGTCATCCGCGGATCGATTTTCGATGCGTCATAGGGCAAAACAAACGCCATCGGCGGGTTTGAAACCGGTTGACGCAGGGATGCTATTTCGATCGATGGTGCATCGGCACGCGACACATCAAGCAACCGCACAACCAGGAACGTGGTATCGGGCGACAAGGCAATGCGTTCGCGATACACAACCGTACCGGTCACACTGGTGCTGCTGGTTTGAAGGGCGGCACAGCCCGACAAGATCGTCACCATGCCAATGGAAAAGAACGCCCTTACCCACATTTTCGTGGACGATATTATCTTCATTTTGACCCCGGCTTGCTCGTATTTTTGGATTGTGCGTTGATCAGTGCACAATGTTGCCGCCAAAAATACTTAAAACCAAGGCCAAAAAGGGGCAAAGGACGTTAATTGCTTATAAAAGCCGTCAAGCTGCCTTGGCCGCCCCCTGATCCAGACGCACACCGTCCTTGTCAAACAGATGCCAGTTATCCGCATCGGCAATCGTCAGTGCCAGGGCATCGCCGATCGACACCCGGACAATCCCCGCCAAACGGACATTGATATCAATCTGTGCCGGATTGCCGATACCGCAATGAAGCTGCACAAAGGTATCCGATCCCAAATGTTCAACCGACAGAACCGTACCCTTAAGGGCCGCCTGTGCCGGATCATCACACAGCACCAGATGTTCGGGACGCGCCCCGACGGTCAGTTTCTGGTTGGCGCTGACATGATCGCCGATCACGACGGCCTGCCCCGATGGCATGATCACCCGCCCGGTTTCATCACTGTGTGCTTCCCAGAAATTCATCTTGGGCGACCCGATAAAGCCCGCAACGAACTGGTTGGCCGGATTAAGATAAAGATCAAGTGGCGATCCAACCTGTTCGACAATCCCGTCACGCAGCACCACAATACGGTCTGCCATGGTCATGGCTTCAACCTGATCATGGGTAACGTAAATCATGGTCGCCCCAAGTTCGCGGTGCAGACGGGCCAGCTCCATGCGCATATCCACACGCAGGGCCGCATCAAGGTTTGAAAGCGGTTCATCAAGCAAAATGATCTTGGGATCACGCGCAAGCGCACGGCCAATCGCCACACGCTGACGCTGCCCGCCTGAAAGCTGTTTGGGGGTGCGATCAAACAGATGCAACAATTGCAAGACATCGCCAATTTCACGCGCCTTGGCTTCGATATCGGCCTTTGACCAGCCCGCCATCTTAAGCGGGAAGCCGATATTTTCCCCGACCGTCATATGCGGATAAAGCGCATAGGATTGAAACACCATGGCAATATCACGATCCGACGCCGGAAGATGATCGACGCGCTTGTCACCCAGATGAATTTCACCGGCTGTAATTTCTTCAAGCCCGGAAATCATGCGCAGTAATGTGGATTTGCCACAGCCCGACGGCCCGACAAAAACCACCAGCTCCCCGTCCTTGATCGACAGGTCAACGCCCTTGATGATGTCGGCTGCACCGAACGACTTTGTGACATTGAACAAAGATACAGACGACATTTCAGCTATTCTCCAAACGGTCAAACGTCATGATTTCTTCGCCGGTCGGCAATTGGGCGGTCAGAACCGCTGCGACATCGGGGCAAAGATCGGAAATTTCGGGATATCGGCGCGGCTTGCTGGCAATCGCCTTGCCTGCCACCTCGATCCCCGCACGCAAGGCATCGGAAAGACCGGCCTGATTTTGCAAGGCCATCAGGAAGCCGGCATTAAAGCAATCACCGGCCCCGACCGTATCCACAACATCAATGGTGCCCCGCACCGGGGCATGATGAACCCGACCATTGGCAAAGGCCGTTGCGCCGTCCGCACCGCGCTTGACCACGATGACGGCATTTTCCGGCAGCTTGACCGCAATTTTTGCCAGATATGTTTCGATATCACCGGCAAATTCCGCGGCTGTAATGCCCAGAATTCCGGCGGCCTCGGCATCATTGATCAAAAGGATATCCACATATCCCAACCAGCTTTCAAGATGGGCCTGGACATCATCACTCCATCCCCCGGTCGGCCATGCGGTATCAAGGGCGACAATCGCACCCTTGTCGTGAAGTTCCTGCATCAGACTGGCGCAATCGGGCACCAGACCGGGCATCAGGAACGACCCGACAAACAATGCAATCGCCCCGTCGACACGGGTTTCGGCCAGCATTTCACGCACCATCGCGGCATCAAAGATCGAACTGTGTCCTTCGTTTGAAAGAAACGTCCGTTCCTTGTCGGGATGGGTCAGGCCAAAGGTCACAGATGTAATGGTGTCACTGCGATGCCAGTGATCGGCAAGCGGTCCGAACTGGTCGCACAACCAGTCGCCCATCGCGTCCTTGCCGACATTGACGACAATATGCTGGTGGGCATCAAGGGCCTGAAGGGCAGCACCGAAATTGCCGCATCCCCCGCCAATCCGCATTTCATAATCGGGATAGACGGTCTCGGTGCCCGGTTGCGGCCAATGGGCAACCGGGCCCATCAGCTGATCGACATTGATCGTGCCAATAGAGATGATCGGGCGCGACGGATCAGGGCGAATACCCAAGCTTGATTTCATCACGATATTCATCCCTTCACACTGCCGCTGGCCAGCCCCGAAACAAGGGTTTTCTGCATAAAGAAGGCCAGAACCACCGGGGGTACAGCGGCCAGAATGCCCGCCGCCGAAATCAGCCCGTAATCCGCCACACGCCCGGCTGCCAGATCGGCAATTGCAACGGTGATGGTCTTGGCGCGGATGTCATTGGTGAACAAAAGCCCGTAGAAAAATTCATCCCATGCCAGCAACACCGCCATCATCACCGCCGCCCCAAGGGCTGGCCGGGCAATCGGCAGGATCACATACCAGATGGCCTGCAACCTGTTGGCACCATCAATGATCGGCGCTTCATCAAGATCGCCCGGAATGGTGTCAAAGTTGCTTTTGAGAAGCCATGTCGTGAATGGCAACAGGATCGAGCAATAAACAATGATCAGGGCAAAGTGGGTATTAAGAAGCCCAAGCGCACTCATCACCGTATAAAGCGGCAGAACAATTGCCACAGGCGGCAACATAAAGATCGCGATCACCGCATAAAGCAGGTTCTTGCGCCGCGGTCCGGGCAAGCGGGAAAAGCTGTAAGCAGCCGGAATGGCGGCAATGATCGAAAGACCGGTCGCGCAAAAGGCAATGATGATGCTGTTGCGGATACCATACAGGAAACTGGCCGACGGGCTGTTTTCGGCAAACACCAAAAGACTGCGATAATTTTCAAAAGTCGGCTCGTCCGGCCACCATTGCAGCGGCAAGGTGGTCAGATGGGTCGAGGAGCTGATGCTCATGATAAACAGCCACAAAACCGGAACCGCAATCACGGTGGCAAGCAACAACGCCCCCAGATAGATGCAGATCTTTTTTGTCAGGGATGCTTTCATAATCACACCTCCCCCTGCTTGCGGATCAGATACATATATCCGGCAATAAGACAGGCACTTATCAGAACAACAATCAGCGCATAGGACGCCCCGGAACCGACGCGCATATAGGCGAATGCTTCCTGATAGACATAGAAACTGACGGTCTTGGTACTGCTGGCCGGACCGCCGCGGGTCATGACATAGACAATATCAAACACCTTGAAGGCCTCGATGGTGCGCAAAACAAGCGCGACACTCAGCGGCCCCAGAATGGCCGGAAGGGTAATGCGCCAGAAACGGTTCCACACGCCTGCCCCGTCAAGGGTTGCGGCTTCGTACAGGTCCTTTGGCACGGTCTGAAGGGCGGCAAGCGCAATCAGGGCAACCAGTGGGAAGTTTTTCCAGACATCGGCCAGAATGACCATATCAAGGGCCGTTGCCGGATCACCCAGCCAGGACCGATAAGCATCCAGCATCCCGATCTGAACCAGCAAGGCATTCAGCGCCCCGAAATCCGGGTTATAGATCAGCCGCCACATCATGGCATTGACCACCGTCGGCAGCGCAAGCGGCAAAATCAGCATGGCGCGCAACAGGGTCCGCCCGGCAAAGGCTTCGTTCAGCAACAGTGCAACCAGAACACCGATCACCATTTCAGCACCGACAGAAATCACGGCGAAATAGGTGGTGTGCCAGATGGCTTCGAGAAATTTTGAAGAAGACAGCGCACGCGCATAATTGTCCAAACCGACAAAGATGCTGGTGACATCAGGCGCAATCAGCTTTGCCCCGGTCAGGCTGTAATAGATGGTTTTGATCAGCGGGTAGCCACTGACCCCGACGATGATCACGATCATCGGGGTCAGCAAAAGCCACGCCGTCACCGTTTTACGATAGGAAATCATAGCGGTGTATTCGGCTCCGGGTTTGAGCCCGAACAAGCATGGAGAAGGTTCACACACGTCCGGGCTCTGGATCAAAAAACGCTTTCGCGCTTACTGCATGTCCGAGATGGCTTCTGCGGCATTGTTCAGCGCATCCGCAGGTGTAACCGAACCAAGCATCGCATTCTGAAGGGCTTCTTGCAGAACAGATGATGCTTCCTGATAGGATGCCATGGTCGGACGCGGTGCCATAACTGCAAGGCTGGTTTTGGCCGCTTCGACAAACGGTTCCTGACCTTTGATCACGTCCGGGTTGGAATAGGATGCTTCCCATACCGGCAGGCTGAGTTTGGCGAATTTATCCTGAACTTTCTGCGAGGTCAGGAATTCGATATATTTCCAGGCTTCTTCCTTGTTGGCACTTTTGGTCGGAATACCAAGACCCATCGAACCGTTCACAGCCGATGCCTTTGATACACCTTCGGCACCCGGTGCCGGTGCGATACCAACCTTGCCTGCGACCTGGCTTTCGGCCGGATCATTGGCAAGATTATACATGTAACCCCAGTTCAGGGCGAAGGCGGCCTGACCGCTCGAGAAGACACGACGAACGTCTTCTTCAAGATATTCACGGGAATTCGGGTTGGTCAGACCGTCATCAAGGGTGCCAACCATATATTCAAGCGCCTTCAGGCCACCACCGGTATTGAAGGCCGGTTTGCCATCGGCATCAAGGAATTCACCGCCCATGCCCGACAGGATGGTGGTGTAATCACAAATGGCGGCTTCGGACTGCGACCAGGACCAGACCAGCGGATGTTCGACAATGCCCTTTTCCTTGATGGCTGCAGCCTGTGCACGCAGTTCTTCCCAGGTTGCAGGCGGGTTATCGAAACCGGCGGCTTTCAGCATGTCCTTGTTATAGAACAGGAACTTGGTATCTGCGATCCACGGCATGCCGTAAAACGCGCCGTCATATTTCACAGTGGTCCAGGCACCATCAAGAATGCCTGCGCGGGTTTTGTCATCGATGCGCGCGCTGACATCTTCAAGCAGCTGATACTGTGCGAATTCTGCCGGCCAGATCACGTCATAAAGCACGACGTCATAGCCATTGGCGCTTTGCGACAGAACGATTTTGTCATGCAGGGCTTCGTACGGAACCAGTTCGGCATTGACCTTGATGCCCGGATTGGCGGCCTCGAACTCGGCCGTCATGTTGCGAATGTCATCTTCGCTATAAGCAGCTTGCGCCATGAAAAGCGCGTTAAGGGTCACGTCCGCATGCGCGGCCCCGGATGCGGCAAGCACACCTATTGCGGCACCTGTCATGAGATTCTTGATATTCATGATTTATATCTCCCTGATACATAGGATACGACTTGGATAGACGACACGCCTGATTGAGGACAGGCTTTATTATTAATTCAATTTGATGTAATTAATAATTCAAAAGAAAATGGGCGGCAATGGCAAAGATGAAAAAACAACCAAAGAGCGTCACGGGCACCAACCTTCTGCACGCCAAAAACCATAACAGACGTGCGGTTTTGG
Source organism: Thalassospira profundimaris (assembly GCF_003326675.1). GTDB lineage: Bacteria > Pseudomonadota > Alphaproteobacteria > Rhodospirillales > Thalassospiraceae > Thalassospira > Thalassospira aquimaris. Next base: position 43,786 of record NZ_JPWF01000004.1, read on the forward strand.
ATGCGGTTCGACGGCATGACGGATTGTCACGTGCGGACATCACGCGCATCACCAATCTGTCGGCACAGACCATCTCAAACCTGGTCGGAGAGCTTGAAGATTCCGGCCTTCTCCTTGCCGGAGAACCGATTCGTCAAAAACGCGGACAACCTGCCCGCCCCTATCGCCTGAACCCGGACGGCGGATATGCCATCGGATTTCAACTTACCGGGACACAGTTTGACGCGGTTCTGGTCAACCTTCTGGGCAAAGAACGTGCCCGCATCAGCCAGCAATTCAACCATCCCAATCCTGAACAGGCGATTGAATTGCTGATTGATGCAACACACCGGATCATTTCCGATTGCGGCCTTGATCCGGCGCGCAATATCGGGATCGGGATTGCCATGCCAGGGCCCGTTGGCATTGCCGGACCAACCGGGATTGCGCCGGGCTGGGAAGGATTTGATATCGTTGCCGCCCTCTCGGAAAAAATCGACTGCCCGGTCTTTGTTGAAAACGATGCCGACGCCGCCGCCATATCCGAAAAGCTTTATGGCAATGCGCGCACGCTTGAAAACTTCGTCTATGTTTTTGTCGGATATGGTCTGGGTGCCGGGCTTTTCATGGATAACCAGATCATTCACGGCACCAACGGGGCGGCTGGTGAAATCGGCCATCTTCCGGTCGAACCGCAGGGGCGCGATTGCCCGTGCGGGCGCAAGGGATGCCTTGAACGCTATGTGTCGCTTTTGGCGCTATATGATGAATTTGATGCCGCGGATCGCGATGCGCTTTTGAATGACACGACACTGAACCGCCTTGCGCAACTTTCACCCGATGACGAACCCGTCAAACGCTGGATCAAGCAGGCCGCGCCGCATCTTGCCACCGCCGTACAGATCTTGGGCAGTATGCTGGACCCGCAGGCGGTGATGCTGGGCGGGTTGTTACCCGAACCGATCGTCAAGGCGTTGCTTGATGAACTGTCAAATCTGGAAGTAACCGGCAGTCGCACCCCGCTTGGCAATGCGCTTCCTGTACAGGCCGGCGTCGGCAACCTTTTATCCGCCGCCATGGGGGCCGCGGCCCTGCCGATCTATCACGAACTGGTCCCGGACTTTCAGAATATGCTGAAAATCCGGGATGCCAATGCCTAGGCGTCAGGACCTGGTTCAATAGCCAGATCAATTGTCTGATGAATTAAATCTGCCTGCACCCTACCCGGCAAAGCGGGTGCAGGACTGACCGGCGACGTCTGTCTGAATTGACAAAAGCGCACCTTCAAGCTCGTTGCCATTCCCGTCCAGCCCGACCGAGGCCGAGGTGATATAAAGCGTCCTAAGGTCCGGTCCGCCAAACACGCAACTGGTTGGCTGGGTCACTGGCAGATCGATGATCCGGTCAATACTGCCATCGGGCGCAAAACGGATCAGGCAACTTCCGCCCCAGCGCGCATTCCAGATATAGCCATCTGCATCCATCGCCGATCCATCCATATTGCCACGATCCTGCGGGCCAAAGAACACACGCGGATTGCTGGGAACACCGGTTTCCATGTCATAATCATAGACATTCAGCGTATCCTTGATGGTATCGCCAAAGAACATCTTCTTGCCGTCCGCCGACCACAGAAGCGTATTGGAAATCCCGATATCGGACAGGAAACGGGTCGCATCGCCATCGACACCAACCCGGTTCAGCGTGCCGGTCGAAACCGTGACAGGAAGGTCTTCGCCGTTCGGACCAATATTGTTTTGCATAGTCCCGTGCCAGAACCGACCGGCCGGATCAACGCGGCTTTCATTCGAACGGTTGCCGGCATGGTCGCTATCCGGGGCGACAAACGGGGTGGTTTCGCCGCTTTCGGCATCAAGAAACGCCAACCCATCGGCAAGTGCAACCAGAAGCCCGTCATTTTCACGCGGCACGATGGCGGCGACCGGCTGATCAAAGGTCCAGCTGCGCGACCCACCATCCTGGGGCCGCAGCGCATAGGCGGTTTTGCCGACGATATCCACCCAATACAAAACCCCGTCCCGGGCATCCCAATGTGGTCCCTCGCCCAGCGTACAGCGCAGGTTTGGCAATACGGTTTTCACGTTAGCCATGGTTTCTCCCTGAATTTTCGCGATTTCCGCGTTGTTTTGTATGATCATTCAATAGCACGCGTTGCGCGCAAATATCAGATCAAAGTGATTGTCTTTATTGCTACCCGGAATAGAGACGCCTGAAAAGTCATTTTATATGATGAATAGGTTCCCCTTCAATATTTTCAACAAATGCAATCGCAACTCGGTTGCATTTTCCGCAAGTAATTGATAGGCATTCTCATATTGGGGAGGGTGATTTGTCATTCACTTAGCCAGCAGGCAAAGGGACTTCGCCCCGCATACGATATTGACGAGTTTCCCGCGCATGTTCGATCTGAAAGACGTCATCTTCAAAAGTGATGGCAAAAACCCGAAAACGCTTCTGTCCGATATCTCGGTCAATTTCCCGACCGGTGCATTCAGCGCGATTGTCGGTCACAACGGATCGGGGAAAAGCACGCTTTTGAAGTTGCTTGCGCGCAAGAACAACAAGCATTCCGGCACCATCACCCTTGATAATGCGGCACTTGAAAGTCACGGTACGCGCGATTTCGCCCGCAAGGTCGCCTATCTTCCGCAAAACCCGGTGGTGCCACCGCATCTGAGCGTGCGTGAACTGGTCGCCTTTGGTCGCTATCCCTGGCGCGGGGCGTTTGGACGTTACCGCGATGAAGACCATGCCAAGATAGATCAGGCAATGGAACTGACCCATGTGACCGGCTTTGCCGACCGTCTGGTTGCCAGCCTATCGGGCGGGGAACGCCAGCGCGTCTGGCTTGCCATGCTGCTGGCACAGGATGCGCCGGTATTGCTGCTGGACGAGCCGACCTCGGCGCTTGATGTCGGCCATCAGCGCGACATTCTGCAACTGGTCGCCAATCTGAAAAATCACAGCAATCTGACCGTGATTGCCGTTCTGCACGATATCGACATGGTCGGGCGTTTTGCCGATCACATCATTGCATTGCGTGGCGGTCAGACCTGCTGGCAGGGAACAGCCCGCGATTTCATGCAGGGCGAAATCCTTCGCACCATTTTCCAAACCGACATTGATGTCATCCATCTGCCAGACCACGACCGTTTTGTCAGCTATGTCGCCTAGGGCGCAGCAACAATCGGTGCCGGACCGGCCAACAGGGATCAGGAACAGTCATATGCATACCCGTTTGATCAGCCAAATCGCGGCAAGCTGCCTTGTCGCCATGACGGCGCTTAGCCCGATTGGCGCATCGGCCCAGACAATCCGCCATGAAATGGGCGAAGTCACCTTTGATGCGCAGCCGACCCGTTTTGCCGGATCAAACTGGGCGATGACCGAAAGCCTTTTGGCCCTTGGCATCGATCCGGTTGCCGTCCCCGAAGCGGATGGTTATCGCGTCTGGGTGGTCGAACCGCAATTGCCCGCCACGTTTGCCGATCTTGGCACCCGGCGCGAACCCAATTTCGAAGCCCTGCGCGAAGCCAAGCCCGATGCCATCCTGATTGGCGGCGAAATGGCGATGGCCTATGACAAGCTGTCAGGCGTTGCACCAACGCTTGTCTATTCGATCTATGACACCGGAAAAGATACCCCAGCCATCGACAATGCCGAGAGCCTTCTGCGCAATATCGGCACACTGGCCGGTAAGTCGGACAAGGCCGAAGAAGTAATTGCATCGGCCAATGCACGGATTGACGCCGCCGCCGCACGCATTCGCGACCATCTTGGCAAAGACGCCAAATTCACCATTGTCCGCATCAATGACGAAGCCCATTTCCGCATTCATGGCAAAACATCTCTGTTTGGATCGACGCTGGCACGTATGGGCTTTGCCAATGCCTGGGAAGGCGAAGTGAATGGATGGGGTTTCCATAACGGCGATGTGTCCGATCTGGCAAAAATGGGCGATGTGCAATTTGCCTATGTCGAACCGATTGCGCCGACAGTACAAAGCCGCCTGTTTGATACCGCGATCTGGAAGGCAATGCCCTTTACCCGCAATGACCATGTTTATGCTGTGCCTGCAAGCTGGACCTTTGGCGGACTTTTATCCGCCGCACGCTTTGCCGAACTTCTGGCCGACGCAGTAACCGGCACCCAGACCACAGCAAGCGGATCATAAGTCATGGCATTTTTACGCACTTTTCTTGGCGGGATGTTCTTTGCCGTCACGCTGTTTGTCCTGACTGGGACACCTGCGATTGCCGATCCGATCCGCATCGAACACGAACAAGGAACCCTTGAACTTGCCGCACCGGCAAAACGGGTTGCAACGATCAACTGGGCCTTTACCGAAACCGTCATTGCGCTTGGCCTTGATCCGGTCGCGGTTGCCGATCCGGCCGATTACGGTGACTGGGTCGAAGAACCGGCATTGCCCGATGACTTTGTCGATCTGGGGCAACGGTCATCACCAAACCTTGAAGCGCTGCGTGCTGCCAAGCCCGATCTGATCATTGTCATCCCCGATATCGGGATCAGTTATGACAAGCTTTCGGAAATTGCGCCGGTTTTGCAATTGCGGATGTTTGACGAAAACCGCCCGGCATTTGAAACCGCGCGCGAGGTTTTTGGTAAAATCGCCAAGGCCACCGGACGCGAAGCCGAAGGACAGGCATATCTGGCACATGTCGATGCTAAACTTGCCGAATATGGCGAACGCACCCGCGCGGCCCTTGGTCCTGATCAGCAACTGAATATCATCTATTTCTTTGATGAAAGCACGATCGGCATGTTTGGCGACACCTCGCTTCCGGGCTCGGTGATGGCGGCGATGAATGTGCCCCTGGCCTTTGACGGGGAAGTCAATAAATGGGGTTTTGCCCGTGGCGGCCTTGAACTGATTGCCCCTTATGCCAAGCAAAGCGTGGTTTACACCAACCCTGTGCCCGATGCGATTTTGGACAAAATGTTTGCATCCCCGATGTGGAAATTCATGGATTTCACGCGCAACAACCGCATTTACGAGTTGCCGGTTGTCTGGATGTATGGCGGGGTTCCATCGTCGCTTCGTTTCGCAAAACTTCTAAGCGAAAGCATCGAGAACGGCCCCCATCAATGACCAACACCCGTTCGTACCTTCCGGCCATATTGCTTGCCCTGCTTGGCCTGTCTTCCATCGGCATTCTGGTGATTGATTTCTGGCCGTTCCTGCAAAAAGGACTGGCCGGGCAAGTCATGTTCAGTCCCGATGAAACCGACTTTGACCAGATCCTGTTTCATTACAGCACCCTGCCCCGTCTTGCGATGGCGTTTTTGTGCGGGGCGGGTCTTGCACTGGCCGGGGCGGCGATCCAGACCGTGTTGCGCAACCCGCTGGCATCCCCGACCACACTTGGCGTCGGGGCCGGTGTTGAATTTGCCCTGACCATTTTCCTGCTGATTGCCCCGGCATCCATGGCAATCTTTCAGGAAGCCTTTGCCCTTGCCGGGGGCATGATCGCCCTTGGTGCGGTTTACCTGATTGCATCCAAGCGCGGCAACGCGACGCTGTGGCTTATTCTGGCGGGTATGATTGTCAATCTGCTGTTGCAGTCGGGATCGCAGATTGTGTTACTGTTTAACGAGCAATATCTGCAATCGGTCTTTATGTGGGGGGCCGGTGATCTGGCCCAGAATGGCTGGGAATCAACCGAATTTGTTCTGCCGCGTGTCGTGATTGGCATGATTGCGGTTCTGGCTCTGTCGCGTCCGCTTGATTTGCTTGCGCTTGGTGACGACACCGCCAATTCGCTGGGTGCCAAGGTTACCGTTCTGCGTTTGTTGATCCTTGGCTTTGCGGTTTTCATCACCGCATCGGTGATCTCGGCGGCGGGCATGATCGGATTTGTCGGTCTTGCGGTTCCAGCCGCCCTTCGCATTGCCGGGTTGACCCGATCACGTGATCTTATGATCTATTCGGTTTTGACCGGCGGCTTTGTCCTGTTGCTGATCGATTTTATCGTACGGCAGTTTAACGGCCTTGGTGGTGATGTCTTGCCAACCGGGGCGGCAACCGCACTGTTTGGCGCGCCGTTCATCATTCTGGTCCTGCGCAAGGCACGGATCATGCCCGGCACCCAAAGCGAAGATCAGCACAGCGATCAGGAAATCATTTCCAAACTGCGCCTGTCGATCATCCTGACCATCACGCTGGTTCTGGGGATCGGGTTCTCGTTGTTTGTTTCGCTTGATGGCAATGGCTTTGCCGTCCTTGGCTGGAACGCCGACAATATGGATATTCTTCTGGGTCGGTCTGAGCGCACCTTTGCCGCGATGATTTGCGGGGCGGCACTAGCGGTTTCGGGCACGCTTATTCAGCGTGTCGGTCGCAACCCGCTGGCCAGCCCGGAAATCACCGGCGTCAGTTCGGCCACCGCCCTTGCCATGATCGTTGCCCTTGCCATTTTCGGATTTGGTCAACGTGCCGAATTGATGGTGATCGGGGCCGCAGGCGGGATTGTCTCCTTGCTGGTGTTGCTTGTTCTGTGCCGAAAGTTCACCCATGCACCGCATTACATGTTGCTAAACGGTTTGGCTTTGACCGCCATTCTGGGCGCCATTGTCCGCATCGTCCTGACACGCAGTGGCACACAAACATCAATGCTGATGTCCTGGCTGGCGGGTACGACATATTTCACCAACATGCACGAAGTCATGATTGTTGCCGGTGTGACGGCGGTGTTGCTGGTGGTGGCAATCGCCCTTCGTCGTCCGCTTGAACTGGCATCCCTTGGCACCGATCAGTCGGTTTCACTGGGCCTTGGCATTTCCGGCTTCCAGTTTGCCATGATGCTGGTTGCGGCCATCCTTGCCGCCAGTGCGACGCTTCTTGTCGGACCGCTTAGTTTTGTCGGCCTGATGGCCCCGCATCTGGCACGTGTTGCAGGGTATCGGCTTGCGGGTGGGCATTTGCTGGGTGCGGTTCTGATCGGGGTGAATGTGATGATGGTGGCCGAATGGCTGGCCAGAAACATGATCTATCCGGCGCAATTGCCAACCGGCATTATCGCCGCCTTGATCGGCACCAGTTACTTCCTGATCCTTGCAGTCCGCAAACGTTAACCCCCGACGAATACCGCCAACCTCGTTCTAGTTATCGTCTGAAGACGAGGTTGGTGGCCAGCTTTGTGCCAGTTCAAAGGCCTGATCAAGGCTTGTGACATGCTTTACCGGAAAGGGCAGCATCCTGGCAAAGTTGCTTTGTTCCGGGTCATGGTCATCGTGGCTGTGAAGGTTTCCATCCCCGTGATGGTGGCCTTCGTCAACGCGAATAAGGCCCTTGGTAAAATCGGAAAGCCGGTCGCGATTGCGCTTGAACCAGATGGCGGCCTGTTTGCGGATTTCATGATCCTGATCGGCAAAACCCGATACCCGGAAAATCAGGATGGCCGGTTCCGTGCGGGATGCCAGATCATCAAGGGCGGCAAGATAGGCCTGTCCGTCTGTGTCGGTCTGACGGTCGATCATTTCAAACAGGACGATATCGCGGGCGGGTGTGCTTGAACGAAACATCACCGGTCTCCTAATGGAAGCGGCCCGGCGGAAAACCGCCAGGCCATAAGTATCGATAAAATCAGACGACGTCCGATGTGATCAGAATTCGCGACGGAAACCGACGGTCAGGGTGCGGCCATGACCGGCAACCGAATATCCGCGAAGGGCCGTTGCCGCCGGGTTTTCATAGCTGGTATCAAACAAGTTCTCGATCCCGAAGCGCGCCGTACCACCCAGAACCGGATAGTTCCCCATCAGGTTAAAGACCAGGCTTGGCTTAATCTTGGCGGTTTTGATCTTGGTGCGCGCAGCGGTATAGGTCCCGTCAAAGCGCATATTCAAATCGCCCCAGACATAGCTGTCGACATAACCGGTAAAGCGGAATGGCGACGGAATGCGGTTATTAGGAAGCCAACTGTCAAGATCACCATCCTTGTTGGTGTCATAACGACCTTCAACATAGGACGCCAGGGCACCGACATAAGTATCCTCGGTGATGTCATATTCACCGGTCAGTTCGGCACCGATGATGCGTTCTTTTTCCTGACTGAGCGAGTTGGTCGCAGCATCGAAATTGTCACCGCGATCATTGGTGCTCATATAAACCGCGCCGGTGGTGCGGAAATCCTGTCCGTTATAGCGGGCTGCCAGTTCATAGGTCTTAACCTTGGATGCCTCGACATCAAGGGCGCTGAAATTCATCGGCACGCCACTTAGACCGGCACGGCGGGTATAGGCCCCGACATCAGGAACCGAGAAACCTTCGCTATAGGAAAGCGACGTATCAAAACGATCCGTCCAGTGAACAACCGCGGATGCGTTATAGGTGACCGCGCTATAGGTCGTGTTGCCCCCGGTATATTGCGCAGCGGCAAGGATCGCCTGACCCACACCGGCGTTATAGCGCATATAGTTCGGACGCAGGAAATCCTTGACCGTCAGGTCATATTTTTCATATCGCACACCGCCCGACAAATCGACAAACTGCGTCACAGGCGCGCTCAGCTGTGCAAACACAGCCCGGCCATCCTGGGTCATCGGCGCGCCAATGTCGCGACCGCTGATGGTGCGATATTTGACATCGTCATAGGTCAAATCCCCACCCCAGGTCAGGGTAAGACCATCATAAACCGGATCAAGGCTGGTATCGGTCGACAGCTTGACGCCGTATTTGACGGTATCAATCACCGACTGCCCCAGCGGGTCTTCGACCGAACCGGCATTGGAAAGCGCAACCAGTGCGGGGTTGTAGCTTGAATGATAATCGGCGCGCGCGGCCTGTTTGTAGCTGTCATTGTAAAACAGCTTCAGATCACCGGTGCCGATTTTGCCAAAATCATATTCGTAACCGGCGGTGAAATACTGGCTTTCATCTTCAAGCGGTTGCGCGGTGTAGGGATTGTTGTAATCAACCGATACCGGATCGGTGGTCAGATCAACGTTATAGTCGATATCCTGACGGAACCGCACGACTTCGGTCGAAAGGAACAGGCGATGGCCATCGGCAACCGTCACACCGGCCTTGCCAAAGACGTTCAGGTCTTCGGCATTGTCAAAGCCCCCCTGCCCCAGCATGGCATCCGACGGAATTTGATTGCCATACCCGTCATAGGCGTTGCCGGTTTTAGATGCTGTAACGCTGGCGGCCAGATCAAGCGCACCAATACCACCACTGCCCGACAGGGTCAGGGACGGCGCGAAGCTTTCGCCGATATCGTCGGTGTAGCTGGTCATATGGCCGTCAACGACAAAGCTGTTTTTGCCGACTTCACCGGTTTTGGTGATGATGTTGATGGTCGCCCCCGTTGCCCCGTCGCCGTTCATGGCGTTGGAGCCCGGAATGACTTCGATGCTTTCGACCTGTGCGATATCGATCATCGACAGGATGCGGCTTGAATTACGAAGCGGCGTGTTGCGCGATACCCCGTCAACCAGCACCTGCACGTCACGACCACGGAAGGTTTCCGTGCTTGAGATCAGGCTTTGGTCATCAAACATGAAACCCGGCACAGTGTTGCGAATGACGTTTGTCACATCACTGCTTTTGGCCATCTGGGTTTCGATCTGATCGCGGCCAATTACCACGACCGACGGCGACATTGACTTGATCGACCGGCGCGAACGGGTTGCACTGACCACAATATCGGGCAGAACCATGGAACCGTTATTCCCCATGCTTTGGGTCGGCACAGGGGCGATACGGACACTGTCATTGGTGACAAATTCAAACTGATAGCCACTTCCGGCCAGAAGGCGAGCCAAGGCATCCGCCGCACTTAGTTCTGCGGCAACTTCACCGCTTGTCAGGTCCGAAAGGTCCCCCTGAACAATCAGTTGCAGGCCGAACTGATCAGCCACCTGATCCAGGGCAGCGCGCAGATTGCCCGCGGCAATCGAAACCTGTTGTGGTGCAGATGTGGTGTCCTGTGCGGATGCCATCGGGACAGCAGCAATCATCAATGTTGCGACAAGTGCGCTGGTCCCCAAAAGACGGGACATCCCAAAATTCTCAGCTTTCAAAGCTTGATCCCTTCGCTTGAAAATAACAATGCAAATCACTATTACCTTCATGACGAACGGCTCCCGGATTTGAGGAGCACATTTTTTCTATTTTCTTGAAATTATTCTGAAACCGCCCGGAAAAGCGCGTTCTTCAAGGCCGTAGGCGGCCAGTAATGCATCATGCGCGCTTTGCGGTTTGGACAGATCAAAGCTGCCCGATACCGTGATATCGCCCAAACGCGGATCACGCACAAAGGTCAGATCATCCAGAAGCGGTGAAATCCGCGCCAGCAATTCTTCGACCGGCATATCATCGACAATCCAGCGCCCGCCGCGCCAGGGGGCAACACGATCCGGGGCCACATCGGCGTAATGCACATCGCCATCGGCATCCTGCCAGGCCGCACGTCCCGCTGTCAGACGGGCCAGACGGGTTTTGCGATCTTGCAGATCAACCGTGCCTTCGGATACCTCGACACGCGCATAGCCGCCCCATTTGGACGCACTGAATGCGGTGCCAACAGCAATCGCCGTCATCTGATCAAGCTGAATGCGCAAGGGACGCGATGCGTCCTTGGCGACTTCGATGAAAACGCCGCCTTCAAGCACGGTGATATCGCGCGCAGCTTCGCTGTAATGCAGGGCAACGCGTGTGCCCGGCTCCATCCAGATGCGCGAACCGTCTGACAGTTCATGCATCTCCGACACCGCGGAAACGTTCGCCGCCGCGACAAGATCGGGGGCCGGTTGCAGCGTGGAGTAACCAAACAATGCCGCCAGCACCAAGCACGTCACCAGCGCCAGAACCGGGCGTGCGCGACGCTTTGCCGACCGCATTCCGGGCAAACGGCCACCACCGCCTTCAAGTGCGCCAAGCCGTTCAAGATCACGACGCACACCTTCAAGATCAACCGGTGCCGGATCGGATTTCACCGGTGCGGCAGAAACCACGACATCCTCGTCCCTGTCAGCTGCGATGATTTCCATGCTGCGCCACATCTGGCAGGCCCGGATCAGACGTTCGGGATTGCCCGGATCGGCATCCTGCCAGGCACCAAATGCATCTTCCTCGGACCGGGTCAGGTCAGACTGATCAAGACGCACCGCCCAGTAATCGGCGATGTCTTCATTGCTTTGGCAGTCTTCGGGATAGCGGAATTCATTCATGGCAAAGGCGTTACCCGGCTTTTGTCTTTGTGACCTGTTACTTTATTGACGTCCGGGCGCACCATTTGAGGATGTCTAGTTTTCATGACGCGCCAGCACCTGTTTGCAATGTCTAAGCGCCTGACGCAAATGCTTTTCTACCATATTGCGACTAACACCAAGATGTTCGGCGGCCTCGGTCGGACTTAAATGGTCGCGTTTGCACAGCAAAAACACTTCGCGACACCGGGGTGGCAGGTCATCAATCGCGGTTTTGACAATCGCCAGTCGTTGGCGATCAACGCTGATTTGTTCGGGCGTTACGGTTTGGGCGCCCGCCCCTTCAAGCTCGCTGATTTCAGACGGATCGGTAAATTCAAGCGGGTTACGGTTATGACGCCTGAGCGCATCAATCGCCAGATTGGTTGCCATGCGCATCATATAGGCCGGGGGATTGGCGATCTGGGCCGGATCGACATTGCGATGGCGCAGTTGCACATACAAATCCTGCAATACGTCATAGCTTTCGTCGCGCGTCGGCAGGTATTTCTGAACCTGACGCAGCAAACGATCATGATATTGCTGATAAATGGAATCCCAGAAACGGTCATTGACCGCCATTTTGACGCACCTGAACCTCGATAATGATAACCGTTATCATTTTCACTTTTGATTATCTTCGATCCGGCACGCCGTCAATGCCAAAAGCAAAAAGGCCCGCATTTGCGGACCCTTTGCCAGAAGGAAGACGACGGGAAATCAGTCTTCGAAATGTCCTTTGGCAGCAAAGCCACCACCCTGATAGATCACAGCCGCATCATGACGATCTTCGGGGCCAAAAGCGGCCTCGATCTCGGCACGGAACTGTTCGGAGCTGTCTTGCGGTTTCCAGCCAAGGAAGTCGGCGTGATCGTTGCTCCACCATTTGGATTTGTTATCCGACACGCCATAGACCACCAGATTACCGGTCATTGGCGCATCAAAGATCGCCTTCATCAGGGAGATGAAGTCACGCGGGCTCATCCAGGTGGACAGCATCCGGCGATCCCGCGGCTTTTCAAAGCAGGAACCAATGCGCACCGAAACGGTTTCAACATCAAACTTGTCGTAATAGTAGCTTGCCACCGCCTCGCCATAGCATTTGGTCACGCCATACAGGCTGTCGGGGCGCAGTTCGGATTTGTCATCAAGCTTGTCGGTGCGCTTGTGAAAACCGATTGCGTGGTTGGAGCTGGCAAACATGATGCGCCCCACCCCGTTCTGACGGGCCCCTTCATACAGGTTATAGGTGCCTGCAAGGTTGGCCTGAAGAAGGTCGTCAAAGGCCGCCTCGATTGAAATACCGCCCAGATGGATGATGCCATCAACATCCTTGGTCAGTTCGATCACAGCCGCACGATCCGAAAGATCACACTGCACGACTTCCTCGTTCGGGCCCGCCGGGTCCATCGGGGAAATATCGGACAGGCGAATGACATCGGCATAACCCTTAAGCCCTTCGCGACAGATTTTCCCAAGGTTGCCACCGGCACCGGTAATCAGCAAACGTTTCATCTTTATCCTCTTTGATATGCGTCTTTATCCGCGATCAGTTGGTGCCAAATACAAGATCAGGCAGCGTCAGTGAAATCGCCGGAATATAGGTTGTCAGCAAAAGCGCGCTCAAGATTGCCAGATAGAATGGCCAGATCGACTGAACGGCTTTTTCGATTTTCACCCCGCCAATGGCACACCCGACAAACAGGCACGAACCGACCGGCGGCGTACACAGGCCAAGGCCCAAATTCATCATCAGCACCATCCCGAACTGGATCGGGTCCATGCCAAACTGCACGGCAAGCGGCAGGAAGATCGGCGTACAAATCAGGATCAGTGCCGCCATATCCATGATCATGCCTGCCACCAGCAACATCAGGTTAATCAGCAACAGAACCACAATCGGGTTATCCGTGATGCCGGTAATCGCCCCGGCCAGAGCATCGGGCACCTGATAGAAGGCCAGCATATAGCCATATGCCGATGCACAGCCGACCAGCAACATCACAAGCGCCGTGGTTTTGGCCGATTGTTTGACCGCGGCAACAAACCCCGCCCAGCTCAGTTCACGATAGACAAGCCCGGTAATGATCAGGGCATAGGCCACACCAATCGCACCGGATTCCGTAACCGTGAAGACACCACTTAGAACACCGCCAACAATGATCACAGCGGTAAAGAAGCCCGGAATGGCGCGCACTGCGGTCTGCCAGACAACGCCCCAACCCGGGAACGGTTCAGCCGGATAGCCATGCTTGATCGCAACAAGCCATGTAGCAAGACCAAGCAACAGGCACATGATGATGCCCGGCACCACACCGGCCATGAACAGCTTGGAAATCGAAATGCCCCCGCCTGCGGCCACCGCATACAGGATCATATTATGGCTTGGCGGGATCATGATCCCGGCAATCGATGACGTCACCGTGACGTTGACGGCATAATCGGCGCGATAGCCTTCCTTTTTCATCACCGGGATCAGGATCGATCCAAGGGCGGATGTATCGGCCACTGCCGATCCGGAAATGCCGCCAAACAGCATGGATGAAAACACGTTCACAATGCCAAGACCGCCACGACGACTTCCGACTAGCGCGGTTGCAAATTGCACCAGCCTTGATGCAATCCCGCCATGAAGCATCAGCTCGCCAGCAAAGATAAAGAACGGAATAGCCAAAAGCGAAAAGGCCGAAATCCCCGACCCGATGCGCTGAAACGCGATCAGGGTCGGCAGGCCTTCGTAGAAGAATGCGCCAAGGGCAGCAATGCCAAGCGCAATGGCAACGGGCATACCGATCACAATACCGATGGCAAACACGCCCAGAAGAATGGTCATGCCCATTTATTCAACATCCTCGTTCAACAGATCGTCATGATAAATGCGGGCATTTGAAATGGTGTCCCAGCGCGCGATGATTTTAAGGATATGCACGACGCTGTAAAAAGCGATCCCGGCCCCGCAAACGGCCATCGGCACAGAACGCCAGCCATCGGAAATGTGAATGATCGGCATCTGTTTGGCCCAGTTAAACGAAACAAGGTCCATGCCGCCCATCAACATCCAGTATCCGAACCAGGCCATGCCCGCATAGCTGATCGCGGCAATCACGGCTGCGATTTTTGGCGGCAAGGCATCGCGGAAGAAGGATACGGCAAGGTGGCTGTTATCGCGCATACCGGCCGCGGCAACAGGAAAGGTAATCAGAACAATCAGGATCAGAGAGATCTGTTCAACCCAGGTCGGCGTTTCGTTCAGAACATACCGGCCAAAGACCAGCCAGGCGAAACTGGGAATAAGCGCCACAAGCGCCAAACCGCCAATCAGGTTCAACAGCCCGGCAATCCCGCCGCCCAGACGGTCGATCAAATTGATAAAACTGGAAAACATCTATGCGCCGCCAGAATAAGATTAATTCGCACCACGATCAGAAACAGAATATCCACAGACAGAAAGAAGGGCGACGATTTCATCGCCGCCCTTTCAAACTATTTATGTCTTATTTCTGAGCTTCCTGGATGGCTTTTACAAGATCAGCCAGATCCGGGTTGGATTTCAGGAAGTTGTCATAGACCGGCTGCATTGCATCCTGGAAAGCCTGCTTGTCGGCAACTTCGTTAACCTCGATGCCAGCAGCAACGACTTTTTCCTTGGATTTCTCTGCACGTGCGGCCCATGCAGCGCGCTGAACCTTAACCGACTCATCAGCAGCTTCGTGGACGATTTTCTTTTCGTCATCCGACAGGCTGTCATAAAGCGCCTTGTTGATGCACAGGCATTCCGGAAGGATCAGGTGCTGGGTAACAGAATAGTATTTGGCAGCTTCGAAGTGGCCCGAGCTGTCATAGGACGGATAGTTGTTTTCCGCACCATCGATAACGCCGGTTTTCAGCGACTGGTAAACTTCACCATAGGCCATCGGGGTTGCGTTGCCACCAAGGGCTGCGACCATCTGAACATAAAGATCGTTGCTCATCACGCGGAACTTAAGGCCTTTGAGGTCTTCGGGCGTGTTGATCGGGTGCTTGGTGTTATAGAAGGAACGCGCACCGGAATCGTACCAGCCAAGCGGCTGAAGACCAGCCTTGATCAGGCCATCGGCGATCTGCTGACCTGCCGGGCCGTCCATGACCTTGTGCATGGCATCGACGTTTTTGAAGATGAAGGGCAGCGAAACAACGTTTGCTTCGGGGGCAACTTCACCAAGCGGGCCGAGGTTGAAAACAGCCCAGTCCAGACCGCCAAGACGAACCTGCTGGATCGCATCAGGCTGGTTGCCCAGAACACCACCGTGATAAACCTTGGCTTCAAGATCGCCACCGGATTTTTCGTTGATGATCTTGGCGAATTCTTCCATGCCGGTTGAAACCGGATATTCCGGCGGGTGGATGTTCCAGCCGCGCCATTCTTTTGCCTGCGCGCCAGCTGCCAGCGCCATCGATACCGCCGCCGCTGCAATCGTCAGCGTGGTGGTTTTAAGAAGATTGTTCATAAGATTTCCTCCCGAGACATTTTGTCACTTGCGTTAAAGCCTTGTTTTCCCTGATGGGAACTTCTTATTGTCGTATGATCTTACAATTCCGAACTTGTAAGGACAACTGTAAGATTACTTAACAACTAGTCTAATAGACCTTTGTGGTCTTTTGCACACCGGATTGTTTTTATGGTGTCGCAAACGTCTATCCCGGCAGAACCACCTGCCGGGATAATAAGGCAGGCCGTATGATCAGGCGCGACCCGGCCTAGGCCATACGCAATGCACCATCGCCATAGGCATTGCGGATTACTTCTGCCAACATGTTGTGTTCTTCGTCGGTCAGATCGATCAGCGGGCTGCGTACCGGACCGGTATCACGGCCAATCACGCGCATCCCCGCCTTGACGATGGAAACCGCATAGCCGCGACCACGGTTGCGGATATCCAGATACGGATAGAAGAATTCCTTGAGCACGCGGCTCATGGTTTCATCATCGTCGCGGGTCAGCGCGTCATAGAAATCAAGCGCCTGCTGCGGCAGGAAGTTGAAAATTGCCGACGAATAGGTGGTCACACCCGCAGCCTTATAGGCCTTGGCAAAAACTTCTGCGGTCGGCATACCGCCGATATAGGACAGGCGATCACCAAGCAGCGTGCAAACCTTGGTCACCATTTCGATGTTGCCGTGGCCGTCCTTGAAGCCGACCAGGTTCGGGCAAACGTCGCAAAGCTTGGCAAGGGTTTCAGCCGAGATGATCGAATTGTCGCGGTTATAGACAATCACGCCGATTTCAACCGCATCACATACCGCCTTCACGCGGGCAAACAGGCCTTCCTGTTCGGCACCGATCAGATATTGCGGCAACAAAAGCAAACCGTCAGCACCGGCTGCTTCGCACTGTTTGGCAAGCTCGACCGCCATCGCGGTGCCATAACCGCAACCCGCGATGATCGGCGTGTTGCCGGCGACCTCTTTGGCGGCGCGCACGGTTTCGACCACTTCGGCCGGGGTCAGCGAGAAGAATTCGCCGGTTCCACCCGCCGCAAACAACGCGGTTGCCGGAAACTGCGACAGCCAGGCGACATGCGTGCGATAGGTATCAAGGTCAAGACCGCCATTGGCGTCAAAAGGCGTTACCGGGAATGAAAGCAACCCGGCCCCAATGGCCTTTTTCATTTCAAGATAATGCATAAAACTTCCTTCAAGTCTCAAACAGGTCAAAACAACTATGATGACTCTATAAATTCATCATATTAATTTGTCAAACACATTACCCAAGCGCTATCAAAGGCGCAGAAAACTGCTCAAAATACTGGCTTTTTCACCCTTTGACGGGCCTTCGACTTTGGTATGATGACTTGATTTTTTGCTGAATTTTTCGAGAATCGACCAGATAGATATGATGACTTGGGCATCAAACACGATTAGGGTCGGGCATTCACTGCTTTGCCCTTACAATCGAGTACCCGGGAATGACTGATATTACCGCCGCCAGCCGCATTCTTGCCGATGCCTTTGTCACCCGTAGCCGGATTGATCCGCTGCCATCCGATATTGCCCCGACCAATTTTGCCGAGGCCTATGACATTCAGGACGCAACCCTTGCCCTGACTGGTGCCAAGCAGGCCGGATGGAAGCTTGCAGTTGCCACCCGTGCGGCACAGGAAAAGATTGGCGCAGACGGCCCGCTGGTTGGGCCGCTTCTTGATGGTCGCATCCTGTCAGAAGGCGCGCAATTGACCACGGATGATCTGAATTTCCCGAATATCGAAGCCGAAATTGCCGTGGTCATGGAAAGCAGCCCGGCCCCGGATGCCACATCAAGCGACATCCTTGATCACATCAAATCAATCCACCTGGCGATCGAGATTGCCGACCGTCGCTATCACGAAAAACAGGACCCGGTGCAGACACTGGCCGATCTGAATTCGACCGGCTATTTCGTGCTGGGTCAGGAAATTGAAGGCTGGCGCGATCTTGGCTTTATCGGCGGTACTGTCACGACCAAAAGCAATGGCGAAGTCCTTGCTACCAATGATGATCCCGACGCATGGCCGGAAATCTTTGGCGGGCTGGAATATCTGGTCGGCTTCCTTGCCAAACGTGGCAAAAGCCTGATGCCAGGTGATGTCATCACCACCGGCGCCTGCGCCCTTCCGACCATCAGCCCGTTTGGCAAGATCGAAGCAATCTTTGACGGGCTGGGCACTGTGACGGCCGAGATCAAAAAGGTCTGATCGAACTCAAAGCATCAAAAAAGCCATGCGGATCGTGTGCCATGCTCACACATCAGCAAGCCACCTGCCGCATCAAGAGCGGTCCCATTAGCAAAGTGACTCCGGTCGCCGCGCAGTTCGCGAACCTCTCCCGAAAGCTCTGAATAGAGCATCTGAGCGTCGTTGGGGATGTCGCTGGCACCACCTGTAATGACGGCAACTTTACCTTCTTCGATGGCGGGATGGGTCAAGGCGATATCCTCTCAGTTCTGTATCAAAGCGGCATCGACCTGAAAGGGTCGATGCCGCGGCCATCAAAACGCGGTCGACTCTTTCCAGTAGTCGGTGCCGCCATCAGTGGCGTATTGGTCAATCTCGGCCAGTTCTTCAGATGAGAAGGACAGCCTATCGAGCGCGCCCAGCGAATTCTCGAGTTGAGCGACTGTTCGTGCCCCGATTAGCGAAGATGTCACCCGAGGATCGCGTAGCGTCCAGGCGATCGCCATCTGCGCCAATGTCTGTCCCCGACGCTCGGCAATCGCATTGAGCGCACGAATGCGGGCCAAAACATCTTCAGTCAAGGAACCCTTGTCGAGCAATCGCCCCTTCGCAGCACGCGCGTCGTCAGGAATGCCTTTCAAATATTTCGAAGTCAGCAGCCCCTGCGCCAAAGGAGAGAAGGCAATACAGCCAGTGCCAAGCTCGTCGAGCGTGCCGAGAAGACCATCTTCGATCCAACGGTTGAACATTGAGTAATTCGGCTGATGAATGAAGAGAGGTACCCTTTCTTCATTCAGAATAGCTGCGGCCTTGCGGGTCAACTCTGGCGAGTAGCTGGAAATGCCGACATAAAGCGCCTTGCCCTGCCGGTGCAGTTGCGCAAGAGCTCCCATCGTTTCTTCCAGTGGCGTGGTCGGATCAACGCGGTGCGAATAGAAAATATCGACATAGTCGAGCCCCATCCGTTTGAGCGACTGCTCGCAAGAAGCGATCAGATACTTCCGACTACCGCCGATCCCGCCATAGGGTCCCGGCCACATGTCCCAGCCCGCCTTGGTCGAAATGATCATTTCATCGCGATAAGGTGCAAAGTCGGACGCCATGATCCGTCCGAAATTCTCCTCGGCCGAACCATAGGGAGGACCATAATTGTTCGCCAGATCGAAATGGGTCACCCCCAGATCAAAGGCCCGTCGCAGGATCGCACGTCCTGTCTCGAACACATCGACACCACCAAAGTTTTGCCACAGACCAAGCGAAATCGCCGGCAGGTCGATCCCGCTGCGCCCGCATCGACGGTAACTCATTCTCGTATTGTAACGATCTGATTGAGCTGTATAAGGCATTTTAACCACCCTCCAATTCCTAATTGTCCTGCCTGTCTCCTTTCATTCAAAGGAGCCTGGGCAATGGAGGACTTATATTGCGCGCCGCCCTTCACCGGACAACAGCAAAGGGGCCTCACAACACTCAACGCGCTATTGAGAATTCCTCAACAAAGAAGAACGATGCTTTCACGCATGGGCATTTTTTTTACCGTGACAGACCCGTTACCAGACGCGGCAGCCCCTGATCTTCACGAATAATATCAATGAGTTCATGTAATCCGGGCGGGACTTGTCGTCTGCTGGGATAATAGATCGTGAACGGGGGCCCTTCAGATGCCCATTCCGGCAAAACGATTTCCAGAGTTCCCTGATCGACCTCGGAACGCGCAAGCAATTCAAGACAATACGCAAAGCCCACCCCCCGCTTGGCAATATCAACAGCACGTTCAGAATCGTTTGAACAAAGTGGTCCTTTGACATCAATACGGGAAAGAGAAGAGCCATTACCAAGTTCCCAAGGGTAGCGACTATTATCACCGACGCGCATTTCGATACAAGGACGGTCCAGCAATTCCTCTGGTGTTTCAGGTCTGCCACATTTTTCAATAAGTTCTGGCGATGCAACCACCACCCATTGGAGCGGCTTGGATAAGGCAACACCAATCATGTCCTGAGGAACGCGATCACCATAACGAATGCCTGCATCAAAACCTTCGGCAACGATATCTGTAAAGTGATCGTCCACAGAAAGGTCCAGTTTCATCTCCGGAAACCGTTGCACATATCTTGGCAAAGCTGGCCCCAGAATCCACTTTGCTGCGTCTCGCAAAGCATTTAATCGCAATCGACCAATCGGAAAATCCCG
This sequence comes from Thalassospira profundimaris, assembly GCF_003326675.1. GTDB lineage: Bacteria > Pseudomonadota > Alphaproteobacteria > Rhodospirillales > Thalassospiraceae > Thalassospira > Thalassospira aquimaris. Next base: position 63,882 of record NZ_JPWF01000004.1, read on the forward strand.
GTAACGGATCAAGGAACCAAGTGCTTCGTCAATGTTCTGAAAGCCAACCTCAAGCTGCTTTGCCAACGTCGCACCGGCCTCCGTCGCAGTAAGGGACCTGCTTGTTCTGTTTAAAAGCTTCACGCCCAATTCAGCTTCAAGCTTGCGCAAACGATGGCTCAAGGCTGACGTTGTAACACCAAGCTCAATTGCCGCCTGGCTCATGTTCTGTCGGCGAGCAATCGTAACAAAGACTTTCAAATCCGCGAGTAGAGATCGATCAAATGTACGCAGAATTCCACTCCCACCGGTCATAAGCAAGGATTCAGCCAGCATGTACATATCACCGAATTAACCTGTTCGAAACAATGCATGTCTATCCCGCTTTATTTCAGCGCACCATCAAAAGGCTCTCATAGTGACCACAGCCAAAAGCTGAACTATGGGGACCTGAAACCGGATCGTCTGGCGAAAATCCAAATAAATACAGTCAGTTCGACGCCATAATATCCGTAAAGGACTCACTGTCTTTCTGACGTTCCACTTCGATCAAACATTCCGACAAAGCCTTGCTGATCATCTGATAAGTATCACTCCCACCCAGAATTCTTCAGGCCCCGTAAAGCTCATGCCCCTGTAGCTCAAGTAAGGGGCCTCTCAAGCAATGTATAAGTTGAAAAAGCGACAAGAAAATCTAGAATTTCCGCAGGGCCTCAAACCAGAGACATCCGTCAAATGATTGAGATTAAATGACATTATCAGTGCCGAAAAAATAGCGATTCAATGTGTCATTTGCACGGAATTTTATGTGTCATAAAGTGACTGATTTCCAACGGCGTGGTTGATTTCCAATCTCGTTTTATGCGATCACTTCACAGATCGGCTCCACATGACTTTTTTGTTTTTTGTCACCCGGATAACAGGCGATCAACGCTATTCGCGGAACCGCGTTACCGGTACGCCCGGAACTTCGACCCGCAATGAAACCAGTTTGCCGGCATCGGGGAATTCGGCGCGCTTTTCTGCGCTATAACCTTCCTGATGGCTGGTGACAAAAAGCGTCTTCATGTCCGGGCCGCCAAAGCACGGCATGGTCGGATTGGGCATCGGCATCGGGATAGACAGCAAAAGTGTCCCGTCCGGGGCAAAGCGGTTCAGATTGCCTGCCGACACACCGGCCGACCAATAGCAACCTTCCATATCCACGGCCCCGCCATCCGGACGGCCCAGCGTATCGTCAAGATCAAGGAAACGGGTGCAGTTGGAAATATTGCCGCTGGCAACATCAAAGTCCCAGCGATTGACCCACGGCCCGCGAGAATCCGAATGATACATGTTCGAACCATCCGGCGACCATGCAATGCCGTTGGAAATCTTGAACCCCTGTGCCTTTTCCTCGATCTTACCGTCGGCGGTAATGCGATAGAGTGATGCAATCGGTTGCTTGTCGGCATTGTCATCCATCGTGCCAACCCAGAACGCGCCATCCGGGCCGATCTTGCCATCATTGGTGCGGCTTTTGATCCCGTCTTCAATACGGCACAGCGTTGTGCGTTCATCCGTTTCAGGATCAAGGAACAGGATGTCCTTGCGCAGAGCCACAATGATGCGCCCGGCATCGGTCAGGCCAAAACAGCCCAGTTCACTGTCAAAATTCCAGACATGCCGGTCACCCGATGCGATATCAAGCGCATGCAGCTTGCCACTGAGGATATCGGTCCAGTAAAGCCGGTTTTTCTGCCCATCCCAGTTCGGGCATTCCGCCAAAGTAAAGGTTTCATTCAGCAAAATTTCCGGCTGAAAAAGCACGTTATCCGACCCAGACATATCTACCCCGTAAATTCATATGATCAATTTCAATGGATACTGGTGTGCCCATCCGAGTCCCTGCTTGTCAACATTATTTGCCTTTTGGCTTTGCGGGCAAGGCTGCCAAAACCGTCAGCCCGGCAAACCGAAAACAGCATGTAACCGGTTTGCAGGCGCGGGTTTGACGCCGGATCGGAGGATTGAAAATCACATTTCGCGGGCGTGATCGGTAAGACGCTGACGGGCTTGATGCAGGTGATACCGCATCATCAATTCGGCACTTTCGCCGTCGCGGCCCAGAATCGCGTCATAAATCTGGCGATGTTCGGCCAGAACACGTTTGGCGCGCTCGGCCGAACCGGCACGCGTGATATTAAGGGCCACATTCATTGATTTCTGCATCACGCCATGCAGGGAATTCAGGATGGTCAAAAAGATTTCATTGCCGCTGGCACGTGCGATGGCCATGTGGAAATCAAAATCGGCCTTATCGGCAATATCGCCCGCCGCCACGCTATTTTCCAAGCGGCTCAGTGCATTTTCAATGTCGCGATGATGGCGCACACTGGCCCGTTCGGCCGCCATACGCGCAGTTGCACCTTCGATTGCAAGGCGGGCCTCGAAACAGCGCAGAAGTCCTGCCACATCATTGACGCCACCAAATTCGATCAGACCTTGGGGCGGGCGCTTTTTAACAAAGGACCCAACGCCCTGACGCGCATAGACAAGCCCGTCAGATTGCAGTTTGCGCAGCGCTTCGCGAACAACCGGACGCGATACGCCAAAGGATGCACAAATCTCGTTCTCGGATGGAAGTTTGGTTCCCTCGCCCAAATTACCTGAGACGATCTGTTCCAGAATTTGACCATAAAGCTGATCGGCCAGTTTTTCGCGTTTCTGAACCTTAAGAAGCAACTCCGCCATCCCGTTCCCCGACACCTGTCATTACTTGTTATGTTGTCATTCTTACTTGTAAGTTTTACCGGTTATTGACCAAGGGGTAAAGCCCAAGGGAGAATGTCCAAAAGGCAAGCCCCCGCGCCATATCCATGTATGGCACAGGGCATATCGGCCAAGCAGATCAATCGACCAGCGAATAATCCCGGCTTTGCGGGGCCGCGATATCATCATCATCGACAAGCCCGCTATCAGGACGCGCCCAGCAAGGATGGGATCAGCGTCATGGTGCCGCTAAGTGTCTGATTTTTATCAAGCACCAGAAGATCGCCGAATTCCTTGAATTCCGGCCGGTTATGCACGTTGGGCACATGGGTTACCGGCTCGACACAGAATGTCTTGCCGTCTTCGGGGATATAGAATTGCAGGTTCGAGAATTTGTCGCTTGCCAGCATCTTGATGCTGTACCCGGCATCTTCCCACACCATGTCGGCTTCGCGGTGCCACCCGGTATAATGCACATCAAGACCCAGGTTATGTCGGATCATTTTGCCATCGGAGAAATCCCGGCCAAGATCGATCACCGTACGCGTGGTGGGCAACATATCATCATCGGTGCCAAAACAATCGGTGGCGATGAACTGAACCGATGCATCATCGCCGCCCGGAAACCAGGGATGCAATCCGATCCCATAGGGCATCGGCGTCCGCCCCAGATGCCGCACACCGATTTCAAGTGTTACGTCGTCCGGCGTGACCTTGAATTCCTGCCAGGCGACATAGACAAAGCCGCTTTCGGGATCGTCATGCTTGTGATTGAACCGCAGACTGTCGACCGTCGGGCGTTCAATATTCCACAAAGCCCCGCGCCCAAATCCGTGAATGGCGTGCGGGCTTGGCGGACGGTTGGCCGGCACCTTGACGATGCGACCATCAAAATCAAATTCGGAAAAGGCCAGACGATTGGCAAACGGCACCATCGGGAAACAGCCAAGACTGGATGGATTGCCCGATGCAATGGCCTGCTCGGTAACCGGGCGTAACAGATTGACGGTTCCCTTGCCGTCCGGGCGGCTCCAGTCAATACGTGATATCGCCCCACCCTGGGGAACAATGCCGATCTGAAACGGGCCGCTGTTCCAGCGGTATTCAGCGTCGCCTTTTTTGGCCATATGCAATTGCCTCAAATTCCAACCAAAATCATATGATGACTTTACAGAACCATCCCCGTTCGATTATTTGAAGATGGTAAGCCCATTGCGCCAACCAAAACTTTAACATCGGCTTTGACGATGGGCGTCATTTTTATATCCGGTTGTTTTACACCGGATTTATCGGACACGCAAAATGAAGAAACCCAGTGTGAAAAACACGCCCCGCAAAGTTTCGCTGACGGAAAAAGTCATCGCCAGCCTGCGCGCCGAAATTGAAAGCGGCCAGCGCGAACCGGGCAGCAAATTGCCAACCGAACCGGTTCTGACCGAACGATTTGGCGTCAGCCGCACGGTGGTGCGCGAAGCCATCGCAGCGCTCAAGGCCGATGGCCTGCTTGAACCGCGCCAGGGGGCTGGTGTGTTTGTTCTCGCACCCGAAGCACGCAGCAGCGACAAATCACTCTTTGAAGTTGATTACGCGCAGGTATCTGACGTTCTGGAAATCCTTGAACTGCGTATGGCGGTCGAGATCGAGGCCGCCGGCCTTGCCTGCACGCGAAGCTCAGTCGCCCAGCAAGCCAAGATTTTCGAAGCGATGGAAAAAATGGAACAGGCCATCGAAAAAGGCGAACCCACCTCGCAGGGCGATTTCGAATTCCACAGCGCCATTGCAGCGGCCACCAACAACCGGCGTTTTGTCGAATTTCTGGAACATCTTGGCGACAAAACCATCCCACGTGCGCAACTGCGCCGCCGCCCGCCCGAGGTCGAAGACCAGAAATCCTATATGCAGATGCTTATGGGCGAACACCGGCGCATCTATGATGCGATTGCCACACGCGATGGTGAAGGCGCACGCCAAGCCATGCGCGATCACCTAAGCCTGAGCCAGACCCGCTATCAGAAACTTCTGACCCAGCGCTAAAAGCCGGTATCAGGGGTTCAGGCCGCAATCACCGCGGCCAAAATCCCCATATCATCAATCACGATATCGGCCCCGGCATCATAAAGCCGGTTCGCTGCCTCGGAATGTTGGCCGTCATAATGCCCGCCACCGACAAAGCCGATGCATTTCATGCCCGCGGCAACCGCGGCGGTGACACCGGCGACGGAATCTTCGATGACGATTGTTGATTTGGGCGCAAAGCCCATGTCGGCGCAGGCATGCAGGAACAGATCAGGGGCCGGTTTGCCATTCCGGACGAAATCGGCACTGTAAATCCGATCATCAAACCACTGTCCCAGCCCGGTCACGGTCATGGTTTTTTCAAGACGCTCGACCGAGCTGCTTGATGATATGCAAAAGGCGATTTTGCGCGATCGCAAGGCTTCAAGGACCGCATCGATATCACCGATCTTGCGCAACTCAATATCATAGCGGGCAAACAGTTTCTCATAGAAGAACGGTTTGAATTCGGTCTTGATGTCGCGCCCGGTCTCAACCCGAATGTGATCAATCGGTGCCGAGCTTGACCGTCCGGTGAATTTGTCGGCCACTTCCTTGAAGGTCAGCGGCGCACCAAAATGATCGAGCACATCAACAAGCGTCGCCAGCGAGATCGGTTCACTGTCCACCAGCACACCGTCGCAATCAAATAGCACGATCTGACAATCATCCAACAATCGGGTAATCGTATCCGCAGCTGTTGTGCGTTGATCCAGCCCCGGACGGCTGGCGTCTGCGACGTCGTTTCCCGTTACGTTTCCATCTTTGTTTTTATCGGCCATGTTAAACCTGGCTTGTTTCAAGTATGTGATAAAAGCAGCCTAGCGAATGCATCGTTTCAGCGTCAACATAAATGAACATTTGACCAACAATTGAACTTTTAATCAAATCGCCATCAAACAGCCCAACCAAAGACACCCGGCAATCGGCATAACGCCTGAAAACCGGGGAAATCCGGAGGAAGCCCCATTATGAGTCCCAAAGACACCTGCTTTATCGGTGTGGATGTCGGCACCGGCAGCGCCCGCGCAGGCGTGTTTGATGCCAACGGCAAACTGCTTGGCAGTGCCGCCCATGCAATCGCGATGAACCGCCCGAAACCCGATTTTGTCGAACAGGATTCGGAAAATATCTGGCAATCGGTGTGTCAGTCGGTACGCGACGCGTTGAAAAAATCCGCCGTCGCACCGGAAAAAATTGGTGCCATCGGATTTGATGCCACCTGTTCGCTTGTCATCCGCGATCAGGATAATCGTCCGATGGGCGTGACACCGGGCGGGGCTGATAACTGGGACGTGATTGTCTGGATGGATCACCGGGCCGTACGCGAAGCCGAGGAATGCACCGCGACCGGATCAGAAGTTCTGAAATTCATTGGCGGCACCATGTCCCCGGAAATGGAAATGCCGAAATTGATGTGGTTGAAACGCCATAACAAACCCGCTTGGGACAAAATGGGTGCGGCCTATGATCTGGCCGATTTCCTGTCATTCCGGGCAACGGGCAGCAATGCAAGGTCCTGTTGCACAGTGACCTGCAAATGGACCTATCTGGCCCATCAGGATACGCCATGGGATCGCGACTTCCTGTCGGTCATCGGCATGGAAGACCTTAATGACAAGATCAACATGCATGAAAGCGCGCTTGCGGTTGGTGATCTGATCGGCACCCTTGATGCACAGGGCGCGGCCGATCTTGGACTGACCACGGATTGCGTTGTCGGCGCGGGTCTGATTGATGCCCATGCCGGTGCGCTTGGTACGCTTGGCGAATATCTTGATGGCAATCTTGATCAGCATTTCGCAATGATTGCCGGGACCTCGACCTGCCATATGGCGCTTTCGAAAGAACCGCGCTTTATCAAGGGCATCTGGGGTCCGTATTTCGGCGCGATTGCGCCGGGGCTGTGGCTTAATGAAGGGGGTCAGTCGGCAACCGGGGCGTTGCTTGATCACGTGGTTGCCATGCATCCGTTTTCCCATGGCATGGGCCGCGAAGCCCACAAGCTTGCCGGTGAAAAGCTGTTGCCGCTGATGGCTGACAACACCGATCTTTCGCCGCGCCTGCATGTGTTACCGGACTTCCATGGCAACCGATCCCCGCTTGCCGACCCCGAGGCCCTTGGGGTGATTTCCGGTCTGACGCTTGATCAAAGCGAGGAAAGCTTCCTGATGCTCTATTGGGCGACGGCCTGTGCCATTGCCTATGGCACGCGTCATATCATCGATGCGCTAAATGACACCGGATACGACATCACCCACATTCATCTCAGTGGCGGGCATACCGCATCAAAGGTGCTGGTGAAACTTTATGCCGATGTTACCGGATGCCATGTTGTGATGTCTGATTGCGAAGAGCCGGTATTGCTGGGATCGGCCATGCTGGCCGCGGCTGCCCTTGATCGTGATGGCGGACTGGCACATGCCGCACGCCAGATGGCGGGCAAGGAAACCCTTCATGCGCCAGACGAAAATGCCAAGGCCGATCATGATCGCCGCTATGCAATCTTCCATCAGATGCACGCCCATCGTCAGGCCCTTGATGCCATGAGCAAATCGGGTGCCGGGCACGCCTGAAAACTCTTCCCCCTGCCCTTCTTGCCGGGCAGCCCAACCAAAAGGCGCTTGACGCCACTTTTGGATAGGGCCAAAACAAAAGGGCCGATGCTTTCGCATCGGCCCTTTCTTTCGCACGCGCAACGGCGGGGTCGGGGGATCATGCAGATTTAATATTCTGCACCGTCACGGCGCGATGCCTTTCAGGGCCAGTCTTTTTCAAGGCTGGCCCTGAATTTTATTCAGCCGGATGTTCGTGGGCTGCTTTGACGTCCCCGCGTTTGGTGCGGTTCTTGGCAAAGGTGCCAACAATCAAAACAAAGAACAGCGGCACGAAGAAGATCGCAAGCACGGTCGCGGCAATCATCCCGCCCAGCACACCGGTACCCACTGCCACACGGGCAGCTGCACCGGCACCGGTCGAAATCGCCAACGGCACGACACCAAGCGAGAAGGCCATCGACGTCATAATGATCGGACGCAGACGCTGACGGGCAGCTTCGACGGTTGCTTCAAGAAGCCCCATGCCCTGGTCGTAAAGTTCGCGGGCGAACTCGACAATCAGGATGGCGTTCTTGGCCGACAGACCAATCGTGGTCAGAATTGCCACCTGGAAGTAAACGTCATCTGGCAGGCCGCGCAGCAATGCCGCAACCACCGCACCAAGGACGCCAAGCGGAACAACCATCATGACCGAGATCGGAATGGCCCAGCTTTCATAAAGTGCTGCAAGGCACAGGAAGACCACGATCATGGACAGGGCATACAATGCCGGTCCCTGTTCACCAGCGGCACGTTCTTCATAGGACAGTCCCTGCCACTCAAGGCCGACACTTCCCGGAAGTTTGGCAACCAGTTCTTCCATTGCCGCCATCGCATCACCCGATGCAACACCCGGTGCCGCAGCACCCTGAATGTTCAGCGACGACAGACCGTTGAAGCGTTCCAGACGCGGTGAACCGTAGTTCCACTTGGTGGTCGTGAATGCCGAGATCGGCACCATTTCATCAAGGTTGTTGCGGACATACCAGTAATCGAGGTCTTCGGGCATCATGCGATATTTCGCATCCGACTGCATGTAAACGCGCTTAACACGGCCGTTTTCAATGAAGTCGTTGACATAACTCGACCCCCAGGCCGCAGCCAGGGTACGGTTCACATCCGATAGCTCGACGCCAAGCGCACTGGCTTTTTCCTGGTCGATATTGATGTTGAACTGCGGCATGTCATTCAGGCCGTTCGGACGAACACCGATCAGACGCGGGTCCTGTGCAGCCATCCCCAGAAGCTGGTTACGGGCAGCCATCAGGGCGTCGTGACCATTGCCACCACGATCGACAAGCTGAAGGTCAAAGCCGTTTGCAGTACCAAGTTCGATAATCGCAGGCGGGGCAAAGGCAAAGACCATTGCTTCGCGAATACCGGCAAAGGCACCATAGGCACGACCGATCACCGCACTTACCGCCTGATCCGGACGGGTACGTTCCGACCAGTCTTTCAGGTTGATAAAGGCGATACCGGCATTCTGGCCGCTACCGGCAAAGGAGAAGCCGGCAACTGTGAACAGACCCTGTACGTTCTCGGTCTCGTTGGTCAGGAAGTGGTCTTCCATCTTTTTGAGAACTTCGACCGTACGTTCCTGCGATGCACCAGCCGGAAGCTGAACCATCGAGAACATGATCCCCTGATCCTCGTCTGGCAGGAACGAACCCGGCAGGCGAACGAACAAGGCAGCAAGGCCACCAACAAGGATCACATAGACAAACAGGTAACGCCACTTGCGATGCACGACATGGTCAACACTGCCCTGATAGAACCGGTTGGTTTTATCAAAGCCACGGTTAAACCAGCCGAACGGACCTTTTTTCTCGTTCGGGTCGGTATGCGACGGTTTAAGCATGGTTGCGCACAATGCCGGAGTCAGGACAATCGCCACGACCACAGACAATGCCATTGCCGACACAATCGTGATCGAGAACTGACGATAAATCGCCCCGGTCGATCCGGCAAAGAAGGCCATCGGCACGAACACGGCCGACAGAACCAGCGCAATACCAATCAGCGCGCCCGTAATCTGACCCATGGATTTCCGCGTTGCTTCGCGCGGCGGAAGTCCGTCTTCATGCATCACACGTTCGACGTTTTCGACCACAACAATCGCGTCATCGACCAGAAGACCGATGGCAAGAACCATGGCAAACATGGTCAGCGTGTTAATCGAATAGCCAAAGGCAGCAAGAATACCGAATGTCCCAAGCAGAACCACCGGAACCGCAATCGTCGGGATCAGGGTGGCGCGCCAGTTCTGCAGGAACAGGAACATCACCAGGAAGACAAGGACGATTGCTTCGAACAGGGTATGAACAACCGATTCAATCGAAACCTTGACGAACGGCGTCGTATCATACGGATAGACGATTTCGACCCCGTCCGGGAAGAACGGCTGCAATTCTGCAAGGCGTGACTTCACGGCCTCGGCAGTATCAAGCGCGTTCGCACCGGTCGCAAGGTTGATACCGATACCGGTTGCAGCCTGTGCGTTATAGCGCGCAACGATTTCGTAGCTTTCACCACCGATTTCAATGCGGGCGACATCGCCAAGACGCACCTGCGATCCGTCGGTTTCGACCTTAAGCAGGATATTGGCGAACTCATCAACCGTTTGCAGTTTGCTTTGGGCGGTAATCGTCGCGTTGATCTGCTGCCCCGGAACAGACGGTGCACCACCGACCTGACCGGCCGTGACTTCGGTGTTCTGGGCCTCAACGGCCGAACTGATGTCCGAAACCGTCAGGTTATAGGACAGCATCTTGTTCGGATCGAGCCAGATACGCATCGCGTGCTGGGCACCGAACACCTGAACAGAACCTACACCGTTCACGCGTGCCAGCGGATCTTCGACCGACGACACAACAAAGTCGGCAAGATCTTCGGCATTCATCGAACCATCGCCGGACACAAAGCCGACAACCATCAGGAACGAACCCGATGATTTGGTCACGGTAACACCCTGCTGCTGCACTTCGGTCGGAAGTGACGACATGGCAGCTTGCAGTTTGTTCTGAACCTGGACCTGGGCGATATCCGGATCGGCTTCGGGTTCAAAGGTCAGGGTAATGGATGCCTGGCCGTTTGCCGAAGAGTTCGAGGACATATAACGCAGGTAATCCAGCCCGTTCATCTGCTGCTCGATAACCTGGGTTACCGTGTTTTCAACAGTCTGGGCCGAAGCACCGGGATAGCTGGCTTCGATCTGCACCGATGGCGGCGCAATAGACGGGTACTGTTCCACGGGCAATTGCCACAAGGAAAGTCCCCCCGCCAACATAATCACCAAGGCAATAACCCAGGCGAATACGGGGCGATCAATAAAGAATTTTGCCATTGAATAAACCCTTATTCGGCGGCTTTGGCGGTTTCGACAGGCTGGGCAGCAACAGGTGCGCCCGGTCCGATGCGCTGGATGCCATCAACAATCAGTTGTTCGCCATCCTCAACACCGGCGGAAACCAGCCAGTTCTGTCCCTGGGACTGCTCGATGGTGATGTCCTTGGGAGCAACCTTGCCGTCAACCACCGCATAAACATATGCCGACCCGTCCGGGCGGCGCATGACTGCTTTTTGCGGGATCAGGAACGCGTTTTCGAGATGCCCCTGACGCACTTCACCGCGGACAAACATGCCCGGCAAAAGCGTTCCGTCCGGGTTCGGGAAAACAGCGCGCAAACGAATGGTGCCGGTGGTTTCATTCACCGTCACATCCGAGAATTGCAGCGTTCCCTTGTGCGGATATTCTGCACCGGTTGAATCAATAATCAGGGCAACTTCGATCTGACCGTTTTCAACACCCTTGATGCGACCATTCTGGATCGCCTGCTTGATTTTAAGCAGACGGCCACCGGCCTGGGTAACGTCGACATAGATCGGATCAAGCTGGGTGATCGTGGTCAGCTTGGCGGCCTGATTGGCGGTAACCAGCGCACCTTCGGTATAATCCGACGATCCGATCTGACCGGAAATCGGGGCAGTTACCGTGGTATAGGCCAGATCAATGCGGGCCTGTTCCAGTTCGGCACGTGCCGCGGCAACTGATGCACGACCCTGTGCCTCGGCGGCAACAGCATCGTCATAGGTTTGCTGGCTAACCGCCTGGGACTTGATCAGCGGATCATAACGCTTGCGGGTTTTGACAGCCTGATCATAGGTCGCGCTCTGACGGGCCAGTTCGGCCTGTGCCGCATCGACCTTTGCCAGATAGACGTCCTGATCGATCATATAAAGCTGCTGACCGGCTTCGACAAAACCGCCTTCGGTGAAGCTGCGTTCTTTGATGATCCCGTCCACCTGCGGACGAATATCAGCCTGACGGAAAGCAATTGTGCGACCCGGCATTTCTTCGACAAGACCAACGGTCTGGGCTTTAAGGGTGACAGTACCAACCGGCGTTGCCTGCTGTTGTTGCGGCGCGGCTGCCTGACTTTCACCACCTTCATTCTGTTCGCTGCAAGCCGCTACCAATATGGCAAGCGCGGCAATACCGGCGAATTTCAAACAAGATCGCATGGGCAAGTTGCTTTTCCTTCTAAGTCCCAGGCAAAGCTAATTTAAGGGTGCTTTACCATTGCATTTTGAAATACTGTACGGTACAGTACACATTGTGCGCTGCACGATCAAGAGCCAAAAACAGCTGAATCAAAAATCATGAGTGAAACGCCAGAAAAGTCTGAAAAACAATCCTCTCGCGGGTCCGCACGTCGGCGCGCCATGATGGATGCTGCATGGCAACTCTTGCTGGAGCGAGGGTTCGCTGGTGTCACACTTAATGATGTTATTTCGCAATCGGGTGGCTCCCGTACAACCCTTTACGAAGCATTTGGCGGCAAGGACGGCCTTCTTGAGGCCGTCATGAAAGAACGTTGCAAGGAATTTTCAGCGGAGTTGCATATCTCGCTGGAAACCGATCTCCCTCCTCGTCATGCCTTGACAGACTTCGGAACCAAACTGGCCCGCAAGATAGTAACCGAGGAAGTCGCGCGCTTCACTCAAATTCTGTATTCCGAAGGTCAGCACTTTCTACCCCTGATCGAAAAATTCTTTGAAGTCGGCCCGGACAGCACCCGCAAACACCTTGCAGATTACTTGTCACGTCAACAAAAACTGGGTCGCATCAACATTGGTGATCCGGATCACGCCGCCGAACTGTTCGAAGCCATGGTGATCGGCGACTGGCAGTCGCGCATCATGAAACACAATCCCCGCCCCCAAATGACAGACCGCGAGATTGATGATCGCGTATCCCATGCCGTTCAAATCTTCCTGTGCGGCATCACCACTGACGAACACCGTGAAAAGTTCGGATGTGACAGCTGATTTCCCCCTGTTTGTCTTTTAACTCAGTTGCTTGTAACGCTCCCCTCCTGACAGCATCCTGTCAGCAATCAGGGTGACCGGAAGGTAAACGTCAGAATCAGCGCCCTAACTTCACCAAAATTGGTGTAAAGGATGGTTGAAACAGTAACCATTCCAGTAACAGGGAAATTCTGATGCCCGGACTTCGTGACATTGTCGGAATTGGCTTATGCGCATCCATGATGCTTGCACTTGCCCCGCATGCCCGGGCCATTACCCTTGACGACGCCCGCACTGCTGTTGATGCGATCCTGATGCAGTCCGGCATCACGGCAACCGAACGCGATGCCCGGGCCGTGGATGGCAATGCGGTCGTTCTGACCTTTGACGGTGTTTCCCTTGATCTTCAGGGCTATTCAACGGCGCGCGAATTGAAGATGGATGACGTAAAAGTCACTGTGCGCGATACCGATCATCGCGATCAGATCGACCTTGATGTCAAACTTCCCGAACGCGCAGAAATGGATGCCGAGGCCACAAGTGACAAGCGCGCATTGACGATGCGCAATACCGGCGGCTATCTGCGCTGGAACACAGCAAAAAACATCCCGGTAACATTCGATGGCTTTGCCGACTTCCTGATTGGGGAAGAACCGATCACGCGCCAATACTGGATGATGAACGGCCTGATCATTCAATGGTTGCCCGAACTTGCCCGCATTGCTTGGCAGGGTGCCGAATGGACCGGCCCGAACCGGGAAAAGCGCGGCTCGGTCAAATCGGCAAACTTCACACTTTATCCCGGCGAGAATGGTGAAACCCATCTTGATTACGCCCATGATGGATTGTGGCTGCCCAGCCTGTTTCAACCGCGCACTGTTCGCATCAAAAGCAGCAGCCAAGGCCTGCCCTGGCAGGATGCCAAGCCGATCATCGAAAAGGGATTTCACGATATCCTGACCGGCACTGCCCCGCGTTTCGCCCGTCGTCAGATCGGCGATGCCCTTTGGCAAAAGGCAGCCGAGAATGGTGCACCGGTCAAAGTCGATGAATTTTATGTTGAATCACGCGGGCTTGAAGCACTTGGTTCTGGCGAGTTCCTTGCCCAGACGGCTGCGCGTTATGGCTTTACCGGGGAATTCGACTTCCGGTTGCTAGGTCAGGACAAGCTGGTTGATCTTTTGGGCACCCCCGACAGTCCGACCCTTCTTGGCGCATTATTGCCCTTTGCAGTAAACGGATTGGCGGTCGGACGCCCCGGCCCACAGGGCACCACCGAATATGATGGCAAATTGCTGCCCGATGGTCGGGTCGTGGTCAATGGCATGACGGTGTTTCGTACCGCCGACGGAAGATAGGCCATGACATCTGCCAAACGCCCCGATCCATTGCCCGTAACCGGCCCCTGCAACCGGCTTGTGATCTATTGCAAAAAGATCGATGCGATGGTGGCGTTTTACTGTGATCATTTCGGTTATCAGCAATTTACCGATGAAAATGACCGCATCATCGAACTTCGCCCCAGGGCCGGCGGCGTAATCCTGATGCTGCATCCGGCAGGCAAAGGCCAGAAAGAAGGTCAATCGCTGATCAAGCTTGTCTTTGATGTTGCCGATGTCACGGCCGTTCGTGCATCCCTGATCAAGGCCGGGCTTGATGTTGGCCCAATCCATGATGCGGGCACATATCAGTTTGCGAATCTCAAGGACCCGGCAAAGAATTCTGTGTCGATTTCCAGCCGGGCTTTCTCGGTTCAGTAAGGCTACCCCAAACAGCTTTTCCCAAAAGCAAGAAGGGGCAAAATGATTTGCCCCTTCTTTTCTTACGCCACGCTCAGTTCATTCCTAGTAGGTGCGTTTCAGTTCCGAATAGTCACCTTTGAGATTTAGCGTAACAGTGACATTTTCCTTGCCCCGATTGCGCCAGAACCAACCGTGATACCCGGTGAACTTGGCAACAACCTCACCTTCATCACTTGGTTTTCCACGTCCCTTTTCGTAACTGACAGATTGCCCGCCTGCACCATCGCCATGCAGGTCAAAATTGACAACCCCGCCCTGCACGTCCCACCGGAACGGAGCGACAGCGCCTTCTTCCATCACAAGCTTGTATTCAATGCCCTGCCCCGGTTCGAGGGTAAAGGTGACGGTGTCTTTCCATGCTCCCGAGGTTTCCTGGGCTTGGGCAGAAGATATAAACAGCCCGACAAAGGTCTGTATCAGGCTTGATTGGCTATCGCTTTTGGGTTCGGAGCCAAACTGCTTTTGCATTTCAAGCTGCATTTGCCGATCAGCTTCTGCTTCCTCTGCCAACTGGGTCTTGATGTCCCCCATATCGGTCAATCCCAGAACACCCCCAATTCGGGTTGGATCAATGCCGTACTCGGCGGGCAGAATGACCGTGACAAGGAGGACGATTGCAACCCCGGCAGCCGCAAGGGTTGACCGGATCAATTGCGCACTGCTTGGCAGTTCGTCCGGGTTCGGCTTGTTCGCATTATACATTTTGAAATTCCTGTTCTCAGGCTACGAAGTAGCCGGTCAATTGATAGCCGATGAGCATGAAGCCTGCTGACATCATCGCGACATTTGCGTTGTAGGCATGACGCCAGAATCCCGGTGCCTTGCGCCAAAAACCCATGACAATAAGGATCATTGCAAGAGCAATAAGCTGGCCGATCTCTACACCGACATTGAAGGCAATCAGGTTCGGCAAAAGCCCGTCTGGCGCAATTTCGTATTCCAGAATCTTGGTGGCCAATCCCAGCCCGTGGAAAAAGCCGAATATAAGAGTTGCGGCCTTGGTATTGGGCTGAAACCCGAACCAGCGCTGGAATGCCCCAAGGTTATCCATTGCCTTGTAAACAACGGACAGACCGATAATCGCATCGATCAGGTAACTGCTGACATTCCATTCAAAAAAGACACCAAGCAGCATCGTGGTTGAATGGCCAACCGCAAACAGGCTGACATAAATCGCAATATGTTTCATGCGATAGAGGAAGAAGATCACCCCGAACAAAAACAGAAGGTGATCATAGCCGGTGACCATATGCTTGGCCCCGAGATACAGAAATGGAATCAGGTTTACGCCGCTGATTTCCATAATATAACCCTTGTCGCCTTCGGTAACGGCATGCGCAAGGGCGTCGGCTGCGAATGCAACCAGCATAAGTGATACGGCAAGCAAGCCCGTGGTGCGCGGTAAGAACGCACACACAGAACCGGCAGCCATTTTCAGGCGGTTCATCTGTGAACTTTCGTTGTGTTAATCCAGAAATCTCGAAAAAATCGAAACCGGATCACACAATCGGGGGACGCAGGACGCGTAGCGCTTGCTGGGTGCGTGCTTCTGGGAAGTCCGCCTGCCAAATATTTCCGCCCGGAACAACCAGTGCATAGGTTAATTCAAACATCATGACTGTTGGATGTTCATGATCAACAAGATCATGTGCGGACGGGGATTTTCCTGTTGCCGGTTCTCCGGCCTCATCCCAGTCATGGCTATGACCATGGGACATGATGTCTGCCAGGGCCGCCTCGGTTGCATAATCCCCGGCGGGCAAAAATGCCGACGGTTGCTGATGCCACTGTTGGGCCACAAAGGCCAAAAGCAGCGTCAGGCAAACAAGCAACCGGCTTCTTGCTTTGACCATACGGATCATGTCAGACGAAAAGTCCCCAGAATCTAAAAAGACATCAAAGACACATCTCTTGTAACGATCAGTAAACGGGAAGCAAAGTGGCAATTTAGTGACCTTGTTCATCGCTGATTGAAGCCTTTGCAGTTTTACAGCCTCAAACAGTCTTTTTATTGCTTACATTCAGTTGACGGCATCTTCGGAACTTCGCATGATCGCTCTTCAAGGCTGGCAAACAAGGCCGCCTCAAAAGAATCAGGGAGTTTCTTGGAATGAAATTGAACAAATCGGGCCTTCTTTCGGGACTGGTCCTGGCAGGCAGCCTTTTTGCATCCGTATCCAGTGCATCCGCCGATGAAATCAAAGTCGGCATCGCCAATTTCGGCGAACATCCGCAGCTGAATGCGTCGATTGCCGGCTTCAAGCAGGCCATGGCCGAGAACGGCTTTGTTGAGGGCAAAGACGTTTCCTATTCCGAAAGCCACACCAACTTTGACGCATCGCTGGTTCCCCAGATGATCACCAAGTTGCAGGCCGAAAATCCGAAACTGATCTTCACCGTGACCACCCCGGTTTCCCAGATTGCCAAACAGGCACTTGCCGGTTCGGGCATTCCGATTGTCTTTTCGGCCGTGACCGACCCGGTTGCTGCCAAACTGGTTCCGTCCTGGGACGCAGGCGATGAAAACATGACCGGCGCGTCCGACCTTCAGGATATGGCAGCGGTTCTGGAGTTCACCCGCAAGCTTCTTCCGAATGCCAAACGTCTGGCCCTGCCCTATAACCCGGGCGAAGCGAACGATGTTGCCCTTCTGGAAAAAGTCCAGGAACTGGCACCTGCTGCCGGGTTCTCGGTTGTTCCGGTTGGCATTGATAACGTCAATGACATCATGCAGCGCATCACCTCGGTCGCGGGCAAGGCTGATGTCATCTATACCCCGGCATCAAACCTGATCCAGCCGGCGATTGCCGCTGTTTCCGCAGCCGCCCGCCAGATCGGTGTGCCGATTGTCAACTCTGACAGCTCGGCCGTTGCCAGCGGCACCGTTCCGGCCAGCTTCTCGGTCGATTACAGCCAGGTTGGCATGAATGCCGGCAAGATTGCCGCCGAGATCCTTAAGGGTAAATCACCGGCCGAAATCGCCCCGTCCGCACCGGCTTATGCCGACCACGCGCCGCTGATTTCCAAATCGGCGGCGACGGCATTCGGGATTGAAATTCCGGCTGAATTCAACGATTGCGGCTGCATCGTCGAATAAGTTCGTCCAGACTTGAACAAACATTGGCGCTGGTAGGAACCATCCTTACCGGCGCCAATGATTTTACGGAGAAGACGGATGCTTGAAATCCGATCTGCACGAAAAACCTTCTATGCAGGACAGCCCGACGAAAAAGTCGCGCTTGATAATCTTGATCTGACTTTGCAAACCGGCGAGTTCGGCGTTGTCATCGGATCGAACGGGGCTGGTAAAAGCACCATGCTCAATGCCGTGTCGGGTGCGCTTTCCCTTGATAGTGGTGCGATCCTGATCAATGGCGATGACGTTACTGCCACCCCGGTTCACAAACGTGCAACCCGCATTGCCCGGGTATTTCAGGACCCGATGCTTGGCACCGCGGCCAGCATGACGGTTGCCGAAAACATGCTTCTTGCCGAATTGCGCAGCACGAAACGCACCCTTGCGCGTGGTTTGAATGCCCAACGCCTTGCCAATTACAAGGAACGGCTTTCGGTTCTTGGTCTTGGCCTTGAAAACCGCCTTGATACCAAGGTCGAGCTGTTGTCTGGCGGGCAGCGCCAGTCATTGTCGCTGATCATGGCGGTTGGCGGATCACCCGATTTGCTGTTGCTTGACGAACATACCGCGGCCCTTGATCCGCGCACGGCCGACCTTGTGATGCAAGCAACCGTTCGCGCAGTCGATAGCCTGAAACTGACGACACTGATGGTCACCCACAACATGCAGCACGCTGTCGATTTCGGGCATCGCGTCATCATGCTTGATGCGGGCAAAGTCAAACTGCAGATCGGCGGCGAAGAAAAGGCCAATGTCACAGTGGCCAAACTGGTTGATCATTTCGCGGTCAAGACCGACGCGATGATGTTGGGGGCCTAGGGCATAGAACCATGATGGAATTTATCTCTTCGACCTTTACCAGCTATGTCGCGCTTGTCCCGGTCACGCTGTCGCAAAGCCTTATTCTGGCTTTTGTGGTTTTGGGCATCATGATCCCGTTCCGCACCCTGCATTTCCCGGACCTGACCAGTGAAGGCGCCTATCCGCTGGGCGGCTGCATTTGCGGCATTCTGATTGCAGCGGGTGTGAACCCGGCACTGGCAATCGTTGCGGCCCTTGCATGCGGTTTTATTGCCGGATGTTGCACGGCCTTCATTCATCTGCGGTTCCGCATTCATACCCTGCTTGCCGGTATCCTGATGATGACGATGCTTTACAGCATCAATCTGCGCATCATGGGCAAGTCGAACCTGTCGATCTTTGGATCGGACACGGTTTACAACTGGGCACCGTTTGTCACACCGGGCTTCCCGGTCAGCAAGATCATCATTGCCGGCATCATCGGTGCGGCGGTGTTCCTGATCCTGAACTGGTTCTTTAAAACTGAAAAAGGCACGGCACTGCGTGCGGTTGGCTCCAACCCGGCCATGGCCGAGGCACAGGGCATTTCGGTTTGGGTATCGACGATTGTCGGTGTCGGCCTTGCCAGTGCCTTTTCGGCGACCAGTGGCGCGCTTATGGTCCAGTCACAGGGCTTTGCCGATGTGAATATGGGTCTGGGCATTCTGATCAACGGCCTTGCCGCATTGATGATCGGCGAAGCGGTCGTTGGCAAAAAGTCCGTATTCCGCCAGCTCCTTGCCCCGTTTGTCGGCGCAATCATCTATTATCAGCTCGTATCGCTGTGTCTGGCGGCCGGCATGCCGCCGCCCGATCTTAAACTGGCAACCGGCCTGTTTGTTCTTGCCATGCTGGCCCTGCCGACGCTTAAACGTCGGCGCGGTGCCGGTGGCGCACCGGCACATGAAAAGTTCCGCGAATGACCTTGCGCGAACCATAAGAACCAAATGCAAAACGGCCGCCATTCCGATCAGAAAGGCGGCCGTTTCTGTTTGAAACACCTAGATGTTTTTTGCGGCTATCAGGCCGCAAGCAGGAAAAGACCCGCAGCCGCAATTGCACCACCGCTGGCACGGACCGCCGTCGGGGCAATCTTTTCAGCCAGTGCCTTAACCGACAGACCAAGGCCAAGACCGATGGCATGAAGGGCCGCGGTTGCAACCGCAAAGCCGACGCCATATTCAATACCAACTGCGTTGACCGGCATTTCGGTGCCGTGGGCATGACCATGGAAGACCGCAAACACACCAACCAGCGCCATCGCCGCAGCAGTTGGCATATGCTTGCCAAGGGCAATAACAGCACCCAGAACAATGACCGAGCCGACAATACCAATCTCGACGAATGGCAGGGCAACGCCCGTTGCACCAAGGATGCCGCCAACAACCATCATGCCAACAAAGGACAGCGGCAACAGCCAGACCGATTTGCCACCCTGCTGGGATGCCAGAACGCCAACCGCAATCATGGCCAGCAAATGATCAAGACCACCAATCGGATGACCGAAACCGGCCATAAAACCCGATGCCGAACCAACGCCGGTATGGGCCAGTGCCGGGGTTGCTGCCAAAGTTGCCATGGCAAACGCCACAAATGATGAACGCCGCATTCTCAATTCTCCCCTAAGAAGCTGCTGTTAATGTATGAATAATCCCAAAATCATCATACTCGCATCATGCTGCATTGCCAGATAAAAAAAGGGCGGGGAAATTTCCCGCCCTTTGGTCTGCGTCTGGATGACTTACCAGCTATATTTCAACGTCGCCAGAACCGTGCGGCCATCGCCGTAATAGCGGCTGCCAAATGTGTTTGATGACACATATTCGCGGTCCATCAGGTTGGTCGCATTGACCGACAGGCTGACATCATCGGTCACCGCATAAATGATTGCCGCATCAAACAGCGCATAGCCACCAAGCGTTTCGGTGTTGCCGTCGTTACGCTGGCGTTCGCCGGTATAACGAACCCCGCCGCCCAGCGTCAGGTCCCCAAAGAAACCCTGCCCCGGAATGGTGTAATCAAGCCATGCCGATGCCTGGTGTTCGGGGATATTGGCCGGACGGTTGCCGATATTGGCAACAGTGACGTCGTCTTTGATTTCCGCATCAAGATAGGTATAGGCAACCGTCATATTGGTGCGTTCATCAAGCGACAGCTTGCCTTCCAGCTCAAGCCCGCGGGAATTGATTTCACCGATCTGCTTATAGGTGCTGGTGCTTGAATTCCACTGCGACACGTTTTCCTGTGTCAGGTCAAACAGCGCCGCAGTGAACAATGCGTCGATGGCTTCGGGCTGGTATTTGACGCCGATCTCGTACTGCGTCCCTTCTTGCGGTTTGACGCCTTCGGGGCGGGATGCAAGGCCGGAATAGACCGGCTGGAACGATTCAGAATAGTTGCCATAGACCGAAACTTCGTTGGTCGCCTTATAGGTCAGACCAAGGCGCGAGGTGAATTTGTGATCGTCGCGTTCGGCTGTGGTGCCGCTGCTGATCGTGTCGGTATCACTTTGAACATAATCAAAGCGCCCGCCGACCGTCGCAATCCAGTCATCGGCAATGGTCAGCTGTTCCTGAATATAGGCACCATAGGTCGCTTGGGTGATTTCGGTATCAGACCCGCTGGTGAAATTGATGCAGGAAAGCCCGCAATAGGACGGGTTATAGGGATCAATCGCGGTTGCCGTACCATCGCGGCGCAGTTCACGGTTCTGATCGCGGTTGAAATCGATCCCGAACAGGGTCTTGCTGTCGAACGTATCGTTGATCGCTGTGTCATATTGCAGCTGGTTGTCGATCCCGAAACGGTCCAGCTCGCCATAAATGGCAAAGGCATAACGATTGCCAAGCGGCGTGCTGTCATTGAGATAGACGGTCTCGTAGGTCAGATCGACATTGGTGTAACGCGCATTCTGACGGAATTCGAGTTTGTCCGTGATCTGATGGGACAGCGAATAGCCGATATTGGTTTCTTCGGTGTCGAAATTGTTGAAATCCGGCTCGCCAAAGAACGCATCGCGGCTGGTTTCAATGCCGGTGGGATATCCATATCCAAGGCCGCTATCGCGTTCACTATAGCTGGTCAGGATCGTCAGTTCGGTTCCCGCCTTCGGCTTATAGGTAAAGGCAGGGGCAACATAAATACGATCATCCTTGGAATAATCCTGGCTGCGTTCCGCATCCTGCCACAGACCGGTCAAACGATAGGACCAGTTGCTGTCTTCGGCGACCTTGCCGGTCACATCACCGCCACCGCGCAGGTGGTTTTCGCCAAAGGTGGTAAAGACTTCGCCACTGGCCTCGTCTTCGGGGCGCTTGGTCGTCATATTGACCAGACCACCCGGACCATTCAGACCAAACAGGCTTGATGTCGATCCCTTAAGAACATCGATCTGCTGCAAGCCATAGGGTTCGGGGCGGCTGTTGGTGAAGTTGTAAATCCTGATCGGAAGACCATCGCGATAGCTGCTAAGTGATGTCTGACCAAAGCCGCGAATACGCACATAGTCATAACGATAGTCCGACCCGTATTCCGCGGCCTGAACACCGGCGGTATAGGACACCGCCTGCTGGATATCCTGAACGTTGCGGGTTTCCATTTCTTTCTGGGTCACGACGGAAACAGCAGATGAATCATCCAGAATTGGCGTGTCGGTTTTCGAAGCCGTCCGGCTGCGCGAAGCAACAAAGCTGTCGGTGATTGCGGCGTTGGGGCCGGCCATATCGGCACTATTGGCTTCGACCCGAACCGGATCAAGGACCTCGCCCTGAACGGCATCGCCACTGACCACGGCTTCGATCACAACCGTGCCATCACCGGTTACGTCATAGCTAAGTCCGGTGCCACGCAGCAATGCCGCAAGGGCCATATCGGCCCGCATCGTCCCGGAAACCGCACTGGCATCAACATCACGTGCAAGCGCGCCATCCACGGTGACCTGCAAGCCCGTCTGCACACCAAATTGCGCAAGCGCACTGGTCAGCGACTGGGCCGGGATATCAAACGCATATTGGCCATCAATCCCCTGTGCCGCGGTCTGCGCAACCGCCCCGGATGCGAACATGACCGGCGCAAGTGCGGTCGACATCATCAAGGCACTGGCTATTACTGCAACGCGACCACGATTTCGCAGTGCGTTGGCACCCCCGTTATTCATTCGTCTTTATCTCCGTTTCACGTCATATGCCTCAACCAGAATGAGAATGCAAACGCTTCTCAATGGCGCATATGAAACAAAACGGATCCCGTTTCGGTTTTTTCAAAAAAAGTTTCGAAAAATCAGACGTTTTATGAAAATCGGCCGTTTTCTGCGTTTTCAGAACGCAAAAGGCCCAAGGGGAAAATCAGGGGTGAAATACCCGATCAGGACGCCGATACCACCAGAATCCAAGGCGTAATTTCGCGCACGACCGCATTCTGGGCACGGGCAATACCGCGCAATGCCATCACCGGATCATCAAGACGATAAACCCCGGTGACGGTTTCCTTTTCCAGTGCAGCGTCGGTAATCAGGATGGTTCCGCCATAATAGCGGCGCAGGCGATCAACGATCTCGCCCAGGGGCTGATCCTGTGCGATCAGCTGATTATTGCGCCATGGCGCAATCTGGCTGATCGGGGTGGTTGACCGGCGCACCACACCATCACGGGTTACACTCGCCAACTGGCCGGGTTCAAGCAATTCGGAAACACTTGGAATATTGGCGGCATTATCCACCCGCACCAATCCATGTTCGACCCCGACGCTGGTTTGCCCCATGCCTTCGGACACATCAAATCCGGTGCCCAGTACCGTTACGGTGACGGTATCGGCACCAACCGTAAACGGTTGATCCGGGTTCGGGGTCACGTCAAAAAACGCCTCGCCGTCGAGCAGTTCGACAAACCGGGTCTTGCCATCATAGTGAACCTTGATCGCACTTTCCGGGGCCAGCATCACCGTGCTGTTATCGGCAAGAGTGATGGTCCGAATTTCGGCAGTTCTGGTATAATGATCGGCCTGCATTTCGGTCGCGATACGCGGCCCGATGATGGCCGCAACCAGTGATGCGGCAATTGCCACGCCGCCCAGTCCGATACCGCGCCAGGATGTATTGCCCCGCTTTTTAAACCGGCTTTGTGCCGAAATGATCTTGGCGGTTTCTTCGGCCTTGGCGGCGATGGCGTCTTCGCCTTCGGCTGTACGGACGTTAAACAGGTCTTGCTCGGACGCACGACGGGCATCAAGGAAACGCTGCCAATCGGGTTTGCCATCCTGTGCAGTTTCATCGCCAAGCGGCGCAATCCCGGCCATCAGATCGGCGGTACGTTTGGTCGCATTCCAGGCCTCAAGATGCACGGGATCTTGCGCGCACCAGACATCAAACCGTGCGCGCAAATCCCGGTCATCGGGTGCGTCGTGCAACGCGATGAACCAGTCGGTTGCCTCTTGGGCGGCCTTGGCTTGCACCGGATTTGTCATACCTGTCATCACGTTACTTTACCCCTGCGCACCCGAAACGGGCACGCGCGGGCAACATTTTGAAAAATCGTTGCCAATCAATGCCCAACAAGGCACCGGCACTGCGGACTTCTACACCAAAATATCTGGCAAGGTCATGCATTACCTTCATGGCCAGCCGCCAAGGCGTTCACGGCAATGATCAATACCATCCGCCACCAGCTTGTGCGCAAGCGGTACGGAAATATCGAGGAATTCGGCAATCTCGCGCAATTTCGCCCCGCCAAACCGGTGCATCTCGCAGGCAATCCGGGTGCGTTCAGGAAGCTCGCCCAGTGCCTTCATTAGCGTGGCATAATCGTCTTTATACAGAATGACGGTTTCGGGGTTCGGGGTTTCGTCGGCCGATATTTTGGCAACCACATCATAATCGGCCGCACTGGTCACCCGGTTTTCCTGCGCATCGCGGCGTTTGCTATCAAGGGCAAGATTGCGGACAATCCGGTAAAGGTATCCTGTGGCATCTTCCAGAAACCGGCCCCTGGACGCCTCGTCAAAGCGCAGCCATGCTTCCTGCACCAGATCTTCGGCCTGCACACGATTGCCAATGATCGAGCTGGCATAGTTCACTAGGGCGCTGCGTTGGCGCATGAACAATGTCAAAGATGTTGAATTACCGGCCAAACAGGCATTCCTTTATGCGCGGCCCCTTCAAGGCCCCGTTCCCCCATGGCCAGAGCCATATCGCAAGTGATACTGATTATCAATAACTTTCACCGGAAATAGCAGCCCGTAAACCGGCCCGATATGCCCGCACCTTAGGAAATTCGTTACCAACCCCTGATATTGTTGCGTGATATCAACAAGAAACACGCCGTATCCGGGGGAGTTCCACCATGCAGAAAATCAGCCTTGTCATCCTTGTGACCGGTGTCGTTGCCGCCGGCATGTGGGGCATCAGCGATTATTTGTCGCGCAAGGGTGAAGCGCATGGAAATGTTGTGCGCGGTCAATCCCTTGCCGAACAAACCTGTTTGCGCTGCCACGCCAAATTTGATGGCGATCCCCTGCCCGATCCGGCGATTACCGATGCCCCGTCCCTTGCCAGTTTCGGGCAACGCTGGCCGCTTGAAAATCTTGAAGAAGCCCTGGCCGAAGGCATCACTGTTTCCCATGACAGCATGACCATGCCGGAATTTTCCTTTACCCCGGAAAGCATCGCCGATCTTCTGACCTATATGGAAAGCCTGACACAGGAAGCGAAAGCCAAATCCGGCAAATAAAGCATGTTGCCTTAAATCTGATCCACTTCTCCGGGGGAAAATTACATCCCCCTACTTATCATTATCGATCAAACCGCCATATGACTCAGATAGTTATTCTGTTTCGGGCATATATCGATGATCGCAAATGGCAGATTTTCGGGGCTTCTGATCGCGATAGCGATGCTGTTCGCGCCTGCTTTGGTGCGCGCTGATCATGTGCTTGTGATTACCACCAACATCTATCCGCCATATGTTCACGAAGATGTCGATCACAGTTTCCTGCCTGCCCTGTTTTTCGAAATCGGCAAAATCATGGGGATTAGCTTCGATATCAGAATCCAGCCATGGAAACGCGGCGAACAGTCGGTAAGCGATCTCGAAGCATGGGGAACTTTTCCCTATACCCGGAATAATGAACGGAAAATCACATACAGCTTCTCCGATCCCCTGTATTTCTCGGATTCCAGATTTTTTGCCTATCGCAATCCATCCAAAACCCCGCATGTCCAGCCCCCCGAAACCTATGAAGAATTGACAGACCTTCGCCGCTGGAGCATCGGCGGCATTCAGGGCTATTATTATGAACCCCTGTTTGCCGAAACCGGGATCGAAGCCGACTATGCGCTAAGCGAAAAGCAGAATTTCGAACGTCTGCAACTGGGTCGCATTGATCTTTTTCCGGCGGCCACCACGGTTGGCTGGTATCTGGTCCGTGAACTGTTCCCACCAGAAATTGCTGCCAATTTCTACACCCTTGACCCACCGCTGAGTGCACGGGGGGCGTTGCATTTGATGACGTCAAAGGACTATCCCGACAACGACATCCTGCTGGCAAAGTTCAATGCCGCCCTTGCCGAAATTCGTCAAAACGGCATCTATACCCAGCTGGTCGATAAGTTCGGTCTGGTCATGCATTACTGACCGCACGCTCTGTTGTTGCGAATCACTCGTAAACATGCAACCTTCGCACGAACAGGCCAGTTGACGCGTATTCAGCAGGCCCGAAGTGATAATAAATGAACAAAATTCAGGTTGCAGGAACACACGAGTATGCTTTTGGACGAGCCACTTACTGGCGCGCCGGATGTTGCGTGCCCGCCCTTTGAAATTCTGGATCCCCTGATCGGGCGCGATTTCCCCGATAGCATGACTGCCAAAAACAACTGGCTTTTTCATGCTGCACAGATGCTGCTTTCAAAGCCCTGCGACGAGGCGATTTCCGCTATTCTGGCCTTTACCGGCGCTGGCGCCTGTGCGGATCGCGCCTGGATGTTTGAATATGATGACACGGGGCTTCTGTTTCGCAACACCCATGAATGGAGCCACGAAAACGTCACATCCCATGTCGGGGACCTGCAAGATACCGCAGTGACAATGATTGCCTGGCTGCACCGTCATCTTGCGGGCGGATCGGCTGTCATGATCAATGATGTTGCAGCCCTTCCCCATGCGGCCCGTGATCTTCAGGCCGAAATGCTGCGTCAGAATGACAAAAGCGTTCTGTCAGTTCCGATCTTTTATCGCGGGACGCTTCGCGCCTGCATCGGGTTTGATGCCACATCCCGTCATATCCGTTGGGGATCAGACATCGTCGCATCGCTGGCACAATGCGGAGCATTGATTGCAACGGCCCGCTATGAACGGGTTTTGGCCCCCTTGCCGGGCGGGAAACAAAATCCCAAAGCACCGCTTCCGTCCGAACCGCTGATCCATTTGCGCAGTCACGGGCTGGTACGCGGCGTGACCAGCGCGGAAATTTCCGCACTGCATTCATCCCATGATTACACCACCGTCTATCTTGATGATGGCAGCCAGATCACCGATCTCCGTCCGCTATCGGTCTGGAGTGGTCTTTTGCCCGCCAAACATTTCCTGCGCATTCACCGGACAAGCGTGATCAATCTTTTGCATGTGCGCCATCTTGACCGGCACGCCGGTTCCAGCGGCCAGCGATGGGAAGTTCTTTTGCGCGGAACGGACAAACCCTGGACGGTTTCGCGCCCCTATCGTCAGGATTTGCGCTATCGACTTGGCGTATGAGTCGCCTGCGCAGCCTCCAGACTTCCGCCTAACACCCCGAAAACACGCCATTTTCCACATATGGCACTGTATTTCATGTCGCTTCGTCGAACATACATGTCAAGTATTCCGTTTCCGATTGCACCGCGCATCGCCACACCCTAAAGGCGAATAAAGGAAGGCGGGCAATACCTTAAAAACAAGATGTCCGCCCAGGTTGATGGGACAAATGACGATGCGGAAATTTCCATCGTGGCGGTATTTTTGTGCCAAGCTGCACGATACCACTGTGCTTTGCGGGCTTTCCCTTGCCGGGGGATTGACCACCCTTGTTGCGCCACAGATCGCACTCGCGCAAATCTACGTTGCCAATGGCGACAGCCAGACCGCCACAGGCATCGTTGCTGCCAATGGCGGGACAATTGAAAGCGGCGGCAGTTACACCATTAACGGCCAATTCGAAATTATCGGTGCGAGCACACTGACCAATAATGGCACACTGACCAATAACGTCACGTTTACCAATGGGAATGGCAGCACGCTGAACAATAGCAGTGGCAGTACGCTGAACAATAACGGCACCTTTACCAATAACGGCAGCATTGATGCTGATGGCACACTGAACAATAGCGGGACACTAACCAATAACAGTTACCTGTCGATCCGTTCCACGCTCACCAATACCGGCACCTTCAACAACGCAGGTACAGTCGCGGTAAACGGCGGGCAGTTAATCGGCAACATAAACAATACCGGCACCTTCACCTTCACATCGACCAGCTCCAATACATATTCCGGGGTCATGTCCGGCAATGGACAGTTCAACAAGAACGGCAACCATACGCAAATCCTGACCGGTGATTCATCGGGCTTTACCGGCAGCAACTATGTCGGCCAGGGAACACTTCAGATCGGCAATGGTGGTACTACCGGGGCACTTGGCGGGAACTTTAACGTCACGAGCCTTGGAACACTTGCCTTTAATCGCAGCGACAATGTGACCTATGCCAGTGTGATTTCCGGTGCCGGTAACGTAACCAAACTGGGCGCAGGAACCCTGACCCTGACAGGGACCAATACCTATTCCGGCGCAACCACCGTTTCCGCGGGCACCTTGTTGGTCAATGGTTCTGCCAGTTCCTCGGCCTTCACGATTCAGAACGACAGCACCCTTGGCGGGACCGGCACGGTTGGCGCGACCACATTGCAATCGGGCGGCATTCACGCACCGGGCAATTCGATTGGTACCCAGACCGTCAATGGCAACTATACCCTGACAAGCGGATCGATCCTTGCCATCGAGGTCAATTCGTCAGGAAATGCCGATCAGGTGATCGTCAATGGCGGTGTCGATCTTGGCGGTGCGACGCTGCGCATTCTGGGTTTGCCCGACAATGATATGTCGGGACAGAACAATTACACCCACATCATCATCGCCAATGACGGGGCGGATGCGGTTGTCGGTACCTTCAACACTGTCGACAACCAGTTGGCATTTTACAATGCCAGCGTTTCCTATGCCGGGGGGACGGGCAACGACGTCACCGTCACATTAACCCGCAATGACACCAACTTTACCGACCATGCCACATCCCCCAACCAGACGGCCGTTGCGTCGGTCATTTCAAACTTGCCCGGAACGGACGGTGCCACCATCCGCTCCGTCCTTCAGGGTCTGTCGACCGCCGCCGTCCAGCACGCCTATGAACAGCTTTCCGGCGACGTGCATGCCAGTAGCACCGCCATCAACGGGCAGATCGCCCAGCAGGCCGGCGGGCAGATCGGTGGGCGCATGGCGGTTTTGCGTTCCGGCGGGACCAATGCCGGAACCCTCGTTGCCGCGGGGACACTTAGCCCCGCACAATTGACCGGTTTTGCCCAAACCGGCCCGGCGTCAAGCGACGTGATCAGCCATGATGGCAGCACCAATGCGCCAATCCTGTCACTGGGAGATCAGGTCACACAACGCCAATCGTCAATCTGGCTGCAAACCATTGGCGGCAAGGGCCGTATTGATGGCGACAGCAATGTCGACACCACCAACTATAAATGGATCGGCATGATTGGCGGCTATGACACCAATCTGACGCCAGATACCCGCTTCGGGATCTATTTTGGCTATGCCGATGGCAATAGCCGCCAAAGCGCGCGCGATGCCACCCTTGATGCCGGTAACTATATGGCCGGGATTTATGCCGACCATGATCTTGGCAATGACTGGCGTCTTTCCGGTCAAAGCGGCTGGACCATGATCCGGACCGAAAGCAGCCGCAACCTGACATTCGGATCAATTGATCGAACCGCCACTGCCGAATACACCGACCATGCGGTGAATGCCGAAATCGAACTGGCAAAGGGCTTTGCCCTTAACAGGAACTGGCGGGTTGAGCCTTATGGCGGGTTGGGTGCCTTGTGGAATGCCTATGACAGCTTCGAGGAAACCGGTGCAAGTTCGGCCAATCTGTCGCGCGAAGCCGACAGCCTCCTGACCGGGACTGCAAGCCTTGGTGTGCGAATGGCCGGCATGATCGATACTGGTACGGGTAAAACCATCATTCCACAATTCCGACTGGGATGGGATCGTCATATCGGCCCAACCACAAGCACCACCACCCTGGCCTTTGCCGGAACCTCGTCCTTCAACGTCACCGGTGGGGAAACAGATCGCGATACACTGGTTGGCAATCTCGGCATGGCGCTGGCCGATGACGATGGCTGGGGCCTTTATGCCGATTATCAGCCGTCACTATCAAAAAAGCGCACCGAACATGCGCTTAGTGCCGGCTTCAGAATGAAGTTCTGACACCACCATTCACGCCAGAATATCAATCCTGAGTGCGTCGACCCAGGTGACCGCACACTTCAAACATCACCTGGCGCAGCCACTGATGGCGGGGATCGCGATGCGTGCGTTCATGCCAGACGGCAAGCTTGGTAAAGCCCGGAATGTCAATTGGCGGCGTCGAACTCGAAATGCCATCAAACCGCTTTACCAGCCGTTCCGGAACCACGGCAATCAGATCGCTTTCACGCAAAATTTCGGGAAGGACGAGAAAGCCTGTCACCGAAAGCACGACCGCACGTCGACGCCCCATCCGATCCAAGACCGCATCCGTAACACCATAAAATCCCCCGCCGTCTGGTGACACCAGCGCATGACCCAAATCGCAAAAACGATCCAATGCAAGCATAGCGCTTTGCCCCTGTGGACGATCAGGATGATCATCGCGCATCGCAACCACATAGCGTTCGTCAAACAACCGGCGCGACAACAGATCAGGCGGTGCCGTTTCAGGCGTCATTAATGCAAGATCAACCTCGCCGCGCTCGAACCGCCCGACCAGATCACCGCCATCAACCGGATGCAATGCCACCCTTATCCCCGGCGCACGCATTCTTAATGCTGCCATCAAATCCACCAAAATCACCCGCTGGGCGTAATCCGTGGCTGCGACAGAAACGGTGAAATGCGCTGTTGCCGGATCAAAGCTTGCAGGTTGCAAAAGGTTTTCGATGTCGCCCAGCACCTGCTTTACCGGCACCGCAAGTTCAAGTGCCCGTGTTGTCGGCACCATTCCGCGCTGACCACGCACAAAAAGCGGATCATCAAAACTGTCCCGCAATCGCGCCAGCATCCCGCTGACCGCAGGTTGCGTCAAAGCCAGCTTTTCGGCCGCCCGCGTCACGTTGCGTTCATCAAGCAAAGCATCAAGTGCACGCAAAAGATTAAGGTCAAGATTTCTGATATCAGACATTCTTATGATCCAAATCATGAATCGCGATTTCATTTATGTTGGAATCAGCCTCACACTGCAAGCAGTTCCATTATTCCGGCTTTTCAAGCCGACCTTGCACAAGGATTCCTTCATGCACAGCATCAACTGGCCGTCGGGCTTCGTTCCGGGTTTTACTGACAATTACGTTTCAAACGAAATCATTGTCGCAGACCTTACAGCCGCTGAAATCTGGGACAGTCTTGACGACACATCCCTTTGGCCGGACTACTACAGCAACGTTTCCGAAATCCGTTTCCATGACGGCACAGGCCCAAAACTTGGTCTTGGCGCACGGTTCCGCTTTACCACTTTCGGTTTCCCGGTCGAGGCCGAAGTTACCGAATATCATCACCCAAGCCATGGCTCCCCTGCCCGGATCGCTTGGCACGGTTGGGTCGTGGGGGATGCCGATCATGCACTTGATGTTCATCACGCTTGGCTGTTCGAAGATTTACCAAACAACCGTGTCCGGGTTTTGACCCAGGAAACACAAAACGGCAAACCTGCATCCGAATTACGCAACACATTGCCCAACCCGATGCTGAACGCGCATCAAGAATGGATTGAAGGTCTGGTCAAAAATGCCAGATCACGTGCGCAGGCCAAAGTCCAAGGCCGATGACACCCGAACATAAAAAGGGCGGGAAGCAAAACTTCCCGCCCTTGACCCTTCACAGGCGGCATAAACACCGCACAATCGTTTATCCGTTACTGTGAGGGATCAATCTTGCAAAGGCCCACCGCCAAGCCGGGTCCGGTTCGATGCCAAAGATATCTTTGAGCGTCTGGGGGATATCGCCGACACTTAGCGTATGTTGCTCTTCCTCGCCGGTGACAAGGCGGATGGTCAGGCGGTTATTAAGCAGCGTAAAGCGGGCAAAGGGTGCGCTTCTTGCCACCATCAGCGTCTTGCAAAAGCCGCTTTCTGGATGATCGGACGCGTACCAGTTCATGACCTCGTAATCGATGTCCCCCACCGGGGCGATGTCGATTTCATGAACGGCTTTCCAAACGCCATCGCGTTCAAGTTCGACGAAATAGCTGTGATCGCCCTTGGTCACGCGATAGGTATCATGGGGCGTGACTTGCGGGGATGCGACATCAAGCAACAGGGGCGCGGTCGGCACACATCCGCCAAGACCGACATCGGCAAGCCATGCCTCCCCCTCGATGATCACGCGGTTGGCCATGTGGCAGCGTGGGCGCGGTGCGCCATTCGGGTCATAGCCCCACAAAACGCGCCCGGCCAGACCTTCGACCACAAAGCCAAGGCTGCGCAAAACGCGACGAAACAGGCCGTTTTGTTCGAAACAATATCCGCCGCGCCCGTCATGGATCAGTTTCTGATCAACATTGTGGGGCGCGATGCTGATCGGTTTGTCATTGAACACGTCAATAGCTTCGAACGGGATGCTGGCGGGATGCAGGGCGTGAAGGGTTTGCAAGACTTCAAGGGTTGCTTCGCGCGGGCCGTCATATCCGATCCGGGCGAAATAGGCATCAAGGTCCACTTCCTGAACCGGCTGTTTCACCGGTGCAGCCCAACTGGCATTGATACGGCTTTGCAGGTCGCCACGGTCATTGGCAACGACAACATCGCGGTTTACGGCTTGGTGGCTGTTCATCACAAGGCTCCATCTTTCTGATGATGTTTTCATCTCATGGAGCAGGACGATAGAACCTTAACTTATGTTAAGGTCAAACCGAAAAAAGATGTCTTTTGATCTTTTTTTCTTCGACCCAATCATAAATCGAATAATCTGCGATCAATTACCGCATATTCCGACATATCGTTACATATACCCACCGATGAATGCCCCATGAAAGCAACATTCAATCATTTAAACGCATGATCCACAGCTTTTGCACGACAGTCCCCCTCGTACTGTGATAATCAATACCTAAATAGTTCTCAGACGGTCGCCGGGACGCACATGCCGCGAAAAAACACCCGGCCCGACCAACGGAAACGTCGCCATATCCAACAAAGACGGATAGCCATATCCGTTCCTGATCCAGGAAAGTTGCCATGCGTACTGTTTATGTAAACGGCGAGTTTTTGCCGGAAACCGAAGCCAAGATTTCGATCTTTGACCGATCCTTCCTGTTTGCCGATGGCGTGTATGAAGTGACCTCGGTTCTGGATGGCAAGCTGATTGACTTCATGGGTCATATGAAGCGCCTCGAACGGTCGCTTTCCGAACTTAAATTCGCGTTCAAACCTGATATTGACCAGCTTCTTGAAGCCCACCGCGAGCTGGTAAAACGCAACGACATCACCGAAGGCCTGATTTATCTTCAGGTATCGCGTGGGTCGGCTGGTGATCGTGATTTCGCAATCAACCCGGAAACCACGCCGACCATCGTTATGTTCACTCAGTCCAAGTCGCTGATCAAATCAGCCCTGGCCGAACGTGGACAGAAAATCGTCACCTTCCCTGATATCCGCTGGCGCCGGTCCGACATCAAGACCGTGCAGCTTCTTTATGCGTCGCTTCTGAAAACCGAAGCCGCATCCAAG
Organism: Thalassospira profundimaris; assembly: GCF_003326675.1. Taxonomy (GTDB): domain Bacteria; phylum Pseudomonadota; class Alphaproteobacteria; order Rhodospirillales; family Thalassospiraceae; genus Thalassospira; species Thalassospira aquimaris. The sequence continues at coordinate 97,369 of NZ_JPWF01000004.1, forward strand.
GGTGCCGACGATGCATGGATGGTTCTGGATGGCTTTGTGACCGAAGGATCGTCAAACAACGCCTATATCGTGACCCAGGACGGCACGATTGTAACCCGCGAGCTGTCGACCGACATTCTGCACGGCATCACCCGCGCATCGGTCCTGAAATGCGCCGAGGAGCTTCAACTTAAAGTCGAAGAACGCCACTTCACCATCGAAGAAGCGCAGAATGCAAAAGAAGCATTCTCGACCTCGGCCTCGGCCTTTGTCTGCCCGGTTGCCGAGATCGATGGCAAGAAAATCGGCGATGGTGTCCCCGGCCCGATCGCCAAGCGCCTGCGCGAGATTTACATCGAAGCCAATCGCGCAACCGCACTCTGATCGCGCCAACGCCTTCGATCGCCTGATCAAACGCCGTTCCTTAACCGGGGCGGCGTTTTTCTTTGTGGCCTAACCTGTCCTTTTGCCCTAACACTCGAAGACAGATGGCAAAACGCCCCAACAAACAAGCCATCACAGGGAAAGCGCCACAAACCATGAATGCTCAACAGCCCCACCATAACATGACCGGCATCATTTTGATGTGCGCAGGTGTCGCCCTGCTTTGCGTCAATGATGCCCTGGCCAAGGGATTGATGGATCATTATTCGCCGATCCAGATCATCTTTATGCGCAATTCCATTGCCCTGCCCTTTGCCACCCTGCTTGCCATCAGGATGGTCGGTCTTGGCGGGCTTCGGTCCAACCGGGTTGGCGTGCATTTCATGCGCACCGTCATCTGGATCACCGCAACCATCATGTTCTTTACCAGTATCCATCTGATGGGACTGGCCGAGGCAACGGCCCTTGCCTTTGTCGCGCCGCTTTTCATCACCGCCATTTCATCGGTGCTGATCGCGCGGGTTGGCTGGCGGCGCTGGATTGCCGTCATGGTCGGGTTTATCGGGGTTCTGGTGATTGTCCGCCCGGGTGCGGCAACGTTCGAGCCGGTGTCGCTTTTGCCCGTCGCCACTGCCTTTACCTATGCGCTTTTGATGCTCAGTGCCCGTTTGCTTGATGCCCGTGAAAGCATGTGGACGCTTTTGTTTTATCTAAGCTTCACCAGCACGTTACTGAGTGCCTGTGTCGTCTGGTATTTCTGGACCCCGGTCCGGGCCGAGGATATCGGGCTTTTCATCGCCATTGCCTTTGTCGGCACCGGCGGCATGACCATGATCACCCAGGCCTTCCGCATTGCCGACGCGCCGACTGTTGCGCCCTTTGACTATACCGCCCTTGTCTGGGCAACCGGGCTTGGCTGGTTCTTCTGGGGGGAAACACCCGACCTTCTGACCTTTGTCGGGGCGGCAATCATTACCGCCAGCGGCATCTTCATCATCTTCCGCGAAAAGCGCGTGGCAGAAAGCTGATCTTGTAAGGCCCCGCCTTGGCGCAGCCGCTAATCGCGGGGCTTTACGCCATAACTGATCATCGCACCGGCCCGCATGGCGGCTTCGTCCATATCGGGATTAAAGCGATAACTTGGCGCCAGGATTTCCTTGGCCTTCGTGACCTTCACATCGATCAGCGATCCAACCCGAAAGGCATCACCTGCCATGCCTTGCAGGATTGCGTGACGATGGTCATAGCCCTCATCACGCGGGCGCATCAGTACGGCCTCGCCATAAAGCTGCCAGCCCTTTTGCGAAAACACATCGACAAAACTGACACAGACACGCCGATCACGTGCGACATTCTGAACCGATTGCGGGGATGCGATATTGGCAATGATAATCCGGTCTTCGCCATAACAGGCAAAGATTTCCTTCGGGCTGACCGACGGCCCGTCCTCGGAACCGGTCGCCAACCAGCACAGGACCGAGCGGTTGGCATAATCACGGATTTCATCACTGAGCATGGGGCATTACTCGTATGTCTTTATGGCCGGTTTGCCACCACACTTTGACAGCTCAATTGCTCACTGACCATAAAAACAAACCCGCCTTTCATCAGAAAAGCGGGTCAAACACATCCATATGCGCAGGGATTAGTAATTGGCTTTGAATTTTGGTGGCCGGCCTTTTTTTGCCGCCAGCTCAGTAAGACTACGCAGCAATGCGCGCTTGCTTTCCGTGCGATATTTTCCTGAATTACGCGCAACATAATCCGTACCAGAATAGCCAAGCTCGGCCTTTTTCCGGTTGATCCCTGCTGCTAGTTCTTCAATACTGATCTCACGCATGAGCCTGCATTTCCAAAAATTCCAAATTGAAATCGCCAAAAGTTTCCTCGACGATACGTCTGTCAAGATAATCCTTATCAAGCTCGAGCGCAAGCTTGTAGAGCTTAATCGCTTGGTCCAGCCGGTCCCGATCATAATTGGGTGGACAGTTATATTGCGCCATACGGTCTGCAATCAAATCTTCAACGCAAATCACATCGACTGCACGACCGTCATCAAGTCGCAATAAAAAGACCCTGTCATAGCTGCCGCGGCCATCCAGTAAAGTCCGCCCAACAACCTCTACACCAACTTCCAGCACGGGATGCAAAAAGCCGCGAGAAAACGATCCCGGACCGACACTGCGTTCAAAGCCAGCTTCTTCAAGGGCCGTTTCAAATATGTCCTGCCAAGGTGTTACCACATCCAGATCACCGGACATCAACTCACCCAGCGTGATCAATTCGGCGGCCGCCCCACCAACAAGTACAGGTCGCTGATGCCCTTGACTCTCGACATCATCGAAGGCATCAGACAGCAGCCTGAGCGCTTCGACAAACTCGGGTCGGTAAAATGTGTCTACCAACAAAAATCCCCGATCGCATAGGTGATGTGGCGGCCCGTCGCCGCCAGAAGCGCATCAAGCTTTTCACGTTCCGGCAAGGTGCCGCGCGGTGCGTCCAGTTCGGCGGCGTGGATGCCGCCGGTCACAAGGGCGACATCAAGCCCGGCATTGTTTGATCCGGCGATATCGGTCGAGATGCTGTCACCAACCACCAGCAATTTGGCATCCGGGCCCTTGTCAAACATCTGAAGGCAGAAGTCATAGGCACTGGCGAACGGCTTGCCTTCCCAGCGGACATCGCCGCCCAGTTCTTCGTACCGTCCGGCAATCGCACCGGCACAAATGATCCGTTCCCCGCCACGAATAACTTCGCGGTCCGGGTTCGGGCACAGGACCGGAAGATTGCGGGCCTTAAGTGCGTGCAAAAGGTCTTCATATTTCGAAACCGGATCATGATCCTCGTTCGGGCCGGTGATCAGAACCCAGTCGGCGTCCTCGACCGTTTTGACGATCTCGACATCCTGATGCTCGAACATCGACATATCGCGCACCGGACCGACCATCAAAACCTTGCGGCCCAGCTTCGCATACCAGGGATCGGCACGGTCCACGAGCTGGCGATAGGCGATCTCGCCCGATGCCACCGCCGGACCATAAAGATCCCGCGCAATGCCCATATCTTCCATCCGGCCGGTCACCACCGACGAACGACGTGGTGCGTTGGACAGAAGTGCAACCGGAATACCGGCTTCTTTCAGGGCCGTCATCGCCGGGATCGAGCTTGGATATGGTGTAACCCCGTCATGCACCACCCCCCAAAGATCAAGGATCACGGCATCATATTTGCCGATCACTTCCGAAAGGCCATTGATCATTTCATAGGGGGCGGATTTGCTCATTCCGGTCAGTCCTTTTAATCGTCTTTGTCGTCTGATTTGGTGTCGGTTTTGGCTTCAAGTGCTGCCTTGGCGTCGCGGGCCTCATCCACCGGGATGTTCTTGCCCGAAATTTCCGGGAAGGCGGCACCAACCGCGTCCGCAACATTGGCAAAGCCATCCTTGCGCAGCCTGCGGGCAAGGTCTTCCTTGATATCGGTTACAAGCTCAAGCCCGTGATAGACCAGCGAAGAATAAAGCTGCACCAGTGATGCGCCATTCAGGATCTTTTCATAGGCATCCTTGCCCGATGCAATCCCGCCAACCCCGATCAACGGCACCTTGCCCTCGGTCAGGCGGTAAAAATCGGCAAGAACCTTGGTCGATGGCTCCATCAAAGGCGGGCCGGAAAGACCGCCCTTTTCATCCTGGTCATAGGAATTAAGCCCGACCGGCCGGTCAATCGTCGTGTTCGAGACAATCATGCCATCGATTTTGACCTTAAGCACCACGCTCGCAATGTCGGATTTGTCTTCATCGGTCAGGTCCGGCGCGACCTTGAGCAAGACCGGAACACCCTTGGCAAAGCTGTCGCGTGCCTTAAGCACCGATTTCAAAAGCTTCTCCAGTGGCGCACGGCCCTGAAGGGCGCGAAGGCCCGGCGTATTGGGCGACGATACATTGACGACAAGATAATCGGCATAGGGGCCAAGTGCCTTGACCCCTTTGACGTAATCATCGGCCGCATCTTCGGAATATTTGTTTTTGCCAAGATTGGCGCCAAGGATACCCCGGCGCGCGCGTTTGCGCAGGCGTGCAGCCACTGCCTCGGCCCCGTCATTATTGAACCCCATACGGTTGATCACCGCACGGTCGGAATAAAGACGGAAAAGACGGGGTTTGGGATTGCCCGGTTGCGGCAGCGGCGTGACCGATCCGATTTCAACAAAACCGAACCCGTGCGAAAGTGCCTGATTGGGAACTTCGCCGTTTTTATCAAAGCCGGCCGCCAAACCAACCGGATTGGCAAATTTGCGCCCGAAAACTTCGGTTTCAAGGCTTGGCGTCGCATCCGTCGCGTCATCATCGCGCGGCACCAGATTGTTTTTCAATGCCCAGATGGCAAGACCATGTGCGGTCTCTGCATCAATCCAGCGGACAATCGGCAAAACCAGTGACTTGTACCACCCCACGCGACAGGCTCCTTCTGCGTTTGACAACCTGTCCTGTTCTTACGCGTGGAGGCCTTACAGGGCAAGGAACAATCGCGCCCTGCCCTGCATGATCAGTCTTTATCAGGATATCTGATCCAGCATCTTTTGCGCGGTAACAATGGTCGCCTCGCGGGTTTGCACAACTTCCATCGGGAACTTGAACAATCGGCCCATGATTGTGCCGATCCGCTTGGTCAAAAGCGCGCCAAGGGCTTCGTCACGCGTGACGTAAACATAGCCCCTGCAATAGGTATTCAAAGCATCGCGATGATTTTTGATCCAGATATTGGATGTCTTTTCATCTTCGTGCGGCTCGTCATCATGGTCATGGCTGGCCGGGGTCCAAACCGCAACAAAGGGCTGTTGCTGATCAAGAATGCTGCCCAACCCGTCCAGAACCCCTTGCACGCGGTCCAGTTCGTCAAGTTCGGGAAACCGGACAAAGACAATTGGCCAGTGTTGCAGGTCAAAAAAATCCGCACGCGGTGCAGTTCCGATAAAACCGTCGGGAACAGTATTATCCACACTCATCAGTCATTCTTTCCAAGAAGGGTAAACAGGAAAAGCACCGTCACAATCAACGCAATTGCACCCGCGCCATAAAACAGGCCCCAGGTCACAAGCGGTACGATCTGTGTGGCAGCAACAGTCATCAATGTGCTGGCAAAGCGGCTTATGCCGTAATAGGCGGCATAGTCGGTTGCGGGCTGATCCCCGGCCGCCCATCCCAGTATTTTTGTCGCCAGGGCGACATAAATGCCACTGACACCGGCCCCGATGGCAACCGCCCCGACAATGGCGATCAAATGGCTTTCAAGATGATAGCCGATCACCATCGCAACCAGCGCGCCAAAGGCAAGGCATGCAAAAACCAGCATCGCATGAACAAGCCCCAGATAGCGCATCAACGCGACAGAGGCCGCGGACGTCGCCAACATCGAAACAGGGCCAAGTGTCCCGACGATCCAGCCGATTTCGGCAACGGGGACCCCAATATCGACCAGCATCAAACGATTAAGACCAACAAGCGGGAACATGATGCAGCACGCAACCGTCAGCAACACCAGACGAATACAGGAACTGCGATCACGCAGAAGCCGCAAAAGGCTGGCCCCGGCTTGAACATTACCTGTGTCGCGGATGTCTTCTGCCAGTCCTTCCTGCTTGCCAAGGACCAGCACCGGACACACCAACAAGACAAGAACCGCGCCCAGGATCAAAAAGGTGGTCTGCCAGCCAAGATCACCGGCAAGGGCAATGAACACACCGCCGCCAATCATGCTGCCCCCGGCAAGAGCTGCAAGTTTGGTTGCCGATGCTGTTGATCGCCAGTCGGGCGCAACCAGCCTTACGGCAAGTGCGTCAAGGGCAATATCCATGGTGGCAATCGCCACCACGATTGCAAAGCCAAGGGCAAACAGCGCCAAAGGTGCCGCCCCCTCGTTAAAGGCAACAACCACAAGCCCCAGAACCGCAAGCAATTGCATGGACACGATCCAGCCAACCCGGCGCGACAGGAACGGCAAACGCACCCGATCAATCAGCGGCGCCCACAGGAATGTCAGACCGAATGGCAGATACAGCAGATAAAGCCAGCCAGCAGTCGATATATCGATCCCCTGCGCCCGCATCACGGTCGGAAGACCACCATTCACAACGCCCATAACCATGCCAAAACCGACATAAAGGGCATTGATCCCCGCAAGCACCAGACCATGTCGACGCCGAATGGCGGGGGTTTGATCCCCCGCCACACACGTATTCAAGTTCGACATAGCTGCCTCACCAAGCGTATTTCAGTGAAACATAGACAGTCCTGCCATTGCCATAGTTACAGAAGTTATTGGAAAGACAGGTGACATAGGTTTCATCGGCAAGGTTGGACACATTCATCTGGGCCGTGATGTTTTCCATGCGGCTATCAAGGGCACCAAGGTCATACCGCACCATCGCATCAAACAGGGTATAGTCCGGAACATCGATACGAACCGCACTTGCACTTGCTGCATTCGGGCTGTAACCGCCGACCGTTTCCCCGACATAGCGCACACCACCCCCGATCGTCAGGCCATCAATGAAGCCACGATCAAATTTGTGATCCAGCCAAAGGGATGCCGTGATATCGGGAATTGCAATCGGTGCATCCCCAAGATCATTGACCACACTTTTGGTAATTTCCGCATCAGTATAGGTGACGTTTGCAATTGCGTTTGTCTGGTTGGTCAAGGCAACCTTGGCCTCGAACTCCACGCCCTTTGACTGTACCTCACCGGTTTGATAGCGCTGGTTCGGGTTGATCTGGCTTACGACATCTTCCTGCGTGATATCGAAATAGGCCAGTGTGAACAGGGCATTGATACTGGTCGGTTCATATTTCAAACCAACTTCATATTGCTCGGCCGTGGTCGGATCCATCGCATCGCCGTTGTAGTCGGTCCCGCTGACCGGAAGATAAGACGTTGCATAGCTGACATAGGGTGCAATGCCGCTTTCAAAATTATAGACAGCACCGGCTTTCCAGCTGAAGGCATCGTCATTCTGGGTCTGGCGCACGCTTGTACGGTTGTTGTCGGTCACTGTCTGAACGGCGTCATATCGCCCGCCAAACAGGAAATTCCAGTTCCCGATATCAAGCTGATCCTGAATATAAAGGCCGGATTGGCTGATGGTCTGGTCCTGATCAACAAACGGCGACAAGGAGATGGACGTCGCAACACCATAAACCGGGTTCAGATAATCAATTGTCGGTGCCGACGCGCCATATAACCGGTACTGCGATGAGTCCGAATATTTGTAATCAAACCCGAACAGCGCCGTATGATCGATCATGCCCGTGGTGAAATCTGCCTGGGCCTGCAAATCCGATGTGACACCGCGGGTCTGTTCGTCTGTGGTCAAGGCATAACGGTTGATCGTGTGGCCATCTGCGGCAAGGCTGCTGGTGGCGATATCCTTGGTCGATACATCAATGTCGAGATAACGCAGATTGTGGCGAAACGCCCATGTGTCATTCAGGACATGCTCGAATTCATATCCGACGGAATACTGTTCACGATCAAAGTCGGAAAATGCCGGATCGCCATCATTGAAACTGCGCGGTATTGCCCCGGCAGAGCTGCTCCAGACCGTCCCGACTGTCGGCAAAATACCGTAATAGCCGCCTTCGGGATCACGCTGATAATGGCTCAGCATGGTAAGCGTGGTGTCATCTGTCGGCTTCCAGGTCAGTGCCGGTGCCACATAAACACGCTGTTCCTTGGTGTTGACCACCTGTGTTTCGCTGTCTCGACCCAACGCGACAAAACGATACAGCAACGAATTGTCGTCGGTCACCGGTCCCGAAACGTCGGTCGCCAGTTGATAACGATCATGACTGCCAACAAGAACTTCGACTTCGCCGCGTTTTTGTTCGGTCGGACGTTTGGTCACGACATTCACAAGCCCACCGGGCATGGCCGAGCCATAGGTGGTCGATGCCGGACCTTTCAGAACTTCAACCCGCTCGACACCATATGCTTCGGTTTGGGGAAAGGCATATCCCGGACCGCGCACCATGTTAAGCCCGTCCTGATACTGGATCGGATCACTTGGTGAACCAAAACCGCGAATATAGGGAATGTCATACCGCGATGCCGAACCGCGCACTTCGGCGGCAACACCGGATGTATAACGCAGTGACTGGGTAATGCTTTGGGCTTGCTGCACCTCGACCTGATCGCGCGTCACCACTGATATCGACTGTGGTGTTTCAAGCAAAGATGTGTTGGTTTTGGTCCCGGTAACACTGGTTGTCGCGACATAACCGTCGACAATATCGGTTTGGGCATCGCGGCGGCTCATGGCTTCGACCATAACCGGATCAAGCATTACCGCATCCTGATCCCCTGTGGCAGGACGCAAAATTTCAACGGTCGAGCGCGAAACAACAAAATACAGACCACTTCCGGCCAGCAACTGACGCAGGGCGGCTTCGCCCGACATTTCCCCGCTGACAGCCTGTGCCGAAACATCGCGGGCAACATCGCCATTCACCGTGACCTGAATACCCGATTGCTGACCATAGGCGACAAGCGCATCGGTCAATGGCTGTGCGGCAATATCAAAATTCTGAACTGCCTGGAATTTTTCTTCGAACCCCGCTGTCGCCGATGCCTCTTGCGCCTGAACCGGCGCCACCATCGAAATCGATGACAAGGCCGTCGTTACCGCAAGCATCCCCGCCAAGGCAACTTTCCGGTGAATCCCGGAAAAACAGGTTCCTACCCCCTTGATCACGTCGTGTTCCACCTTTTTTGACATGTTGATATCCTGCGCCATTGCGAATGCGATTGCATATCAATGACGCTTCTATAGATGGAACGCCGGCTGTTCAGTTTTTTCTCTAAAAAATCGGGATTTTTTATAAATCGTTGTTTTACAACGAATTTATCTTGAGACAATCACAAGCCACGGCGAGACCTGCCACAAATCGGCCTCTCGCGCCCGGGCAACGCCATACAAAGCCTCAAGCGGGTCAGACAGGTTGTAAACCCCCGTCACGGTTTCATCTGACAGGGCATCGCCAAGAACCACAATCTTGCCGGCGTAATAGCGACGCAATTGATCAACCACCGCGCCAAGCGGCTGATCACGGGCAATCAGCTGCTTTTGACGCCATGGCGCGACATGGGTAACGGGCTTGTCCCCGCGTGCCATCTGTCCTGCTCCATTGCCCCCGGCCCAATCGACATGAACCGATTGCCCCGCATCAAGCGTGGCGGCAAGCAGTGATTGCTCTTCACTGGTATAGTCGACCCGCACGCGGCCATGCTCAACCGCAACATCCACGCCGCTTTTACCGCGCAGGACCTCAAACCCGGTTCCAAGGACCGTGGAATTCACATCATCGGCTGTGACGACAAACGGGCGTTCCGGATTGGCGGCCACGTCAAAAAACGCATCCCCGTCCAAAAGCCGAATTTTGCGTCGCTCATTGCTATAAACCACAGTGATGGCACTTTCCGGTGCCAGCGTTACTTTGCTGCCATCCTCAAGCATCACCGTGCGGATTTCTGCTGTCCCGGTGGCATAGTCCGATTGCAAATTCCGCAACATGCCCGGCCCGGCAACAATCGCAAACAGACTTGCCGCCATCGCAACACCAAGCCCCCCGAAACGGGCCAAACGCCCAAACCGGCGGGTGCCAAATGATCGGGAAGACGAGGATGAATGACGATTTGCGGAAACATGAATTGGAGATTGCCCCGGCATGCTGACGCTGCCGTCATTGGCAGCCGGTTCATCACGATGCGTCTGCGCGCTTGCCCCACCGGCAACTGCTTCACTGCCAACTGCCGCGTCATTTTTGCGAACTTCGGCCAAAAGCGGCTGCCACTTTGCGGCATGAACAGGCATTGCCTTGTCCATCGCTTCTGATGCCTGTGTCATGGCATCCCAAGCCGCCCGGTTCACAGGATTTGCCGAAAGCCAATTTTCAAAATCGCGGCGCAAACCGGCATCGTCCGGTTCCTCACCAAGGAGCAGGAACCAGTCTGTTGCCTCGCGCGATGCGGCTTTCTCGATCTGTTGGACGTTCGCAGTCATACGCTTTCCTGGACCCCGCCCCGTTCACACAGGGAAACCGGCGATCCGTCTTTGCCATTCCACAAGCCCACAGGGTTAACTTCCCTGTATATACAACGCTTGGTCGACGGCTTTTTATACAAAATTCCGGTTCCGAACAAGATCACGGCCATCCGAGCTTCTCCTTGCAGTGCTGCAAGGCATCGCCAACCAGACGATGCGCCAATGGCAACGAGATATCGAGTGCAACCGCAATTTCACGCAATTTGGCCCCGCCGAAACGATGCATTTCAAACGCCATGCGGGTGCGTTCCGGCAGTTCGTCAAGGGCCGCCATCACCAATGCATATTCGTCTTTATACAGCGCGACGATTTCCGGTGACGGCGGACTGTTTTGCGACATATTTGCCGCAGCTTCGAAATCATCATCGGTGATGACCTGACTTTCGCGTTTCAGGCGACGCTTCCCGTCCAGGGCCAGATTGCGCACAATCCGGAAAAGGTAACTGGTGGAATCATCAAGGAACCTGCCGTTCGATGCCTCGTCAAACCGCAACCAGGCTTCCTGCACAACGTCTTCGGCCTGGGCACGACTGCCGACGATGCTGCTGGCATAGTTCAGCAACGCCCGACGGTGCGTGACAAAAATATCCAGACTGGTTGGCTGCTTGCCCAATGACGGTCGTCCTGCGCTTTGATCCTTTCTGTTCACCTGAAATAGCAAACAGATGCCCTCATCGAATAATTCAAATGCGGATCATTCGCAACAACATCTAGATGCTTGCGTAAAACTGCGCAAGAATTTTCTCTGAAATGCCCCGCCCCGATCAAACAGGGACGCAGTTCATATAAGGGGTGCCCAATCCAACACCCCTTGCGGTATCGCGTCAGGCAGTCTCGCCCATACGTTCATCAAACGCCGCACGGGCGGCCTCAACCTCAGGCATCTTTTCCTTGGTCCAGTAATAAAGCGCCTTGAACGGTTCGATCAGGGTACGACCCAGCGGGGTGATTTCATATTCGACCGCGACGGGTGATGTCGCAATGACATTGCGCGCAATGATGCCGTTGCGTTCAAGCTTGCGTAATGTCTGGGTCAGGGCCTTTTGCGTGATGCCTTCAAGGCCGCGCTTGATCGCATTAAAGCGAAGCGGTCCTTCGGCAAGAACGGCAAGGATCATCATCGACCATTTGTCGGCGATCTGGTCAAACAGCCCCCGACACGGGCAATCGGCCCGGAATTCCTTGATCGAACATTCCTTCATTTCCATGACGGACCCTTTCGGTTACGCGGCTTTCTTCGCCTCAACTGCGGGTAGGCGGTTTCCTTGAGTATACCTGGTTTCTTCAAGGTGCCTCATTGACACCAGGTATATAACATATATCTAGTCTCCATCATAGACTTTCATCAGACGGAGACTTCCGCAATGACCAACACAGACATTCTGTTTCAGCCCTTCCGGCTGAAAACCCTTGAACTGCCAAACCGCATCGTGATGGCCCCGATGACCCGCACCAAGGCCGCAAACGGCATTCCGGGCGCAATCAATGCCGAATATTACCGCAAGCGCGCCGAAGGCGGCGTTGGCCTGATCCTGTCCGAGGGCACAGTGATCAACCGCCCCGCTTCGCGCAACGATCCGGGCATTCCGTTCTTCCACGGTGATGCTGCCATGGCTGGCTGGAAGGCCGTCGCCGATGCCGTGCATGGCGCTGGCGGCAAAATGGGCCCGCAGATCTGGCATACCGGATCGACCCGTGCCTTTACCGAATGGGAACCAGATGCCCCGGTCGAAAGCCCGTCGGGCCTTCTTGGACCGGATCAGCCGCGCGGCAATACCATGTCTGATGCCGATATTGCCGACACCATTGCCGCCTTTGCCAAGGCCGCCCTTGATGCCAAGAATGCCGGTTTTGATACCTTTGAAATCCATGGTGCGCACGGCTATCTGATTGATCAGTTCTTCTGGTCGGGCACCAACCTTCGCACCGACCGTTTTGGCGGTAAAACCATTGCCGAACGTGCGACCTTTGCCCGCGAAGTGGTGGCTGCAATGCGTGCCGCCGTTGGTCCGGACTTCCCGATCATCCTGCGTGTCAGCCAGTGGAAGCAACAGGATTTCACCGCCCGCCTTGCCACCACGCCGGACGAAATGACGTCATGGCTGGCCCCGCTGGTCGAGGCCGGTGTGGATATCATCCATGCTTCCCAACGTCGTTTCTGGGAACCGGAATTCCCCGAAATTGACGGTGAAAAGGGCCTGAACTTTGCCGGTTGGGCGAAAAAGCTTACTGGCGCTGCCACCATTTCCGTCGGTTCTGTCGGGCTTTCATCGGACTTCATCGGCGCGTTTTCGGGCGAAGCATCCGAAAAATCCAACCTTGATGGTCTGGTAGAGCGTATGGAACGTGGCGAGTTCGATCTGATCGCGGTTGGCCGCGCCCTGATCACCGATGCCCAGTGGCCCAACAAGGTCGCCAAGGGTGCGTTTGACGAACTCGAAGACTTCAACGCCGCCGCCCTGGCCGAGCTGGTCTAACCGACCAGCTCACCCAACGATCTGCCAATACGTCAATACCCCCCAATACCCCCAAGTGCGTTCCCCCAAAACGCAAAAAGAAACCGGGCAGCACCAATCATGGTGCTGCCCGGTATTTTTATGCGGTAAAGTATTGACGGCCCAAAGCCTTAAAGCCCCGAAGGGGACTAGCGCAAATCTTCGGGCAGAATGTGAACACCGTTTTCATCAAGGCGAATATCATCAACCTTGGCAACATGTTCGACCGACAGGGTGTCATAAAGATGCGGGAAAAGCGTGCCGCCACGGGCCGGTTCCCATTTCAGTTTCGCCGCAATCGGCGCGACCGGAACCCGCAAAAGCTTAAGATGATCGCGCCCGGCATAATGCAGCGCAAGTGTTGCAGCCAGCGTATCCTGGGTCGAAAAATGGATAAAGCCATCGGCAATATCATGCGGCGCGCCGTCATATTGCCCGGCACTGAGCGCTTCCGCCCATTCGTCCGAACCCAATACGCGGTAAATCGTTTCATGTTCTATATTTGTCATGCCCGGAATTTAGGCAGGCGCGCACAAAACGGCAAGCCTATTTCATCTGATCGCGAAGCCAGCCCAAAAGCGTCGCATAACGCTCCGTCCCGGCGAAATCGGGACTGCATACCAGCCAATAGGCCGATTTCATCGCAACCGCTGGTCCGACCGGCGCAAGGAAGCCTTGGGCAATATCGCCCTCGATCAAAAGGGTTCGGCCAAGACCGATGCCCATGCCATTGATCGCGGCCTGCAGGACAAGATCAGCACGATCAAAGGCGATGTGGCGCGCATCCGTCTCAAAGCTCAGCCCCGCCTGATCCTTGTAATAGGCCCAGCTAAAATCGGTATCATCGCGCTCCCCCGCGACATCTTTTAAAAACGTTGTGGAATGTAACCCGGCAAGCATTTCAAGTGTTGCACCGGCATCACAATATCCCGGACGGGCCACCGGCAGAATTTCGGCCTTTTTAAGCAGGGTCGAATGCAGCCCCGGATAAGGCCCAACGCCAAAACGGATGGCCGCATCAATTACGCCCGCCCGGAAATCCACCGGGCGATCATTGACATCAAGCGCGATCTCAAGCCCCGCGTCCGCGGCATTTGCCAAATGCGGCAACACCCATTTCATCGCCAGCGACGATGACACCGACAGGCGCACCGCGCCCTGGGTTTCGAACTTTTCCAGCCGCTCGAACGCCATATCCCAAATCGCCATGGCGTCAATCGCCGCCGCACACAGGATACGGCCATGTTCGGTCGGGGTGATCTGGCGTGTGGTGCGCTCAAACAGCGAAAAGCCAAGTGCCTGTTCCAAAAGATTGACCCGGTGACTGATCGCCGACTGATGCACGCCAAGGATTTCGGCCGCCTTGCTGAAACTGTTTTCGCGCGCAATCGCCGCCAAAAGCGGGGCGTTCTGATTGGCCCTGGCGATCAGGCTCGCACGTGACTTTTCATGAGATATCTTCATTTATATATGAGTTCTTTATCTCTGATTTGGCAACTAAAACAGGATTATTAGAGATTTTAGCAGGAACAGAGTTATGAGTACATCTCAAGAAATACCCCAAACCGTCACGGTTCAGATCGTCAATGCCTTTGTCAAAGACGGTATGGGCGGCAACCCGGCCGGGGTGGTGCTGGATGCCGATCGATATAGTGACGATCAAAAGCTGTTGATCGCGCAAAAGGTCGGACTTTCGGAAACCGCCTTTGTTTCGAAATCCGAGACATGTGGCATCAAGCTTGATTTCTTTACGCCGACCAAACGCATTGCCCATTGCGGCCACGCCACCATCGCAACCTTTTCCTATCTGGCCGAACTGGAACGCTTTGGTGATGGTGCAACATCGAAGGAAACCGTCGATGGCCCGCGCAAGATCATCCTGGATGCCGGCATGGCCTATATGGAACAGCTTGCCCCGACCTACGCCCCCGCTGCCAACTGGTCCGATAAGGACGTCACACTTTGCGATGTTCTGAAATCACTCGGGATTACCAGCGATGATCTTGACGACCGCGCCCGCCCGGTTCTGGTCAATACCGGCAATAACTTCATCGTCCTTGCGGTCAGGGATCAGGCAACCCTTGCCGGCATCACACCCGATCAGGATGCCATCAACGACATCAGCGAAAAGCTTGATCTGATCGGTTATTACATTTTCACCACTGATACCGGTGATGCGGATATTGATGCCACCACCCGGATGTTTGCCCCGCGCTATGGCATCTCTGAGGAAGCCGCCACCGGCATGGCCGCAGGTCCACTTGCCTGTGTGCTTTATGACTTTCTGGACATGAACAAGGACACATTCCTGATCGCCCAGGGCGCATTCATGGCTCAACCATCACCAAGCCGGATCACCGTCACCCTCGACCTTAAAGACCGCCGCATCACCGGCCTTCTGGCCGGCGGTCAGGGCAAGGTGATGAAAAGCCTGAACATCCCCCTTTGACGCGCCCTGCCTTATCGGGTGCCTCTGCCACCATCGCCGAAGCACCCGAACTTTACCCGCAGGTAAACAATCTCCAGAAACCAAACCAAAAACAGCGGAAATTTACCCATAGGTAAACTTTTCTTTACTTCCGGCATTAAATCACTTAAATTTACCCACAGGTAAATTTGGAGGATACCATGCACATCACCCGCATGGATCAACTTGGCCCGGAAATCCGCAATGCGCGCAGGGCACTTGGCCTATCGCAAACCGATCTGTCGCTTGCGACGGGGCTCAGCATCAAATTCATCAGTCAGCTTGAAACCGGCAAGGCAGACAATCCAAGCTTTGCCAATGTGATTGATATTGTCCGCGCCCTTGGCGGGCAGGTTGAAATCAACTGGCTTGATATCATGGCAAGTACCGATCCGGGCGACGACGGGGGCCGGGAATGAGCAAGTCACTCCTTGTTCTTGCCAATGGCCATGATCTCGTCGGCACCCTGAAGGCCGATGACCGTGGCTATATGTCGTTTGAATATGCACCGGAATGGCTAACGCAACCGACATCCTATCCGGTTTCGCAAAGCATCCCGCTGCGCCCCGGCCAGTTTGACCATACCGCTATCGAGCCGTTCTTTGACGGGCTTTTGCCCGATAAAAAGGATGTCCGACGCCAGATCGGGGAACTTTTTAACGTCGCCCCGACGGACGAATTTGGCATTCTTGAACATATCGGGCGCGACTGCGCCGGGGCCTTGATGCTGCTCCATCCCGATCAGCAAACAACATCCAACGCCCCCCAACCGCACCTGATGCCAATTACCCAGGATGATCTGGCCAACCGCATTGCCGAGCTACCACAACGCCCGCTTTTCATTGACGAGGACGAAGTCGTCCTGTCCCTTGCCGGGGTCAATGACAAGGCCGCGGTTTACATCGATCCCGACAGTGGCGACATATCCCTGCCGATTGGCGGCTATCCCAGCACCCATATCATCAAGATTGATATCGAACGCCTGCCGGATTCCACCCGGACCGAACATTTTTGCATGAAGCTCGCCCGCACCATCGGGCTTGATGCCGCCCACACCAAAATCCGGATATATAACGACCGCCCGGTGCTGTTTGTCACCCGGTTTGACCGCTCCTATGCCAAGGCTTCGGCCGGTGTGCACGTCACCCGCCTGCATCAGGAAGATTTCTGTCAGGCGACGGGCATCAACCCGGACCTGAAATATGAAAAACAGGGCGGACCGGACTTGGCCGCCATGTTTGCCATGACCCAAAAGGCCGCCACGGTTCCCGCCCGCGATATCCCGAAATTGCTTGGCTTTGTGATTTTCAATTTCCTGACCGGCAATCCCGATGCGCATGCCAAAAACTATTCACTGATCTATCGCCAGAATCCGAAATCGGTCCAGACCGCGATCAGCCCGCTATATGACGTCAATAACGGGGCCGCATTCCGCGATTGCTTCAAAACCCAGCGCCCCCGCCTCGCCCAATCCATTGGCGGCGAGTTTGATCCGACCAAACTTGACTGGTCGCATTGGGACGCACAGGCCCGCGCCATCGGAAGCTCCCCGACCGCCCTTCGCAAACAGCTCAAATCCATCGCCCAAAAACTGCAAGACGCCGTCAAACCACTGCGCGAAGAGCTGCGTAACAGCGACGCCGACAGCCCAAGACTGGACACCATCGTTGACGACGTATCACGCCGCTGCGACGATTGGCTGACGCAACGTGGGTACGCATGATGGATGATGAACTGACATTGCCGCCGGGCATTGGCCCACACAATGACCGCGAACTCGAATTGATGCTCGCCGGCAGCAAGCCGATGGCAATGTTTTCAGACGCCCTTCATGTCAGCGAATATTTCCCCGATGCCGATTTCGCGCCGCATGTGGCCGCAGGCACCATCATCCGCGTCGAAGAAATCATTCCACGCCCGCCCTTTGAGATGCGTTACCTGTTCTTCGCCCTACCCGGCGAAGAATGGCGGATCGAGGAAGCCTTGGTGATGTGCCGCAATCTGTGTGCCGGAACGGTTATCGATCACGATGCCGATTCAGCGCGGATGGGAGAGCTTTTGGGATATGCATCTGAGGATATCGAGACCTTTCTAAAGCACTGATCAAACTCCGTGCCCGTCACCAGTACCGCTCATATTCCTTCATCAAAAGCGCCGTTTTCAGCAAGCCTTGGCGTTTGGCAGTTTGAATAATAACTTCGGTTGAGAGTTCCGGATTTTGAAATCCTTCTCGCATAACCTTCAAGGCTTTGAAAGCCGTTTGCTCATGTAGGGTAATTGTATCTGCAATAAAGTCATCGGGTGATTTGGGTTCAATCCCGAACTTCACCAATTCATTGACCGGAAAGTCCTTAAGATTATCCGTAACTAACACTTGCGCGCGAGTATGCACTGCTGCGGCCAAAACATGGTGATCACCATCATCTGGTAACTGAATGATTGGAATAAGCACCTCATATCCGGAAACAGAGGCATCCTTAAACGCCCTTTCCATCTCCCAGCGCTGCCTTGAAGTATCCGCGTCTCCATTCGTGATTTTGGCAATTGCACGTTCCATTTCATCCAGAATCAAAGAACTCCATCTCGGACGAAAAAGCTCAGCCTCAGCAAGACTCAGGAGAAGATTGCGCTTGAACACACCGGCCAGAACACATGCATCAAGAAGCGCTGTAAAATGATCTGACCTGTATGACATTCGAGATCAATATCCCTTCAAGATAAGGTCGGCATCCATCCGTGCCAATTCCGACAATGCTTCTCGGCGCTCCGCATCCCGCACTGCCTTGTAGGCAAACAAATCCTCTGCCTTGATCCGACGATGCCGCCCAACGGTAGCGTAAGGGATGTCGCCCGCTTCAAGCAGCTTGATCAAATAGGGTCGCGACACATTCAGCAAATCCGCTGCTTGCTGTGTCGTCAAATCTGCCGACAGCGGGATCATCTGAAATCCCTGACGGCCAGAAACCAGACGCAACAAGTTCATCAGGCTTTCCGTCAAAGCAGGGCTGAGCGTGATGGTTTCCGCCCTGCCCTCACCACGCACAACAGTCAGCTTAGTATCCTCGCCTTCCTTCGCCTGCGAGGCAATAATCTGGCGAAGCTGGTCGGCTGTTGCGCTTTCGATTTGCGTTGGCAAGCGGCCACCGAAATCATCTTTTCGTAAGGCTGACATTGCTCATACTCCGTTTCCCGTCACCTCCCCCTCCCTTCTCCGGTCTTAGGGGGCTGCTTAATATATAATACGCGCCCTTTTTAAACGCAATATTCGAAACAATCGCATTATTCGAAACTATCGGCAGATAACTCACATCTTCTTATCCGCACTCCGCTTAACTACACTCACCCCCAAAACCCCAAGTGCAATGCCCCAGATCGGGCTGGTATTGACCAGGGCGGCGATAATCGCGGGGGCCTGAAGTGGGGTCAGGATGATGGCGGCGGCAATTGCGCCCATGGTCATGATCCAGGTGAGCGCGACAGCATAGCCGAAGCTTGGCCGCCAGCGCCGCACGAACGCGTCTTCGCTGGCAACCTCGGCCCGGATGGTGCGATTGACCGATTTAAGCGTTTCGGTATCGCGGGCCAGTTCGATTTCCGCCATGCGTTCGGTGTGGCGGTTGGCTTCAAGGATTTGGGCGGGTGTGACGTCGCCTTTGGTGACGGCATCTTCGACCTGTTTAAGGCCCTCGGCCGCAGACTTGGCAATCGGATTGTCGATATGATCAAGTCCGGCACCAACCGCCTTGATCAAAAGCGGCAGACCGATCTGGGCAAGCAATGCTGGGATCACGTGATACCTCCCCTACCCGATATTCTTGTAAAAAACATGATGTCCGATCTCGGCAACCGGCACCTGCCCGCGTGCCCAATAGGGATCAACCGCATGGGTGTGGTAATGGGTGGCACCGTCGGTTTGATCGCGAAGCTCGCCCGTCACCGCCCGCTTGGCGATGCGCTTGCACAGGCGATATGCCGGGTCACGCGGATTGATCGCGAGCAACTTCTTGCGATTGGGATCATCGGCGTTCCAGCAGGAAAACTGCCCCGGTTTCAGGCATACCGATTTGATGTCATTGCCCCACCAGTACCGCCCGCGTTTTCGGGCAAAGGCCACACGGTTAAGGATCACCGATGCCACCGCCTCGATCCCGGCAAGGTCTTCGCCGCGCGCCTCGCCATAGAGGGTACGGGCAAGGATTTCGGCCTCTGGTAATGTCTCTGGCAAAGTCTCTGGCAAGGTTTCAGGTTCGGCAATCGGGCGGGTCATAAGATCAGTCATGGGCCAGTTCCTTTTTATGCGGGCTGTCAAGTTTGGCCTCGATCCGAAGCAAATGCCCGGTCAGGCGTTTTTCAATGTCCTTGAGATACGGGATCGAGACATAGTTGCGCGCGACATCAAGTTTGAAGTCGGCAAGGTCGGATCGCAGATCACCGGCTTCCTGATCATGGCGAATGCGCTGATCCTCGATCCGCGAAAGCAGTTCGGAGCGCATCCGCCAATGCAGCCAGAACAGGCTGGCGACCACCGGGATTTCGACCGCCGTGATCCACCAGATCACATCAACAGGCTGACTTGGATCGGTCATCGGGGCCTCGGCTTGGTTACAGGCAAAGAAAAACCCGCAAACCGGGATGGCTTGCGGGTCAGTTCAAGGAGGTCATCACAACCAGGGCACCTGCCCCGGCTTTGATGATCGGCATAAAACTCTGATGGCATCAGGTGGCGCGCAAATCAGTCTGCGCGCGGCACTCCGTGCCGGTGACCAAGGCTCAGGAGGCACGAATTTCGTGTCTGCTAGGCGGCTGGTCCCTTGATCTTTTCTTCAAGATCCTGCCAGGCTTCGCCAGATGCGACAAGGCAACTGGGGCCGGATGGGTAAGTGAAAAGGATCGTCCAGGTTTGCCCGTCGGGTGCCTTAAGCACCTCGATCACGCCACCGTTCGAGGTAACGCCAACGGCAACCGGTTCTTCGGAATATTTGGCGCTCAGGCTGTCGATAACCTTGCTGCGGTCACCGCAGACCGGAGAAGCCGAGGCTTCCGGGATTGTCACTGCAACGGCACCTGCCATTACAGCCATCAAGCTTAGTGTTCTCCACATGGTCAGGCCTCCTGACAGTCAGGTGCGCCCGAAGGGGCGTCTTGTTGTCCTGGACTGCGAAATTGATCAACAAATCGATCTGGCCGTTTCCCGGTAATGAACCCGTTTTTTCGTCGGCTTAAACCGCCCTTTAGTATAGGTTAAAAATCACACGACTATTCTTTCATATAATAAACGTAGGCACGAAACCTGAAAATTCCATGAATATTTCATAATTATGATACATCCACCCCCTAACTACTTGGCATTGTGAGAAAAGTTTTTTCTCGCGCCGGGGTTTTCGGCCTGTCTTTCACGGATTAAATCGGTTCTCGGCCCGAAAAACACCCGTATTTCCCCGCCAGCCGGCCCGGTAAAGCGGCATATCCACCCGTGGCAACCGGACCGGTTCGGCAAGGATACATCCCGCCACCGCATCAAGCCCGTCATCATGCCCCCCGCCATTTGGCTGCCATTCCCGCAATTGCCGCAAAAACGGGGTTTTGACGACCAGTGACCCGACATGAAGCAACCCTGCCCCCATCACCGCGCCAAAGGCATCTTCAATCCGGGTGGCCTTGTTGGTGGCTTCATAATGTTCTACGACGCTTGCCGCCCATCCGATTGCTTTTAATTCACGCCGCAAGATATTGGGCAGGAACCGGCCAATGCCATTGGTTTCAACCCGGACCGACGGCAGGTGATTGCGCGCCATGAATTCCGCGACCTGTGCGCAAAGCTGACTTGCCTCATCGCGCCAGGGTGTTTCACCACCCGCCCCGCCAGCGGTCGGAGTACCTGCGTGCAACCATGCGATATCATGGAGCCAATATTCCCCCTGATCGCAGATATAAACGCACGCCACCACCGCCCCGTCGCCGCGAAGCCCGCCAAAACTTGGATCAAAATGACAGGCACTTGCGACCATGGTGCGTTCCCCGATGCCAAGCCGCATCCGGCCATTGCCATAGGTGATATCGGTTGCCTCGTCGTAATAGTGCAACCGTGCCGGATCAAACGGCCCGGCATTGGGCGCGACCAGTTCAAGCATCATCTGGCTTTTGAATTTATGCGCAGGTGTCCTTGCCCTGATCGCGGCAATCGCCTTGTCATCAAACCGTTCCGGCCAGTTTGATGTTCCATGCCTATTGACGATGGGCAGAACAAACCGTGAGAAATCATTTAAAAACGGCGCGACCTCGCCGGTTTCCGGGCGGACCTCATCGGCATAGATCGAATAATAGCTGTGCGGTGTGCCGACATAAAGCTGCGCCCCGCCGGGCGACAGGACATAGGCAATTTCGGATAACTTCTCGCGAAGCTCACTGCGTTTGTGGGCGGTATCGCTGTTTTTGGGGACCTCGACATCGTCGCATATCACGATATCGGCCCTTGATCCGGTGATATTGCCACCAATCCCAACCGCCTGAACCGACGGATCACGCAAAACCGCGTTTCGTGCCACCGTAAAACGCTCGCTCCCCCAATCGATCAGACGTTCGGGCACCAGACCAGCCATCAACGGATGACGTTCAACAATGCGTTTGACGTTGCGCACCATCTTCTTGGCCAGATCAAGATCAGCCGCCAGAACCAGAATGCGCAAATTGGCATCGCGATACAGCAACCAGGCACAAAACAGCCCGACAATCGTTGATTTCCCGGAATTACGAAACGCCATCAACAGCATTTCACGCCGCCCGGACCGCCAGCATTCTTCGAGCCAGTCCGCCATCCTGCGATGATGCCGCGGAAGGTTCAGCCCCAACATCTGATCCCAGATCCACACGAATTCGGCGAAACTTGCCCGCGCCATACTGCCCCCACCAACCACATTTCACCCAAGAATCAATTCAAACATGTCGAAATTTTCCAATAATATCGACATATACCGAATCACATGTTGACGGCATCGACATGAAGGTACTCCGCCCCCTTAACGTGTCGACATTTCCCAACAATATCGACACGTACTCTTGTCATGGTGATCTCTTCGACATAAGCTGCCTGCATGCAGCTTTCGCAGCAGGGAACAAAAAATGACTTGGCAGGCCGACATCCCATATAACGCGCTTCCGCTTTTACCGCCCGACATCGACCTTGTTGAAACACGTGCTGTTTTAAAGGCCTGCGCACCGGCGCGTGCTGCCCTTGCCGAGCTGAAACAGGCTGGTGAACTGCTTCCCAATCAGAATCTGTTGATCAATCTGGTCCCGCTTCTCGAAGCCAAGGACAGTTCCGAAATCGAAAACATTGTCACAACCACCGACAATCTTTTCCGCTTTGCCCAAGAAGAAACGGGGGCAGATCATGCCACCAAGGAAGCACTAAGATACCGCACAGCGCTGCATCAAGGTTTCCTGCGTCGCAAGACAATGCCGCTCAGCACCCGCACCGCGATTGAACTATGTTCGGAACTTAAAAACACCGAGATGGAAATCCGCCGTCTTCCGGGAACCGTGATCGGGAACCAAGCAACAGCAGAAGTCATTTACACGCCCCCGGCCGGAGAACGCACCATTCGCGATTTGCTTGGCAATTGGGAACAGTTTATCCACCAGACTGACGATCTCGATCCCCTTATCAAAATGGCGATCAGCCATTATCAGTTCGAAGCAATCCATCCGTTTCACGATGGAAATGGCCGGACAGGACGTATTTTAAATGTCCTGTTCCTCATCGATAAAAATCTGATCACTTTGCCAATCCTGTATCTCAGCAGATATATCGTCGCGCATAAGCAGACCTATTATAATTTGCTGCTGGAGGTCACCCGCACCGGTCAGTGGGAAAACTGGCTGCTCTTTATGTTAAAGGCTGTCGAAGAAACATCTATCTGGACCTGCCAGAAAATCGCGGGCATTCGCGAACTCATGGATCAAACGGGCGATCTTATCAGGAAAAACACGCCCAAGATTTACAGCTACGAACTGTTACAGGTTATATTTGAACAGCCATATTGCCGCATCGCCAATCTTGTCGACCAAGGCATTGCAAAACGGCAAACGGCGTCGGTTTATTTGAAACAGTTGTGCGAAATTGGCGTCCTGAACGAAATCAGCGCCGGCAAAGAAAAGCTGTTCATCAATCAAAGGCTGCTTGATCTGATGAAAGACGACAAGAACGTCACACCTGCATCGCCCTGACACAGACGCTGAATGCTCTCTCAAGCGTCCGATTTAAGTTTATGGCGGGCATCGGCTATCAGGCTTTCGACCGAACTGCTGCCTTCAACATCCTGATCATCGCCGTCTGAGGCATGACCCGCCCCCTCGCACGCCCAGCGCAGCAATTTGATCAGGCTTTCAAGATGTCCAAGGGCTGCTTTGCAGGCCCCTTGATGGGCGGAAAACTCCTTGGCGTCCATGATCCCGGCGGCATCCGTTGCAAGGCGCTGATAGGCATCGCGTGCCAGTGCGATATCATCGGGAAGCTCGGACAAAAGTCGGGTGCGAAGCACCGCAATTGGATCGGTCTTCACAAGACACCTCATGGGGTTATTTTTGAAAAATCTGCTTACACCACCGAAAGTTCGGACAGTCGCCCATCCGAAAGCCGTACCGGCCAATAGGCAAGATTGCGCAAGTAACCGTTCATATGCTTGTCCGATCCGCCATATGATCCCAGTACGATATTAGAAAAATTGCGCGGCATGGCAAAGCCCGGCGGGGATGTCAAAACGCTGCCGCCAAGGGCCACGGCAATCCCGTCATCCTCCCATGCCAGCGCAATGCGATGACGGGTATCTGGTAAAAGCCCGCCATAAAGCGACTGGGTAATGATCGGAACGCCATCCCTGCGCAAGGATATGCGCAACTGACCGGCATCGCTGTCATAGCCAAGATCAAGATGATCGTCATTCAGGCTGCTGGCATAAAGCTGCACGATCCGCCAGATGCCCGCCCATGCCGGTGCGGTATGCAGATCAAACACCAATGTCCCCGCCCCTTGCGCAAACCAGTCACCGGGATCAAGCGTTACATCATCGGCGGCCCGCGATGCCGGGATGCCGTTGCTGATGATGTCCGATGTCGGTGCAGGTCCGGCTTCAAGCTGCGCATTCCAGATCAGGATCGAGGCCGGAAGTCCCGAAATCGCTGTACTGATTTTCGGATAGCGCGTCGTGCCCGACGCCGGTTCGGCAATCCAGACCCGTTTCCAGTTTTCATCAAGGGCAATTCCGTTGGTCGATGGCCCATTGATCCCGCCAAGGGTGATGTTTGCACTGCCCGATACTGTGCGCATCCAGATGGCAAAACTGTATGTTTCACCGCTGATCAGTGACCCGACATTCTGATACACCCCGTCCGCCCCGCCCGGCAGGTCAAGTTGCATGGCATTCAGACTGCCATCCGGGGCGGCAACCGCACTTGGCGCAACACTCACACCGCTGTTCTTTTCCCAAAGCACGTTGGAAAAATCACGGGAATAGCGCAGCAAGTTGGTTGCCGCCCCCTCGATCAAAAGGCCAAGACGACGCCCCGGCACATCATGATCATAACCCGGCTGATCATTGCCAAGGGTCTCGATCAATCCGCTTTCGCCACGGATCAGTTTGGCCGAAGCACACGACACCTGCATGCAGGCCGCAAGGGGCTGATAGCGCAATCCCATTGGATGCATCTCCTTGATTTCACTGTCAGATGGTCAGGCAATTGAAAAAGCCCCCATCAGATTGACGGGGGCCTTTGTCGATATCGTCGCCTTAATGTTCAGTTCGGAAATGTTCAGTCAAAAAACTGCACATCAATGTCAGGGGCAAGACCGGCAAGGAAAGAGTTCGGATCAAGGATCATACCGGGGGCAAAAACCCCGCCCGGCCCGGTTCGGTCCAGGATGTCCAGACAGGCATTCACCACCAAGGGCGCGGTAACCGCATAGATATCCTGACCGCTTGCCATCGCACGCAAGATACGGCACCCTGGCGCGCAATGCGGCCTTGATCGCCGGTTTTGCACTATCAAGAAACGGGCCGGCGCAATTGATGACGGCATGCGCACCGCGCATCAAGCCATCCAGTCCCGCCGCATCCGAGAAATCCAGCGTTTCACAAAAACGATCCCTTCCCAAGAGATCGGTAAAGCGTCCTGTGCGCGTTGCGGCCCGTGCGGTCAGCCCCTTGCGTTCCAGAAGATCAATAACAAAGCGGCCGGTATGTCCGCCCGCGCCCAAAACCGTGATGATTTTATTGGTCTGCATCTTGCCTTTCCCATTCGATACTGATCGGTAGCGTTTTAATGAATTGACACCGATCGGTAGCGTTGTCAATTATTGTTTTTGACAACGGATCGAACGGGCGGGCACAAATCCCGCCAACCCGGCACATGGAAAAGGTCAGATGCGCAAGAATTCTGGATATGGTCGCGCCCTGCAAACCGCCTCGGAGCTGTTTTATGCCCAAGGTGCCCGTGCCGTCGGCATGGAGCTGATTGTTGAAAAATCCGGCGTCGCCAAAACCACGATCTATCGTCATTTCCCGACCAAGGACGTCCTGATCGAAGCTTTTCTCGATAAGGAAGATGATGAATTCTGGTCTCAATGGAATGAAATCACTGGCGACTGCGAACCCGGCATAAGCCAGCTTGATGCACTATGTGACTGGATCGCCCAGCGCGTATCGCGTGACACCTATCGCGGCTGTCCGCAAATCAATATTGCCGCCGAATTTGCCGATCCCGAACATCCCGCCCGCCTTGTCGCACGCCGCCACAAGGCGGAAATGCATCGCCGTCTCACCGATATTTGCAGCACCATGCCCATCAAGGACCCCGACGGAACAGCGATGCAAATATCCCTTTTGTTTGACGGCGCATTCATGAGCGACGGGCGCCTTGCAACACGCGATGCCAAATCCCTGCTGCGCGATGCTGTTCACCGGATATGTGCGGTCGCGTCCTAACCACCAATCCGGTGCAGATGCCACCAGGTCAAAAGATCACTGGCCCCGATATTGCGGGTAACATCATCACTATGCAGCACCCGGACCCGCAATCCGGTTGCGGGCGTCGCTCCAATCCGGGCCACACCATTAAGCCGCAAGGTATGATTGGCACCGTTCCCGGTCGCGGTAATATCATTGGATTGCAAATGGGTGGCCCAGGCCGTGCCATTGAACCGTTCGACATAAAGCGTGGTCATCACCGCCTCATAGGTCACCGGAAAACTGACCCCGATATCAATGTGATAATATCCCGGTGCCAAACCCGTCACCCCGTATTCGGCCCCGTCATAAAGACCGTGGCTGTCCTCGACCACCTGATCCCATTCAATCAGGAAGGCCCCGCCAGCCGGGATACTTTGGGGTGCTGTGCGCAGCAATTTGATGATCGGGCCGCTTTCGCGCACCGGACAGGCAAACCACCGTCCGCCATGCGTGCCATCGCAAACAATATCGACCATATCGCCCCGGATCGGCAGGGGATAAACCCCGCTTTCCGCCCCGCCATTGACCGGATGAATGACATCGCCACTGGCCGTCGCAATATCGACCATCGTACCATCGCCATTAAACACCCGATAGCACACACCATTACGCGCAACCGACGCCGCGGGCAGCGTCAATCTTGCCCCGCTTGACAGGCGCACAAGCGATCCCGTTTCACGGATATCCATGATCCGGTTTACGGGCACATCCATCACCGGACGGCGGCGTTCATCCTCCCACAAAAGCGCATTGCCACTGCGAAAATCCAGATCAAGCATCGGCCCGGCATCGGCTTTGACAAAGGATTGCAGGGCATTTTGCGATCGCGTATCGGCGGCTTCGGCCCGGTTGGCTGCGGATTGGGCAAGGGTGGCGTTGGTTTCGGCCTTGGCAATTTCCGCCCCGCTTGGCCCGTTGGCAAGACCATCCCCCACATCATTCCAGATCAGCGTGCGACCGGCCGCAATCACCGGAAGCTTTGCCGATGCCTGATCGCGGTCACCTTCATCAAGGCGCAAGGTGCCCGCAAACGCCCGGTCGATATCGCCAATGGCTGCCGTCACAAAATCAAGATCACGATCAATTGCATCACCGCGCGGCACAGACATCGCGTCATAGGAACTCAGTCGCCGTAACCGCAAGGATCGCGTGATCATCACGCTAACACCCGGTGCTGGCGGAATTTCGAATGTGACGACACCGCCTGCGCCCTCGTCCGTCTGGCCCAGCGCGATGTGAAATCCGGTTTCAATCTCCTCCCCGTCGTGCAAGACCCGGATATCGCCCGGATCAAACACCGCAAAATCAAAGGCAAACTGATCACGTGCGCCATCACCGACAAAGGCGCGTGATGCACTGATCTGATTGGTAAAAACGGTTCCCATATTTCTATCCCCCCAAACCGTCACGTCGCGCAAACCAGGCACTTAGCCGTGCGGTCGTGTCATCCTGCACCCCCCGCAAAAGCGACTTTTCGCGCCAACTGGCATTGGCGTTGATCTGATTACGCTTGCGCAGCGCCTCGCGCGCGTCTGCCGCCTGTTCCTCGCGCGCGGATTTCTCATAGCCCGCCAGAACCGCACTGGCCGAACCGGCCCCGCCCGCCATCAGACCCGCTGCCCCTTGGCGTGCGCGCAAAGTTGCCTGTCTTCGACGAAGTGCCTCTTCGCGGTCGGCATCCTGTTGTTTTTGCCGTGCCTCGATATCGGCCAGATCGGCCTTGCGATTGGCATCAAGCAGATCAATCCGGCTTTGCGCACTGGCCTGATTTGCCTGAATTTTCTGTCCGGTCTGCATGACCGATAACGCCATCGGCACGATTGATGTAAATCCACCCATCAGTCATTCACCCCCATTTCCGATGCACATCCCAGCAATAAAAAAGGCCGGGGAAAATCCCCGGCAATCCGCCATAGCCCGTCCTTGATTGTCCCCCCGCTGCCCCGCCGCCAGCCAAGACTTCGAAGCGTCACATCACCGCTATAAAGTCCATCCGGGTCATCGCCCGAAACCGGAAGGGCAACATCACGCATCCCGCGCCCGGTATCGACGCGCAACTGCCCGCTTTGGGCCAGACGCAATGTTAACGATATTAATCGCACTGCGTTGCCCCCGTGCGGGCGACTGCCATCCGATGCAGCAGGCGGCAGGGCAAAGATTTCATGCCCAAAGGGCAAACCAACAGCCAGTTCCGATACCGGCCCGACGTCACCGGGCACGGTCACCGTCCCGCCTGCAACCGGCAAATCCGGGATCAGAATACCATCGCCCCATCCATTGACCGTCAGATCATCCAATGCATCAAGTCTGCCCCAATAACGGCGGGGTTCTTCGCCCGCGCCAATCGATTGGCTGACTTGCAGATCAAACCCGCATTCCTCGTCAAAAACGGCAAGGTAATAGGTTTCATCCCGCCGTAAACTGACATAGACATCCCCGCCCGATACCGCGACCGATGTGACCGCACATCCCGCAATATTCTGTGCCGACCAGGCGGTAATCGCCTCGGACCGATACAATGTCAGTGTGGCAAGCGATCCATCCCCCATCACCACATGCAACAATCGACGATTGGCATCAAAGGCCTGATCAATTGGCCGATCCACCAGATGGCGCGACAGCAATGCCAGATCGGCCGAACCATAGGCCTGCTCGACATCGGTAAACAGGAATTCGCGGATTTCGCGGCCACTGCGCCCGGCAAAGATCGTCGCCCCGTCAATATTGACCAGCGGCACGGTGCGATGACTTTGACTGCCGATCCTTGTCTGGCGCGTGACCTGGATATTGGCCGGTGTTAATGGATCACCCGTCACCATCCATTCCGATCCGCTGGTAAAAACCTGAAGATGGCGACCGGCGAAAATCCCGGTAATCGCATTGACCTGATCGGCCAGAAGCGCGAATTCAATCGCCTCGTCATCAAGCCCCTCGCCCAGTTCAAAATTAAACAGATCACCCGAATGCGACATCCAAAGCCGGTTGGGCAAATCACGCGATCCGCCGATCACCATGCGGTCCTGATGGAATGTCACGCTGCGCGGCCAGCCCCGCACGTCTGAAAAGGCCTGCTCAGCGAAATCAACCGTGGCATTGACGTTGGGCAGGCTGCCTTTAAGCGTCATGGTCGCAGTTTGCGGACCTGATACAGCAATGACTGCGCCCTCGACCCCGGCAATCCGCCACAGCGTTCCGACATGTCCGTCCACAAACAGATCATGACTTGCCGTGACCGTAATCGTGCCGCTGGTGCCCGATGGTGTCAGGGTGCCGGCCGGATCGATGAATTTATAGAATGGCTGCCCGGTATCAAGGTTGGTTGAACGCCACCCCCACGATGTCACCTGCCATTCACCATTTGCCGATCGGGTAATACGCACCGGCGGGATGTCGGGATGCACGACAAGAAGCGTATCGGCACTTTGCGTCCAGTTCAAAAGATCATGATGTTCGACCCCGAACGGGGTTTCAAATCCAAGCGTATTGACCCCGTCTTCAAACAGCTCGGCCTTTTTATCGCCAAAAGCGATCAGGTATGTCTGTTCGGTATTGAACTCGAACTGAACCAAACGTACCGGCCCGCCCAGTTCACCAATCAGGCGCGTGCCGGGACGGCGCCGCACCCCGCCGGACGGTTCGATAAACACATTGCGCAGCCGGGCCGCCCCGTTGGCATAGGCATTCAAATCCGACCGGCCCCACAATTCCGGTGCCAGCTCCCCGGTCGAAAAGGTATTTTTCTCAAGAACCCTGCGGGCCATGGGAACCTCCGATCAATATAGGGTCAATGTTGGGGCAATGCTGGCTTAATGTCTGGCCGATATCAGCGAAAAATCATCAATCGCATGCGGGGTGGATTGCTGGGCATCGGCAAGGCGGGCCTGGCGAAACTGGTCTTCGGATCGCTTGAACAGATATTCGGCGCGCGTGCTGCTTTCGGTCAGCGGCAAACAGAACTCGGCCGCCAGCCGCGCAATCAGGGCAAGATCAAACCAGGGCGGAAAGCTGCCCTCGGGCAGGCGGGCGACATATCCCAGATATGCCGTTTCCGCCGAACACATTACCGCCCGGTCGCGCAGTTCAAACCGGCTGATTTTGCCGCCATCATTTTCAAGTGACAGCAACCGGATGAAATCGCGTGGCAGGGCAAAAAGGGCTGCGCCATCCTTCGGATCGCGTTCGTCATCGGCCAAAGATAGCCGCGCAAGCCAGACCCCGCGCGCCGCAAACCGCCAAGGATAGCTTGCCAGCATCCCGTCGCGGATTGTCGGATACAGCAATTTGGCAATTTCGGCCTCGGCACTGTCTTCATCAAAGGATGAAACCGGACTGGCACCGATCATCACCATGGCGCGCGCACAAAGCGCTATGTCACTGAGTGCCATGTCATTTCCCCTTTTATATCCGCTTAATTTCAGTTGCCGTTCCGGTTGATTTATTGTCAAAATCCGATCAACCGGTCACCAAAGGTGATCAAAGCCAACGGCCCGCAAGAATGGCCGCCCTTGTTGGAGCACGCATGTCCAGATCCCCGATTGCAGCGATGATTTCGGCTGTATTGATTGCGGCCGCTTTGCCGGTGGCCGTTGCGCAGGCCGATGAAACGCTTGATGCCCTGCGGCGCGATGCCTATGCCGGCGATGCCATGTCACAGCGCCTTTATGCGATCATGTTGTCCTATTACTACGCCGAGGATGACGACGAGATCGACGAATACGAGGCCGAAAAAATCGTCCGCTGGTTTGAATGCGCGGCCCTTCAGGGCGACGAAATTGCCATCGAGCATATGCAAAATGTGCCGTTCAATTTCGATATCAGCGAAACCGGCGAATGCGAATATACCGGTGCCGGTTACACCGCCGACGATCCGAAACCCGATCCCCTGGCGCCGCCTGCAACACCTGACACCGATCGGATCGTCAAAGAACATGCAGACATTTGGGACGCCGCGTCGGATGGCTATCCCGATGCGCAATTCAAACTGGGCGAACATTTCGAGCCGTCCCTGTTTGATCCGGGCAACATGAACCTGGCTGAAATCTGGTATAATTGCGCCGCCCGGCAAGGCTATCAAAAGGCGATTGATCGCCTGAAAGACGACCCGATCCTGACCCTTTATCCCGCGTCAAAACCGTGCCCCTTCACCGACAAGATGCGCGATGAAAATGGCAATCTGTATTTCCAGTCGCCAATCGAGCAGGCTGACGCCAGCCATACAAACCCGGCTGACACCAGCGGGAACAGCACGGTAACCGCACCACAATCCGCACCAACCCCGGCCCTCGAAACAGCAACGGCAACGGCTACCAACACGACCTCGGAGGTCGAAGAAATCTATGGTGCGGCCCATGATGCCTTTTACGGAACCGACCGCGATCAAAGTTACGAAGATGCCCTGACCTTTGCGCGCAAGGCCGCCGATCTGGGCCATGCCGGGGCAATCAACTTGTTAGGTGTGATTTATCATAACGGCCTTGGCGTCCCCCAAGACCTTACCGAAGCCGCCTATCATTTCCGGCGCGCCGCCGAACTTGGCGAAGTTGTTGCAATGACCAATATCGCCGATTGCTATTTGCATGGCACGGGCGTTGAGGTCAGCCTGCCAAAGGCGGTTGAATGGTATGAAAAGGCCGCCGTCGGCGGAAATGCCGGGGCGCAATATAACCTTGCCGCGATCTATCAATCCGGGGGTGGTGACATCAAAGCCGATCCGGTACTTGCCCGTCACTGGATGGGGCTTGCCGCCCAAAACGGCGATCCCGATGCCCCCTATTATTACGGCAACTTCCTTGAATATGGCATTGGCGGCCCCGAAGATCCTGCCGCGGCGGTTCCCTGGTATCAAAGGGCCGTCGAACTGGGCAGTATTGATGGCTATGCCGCGATGGGCCGCATGCATTATTACGGCGAACATGCCCCCGAGGACCTCGAACGCGCATGGCTTTACCTTGCCATCGCCGAAGATGGCGGCCATCCCGACGCCCGCGAATGGCGCGAAACCATCGAACCCTATGTCTCGTTCGAAGAACGCAGCCGCGCGATTGTCGAACTGACCAAATATCGCGCGCAAAAAGCCGAAACCGCGAACTGAAACGAGACCCGGAAAACCGGGCCCCGTCCATCAGATCACACCAGCATTCAGGCCTTGATGATGTAATTCATCACCAGGAACGGCTGCATGTTGTTATGCGGCTGATCACCGCCTTCAACAATGCCGTTCTGGCTCGATGATGAACCGGCATTGTTACCAGATTGGCCAACCGCCGCATCGATGTGCCCGGCATGAGCAGGCATTTCTTCAACGGTCAACTGATGGGTTTCGGAACCATCGGCAATACCAATCACACGATCACTCAGACCAGCCCCCTGGCCTGCACCAATCGGGCTGCGACCACGCAGGTCCGGCAGTTTGAAGCTGCCCGGCGCTTCGCCCACGCCATAGATGGTCCCGATAGCGGTGAACAGATCGGCAAATTCGCTCGCCAAAAGCTCTGCCCCGTCACAGATCAGAAACCCTTCCGGTGCGACCGCCCCGGCAAACGGCAGAACCGTTGCGACCGGAACATCACTGCCCGACGCACCGCCACCACCAAACAACGCCTGAAGCGCTTGCAAAAGCTGCGTATCGTCCATGCGATCCGGCACAATATCCGCAGCCAGAACAACATTGAGAACTTCACTTTCAACCGGATTTACACACTGCATTCGCATTCTCCATCAGCAAACAAAAACCCCGGAAAGCACCGCCTGCCGGGGGAAGAAATCGTCAAAGATAACAGTTACGCAGCAGCACCGAGCGACGGATAAAATGCCTTGATGGCATAGGTCATCGCAACGTTGCGCGGACGGGTTTCGGTGCCGCCGTAGTTGTCTGTCACTGAATTGGCAATCGACTGATCAATCGGTTCGTCGCCAGCGACAATATAGCCATCATTTCCCTCGTCTTGGGCTGCTAGCTGGTTCACAAATCCGTGGAAATGGCTCTTTATCTCATCGGTCTGCACCGAACCAAACACACGACCAGAATCCACACCGCGACCATCGTCAAAGCCACGGATGAATTCACCGCGCAGATCAGGAAGGTTAAAGGTCGAAACTTCGTCGCCTGCACCCCAAACTGTGCCGATAGTGGCAAACAGATCGGCATATTCGGTACGCGAGATGGCCGAACCATCGCATACCAGCCAGCCTTCCGGCGCCGTCGGCATCGCGAAGACCGAAACCGACCCGATTTCGCTGCCGATGATAACGGTGTTACCACCGCCATTACCGCCACCGGAAATCAGAGTATTGATCGCCTGAAGCAACTGGGTTTTGTCATCGCAATCTGGCCAGATGCCTGCACCCTGAATGACGTTGAGGATTTCACATTCGACCGGGCTATTACCCTGCATGGGCAGTCTCCTTGGTTGGGAAAAGAAAAACCCCGACCAAAGATCTGGATCGGGGTAGATTCTGACAATGACAAACGTAGTTTCTTGTTTCTCGATCAGCCTGCCAGATGAGAAGCTTTGATGGCGAACACAACGGCAATGTTACGTGGTCGTGTCTCGGAACCACCCTCGCTGGACGTCAGACCTTGATATGCAATGGCGTGGCCTTCGGCGTCAGTTGTACTGGTTGCTGCACCCGGTAGATCTTCAGTGGAACCGCCGTAAACAAAAAGGTTCAAGGCATCTTCCGCAATTCCGTTTTTGTGGTCATGCGCTGAGAATTCATCACCTTGTGAGGTCCCAAGGACACGGCCAGCATCTACACCACGCTCAAGATCAAGACCACGAACGAACTCGCCACGAAGATCTGGCAAGTTGAAGGTAGACGTACCATCGCCGGTTCCCCAGACAGTGCCAATAGCAGCGAACAAGTCGCTGTATTCAATCCGTGAAACTTCCGAACCATCGCAAACCAAATAACCACTTGGGACTATTTGCGAAGCGAAGGCATGGATAGATGCAATCGGCACCAAAAAATTGGCTAACTGCTGAATATCAATTTCTGCGCAAACTGTTGTTTTCGAACTCATCTGAAATCCTGTAGCACGAGGAAAAGAAAACCCCGGCAGCATTGCCACCGGGGTCGAGGTTGAGGGAGCAGGAAGAAGAAACTCGATCAGTCGGTATTGGACGTGCCAATCGCTGTCATGTCCCGCACGTCAACGCCCGCCGCGCCGGAACTTGCGACCACGAACAGGCCACCGGACATGGTGGCGTCGCGGTTGGTATTGGCGATGATGAAATCACCGACGCGCAGCATGTCGCGTGCATCGGCAAAATAGCCCGATGTATCAACATCGGCTGCGACATCCGGGGTGATGTAATGCCAAAGCGTAAAACCGTTGGCATAGGCCAGAACACTGAGGTTTCTGGCTTTGAAACCTTCTGCCATTCAGGGGCTCCTGTGATTTTCAATGTTAGGAAAAGTTAAGGTTGCTAACGCACCTGACGACCTATTCCTGCGCCTGCAAGCAAGTCACACCATCGCCATCAATCAGGGTGGCACCCTGGCTCATCGAGTTATTGACGAAATGCGCCGCGTGATCACCATGCCAGGTAATGTCGGACTGCACTTCCGAGCCGATGGCATGACCAATGGCCGTGCGGTGATACCAGAAGCAGGATCGGATACCGCTTGCCACCGGAAGGCCGGAATGGGGCATCCAAAGGGTGCCAAGCCAACGCTTGGCCTGCGTTCCCTTCCAGGGAAGATCATCGTCACCGATGTAATCGGCATTGGAAAATTCCGGAATCTGAAGCAGTTCCGCCCACTGTTTCCAGCCGACAATGCCGTAACGCTGTCCGTCATCGGGGACATCACGTTCGCCAAGTCCTTCAAACGCCATCATCACCTTTTCAAGGGTCATGCCCTCGGCATTGACCGGAACAACATCATCGGTCTGCACCAGCGCATTGATGATCAGCTCGTCGGTTTTTCGGCCCAGTGCATAGGCCCCGGCATTGGCCAGAACCATCTTTTCATCATGGTTGATTTTAAGTTCATCAAGCGCATCAACCCAGTCCCCGGCATAGTAATCACGCAGATCACAGCGCACCGCTTCGTGATCAACATTCATGACCGGCACTTTGCCGTGGCGGGCCTTGGTGGTTGCCGTGCCCTTGCCTACTTTCTGGAATACGGTGGTCGCCCCCTTGACCGCGTTTTTGACCCGCACCGTATTGCGCAGTTTGGACCCCATACGCTGATAGGCCTGATGCACGTCGGCCTGAAAATGATCAATGAAACTTTGATCGATGGTATCGCTCATAGTCAGTCGCCCCCTTGGTTCAAATGGCATGACAAGACACCCTCCGCGACCAATCGCAGCATTGCCACAATTGCCCGCAAACTGGTCATCTTCCGGTCATGGTTGGGTGATTAAAGTCTGTGGTCCCACTTCGGGATACGAGCCGGTTTTGCCCCCGGCCTGTTGCACCCGACGGGCTTTGCCCGTGCTTTATTCCAGGTAGGAGTGACAGCCTTGCGAAAGACAGCCCTGCTTTTATTCACGATGATCGGGCTTGGTGTGGCGGCCTATTTCGTTCTGCCCCTGACACCGATCCCCGATTACGTGAAGTCTGTCATTGACCGCGCATCAATGATGTTTGGTCAATAAGGGTCCTTTGCCTGACTGCTGATCTAATTCCGATCCACTCCAATTCCCGCCAAAAACAAACGCGACCGACACCCTTCACGGCATCGGTCGCGTTTTATGTTTCACGGCACCCGGGGATAGCCCCCGATATTTTATGCGATCAGGCTGTCTTGCCCCAGATCAAGCGGCTTGCCATCGGCGGTCACCGCGACCTCCCCGCTTTTCGAGAATGTCAGGGCAATCTGCGACGCGGCCCGGTTCTGATCAAACAGATGCATATATTTGGCGACAATCGCGTCTGACTCTGCCTGTGTCTGAGCCTGTGCGACTTCGTCCAGATAGGGTTTCAGTTTCTGGATTTCGGCAAACTGGCTCGACATACCGTTGAGATCGCGCAAGGCGCGCTCCATCCCCGGATTATCCGCAAGGGCCTGTTTCAATTCATCGCCATAGGGATAACCGGACGGCAACACCATCTGGCCATGATCATCAAAACGGATTGTATCCGGCGCCTCGGGGATGCCATTTTGCGCCAGAAACTGCGTAAACTTGTCCGAAACAAAACTGCCAAGGGCACTGATATCCTCGGCATTGGGCATCCGAAGCGGTGCCATATTCTTCAAATCACCGCTCTGTGACGGGCTGTAATCGTTGGAATAATATTCTTCCAGACCTGGCGCATTGGCAAATGGAATGCCTGCCCGTCCATTTGCGCCCGATGCATCATCCCCGCTGGCCGCCTGTGATGCTTCTTGTGCGCGAAGCAATGCGGCCTTTGTTGGCGCATCGGTCATGCCAAACCCGCCGGCCGAGACCCGCACGGTCTGAAGGGCGGATTTATCCGCAACAGTTTGCACCTGCGCGGTCAGTTCCGGTGAAACCGCCGCCCCTTGTGCCGGTTGTGTGCGTGATGCAGAAAATATGCTGCCCACGGCCGAGTTGAGAGCCCCGATCATCGCATCCTCCAAGATTGTTTTTCGTTCCAAAAAACAATGCAAGTTTCGGACCATCCAATGATTGCCACCGGACCATGCATTACACGCAAAAAATGTAATGCAAGAACTGCGATTATTGCCGCGATAAACGGGCAAAATCTGCCTGTACCTCGGCAATGATGTCCGGGTCACGGTCCCGCCAATAGCGCGGATCATTCATCTTGCGCCGGATATCGGATCGCACATTTTCCGGTCCCGAACCACCATCGCCCCCGGCCAATCGGGCTT
This sequence comes from Thalassospira profundimaris, assembly GCF_003326675.1. Lineage (GTDB taxonomy): Bacteria > Pseudomonadota > Alphaproteobacteria > Rhodospirillales > Thalassospiraceae > Thalassospira > Thalassospira aquimaris. The sequence goes on from NZ_JPWF01000004.1 coordinate 134,607, forward strand.
CGTCACCACCTGCCATCAAACGATGCAATGTCCTGACCCCGTCTGCGGTCTGGCACATTATGTCAAAGGCAGCTTCGGGAAGGTTGGCACGACCCCATTTTTCAATCCTCGGTGCCAGTTCTTTCCAGTTCCGCGCACCGCCAAACTCGTTCACAAGCGTCGCCCGGTCCGATGCACGTTGTGCCGCCTGATTAAGATCGGCCATCATCGGTTCCAGGATTTCACCGGCCAGATCATAGACAAGTTGCGCCTGTGCATTGCTGAACCCGGCATCATGCAAACGCCGGTTCAAATCCGGGTCCACCGCCCCCAACGCATCATTGACCGAGATATCGTAATCCTCGGCACGGGCCGGGATATCGGGCGTATCGGGCATATCGGGCATATCGGCGGGTGCATCCCCATCCGTCGTCAAGAACCCGGCCTTGACCGAAACCTGTTCTGCCCCCGGAGCATCTTCCTGACCCTGCGCGGCTTCGGGAACTTCCGACACAGCATCCGGCTCCAGCCCTTCAATATCCTTGATTGCTTCAGTCATTTTCCGGCTCCGCTTCAGGTTTTAACGTCGCAAGTCGTTTGATATGCAGGACCAAGGCCCGCTGTCCTTCACGCATCCAGATCGCATTCGATCCCGCATCCGGGCCAAGGGCGGTTTGCAGGAAATGGCGTTCAAGATCACCCAGCACCATCTGCCCGGCATGGCTTGCAAAGCAGGCCTGCCAATGATCTTTACGGGTATCTGGCGCCTGCCCGTCTTGCGGATCGAACCAGTCCCAGCCATGGGTGATGCTCATACCAGTTCCTCCGCGACAATTGCTGGCAGGGCCGGCTTCAAAAGATGGTCGGGCACGCCAAACTGATCGGCCAGCCAGCGCACCATGAGGGGCAAGTCCACCTCGCCCAGCGCATCCGGGCCAAGGGTTGCGATCCGTGATAACCAGTCAAGGGCCTGGCCCGCCTGCACGCGCCTTGGCAATTGCGCTAAGGGGGCTGAATGGCGCAGAACCACCACATCGCCATCAATCGGAATGTCGGGAAGTTCGCCGGTTTGGGTCAGGATATACAGCGCCCGGCGGATCAACGGATAAAGCAGTTCCGCCTGTAACCGGCCATAGGTCGCCCCCAAAAGCCGCGCATTTTCCGAGGCTCGTTCAAGCACCTCGGTCGCGGTCATGCCCGGTTGATCCACCTGCCCCAACCGATCCGCCAAAAGACAACGGCGAATACGATCGCGCAGGTCTGACAACACAAGATCGGACACATCAAACCGGCCCGGCGCATCAAGCGGCTTAAGCCCCGCAGACCCCACCGCCTTGGGGATGATGCTGCCCGGGATCAACCGAATGGTGGCCGGGTTCAGTACCCCGTCATCATCGGCCTGCCAGATGCCGGTCACCGCGATGGAGGCATTTTTAAGCACCAACTCCACCACCTTGTTGGCGGTCTTGATATCAGGAAGCGCCTTCATCACCGGCGATCTGCCATAAATCTCGCCCGGTGCCTTCATCCAGCGAAAGGCGATATAGGGGGACACATCAAACTTCCCGCGATAGATCAGATCGCCTTGTGATGTGCTGCCATCCTCGTGAAAAACGCAAATGTCATAGCCGCGTTGCCCGTTTGCGACCGGAATAACCGCCTCGACCACCGCAAAACGTTTTTGGCTATTTTCGCCATCCTGCGCGACCTCACGTTCGGGAACATTCCCGACATCGGGCCAGTTTGCCCTGATTTCATCGCGGGTCAGCGACAGTTTGCGAAACACCGCATCCATCTTGCCATCGGACCGTTCTTCAAAGGCCAGATCACGCAAGGGAACAGCGGCAAACCGAAAGGCCGACGGGCTTTGCAGATCGGCCTTTTCAAGGCGCAGACACGCCGTTCCGGCCGTCACCAGATCAAGAAAAGCCTGATGCATTTCGACGGCAAAGTTTGATCGGTCAAAATGCCCCTGAAGAATACGCACCGCCCGCCCCAATTGCCCGGTCAGAACCTGGCGATCATCGCCCGGAACATTGCCGCCCGGTTCAAGATCAAACCACCCGCCGGCCGGCGGGGTGATTTCGGCCATCAAACTTGCGGCAAGTTGTTCGACCGCATCGGGCGCGGTTGCATCAAACACCCGGTCAAGGCGCTTGCCACCATTTGTCTGCTCGGCCGCGCCATTGCGTTGCGGCAGGGCAAATTCATAACATTCCTGCCAATGGGATAACCAGTTGCGCCGTCTGCTGACCGCCTTTTGAAACCGCGCGCGCAAGGTACCGATTGCCATATCGCCCGCCTTGCCATCACGCTGATCTGCCGTGGCGGGCGTTTGTTTCACTGCCTTTGCCATCCCTATTCCCCCAACAGGTTTTTACCGCCGCCAAGGCCACTGATCCGGTCATTTAAAAGCCCGCGATAGCTTGTCGCGATCAGGCTGGCCCGACCATAACGCCTGCGTTCGAGTGCCTCGGCGCGGGCATCGCTTGCGGCCAAGGCGGCACCGATCTCCGTATCCTCATCACCCGTGCTTGCGGTCGCGGCCTGCGCCCCCGGATTGCTGGCAAGGATCGGCTTTGGCGTTGAAAACAAACTTCCCATCGACTTCCCCCGAAAATCCGGCTTCAAACGTCCGGCCCCGATATCGGGTGCCAAACGCCCAAACGAAAAAACCCGCAGGACCAGAAGTCCTGCGGGCGCAATTATCGCGTTGATTTGTCTTTAATAGCAGAACAAAAAGAACAAATCAAGAACATTTTTCAGAAAAATAAACGTGACGTCCTTCGGCGGCACCAAACTGGTCCGTCGAATCCGCACAGCAAAGATGCCGATAAAGCTGCCAGGGTGTGATGATCCAGAACCCGGAAATGCCCAGCAGCCGCTTGACCAGCTCGACACAGCTCATCGGCCCGAACCGAGCCCTGCGCGTCACCATTTGCGGGTAGTGGGCCCAAACGCAATGATGCCCGATCCCGCGATAATAGGCCGCCGGATCAAAGATCGGCGAATAGACCCAGCTTTCGCATTTCACCCGATGGCTTTGCGGATCAAGGCAAATCCATTCCCCGGCACGAAGCCCCGACACCAGGACAAAGCAATGGCGAAACCCGGGTTTAAGCCACCGCAAGGACCGCTTTTCCGGGGCATCGGCAAACACCACCAGAACCGATACTTCACGCTTTGATGTTGACTGACTTACCCATTGATCAAGGGCGTTTTGCGCGCATGGCGCTGTTTCCGGCACGGTATCTGCTACCGGACCAAAACCCGCATGACTGGCAACATTTTCAAAAATCAGATCCCGCATGGCGACAAATCCCCGCAAAGCTCCACCATCACCTCGTCATGATGGAAATCCTCATCGCGGCGGCGCGTCACGATGCCGCGTGTAATCAGCACATTTTCAAGTGCATCCATCGCCTGCTGCCACAGGCCATCCTTGCCCTTTTCACGCGGATCACGCGGATCGGGTTCGCGTTCCACCAGCCCGAAATATTCAAGAACGCGCAAATGCCGGTCATTCAGTGTTCCGGCCTGTTTCAAACGCATCACCGCGTTATAGACATCATCGGGATCGCACGGGCGGACAACCTCGCCGGCATCAGCCACCACACGCGCCCCTTCAATCCGCGCGGTCTGACAGCGCACGAACCAGAACCACGCCTGCCGGGCACTGGCAAAGGGCGTAATTTCACGCTCTGACAGGGGTTTGGGAAAAAGTCGTTGTTCGGTCACGTCGCCCTCCTGCTTGTTGGATTCTCATCGCAACGCCGACCATGCAATCCCGCGGGAACACAGCACCAACCATCATTTCACCCTGCCAAAAGGCCAAGACAGCCCCTTCGCACGCACATCAGTGCGCAACGTTGCGATCATGCTGGTTTGTGATTTCCCCAAAGACGGCCATGCCGCCCAATTCCGGCAACGGTTGAGACCCGTTGCACTTTCAAAGACCCGCCCGTCATCCGCTATCGGATGGGACAGCCCCTATTTCTGGATGCAGTTCCGGTGTTGATTTGCAAGCTATAATCCCTTTTTGTTCTCATTGTAAAGGATTAATTTCCTATACCACAAAATGAGCAATCCCGGTTCTCGTGCAAATCCTGCATTTAAATTAGCAACAAACCATTGAAAACAAACCGATACCCCAATGACCAACACGACCCGCCGCTTGCGCGAACGCGGCTTCACGCAATCCGCCTTACCCCCGCCAGCATTTTCACGAACGACGGATTTGTATGCTAGATTATGTAATGCATTCCAAAGGATCGGGATTTCCGCGATGAAACGCCTTGTCACTACCGTTGCTTTTCTGTGCTTTTCGGCGAGTCCGCTTGCGGCCGAAACATTCCGGGCCGATGTCTGGGCGGATAACTGGTTTGAAATGCGCATTAATGGCGTTCAGGTCGCAAAGGACAGTGTTCCCATCACGACCGAGCGATCCTTTAATGCCGAAAGCTTCGCGTTCGAGACTGAACGCCCCTTTGTGATCGGTCTGGTCGCCAAGGATTTCAAACAGGACGATACCGGGTTGGAATATATCGGTACCCGGCGTCAGCAAATGGGTGATGGCGGCGTGATTGTCCAGATCAGGGATGGTGCAGGCAAGACCGTCGCGGCAAGCAATGCGGATTGGCAATGCCGGGTCATTCACACCGCCCCGCTTGATAAATCCTGTGCCCGCGAACGCAATCCGGTTGCGGGTGTTGGTCCCTGCGGTTTCACAAGCACGCCCGAACCGGCGGGCTGGGATCAGGCCGGTTTTGATGCGTCTTCCTGGCCGCAAGCAGTTGAATATTCCGAGCGCGCCGTGCGTCCCAAGGACGGTTACGACAGGATAAGATGGGATGGAAATGCACGGCTGATCTGGGGACCGGATCTTGAACAAAGCAACACCATCCTGTGCCGCCTGACCGTTCAATGATCCGGGCATGAAAGCTGTGATGTCCTGACAGGCTGGTCCGGCACAGAGCCCCGTTATGAAGGGACTGGCTTACCCACGCCCCATACCGAGTTATGGCAGGTTTTCCTTTACCACCACTTCCATGGTCAGTTTGGCAAGGTCCTTGTCGACCTGGCCACCGGCGCGCAGGTTTTCAAAGATGCGCAGCACATTATGCGCGATCACGCCCGGGCTTTGGGTGATGACGACATCCATGATGTCTTCAAGCAGGAAACGACGTGTATCGGGGGTAAGGCCATGACCGATAAAGATAATATCACGCGCCCGGCCGCTTTCACGCAGCGCGCGCGCAACCCCGTCGGATGCCCCGCCAACGTTATAAATGCCGACCAGATCGGGATATTCTTCAAGCAGCGATTTGGTATGCAGATAGTTTTCGCTGCGATCATCATGTCCTTCGCGGGCGGCAACCACGCGCAGTTCGGGAAATTCTTCTTCCATCAGGCTTAAAAAGCCCATTTCGCGCTCTTCATGGGCGCGATAGGTGCGGCTTGCGGCAATCATTGCCACCCGACCGCGACTCTGGCCTTTGAACCGGCCCAGAAGATATCCCGCCGTGCGCCCGACCGCCCGGTTGTCAAGCCCGACATAGGCGGCATGGGGCACACCGGAAATGTCGGACACCACCGTGATCATGTGTTTTCCCGCCGCCTGAAGCTCGGACACGGTTTCGCGGACCAGCGGATGATCGATCGCCATAAAGGCAATGCCATCGGCCTTTTCGCCGTGCTGACGGAGCGCCTCGGACAGAAGTTGCGGATTGAAACTATCGATGAAAAAACAGCGCGCCCGGATGTTATAGCCCGTCGTTGCCTCGGCCGCGGTTTTGATACGGTCGCCCAGCAATTGCAAATACGGATTGGTGCCCGACGGCAACAGGAACACAACCCGCATCGGTTTGGGCCGGAACACGTCCTGCATATCGGTTTCAGGCAGATATCCAAGTTCACTGGCAGCTTGCAAGACGCGCTTTGCAGTACGTTCGCGGACCCCCGGACGTTTGTTCAAAACACGGTCAACCGTTGCCGGTGAAACACCGGAAAGGTCGGCAATATCCTTGATGATTGGTCCGGTCGTCTTTGGCATGTAACCCCTCAAAAACATCAAAACGCATCATTTTATGATGTTTGATGAGGCGAAATGTTTCACGTATTCTGGGACTATTCAAGGGAAAAGATATAACAATCCCGACCGGAAAACAGGTAAGATCAGGATATATCACGCAAAGGTACGTCCTGTACGTCAAAGCAATCATAGACCATCATGGGAGGATACCTATGGTCATTCAAAAAAAGATTCGCCACCTCGCGACCACCCTTGCTGCTGCCGCATCGTTTGCTGTCATGGCAAATGCTGTTCAGGCGCAGGAATATGAACTGAGCTACGGCCATATGAACTCCCCGACCAGTGTTGTTGGCATGCAGGCTGACTGGCTGGCCGAAGAAGTCGCCAAAAACACCAATGGCGCGGTCAAGATTGACGTTTATCCGTCATCCCAGCTTGGCAAAATCCAGGAACTGGCCGAAGGCGTTTCGATGGGTTCCATCGCGCTTTCGCACAATACCGCTGGCGCGCTAAGCTCGCTTTACGAAGATTTCGGTGTTCTTGATACCCCGTATCTGTATCGCGATTACGATCACCTGATGAAAGTGGTCGACATCAATTCCCCGGTCATGTCCCAGCTTAATGAAGGCCTGATCGAAAATACCGGCATGCGCGTTCTGTACGCATTCTATTTCGGCACCCGTCAGTTGACCGCCAACATGGCCGTTAAAACGCCGGCTGATCTTGCCGGTGTTAAAATCCGCGCCATTCCGTCCCCGGTTTACCTGACCGCGGTCGAAGGTCTGGGTGCGGCCCCGGTTCCGGTTGACTGGTCGGAAGTTCCGACCGCCCTTGCAACCGGCATCGTTCAGGGCCAGGAAAACCCGGTTAACGTTGCTGTTGACCACAAACTTTATGACGTTCAGTCGCACATGATGCTGACTGGTCATATCTCGGCGGCTGAAATCGTCGTGATCAACGAAGACCTGTGGCAGAGCTTCTCGCCGGAAATTCAGGACGCCATCAACAAGGCGGCTGAAACCGTTCGTCAGAAAGCATCCCAGATGATCCTCGATAAAGAGGCAGGCGATCTTCAGAAGCTCAAAGATGCCGGCATGACCATCATTGGTCCGGATGACGGTCTTGATGTTGCGGCCTTCCGCGCAGGCGTCGAGAAACTCGTCCACGAGCGCTTTGACGAAAAATACGGCAAGTATTTCGAAGAAATCGCTGCTGTAAAATAAGACGATCAGGGCGGCATCGGGGAACCTTGCGTTCGGGGATGCCGCCCGCCCCTTTTATCCCGTATTTATTCAGGTATCGTTATGCCGTACAGGAATTCCCCGATCTACCGGGGACTGGACCGCATCTGCCGCGTTATGACCGCATTGTCCATGCTGATGCTGGCTTTGATGGCGGTGCTGGTGGTTGGTCAGGTGATCTTGCGCAACATGTTTGATCTGGGCTTGCCCTGGGCCGATGAATTGTCGCGCATCTCCAATATCGCGCTGGTCTTCTTTGCCGCTCCGGCCTTGATGCTCCATAACCGTCATATCGCGATTGATCTGCTCTATAGCGCGCTGCGTCCGGCTGGCAAGGCGATCCTGCGATTTTCCAATTACCTTCTGATCAGCCTGTTTGGCTGCATCTTCCTGTTTTCGCTTTATAAATTTCTGGTGCGTGCGGGCAAGTTCACCACCCCGTCGCTGAGCATGCCGAACTATGCGGTTTATGCGCCGGTTGTGGTTGCCATCGCCCTTTTGCTGATTGCAGCCCTGTACCGTTTGATCACGCGCACCGAACCGTCCCCTGATTACGAATTCGAAGAAGGCGGCAACCCGATTGCCGATGCCATCGCCGAAGAAATGGCCGACCAGGTATCGGACGCAAAACCATCTGGGGATTCCCGCAAATGATGAGTGCAACCCTTCTTATCCTGTTCCTTGCACTCATGATCATCCGGGTGCCGATTGCCGTCTGTCTTGGCCTGTCTTCGGCCGTGGTTATGATCCTGTTCAATCTGCCGATGACGGTTCTGGCCCAGCGTACGGTCAATGCCCTTGATTCAACACCGCTTCTGGCTGTGCCGCTGTTTATCTTTGCGGCCAACCTGCTGAGCCTGTCGGGTGTGACCAATCACCTGTTTGAACTGGTGCGTATGCTGGTCGGCTGGATCCGTGGCGGCACCGCACAGGTCAGTGTTCTGGTCAGTCTGATTTTCTCGGGCGTGTCGGGTGCGGCCCTTGCCGATATCGGTGCACTGGGTGCGGTTCAGATCAAAATGATGCGCAAACAGGGCTATTCGTCCGAATTTGCCTCGGGCATCACCATGGCGGCTGCGACCATCGGCCCGATCTTCCCGCCCAGCATTCCGTTGATCATTTTCGCATCGGTATCGAACGTTTCGGCGGTCAAGCTTCTGATTGCAGGGATCATTCCCGCCATCCTGATCACCATCCTGTTGATGGCACAGGTCGCGGTCATGGCACGCATCTACAAATTGCCGCGCGATGAAGTCAAATTCAACATGGCTGCCTTTGCGCGCAAGTTCGTCATTTCGCTGCCGGCCCTTGCCGCCCCGGTTCTTTTGATCGGCGGTCTGATTTCGGGCTTTTTCGGTCCGACCGAAGTTGCCGGTGTGACAGTTGCCTATGCGCTTTTGATCGGCAAGTTCATCTATCGCCAGCTTGACCTGAAACGGGTTCTGGTTGCCGCACGTGACAGTGTCGATGCAACGGGCAATGTCCTGTTCATCGTGGCAACGGCTGCGCTGTTTGCATGGGTTCTGACCATGGACCGCCTGCCGGCAACGGCAAGTGAGTTCCTGCTTGGCCTGTCAAGCGATCCGCTGGTTCTGCTGTTGATTGTCAATGTCTTGTTGCTGGTCGTTGGCATGTTCCTGGAATCAATTGCTGCCATCCTGATCATCGCACCGATCATTACCCCTGCCATGACGGCGGCCGGTGTTGATCCGCTTCAGCTTGGCATTGTGTTCGTTCTCAACCTGATGATCGGTCTTCTGACCCCGCCGGTTGGTATGAGCCTTTATATGGTCAGCATCATCGCCAAGATGCCGCTGCACCGGGTTATTCGGGGCGCTTTGCCCTTCCTTTTACCGCTGTTTTTGTCGCTGCTCGCAGTGACCTGCATACCGGCAATCTCTGTCTGGTTGCCCAACCTTCTGGATTAAGTGAGGAAACATGAGCAGATTTCTTGGTGAAATTCGCCAGCTCGGTTATGTCGTGCCCGATATCGAAGAGGCCATGGAATACTGGTCCACGACCATGGGTGTCGGCCCCTGGTATTATAACCCGCGCGTGCCGATCGAAGATTACCGTTATGACGGTCAATCCTATGACGTTCACAACTCGGTCGCACTTGCCAATTCCGGTTACGTTCAGGTCGAACTGATCCAGACCCGCAATGACGCACCGTCGATGTATCGCGACTTTACCCAGGCCGGAAATGTCGGCTTGCAGCATGTCGCATACTGGACCGAGAATTTTGATGCTGACCTTGCTCTGATGGAAAGCAAGGGCTTCAAAGTCAAAATGAGCGGCAAGGTCGGTGACAACGGTCGCTTTGTCTATTTCGACAAGGAAATGCATCCGGGTACCGTGATCGAACTGTCCGAAGTTGTCGGCCCGAAAGGCCGTCTGTTCAAATCGATCTACGAAGCCTCCATTGACTGGGATGGTTCTGATCCGATCCGTCCTTTCCCGTCGCTTTCGGAAATCTGAGCCATGGACCTGATCGAAGCCCGCTATCTCATTGAAACGCCGATGGACCCCGAAAAGATCGCCACCATTATGGCAGGCGAACAAAGCAGCGGTACATTCGTGCGTGTAGCAGGTGAAACCGACGAGTTGCGCGAACGTTGTTCGGCCCGCGTGCTTGAAGTGCGTGAATTGGCCTCGGTCAATCACCCCAGCCTGCATAGCGCCTATTTGGCAGAACGCGGGATCACTGGCCCGTATCGTCGTGCCGAAATCCGTATCGGGTTCCCGACCGGCAATATTGGCCAGAACCTTGCGACACTCGCGGCAACGGTTTCGGGCAATCTCTATGATCTTGGTGAAATCACCGGCCTTAAGCTGATTGATGTCACGGTGCCCAAGGCCTATCGCGATCTTTATGATTATCCGGTTGCCGGAACCAAGGGCACGCGTGATCGCATGAATGTGCATGGTCGCCCGTTCTTTGGCACCATCATAAAGCCGAATGTCGGCCTGCGCAGCGAAGACATCGCCAATCTGGTCGGTCAGCTGTGCGAAGCCGGTGTGGATTTCATCAAGGATGATGAAGTTTGCGCCAACCCGGCATCTGCCCCGCTTGCAGAACGCATTCCTGCGGTGATGGATCAGGTGCGTCGTTACCGTGACCGTACCGGTCGCGATGTGATGATTGCCTTTAACATCACCGATGAAACCGATGCGATGCGCCGTCACGCCGACCTGATTGAAAAGGAAGGCGGATCGTGTGCCATGGTCAGCATGAACTGGACCGGTCTTTCGGCCCTTCAGTCCCTGCGCAAGTCCACCGGCCTTGTCCTTCACGGTCATCGCAACGGATTTGGGGCACTGTCGCGTCACCCGATGATCGGCATGGCCTATCCGGCCTATCAGACGCTGTATCGTCTGGCCGGTATGGATCACATGCATGTGCATGGCATGGGCGGCAAATTCTGTGACGAGGACAGCGAAGTCGCATCCTCGGCCCAGCTTTGTGCACAGCCGCTTGCCGCTGGCAACGGGGACGAAGACCGCGTTCTTCCGGTCTTCTCGTCGGGTCAGTGGGCTGGCACCGTTCCGGCCACATACGGGGCGGTTGGATCGGCGGACTTCATGTTCCTGGCAGGTGGCGGCATTCTTGCCCATCCGTCCGGTCCGGCAGCTGGCATCACCAGCCTGCGTCAGGCATGGGAAGCCTGCGAAGCCGGTGTAAGCCTGGAACAACATGCCAAAACCAACCCAGCCCTGTCAGAAGCTCTGGCATTCTATGGGGCACGAGGCTGACGATGACCAAACTCGTTTTTTGTGCGGATGACTTCACCGGAGCATCCGATACGCTGGCCACTCTGGCCCGTGCAGGACTTTCTGCACGCCTGTATTTGAATGCTCCGGTTATGTCGGAACACAAAGACGAAGTTGGTCACGGGTCCAGCAGCCTCGATGCCTTTGGTGTTGCAACGTCGCTTCGTGCTATGGGGGTCGAAGACGGCGTTGCCACCATCGGCGAACTTGCCGATCAGTTGGCAAAAGCCAAGTGTGGCATCTATCATTTCAAAATCTGCTCGACATTCGATAGCGGCCCGCAAACCGGCAATATCGCCGCCGTCGCGGATCGTTACGCGCAATCGGTCGGTGCGACCTGGAAGGCCATCATTGGGGGTCAACCGTCTCTCCGCCGGTTCTGTTTCATGGGCAATCTTTTTGCCGGTGTCGGTGCAGGCCAAATCCATCGCATTGACCGCCATCCGGTCATGGCCCATCATCCCGTCACCCCGATGAACGAGGCCGACCTGCCCCGTCACCTTGCGGGTCAGGGCTGGCCGAATGTAGGCCTGATTGATTTCACCATCATTCGTCAGGGGCGCGTGGCCCTGATTGCCGAAATCAAACGCCGGATCGCCAATGGCGAAACCGAAACCCTGTTTGATGCCACCGATGAAAATGATCTTTTGACGATTGGCGAAGCCCTTCAGGACATCGCCAAATCGACAACGATCCTGTGCGTTGGCGCAAGCAGTGTCGCACAGGCACTTTTCCCGTCCTTTACCCCGGCATCGGATGGTGTGGCCAAGGCCAGCCGTCGGGCAGGCCCGGTATTTGCCTTTGCCGGAAGCCGTTCGCCCCTGACCGCCGAACAGGTCGTGAGCGCCCAAAACTACGTCAAATACCGGGTGTCACCATCGGACCTGCTTGATCCGGTCGCGCTTAAACAGTTGCAGACCGAATGTCTTGATGTTCTGCACAGTGGCAAAAACCTTCTGGTGTCGCTGTCTGATGACCGCAATCACACGATTGTCAGCCACGATCTGGCACAGGCCAGCGCCTGTTTCATCGCTGAAATCAGCCGGTCGGTTGCCCTTGGTTTTCTTTTGATTGCAGGGGGCGATACATCAAGCCTTGCGGTTCAGGCCCTTGGCATTGACAGCCTTTCCTATGTTGCCGATTTCGATGCAGGTGCACCGGTGATCCGCGCCCATGCCAGCAATGGCAGTCTTGATGGCTTGCCGATGTTGCTTAAGGGCGGCCAGATGGGCAAACCGGCCCTGTTTGACAACATCACGAACCTGCCCGCCACCGCGAAATAAGCCCATAAATAAGGAATAAATTCCTTCGACGGCGTCCCGTATGGCTGTTAGGATGATCCATGATCCGACATCAGCAAATATGGGCCGCCCTTGACCAGATCGCCAAAGACCACGGTTTGACACCGTCCGGTCTTGCCCGTCTGGCACAGCTTGACCCGACGACATTCAACCGGTCCAAACGCACCACGTCGCAGGGCAAGGCGCGCTGGCCATCGACCGAAAGCATTTCCAAGGTGCTGTCGGTGACCGATGTCAGTTTCCGCGAATTTTCCGAACTGGTCGATGGCAATGGGGCCGGACGCATTCCGGTGATCGGCTTTGCCCAGGCGGGTAATCAGGGCTTTTTTGACGATGCCGGTTATCCGGTTGGCGGATCGTGGGAAGATATCACCTTCCCGGCCCTGCATGATCCGACCGCCTATGGCCTTCGTATTTCAGGGGAATCCATGGCCCCGGTTTTTCGCGACGGTGATCTGATCATTGTCAGCCCGGCATCAAATATCCGCCCGCATGACCGGGTGGTTGTCAAAACCGTCGAAGGCGAAGTTTTGGCCAAGGAACTGATCCGGCGCGGTGCCCTTGGCGTTGAACTGAAATCGTTCAACCCGGCCTATGAAGACCGCTTTATCCCTGCCGATCAGATCGACTGGGTTGCCCGTGTTTTGTGGTGCAGTCAATAAGCCAATTCTCGGCCGGTCAATGCATAAAGATGCGTCTGCACAACCGGGGTATTTCATGGTGTTAAATTCTCGGGCGATTACGCAAATGTTGTATTCAAATTCCTGGCACCTATCCCTACATTAAAGCAAAAGACACACCGATGTGTCTGATCAGGGGAAAGGGAAAATCGGTTGGAGCGGCAACGCCAATACATTCTGCGCGCCTTGGTGATTGCACTTGGCTATTTTCTGACCGGATATGCAGGCCTGCAACTGCCATTCTATGGCAGCAGTGTAACCCTTGTCTGGGCCCCGTCGGGTATCGCCATTGCCACCCTTATTGTCTGGGGATGGCATTATTTTCCCGCTGTTTTTATTGGTGCGCTGGCGGTTAACCTTGCCACTTCACCGTCCATTCTTGCCGCCTTTATGATTGCGGCGGGCAATACGGCCGCGGCAGTTGGCCCCGCCCTGTTGATACGGCATTTCTGCGGAAATTACCCCTTTGGTCGCACCCGTGATCTACTGATATTTCTTGGCGTGGGGGCGGTGTGCAGCCCCGCACTTTCGGCCTTGGCAGGAACAACCACGCTTAGTCTTGTGGTGATTGGCAATTTTGCCAAATTTGTCGAAATCTGGCAGGGCTGGTTCCTGGGCGATCTGGTCGGGGCGCTGGTTGTCGGGCCGTTGGTCATGCGGCTGCTTAAATGGCGCATATCACGTCGCCCGCTCAATCAATATGGCGAGCTAGTCATCATTTGCCTTGCCACCATTGTCATATCCTCGACGGTGCAGACCACACCGCTGATTTCACGCCCCGAATTCCTGTTTATCTTTGTATCCCTGCCCTGTGTGATTTGGGGGGCCATCCGGTTTGGCCTTTTGGGCGCGGTTTTAATCAATGCGTTGATTGTTGCCAACATCATCGTGTTTGCCGCCCTTGGAAACAAAACATTCGGGGCAGCGGGCATCAATACCGGTTTGCGTGACCTTTATGGGTATGTGATCGCCATTTCCGTTGGCACGCTGTTTCTGGCCGGCGGCATGGAACGGATTGCCATTGTCACCACACGCGCACGTGACGGGCGGCTTTCAGACGAAGTCCACCGTATGCGCCGCACACTTTCCATCGTTATTGGGATCATCGGGTTTGGCGTGTCGGGACTTGCCGCCTGGTACACCTATAGTCAGCTAGACGCCGCAAACCGGGTTTCAACCGAACAATACCGGCTGGCATTCGAGGCATCACTGCGCGAAGAACTGGGCCGGGCGACGGATGCGCTGGTTGCCGTCAAAACCCTGTTTGATGTGCATGGCAGTGTGTCGGCCAATACATTTGATGCCATGATCGCCCCCTGGGTCAGCCGCCGCCCCGGTGTTGCCGCCCTTGAATGGGCCCCGTTTATTGAACGCCGGGCACGCGCCCTGATCGAAGAAAACGCGCCCCTGCGCGGTGTTGAAAACTTCGTCATTCGCGAACTGGTCGATGGCAAATTTCGAACTGCGGCCCAGCGCGACAGTTACTTCCCGGTATTTTACGTTTTTCCGCGATCAGGTAACGAAGCCGCTGTCGGCTTTGACCTGTCAAGCGAACCAACCCGCAGACGTGCACTTGAAACCGCCCTTCACACCGGCAATGTCACACTGACCGAACCGATCAAGCTGGTGCAGTCCAACTCCGCTGTTGTGACATCCCTTGCCTATCTGGGGGTTGAAAACCGCCGCAATCCCGGCGGACCACCGCTTGGTGTTGCCGTCGGAGTTCTGCGCCTGACGGACATGATCAGTCGCGCTGCCCGTGTTGCCCGCGTTCCACTTGATTTTGAAATTCATCTGGCAGACCTGAAATCGGAAAATGCCGACAAACTGATCTATTCGAACCGCATAGCCAGCTATGCCATCGAACATATCAAGTCGGAAATGGCGTCGCCCTTCAATCCGAATGTATCGAATTTCACCTTCGGTTATCGTGACTGGACCATTGTCCTGCATCCATCCCATGCCGGGTTTGCGTCGCTCAATTACTGGCAACCTTGGGCGATCTTTGTCTTTGGCAGCATGGTCAGTACGTTGTTGCTGATTTACTTGCGCTCGCTTAACCGTACCGAAAAATATGTTGTCGAACTTGTCGCAAAGCGCACCAAGGAACTCGAAAACGCCAGCGAAGCCGCCGAACGGGCCATGAACCAGGCCCAACAGGCCGACCGGGCAAAGTCCGAATTCATCGCCCATATGAGCCACGAATTCCGATCCCCGATGACCTCGATCCTTGGCTATACCCAGCTTGCCAGTGACAGTCTGGATAAAGACTTCTCGGTCGAGACATTGCGCAGTTATCTATCGACGATCCGCAGTGCCGGGCGTCATGTCCTGTCGCTGATCGGTGATGTTCTTGATATTTCCAAGATCGAAGCCGGGCGCCTGATCCTTGAAGAAGTGCCTTTCGACCTCCACCAGATTTGCGAAGAGGTCACGTCAATGATGCTGGTACCCGCACGTGCGCAGGACAACCAGCTTCATTTTGAAATCCCGCAAGACATGCCGCGCTGGGTGGTGGGTGATCCTGTCCGTTTCAAACAGGTCCTGACCAATCTTGTTTCCAACGCCATCAAATTCACCAAGTTTGGCAATGTCAACGTCAGTGCAACACCAATCTCTGTCACCGACGACAATATGGCGTTTCGCATTTCTGTTCGCGATGAAGGCATCGGCATTCCCAAGGATAAGCTTGAAACCATCTTCGAAGCCTTTGCACAGGTCGATACTTCGATCTCGCGGCGCTATGGCGGCACCGGACTTGGCCTTGCGATCTGTCAGCGCATGGTTCAAACCATGGGCGGCCTCATTCAGGTTGAAAGTATTCCCGGCAAAGGCAGCACATTCTGGTTCGAACTGACCTTGCCGCGCAGCTCTGAACAAGCCGCAACCGAACTTAATCAAGCCGATGCAAGTGACATGGCGGAAGACAGGCAGGATAAGGAACGCGTGGTTGGCTGGAACCTGTTGCTGGTCGAAGATATTGAAATCAACCGCATCCTTGCGCAGAAACTTCTTGAACAGCAGGGCCATACAATCACCCCTGCCGCCAATGGTCAGGATGCGCTTGATATCCTGTCGGCACAGGATTTCGACGCGGTTCTGATGGATGTTCATATGCCGGTTCTCGACGGGATCGAAGCCACCCGGCAAATCCGTGCCCTTGATGATCCGATCAAGGCGACCATGCCGGTTCTTGCCCTGACGGCCGATATTTCCAACGACAATCTGGCGGCATTCAAGGATGCCGGTTTTGATGCCCATTGCACCAAACCCCTTGATATCCGAGCGATCAATAATGAACTGTCAAAACTGAATGCCAGAATGCTTTCCGCCCGCCTTGAAGCACTGTCCAAGACGGGCGGATAACCAAAGCATATTCAGCGTGATTGAAGGAATTTAGCGTTTCAGTCCGATAATCTCGCAAAGTTCGTTGGCGACATGCGCCCCGGCCGACAGGATCGGTCCGCCTTCTTCAAGCACATTGGGGATCGCAAGGTAATCATTGGTCCAGCCGCCTGCTTCACGGGTCAAAAGAATCCCCGCCATGCAGTCCCACGGATTGATGTGCGGCTCGTAATAGCCGATCAACCGCCCGGCCGATGCATATGCCATCATCAGGGCGCATGATCCGTTGCGGATAAACATCCCCTCGCGATCCAGAAGACCGCCGATGACCGGCGTGATCGTGTCGCTTTTCACCCGATGCGACATGCCAATTCCCATCACACCTTCGCCGACCGATGCAACATCCGTGGTTTTGATCGGTTCGCCATTGACCGACGCACCTTTGCCCGCCTGTGCGGCAAACAGTTCCTTGCCGCACGGGTGATAGATCAGGCCAATGACGACTTCATTGCCGACCATCAGGGCAACCGAAATGCACCATGTCGGCATCTGGTTGACGAAACACGCCGTGCCATCAATCGGATCAATCACCCAAAGGCATTCGTTTGCACCCTTTTCGATGCCCATTTCTTCACCAAGGAAACCGTCCTCGGGAAAAGCATCGCGGATACGATCGCGAATGATTGCCTCGACATTTTTGTCGGCGATGCTGACCATATCAAGGGGGTTGTCCTTGATCTCGATCTTAAGATCGCCTGCCGTCCCATCGTAATAGGCCATCGCCCGTTCACCGGCATCGCGGATGACATCACGGGCATAGTCAAAGCGGGCATCAATATCGATATTGGTGTTTGCTGTAGTCACGGTATCCCTACCTTTTTTCTGTCTTTTTGATCATTGATCGATGGCAACAACGGCAAGTCCGCGATCCGCAAAACCAAGCCGGACTTCGTCACCAATTGCCCTTGGTGCATCTATATGCCCGTCGATCACAAACAGTTCGCCAAGCTCTGATGCGATGGAGTACTGCATGTGATTACCAAGATATGCAGCATGAAGAATGTGACCTTTTAACGAAGACTGATCGCTGGCAGTTTCGCCCTGTACCAAGCGGATCGCATCGGGGCGTACTGCCACCTGCACCGGACCGGGCGATTGCCCGCGATGTTGCAAGTTCACATTCAGGCCGCCGATATCAATGCGCGCCATGTCCCCGTCTATCCCGATAACTGTGCCATCAACCAGATTTGCATCCCCAATAAAGTCGGCAATAAAGGCCGATGCCGGTTTTTCATAAAGCTCGCGCGGGGTGCCCTGCTGGGCAATCACGGCGCGGTTCATCACAATGATCCGGTCAGAAACCGCAAGGGCCTCTTCCTGATCATGGGTGACATAGACCGCGGTCAAGCCAAGCTTTTGCTGCAATTCGCGGATTTCGGTTCTGACCTGACGGCGCAATTTGGCATCAAGGTTTGAAAGCGGCTCGTCCAGCAACAGGACTTCGGGTTCCAGAACAAGCGCGCGCGCCACGGCAACACGTTGCTGCTGCCCGCCCGAAAGTTCGGATGGCAAACGCGGGCCATATCCCTCCAGCCCGACCAGACGCAAACCTTCTTCGGCCTTTTCGCGGGCTTCGTGTTTGGCAACGCCGGTAACCGTCAGGCCATAGGCAACGTTTTCAAGCACGGTCATATGCGGGAACAGTGCATAGGACTGAAACACCATGCTGACATCGCGATCGGTCGCCGGCAGTTGGGTAACGTCCTTGCCCCCGATCAGGATTTTGCCCCTGGTCGCGTGCTCAAGGCCCGCAATCATGCGCAAGGTCGTGGTCTTGCCACAGCCGCTTGGCCCCAAAAGCGTGACCAGCTCGCCGGGCTGAATGGTAAAGGAGACATTGTCAATCGCGGTCACTGCCCCCTTGCCATAGGTCTTGGTGACATTGTCAAACACGACCGAACCTGCACGTGTTTTAAGTTTCATGAGTGCTTCTCTTTCAGATTTTCTGTGCCGGTAGGACGGGTGTTTTCAACGCGGTCTTCACGGCGCAACCGCCGTTTGCCAATCGCGCCCTGCACCACCATGATCGCCGTCAACATCACCAGAATAAGGACACAGCAATAGGCAATCGCCACGCCATAGCGTCCGTTTTCGACAAGTCCGATGATATAGGATGTCGCCATATTGTGATCCGCACTGACCAGGAAGATCACCGCGCTGACCGACGTAATGGCGCGCACAAAGCTGTAAACAAGGGCCGCAACAATCGCCGGACGAAGCAGTGGCAAGATCACCCGGCGGAATGTCGTAAAGCTGTTGGCCCCAAGCGTCAGGGATGCTTCATCAAGACTGCGGTCAAGCTGGCTCATCGCGGCGATCCCGCCGCGCACGCCCACGGGCATATTGCGGAAGATAAAGCAGATCACCAGAATGACACCCGTGCCGGTCAATTCGAACGGTGGCACGTTAAAGGCCAGAATGTAGCTGACACCGATCACCGTGCCGGGAATGGCAAAGCTTAACATCGTGCCAAATTCAAAGGCACTTTTGCCCCGGAAATTCTGACGCACCAGCAGATAGGCCGTGGTCAAACCCACCGCCGCGGTCAGCGGGGCGGAAATCGCCGAGATATTAAGCGTCGTCCAGAAACTGTCCCAGGCGGCCCCGGCCCAGACGATGCCATGATCGCTCCAGCCAATGCCGAACGCATCGACATAATTGTCGAGTGTCAGGGTGTTATCAAAGCCCCAGCGTTTGACAAAACTGCCATAGAAAATCATGCCATAGACAACCACCGTGAAAATGCCCCACGGAATGGCCGTGCCATAAACAACCCGGCGCAATCCGGGATTAAGCCCGACATGCGCGCCACTATCGGCTTTGCCCGACACCGTCGCATAGGATTTCCGACCCAGCCAGAAACGCTGTGCGGCAAAGGCCGACAGGGTAAAGAACAACAGAACAAGTGCCAGAACCGCCGCCCGCCCGGCATCATTTTGCGCACCGACAATCGCAAAGAAGATCTCGGTCGACAGGACCTCGTAATTGCCGCCCAGAACCATCGGGTTGCCGAAATCCGCCATGCTTTCGATAAAGGACAGCAAGAACGCATTGGCCAACCCCGGCCGCATCAGCGGAAGCGACACCAGCATAAAGGTTTTCCACCGCCCGGCGCGCAAGGTTTGCGACGCTTCTTCCATCGACGGGCTGACGCCTTCGACAACACCGATCAACACCAGAAAAGAAATCGGGGTGAAGGACAGGGTTTGTGCCAGCCAAATTCCAGGGAGGCCATAAAGCCAACGCCCTGCCTCCACCCCGAGGAGATCAGAGACAAACTGCGTAACAGCGCCCGATCTGCCAAAAAGAAGGATAAGTGCCAATCCGATAACGAATGGCGGTGTGATGATCGGAAGAATGGTCAGAACCCGCAGGGATTTCTTGTATCGGAACCCGGTGCGGGTCACGACCAGCGCAAAGGCAAGGCCCAGCAAGGTCGTCGAAATCGCCGTCATGATGGCAAGAAACGCCGTATTCCAGGCAACCCCGCAAACGCCCCCGGCAAAACAGCCCAGCCCCCAGACACTGCCATCAAGGAAATTGCGGGCAAATGCCGCCCCCGAAAGTGTTCCGTCATAATCAACAAAGGCGCCGGTCAGAATGCGGGCAACCGGGAAGAATACAAACAGCGCCACAAGCGCGATCACAGTACCAATCGCCGATGTCACAAAGACATCACCGCGCATCGCCCCCGCTGCGGCAAGGCCGGTGCATAAAATCACCAGATAGCTTGCCGCCACCAGAAGCGCACCATAACCAAGCCCGTATTGGTGGACATCAAGCGGCCCGAACAGAGCTTCGAGCCAACCGGCACTCCATCCCGATATACCGATGGCAAAGCCCTGCCCGACCAGCCAGATCAGACCACCAAGGCCACTGATGATCAGGATTTGGGCGTATTTCGGATGTCCGCGCCCCTGTCTGGCCAACAATAATGGCCCGGCAAGGAAAAGCCCCACAGGCAAAAGCCAGAATTTTTCAAGTAATGTGCCCTGAAGGATCGCAGGGGCGTAATCGACATAAGTGGGATAGCCGTCAAACAACCATTCCAGTGTCCAAAAGCCGTATTCCTGCTGATACCAGGGTAATATGACAAATCCGATCCAGCCGACAGCCAGCCAGAACCAAAGCATTCGGTTCACCAAATTTCTCCCGCGTGCGGAAATTCAAGTATGGCAGTCCCGCCCGCACCAAACAGACGGGACTGTCCTGATATTCAGGAGATGAAAAAGTGACAGGGCCGCTTATTGCGGCGCATTTTTCACTTCGTTATCCCAGCGCGACAGAAGCGCACGACGGGTTTCCGCATCCCCATATTTGGCGAAGTCGTAATCGATCAGTTTCAGGTCCTGAAGACGCGGCGCCCCATCAGGAACCCGCGACTTGGTATTGGACGGCACCTGATAGCTGTGGGCGTCTTCGGCAATCGACTGGAAACGCGGGTTAAGGGCGAATTCGGCCCAGATTTTAGCGTTATCAAGGTTACGGGCACCTTTGATGATGCTCATGGAGCCGACCTCGTAACCCGTACCTTCGCACGGTGACACCACCGTGACATTCGCACCCTGTTTGATCTGGGCGATCATGTCATGCATGAAGGTGATACCGATGGTGGTCTCACCAACCGCCGCTGCCTTGATCGGGGCGGAACCGGATTTGGTGTACTGGTTGACGTTCTTGTGCATGGCTTTGAGAAGGTCAAACGCCTCTTCTTCGCCAAACAGCTGAACAAAGGTTGCCAGCGTCGTATAGGACGTGCCCGATGAATTCGGGTTGGCGATCTGAATTTCGCCCTTGTAAACAGGGTCGGCCAGATCCTTCCAGCATTTCGGCGCCGGAAGACCTTTTTCCTTCAGAAGATCATTGTTATAGCCAATGCCAAGCGCGCCGGCATAAATGCCAACCGTGCGACCGCCCGCATTTTTGTGCTGACGCACGGCCCAATCCTGCAAGTCCCCCATCTGCGGCGAGGTATAGGGTTCGGTCAACCCTTCGGCAGCGGCCTGAAGATGCGGATCACCGGTGCCGCCCCACCAGATATCAAGTTTCGGATTGGCGCCCTCGGCGCGGACCTGGGCATAGGCCTCGCCCGAGCTTTTGCGAACCATCGACACATCAATGTCGTGTTCAAGCTCGAACGCGTTTTCCATCATCTCGCACCATTCATTATCGGCCGAGCAAAGTACATTCAAACGGCCCGCTGCATTGGCAGGCATCGCCATGGTAACAGCCAGTCCGGCAACGGCCACACCAGCAAAAAGTGCATTTTTAAACGTCATTTGGGTTTCCTCCCGTTTGCATTTCGTTGAATGCACACGTGTGCACAACGAATTCGTGCATCACATGTTGGAATGATTGAACCACAGATTGGAAAAAATGACAAAAAAATTCTATTTCCTAGAATGAATGTTCTGCGGAATACGATCAACTATTTAAAATAAAAAGAAATATTTTAGAACTCGCACACCAAAACCTCCTGCTGCCCACATCACCAGTCACGCGGAAATTCCGACGAACATGATGCACACGTGCGCACAAACCCGCCGGTTTTACAGCGAGTCACATCAGATCATCTTGGATTTTCTGAAAAAAGGATGCCTCAGGCGGTTTTACGGACCACCAGATCGACCGGCAAAATCAGTCGTTCATCGCCCAGACTTTCACCGCCAATCCGGCGATGCAACCGATCCACAGTCATTCTGGCAAGGGATTGCGGACTTTGGCGCACCGTCGTTAACTGATAGGCCCCCTGCCGGGCCGCAACGATATCGTCAAACCCGATCACCGATACATCATCGGGGACTTTTAACCCCAGCTCAAACCGGGCGGCATCAAGCAAACCAAGGGCGATATGATCCTTGGCACAGAAAACCGCATCCGGGGCATTTTCGCGTTCAACCAGATATTTAAGGCCGGCGGCAAACCCGCCGTCATAATCGGCACTGTCACAGACCAGCGTCCTGAAACTGATTTGCCCGCTTGCCAAATGCGGGGCAAGGCGCGAGACAAAGCTTTCGCCACGGACATTGCCGCTATAGGTGCCGCCGCGCACATTAAGAAACGCAAGGCGCTTCTTGCCCGCTGCCAGGAAGTAATCTGCTGCCAGTTGCCCGCCAAGAACATTATCGCAATTGATAACATCCGCCCCTTCAAGGCGTCCGGCACGGTTCACCAGAACCACCGGCACATTGCGACGCAAGTAATGGGTTCCGATTTCCGGCGAAGGACTGCCCGATGTCACTACAACGCCCGCCACCTGATATTGCAACAGATTAAGCATCGAGCGCCCCATCTGCGCCGGGTCCGATACATCAATTACCAGCGGCCTGTAACCTGATTGCTGAATCTCGCCAATCAGGCAATCAAGGAACTCGATCCGGAACGGATCGGAAAGCCCCGATGTCACCAGACCGATCAGATCGCTTTTGCGCCGGTTCATCGAACTGGCAATTTTATTGACGTGATAGCCAAGCTCGGCGGCGATGGATTGCACTCGTTCGCGGGTTGCTTCGGAAATTCGGGGATCGCCCGCCATACAGCGCGATACGGTCGACCGCGACACCCCGGCGGCATGTGCAACATCGGCCGATGTCACCACATGCGATGACATGGCATCGGCCCCTGACATCGTTGCATCGGGCTTTGTCCGCGCATCTGATGCGGTGTTTTTGCCATCCTTTGCACGCTGATCGCCCATGGCGTTGCGGCCCTATCCCTTTGAAATGAACTTTCCACACATAGCACAACCTTTTGCCACCACCAACGCACACGTGTGCACAGATTGCATCTTTCATATATCGGTTACATTTAAGGAAAGCATCCCGCCACAGACGACGTTTTCTTTGACCCGCCCGGCCCAAAGCCCCTATTCTGCCGGTCACAAATTTTCTGTGCCTTGCCCCAAAGGCAGCACCCACCGATGAAGACTTTCTAGACGACATTCAGGAGCACAAGAATGGGCCACGCCGCCACCGATAGCACCCCCACCACCTGGACCTGGTATAATGGCGAATGGTACGAGGGCAACCCGAACATCATGGGGCCGCAAACCCACGGCGTGTGGATGGCATCGACCGTGTTTGACGGCGCGCGCCGTATGAATGGCAAGATGCCCGATCTGTATCCGCACTGCGCCCGCGTGCTGCGTTCGGCACAGTTGATGGGTCTTCGCCCGACCATCACCACCGAAGAAATCATCGCCCTTGTCAAAGAAGGCGTTCAGAAATTCGATCCGGCATTGGCCCTTTATATCAAGCCGATTGTTTATGGTGGCGAAGGCTTCCTGGCCCCGAACCCCGACAGTGCGCAATTCGTTCTGTGCATTTCCGTTTCCGACATTCCCGATGCCATTGAAACCGGCTTTACCGCCCGCAAATCAAGCTTCCGCCGCCCGTCGCCTGAAAGCGCACCGACCGAGGCAAAGGCCGCCTGCCTGTATCCGAACGTTGGCCGTGCGGTGACCGAGGCAACCGATGCCGGTTTTGACACCGGCGTGATGCTTGATCCGATTGGCAATGTTGCCGAGTTTTCCTATGCCAACCTGTTCTTTGCCAAGGACAGCACGGTTTACACCCCGGCCATCAACGGCACCTTCCTGAACGGCCTGACCCGTCAGCGCGTGATCGCCCTTTTGCGTGAAAACGGCGTCGAGGTTGTCGAGAAAACCTGCAAATACGAAGAACTCGAAGCCGCCGACGAAATCTTTGGTACCGGCAACTATTACAAGGTCGCGCCTTGCGTCAAACTGGACGACCGCAACCTGCAACCCGGCCCGATCACCCGCCGCGCCCAGGAGCTTTACATGGCCTTTACGGCTGCCAGCGAAGATTGATCGAGACCATCGACAAACATCAAAAGGGCCGGATTTTCCGGCCCTTTTTTATGTCGTAAAATTTCCTGATCGACCGACCTACTGCACCGGCGGAACAGCAACGCCGCTTCCCGCGACATAGGGATATTGTGCAAAGATTGACGCCACGGCGGAACGGATGGTTTCGTTCGGGGCTTCGCGGAGCGCGCTGGTAACACGTGCGACTGCGGTGCCTTCCCAGACCATTTGACTGGTTGCACGGTTGACCATATCGACCGTCAGCGTACCTTCGGTGTAGCTGTCAACATAGCCCGGTTCGACATAGCCCGGCCAGCCGACATACATGCCGTTACGATATCCGTAATATCCGCCCATATAGACCGGCGGCGAGGTCCGCGTTTTTTCCTCGGTCTTCAGGTGGAAATTGATCAGAATGTCAGGATTGTGGATATCAACGCGATAGCCGCGTGCTTCAAGCGCGGTGCTGATTGCATCTTCAATCCGTTGCCCCGAAAGGGTTTTATATTGGGCCTCGGTATCCTTCCCGGCGTCTTCGATAAAGGCGAAGGTATAGAACTGACTGAAATCAGCGCCCGGATCGACATCGGTATAGATGCGCGGGCCACTTGCCGCACATGCCGAAAGCATCAAGACCATCACGCCTGCGATGACAAGTTTCATCTGTGTCATTACCCGTATCCTTTGTCCTGTTGCGGCCTTATGCAAACGGCCCTTTCCATTAACTATGACGTTTCAGGACAGGAATTACACCATCATAAATTGCCAAAATGATGGTAGGCGCATCCGGAATTTGACGAATTCTGGCGACCTAGCAGGAACGATCAAGCCCGTTCGCTGCAAGTGCCTTGCCAAACCCGACACCCACAAGACCGGCAATATGGCATTGCGGTTTGCGATCCGCCTGATCGGCAACCAGTTTGCCAAAATCACGTACAAAGCCTGTCCGCGGGTAATCGCGCAGGATTTTGGCACGCACAGCGGGATGGACATTCATGATCTGCATGCCGACCACATCAACCCCGGCCCCAAGATGCAAAAGCAACCCTTCCGGATCACGCGGACCGGTGTGACAAACCGCGGAATGAAGCGCCATCGCCTCGTGGATGATATCGGCCTTGTCGCGGTCATAGCTTTGATCACAAAGCCAACCATGGGCGCAACTTGCGGCCTCGACCTCGAATGATCGCGGACCATCGCATTGCGCCGATCCAAGCGAGATATCATGCAAGATGCTTGCGATATAAAGCATCTCGCGATCAAAGCGGACATTGTGATATTTGCCCAGCGCCACGCCAAAGGCAAAGCTGCGAAGCCCGTGATACTGCACGAATTCGGGTTGCAGGGTGGCCGCCCACTCGGTTGCTTCGCGGGCGATTGGGCTATCGGGGACACCCAGATGATCAAGAACCGCATGATCGGGCAATCCAGCCCCGACCATCTGGCGCAGGCTATAAAACTTGTCGCGCAGGCCCAAAATGGCAAAGCGCATGATCAGGGCGGCCTTTGAATCCCGGCCAAGATCGGTCGTCAGAACGCGCATCATCGCCTATGCCCCGTCAATCAGGCGATTGGCGGTCTGGCGCAGATCATTGATTTCGTCATCAAGAATGGCGCGATCATTCATCGAATGAGCCAGAACAATCGCCCCTTGCCAGCGCATGACGATCCGGCGTCCTTCGGATTTGGCGCGATCTGCTGGCAACCCAACAATTTCCAACTGCCCGGCAATCCAGGTGATCAGACCATTAAACACCGCCTGCCCGGTCTGACGAGCCGGATCAAAGGCCGCATCATCGGGCAGATCAAGCATCAAGCGCGCCAGCGGACAGCCGTGACTGACCCGGCGCGGGGTCATGGCATCAAGATAATCAAAGAAAATCCGCAACCGTTCACGCACGGTGCCATTCGGCGCAATGCTTGCCAAAAGCGGCGTGAATTCGCCTTCCATGGTTTCAAGGGCGGCCTGTGCAAGATCATGTTTCTTGGGAAAACGATAAAACACCCCGCCCGCAGGCAACCCGGCCTCGTCCGCGACCGCCTGAATGGTGGCGGCGTGATATCCGTCGCGCCAGATCACATTCATCGCCGCACGCGCAAGCTTTTGACGTTTTTCTTCGGAACTGAGTTTGGTGGCCATAGCCGTGACTTCCCTAAATAAGTAAGTTAACTAACTTAATATGTGAGTCGCAAACTCATGTCAACGAATGGGTGATGGTTTTGCGGCTCCGGAATGCGCAAGCCGTCACGAAAAATGCCGCCAGACGTTTCTGACGGCATTTAAAAACATTCGAGAATTAGCGCTTTAGACCAGATTGCAGCAACAAACCAAGATTGCGTGGATTTTCCCCAACCCGACGCCAGGCATAGGCCCACCAGTCATGCCCGAACGGCGCATAAAGCCGTAATCGATATCCGGCATCACGCAATTCACGCTGCAAGGGCTGATTGACGCCATAAAGCATTTCAAATTCAAACCCGTCGCGGGACCAGCCATTCTGATCGGCTAGCGCCCCGATACGCATCGCAAGATCCCGGTGATGGGTTCCGAAAACCGGGAAGAAGCCGTTTTGGTGTGCATCAACTGACAACATCTTGCCCGCCAGCTTCAGGTAGTTGGCATCAATGTCCGGGCGTTTGGTAAAGGCCACCGTATCGGGCGGGGCCATCGCACCTTTGACCAGTCGCACCATCGCCCCGCGGGCGATCATGCCATCAAGATCGGTTTCGGTTCGAAACAGGCGCGCCTGCAATGTCTGGGCAACCGGCACCCCGGCATCACAAAGCCGGTGATGAAGTGCCAGCGTATCGTCGATCATGTCGAAATCTTCCATATCGATCATCAATCGAATGGTCCGCGGGCCCCTGCTTCGCCCGCTGCACATGCTGCGGCCCGGATCAAATCCGCAAGCATATCAACATTCTGATCAAGAATGTCCTGGCCCTGCATGTAACCAAGCTGGGACGGATCAATCGAGATGTGAACATCCCCGCCCGCCGCATCAAGGGCCGGCACCAGCGTGCCCAGTTGCGCGGCAGTTTCGCGAACCTGCGCGATATCCGTGACATATTCGCCAAGATAAAAACTTGAAAGACCGATGCCCTGTGCGCGCAATTCACCGGCGCGTGCGACATGACCGTTGATATCGGCCGCGCTGACGAACTGGTCGGCAAGACCGGTCTTGCGTCCGAGTGCCTCACCGGCGCGCCGCAACGGCTTGTTACAGGCAACGGCGATCATGCATTTCTGCCAGAGACCCATTTTTTACTCCTTCGTGGTGGCGAAGACGGAGCTATCATAAAAGCGCATAATGCTTATTGAACGATATGCGCCATAGCCCGGACAAATTTGATCGATTTACTGGTAAAATTGAACCCGGGGTCATTGCCGTGTATCACAGTCCTGTCTGACACGATCAAATACCCAACCCAAAAGAACCGGAGCCCCAGTGAACAACCATGTGAACAACCGTGTGACAAACCATGTGAAAAATCGTCAATTCACATTGGCCGACATCCGAAATGCCATATCGGCCGGTGTCATCAGCGAAGAATCTTTTACACGCCTTGAAGCATTCCTGATTGCGCAATCGCATGAAGCCCCCGAAACCGAGAAATTCACCCTGTTTCGCGGCATGAATGACATCTTCATCGCCCTTGGCGTGGTCGCACTGAGCATCGGCTGGTTCATCCTGTGGGGCATGCTGACCGAAAGCCCGGCCTTCTGGGTTGCGCCGATTTTGGCGATTGCAGGTTATGTCGCGCTGGCCGAATATATCGCCGGAAAGCTTAAGGCCACCCTGCCCTCGATTGCGATCATGGCGTCCCTTGGCGCGACCATCATGCTGTATGCGCTGGCCCTGTTCATGCCGTTTTACAGTTCGGGCACCGGCCTTTCGACCCTTGAAAGCATCATCGAGTTCGGTCAGGAATCTGCCAATATCGCGGTCCTGGTGATGGTGATCGGCTTTGCGTTTCAGGTCGGCTTTTTCCTGCGTTACCGGTTGCCGGTATCCTTTGCCCTGATTGCGGCGGGCATCCTTGGTGTGGCCTGGGCGGCACTTACCGCCATCATCGGCCCCGCGATTGCCGACTATCTGAATTATCTGATTACCGCGACCGGTTTGCTGTTGCTTGCACTTGGTGTCTTTGTCGACAGCCGCGATCCGCAGCGCATCAATGGCTGGGCCGAATGTGCGTTCTGGCTTTATGTCATGGGCGCACCGATGACCATCCATTCAGTTGCCGTGGCGTTTGAGGCATCGGCATGGGTGATGGTTCCGGTCATTGTGATTGCCATGCTGTTTTCGCTGGTGGTGGATCGCCGATCGCCAATCATCAGTTCGCTGATCTATGTGGGGTATCTGCTGCAATCGGGGTTCGAAGGCGTTTCCATCGACCCGTCTGTGACGATTGTGCTGGTCTGCTTTATCATCGGTGGCCTTGTCATGGCCTTTGGGGTTGGCTGGCAAAAGGCCCGCCATGTCCTTTTGGCACCGTTTGAAGATCAGCCCTGGCGGCGTTATTTGCCGCCAAGCTAAGCGGTCAAAACCACCCAAAAACAAAAAGGCCCGCATCACAGCGATGCGGGCCTTTTTCATGTTCGGTAACGATGGACCTGATATCAGGCGCTCAGATCTTCACCGGCCAATGCACGGTCGATCAGCGCAACGCTTTCTTCAATGCCATAGAGCGCAATGAAGGAGCCCATGCGCGGGCCCTGTTCCTGACCCAGCAGGATTTCATAAAGCGTTTTGAACCAGTCGCGCAGGTTCTCGTAATTGTGGTTTTTGCCCACGGTGAAAACTTCGGTCTGGATGTCGGACGGATCGGTGCCCGGGGCAACCTTGGCAAGTGCATCACGCAGATCACGCAGGGCGGCCTGCTCGGTTTCGGTTGCGGCACGGTATTTTTTGGTCGGCTTGACGAAGTCGCGATAATAGTTGATCGCATAACCGACCAGCTTATCGAGATACGGCGCGCTTTGCGGGGTCGCACCGGTCGCATAACGCGAAATGAACTTCCACAGAAGATCACGATCATCGGTATTACAAACCGAAACCAGATTCAGCAAAATCCCGAACGACAGCGGAATTTCGCGATCCGGTGCCGTACCGGCATGGATGTGCCAGGCCGGGTTCTGAAGGATTTTTTCCGGATCGGTTTCGGTTTTCAGCTTTTCGGCAAAGGTCAGATATTCATCCACGGTTTTCGGGATGACATCGAAATACAGACGTTTTGCGGTTTTCGGCTTCTGGAACATAAACAGCGACAGGCTGTCTTCCGGCGCATATTTCAGCCAGTCTTCCATCGAAAGACCGTTGCCTTTGGACTTGGAAATCTTCTGTGCGTTCTCGTCAAGGAACAGCTCGTAGTTGAAACCTTCCGGCGGGGTGCCGCCAAGCGCACGGACGATCTTGTTGCCAAGCTCGGTCGACGGAATAAGGTCCTTGCCAGCCATTTCATAATCAACGCCCAGCGCATACCAGCGCATCGCCCAGTCCGGCTTCCACTGAAGCTTGCAAGCACCGCCCGTAACCGGGGTTTCGACCAGCTTGCCGGTTTCCGGGTGTTCGTAAACGATGGTGCCGGCTTCAACATTCAGCTCGGTGACTTTCGCCATCAGAACCTTGTTGGTTTCCGGCTCGACCGGCATGAACGGGCTATAGGTCGCGCGGCGTTCTTCGCCAAGGGTCGGCAGCATGATTTTCTGGATCGCATCATAACGTTCGAGAAGACGCAGAAGGGCCGCATCAAACATGCCCGAACGATAGCATTCGGTCGAAGATTTGAACTCGTACTCGAACCCGAAGCTGTCAAGGAACTCGCGCAGCTTGGCATTGTTATGATGCGCAAAGCTTTCATGGGTGCCAAACGGGTCCGGAACGCTGGTCAGGGCCTTGCCAAGATGTTCGGCAACCATTTCCTTGTTCGGGATATTGTCCGGAACCTTGCGCAGACCATCCATATCGTCCGAGAAGCAGAAAAGCTTGGTCGGGATATCGCACATGGTTTCAAAGGCGCGACGGACATAGGTCGTGCGCGCAACTTCGCCAAAGGTCCCGATATGGGGCAAACCCGACGGGCCATAACCGGTTTCAAAAAGGACATAGCCCTTTTCAGGCGCCTTCTGTTTATACCGCTTGACCAGCTTGCTGGCTTCCTGAAAAGCCCAGACGTTGCTGTTAAGTGCGGCATCTCGAAGATCGGCTGTCATTTTTGAAACCTTGTTTTTCAGTTGGATCGTTGAATTCACTTGGAAATCTTGTCATCGCAGGATCACCCGGATCGCGTGCGTGCGCGAAGCTATACCTCACCACCGCTCAAGATCAAGCATCTGTTGCGCATGGCTGCCAAATAATCCCGGTATCCATGCTTAAAATCACAGCCTGTTTTTCTCGTGTGACACAAAAGTGGCCCGTAAACCGCCGCCTACCCCAAAGTGTAGTTGAATTCCCCTAACATCAATCAGATATCCAAAACCAGCATGCATGCAATTCTTCTGATGAAATTCATCAGGCAAATCCGCAACAAAGCGCGGAGATAAGAATTGATCAAAAATCATACGAGCAGATAGGCACATAATCGCAGCTAAAGAATTGTAATCACTTTGCAATGAGGGCCACCAATTGGTGCCACATGACCATATGACACAGTCAGCAATGGACGATATTCCGTCAGATAGCGCCGACCAAAGGTTCGAGCGCGTGGTCGAATATGCGCCAAACGCCATGATCCTGATCAGTGCCAGCGGCCTGATGGAAATGGTCAATGCCCAGACAGAGATCATTTTTGGCTATGCCCGGTCCGAATTGCTGGGTCAACCGATTGAAATGCTGGTTCCCGAACGGTTCCGCAAAGGTCATCCCGGTTTACGCGGATCATTTTCGCAAAATCCCAACCCCCGCCCGATGGGGCCGGGACGCGATTTGTTTGCCTTGCGCAAGGATGGCAGCGAGTTTCCCGTGGAAATCGGCCTCAACCCGATATCAAGCGGGGATCGTCATCAAATCCTTGCCGCAATTTCCGATATTTCCGAACGCAAGCACCGTGAACAACAGATCGCCCGGTCCTTGCGCGAAAAGGAAACCCTGCTTTCCGAGGTCCATCACCGGGTCAAAAACAACCTTCAGATTGTCCACAGTCTTCTGGATATGCAAACCGCCTCGGTCGAAGACCGGCAGGCACGTGACGCCCTGATTGACAGTTGCAACCGTGTCCGGTCGATGGCGCAAATCCACCAGTCACTTTATCAAAGCGAAGATATCGCCAAGGTCAATTTCGCCAATTTCTGCGAAGGCCTGATTTCGTCGCTGTTTGCCGCCTATAATGTCGATATCGAACGTATCAAGGTCGTCACCGATCTGGCCGAGGTCGAACTTGCCATTGATCAGGCCGTGCCATGCGGGCTGATTGCCAACGAGCTGATTTCAAACGCCCTTAAGCACGCTTTCCCAAATGGTCACGGTGGCGAGGTCCGGGTTTCAACCCGCATGACCGACAATAACAGCGTTGAACTTCGCGTTTCGGATACCGGGCGCGGCATGCCCGAAGATTTTAAAATGTCAGGCAATAATGGCCTTGGCCTGCAACTGATTGAATTGCTGGTCGATCAGATCGGCGGCAGCCTGATCATCGACACCTCGGAAGATACCTCGTTCATCATCAAATTCACTTTGGGGAACTGACAGGGATGCTTCATCCGGTTCACATCATGATTGTCGAGGATGAGCGCATCATTGCCTTGCATCTGCGCAAACAACTCGAACGTCTGGGATATGAACGGACCAGCGTTCATACAGCAGGATATGATGCGCTGAAGGCCATCGAACGTGACCCGCCAGACATCATTTTGATGGATATCCGCATTGATGGCGACATTGACGGTATTGAAACCGCGGCTGGAATTCCGCCGCATCTGATGATTCCGGTGATTTATCTGTCGGCGCATTCCGAGGACGCCACCCTTGCGCGTGCGCAAAAGACCCGTCCATACGGCTTCCTGATCAAACCGTTTTCCGAACGCGAACTGCACGCCACCATCCAGATGGCACTTGAACGCCGGATTGCCGAACTGGCATTACGCGACACCCAGCAACGCCTGTCACTTGCCATGACAGCAGCACAAATGAGCTGCTGGGAAATCGATGTTGCCACCCGCCAGATGCAGCGCACCGGTTTGGGCAGCTTCAGCCATCTGCAGGAAACCGAAACCGTCACGGAAAGCTGGGACGATTTCCTTGAACGCGTTGCCCCCGAAGACCGGGCAATGGTGCGCAAGGCCTTTACATACGCCATTCATAACGGCGAATTTTACGACATTGTGTTTCGCACCATCGATGAAGAACGCGGATATCGGTGGCTGCGCGCGCGGGGCAAACTGTTCCCCGGCGACCGCAATGCCACCATGCGCATCATCGGCATGACCCAGGACATCACCGATCAACGCCACACCCAGGACAAACTGCGCGAAGCCATGGCGGTCTACGAGACCACCCAGGACGGCATTCTTATTCTTGATCCGAACCTTAAGATCACCAATGCCAACAAGGCCTATTACCGGATCACCGGCACCATGCCGCAAAGCACCCTGCAACATCCGCCCTATTTCCTGGCCCCCGAAGAACTGGCATCCGAACAATATCGGGAAATGTATCAGGTGCTGCATAACCACCGCCACTGGCACAAGGATATCGATTGCAACAGCGCCCAGGGAAGCCCGATTTCCCTGTCGACCCAGATCATCGGGGTCGAGGACGATAACGGCTTGCTGACCCACTATGTGGCAATTGTTTCTGACCGCACGGCCATCCGCCAGGCCGAGCAGGAATTGCATTATCTTGCCCAATATGACGGCCTGACCAGCCTGCCCAACCGGCTTTTGGCGACCGACCGCCTTAACCGCGCGATTGAACGGTGCGAACCGCGTGGCTCCATTGTTGCTTGTCTGTTTCTGGATATTGATGATTTCAAGAACATCAATGACACCCTTGGTCATGCGGCGGGGGATCAGGTCATCCTGATTGCCTCGACGCGGATCAAGGCCGTAACGGATCGCACCGACACCATTTCGCGTTTGGGCGGGGATGAATTCCTGATCATTCGCGAAAACATGCAAAGCGAAACCGCCGCTGCAAGCCTTGCCAACAAGATCATTCAGGAACTTGAACGGCCATTTTACATTGTCGGCCATGAAATGACCCTGTCGGCAAGTATCGGCATCTCGCTTTATCCCAATCACGCATCTTCGCCACAGGATCTGATCCGGCTGGCCGATACCGCCATGTATGCCGCCAAGGATCGCGGCAGGCGGACCTATGCGTTCTATGAGTCAGAAATGACCGAGAACGCCACCCACTACATGACCCGGTCGCTTGAACTGCGTCGCGGCCTTGAAAACAATGAACTGGTCTTGCATTACCAGCCGCAAATAGATGCCAAAACCGAACAGATGATCGGGGTCGAGGCCCTTTTACGCTGGAACCATCCCAAACACGGCTTGCTGGGACCGATGGAAATCATCCCGATTGCCGAGCAAAGCGGCCTGATCGTTGAAATCGGCAACTGGGTCATCCGCGAGGCCTGCACACAAGCCCGCACATGGCAGGACGAATTTGGCGAAAAGATCCGCGTTGCCGTCAATGTGTCGGCGCGGCAAATGCAATCATCGGGCTTTGCCGATACGGTTCAGCACGAACTGGCCCTGTCGGGCCTTCCGGCAGAATTCCTTGAACTTGAAGTCACCGAAAGCATGATCCAGGACGAGGATGCCATGATCCAGACCCTGCATGATCTGCGCGAAGTTGGCGTATCGCTGACCATTGATGATTTTGGCACCGGCTATTCGTGCCTGCGATCTATCAAAAGCCTGCCGATCAAGCGGCTTAAGATCGACCGGGCCTTCATTAAGGGCATTCCCGATAACAGCGACGATGTCGCCTTGGTTGATGCCATGCTTGCCATGGCCGGATCACTTGGCTTGCAAGTTACCGCCGAAGGTGTCGAAACGCGTCAACAGCACGCCTATCTTCGCAATATCGATGGCATGGAATTGCAGGGCTTCCTGTTTAGCAAACCCGTCCCGGCGGATGAAATTTTTGTACGCAAGGATAGCGCTGCAAAATTTCACAAATCCGTCTGATGCTAATATAGCGCCATCCCCGATACTATCCGTCCTATTACTTCCGGTTAGGTAACCGGACGCGTCCTATTTGTAATGTTACATGCAAGTTATTGAATTGGCGGTTGGTATAGCCATATGCGCTATATACCCCAAAGCATAGGTCGGAAGGACGGCTGAATGAATTTCTCTACCCTGTCGCTTGGCGCCAAGCTTACGCTTGTCAGCGCCTTTGCCATTGCAATCTGCCTGATTGGCGGCATTTCCCTGCAAACCATTCAGACCTCCAACACAACCGAACAACTGACCGTCGGCGAAGCCCGCGGCGTTGCCAGACATCACGCAGAACAGGCCGGACGCGTTTTGAACAGCGGGATGGCGGTTGCCAAAAATCTGGCCGGGGCATTTCGTGCCGTCCGCGAACAAAAGGGGGCGGATCGCGCGGCCTATAACGAAATCCTCAACCGTACGCTGGTCGATAACCCGTCATTGGCAGGCGCCTGGTCGGGGTTCGAGCCCAACGCCCTTGATGGCAAGGATGCCGATTACAAATCCGAAGGCGAACCGTTTGGCGACGGCACCGGCCAGTATGTCACCTACTATTACAATTTCGGCGAAGGCATTATTCCCTATCACCTGACCGGTCTTGATAACCCAGAGGTCAATGAGTATTACACCACCCCGCGCGACACCAATAAACCCTATGTCACCGATGCCATTACCTATGACATTCAGGGACGCGATGTTGTTCTGACCTCGTTTGTCTATCCGGTTCAGGACAAGTCGGGCAAATTCCTGGGTGTTCTGGGGGTTGATCTTGAACTGAATGCCCTGTCTGAACGCTTTGCCCAACTGACCCCGTTTGGCACCGGCACGGTCAACCTTGTCTCGGCACAAGGCACATGGGTTGCCCACGAAAATCCCGATGTTCGCGGCACCAAACTTGATTCCGGCAATCCGGTTCAGGCGGCCATTCTTGAAACCATGAAAAGTGGCGAACCGCGCCGTGTTGATGACGATACAACAATGCATATGATTGTCCCGGTCGAGATTGCCGGATACCCCAATCAGTGGGGCGTGGTCGTTAATGTGCCGCTGGCAACCGTGTTTGCCCCGGCCAATGATCTGCGCAACACCACACTGATTGGCGGCGTTATCCTGCTTGTGATTGTGATTGCAGTTGTGCTGCTTGCCACCAATGCCATGGTGCGCCGTCCGATGACGTCGGTTGCCGGGGTGATTGATCATCTGCAAAAGGGCAATTTCGCGGTACAGGTGCCGTATCTGGAACGCCATGACGAAATCGGGGCCATCGCCAAGGCACTTGAATCCTTCAAGGAAGCATCTGCGCGGATGCAACAGGCCGAACGCGAAAAGCTCGAAGCCGAACAACGCGCAAGCGAAGAACGCAATCGCACCCGCCTGCAAATGGCCGACGAGTTCGAGAAATCGGTTGGTTCGATCGTGAATAATGTCTCTGACAGTGCCGGAAACATGGAAAAGGTTTCCCGCCAGATGCGCCGTGCCGCCGACCAGGGCTCGGAACAGGCGGTCGTCGTTGCCGCTGCCGCCGACGAGGCCAGTGCCAATGTGCAAACCGTTGCCTCCGCGACCGAGGAACTGTCGGCCTCTATTCAGGAAATCAGCTCCCAGGTGGCAAAATCGTCCGATATTTCCAACACCGCGGTAGAAGAAGCATCGCGGGCCAACACCATGATCACCGGACTGGCCGAGGCCGCCGTGCGCATTGGCGAAGTCGTCAGCCTGATCAACGATATCGCCGCCCAGACCAACCTTCTGGCCCTGAATGCCACGATTGAAGCCGCCCGTGCAGGCGAAGCAGGCAAAGGATTTGCCGTCGTCGCGCAAGAAGTCAAAAATCTTGCCAACCAGACCGCCAAAGCCACCGACGAAATTGCCCAGCAAATCGGATCGATCCAGTCCGAAACCCAAAATACGGTGGGCGCAATTGAACGGGTGACCGAAACGATTTCAAGCATCAATGAAATCGCCACCGCCATTGCATCGGCGGTCGAGCAGCAGGGTGCCGCCACCGCCGAGATTTCCGGCAACGTTCAGCAGGCAGCCGCGGGCACAAACGAGGTATCATCGTCCATCGGGATCGTGCGCAATACATCGCAGGAAACCGGCGAAGCGGCATCCAACGTACAGGTCGGCGCAACCCGACTGGCCGAAGAGGCCCGCAATCTTGATACCCAGGTCAAAAACTTCCTGGATCGGCTTCGCAATATCTAAACGCCGAAACGCTGCCTTCATCACAAAAACCTTAATGACGACATCCATCACGGGTGTCGTCATTTTGTTGATAGCAACACCGTTCGGTGGTTGAATTACCTGTGCCACGACAACCTTGCGCCCTTATTCAAGGAATATGCCCATGTTGCCACTTCCTGTTACCACCGTGACCGTTGCGATCTTTGCCCTGATGTTGTCGGTGCTGAGCCTTGCCGTTTCATTTCGTCGGCGCGACTTGAATCTGGCAATCGGGGACGGGGATGACCGCATCTTGCGCCGTCGCATCCGCACGCATGGCAACTTTATCGAAAATGCCCCGCTATGTGCGCTGGTGGTTTTGGCAGTTGAATCCATTCTGGCAACGTCGGACATGGTCTGGGTTGTCGCCGGTCTTTTGATCGCTGCGCGCGTATTGCACGTGATCGGCACGTTCCAGCGTATGAACAAACGCCTTGTTGCCCCGGCCATGGTCATTCAACACACCACCATGGTGATTTGCGGCGTCTGGCTGTTGATCCAGACCTATCACAATGTCACGGGCGGCATGATGTCATGACCGATCCGGTCACACAGTCAAACGTCCCTGCCAAACTTGCCACCTATCCCCTCCCCGCCCGCAAGATGCTTGATCAGATCCGAAACTGGGTGTTTGATCTTGCAGCCGGGATGAAGGATGTTGGTGATCTTGATGAAAGCCTGAAATGGGGCGAACCGGCATGGCGACCAAAATCCGGGTCCGGAACCACCATTCGCGCCGACTGGAAATCAAAGACACCCGATCAGGTGATGATCTTTTTTGACTGCAAAACCGATCTGATTGATCGAACAAGAAGCCTTTTGTCAGACCAACTGACCTGCGAAGGCAACCGGGCTATTATCCTGCCGATTGATCACCCCATGCCCGAAGGCGCGATCAAGACCGCCCTTGGCTGGGCGCTGCGATACCACATCGACCGGACAATCGCGCCAAAACAACCCCAAATTACAACACCTTAACACAGACACGCCTTTTAGTCCTCAAATGAGGATACCTGCGGTACCCTTGATCCTGTTTAATTCACATCAGTGAACCACAGTCTTTCTGTGATATGGACAGTTTGATCGGGGGCTATGAACATGAAAAGTGTGATTGCAAAACTGCGTATCTCTCATCGTTTGTATGGGTTGGTTGCAATTTTGGTGATTTTCATCGGTGTTCTTGGTGGCATCGGGGTCTATACGATGGCGGTCATCGGCAATGAACTTGAAGAAGTCGCGCACCGTGACCTTCCGCTTAATGTCATGCTTGAAAAGATCACCCAGCATCAGCTTGAACAAGCCATCCTGATGGAAAAGGCTTTGCGGATCGCCAATATCGATGCCCATGACAAAACCGACACCTTTGCGTCCGTTCGCGCACATTTCGAAGAAGTCGCGCACAAAACGGATGAAGAAATCACCATGGCGCGCAATATGGCGGAACGTTTTCTTGCTGCCGATATCAGTAACACCGCCCGGGCCGAGTTCGAACACGTCCTCGATGCGCTGAACCGTATTGAACAGCAACATCTGGATTACGAGCGTCACATCGCACAGGTCTTTGATCAGGCTCAGTCAGGTATTCAGGATTCCGCCGCCCTCGAAGCAGCCGTCATAGAGGTTGATGCCAATCAGGAAGTTCTGAACCATGAAGTCGAAGCCCTGCTGCGTGAAGTATCGGCTTTTACCATGCATTCAATGGAAAGTGCCCTTGCCGACGAACAACGCGGAAAGGTTTTGATTGCGGTACTTTCAAGTGCAGCAACCCTTCTGGCCGTCGCGTTGTCATTCCTTCTGGGGCGCAGTATTTCTGTTCCGATGAAGAACCTGACAACGGCACTTGGGGCGCTTGCCGATGGCAAGCTTGAAACACCAATCCCCAAAAGCCGCTTCAAGGATGAAGTCGCCGAGATCGCAGATGCCATGGTGGTATTCCAGGCCAACATGATCCGGGCACGCGATCTTGAGGAAAAACAGAAAAAGCTCGAAGCCATCCAGAAACAGCGCCAGAATGAACGCAACCATCTGGTCAGTGTGTTCGGTTCCTCGATCGGGGCGGTCTTTGCCCGCATCCTTGAAAGCTCCGAAGACATGGTGTCGCGTGCGACCAACGTCAAAGACAATTCCGGTCAGACCCATGATCTGGCGATTTCGGTTGCCTCCGAGGCAGAAGAATCATCGAGCAACGCCAGTGCACTTGGTTCTGCCGTCGAGGAAATGGTTGCATCAATTGCGGAAATCTCGTCGCACATCGCGAACTTCACCGAGGTATCGCGCAATGCGGTTCGTCATTCCAATGCATCGCGCGAAGAAATGCATAACCTGCAATCTGTGGCCCAGGAAATCGGTCAGGTGGTGGAACTGATTTCCGCCATCGCACAACAGACAAACATGTTGTCGCTGAACGCCACCATCGAGGCCGCCCGTGCCGGTGAAATGGGCAAGGGGTTTGCGGTTGTTGCCGGTGAAGTCAAATCACTGGCCAACCAGACTGCCAAGGCGACCGAGGAAATCTCCAACCGGGTTGCACGTATTCAGGAAGTCGCGGCACGTTCGGCATCGGCCATTGGCGATGTTGGCACCGTAATTGACAGTATTGACGAATATGTCACCGGCATCGCCGGTGCCGTTGAAGAACAAAATGTCGCCACCCGGGAAATCGCGCGCAGTGTCGCCTTTGTTTCCGAAAGTGCAACCCGCGTTTCGCACAATGTATCGAACATCCAAGGCCAGGCCCATGATGTCAGCGGCAACGCGACCGAGGTTCACACGGTTGCCCACACCACCGCTGGCGAAGCCGCCCTGCTTAGCCGCGAGGTCGATACTTTCCTTGCGGCGGTTCAAAGCGCTGACATCAATGACGATACCTATACAAGTTACGACATAGATGCCCGGGCGCAGATTGCGTTTAAAGGGACAAATATCAACGTGCGTCTTTCGGAAGTATCCTGTGCACATGTGGTCACCAGCCCTGCCGTCGATATCCGGGCTGGCGAAATGGTCGAACTTGTCATTGATGGAATTGCCACCCCGATCGGCGCACGCGTTGCCCGCCACGAGGACGGGCGCAGTATCCTGCAATTCCCGCTCGATGCCCGGCATCTGGCAACCATGCGCAACCATCTGGCCGTTCTTGTCAAACCGGTCAAAGCCGCCTGAACAAAAAAGGGGACAGCCCGCCAGCTGCCCCCTTTTTGCTTTTGTCCTGACAGGGCACCAAATTCACCCCGGTCACCAGATTTACTTTGCCCCGGCCGCCAATGTATCGCGCATTGCCTGCAAATCATGGTTCAGGCGCTTGGCCGTTTCAAGATCAAGGCCGGTGGCCTCCAGAATGCAGGGCGGTACTTCGCGGGCCTTTTCGCGCAATTTCTTGCCCGCCTCGGTCAGGCTGATCCGCACGGATCGCTCATCCTTGGGATCGCGCCTGCGCATGACAAGATCACTGGCTTCAAGGCGTTTCAGCAACGGGGTCAGTGTGCTTGATTCAAGATACATCTTTTCCCCGATGCTGCTGACCGACTGATCATCTTCCTGCCACAGCGTAACCATCACCAGATATTGCGGATAGGTCAGGCCAAGCTCGTCAAGCAGCGGCTTATAGATACGGTTAAAGGCATGAGTTGCAGAATAAACCGAAAAGCACAGAAACTTTTCGAGCTGCAAAAAGTCTTGTTCAGATGTGTTTTCCATCGGTTCATCCTGTTCTTTACGGGGTGACAACAGGTCTTTGACCGGCCATCACGACTTGTTTTCAGATATAGTGCATCAGGGTTCCGGTCAAATACCAGTGGCGAATTTCTGTCACATCACCAATCCAACCCATTAATTCCAAAGCATTTTTCCCGTTTCAGACCGACAGGGTGAAACGGGATATCCAGCAGACTTTTGGAATCAAGGCCAGAAACAATATATCGCACGCGATACAACAACAAGCGATTTAATTGCATAGCCGCTATCTCCATTTTTATATCGTGCACGATTTAATTGTATGCGATACATAATTCAACGAAACGACATACCGCCCGGTCACCGGGCCACATCAAAGGAACAGACCCATGAGCCCATTCAAATCCAAAGTTGCCGCTGCTGCTTTTTCTGGTGCACTGGCAATCTCGACCGCGATTGCATCCTCGGCTGCCTTTGCTGAGCCGGTTCTCGAACCTGCAACCCGGAACTTCATCAACGTTCTCGAAGCATCCGGTGGCCCGGCGATTTATACCCTGACACCTGACGAGGCCCGCAATGTTCTGGCCGGTGCCCAGTCTGGCGAAATTGCCAAACCGGCTGTTGATATCACCGATACGGTCTTTGCCGTCGGCCCGACCGGTCAGACAAATGTTCGCATCATCCGCCCTGCGGGCAATCAGGAACGTCTTCCGGTGATTGTGTATTTCCACGGGGCCGGCTGGGTGATGGGGGATACAGGAACCCATGACCGTCTGGTTCGCGAACTGGCCGTTCGTGCCAATGCCGCCCTGGTCTTTGTTGATTACGAACGTTCGCCCGAACACCGGTATCCGGTCGCCATCGAACAGGATTATGCCGTCACCAAATATGTGGCCGAACATGCCGAACAGCTGAATGTCGATCCGACCCGCCTTGCGATCGCCGGCGACAGTGTCGGGGGGAATATGACCGCAGTCGTGTCGCTTCTGGCACAGGAACGCAAAGGCCCGGCGATCACCGCACAGGTCCTGTTCTATCCGGTAACCGATGCGAACTTTGACAATGGCTCCTACACGACCTTTGCCAATGGACCGTGGTTGACCAAACCGGCCATGGAATGGTTCTGGAACCAGTACCTGCCCGAAGGCACGGATCGTACCGACCCGAAAGTGACACCGATCCACGCAACCCGTGACCAGCTTGCCGGTCAGGCCCCTGCCCTTGTCATCACCGCGGAAAACGATGTTCTGCGCGACGAAGGCGAAGACTATGCCCGTAAACTTTCACAGGCTGGCGTTGATGTTACTGTCACCCGCTATAACGGCACGATCCACGACTTTGTGATGCTTAATGCCCTTGCCGATACTCCGGCTGCCAAAGGCGCGATCGCCCAGGCCGGTCAGTACCTGCACACCGCCCTTCACGGGAACTGATCACAAAACTTTCACACTCTCTTTCGGGTAGGCGCGGTTGCGCCTGCCCACCCCCGGCGACATATGCAACATAATGCTTTGCGCAGCCGGGTAGTCACCAAGACCGAACACATGTTCAAACAAAGGATGAAAACCATGTCTGTAGATGTCAAATACACTGCCCAAGCTTCTGCAACCGGTGGCCGCGATGGTCGCGCCAAAACGGCTGATGGCTCGCTCGATGTCAAATTGACCACCCCGAAAGAACTTGGCGGTGCAGGTGGCGAAGGTAACAACCCCGAACAGCTGTTTGCCATGGGCTATTCCGCCTGCTTCATCGGTGCAATGAAATTCGTCTCCTCGCAGGGCGGCCCGAAAGTTCCGGCTGATGTTTCTGTCACCGCCGATGTCGGCATCGGCCCGCGCTCTGCCGGTGGTTTTGGCCTTGCTGTTACCCTGACCATTTCGCTTCCGGGTCTTGATAAGGCCGAAGCAGAAAAACTGGTCGAAGAAGCTCACAAGATCTGCCCGTATTCGAACGCAACCCGCGGCAATGTCGACGTGACGTCGGTTATCGCCTGATCAAAGCTCCCCCCTGCTGATCGGCTGCCCCCCGTTGGCTGATTGGCGTTGCAAGGCCCGGTGTTACCCCGCACCGGGCCTTTTCTTTGTTTTCGCCCGCATTACGCAATTAACTGTTGCCCCATGCCAATCGGTTGCCGATGATCCGCGGCAACGAAAACAAATTGAAATCAGGAAACATCAATGTCCAGCCAGCTTACCCTTGTTGTCTATTCGCGCGCCAAACCGGGCATGGAAGAAGAACTTGGCAAACGTCTTTTGACCCTTGTTGAACCATCCCGCGCCGAGGAAGGCTGCATCAGCTACGACATCCATCAATCCAACGACGATCCCGCGGTGTGGATGGCCTATGAAAACTGGCGCTCGGAAAATGACCTTGCCCTGCATTTCACCATGCCGTATTTGCGCGCCTTTGCCGATCGCAAGGATGAAGTCCTTGCCGAGCCGCTTGATATCCGCAAATTTTCGATCAAGTCGTAACACTGGACGGACAATCGCCCGTGCTTTTCGCCCTTTTTCTTTCGGCCCTGACATCCGCCACCATTCTGCCCGGCACCTCAGAGGCCACATTGGGCGCAATGGTGGCCGCGGGCGATCATGCGATCTGGCTTCTGGTCGCCATTGCGACGCTTGGCAATGTGCTGGGATCGATCATCAACTGGGGCCTTGGTCTTTATATCGACCGGTTTAAGGATCGCCGCTGGTTTCCTGTGTCGCCCGATGCGCTGGACCGGGCATCGAACTGGTTTGGCAAATACGGGCTTTGGTCGCTTTTGCTCGCCTGGCTTCCGATCATTGGCGATCCGCTGACCCTGTTTGCGGGCGTCATGCGCGTTCG
Source organism: Thalassospira profundimaris (assembly GCF_003326675.1). GTDB lineage: Bacteria > Pseudomonadota > Alphaproteobacteria > Rhodospirillales > Thalassospiraceae > Thalassospira > Thalassospira aquimaris. The sequence goes on from NZ_JPWF01000004.1 coordinate 177,738, forward strand.
CTTTATCCCGTTTCTGATCCTTGTCACCATCGGCAAGGCGGCGCGCTATGCGATGATTGCCGGTGGTGCCTCGGCATTGGCCGCGATGTTTGGCTGATCCTTTTCGCCCGCGTCAGAGCAATATCGTTCAATAATTCCCACCCCAATCTGGTCATTGTTCCTCCATAACGCGCGGCTGCCCCGAAACTGCCGCGCCAGACCAAGGAACGCCCGGAAATGACCGCCACGCTCAGTCTTTATCTTTCCATGGCAAGTTTTGCGCTTGCCGCCTCGATCACGCCCGGACCAGTCAACATTCTGGTGCTGAGTTCCGGTGTGCAATACGGTTTTCGCCCCTCGCTTCGCCTTGTATTTGGGGCAACGTCCGGGTTCTGTTTGCTGTTGCTTCTGATCGGGCTTGGCCTGCATCAATTGCTTGAAACCTTCCCGCAACTGACCACCGTCATCCAATGGGCCGGTGTCGCCTTTTTGCTGTTCATGGCCTGGAAGCTGTTTTCATCAAATGGCGAATTGGGCAAGGGCGATGCGGGCAAAGGCCCCTCGGTCTTTACCGGGGCCATCATGCAATGGGTCAATCCCAAGGCCTGGCTGGCCTCCATCGCCGGGATGGGTGCCTATGCCGCGTCCGGCGCACCGACCCTGATCTGGGAATTTACCGCGATCTATTTTGTCGTCTGTTTTGCGTCTGTCGCCTGCTGGGCCTATGCCGGGGCCTTTTTATCGCGCTTTTTGGGCGATCCCGCCCGCATCCGTATCTTTAACCGGGTGATGGCGGCCCTGCTGGCGGCAAGTGCGATCTATCTGATTTTGGGCTGATTAAATTTTGCGAGAGAAGAGTTAACAATGTCACTCTACTCCATAAAGCAAACCTAATTTTCTTTCCTCTTGCTCAGTAGAAGCAGAAATTTTCTCTATTGAATCAATCAATCTGCTGATCGCTTGGGTACACCGCAGCTCAAGACTCTTCACTTCCCTGTCCGTATCTGGGAGGTGAACGGCTAGAGTGTTATCAAACAGACTGCGAATTTCCTCAAGCAACACCACTTTAAAACTACGAATTTCCGCTGGAGTTTCAATCGCATTCATAGCTGCAACAACTCTCAAACGGAAAGGCTTTTCATCAAAGTCTTTCAAAATTTCCTTTACCGCACGACCACGTTCCTGATTGGTTTTTTGATTATCTTTACAGGCATGGACAATTCTGCCTGATAAAATCTCCAATTCTTTTTCGAACCACTTTGAATATTCCCTAAGTTCAATGCACTTATCAAGACGATCAATCACAATTCTCTTTTTTTGGTCGTTCAATATCTTTGCTTGATAAGCCATTTGCTCTTTCGTTGACTTGAGCATCGCATTGATTTGTTGCTTGCTTGCTATCAACACAAGGAAGCCACCAGACAAGCCAAATAATCCGGCAGACATAGTCTCCCACTCAAACGTCCTTAGCCAATTGCAAGAAGCTTTAGCACACCCTGATACGACGGCAGGTTCAATCACTCCCAAAACTACACTTGCGCCTGCGAAGGCGAAGGAAACACCGAATGGCAACCAATAAACTAACATTCCGCCCTCCCAAAAAATGCTTGAATTTCTTTACACTATGCCGCTTGCACGCGGGCATATTGGCGCGGGGTGGTTGCCATCAGGCGTTTGAACATGCGCTGGAAATGCGCCTGATCGGCAAAGCCGGTTTCAAGGGCGACATCAACGATCTTTTCCCCGCGCCTAAGCGCATGACGGGCGCGCTGAATACGGCAATTGATCAAATAGGCATAGGGCGTCATGCCAAAGGTCTTTTTAAAGGCCCGCACCAGATAGGACCGTGAATAACCCGCCTGTCTGGCCAGATCATCCAGACTGATATTTTCATCAAAATGGGTGCGAATATAATCGCCTACCCGGATCATCTTGCGATCTGCCACCGCGCCGATGCCACCATCAAGATCACCGCGCAGATTAAGCTGCACATGCAAATCCCCAAAGAACGACACCATCGCCGTTTCCTTGCCCAACACATCGATATCGGGATTGATCAGCGTATCGGCCAGATCGGAAAGACCGCCATAAAGATGCGGGTTGTGGCTGAGTGTGTCGGAAAACATCGCAAATTTTCCCGCCGCATCGGCATCAATTTCGATCTGCAAATCAACAAGCCATTCGGGATCAATAAACAGCATGTCATAGCACCAGTCCGCACCCTCGACCGGGTTGCAGCCATGCACATCCTCGGGGTTCAGAATAACCACTGATCCCGCCTGCGTTTCATGGGTTTTGCCCCGGTTCCAATAGGTGCTGTGACCACCATTCACCGTGCCGATGGAAAAGGTATCGTGGCTGTGACGCTCGTAACAAACCGCCCGCCCGTCCGCCACACGCCGAAGCTCGACAAACGGCAATGCGTCGTCGCGCCAGAAATGTTGCATAGATCTAATCATGTTCGTGCTTTTCATTTAATTGGCGCACGTATCTCACAGAGACATTTACAAATAATCCATAGAACTAGTTCAACCTAACCGGGAAAATCGGCTAAAGTTCGAATTATCTCTGCGAACCAGTCGCTGGCATAAGAAAAAGGAACGACAAAAATGCGCAAACGTCAATCTACGTCTGTTCTTCAAACAGCATTGTCCGCCTTCCTAGGCGGAATTATCACGCTATTTTTCGTTCTTACCATGAATATACTACCTGAACTTGATGTAAAAATTGAGCAATGGGACTCAAAAATCGCAACATTGTATGGCTGGCAAACTCTCGCAGGAGCATTTTTAGCTCTATTAGCTGCTGTAGCTACTGTTGCTGTCATAAACATCCAAACTCGATCTGCGAGGAAGAATTTTGAAAAAAGTGTTGAGAATGCAGCAAGAAAATCACGGGCATTTCTGCCTTTAGCTGCAACAGAAATCATCGAATACTCAAATACATTAATAACAGAGATGGAGAATATGGGACAACACGTGCTTTCACATGCGGAAAATACGACATACACAAACGTGCGATCTCACAATTTTCCTGATTTACCAAATGAAGCAATTTCACGTTTTGCCAACGCTACTGAACACGAACAGTCTCCATATATTCAGGAAGTTCTAGCCAACACAATCAGAGCTCTTCAGTTTCAAAGAGCTAGAATAACAAGATACATTTCCCAAAACAAAGTAGGAAACTCAGATATAGAAAGCAATATAAAGGTCTCTTTAAAAATCATTGCAATGTGCCACGAGATTTTCAAGCACTCTGACAAGAACTATTGGGATTTTAACAAACGAGAAAAAATAAATGATGCGTTATCCACCTCAACTATCAGCGGGCACGGTGTTAACTTGCAGAATATTATTGACTGGATTGCCTCTCTCAAGAACTGAAAATTTTATCTAATTTCCCCAGTAGCGCCACCGCACGCACGACCCTATAGTGCCCCAAATGTTCGATGATCGTTCCGAAGAGTCCCAGCCGCGTTTCAACCCGCCCAATGCGCCCGTTATGGTCGTTGGATTGCGGCATGCTGTGTTTCTGTCGCCCGATGGCGAGATCGAGGAACTTCCGCACGGGGCCGCGGCCAAGCGTGCCCGCGCAACGCGGCCCATTCTGGTCCATACCCCGGCCTGTGCGCGGCGGCTGAAAATTGATCCGTTTGCCGCCCATGATCTTTTGGAACTGTTTGCCTTTGTCCGTCCGGCGCAGTTTTGCGTGCCGACGCCGCGTGGCATTGCGCTTGCCACCGGGCAAAAGCCCGCCGATGACCTGATTGGTCAGGCCGAGGCCCTTGCAGAAGCCATGAAGCGGCTTTTGCAGGAACTTGCCACCCTTCATCGCAACAAGCGCGGCCCGGCTCTTTCGATTGCATGGCCGATGGCACGCGGGCATTGGCCGTGGGGTGTTTCGGTTCTGGCCGCCCTTGGCGCGGATGGCGATGGCCCGCATCGCTACGCGGTGTATGAAGGGCTTAAAGTCTGGAAAAAGCTTGGCGAATGGGCCGAACATGCCCCGCCACCGCCGCCCGCCAACTATCCGGTTGATCCCAAAGATGCCCGCAAGCGCCTGAAAGAACTTCTGGGCGAAGGGGCCGAGGAACGCCCGCAACAGGCCGATTATGCATCGTCCGTCTGTTCGGCCTTTGGCCCGCGCCTTCATGATGGTGCGCCCAATATCGTTCTTGCCGAGGCCGGAACAGGCACCGGCAAGACGCTGGGCTATGTCGCACCGGCATCGCTTTGGGCACAGAAAAATGACGGGGCGGTATGGATTTCGACCTATACCCGCAACCTGCAACGCCAGATCGATCAGGAACTGGATCGCCTGTATGACGATCCCAAGGACAAGCGCCTTAAGGCCGTGGTGCGCAAGGGGCGCGAAAACTATTTCTGTCTTTTGAACTTCGAAGAAGCGCAAAGGCCGCTGGCCCAGCAACCGCATCAGGCCACCCCGCTGGGTCTGATTGCGCGCTGGGCATCGACCACCCGCGATGGCGATATGGTCGGTGGGGATTTCCCCGCCTGGCTGACCGAACTTTTGGGCAATCGTTTTACCGGGGCGCTGGCCGATCAGCGCGGCGAATGCATCTATGCCGCCTGCCCGCATTATTCGAAATGCTTTATCGAAAAGACCGTGCGCCGCGCCCGTTCGGCCGAGATCGTGGTGGCCAACCACGCCCTTGTCATGGTGCAGGCCGCCTTGGGCGGGCTTGATGACAGTTCGATGCCGACCCGCTACGTCTTTGACGAAGGACACCATCTGTTTGATGCCGCCGACAAGGCATTTTCATCCCACTTGACCGGACAGGAAGGGCAGGAATTGCGCCGCTGGTTGCTGGGGGCAGAGCAAAAAGGATCATCGCGTGCGCGTGGCCTGAAGCAGCGGCTTGAAACCCTGATCCATGATCGCGATGAATTGCGTGATGCGGTCAATGCCGTGATTGTTGCCGCCCAATGCCTGCCCGAACAGGGATGGCTTGGCCGTATTCACGACGGATCGCAACATGCCAAGGGCCCGGCAGAGGTCTTTTTGGCCCATGTGCGGGCACAGGTGATGGCACGGTCCGCCGATGGGGATCGCGGTTATTCCATCGAAACCGATTGCAAACCAACCGTGACCGAGGTGCTTGCAAGTGCCGCCGATCTTGATCGCGCACTTGAAGCGATGGAAAAACCGGCCAAGTCGCTTATCAAGATCATCGCCCATATGCTTGATGAAAAGGCCGACGAGCTTGACAGTGCCGAACGGCAGCGCCTTGATGCCGCCATCCGGTCGCTTGAACGCCGTGCGATCATGCAGGTCGCCGCATGGCGAGAAATGCTGGCATCTCTGGTCGAAGAAACGCCCAAGAACTTTGTCGACTGGTTTGCCATTGAACGCCAGTTTGGCCGGGATTTTGATGTGGGCATGCACCGCCATTATCTTGACCCGACCCTGCCCCTGACATTGGCGCTGGCCCCGACCGCGCATGGCATGGTGGTGACGTCCGCCACCCTTCGCGATGGCACCGGGGACGAAGAATTTGACTGGGCCGTGGCCGAGGACCGCACGGGGGCGGCCCATATGCCGCTTCCCGCCGTTCGGGCGGCGATGAAAAGTCCCTATAACTACCGCGAACAGACCCGTGTCTTTATCGTCAATGATCTGGGCCGCGATAACCCGGACCATATTGCCGCGGCCTATCGCGAACTGTTTTTGGCGTCCGGTGGCGGCGCGCTTGGCCTTTTCACCGCGATTTCGCGATTGCGCGCAATTTATGATCGCCTGACCGGGCCGATGGATGATGCCGGCCTGCAATTGCTGGCCCAACATATTGACGGCATGGATGTTTCGACCCTGATCGACATTTTCCGGGTTGAACGTGATGCCTGCCTGCTGGGTACGGATGCGGTGCGTGACGGGGTGGATGTGCCGGGTGACAGTTTGCGCCTGATCGTGTTTGATCGCGTGCCCTGGCCGCGCCCCGACATCCTGCACCGTGCGCGCAAATCGGCATTCCACGGCGCACGGTATGACGACATGCTGACGCGGTTGCGGATGAAGCAGGCCTTTGGCCGCCTTGTCCGTCGCGCCGAGGATCGCGGTGTGTTTGTCCTGCTTGATAACCGTATGCCGTCACGGCTTCTGGGGGCCTTCCCCGACGATGTCGAAGTCCAGCGTGTCGGCCTGCGCGAAGCGATTGAACAGACCAAAGAGTTTCTGGGCAACAAGTCGCAACCGTAATGCACATCACCCGCAAGGCTTTGACAGCGGCCTTCAAACCTCATAAACAGCATCAAGGTAAATTCTTGATGGAACGCGATACGTGCGACGCTGCTGGCACATCAGTCTGATCTGCAAACGGTGCCTTTTGGCGCTGGTCAGCGTCTTTTTCCTCGCCAATAGCCTGATGTTCGGCTTCATGCACATTCCGCTGGCCAAGGCCAACGGGGCGTCGCTGGCCTCCATGATGGATGGCGTGGTCCGTATTCCGATTGTGATTTGTACCGGCTCCACCTTCAAAACCATTCTGGTCCGCGCCGACGGCCTGCCCGATGAACCGGGCCAAAATGCCGATATGCCCGACGGCTATGAATGTGCGCTTTGCGGTTTGGGCAATTATGCCTTTGGCCTTCCGGTGACCCCGGAATTACCGCAACTGACCACAATTGAACTTAGCAACGCTGTCACCGCCCTTCACATCACGGCGACAATGCATGGCTTTTGTGCCATTGCGCCGTCGCCGCGTGCCCCGCCTGCTGTTTCTGTCCTGTGATCAAGCACGCCTGAGAAAACGCAAATGACATGACCTGAACAACGGGTCGTGACGTTTTCCGGTCTGCTTTTCCTGAAAATCCAAGTGCCTTTACCGGGTCGACAAGGTTTCGACCGGGAATGCACGCATCTGGACAAGAAACATGACCAAGAATTCCCAATCTCCTGAAAATCAGGGGAATACAAGCCTGTATCGTGCCGTCTGGCGCTGGCATTTCTATGCCGGTCTTTTGATCCTGCCCTTCATGATCCTGATGGCGGTTACGGGGGCGGCCTATATTTATCGTGATGAAATCGACGACTGGTATCACGCCGACCTTAAATTTGTTGAGGCATCAAACAGCGCCCCCCTTCCCATGAGTTCCCAGATCGACGCGGCCCTTCTTGCCGTTCCGGGTAATCCGGTCAAGGTTCTGCCGCCCGCCGATCCAACGCGCAGCACCGAGATCGTCATTGCCGCCGATGCCGGCGGACGGCAGGCCGTCTATGTTGATCCCTATCGCGGGGAAGTGCTTGGCTATATGCCTGATCGCACGACATTGATGTGGGTGGTTCGGCGTATCCACAGTCTGGCCGAGTTTGGCACCATCCCGAACTACCTGATTGAAATCGCATCGGGCTGGGCCATCCTGCTTGTGCTGACCGGCACCTATTTGTGGTGGCCGCGTGGTGATCAAAAAGGCGGTGTTGTCACACTGCGCGATACGCCCAAACGCCGCCGCTGGTGGCGTGATGCCCATGCGGTGACCGGCATTTTTATTGGCATTTTCATCATCTTCATGGCCGGAACCGGCATGTTCTGGTCGGTATTCTGGGGCAAATATGCCAACGAATTTGCCAATGGCACGCCAAATGGCTATCCGTCCGGTGTGCGGGTTGACGTGCCGCTTTCAACCATCCCGATGATCGAGGCCTTTGGTGAAACAAGCTGGACCAATGAAAATATCCCGCTGCCGCAATCTGTTGATGGCGGGAATGGCCAAACTGCAAATCCGGGCCCGATTGGCATTGATCGTGCGATTTCGACTTTTGATGAAATGGGTCTGACACCGGGCTATGCCATCTCGCTTCCGCGTGGAGAAACCGGCGTTTATTCTGCCTCGATCTATCCCGATGACCTGTCCCTGCAACGGGTCATTCACCTTGATCAATATTCCGGAAGATCTCTGATCGACATGGGATATGACGATTACGGTCCCTTTGGCAAGATCATGGAATTTGGCATCAATGTTCACATGGGCCAGGAATTTGGCATCGCCAACCAGATCCTATTGCTGGTGATCTGTGCCCTGATCATTTTCATGTGTGTATCTGCGGGCGTGATGTGGTGGAAACGCCGCCCCGCTGGCGCCCTTGGTGTCCCGCCGATGCCGCGTGATACCCGCAACCTTACGGTCGTCACCATCATCCTTGCCATTGGCGGCATCATCTATCCGATGGTCGGCGCATCCATGATCGTGATCTGGCTGCTTGATTACCTGTTTGTCATGCGATGGCAAAAAGTCCCATCCACCGCATAAATCAAAATCGTCAAAAACGCGGCCCGTATCTTTCGGGTCGCGTTTCGACAACCCGCACTCTAAGGGTAAAGCGTTTTTTCATGGAGCACGCCACGACGAAACACTCACACGTTTGTGGATGAAACAGGTCTTTGGTCATCCAAGGCACCGAAGATCGCTGCATGTTTGTCCTACTTTATAACCAGAGTCATCCCGACTTCTCGGTGCTTTTCTCGGAGACGTCGAAGTTTAATACGTTGTGTTACGAGAGCCGATTGCCCCAGACGAGTATTTTTAGCACCTCACCAGAGGATATCGATAACCTACAAACAGCCTACAGCTTAATCGCGAGCAGAAAACTATGAATCGGCTCATCCATTTGAGTAGGGAAAGCCAACAAGGTTCAGAGCCTTCATGAATTCTGTGTACTCAGAGCGGGTAGCGAAATCGTTGTGTTCATATTCACTCCACTTTCCGAAAGCATGACCACTGATTTTCTGTATCAAGTCTGCAGATTTTTCTTTTTCTTCAGCACGCTCAGCATCCTCATACTGTTCCAAAAGCTGTTTTAACTCCGCTCGTTTTTTATCCATTGCGTAGTACAACTTCGTATCTGAAGAACCAAATGTGCATTTGAGCACCTCATCTTTCCCGATGAACCTTACGGCGGAAAGGTCCGCACCAATTAAACAAATTCCATATATTTTACCGAGATTTATTGTGTCTACCCACCCTGATTTAGAGACTTGCGGCTGGTTAATTGTTGCGTAGTCAAACCGTGTACCTTGCAGGTTGGCACGCACAAAGCTCGCAAAATTCAGTAGTGCGTAGTAAAATTGGGTCCCACTCAAATCAGACGCATCGAACATAGCACCTTCCAATCGGGCACCATGAAACATTGCGCCAGAAAACTCACCGTTTCTGAAGTCGCCACCTGACAAATCAGTATTACTCAGATCTAGACGAAATCGGCTTTTACGCTCAATATCAACTTGCTTGGTCGTTCGGCGCCCTATCACAGTGATGGCTGCTTGAATGTCAATTCTTACCTTCGGCCTTCGCGTTGGCTCTGGGTCACTCGGCACAGTCGACACCGCAGGCGTGTTCTCCCTCAAGTAAGCACATAAAATTTCCATGATCTGAATATGATCTCGCGGGCTGTCGACAGCGATGCGTTCTAGACCATAGATACTACCAAGTCGCACTTCCAAGTTTGGAACTGATTCCTCAAAATTTTCTACGTCCTCAATGCGCTCACCGTCCGGTCGCACTGCAGGTATAAGCTCGCCGTCCTCATCACGCTTCCACACACCTTTGATACTTTGGTATCGGGGTGTTCTCTTTACCTGCTTTGTAACTTTCTCAGCACCTAGGCCCTTAACAGCTTCATTAATCCGGTCAGTTATATGGCCTTGTTCCGCCACATTTACTTGTTTCTGCGCGACGATTGAGCGCCACACCAAAAATGGCAAACCGACAGTGGCGGCAAGTAACAACCCAAGATTTCGGATTATCTCAGCCTTCTCCGCTGCAATCAAAAAACCGTTATCAACAACTGTAACAACAATCATTAACAACACAGCGATGCTAACCATTGCGAGAGCAATAATAAAAAGGCTTAGGAAGAAACCTAAAAATCCCCCTAGAACAGTATTTTTCGAGAAGTCAAAATTGTTCTTAAATCCCAACCACTGCAATAGTGTAGCCTTCTCATGCTCCACAGCTCCCCTCCCAACCATTGTCTGCATATGTACCGGCATACTAACTGAATTAGCTTTCAACACACAGTTCGTACCTTGCCTCAAAAATAATCTGTTAAAAAATCGAAATTACAAATCTTCACGCTGCTCTGAGGAGATATCGGCATCAATATCATGCCGGATCGCCAGCCTTAGCGCATTAAGGATGGCAATCACATCAATGCCTTCCTGAAGCAACGCACCGGCGACCGGGGTAATGTAACCTGCGGCGGCAAAGCCCATGGCAAGGATGGACAAAACCATACCGCCAATCACGCTTTGCAAAAGGATGCGACGCATTGCCATGCTGATGTGAAGAAGCTCGTCAACCGTGACAAGGGATGCTTCGGGGATTACGGCCCCGGCGGCATCGGCGGTAACGGCACTTTCCTTGCCAAAGGCGATGCCGACGGTGGCAACCGCAAGTGCCGGGGCATCATTGATGCCATCGCCCATGAATAATGTCGGGGCCGTGGCGGCCTCGGCCCGGACGATGGCGACTTTCTGTTCCGGGCTTTGTGAGGCAAGGCTTTCGCGGATGCCAAGCAAGTCGGAAAGATAGCTGACCTCACTTTCGCGGTCGCCCGACAGCAACATGACTTTGTTAAAATGATGGATTTCACCCAGATGTCCGACGAAGCTTTCGCCCTCGGCGCGTGGGGTATCGCGAAACCGGAATGTTGCGCCGTATTTGCCATTGATCAGCACCACGCATTCCAGCCCCGCCGCCGTTTCGGGCAAAAGTGCTGCGATATCGGGATCGGATTTCACAAGCTTGTTTCGATGGGTCACCACTACTTCGTGACCATCGACCTGCCCGCTTAGACCCTGCCCCGGCTTTTCGGATGCGTGCGAGACTTCATCAAGCGGCAGCTTCTTGTTTTGGGCGGCCTTAAGCACGGCTGATGCCAGCGGATGCTTGGAATAGCGTTCAAGCCCTGCTGTCAGGCGCAGGACAAAATCGGCCTCGAACCCGGCACCGGGCAAAACATCCACCAGTTCCGGCCGCCCATAGGTCAATGTGCCGGTCTTATCAAAGATCGCAGTCTGACAGGTTGGCAATCGTTCCAGCACGGTCGGATCGCGGATGACGATGCCCCGCCGTGCTGCAATCGAAATCGCACTCATCACCGTGATTGGAATGGCAATCAAAAGCGGACAGGGTGTTGCCACCACAAGAACCGCCAGAAACCGAGATGAATCCCCGCTTAGATACCCGACAAGCAGCGCAAACAATAACGCCGCCGGGGCAAACCATGCCCCGATCTGATCCCCAAGGCGTCGGATATGCGGGCGTTTTTGTTCGGCCTCGGCCATGACATTCATGATCTGGGCATATCGGGAATCTTGGGCGCACTTTTCCGCCCGGATGATCAGGACCGCCTCGCCATTGATTGCCCCTGAAAGCACCGCGGTTCCCGGGGCCTTGGCCACCACATAGGGTTCCCCCGTCAGATAGCTTTCATCCATCGAACCATGCCCGTCGACAACAATGCCATCGACCGGGGCGGTTTCATGGGGAAAGACCGCAATCAGGTCATCAATCTTGATATCATCAAGGGCAATGTCAGAAATATCGCCATTTACTTCCTTGCGGTGTGCGACACTTGGCATGCGGCGCGCAAGGGCATTAAGCGCCGAGGATGCCTTGCGCATGGCAAAGCTTTCCAAAACCTGCCCGCCGGTCAGCATCAGAATAATCAGACTGGCCGCAAGATATTCACCCAGCCACACCCCGGTGACAAAGGCAATGGCGGCAAGGAAATCCGCACCCATTTCGCGCCGAAGCAGTTTGATCGCAAGCTGCATCAGGATCGGCACCCCACCGAGAGCGAACAGGGCAAAAAGCGGAAGGTCGGCGGAATGATACCCGCCTGCCATTTCCGGCCCAACCCAAAGCAGGATGAAATGGGCAATCATGGCAAGCAAGGTGGCAACAAGGATGGCCCGGTTCAAAACCGGCGCAGACAGGGCATCATCGATGCGTTCAAGAACACCTGAAACTGCCTGATCCGTCATGCCGCGCTCCTTTTATGTGATCACATTATGATGCATTAAGTTTCGCGATCACACCACAGGGCAATGCGGCAATCCGCATATCAATCAGGCACGTGTAACCTTGCCCATCGCAACCGAAAGCATCAGATAACTGAACCCGGACGACAACAGATTGATGCCCAGCAACAACCCGATGGCCCAGGCCGCAGAACTTGGCAATTCGGCAAAGATCATAACCCCGGCAAGGATCGCAATCGCACCTGAAAACAGCATCCATTTCCAGCCGGGAAACTGGCTGAGCCGTGACGCCATCAGCAATTCAAGCAGCCCTTGCAGGATAAAGGCAATCGCCAGCAACACGGTCAGGGTCACAACACCGGCAAGCGGGAAAAACGCCAGCCAGCCGCCAATCACCCCGAAAATAACGCCCTGGATGATATCAAGCGAACGCCGAGTCGGTGTATCGGCATTCCAGGCCCCGTAAAAATGCCCGACCGCCCCGATAATGAACAACCAGCCGATCATGGTTTTAAAGGCGATGGTGGTTGCCAGCGGAAAGGCCACAGCCAGAATACCAAGCACCAGCATGATCACGCCGACATTGCGCAACCGCTTACGGCTTTTATCCAGAAGTCCGCGCATTTCCGGGGTCCCGTCATTGATAACCTGGGTCATTGGCTTTACTCCTGCCAGTGATGCGGCCAAACATAATCAACCTGAAATTGCCACAAAGCTTAGCCGATTAAACGCAAGGCGAACAGGAAAAGTTCCCTATTCACAGTCCCTTGCCGCCGAAATCAAACGTTCGGCAACCGCACGAACCGCCGGGCGTTGCTCATAACCGGGTTGCACCAGAAATGTCGCAAGCGGGCTTCGTACCGGGGCAAAGGGCAACATGACAAGGTCATGACTTGCAATGGCCTTTCGGGCAAAGGGCAAGCGCGAAAGAATGACACCGATGCCCGCATCAGCGGCACAAAGCCCGACACTGTAATCCTCGAACCGGCGGTCTGAAGGCTTTTGACGGAACTTCACGCCGTGCGCCTCCAACCAGTGACGCCACCCGGTCGCATCACTGTCATTAAGCAGTGGCAGGCTTGCAATTGCTTCTGCATCAAGGCTTTGCGGATCGCGTCCGGCCAGAAGTTTCGGCGAAATCAGCGGCACCAGATCATCGGAAAACAACCGGGTCGATTTTGTACCCTGCCACTGGCCCTTGCCACAGCGAATGGCAATGTCGGTCTGGCCTTCATTGAAATCTGCCAGTCGTTCGGAAATTTCAAGTTCAAGCCGGACATTCAAATCCCGCTCGATATCGGGCACCAGGGCAAGAAACCAGATCCGCGCATAAGACGGCAACAAACTGATCTTGATGACATCCGGCCCGCGACGTTGCCGCCACGGCTGAGCGCCTTGGGACAAAAGTTCGATGGCCCCCTGCACATCACGCAAAAAGCGTTGCCCGTCAGGTGTCGGGCGCACCCCGCGGCCATACCGTTCAAACAGATCATAGCCAAGCCATTGTTCAACCTGTGCCACATGGCGGCTGATCACGCTGTGCGTTACCCCCATTTCTGCGGCAGCAGCCGAAAACGATCCGTTGCGTGCCGCGGCCATCACCGCGGGCAACAAGGCTAGTGGAGGAAGGGAGACATCTTTGCTGTGCATCATATGCACAGCTGACCCCAAAGCCATGCTCTATGTCAACAGCTTTGATCCGCGTATCAGCATGTTCATAAACAAATCTCGACAGATGTCACAAAGGTTATCGACATGCTTTCACGTCCTTCCCTTGGCCTTGTCTGCGCCCTGATTACGGTGCTTTCCTGGGCTGCGTCCTTTCCCTTGATCAAAGTCGCCCTTGGCGGTCTTGATCCACTGCCGCTGGCCGCTGCGCGCTTTGCCCTTGCAGCCTGCCCGGCGGTGATCTGGCTTATGGTCAAACGTCCTGAAATGCCCAAGATTGTTGATCTGGCGCGACTTGCGCTTGGCGGGGCGCTGGGCATCAGCATCTATAACTGGTTGCTCAATACCGGGCAGCAAACCGTATCGCCCGGTGCGGCAAGCTTTATCATCAATACCTTGCCGATCTGGACCGCGTTGCTTGCGACATTTTTCCTGCGTGATCGGTTCGGGATCGGGGCATGGGTTGCCACCATCGTCAGTTTTTCGGGCGTCATCCTAATCGCCTTTGCCCAGCCCGGCCCGATGAAATTTGGCAATGGCAGTTCCCTGATCCTGTTGGCATCAATCCTGTCGGCGACCTATTTCGTTCTGGTGCGCGGTGTGATTGCGCGCTATGGCCCGGCAACCTGCAGCTGCTGGACGCTGATCACCGGGGCGCTGTGGCTTGGTCCGTGGCTGCCCGATGGCTTGGCACAAATCAGTGTGGCCCCGACATCGGTGATATCGGCTGTGATGTTCCTTGGACTGGTTTCGGCATCGCTTGGCTATGCAACATGGAGCTATGCCATCGGCCATTTCGGCCCGGCATCCGCGGCAAACTTTTTATATCTCGTGCCCCCGATTGCGATCACTTTGGCCTGGGCACTTAGTGGCATTACACCCGATATCTTGACCCTTTTGGGCGGTGTGGTTGCCATTACCGGGGTAGTCATGTTACGCCTTTCCATGGCACGCGCCGCCCGCAAGGCCACGGCCTAGAACCAAAGGGACAATCCGCAACCTTGTGATCAGAATGATTATAAAGAAATACTGATAACTGGTTCACTATCTCTGCCTTTGACACAGGCTTTTCAAAGGTCTATTGAAAAGCCGTGTCTTTCCTATCTGGATAGAAGCCGTGTCAGTCACCCGAAAACACATTCCGGTCGTTCGACGCACGCTGTCACTCCTTGTCGGGTGGCTGTTGCTGGTTAATGGCATGATGTTCGGGTTCATGCATGCCCCGGTGGCACTTGCATCTGTTCCGGCAAGCACGGCATCCGCCGACGTTACCTATGTTCCCCTGATCATTTGTACTGCCAACGGCATCAAAACGATTTCGGTCCCGGCCGAGGTCGCCAAGGATGGCGGCACCGCCCCGCACAGCTCGAACGCCTATGAAGGTTTCCAGTGTGCAAGTTGCGGTCTTGGCAATCATGCGGTCGGGATGCCGGTTGAACCCGAATTACCACTGGTTCACCGCATCAAGCTTTCCAATCAGGTAACGGCCCTTCATATCACCGCACGTCTGCACGGCTTTTGTCCGATTGCGGCATCCCCGCGCGCACCGCCCGCGACCATCTGATTTTGTTTCCGAGGTCTTGGGCATTTTACGCCATAAATGTATCTTCACACCCGGAATCCGTGCCGGAAACAAAGTCGAATATCTGCCCGAATGGGCCATCCCCGGATGTCATGCCGGGCCCAGAGACTGGTGTCGATACGCGACCCCGCACTTGCCGCGTATCCTGATTTTGCCAATGGGGGACAACCCATGAACAAACTGGACGCCTTATCCATTCTTGAAAAACTGGCCGAACCGGCCGCCCTTAATCTTCCGGCAGATGCCAGCATCGGCCATCACGCCGAAGACCAGGCCTATATCTATTTGCTGGCAAGCGGCCTTGCCCTGCGGTGCAAATATACCGAAGACGGTGAAAGACAGGTTTGTCGTGTTTATCGTCCCGGTGATTTCATCGGGCTTGAAATGCTTGCCGTCAGTGACCCGTCGCTGGTGATCGAAACCATTGCGCCTTCAATCATCAAGCGCCTGCCGATCACACGCGTGCAGGATGCACAGCACAAAGACCGCCTGACACAAGAAGCAGTGATGTCGCTTCTTGCCACCGAGGTCATGGATGCCCAGCAGCTTAAAATAAGCTTTGGCACCGGATCGGCGATGCGCCGCATTTGCCGGTTCCTGCTTTGGGCATCGCACAAGGATCAGGTATCCCTGCCCAACCGTGAAAAGCTTGGCAATATCATTGCGACCACCACCGAAACGGCAAGCCGCATGATCGCCAACCTTAAACGCGAAGGGGCGCTTGCCAAAAACCCGGTTCTGCCAACGGTCATGCAGATCAACCGGGCCAAGCTGTGCAAGGGGGCGGGTGAAACCCGTCAACAGAGTGCGGCATAAAACGGTAAAGACCGGCTGAAAACAAAAGGTGCATGGGGAAATCTCCATGCACCTTTTTTCGTGTCCGTTTGCAATGGGCGTCTGCGCCCTTTGATCAATGTGCGATCGTACCGCGGCTTAGCGGGAATTCGGTCGGGGCGACCTTGTTGGCTTTAAGCAAGGCTTCCATATCCGTCGCTGAAACCGGCTTGCTGAAATAGAAGCCCTGAACTTCGTCAACGCCCTCGGACGCGATATGTTCAAGCTGGGTTTCGGTTTCGATGCCTTCGACATTGACCGCCATACCGAACGACCGTGCAAGGAACACCACCGCACGCACAATGGCGGCATTACCATCTGAACTGTCGATATCGATGATAAAGGACCGGTCGATCTTGATCTTGTCGACCGGGAACCTTTTCAGATAGGCGAGTGACGAATAACCGGTCCCGAAATCATCAATCGCAATACGAATGCCCTGATTGCGCAGGATGCCAAGGGTAATGGCGGCCTCGCGCGGGTTATCCATCACCGCACCCTCGGTCACTTCGAACTGCAACTGGCGCGGATTAAGGCCGGAACGGGCCAGAACTTCGCCGACACTTTCAATCAGGTCTTCGTGCCGCGCCAGTTCGAGCGGCGACAGATTGACCGAAATCGTCAAATCGCCATAGCCGTCATCACGCCAGGCCTTGGTCTGGTCGCATGCCCGGTTCAACACCCACTTGCCGATATCGGCAATGATGCCCATCCGTTCGGCAACCGGGATAAAATCAACCGGGCTGACCGGACCGCGTGACGGGCTGAACCAGCGGACAAGGGCCTCCATACCGATGATGCGATGCCCGCCCATATCAATGATCGGCTGATAGAACAGTTCAAGCTCGTCATTGGCAATGGCATGGCTAAGATCGCGTTCCATCGCCTTGCGTTCCTGAACCTCGACCTGCAATTTCGGTTCAAAGAAATGATACCGGTTGCGGCCCTCGGCCTTGGAACAATAAAGCGCCAGATCGGCATTGCGCAAAAGGTCTTTTTCATCACGACCATCTTGCGGATACATGCAAATCCCGACCGATGTCGATGCCTGTACTTCGTTGCCATCAAGCATGAAACGTTCGGAAATCCGTTCGATCAGGCGCTGGGCAACAAAGGTAACTTCTTCGACAGAACCCGGTTCGTGGATCAG
Source organism: Thalassospira profundimaris (assembly GCF_003326675.1). Taxonomy (GTDB): domain Bacteria; phylum Pseudomonadota; class Alphaproteobacteria; order Rhodospirillales; family Thalassospiraceae; genus Thalassospira; species Thalassospira aquimaris. The sequence continues at coordinate 194,955 of NZ_JPWF01000004.1, forward strand.
TACCGCAAACTCGTCCCCGCCCAGACGGGCCACCACATCTTCGTTGCGCAGGCAAACGCGCATGCGTTCACCCACCCCCTGTAAGAGTAGGTCGCCGATCGGGTGCCCGAGTGTGTCGTTGATGTCCTTGAAGTTATCCAGATCAAACATCATCAACACAAAATGACGACGTTCGCGCTTGGATCTTTCAACCGCCGCGGCCAGACGTTCCTGGAACAATGTCCGGTTCGGAAGGCCGGTCAGGCCATCGTGATGGGCCAGGAACTGAATGCGGGCTTCGCTGCGTTTACGGTCGGTAATATCGGTAATCGACCCTTCAATCAGGCTGGGCCGTCCCTTGTCATCGCGGACAAGGCGGGCATTTTCTTCGACCCAGATGATCTTGCCGTCGCTGCGGCGCAATTCGGTTTCAAAACCCTGTACCGCACCATCGCGCAACAAACGCCCGGTCAGGCGTACGCGGCTTACCGGATTAAGGTAATGGTTCTGCAATTCGTCTTTCTGCAACAGCAATTCATCAACTGAATCGTATCCCAAAATCGAAACGAATGCCGGGTTGGCTGACAAAACCGGACCAAGAGGCATGCTTTGATAAAGGCCCTCGGCCGAGTTTTCAAAAATCCCGCGGAATTTTTCCTCGGCATGACGCAATGCGCGTTCAACCGCCAGCTTCTCGGTCACGTCCTGCCCGATGCAGATCACACCGGCAATATCCCCGTCTTCGCCGAAATGCGCACGCGCATTCCATTGCAGCAAACGAATTTCTCCGTCGCGGCGCTTGAACGAGAAAACCTCGTCCTTGATGATTTCACCCGAAAGCAACCGCCGAACCGCCATACGGACCCGCGCACGATCAGCTTCGATCAACAGGAAATCAAAGAAGTTCTGACCGGCGGCCTCCATCCAGGAATAGCCAAAAGTCCATTCACATTCGCGGTTATATTCAAGAATGCGTCCCTCGGCATCAAGGAACAGAATGACGCTGCCCGCGGTTTGAACCAGCGCGCGATACCGTTCCTGACGCCGGCGCAGATCATATTCCGCCTGCCGGCTTTTGGTGATGTCGGTTACCGTAACGCTATAGCCAAGCAGACCACCACCCTCGCCACGGATTTCCGTCGCATTCAGGCGAACCCAGATCTGACTGCCGTCCGAACGGCGCATTTCCAGATCGCGTGCATGAACGCCAATGCCGGACGCCAGATCACGGCGCAACTGCAAACGGTCGCTGTCATTGGCATAAAACGTTTCGGGATGACGCAGATAGGCCTGCATCACTTCGCGCACACTGTCATAATTGAACAATGTCGCGGTTTCTTCGTTCACATGGGTAATCGTGCCTTCGGCGCTTAGTTCAATGATGCCGTGAACAGCATGTTCAAGCGCCCGGCGATAACTTTCCTCGCGGGTACGTTCCTGTCCGAACAGGACGACAAAATCCCCGCCGAAAAGCGGCATGCACTGCCACTGGAAAAACCGCTGTCCGTAATGGACTGTGCGGGAATTTTCGGCATCAAATTGTGGCCCGTCGTGATCGACAAGAGCGCGCTGGTCAACAGGATGCGCCAACGCAAGAGCAGACGAGAAACCCATTTCAAGTGCGAGCTGTTCGGCGGCACTGTTCGCGCATCGCATTGCGCCGCCACGCTCAAAGATCAAAACCGGCTGCGGCGAGATCAGGCTTCCCATGCCAGACGACAAGTCACTGTCCATGACCAGCAGTCGGATATAGTCATAACCGGCAATCGTCAACTTCCAGCCAAACAGCACATGTTCCTTGCCCCGCACTTCGGAAGTACGGCTGTGATAACCGCCATTTTCAATGATTTCGGTCGCCAGTTCCGGCAGCAAATCTGACAGGCATCCAAGGTCGCCAATTTCATGCCATTGGGACTCTTCCAGAGCCACGTCAAACCAGGGAATCCATAACGAATTGACAAGCAGACGCTGTCCGACAGGGTCGTATATCCCCGACGGCAAACGCAGGTGGCTGATCAATGCCGCCAGTGTGTTGACGGGATTGATTGCGTTGATGTCTCCCATATCCGCTTTGATCGTCATTTTCGTTATCGCTGCGCGACCATAGCCGCTCCCCCTTGCACTGCAAAGGCAATTTTTCCCCAAGAAGAGCAAGCAGCCGCTTTATTTCGCTAATATTTTGAACAGGCGTATATTTTTTTCTAATTTGCCTGAACTACATACAACTTGCGATGCATTTTTTGCCCCCGTCTGATCGGCAATAACAGATTGTGTCAGATTTCACTACGTAATCCTTAAAATCCAAAAAATTTAATCGCTTAACTGTTGCCCGCCGATTGTTATCGTCATACCATTCCCCCGCCCAATGATTGTCACAGCTTGCCGTTACCAACGTCGTCTGTCCGCAGAAACATATTTCTGCCAGTTCCATTGGAAGGGAGTAACCAACGTGATTTCGCATCAGGATGCCTTGATCTACACAATGGTTATGGTTTCGGCCGCCGATAATGACATTACCGACGCCGAACTTTCCGCGATGGGCCGACGGGTACGTTATCTGCCGATTTTTGCCGGATTTGATAATGATGGCGTCACCAGCGTTGCCCGCGATTGCGCCCGGCTGCTGGGTGAAGAAGACGGCATGGACCGTACCCTTGATATGATCCGCGATGCTCTTCCGCGCAAATTGCGTGAAACGGCGTATGTCTTTGCCTGCGAAATCGTTCTTTCCGACAGTGAAATCAGTCAGGAAGAACTCCGGATCCTTGAATTGCTCCGTCATCGGCTTGATATCGACCGCCTGGTCGGTTCGGCCATTGAACGCGCCATGGCCGCCCGCTATGTCCGGCCCGGCGATTTTTGATGACGCGACGTCAGGTATATCATTTTCGCCTGCACCTAGAGTCGGGCCGAAAAGACAGCAGACTTAACCAGCATGACCATAAAAAACGGGGCCCTGTCTGATTGAAATTGCGGCAATCCAAGCGCGTTTCGGGCACACATTCTTGAAATCGCAGCTTTCATCACTGCCGCAATATGATATGGCCTTGCCCACACGATTGCCCGCATCCACGCCATATCGGTATGGATGACGTTAATGATCGACCTGATTTACTGCCCACCGCCAACAAAGGGATTGCTGTCATGACTGCTCTTTCCGGGGAAAACATTGCCTTTATCGGACTTGGACTGATGGGGCGCCCGATGGCGCTGAACCTTGAAAAGGCCGGTGCGGTCCTGACGGTCAATACCCGCAATCCCGAAACACTCAATGCCTTTGAAGACCTTGGTATTGCAACGGCTGGCACCCCGGCCGATGCGGTTGCCGATGCCGATATCGTCATCATTTGCGTTGCCAACACACCAGCCCTTGAAAATGTGCTTTTGGGCGAAGACGGCGTCATTGACGGCATGGAAGAAGGCACGATTGTCATCGATATGGGCACCACTGCGGTTGATGCCACCCGCCGTTTTGCCGACGCGGTTGAAGATGCCGGCGGGAAATGGATTGATGCCCCGGTGTCGGGCGGCACGCACGGCGCAGAAAGCGGCACCCTTTCCATCATGGTCGGCGCGGACAAGGAAGATTTCGAACGTGCCCATCGGGTCTTTGAAGTCCTTGGCGCACGCGTTACCCATGTCGGCGACGTCACAGCAGGCCAGATCGCCAAGGCCGCCAACCAGATGATCGTCGGCATCACCATTGGCGCCGTTGCAGAGGCCTTTTCGATGGCCGACGAGGCCGGTGTTGACCTTGGCAAGCTTCGCTCGGCGCTGACCGGGGGCTTTGCGGATTCTGCGATCTTGCAAAAGCATGGCGAACGCATGATCGAACGTAATTTCGTTCCGGGCGGCAAGGTCATCACCCAGCGCAAGGACCTTTATCAGGCGCTTGAGTTTTCCGAGGGCGAACTTGGCCTTGAATTGCCGATCTCGCGCCTTGCGATGGAGCTGTATGACGAAGTCATCGCCATGGGCGGCGGCGATCTTGATCATTCGGCCCTGATCAAAGTCTATGAAGAAGACTGATCCTAAAAACATCAACCTGACATCGGTTCTGGCATGCCCCGAATGCGGGCATGTCGAAACCGAAACCATGCCGACCGACGCCTGCCAGTATTTTTATGACTGCAAGGGATGCGGTGCTGTTTTACGGCCACTTGCCGGTGATTGCTGTGTGTTTTGTTCTTACGGGACAGTTCCCTGCCCGCCGGTTCAACTAAGTGGTAAAACCGGTTCCTGCTGTGGCAGTTGATCACGCAATCCCGTCGGGCTTGTGCTTGCCAAACCTGTACAAATAAAGCCGGTCGCTGCTGGTTTTCATCGGCACCTCGCCAAAGGCCTGCCAGCCGGGAATGGCAAAGCCGCGTGAAATGACAATCCCGCCATCGCCCATCCGTTGGGACAAAACGTCCCCCACATCGCCCATCACACGCGGATCGATAAAACAGACCACCACATCACCAAAATCAAGGTCCAGTTTGCGGAAATCACCGCGGATCAGCGACAGGTTCGGCTTTGCCGCCAAAACCGCCCGCATCCGGCTAATGGCATAGGGTACGGGCGAAAGTTCAATTCCCGTGACGCGAAGATCAGGCCGGGCGCGCGCAATCGACATGGCCAAATCCCCCCACCCCGATCCGAAATCGGTCACCGACTTAACGTCGGACGGGATATAGGCAATGATTTCAGCAGCCGCCGACGGCAAGGTCGGCATCGGCACCGACTTCAGGCGAATGGCATAAATCGCAATCAGAGCCAGAATGATCACAACAAAAACAAGTACCGATAAATCCGTCATCTGCCCGCAAAATATGTTAGGGTCCCGCCAAACAGTCCTGCCACACGGTGGCCCCCAAATCCAGAAGATACCGATATGAATAACGACGATACGGACAACCGCATTACCGAACTTGAAATCAAGCTGGCCCACATGGATTCAGTGGTCAGCGACCTTTCTGACATGATCAAATCCCAGTGGGACCGCATCGACATTCTGGAACGCCGGAACAAATTAATGTCTTCTGATATTAAACGGATGACCGATTTTCTGCGTACAGCACCAGAAGACGATGCTCCTCCGCCGCATTACTGATCGCGCGGCTCGCCACCAACAAGCGAGATGAACGTGACCAATCCATATCTTGATATTCCGGTTTTTGACGATTTCGCAAAGGTTCTGGATGGCTCGGTTTATCATGCCTTGCCCGATGATTGGTGGATTGGCACATCCGACATCGTCGGATCGACCAAGGCAATTGCCGCAGGTCGTTTCAAGGATGTGAATATGGTTGGTGCATCGGTGATTTGCGCGGTCAGCAACGCGCTCGGCCATTCCGATTATCCGTTCATATTCGGTGGTGATGGCGCAAGTTTCGCCTGTCCGCCAGACCGCATCGACGAAGTTCGTGCTGCGATGGCCGCAACCGCGATCTGGGCGCGTGAAACCCTTGAACTTGAATTGCGTGTTGCCCTGTTCCCGATTTCAGATATCCGGGCAACCGGACGTGATGTCCGTATTGCACGTTTTGCCGTCTCGGCCCCGGTGTCCTATGCCATGTTCAATGGCCGTGGCCTTAAATGGGCCGAAGACCGGATGAAATCGGGTGATAACGTTATTCCACCCGCCCCAAATGGCACGCGGCCCGATTTGACGGGCCTGTCTTGCCGCTGGTCACCAATCCAGGCCAAGGGCGATGACCAGATTTTGTCGATCATTGTGCAACCGACAACGGATCGGATCAAATTCGATACGGTCGTTGCCGGGCTATTTGCAATCCTTGATAACAGCCCGCGTAAAAGCAGCCCGATCCCGGCAGACGGCCCCGATTTCGCCTTTCCGCCACCGGGCCTGAAACTGGAAGCCCTGGCAACCGAGCACAAGGAAGGCGGCTATTTCAAAGCATGGTTCAAGGCGCTTTACATCTCGCTGATTGCGCTTGTTCTCATGAAAACCGGCTGGAAACTTGGCGATTTCGATCCAAAGCGTTATCGCGATTATACCGGTTACAACACCGACTTTCGCAAGTTTGGTGATGGTCTTTGGATGACGGTGAATTGCAGTGCAGACCAAATTGCAGAAGTCGAAGAATATCTGCAAGCAGCCGAGGCTCGCGGTGACATCCTGTTTGGCACCCATCGCCAGCGCACCGCCATCATGACCTGTATTGTGCCGTCCATTACCAATGATGCCCATTTCCATTTTCTGGATGGCGGCGAAGGCGGCTATACCGCCGCAGCGTCCGTGTTCAAGGCCAAGATGAAGCAGGCTGAAATCGCCGCTGCCACCGCCCATCATACCCAAAATGCATCAAACACAATCCATTAATAGATTTGTTGCATAATAACGCCCCATCACGGACAATCCCATGATCCACAACGGATCAGGATACAGGTGATGGATACCCGCGAACTTGAAGCATTGATTGCCGTTGCCGACGAGCAATCCTTTCACGGTGCGGCCAACCGGCTGGGCCTGACACAACCGGCTGTTACCCGCCGCATTCAGCGTCTTGAAGATCGTATTGGCGCGTCCCTGTTTGATCGATCGACCAAACCGCTGCAACCAACCCCGGCGGGTCATCGTGCCCTGACCGAGGCACGCGATCTTTTGCGCCGCCTTGACGGATTTACCGACGCCATTTCGGGCAACACCAAACGTCAGGGGCCTTTTCGCCTTGGCGTCAGTCACGGGGCGGCCCCGCTTTTGGCCGCACAGGAATTGCGGCAACTGCATGCATCCTTTCCCGACATTTCCCTGACCATCAAAAGCGGCTGGTCCAGCGAGTTATTGCCGCTTCTGCGACGTGGCGAGATTGATGCCATGCTGTCGCTTGACGGTCCGAACGGGATTGTCGGCGGCATTCAAACCCGCGACCTTCCGGCAAGTCTGGTGCCCGAAACCCTGCTGGATGACCATATTGTCGCCATTGGCCCGAAATCGGCCCGCCATCAGCCGACAAGCATTGCCGAACTTGCCAAACATCCGATGGTCCTGATGCCCGAGGGATGCACATTCCGCGCCCTTGGCAACGCCTGGGCCCGCAAGAACGGGGTTGAATTCCAGTCGGTTCTGGAGGTATCCGCCCTTGAATTGCAAATCGAAATGGTCGCAGCCGGGGCCGGTTATGGCATTATGGCGCGCCGGTTCTGCATGCATAGTCCGGCCAGCAACCGCATCCGTATTCTTGATATTCCCGGCATGAACTGGGACATGGCGATCACGCTGATCCGCCGGACATCAAGCGGTGATCTTAATGATATCATTGACAAAATCGGGGAAATTGTGATCCGTGCCGGTCAGGTATCAAACCTCGATCATGAACAAATGTTATCGGCATCATAATTCGAATGAATTGGACGCATAGCGATCTTGTCCGCAAAATCGCCACCAACGAACCAATTCCCTTTGCGGAGGAACATCCATGAGCCCCACCCAAAATGCCGGCAGCTCATCCGGTAGCTCATCTGGCACCACCAGCCCGACGCGCCTTGCGTTGCTGCGCGCAACCAAGTGGTTTCCCTGGTTGGTTTTGCTGTGCGGTTGCCTTGTCCTGTCACTGAACCTTGGTGTTCGCCAGTCGCTTGGCCTGTTTATTCCCGATATGCTCAATGACACCGGCTGGACGGCGGCGACCTTTGGTCTGGCCTTTGCCATCCAGAACCTGATGTGGGGCATTTCAGCCCCGATTGCCGGTGCGCTTGCCGACCGGTTTGGCACCACCCGGACCCTGATTGGCGGTTCCATCCTGTATGGTCTTGGCCTTTACCTGATGGGCACATCCTCGACCCCCGGCGAATTGCACCTGACGGCGGGCTTCCTGATTGGCACCGGGGTTGGTGCAACCAGCTTCCCGGTTATTCTGGCCTCGATCAGCCGTGTATTCAGCCCGGAACGCCGAAGCTTTGCCCTTGGCCTGGCATCGGCGGGCGGTTCGGTTGGCCAGTTCATCATGGCCCCGACCGCACAGTCATTGAACGGATCGCTTGGCTATGTCGCAACGCTTGGCATTCTTGCCGCCATTTCAATGCTGATTATTCCGGCGGCCTTTGCCCTGACCGGCAAGGCCGAGGGCCACGGACCCACCGCCAGCCCCGATCTTGGTCCGCAGGGCTTGGCCGCGGCCTTTCACGAGGCGCGCAAACATCGCGGCTTCCTGCTTTTGAATGCCGGGTTCTTTGTCTGTGGTTTCCATATTGCAGTGATCGCCACCCACCTTCCGACCTTTACCGAACTGTGCGGCCTGCCGCGTTCGGTCGCGGCCGAAGGTCTGGCACTGGTTGGACTGTTTAACATCTTTGGCACCCTGACGGCCGGTTGGGCCGGTGGTAAATGGCGCAAAAAGAACGGTCTGTCGGTGATTTACGGCATGCGTGCACTGGTGATTGTTGCCTTTATCTTTGCACCGAAAACCTCTGAAACCATCTTGCTGTTCTCGGCATCGATGGGGGCACTTTGGCTGTCGACCGTACCGCTGACCAGTGGCCTGATCGCACAGGTATTCGGCCCGCGTTACATGGCGACCCTGTTTGGCATCGTCATGTTGTCCCATCAGATCGGCGCGTTCTTTGGCGCGTGGATGGGCGGGATTGTCTATGACATGACCGGCAACTTTGATGCGGTCTGGTGGGCATCCGTGGCGCTTGGCGTCTTTGCCGCCATCGTTCACATGCCGATTGATGACCGGGAATTGCGCAGCACCGCCAAGACGGCCTGATCGGGCATTCCGAACATTCACGATTTTGACGGGCAGCGACAAGGCATTCTTGTCGCTGCTTTTTTATGCGTTCATCGCATTGCCCACCGGTAAAATATTTTCAAACTTTGCTGGATGAATTCCGGGTTGGTCTGTTGTCAGGCTGACTTTGGCAAGGCACTGTTGCGACCGGTTTTCTGCGATCTGAAAAGCAAAAAGGAAGCAACGATGTCGTCACCGGAAACGCCCCGTTCTGAAATCCTGGCGCATTACCCCGAAGTCGGCGCGCGGGCCAAGGCCAAAGAACTTCAAAAGCTTGATATCCATTGCAAGAAGTTCATTTCCCTGTCGCCGTTTTGCATCCTGTCAACCGCAACATCGAATGCCCAACCTGATCTTAGTCCACGCGGCGGATTGCCGGGCTTTGTCCATGTCAAAGATGACACTACGCTGGTCCTGCCTGATCGCCCCGGCAACAACCGTTTGGATAATCTGGGAAATCTTGCCCAAAACCCGCAGGTCGCCCTGCTTTTCATGATCCCCGGCGTCAATGAAACCCTGCGTATTCGCGGGACGGTCAAGATCGTGACCGATGCCGATTTCTGCGCCGAGTTTACCGAACGTGATACAGCTCCGCGCTCGGTCCTTGCCATCACCGTCACCTGTGCGTTTTTGCATTGCGCCAAGGCTTTCATGCGATCAGAACTTTGGTCGGCCGATGCCATCATCGACCGTGCCGAACTTCCCACCATGGGACAGATGCTTAAAGACCAGATGAACAGCGAAGGCCCCAACGAAACGCAATCGGAAATGGAAGCCCGTTACCGCCAAAGTCTTTAGATCATTGCGATTGTCCATCAATTGCCCGACCTGATTTGCCGGGGTTTGATTGCATCTTTCCGAAGAGGTCAAGTTGCGCTAAAACGCGCGGATGGACAGACCAATTTACATCACGCCAGAAGGCCTTTCGACGCTGCGCGCCGAACTTGATCACCTTTGGAAAAAGGAACGCCCCGAAATCGTTGCCGTCGTGCATTGGGCGGCCGGCAATGGCGATCGTTCGGAGAATGGCGATTACATTTACGGCAAGCGTCGCCTGCGCGAAATTGACCGTCGCGTACGCTATTTGCGCAAACGGATCGAAGATGCCGTTGTGGTCCGTCCCGAAGAACAACCCGATCATTCACGCATCTTCTTTGGCGCCACGGTGACCTATGTGAATGCAAGGGACGAAGAAAAAACCATCCGCATCGTCGGCGAGGACGAGGCCGACAGCCTTAATGGCATGATCAGCTGGATTTCACCGGTGGCCCGCGCATTGATGAAGGCATCGGTTGGCGATGTTGTCACCTTCCGCACCCCGGCGGGTGAAGACGAACTGGAAGTTCTTGAAATCAGCTATCCGGGCTAGTTCAAGGCAAGGGCGCGCTTACCAAACCCGCATGGCAGACGCCCCAAAACGGGGCTTCTTGCAAAAGTTGTGCGCAACCGGCAATTCCGCACAGTTAGACGGTTGATTTCGCAAGGTAAAAAGCGCATCCGATAGCGGGAACAACCGACGACAAAAAACAATTTCTCGTCAGAAGCCTTGCGCAATGATCCAAATCGCGCTCATGATTGGTGACATTAAGTTCAAATTTTAAAACAGATCGTTTCCCGGAAATAATTCATTCCCGGCGCGCCAGAACGACATAAAAACGACCGGAAATTAAAAATGGGTGATCCTACATTCTCGATTGGCATGAAACTGCGCCATGCGCGCAAGATCAAGGGCATGAGACTTTGCGATCTTGCCGATCAGGTAGAATGCTCGGAAGGTTTTCTGTCTAAACTGGAAAATGACAGGGTCAAACCATCGCTTCAGCTGTTGCACCGGATTGTTGCGGTCCTTGAAACTTCGATCAGCAACCTGTTTAGCGAAAGCAACGACAGCATCGTGTCGCGTGCCGGAACACGACAGGTTCTTCATACCAGCAACATTCGCCCCGGCGAAGGTGTTGGCCTTGAAACCCTGGTATCGCCATCCGCTGGCCATTTGCTGTTTGGTGCGATCCATATTGTGCGTGCCGGTGGCGGCAGTTCGGGCACCATTGTCCATGAAGGCGAAGAGCTTGGTTATGTGCTCGAAGGCGAGCTTGATCTGAATGTCGATGGTGTCGAATACCATCTGATGCCGGGCGACTCATTCTTCTTCCCGTCAAAGATGCCGCACGGCTATCGCAATCCGACTGATAAGGAAACCAAGGTTTTGTGGGTCAACACCCCGCCAACCTTCTAGTTTGGTCACAATCAGTAAAACTACTTTCTTATTGGTCAAGTCACTTGACCAATAAGAAAGACTTGGTCAGTATGCCTCTGCTGGCTAAGTCGGAATTCCACCGTACACAAGGTGGCCGGGTCAAATGACCCAGGTTCGGGAAGGAACATAAATCTCGCATCGATATGGCTGGCGAAACCTCCGGAGTCCGTTTTCGGCTCCGTACGAGTTGTTTTCCAAAAAGCCAACAGGGGGCTTATCTTGATGAACATTCTACGCAAATCGACCGTTTCTGCGATTGCACTGACGATGGCACTGACGGTTGGTGCCGGCATCGCCGATGCAAAAGACAAAGTAAAAGTTGCCTTCATTGGCCCGCTGACCGGTGGCGTATCGGCAATCGGCGTTGGCGGTCGTAACTCGGCAGAGCTTGCAGTTCAGTTGCGCAATGCAGACCCGGACGCCAAATACGAATACGAACTGGTGGCAATGGATTCCGAGTGCAAACCGAACGTTGGCGTTCAGGTTGCAACCAAGGTTGCCGCTGACAGATCGATTGTCGGCCTTGTTGGGCATTATTGCTCAGCCGTGGCGATGGGTGCGGTTGACATCTATCACAAATTCAACCTGCCGATGTCGGTCTGGGGTGCAGTTCTTCCCGATGTCACCTATGGCAACGACTACAAGGAAATCCATCGTGTGAACGGCACGATGATCAACCAGAACGATGTCGCGGCAAAATTCATGGCTGAACAGGGCTATAAAACCTGGGTCATCATTCACGACACCACCGATTACGGCAAAGGCCATAACAAGTACTTCTCCGAATACCTCGCCCAGAATGGCGGCGAAGTCCTTGCAGATTTCGGTGTTCCGGCTGACCAGCAGGACTTCACTGCCGAACTGACCAAAGCCAAACAGCTGAACCCCGATGTCATCTATTTCGGTGGTCTGGTTCCGCTTGGCGTCCGCGTCCGTTCGCAGATGGAAAAGCTTGGCATCACCGCACAGTTCCAGGGCGTATCGGGCATCAAATCGGATGCCTTCATCGAAGGCGTGGGCACCGAACTGTCCGAAGGCGTTGTCAGCTTCCTTGAAGGTGCGCCGGTCGACAAACTTCCGGGTGGTCAGTACTTCACCGAGAAATACAAAGCCGCCGGTTTTGCCGAGAACGAAGAAGCCTATGGCCCGTTCGCCTTTGCTGCGATGAGCTTGATCCTTGATGGTATCGAGGAAGTCGGTCCGAACCGCAAAAAACTGACCAAATACCTTGGCGATATTCAGGACCATGATTCAATCGTTGGCAAAATCTCGTTCGACGATCACGGTCAGAACACCGTTGCCGCCATCACCAAATATGTCGTCCAGGACGGCAAATGGGTGGTCTGGGAAGACAGCGAATACGCAACCGGTGCCCGTAAACTTGCTGGCAAATAAGCCGGTCTGATGCGGCCCTTCCTGCCTGATTTTTTTCGGGCAGGAAGGGGTCCATTGCATTTCTCGCAAGCAATTTAAATTAATCAAAACAAAAAGGTAGGTTGGCCATGGATGTGGGCCTTCTCGGTCAGTTTGTTGTTAACGGCATGATGCTTGGCATGATGTATGCCCTTGTCGCTGTTGGCTTCACGCTGTTTTTCGGTGTGCTTGATGTCATCAAGTTCTCTCATGGTGATGTCTTGATGGTCGGGACCTTTGCCGGTTTTTCGACCTATCTCGGCATGACCGCAATCGGGATCGACAACGCGTTCATTCAGTTGATCGGTGTTCTGGTGATTTCGCTTGGCTCTATGGCCATTCTGGGTGCGGTGATTGCGCGTTATCTGGTGCTGCCGCTGAAATCGGCACCGCCGCTTAATACCCTGCTGGTCACGCTGATGCTTGGCACGGTTCTGCGCGAAGCCATCCGTCTGTTTTACCCGGACGGCTCGAACCCGAAACACTTCCCGGCACTCCTGCCGACAGATTCATGGTCGCTCGGTTCCTTCACCCTGCGTTCCGACAGCGTCATCCTTCTGATCGGGGGGCTTCTGGTGATTGTCGGCGTCAATATGCTGATCAACCGCACCCGTCTTGGTCTGGCAATCCGTGCTGTGGCCCAGGACGAAGAAACCGCCAAATGCATGGGCATCAATTTCAAGATGATTGTGCTTTTGACCTTTGCGCTGGGGTCGGCTGTTGCCGCCTTTGCCGGTGTCATGAACGGCCTTTACTACAATGAAATCAACTTTGGCATGGGCCTGCTCCTTGGTGTGATCGGCTTTAGTGCGGCCATCGTTGGCGGTCTTGGCAACATTTACGGTGCCATTCTTGGTGGCTTCCTGTTTGCCGGATTGCAGACCCTTGGTGCCGTCGCCCTGCCCTTTGCCAGTGCATACAAAGACGTTTTCGCGTTTGCAGTTGTTATTGCCATCATCGCGTGGCGTCCGACCGGCCTGATCGCCGAGAAAACGAGCGAAAGGGTCTGATCGATGACGCAATCGTTAAAAGACAAACTTGTCATCATTCTTCTGGCCGCTGTGATTGCTGCCTTCTCGATCACCTTCATCGCCATCGAAGAACAGGTCGAAATCTTTGCCCTGCTGGTCTTTGCCGCTGCTTTGGTTCTGGGCGGTGCCAAACTTGGTATCACCGCATCCATCGCGCAAAGCCTTGCGCGCAATGAACGGCTGATGAACTTTGCCTTCATCGCCGCCACCATTGCCGTTGTTTTCTGGTTCCGCGAAGATCACTTCCCGCTTCTGATGATCGCAACCGTTCTTTTGTATGTGATCGCCTGTTGTGGCCTGAACATCCAGTTCGGTTTTACCGGAGTTGTCAACTTTGCCGGTGCGGCGTTCTTTGGTGTGGGCTGCTATACCGCGGCCGTGCTTGGTGGCACATCCGTGCCGCTGCTTCTGGTTATCGTGCTGGGCGGCGTGATTGCAGCCATCGTCGGATCGGTCCTGATTATCCCGGTTCTGCGCACACGCGGCCATTATGCCGCCGTTGTCACCATCGCATTCGGGCTTTTGTTCCGTACCTTCCTTGAAGTCAACGACACGCTTGGCGGTCCGCAGGGACTGGGCGTTTCGGGCATGAACCTGTTTGGCTGGGACTTTAACAACAACATCGAAATCAGCGAAAACCTCGAAATCTCGTTCTATATGAACTATGTGGTTCTGGCCCTGATCATGGTCATTCTGACCTTTGTTCTGATGCGTCGCATTGAACGGTCGTGGATCGGGTTGAATTTCGATGCGGTTCGTCTTGATGAAACTGCGGCTGCCTGCTTTGGCATTGATATCAAACGCTGGAAAATTGTTGCCTTTACCCTTGGCAACTTCCTGGCCGGAACGGCGGGCGCGCTTTACGCCATGATGCTTGGCTTTATTGCGCCCTCGAACTTTGCGTTCTCGGACTCCCTGATCCTTGTTTCCATCGTCTTGCTTGGCGGGATGGGCAGCCTGTGGGGCACGATCCTTGCCGCTGGTCTTGTCGTTCTGCTGCCTGAAAAGCTTCAGGTCATTCAGGAATACCGGTTCCTGATCTATGCCGTTGTGATGATTTTGATCCTGTTGTTCCGTCCGCAGGGCATCCTTCCGCGTGGTTTGCGCGCATATATTCCAGGCTGGAGAGGTTGATATGGCCCAGCAACAAGAAACCGTACTGACCTTTCGCGGACTGACCCGACGTTTCGGCGGCGTGATTGCGCTTAACAAGTTCGATATGGAACTTACCAATGGTCAGATCGTTGGCCTGATCGGGCCGAACGGATCGGGTAAAACCACGTCGTTCAACGTTTTGACCGGAATTTACGAAGCCAATGGCGGCAGCATCGAATTTCTGGGACAGGACATCACAAGCTGGCCCGCCCAGAAAGTTTACGAAGCCGGTGTTGCCCGCACATTCCAGCGATCGCGCCTGTGCCTTGAATTGTCGATCTTTGACAACATCATGATCGGCAATCACAAGCGCCTTAATCACGGATTGCTGTTCAACATCTTCCAGCGCAAGGCCCTTCGCGAACAGATCCGGGAAAATCATGAAGAAGCACGCAAGCTTCTGAAGATTTTTGATCCTGCACTGGCCGACAAGATGTTCGATCCGGTCGGAAGCCTGCGCATGATTGATCGTCGCCGCATTGAAATTTGCCGCGCCCTGATCAGTCACCCGCGCCTGTTGCTGCTTGATGAACCGTCCGCGGGCATGACCCACGAAGAAACCCGCGAATTGATGGATGATATCCTTGAAGTCCGCGAAATGATCGACGGTCTTTCGATCATTCTGGTCGAACATGAAATGGGCATGATCGAACGTGTGACAGACAAATGCATTGTCCTGAACTTCGGACAGAAAATTTGTGAAGGCGCCTATCGTGACGTCGCCTCGGACAAGCTTGTCCAGGAAGCCTATCTGGGGGGAGAATAACCATGGTCATGGCAAGTTCACTTGAAGTCAAAGACATCTATGCGGCCTATGATTCCGCCGACGTTCTTGAAGGCGTATCGCTTAAGGTTCCAGCAGGTAAAATCACCTGCCTGCTGGGATCAAACGGTGCGGGTAAATCAACCATCATTCGTGCCATTCTTGGCCTGACGCCACCGCGTTCCGGTGACATCCAGATTGACGGGCAAAGTCTTGTCGGGCTTCCGACCCACAAGATCATCTCGGCGGGCATCGCCTGCATTCCCGAAGGCCGCAAGGTGTTCCCGAAAATGACGGTGGTCGATAACCTGCGTCTTGGCGGCTATCAGGAAAATACCGAAACCGTCCTGCGTGATCGCATGGATCAGGTGTTCGAGATTTTCCCGCGCCTTAAGGAACGCCGTAATCAGTTGGCCGGCACGATGTCGGGTGGTGAACAGGCAATGGTGTCCATCGGGCGCGGCCTGATGGCGGCCCCCAAGGTCCTGTTGATTGATGAACCGTCCCTTGGTTTGTCGCCGCTGTTTGTCAAAGAAAACTTCAACATCATCAAGCGGATCAACGATCAGGGCATCACCGTGTTCCTTGTCGAACAGAACGTCCATCAGACGCTGGCCATTGCCCATTACGGCTATGTGATGTCGCAGGGGAGGGTCGTCGCCGAAGGAACGGCACAGGAACTGTCCGAAAACAAAGAAGTCCACGAGGCCTATTTCGGCTGATCGCCAAAACGCGCTTCTGACAATTCCAAGAACACAGGGGATATAACGTGCCCAACACCAAAATTGATGCGGTCGAACTGACCCGTCAACTGATCCGGTTTGAAACCGTCAATCCGGTCAATCCCGAAAAGGATTGCGTCGAATATGTCGGCAAACTTCTGGCGGAAAACGGTTTTGACATTTCCTATCATGACTTCGCACCGGGCAGAACCAACCTGATTGCTCGGATCGGCGGGTCAGAAACCTGTCCCCCGATCTGCTTTACAGGTCATCTTGATACCGTCCCGCTGGGGCATACCGAATGGTCGATGGCACCGTTTGGTGCCGATATCGCGGACGGCAAGCTTTATGGTCGCGGATCAAGCGACATGAAATCGGGCGTCGCCGCATTTGTCGCCGCCGTGATCGAAATTGCATCTGATCTGGCAAAGGGTCCCGGTGTGGTTCTTTTGATTACCGCGGGCGAGGAAACCGGGTGCGAAGGTGCGGCCTTTATCGCGGGCCTTGGCGATGTAATTGGCAAGGCCGGTGCAATTGTCGTTGCCGAACCGACATCGAATTATCCCTATGTCGGGCACAAGGGTGCTCTTTGGATGAAAGCCACGACCGATGGCGTTACCGCGCATGGTTCGATGCCCGAGCTTGGCGTTAATGCCATCTACAAGGCATCACGCGCGATCACCAAACTTGAAGACTATGACTTCAATGTTGCCCGCCATCCGGTCATGGGACCTGCAACCTTGAATGTCGGGACGGTTGATGGTGGCATTAACGTCAATTCCGTACCCAACCGGGCCGAAATTGGCATCGATGTGCGCACCATCCCCGGTCAGGATAACGCCGTCATTCTGGAACAGCTCGCCTCCTATCTGGGGGACGAGGTGACCTTGACCCCGACGGTCAATCTTGAACCTGTTTGGACATCGCCGGAACATCCGTGGATGCAGTCGGTGTTCGAGGTGGTTGCACCGCTTCATGACGATCCGATTGTCAACAAGACCGCGGCCTATTTCACCGATGCGTCGATTTTCACCCGTGCCTATGACTTTGCCCCAACAGTCATTCTTGGCCCGGGCGAAGCCGCCATGGCCCATCAAACCGACGAGTTTTGCTATGTCTCGAGGATCGAAGAGGCGGTTGGCATTTACCGGACACTGGCCGAAAACTGGAACAATCAATGATGTCACAGCCAAACAGATTGTCGCTTCTGCATGCGGCCAGTGCGATTTCCGACGGTCAATTGACGCCAGAAACGCTTTTGGCATCCTGCCTTGACCGCATTGCCGAACGTGATGGCGATGTTGGCGCATGGATGCATATCAATACCGACAGCGCCAAGGCACGAGCAGGCAATCCTGTGACCGGCCCGCTTTCGGGCCTTCCCATCGGGATCAAAGACCTGATTGATACCGTCGATATGCCCACCGGCTATGGATCATCGATCTATGAAGGCCATCAACCGGCACAGGATGCAACCTGCGTTGCGACCATTCGCAATGCGGGCGGGATTGTTCTTGGCAAAACCGTTTCGACGGAATTCGCTTATTTCCAGCCGGGCAAAACGGCCAACCCCAATGACCTTGGCCGTACACCAGGCGGGTCATCCAGTGGCTCGGCCGCCGCAGTTGCCGATTATCATGTTCCGGCCGCCTTGGGCACCCAGACCGCCGGTTCGATCATTCGTCCCGCATCCTATTGCGGGGTTGTTGGCTATAAACCCAGTTACGGCTTCTTGCCGCTAACCGGCATCCGTCCCCTCGCGCCATCGATGGATCACCTCGGGGTTATGACCCGCACGGTGAAGGATGCCGGTTTCCTTGCCTCTATCCTTGGACGTCGCCCCGAACTCGACATTCACAAGGATAGTGATAATTTCGTCCCCACCATCGGTTTTTGCCAGACACCGCAATGGGATGCGGCCGAGGCATCGACACAGTCGCTTATCGAAGATGCCGCAATCCGGCTTGGTAAAGCCGGTGCGAAAGTTTCCAGCTTCGCACTACCCGACATCTTTGAAACGCTTGCCAATGCGCATGGCATTGCGATGGATTATGAAGTCAGCTTCACCGGCCTTTATGACGTCTCGAACCACCCCGATCAGGTCAGCGCAAAGTTCCGCGAACGGTTTGATGCCGGGATGAAGGTTTTGACATCTGATTATGACAAGGCACTGGATCAGGCCAAGCAAAGCCGCACAGCACTTTCCGATGCCATGGTGGATTGCGATATCCTGATCTGTCCGAGTGCCCCGGGCGAGGCCCCGGTTGGCCTTAACGCCACGGGTGATCCGGTGTTTAACCGTATCTGGACATTCTCTGGCGTGCCCTGCATCAACATTCCCGGCTTGTCTGGCCCCAACAATATGCCGGTCGGCTTGCAGGTGATTGGCCGCTTTGGCGATGATGCCCGTATGCTTAAGGCTGCGGACTGGATTTCCCGCCATCTCTGATTTCGGGCAGGAACCTACATCCGGCTTTTAACCCGTCGTGTGGGTTCCGCCTGAAGCGGGTCATCGGGCCAGTAATGTTTGGGATAACGTCCCTTCATCTCGGCTTTGACCTGCGCATAAGACCCGTTCCAGAAGCCCACCAGATCACTTGTGACCTGGATCGGGCGCTGGGCCGGGGACAGAAGATGCAATGTCACGGCAACCTTGCCACCGGCAACCTTTGGCGTTTCGGTCGCGCCAAACATTTCCTGCATCCGCACCGGCAAGGCCGGCTTTTCACCGCTATAATCAATGCGGATATTTGATCCGGTCGGCACTTCCCAATGGGTCGGTGCAAGGCGATCAAGTTCCTGACGCTGGTTCCAGTCGATCCCGGCCAATAATGCCTCGGACAGATTGATCTGTTTAAGTTGCCCGCGTTTGGTAATCCCGGTCAAATAGGGTGCGATCCAGTCTTCAAGCGATCCCAGCAATCCGTCATCAGACATATCGGGCCAATGATCCCCATCGACCCGATGCAGGAAGGATAACCGTTCGCGCAAACCTTCCGATGTCTTGTCCCACGGCAGGCAATGCAGGCCGATCTTGCGAATGCCCTCGATCATCGCCGATGCAATGGCATCGGGATCGGCTTCGTCATGGGTGGCTTTTTCATCCAGCACCAATGCACCGATCCGGCGTTGCCAGCGGGCCTGAACCGCATCTGATTGCGTATCCCAGAAGACCTCTGTGCCTTCGGAAATCTGATCGGTGAAATGGGTTTCAAGGGTTACGCGCGCCACCGGGGCGGCAAGGTAAATCCGGGCTTCACGTGCCTGCCCGTCCAGTTCGGCAACGGCGATATAGGCCTCGTTCGCAAGACTGTCTTCATTGGGCAAAACGCCGCCGCGCCCACCCGACAGACGATAACGCGCATCAGCCCCCTTGCGCCGTTCGCCAATCCGGTCAGGATAGGCAAAGGCCAAAAGCAACCCGACCTCATCTGTTCGATCAACCTTTGTGTCCTTGCCTTTTGGAAGGTTGGCCTGACGCATGACGTCGCCAAGTCTGCGCGCAAGCTGCTTGGCGGCCTCGCTGATCATTTTGGGTGCATGGCCGCGCAGGATGGCGTCAATCCGCAATCGTAAATCCGCCCCGCGCCCGCGCATAAAATCCCGATCCGAAAGAAGGGCGGCCAAGGCACAGCCAACCTGATCAAGCCCCAATACTGCCCCGCGCAACATCATATGCGCCAATCTGGGATGAACCGGGATCCCCGCCATCGCCGTTCCCATGGCGGTAATGCGGTTATCATGATCAATCGCCTCAAGCCCGCGCAGAATACCGCGCGCCTGATCAATTTTGGCGGCTTCGGGCACATCCAGCCACGGCAGGCTTTTGGGATCGGTGACACCCCAGCGCGCCAGCTCCAACGTCAGGGGTGCCAGATCGGCCTCGGCAATTTCCGGCGCGGTAAAGGGCGCACGGGCACGTTGTTCATTTTCCGCCCACAGGCGATAACAGATACCCGGTTCCAGACGTCCGGCACGGCCACGGCGTTGTTCGGCACTTGCCTGTGATGATTTCACGGTGATCAGGCGGGTCATGCCCGATGCCGGATCAAAGCGCGGCAGGCGTTGCAATCCGCTATCGACCACAACACGAATGCCATCAATGGTCAGCGACGTTTCGGCAATCGCGGTTGCCAGAACCACCTTGCGCTTGCCATCACCTGCGGGCTGGATCGCAATATCCTGCGCCTTGGCATCCATCGCACCATAAAGCGGGGCGATGATGATATCGCTGCCAATCCCTTCTTTAAGGGCTGCCTCAACCCTGGTGATTTCCCCCTGACCGGGCAGGAAGGCAAGGATCGATCCGCTTTCCTCGCGAAGGGCGGTTTTGATCGCGGCAGTCATTTCTCCGTCAATGCGGATATTGCCCCATTTATCGGGCTTGGGCGGGAAATACCGGGTTTCGACCGGGAAGGCACGACCTTCGGACGTGATCACCGGGCAGTCGCCCATAAGGGATGCAATCGGCCCACCATCAAGGGTTGCCGACATCACAAGAATGCGCAGATCATCACGCAACGCCCCCTGGGTTTCCAGTGCCAGCGCCAATCCAAGATCGGCATCAAGGGATCGTTCATGAAATTCGTCAAACAGGATCGCGCCAATGCCTGAAAGCTCCGGGTCATCCTGGATCATCCGAACCAGAATGCCTTCGGTCACGACCTCGATTTTGGTCTTGGCCGATACCTTGCTATCGAACCGGACGCGATAGCCAACCCGCTCGCCAATCCCTTCTCCCAAAATCTGCGCCATACGGCGCGCAGCCGCACGGGCGGCAAGCCTTCGGGGTTCCAGCATGATGATCTTCTGATCGCCCAGCCATCCACCATCGAGCAACGCCAAGGGCACCTTGGTCGTCTTACCCGCGCCCGGCGGGGCTTGCAAAACCGCATTGGTCCCGGTTTCCAGCGCCGCGCACAGATCGGGCAGAACGGTATCAATGGGAAGGGCTGGATAGGCGTTTGACATTCCGGTCTTTCAAATAAGCAATCTTTGTGCGCCGGTTATTTCGTACTTCCGGCATTTCGGCAAGTCCGGCAATCTAGCGCGTTTGCACCAAGGGGCGGGCCGCCAAAATGATCCCGCGTTCCCCACCAATCCGTTGCAACGTCTTCATCCCGCGGGTCAGGCCATAAAGCGCCTCCATATCGCCTGATACCTTCATCCGCGTGGCTTCGGCCCGCGTGAGTGCATAAAGGACGCGAAAGACATCTTCGGGCATGGCACGCAAAGCGGCCTCCTTTTCCGGTCGCGCCGGATCGGGATGGGCAAATGAAAGCGGTGCGGTTGGATCAAACTCGTGCATCGGTCGTTCTTGCTGTGTGGGCTTCGTTGCTTCTATCACGATTGAAAGCCCCCAGACCATCCAGGCTTGTGTCCAGCGCATATAAACATGTCGATCCCGTCCCAACTGCCCGATCCCGGCAAAAAAGACAGCGCATTTCGGATCAAAAAGGGTCTGGACCGCCCAACCCGCTACATGGATCGCCCCGTCTAGATCACCGAACCGGCACAGGCTTGCCATTGCCTGCGCCACCGCATGGGCATCAAGATATCCGTCCTTACCTGCCATGTTTCGGGGAATGCCCGCATCATCAAAACAGGCCTTCCGGTAAAACACCCATCCCCGGGTAATCGCGTCGTCAAGCCCGTCTGTCCCGGATGCCCGAAACCGATCCAACAGATCAAGGATATAGCCGGTGTGAAACCCGTCGACATAGCCGTGATGCCCGCGTGTACCGTAAACCCAACTGCCGTCACGTCCTTGCGCGTCAACGATCCGGCGCACTGCATGTTCGGACTTGCCATTCCCCTGCTTTATACGGCTGAGGGCAAAAGCCGCCCACAGGCTGGCATTATGAATTTCGGTATCGTCATGGGCGAAATAGGTAAAATAGCCATCCCGCCACAGATCATGTTCGATGAAGTCCCCAGCCCTTATCACCGCGGGGTGATCCGGCATCATCCCACCCGCCATCAAGCCATCGACGACAAAGCTTGTGACAATTGCATTGCTTTGATGTCGTTTGGCGTGAAAGGCGCGCGCCTGCCATTCAAACGGATATCCCCAACCACCGTCAGAGTTTTGCATCTCAAGCAACCGGGCGGAAAAATCGCCCAGTCTGACGCCCCCTGCGGCACCGCTTAACAAGGCCAGCGTTTTGGGATTAACCATTGGCGGAATAACTGCAAAATGGCGCAAGGCATTCGGCCCGCGCTTGATTGCTTGCAACCACACAAGACGACATAACCGAAACCGGCCCAAGCCTGATGCCTTAAACAACCGGCTTTCAAGCCCGTCAAACGGGTCGGCCCCGGCAAAACCGTCTGCCGCCATCCGGGCCAACACCCGGTCCCGAATTTCGATTAACTCGGCCCTATCCACGCGGCCTACCTTCACGGGCTGCAATCCCCGCCGCCATCGCACAGGCCATCAGGTAATGCCCGTAATTAAGGCTGTTATCCGTGACCATCGTTACAAAGACCGAGGCAAGGATACAGACAGACAACCACGTTCCGCGTACCATCCAAACCAGTACGCCCCACCCTGCCAGCCACAAAACGGCCCCGACAAACCCAAGTTCGAAAAGGATGCGGAAATGATCGTTGTGAAGGGCGCCAAACGACGCAAAGGATGCCGATTGGGACAGGATGCCTTCAACCGAACCAGCCCCGAAACCAAGCCAGCGCTGTGTCTCCGATCCGCCTTGCCAGATATCGAAAAACATCTGCCAGAATGCCAAACGCCCGCTGTCATGGATCATTAAAAGCCGGGGCAGATACTGCCAACTTGCCCAAGCAATCATTCCGCCAACGATGACCATCACAAGCCATGCAGAGATCCGCGAGAGCCGCAACATCCCGAAACCATTGATCAGCATCGCCAATACCGCAATCCGGGTTTGACTGATCAAAACGGGGATGACCGCAATCATCGTCATCCACCGCCCCCAAGGCCGGTTACAAACAGAACAAAGCGCAAAGAACCCCAGAAACAGAAAGGCATGATTAAGCCGCGCCCCTTCATGGGTCAGATAGAACGAACTCGACAGGATCAGATAAAGTCCCATCGCGGGCATCAATATGCGCAGGCAATCGCGCCCGATCACAAAGCCGCAGGCCAAGCCAACAGGCACCATCACCAGATTGCCAATCAGGCGGATTTTCTCGGACCCAATCCCATCCCCAAGCAGGATGAGTGTGATCAGCGCACCAAGTACCAATCCCCCGACCAGAATAGCCGGAGAAAATCGCACTCCGCTTAGAAATCCGAGCAAAACCAGAAGCCAGAACAGTAACAAAATCAGCTTTGCCATCATCCCGCCCGCCCCGATCAACCAGAACGAAGCGATCATCACCGCGTTGCCAGCAAGGATCAGCCAAACCGGCAATCGACGCGATGGCAAGAATGCCGTTTCATCTGCACCTTCCGCATCCGCATGATCAACCCGCCTTGCTCCTGCTCCTGTCATCATCGCAACCGCCATGAATGGATCGCGACATCATGTGGAATTTCCGCTAGGCTGAAGGTCTTGTTTTTAAAACAGATTGGCGGGGTGCGATGCTTCGGCTGGCGCAAATTTGCCTGATCACGGAAATCATCCTTGCGCCTCTGATGCTGGGTGGGGCAAGGCCGTGGGCGATGGCAATCCTGTCGATCCTGACCGGGGCGGGATTGCTGGCCATTGCCGCACAATCGCGCCCGCTGAACATCAACAGATATGTCATCCTTCTCTGGGTATTTGTCTTGGTTCTGATTGGTTGGGCCATTCTGCAATCCTTGCCGGTCTGGCCGATGCAATCCTATCCGTTCGATGCCCCGCACATTGCGCTTTATCCAGATGCATGGATGGAGTTGGCGGTAAACCTGATCTGGCTGGCCGCCACCATCACGCTTGCGTCCCTGATCGCGCAAAGCAGGCCGGACACATGGGTCGGGCTTGTTGTTAAATCGATTATCGCCGCCTGCTGCCTTCAACTGATCCTTGCCGCGATCAACGATGTTCTTGGCTGGCAAACCACATTCTGGTTTGCCAAGACCGCCCATGTCGGTGACTGGACCGGCAGCTTTGCCAATCGCAATGGCTTTGGTGCTTTGATGGCGACCGGGCTTGTCGCCTGTCTTTATCTTTTTGCGCGAAATCCCGCCCAAAATATCGGACGGCGCATGGATCAGGCGGGTGGATATCTGGCGCTTGCCATCCTTTTCGGACTGGCCATCGTTCAAAGCCATTCGCGCAGCGCCATCGCGATAACGCTGATCGCGGCAATCCTTTTCATCACCTTGTCTGGCGCACCAGATTGGCGGTCGATTGCCAAAAGACTGGCGATCACGATTACCGGGGCCGCGGGCGTTATCGCCTTGTTGATCCTGACCCAACCTGATCTGGCAAATCGCTTTGCCGAGCTTGTCCGGCTTGATCTGATCCAGCGTGATGACGCTTTGGCTACCGCCCTTTTGGCGATACAAGACCGTCCTTTGACCGGCTTTGGTCCAGACAGTGTTGCACTGATCATGGGTCATTTTGCCACCCCGGGGCTGAATGCCAACACCCACTGGTTCAGCAGCCATAATCTGTGGCTCGACGCGGCACTTTCGTTCGGTCTTCCGGCCCTTGTTGCAATCTTTGCCAGTGCAATGATCGCGGCTGTATTCCTGATCCGAAGCACCACCTGCCGCCCTGACAGGGCTTTGGTCATTGCCTTGATTGCAATGGTGATCGTCAGTTCGGCTGTCGGGTGGGTCATTTCGCTGCCCGCCCTTGTTCTGCCGGTTGCAATTCTTCTGATTGCTGTCCTTGAAGCCGGACTTGAACAACACGCCGTATCGCCTGCACACGCCGATCATACGGCGCAATCGCCTGTGCCCGATCAAGCAATTCTGCACTGATTTGCATCCCACCTGCCCCGGAAGACATCTGTGCCACCGCTTCGAGCGACATCAGAACCGGATCAAATGGCGCATCTTCGAGACGCGTAGCAATCACATCGTCAAGTTGATCCCGACGACCTGACAGGATGGCATTTCGAATGTCCTGCGACTGCACCTCTGCCCGGATGCCGTCGGCATTTTCAAAGGCAGATGAAACATCGTCAATCCGGTTGATCGCATCCAGTTCCGGGATCAGCCGCCAAACGCCAATTCCCATCACCAAAAGCCCTATGCAAAGCAGAACAGGCTTCATGTTATTTGCCCGCCCCGGGCAGTGACATCATGTCCCTTGCCATAGGCCGGACGAGGTTGAACACCGTTAAGAACAATCCCCTCGGGCATCACCCCGGCTGTCCGAAGCTGATCCAAAGCATCGCGAATATCGCGCTTTTTGCTGTTCCCCTGTCGGATCGCAAACAACCTGACATCGGCCAAACGCAGGGCAACAACACCGTCGGCAATCGACAGGACCGGGGGCGTATCCAGAATGATATGATCGAACCGTTCACGAAGTCTGCCAATTAACGGCCCCAATCCGGTTTCGATCAAACCGGTTGCGATATTGCCCGGCACCGCCATCCGCACACCAAGATGAAGATATGAACCATCGGACTGTTCATCTCGGGCAATATCTGGAATATCGGCCTGCCCTGATAGCACCCCCGTCAAATCGGCAAACTGCGCGACCGTTCCATCACATTGTGCCGGGTCCAGTAAATCCGCATCAATCAACAGAACCTTGCTGCCCAGCCCTGCTAGCTTTTCCGCAAGCGCATGGGCAATATAACTTTTACCCTCGCCCGACTGGGCGGAGCCAATCGCAATCACCTGCCCGGTTTCGGGGTTGGTCCGGTCCCCGGACTGCTGATCTATGATGCGCATCAAGATGGCAAGATGCCCGATTGCTTCATCCCTGATCCGCGCCATCTTCTCCGATGATCGGTCTGACCGGATTGCCGGAATACGGGCATAAAGCGGAATACCCAACATGGTTTCCGGGTCGAAATCATCCCCGATGGTCTGGTCAAAATAGTGCCGAAGCACTGCCGCAATGATCGCGCAAAAAAGCGCAGCCATCACCGCAAGCATCATCAAATCCCGTTTGCCGGGAAATTCCGCCGATGTCGGCAAAGCCGCTGATCGCAGAATTTCCGTATCCCCGCGAAACGATGCCAAGTCACGACGCAGCAATTGCACCTGTTGTCCCAGATCACGGGTATTATCACGTGCCATCGCCACTTCACGCAAAAGCGTCGCCTGCCCCTGCATACTCGCATTGCGTTCGCTGATCCTCGCCTGCCATTGATCACGCTGTCGCGTAATCAGACGCAGCTTTTCTTCTGCATTGGCAAGCGCATCGCCGATCTGTGCCGCAACGGTTTGCGCGGCTTCGTATAATTGTTGCCGCTGCGCATCCAGTTCGCTTTGTCGGCCCAACATCAAAGGATGTTTGGGACCATAACGCTGATCCAGTGCGATAAATTCCTGCTTCTGGGCATCATATCGTTCGGAAAGCTGTGACACCAATGGATGGGTGGCAACATCGGGGATAGACAGCAAATCCTCGAGCCGGGATGCCGTGTCGCGCCGTTTGGCCGCCAGTTTGAACCCCGCCACGTCCTGCCCGATTTTTTCCACCTGTTCATCAAGCGCATAGATGCGATCCAGCATCAGCTTGCCTTCATCGGCGTCAAGCATCCCTGCCTGTTGCTGCCATTCGGCCAGGTTTCTTTCATGCTCTTCAAGTTCCGTCTGGGATGCTTCAAGCTGTATGCTTGCTTCCTCAAGCTTGGTGCGAAGTGATCGCTTTTGCCGGTCCTCGCGCTGCCAGACATAACTTTCGACAATTGTCTGTAACACCAGCTGGCTCATGACCGGGTCACTTGCGGCAAAGCTGACTTCGATAACCGCCGAATTCCCGACACGTTCCGCCACCAACCCGCCACGAAGCCGTTCCATCAGCTGGGCCTCACCCGGCTTTGGGGCAGGCGTATTCTGTGCAGAAAAGATCGCCCGGATGACATCCCCGACACCCCTGTGATCCGCGGTCAGGATTTCCTCACCCCGCAAAACCGCAAGCACTGCCGCCAGGGTCTCCTCACTGCGAAGCTCGGCAATTGCTGTTTCAATCTGCTGGGCGGTCAATTGCCCCTGCTGAGCGATGAGACTTTCTTTGCTGTCGCTACGCAGTGGCGCGCTAACCGGTGCCAATCCAATCTCGGCAATCGCACGATAGTCCGATTTCCAGTTTGCAAGAAGGCCGAGAAAAGCTGCCATCACAACGGCAAAAGCCAACAGGGCCACACCGCGACGCTGCCAGATAATGGCAATCAGGTCGCGCAGGGACGGATCAAATGTATCGGGTAAATCTCCCTTCATCTGGGGCTGACATCCCCCTGATGTTCCGTTTCGGTCGCGAGCTCGTCTTTCAGATGATCCCATATTGATGGATCGGGTCCACTGCGATCCAAAAGACCGTATTGCGTTCCAAAGGAAAGAGGTACCTGCGTTCGTATGTCGGGCTGACGCGCCACAGGTTGCAAGACATTGCCGGTTACCGGCACCAGATCAGCCACCGTTACCGGGCTTTCGCTGGGCCTGTCATCCTGAAAGAACCGGGATGAAAAGTCCGGCAAGTCCGACCTGATCAAGTTACTCAATCGGGCGGGATTCGGATGAATACCCAAGAGTTGCTTGAACACCCCGCCCAACACAGTTTCCAGCAAAAAGTTGTTTCCCCCGCTGGCAACGAGGATCACTTCCATAACGTTAAGCAACGCCGAAAGGGTTGCATCGACCGCCTGCCAATCAATCATGGTGGCCTGCGCGTCGTTTGGCTGGTTCTCCGGGTTGCCAAACAAAACAAGACCAAGCAGCTGATCGATCATTTCCTGCACATCCTGCGGATCGGAAATGCCGTCAAGGCGACTTTCGATCCAGTTGCGGACCATCTCTGCATCGTCCAGCTGGACCATTTCTGGCGATGTGGTTGGCACCTGCGCATCCGCAACGACCATCAGGAACGGGACAAGTGCCACTCCCACCAATACCAACCTGCACCAGCGATTAAGTTTTTGAAACTGATACCCGATGATTGCAGGCAAGGTGATCTGACAAAAAGCCGCCAGCCCCCGCCCGTAACGTGGCAACATCGCGCGCGGTTGCATCAAAATTCGCCACAGGAATTCCAGACCGGCATTTTGCCAAGTAACCGGTGCCCGCGGAATGCGTCCCGCCAGAACATCAAACGCCCCGCCAACCCCCATGGCAAAGCCACATCCGGTGTAATCCCCGTATTGATCAATAAAGATTTCCTTGCGCGGCGATGGCAAGGCAACGAACAATGCATCCGCCCCGCTTTGCCGCACAATCCGGGCAAGTTTTGCATCATCAGGTTCATATCCGTGATGCGTTCCGGCGATCAAAAGGCCGGGATACAGGGTGCGCAATTTCCGTTCAAGGTCATCAAGAACATCTGCCCGAGCACCTAACAGGAATATGCCAACCCGCTGCTTTTCGAACCGGGGCAACAGATCAATCATTACGTCGATACCCGAAACCCGTTCAGGCACATGCACACCCAGAAGTCTGGCAACCCAGACAATTCCCATTCCATCAGCATTCAGGCTGTGCACATTTAAAAGGGCATCGCGCAAGCGTGCGTCTGACCGGGCACGGGTCAACTTAAGCGCATTCAGCGATTGTTGGCGGAAACAGGAACCAGTGCCAGACCGGGCGCGCACAACCAGCCAGTCACAGATATCGGCGCACAGTTTTTCGCGTTGCCTAAGATCAAGAAGCAACCCGAATATCGAAACCATCCCCTGTCGCATTCATCGTCCCCCGGCCCCGTATCAACAGCCCCGAACCAACAACCAGCAAATCCAACCAGATCAGATTTTTTTTGTGTGCCCTTCGATACTTATGCCGATGAACCCTTGTTTATATCATTGATGAAAAAGATAACTTATGATTGATTAAACAGCAACAACAGCATCCCGTGGTGATTAGTCCGGTGAAAGTAGCGTTGCTGACCAATATTGTTGCGCCATACAGGTTTGGCAGTTACTGCGCCCTGCACCACCACGCGAAACAAGCTGGCGGCGGCTTGTCCGTCCTTTGCACCAATCAGGCCGAACCGCAACGCAATTGGCCAGTTCGCAAAGGCCCGTTTGCGCAAATCCAAATTCGCGGGTTGAATGTGTATCTCGGTGAAAACCGCAATCTGACTTTTCCGATTGGCGTCACCAAGGCATTACACAAATTGCAACCCGATATCCTGATCCTTGTCGGATTTGGCCTGGCGCAATGGCGCGCACAGAAGTGGGCGTCACGGTCGGGCATTCCCGTTATTTTGCAATTTGATGGATGGTCCGGTTCTGATGCCCTTTATGGCAACCCTGTCCGCCGCTATATGCGTCGTCAAATGGTGGATAACGCAGATGGCTGCATTGCCGCCAGCACACATGGCAGGGACTGGTTTTCTGCCTTTGGCGTAGCGCGGGAAAACATCTTTATCTCCCCCATCCCCACGTCCTTTGACACGGGGAAAATTCCGACAGGTGTTGCAAAGCGCAGTTTTTCCGAACGCCCTTTTGATCTGATGTGGTGTGGACGTACCACCAGCAGCAAAGGGTTTGATACATTTATTGAAATCGCCGCCGAACTGGTTCGCGCAAACACCATATCCAAAATCGCTATCATTGGATGCACCGATCTAGCAGCAATCAGTGACCGTCTTGAACGCGGCGGCCTTTTGAACATAACCGAACTTCGCGGGCAACTGCCCACGGACCAGCTTCCTGCCCATCTGTCCAAGGCAAAACTCTGCCTGTTTCCAAGCCATAATGATGCCTATGGCCTTGGCGTGATCGAGGCGATTGCCTGTGGCGCGGTGGCACTTTCCACTGATGCAGTTGGGTGCGCCCCGGATATTCTTGATCCGGAAGAAATTCTTTCGCCACACCAGCCCACAGTTTGGACCAATGCGTGCTCCCGTCTCCTGAACAACGCAGATCTTTGGCAGAAAACCCGGCAAAGACAGGCCAGTTGTATCAAACACAACACAGCCCAACATCACGCATCGACATTATGGCATGCCATTTGTCAGACCATGGCCAAGCAACAAAGCCTTTGCCAATGGAACTGATCAACCCGATACCGCTCAAATCAGAAACCGGGCCATCTGTCTGGATGGTTAGTCGGGTCGATCAAGCTGCCATTTTGGCAGCCCACCTAGCCAACCAAAACAGATTGGTGCGCTGGGACAGTTTCTGGCGGCATGACGGGCACGGGTATTTCTCCCCGCCATCGCGCAAAACCGATCCGATGCTTACGCCCATTCCCGGTCGGCATTTGCTTCCCGATCTTCTGGGACAAGCAGCCAAAAAGCTGCGCCTTCCCGCCGGGAACCTTTATTCCGACATACCGCTTTCACTTCTGGCGTCGTTGCGCATCCCCAAGGCCGATATTTTTCACGGACAGGGCAATTACAGCCTTCCCGCCATGCGCCGCGCCAAGGCCCGCGGGATGATCACCATTGCGGATATCACCGGCCAACTTGCCCCAACCCGTTACCAGCAATTAGCGGCCGAATATCATGCACATGGCCGCAGCTATCACGAGATTTCCGAATTTCTCGCCCGTCGCCGCATGTCCGAGGCCCGCTTTGCCGATGCGGTCCTTGCCCCGTCAGAGACCGTTGCCTGTGGACTGCAAGATTGCGGAATTTCAGAAAGAAACATCTTCCTTGTTCCGTTCCTTTCCCCGCTTTGCGGATCATTGTTAAACCGGCCCCGACCACCGCGGCACGAAACAGTCATTCGCATCCTTTATGTTGGCAATCTGTCTTTGGCCAAGGGGATCGCGCACCTGCTCGCTGCATGGGATATGGTACGACGCCAATATCGTCTGCGAGCGTCGCTGACCCTGGTCGGGCGCGCCCAGCCATGCGCCAAGGCATTGCTTGAAAACCTGCCGGACGGGTGCGAATGGCTGGGCGCTTTGCCGCAAAACGAAGTTGCCGACCGGATGCTGTCAGCCGACATTTTCGTCTTTCCCAGCCTGTCAGAAGGAAGCAGCCTTGCCGTGATGGAGGCCATGGCAGCGGGTTGCGCCATCGTCACAACCTTTGATGCCGGAAGCCCGGTCATAAACCACCTAAACGGCTTTATCATCCCGCCACGCGACGCGGGTGCGATCACCACCGCCCTGTCGGTCTTGATCGAAAATCCGGCCATGCGCAAAAGTCTTTCGCAGTCGGCACGTGATCAGATCAATCACGATCTTCAAACCGGATATGGCAATCGGGTCGATGCGGCTTACGAAACGGTATTGTCCCGTCATGGATAAGGTCATCCCGATCCTGACCGCCAACCTGTTTCCGCTTTGGATGATCACGGCCAACCTGATTGCGCGGTTGGGCGGCATGATTATTCTGTTACTGATCGGTCATGCTTTTGCTCCGGATATCCTTGGTAGTTACTTTTTGATATTGGCAATGGTCGGTCTCGCAGTCACAGCCACCCAGGCCGGAACAGGCCCGCTTCTGGTCCGTCTGGTTCAAACCGGGTCGACGATCAAGGTTATTTTGACTGTCATCGTCCGGCTTCTGATTGCACTCGTGGCCATCATGCTCCTTGCAACCCGGCGCGAATTTGACGCTACAATGCATTGGCCGTTTCTGATCATGCCGGTTGCTGCAGCGCTGTCACCAGACTGGGTGATTTCCGCCAGAACCGAGTTTCCCCGCCTTGGTCTGATCACCGTCATCGCCCAACTGGCGGGTATCGGAATGGCACTTTTGGCAGTGGCGACGAACAACAATGCCATCCTGTTTGCTATTACGCCGATGATCTCGGTCGGGGCATTTATCGCAGCCATTTGCTTTGCGATGCGGTCGCAAATCTCCCGGCAATCATTCATCGCGTCACAAGAACTTGGTTGCAAACAAACAATTGGCCTGATCGGCTTTACCTTATTGGCCGGTTTTCTACCCAATCTTGATTTTGTTTTGTTGGGTAATGGGGACGATACCCTGTTTCTGGCCCAACGCGTTTTTCTGTTCTGTGCCGGATTGATTACCGCAATTTCCGCTACTCTGTTTGCCAAACAACAGTCGGGACTGGTCCGCGAATTCTGGCTGTTTGCGCCAATGATCTGCGTGACTGCAACCCTTCTGATTTTTCCGGTTCAGGTGGCGCATCTGATTTACGCAACACCAGACTCCGGCCTTATTTCCATATTGCGAAGCGGTGCGTTCTGGCCGCTTCTGTTGGCAGTCATCGCCCGTCAATGCCTTGTCCTTCAGGAAACCGGGCACGCAATCTGGCTGGGCTGGTTGCTTTTGATCGCCCTGCTCGCCTCATCCACCCTTATCCCTGAACCATTGGAGACTTTCGACGTGATCATGGCGGCGCAGATGCGCCTTGCACTGATCAGCCTGATACTGGCAGGAAGCCAAATTTGGCTGGTGCGCAAAGGCGCGTATCCATGACCAAACTCGACACCACGATTAAGCACAACCGCCTGATCATCGGCCAGTTTGGCGATATCTTCTTTGCCAATTGGGGTTTTGAATGTTCAGACCGGCATTCCTTCGTCACCCTGACTGACACGCCGCGCAATGCTTCGGCAAAAAATGGCATCTGGCACTTGGCGGGCGGACGGTTGAAGATTGACCTTCAGACCGTGCAAACCGCCCCCGATCAACTTGCGATCCGCGCCCGCTTTACCGCCCTTGACCCTATCACCCTTCAGGATGCTGTGATCCGCTTGGTCTTTAATAAAGATGGCATCGAGCATGGCATCATTGCTGGTCAAACATTTCGTCATACCAACAGCGACAAATACCGGCTTCACCCGGTCAAGCAGGCCGAGCTGGTCAGCCACTCCGGCCATCGGGCCGTTATCAGCCTGACAAGATGTGACGGTGCCGGACGCTTTGCTCCTTATCTTTATCTGCGGGATCGCGATGATCACTGGATCATTCATGCCCGTTTATTGCCAATGGATCGGGTTGATCGTGTTTGGATGCGCTGGGCCAACCGGCTTTTCACGCTTTCCGCGCCAGACGGCTTGGCCAGATGGCTTTGGAACATTGGCCCCGCACGGCGTACGCTATGGCGCCTTCGCGAACGGCTGGGTCGACATTGCCCGGAAATTCAGGCCGTCCCGCTTAACAGGATTGAACCCGGTCAATCCCTGTCGCTGGAGGTCACATGTCACTTCCATTAACCGACAATATCTTTGCCACAAGATGCCAACGATTGGCACGGTCCATCGCAGATGATTTGTCCACCCGACAATGTCAGGAGGGTAATTTCCCCCTACCGGAATTCTACGCCAAGGCCTTTGCCTGCGCACTTTGGTCCAGGCTTGATCGCAAAGATTACAGCGACAATATCGAACGCGCACTCAACGCCCTTCGCATGGAAATCCCCGACCGAACCTATCACCGCGAATTCATCGACTATGCCCTGCATGCGATACCGGAACTTTCCGAACCTGAACGGAGCAGCATCCTTAAAAGTACCAAGAACCAAAGCCCGGATGTCGCGAACTGGCAAATCCTGCAACGGATTAATCGAAAGACAAAATCCGCATCGAGGTTCAATCGCCTCGTTGACACTTTGCATCAAGCATTCATACGGTTTCGCTACTGGCGTGACC
This sequence comes from Thalassospira profundimaris, assembly GCF_003326675.1. Lineage (GTDB taxonomy): Bacteria > Pseudomonadota > Alphaproteobacteria > Rhodospirillales > Thalassospiraceae > Thalassospira > Thalassospira aquimaris. The sequence goes on from NZ_JPWF01000004.1 coordinate 228,618, forward strand.
CGATTTTTCTGGATCGCCCCGGCTGTTTTTCCGCCCAGTATCATGCTTTTTGCGCCGCATTGCTTTCGCAAAACCCGCGCAAGGCTGACCAGGAAATCGCACAGAACGCCACCCAACTGATTGCCAAAATGACCGGGTCGCACGGATACGCCAATTTGTTGGGCCGCGGAGCCGGGCAAAGCTTCGGCGCTGTTTGTGCGCTTTATCTCCTGGTCAAATATGGCTTTCATATACAGGCTGATGCCATTTTAAGCCGCATTGAAGAGACCATACAAAGGGCTGGAACCCTGCCGCTCAATCTACTTTCGCCCGGTCCTCTGCCCAATAATCCCGGTCCGGCAAATCCGGCGACACCCGGATGGTATAGCTATAACCGCCATGATGATTACCTTGCCTTTGCCGGGTTCTGGTTGCTGCGCATATCAGAGCTCCCGGTTGCCGCGGCCGCACATCCGCAACCGCAACCGCAACCGTCCAGTTCCCCGATGATTTTCCTGAAATCATCCCCGCATTATGACGCCCAAATGGTACTGAAAGGTGCGCGATCCTTTGATATTTCCCCGTCTCCGGTTGTCGTCTCGGGGCACGGGCCAAAGGCAAGACTGCTTTTGCCGCCCACCGGCGGCGAACAGGACCAACAAAGCCTGTATGGACCCGCATCCATCCCGCTTCCTGCAATGCCTGACGGACAGGTCGCGAAGTTTCAATCTGCAACTCGACTTGCAAACAACCGGGTTGAAATCACTTTCTCGCTGGCTGGAAAGAAAGGTCGGCGCATCATCCAGTTTGACGACAACCGGATCACCATTCAGGACATATGCGAAGGCGCATCACCTGAAAAACCCGACATGCTGCGCCTGCTGATTGACCACCGTTTGATGTTAACGCGTCTATCCGAATGTGAACTGATTATCGAAGAACCGGGTATCAGACTGTGTTGCGACCAAGTGATCAGCATCGACAATAAGGATGCTTTTACTGCCGCCGGTGCAGCACAGCGCATCACAGTAAAAAACACAGATCAGGCAACCCTTTCCATAAGCTGGGAGAACGCGCATGTCTGATGCGATGACCGTGATCACAACAGTTTACAACGGCCAACGTTTTCTTTCCGCTTACGCCGAGAACCTTGTCCAAACCTTGCGTCCGCAAGATCGCGCAATCCTCGTCGATGATGGTTCGGATCATCAGGTGTCATTTTCCGAAACATTGCGTAACGACCAACGTTTCAAACTGATAACCGCGAACCGGATCGGACGCGGTGCCGCCCTTAATCTGGCAATTGAAAACGCGCAAACAGATTTGATCGCCGTACAGGATATTGATGACCAGTCCCTGCCAAACAGGTTGGCAATTCAGGCTAAATTTCTTGGCGCACATCCCGGCGCACTTGTATTTGCAAACGCAACTTCAGACGCGCACAGGCTTGGAAAATCGCGACCGCGCCGTATCGCGCCCTCGCGGCTTTATCTTGGCAATCCGCTTCATCATTCATCACTGGCCTTTCACCGAAACGTCTGGGAGCAGGCCAGCGGATATGCGACCGATCTTCCATGCTGCATTGATCTCGATTTCTATCTGCGTGCAAGCTGCAAGGCTGGCGCGGCCCTTTGGCAGCTTGGCATTCCATTGATTGCCCGGAATCTTGATCCGTCGAGACGCTATTTTGCATCTATCCCGTCCCCGGCCTATCACGCGACCCTGCAAACCGTGCTTGATCACTATCGCAACAAGGTTCCTGTCTCACACTGGACGGTTCTTGCGGTGATGCGTCGGAAACTTGTGCACCTGAAAGGCCCGCGGGCATGAGCAAACGAAGCCGTGTAATCGCAATGGTTCAGTTGCCGCCTCCGATGCACGGGGCCGCGAAAATGAACCTTCATGCGATAGCTGCCTTGGCCAAGGCTTTTGATCTGCATGTCATTGAAATGCGTTTTGCACGCAACCTTGCCGACATCACCCGACCAACGATTAAAAAGCTCCTGATTGCCCTGTTGCTCGCAGTGCGGCTTTGTTTTGCACTGCCGCGCAGTCAGGCCCTTTACATCAGTTTTGCCCCCTGCGGTGCAGCCTATTACCGCGATTGCCTTTATGTCTTGCTGGCCAAACTGTTTCGCGTTCCGGCCATCCTGCATCTTCACGGACGGGGCCTGCCTTTGATGCGGCGATCCCCCGTCAAGTTCTGGCTTCAGAAACGGGTCTTTGCCAAGCAGACTGTCGTACTACTTGGCGAGATATTGCGTCCCGAAATCACAGGCCTTGATTGCAACGTGGTCATCATTGCCAATTGCCTTGATGAAGATGCTTTTGCCGCGCCGATAAACCCGGATTGGCAACCGGAAACGCCCCTTCGCATTTTGTGGTTGTCAAACCTGTTTCGTGCCAAGGGTCTCGAGACACTGCTTGCAGCCTGCCAGCGCCTGAAGGATTTGGGCTTTGCGTTTGATCTGACCATTGCCGGAGCAGAGGGCGACATCCGCAAAGCAGAGCTTGAAGCGCTGATAACGGGATACGGCATTAACAGCAACACCCGCTATATCGGCGCTGTTCGGGCAGAAGATCGCCGCAAATTGTTTGATCAGTCTGATCTGTTTGTCTTCCCGACCAATTACACCAACGAGGCCCAGCCGCTTGTCGTCCTGGAAGCCATGGCCGCGGGCGTTCCGGTCATAACAACCAGCATCGCCACCCTGCCGGAATTTGTGTTGCCGGATCAAACCGGCTGGTTATGCCCGCCCAATGATCCTGACAAACTTGCCCTCACCATGATCGAAGCAACCCGCCATCCGGCAAACACCAACAAGCTCAGACATCAGGCGCGATTGATGTGCGAAACGCGCTTTGCTCACGCACGTTTTACTGATGAGATCGGCAAGACAGTGTCGGCAGTCTTGACGCAATCCTCTTCACAATAGATCGGAAGCAAACCACAATGCCCGCCCGAGGAACTGGAAAAGCTGCAATGACCCGCGAAGAATTCAACGCCTTTTGCAAGTCCCTGCCCCACACCACCCATGTGGTTCAATGGGGTGGTGCCGATGTCTGGAAAGTTGGCGGCAAGGTATTTGCCATTGCAGGTTGGACTAGTAACGACACACTCGGCGTTACCTTCAAAACATCCGAGATCGGCTATGAGGTATTAAAGGAAATGCCGGGCCTGCGCCCTGCCCCCTATCTGGCGTCACGCGGAATGAAATGGATCCAGCATTTTGACGCACCGGGTCTTGGCGATACTGATCTATGCGATCATATAAAAAGCTCGCACCGCATTGTCGCCAAAGGTTTGACGAAGAAAATGCAGCGCGAGCTTGATCTTTATCAGGATGAATCTGACTAAAGCATGTGGCCTTAAATCTGGCTTACAGACGCCAGAGGTCAATACCGGCCGGAACCGCGTCACGCGGCAGAACCGCCCGCACATCGGCAACAAAGCCCTTGCCGTCTTTCAGAAGACCCGAAACCAGCGGCCAGCCCTTGGCAATATATTCCTTGTGTCCGACCGCAAGAATAAGTGCATCTGCCGGTTTCAGATCATCATCACAGCACAGTTTCAAACCGTCAAACTCGTGGGTGACTTCCTCGGCGTCGGCATGAACATCATGAACCTGAACATTGATGCCCGCATCTTCAAGCGACCGGATGATATCAATGACGCGGGTATTGCGGATATCAGGAACATCTTCCTTAAAGGTCAGGCCAAGGACGGTCACGGTCGGGTTCTTGGTTGCGCCGTCGCGAAGAAGGGCCCGGATCACCTTGTTGGCAACAACCTCGCCCATGCCATCATTCACCCGACGACCGGCCAGAACCACCTGAGGATAATAGCCCAGCTCTTCGGACTTGTGGGTCAGGTAATAGGGATCGACACCGATGCAGTGACCGCCAACCAGACCCGGGGTGAATTTCAGGAAGTTCCACTTGGTCCCGGCGGCTTCAAGCACATCACGGGTATCAATGCCCGCACGATCAAAGATCAGAGAAAGCTCGTTCATCAGCGCTATATTCAAATCGCGCTGGGTATTTTCAATCACTTTGGCGGCTTCGGCGGCCTTGATGGTCGGCGCCTTGTGAATGCCTGCGGTGACGACGCTGCCATAAACCTCGGCAACGATATCAAGGGTGGCTTGATCCTGACCCGAGACCACCTTGGTGATCGTGGTAAAGCGGTGTTCGCGATCACCCGGATTGATACGTTCGGGTGAATAACCGACCGTGAAATCGGTCCCGGCCTTAAGGCCCGAAAGCGCTTCAAGGATCGGAACGCATTCTTCTTCGGTCGCCCCGGGATAGACCGTGCTTTCATAAACCACGATGTCACCCTTTTTCAGGATGGCACCAACAGTTTTCGATGCCGAACGCAATGGCGAAAGGTCCGGGCGATTTGAACTGTCAATCGGGGTCGGCACGGTAACGATGTGGAAATCAGCTTCGCGCAAGTCCTGCGGATCAGCACTCAGCAGCAAATCAGCCGCCGCGAGTTCATGATCGTCAACTTCGCCGGTTGCATCGTGACCAGCTTTGAGCTGCGCAATACGGGCCTTGTTAATGTCAAAGGCAACCGTGCGCCCGATTGTCGTCCCGAATGCAACCGCAACCGGCAAACCGACATAGCCCAAACCAATAACAGAAATCTTGCGACCGTGGCTCATTACTCAACCCTTAAAAGATATGCTTGTCTGACTTCTAGCCAGCACTTTCTCAACCGTCAATAATCGAGATCAAAAACAAACAGGGCACTTTGATACAAAGTGCCCTGTCTTCAAAGTTACAGTCGTAGGGACCTAACCCTTCACAACAATATTGACCAGCTTCGGCGTCGGCTTGGCGATATAGATCACCTTGACGATCTCTTTGCCCTCAATATGGCGGGCAACGTTTTCGTCTGCCTTTGCAAGGGCTTCGACCGTTGCCTGATCGGCATCCGCCGCCACCATCACAGAACCACGCTTCTTGCCATTGACCTGAACCGGGACTTCGAACTCGTCATCCTGTGCCTTGTCGGCATCGAAGACCGGCCAGTCAAACTTGATCACCGATTTCTTGGCACCGAATTCATCGGCTGCCATGCGGCTCATAAGTTCTTCACCCAGATGCGGTGCAAACGGTGCAACCATAAGCGCGAGCGCCTTGGCATGATCATCATGAACCGCATTCTGTCTGGTCAACGCATTGGTCAGTTCGATCAATGCCGCAATCGCCGTATTAAGGCGCAGATCGGCAATATCGCCGGTCACCTTGGCAATGGTCTTGTGCACAAGCGTTTCGATCTTGCCATCAACCGCGTCCGTGCGTTCCATCTGGGTTGTGACTTTCCAGACATTCGACAGGAAACGCATCATGCCGATGATCGCATCGGACTGCCAGGGCTTGGAACTGTCAAGCGGGCCCATATACATCTCGTACGTTCTGAACGTATCGATGGTGTAAAGGTCGCAGATTTCCTCAGGCGGGATACCGTTTTTGTAACGCTTGCCCATCTTGCCCGGAACCGTGGTCAGGGCTTCGTCGGTTTTGGCGTTGAACGGTGCCTTTTTGCCGTCGACATCGCGCATTTCAACATCATGGATGTCGACATAAACGCCACGTGCATCGGTATAGGCATCGGCCGTGATCATGCCCTGGTTAAACAGTTTCTGGAACGGCTCGGGCGTGCTGACATAGCCAAGATCAAACAGAACCTTGTGCCAGAAGCGCGAATACAGAAGGTGAAGAACCGCGTGTTCCGCCCCGCCGACATAAAGATCAACTGCGCCCGGAAGCGCCTTGCCATCCTTATCGGTGCTGTTTGCCCAATAGGCCGCCGCATCGTCGGATGCAAATTTCGCATCATTCTTGGCATCAAAATAGCGCAGGTAATACCAGCACGATCCCGCCCAGTTCGGCATGGAATTGGCATCACGTTTGAACGCGCGTACTTCATATTCCGCACCGTCATGGCCGTAGGTCGAACCAACCGCGGCATCAACCGGGAAAACCGATCCGTCCGCAAGGACAATACCGGTGACTTCCATCCATTCCTTGGCACGTGCCAATGGCGGCTCCGGCTCGGAATTCGGGTCTTCGTTCGATTGCGGTTTGAAGTCAGTCATTTCCGGCAAAACAACCGGAAGGGCCGCCTGCGCAATACCATGAACCTGATCGGTTTCCGCATCAAACAGAACCGGGAACGGCTCGCCCCAATAACGCTGACGCGAGAACAGCCAGTCACGCAGTTTATACTGCACACGACCGCGCCCAATGCCTTTGCCTTCCATCCATTCGATGATTTTGGCCTTGGCATCCGGGGTCGAAAGACCATTGATCGAAATTTCGTCATTGGCGGAATTGATGGTCTCGCCAATTTCGGTCTGAGCCAGCTTGAAGCTGCCCGGCTCTGCTTCATAACGCGCAAACAAAGCAGTCCCGTCCAATTCACCAGCTTCCGCCGGTGCATTGTCTTTCAACCAGTTCTCGGACGGCTTGGTGGTTGCCTTGATCGGCAGGCCGAATTTATGGGCAAATTCAAAGTCGCGCTGATCACCGGCCGGAACCGCCATGATCGCGCCGGTCCCATAGCCCATAAGGACATAATCGGCAATCCAGACCGGGATTTGTTCGCCGGTTACCGGGTTGGTCGCATGGGCACCAATGAACACACCGGTCTTTTCGCGTTCCGCATCATCCTTGGCCGACACGGCCTTAAGCTCGGACGCCTGTGCGCGATATGCGGCAATATCGGCTTTTTTATCATCGGAACACAGCTTGTCCACCAGCGGATGTTCCGGTGCCAGAACCATATAGGTCGCGCCGAAAATCGTATCGGGGCGGGTGGTGTAAACCGCGATCTTGTCGTCGGAACCGTTCGAAAGCTTGACCGGGAAATTAACGCGCGCGCCAACAGAACGGCCAATCCAGCCCTTCTGCATTTCAACAACGCCGTTCGGCCAGTCAAGACCTTCAAGATCGGCAACCAGACGGTCGGCATAATCGGTAATGCGCAGCATCCACTGTTTCAGCGGGCGCTTGTAAACCGGGTAATCACCGCGTTCGGACTTGCCTTCGTTGGTGACTTCCTCGTTCGACAGAACCGTACCCAGCATCGGGCACCAGTTGACCGGAACTTCATCGACATAGGCCAGACGCCCGCGATCAATCGCACGGTCGATTTCCTTGCCTTCGGCCTTAACACCTTCGCCAATCACGGCTTTGGGCTGCGGCACGCCATCTTCGTCAAGCAACCATTCACCGCTTTCCAGAAGCGGGCGCAGCTCGGCAATCGGGCGCGCACGGCCGGAAATGGTCTGCCCCTGCGGGCCTTTCCATTCGATGGTCGGGTCATAGAAGCTGTTGAAAAGCTGAAGGAAAATCCACTGCGTCCATTTGTAATAATCAACATCGGTGGTCGCAAAGCGACGATGCGGATCATGGCCAAGGCCGATCACCTGCAACTGGCGCAGCATGTTTTCAATATTGGCTTCGGTGGTGATGCGCGGGTGCTGGCCGGTCTGGATCGCGAACTGTTCCGCCGGAAGGCCAAAGGCATCAAAGCCCATGGAATGCAGAACATTATAGCCGCGCATACGCTCGAACCGGGCCTTTACATCGGTCGCGATATAGCCAAGCGGATGACCGATATGCAGGCCAACGCCACTTGGATAAGGGAACATATCAAGGATGACGCTTTTCTTTTTGGACGCGTCAAAATCTGCATCGCCCGGATTTGGGGTACGATAGGTATCGTTTTCCCGCCAGTAATCCTGCCAGCGCTTTTCAAATTCCCGCGCACTTTCCTGATAGTTCGCCACGCTCTCTCAACTCCTGCCTGTCGGGCCCCGTTTGCTGGCATCGGGCACCGGTTCAAAACCGCGCCCGCCATATCAAATCGGGTTCAAAAATAATACCGGGCTTAAAACGCATTCACATTACCGCCCGCCCCTTACCGGCGGCAGTGATATGAATGAATTTGGACCCTTAACAGTGTTCATAAGCGGGCTTTGCCCGGCGTGCAACATCAGATCGTCTGGAATCAGCGGAAATACAGACGATTTTCGCAATGCTGCCCCCACTTTTTGCAAGGCGGCATTGCACCCGCATCAACCGAAACTTGTGCAACAGGACTGGATTTTTCACCCGTCCCGTGCCATATTAGGGGATGATATTTACCAAGTAACTGTTCGCACAGGAAATTGCCGTGCGGCCTTTGCTTGGAAAAAGTGTTGATTGACAGCACAGCTCTCAAAAGTTCTCGTCCAGGGAGGACGACTATGGATATCACCATTGGCGGCCTGACGTCCCAGCAAACCGGCGCTCAATCTGGTAGTTCTGTGCGCTCGGCCCAGTCCTATTTGCCCGGTCAGAGTGACTCTGAAAAAACCGGCAATAACGGCACGTCGGCCTTTGCTGCGGCAACGTCTGTTTCCCTGTCTTCCGCGTCGGCCAACCGCCTGACCGCGGATCAGGTTGTTTCCGCAATTAATGAAAGCCTGTCGTCGACCGGCATTTCAATCGGCAATGTCGATCCGGGCGACTATACGCCCGAGGCCGTGGCAGACCGTATTCTTGCCCGCGTTGGCGATCTGATTGCCGCCAATGCCGGCTCGGAATCCGAAGCCCGCGAGATTTTCGACAAGGCCAGCGAAGGCATCCAGAAGGGTCTTGATGACGCCCGCGAATTCCTTGAAGGCCTTGGTGCCCTCAATGAACAGATCAATGGCAATATCAACGAGACCGAAGAACGCCTGAACGAAGGCCTGAAATCGATCGAACAGCGCCTGACCGAACTGTTTAACAGCAGCGCATCCGAAGAAGCCGCCGAAACGGCAACCGCACCGGATCGCGATGAACAGGTCCTGCAATCGCAGATCACCCAAACCGCACAGGCCAGCCAAGCTTACGCCGAAGCCGCAACCAGCGCACAGCGCAACACACCGCGCTACGGCACCTTGGGATAACCCTCCAAACATCTCGTTCACACAAAAAAACCGGCTCCCTTGGTGCCGGTTTTTTTTGTGTATTGGACGTGACCGAACAATGTTTAATTCACTCACGAAAGTTAAAGCTTTTTGCCTGACTTGTTCGCCCTCTGCCAGTAGAATACCTCAAGCAACTTGCGCACAGGAACTCTCCCACTTAAAAGCCTGTGTGTGGAGCAATGCTTATTGAAAATGAGACGGATCCGCATAATACAATTTTAGATTGTACAGCGTAGATACATCAGTTAAGCTCAACCTAGATTAGCGGAAATTTAATTTAATGGCGGCAAACACGAAAATGCTACAGAGCCCAACGGCATGTCCGCCTGTTCCGTATCAAACCAGCCAGCCGGAATTTGCCCTTCCTACGATTATTAGTCTGTTTTGCGGCGCCGGGGGATTAGACTACGGCTTCAAGCAAGCCGGCTTCAAAATCGCAGTCGCTTTCGACGCATTTGAAGCAGCGATCGAAACTCATAAACAAAATTTCCCTGAATGTAATGCGCAGGTGCAAGACTTCACGAAAGTTGCTCCGAAGGACATTGTTGCAGAGATAAAACGGACAATTCCATCACATGCCAGTGTTGCAATTATTGGAGGCCCTCCTTGCCAAGGTTTCTCGCGAGCAAACACCAAGTCTTCTGCAGATGACCCCAGAAACAAGTTAGCAAAAATTTACTTAAAGATAATCGACGAGATAAAAAAGAACTATAATGTTCATTTTGTATTACTTGAAAACGTACCTGGAATCAAAGATCAGAAACACAAAAAGAACTTTTCTTACATCGAAAATAAATTAAAGAGAATTGGTCGCGTAATTTTTAATGATATTCTAAATTCTTCTAAATTTGGCACACCTCAGAATCGTGAGAGAGTTTTACTGGTATCCGCGGATAAAGACCTGAAACTTAATAAGTTGAAACCTGAAGAGTCAAAGCAAATGTTTACCGTACGCGATGCAATATTTGGGCTACCAGAACCCACTTATTTTCATCGAAACGCGGATCCTAGAACTTTTGCAGAACATCCTAACCATTGGACGATGCAGCCCAAATCAAAGAAATTCACTCAATCCGCAGAAACTGCCTCAAACGGACGCAGTTTCCGGAAGCTCGATTGGGACAAACCAAGCCCAACGGTTGCCTATGGCAATAGAGAGATACATGTGCACCCTTCTGGTCATAGACGCCTTAGCATCTATGAAGCCATGCTTTTGCAAGGTTTCCCTGAGACCTTCAGGATTTCTGGGACGCTGTCGCAACAAGTTGAACAAGTGTCAAATGCTGTCCCCCCTCCTATGGCGAAGAGCGTCGCTATTGCACTGAGGACAACTTTATTGGAGCGCGATAATGCAAAACACACATGACGCTGCCCCCAATATAACAAAAGATCAACAGCTCGCGAACTCGATCCGGCAAAGCGTCAATGCTGAAAATTACGTTCAGACCACATTGCAAACCGATGAAAGGGTGATTGCCCGAGTAACGGATGGAATTTATAGACAACCAGGCTCTGCTTTGAGAGAGCTAATATCAAATGCTTATGATGCCGATGCGACAGAAGTAATCATCGACACGGATGCACCGCGTTTTCAGAGAATCACGATTTCAGATGACGGTCACGGAATGTCGCCTGAAGCTTTGGCTCATCTGATACATCATATCGGGGGTAGCGCTAAGCGAAGTCAGATCGGCAAAGAGTTAGGTGTCACATCTAATAGTGACCCGTTGCGGAGCCCAAAAGGTAGACGGTTAATTGGAAAGATTGGCATAGGCTTATTCTCTGTATCTCAGCTGTCTCAGAGTTTCCAAATAATCACAAAAATAAAAGACGATCCATTTAGAACAATTGCCACAGTAGTCTTAAAGCAATACTCCGATAGTGATACCAAGCCCAACGAAAATGGAGAGAATACATTTGAGTCCGGCAAGGTCACCATCTGGAGAGAGAGGGCAAATGATACAGCCACGCACGGAACATCAATCATCCTAACTAAGATCCGGAAACAAGCTATCGACACGTTGCGCAGCGCTGATATCTGGAATGCCGTAGATCAAGCTGAACAATCGGCAGACGAGGATAGCATTTCCGTCGATGCACCAAAATACCACATAGGACGCGTAAATTTTGGACAGAATGAAAACGAATTAGTAGGAACGAGCGACCTTAGCGGCGAGAAGAAGTTCGATCACTTACCTTGGGATCAGTCCGACACCCCCACCGAAGCATTCAAGAAGCTTGTCGAAGCGGCTTGGGACGAGATAGGTGTAACAACACCAAATCCCAAACTAGATAGAATTTTCGATTACTACTTGAACATGGTCTGGCAGTTAAGTTTGGCCGTGCCTCTACCTTATGTTGATGGACATCTATTCAGCCTCACCAAGGAAGAGACGTCCGGAAAGTACTACAGCTTGTCAAATCAACCGAAAGGACACGCATCCGAGCTTAGCGAGGAATCTACCTCCCCGGCGACGCAACTCGGGCTTACAGCTCACAAAGAGAGTTATGGTCACTTCAATGTTAGAATCGACGATCTTTCCCTTGCACGGCCCATCAAATACAGAGATTTGCCACAAACCCAAAACGCAATAACTCATCCCCTAATATTTATTGGCAAGTGCGACACTTACGCCTCACCACACCCCGCTGAAATCACTGGTGGGCCTTTAGCGTTTGAAGCCTACCTATTTTGGACTCCTAAAATTGCACCGGTTGACCACCAAGGAGCACTAATACGCATTCACGGCTCAAGTGGAACTTTGTTCGATTCAACATTCATGAAATACCAAGTTTCTGAACAAACTCGATTACGTCAAATCACTTGCGAGATCTTTGTTCACGATGGGCTGGACGGCGCTCTCAACATCGACAGAGAGTCATTTAACAATGCGCATCCGCATTACGTATTCATTACAAAATGGCTTCACAGCGCAATACGCCAGCTGGCAACCGCGCAAAAGAAATATGCGGCAAAGTTACGAGAGACAAACAGATACTCCAACCGTGAAGAATCTATCACCCAGATTCAACAGGTTGCTCAAAAAGCATGGCGACGCGAACATGATGACATGGTTTCCGCCCCCCCAACGGTAGCATTAACCGACGGTGACATTTTTGAAAGCAAAGTTAGAACAGATTCCTTTCGCTTTCCAAAGCAAGAAATCATTCAACCACGACCAAACAAACGAACCTTAAAAACTGCTCATCAAGAAAAAATTGAAGAAGAAAAAATAAAAGCGATAATTCAATTACTTGCATCTTACGGCTTGTTAGAGCAACTCCCAATTTCTAAGCAAAAAAGCCTTCTGCGAGAGATTCACGAGATCATGATCGCCGCAGAAAGCTAAAAGAAGGGAACAATCGCGTATGACAGATTTCCTCGATGAGATCGTTGGTGATAGTGAGTACAAGCACGATATTCCCTTGAAAAAGGAATTCCAAGCTTGGCATCGTCCCAGAAAACAGTTTGTTCGAAAAAATCAGTGGGCTTCTGAGATTAAGAAGCTAATTGAAGACAACCCTAATATTAACCAGCCGATAAATTATATTGGTCTACCGGGAAAAGAATTAATAGATATTAGATATTTCTCCGAGGAAATACTGTCAAAAAATAATATTAAATTGCGTTTTTTGGGGTTCAACAAAGAAGCACAAGTAGATGGCCCAGAGAGAATTGAACTCAATACCTCTTTACATGAAGTAAAATCAAACCAGTTTATTGATGACAGCTCTAATGTTAGCTGGGATGACTTTAATAGTCTCTCAAGCACTAGCTCCATTGCCTATCAGGAAGCACGGAAAAAAGGGCCATTTACAATTGTAAATCTCGATCTCTGCGATGGTGTTGGAAAGAACAGACCGAATCAAGGCGGCAATAATTACTACAACGCCATATACAACCTACTAGGAATCCAAAGCAAATCCCTATCACCTTGGTTACTATTTTTGACAACAAGAACCGATAGAGACAATATCCATCAAGAAGTTATTGAAACACTGACAGATCAATATCTGTCGACCCTAAACGAATGCGAGGAATTCAAATCATCATCTCAAATTAATTTTATGATCTCTTGCAAAGATGAACTTGATAATGCCGTCGCTGATCCGAGCGGGTTGTTTAACATTTTTACTACAAGTTTGTGTAATTGGTTTTTCTCCAATCTAAAGGAACACAGACCACCAACGAATGTTAAGCTAGAAAGCATATTCAGCTACAACGTTTCGAATAAAAACGAAGAAGATGACATTATTTCAATATGCATAAAGTGCAAACCTACATTCGATATAGGAAGTGACCCTTATCTGCTTGCAAAGGGCAAAGATGATATAGCAGAGCAATCAAAGTGCTCGCTAGCGACGAAAACTATCAGTCGCATCAAAAGCAGAAAAAATATAGACAAAGTACTATCTGAGGCGCCGCATATCTACGATGCCATGGTTGATGAATCTGCCAAGCTACTCTCACTGGCAAGATTTGATGAAACACTCTATCGCAAATGGGTCAAGGACTACAAATCCTGAGGCACAACTTAAATACACACACAAATAAAAAATCAGAAATTGACAATGCAACATCCGATATCAACTAAGAAAAATTTTATTTAGTTCAAAGACCAAAAAGAACAGAAAGTTTAAGAAATTTCTTACCCGAATAAATAATTATCACACTGGTGATTTGCACTTGATTAATAAATATTTATTATTAATTTTTTTGATTACAGATCTACACTCTACTTCGGCTCACGATCACCCGTAACCCGAAACAATTTCTGCCCCGCGAACTGGATCCGCGCGAAAGCGTCTTCCGCCATAAAGCCCGAAACAAAGGCCATAAAGGTCAGAAGATAGGGGCTGATGTCGACCTGTCCGGTGCCATCGGGTCCGCCTTGGGTGAGCATCAACATCCCGGCCTCGGTAAACAGGAAAATCGCGATTGCGGCGGCAATTCCTTCTCCGGTCAGGACCAGCAAGCGGGCGACCGACGCCCATCCATCTGCATCCGCACCGGGACTGAGACCGGGTTCGAGGCCGGGATATACATCCGCAGCCGCGTTCGCATTGGTATTTGTGCCCTCGTCCATCGCATCTGCTTCGACTGCCTCACCAGCCGCCGGGGCCACTCCATCGCCCTCAAACATCTTGGTCCGTCTGGTAAAATTATCGCGGGTAAAGGCCACCACCGCGCCAAGTCCGCCTGCGGCGACCGTGACAAGAAGCGTCAGCATGATGGTTGGTAACTGAATAAGGTAAAAAAGCGCGCTGCCCACCGGATGGGCAAACAGCGCGACAAGGGCGCGATATTCGGCCCCGCCTTCGCGTTCGAGCAATTCAATCTCGCCCGATGTTTCGGCAATATCGGCATTAAGCTTGGCGCGCAGCCGGTCTTCATGGGCACGGCCCGCACGGATATTGGTCCATTCGATCTGTGCGCGTACACTTTTTGCATCAAATGCCTTGGCAACAGCGCGAATGCGTTCGACCTCGGCTTCTATCCGTTCCTGAAATGCCGGATCAACATCCGGGGCAAACCGCATCTGTTCGATCACCCGGCGAAGCTCCACCATGATGTGGATGCCCGCCGCCCGGCGTTCGGCATCGTCATCCTCTTCGCCAAACGGCACATCAAGCAGGCCAAGCGGAATGTCATCCTGCCAAACCGCATTCCCGTCCCCAGCCGCAAGGCTACCGACCTCAAGCCCGGAAACTTCAAGATCGGTGACAAGTGCAAAGGCCCGGTTCACGCCATCATTCAAATCCGCGACAAAGCCCGGATCAAACGCCGCCCGATTGCCCGCCACCGTCTCGCGCAGTTCGGCATATTTGTCATAGGCCGCCCACCATCCGGCAATGGCATCCTTGCGCAAGCCAAGCCCGACTTGCGCATTCCCGACCGAGGCGGTTTCAAGCCCGCGAAGATCGCGCCGCAACCGTTGCAAATCCTGTCGCAAACCCGCTTCCAGATAACTTTGCAGAACAATTCGTTCAAGCTTGCCCGGTGTTGATGCGCCAAGTTCCCGCCCAAGAAAATCCCGCTGGATATCGGCGGTAAAACCAGCAAACAGGGTGAAGACAAACACCCCATACAAGACACAGGTCGATACGATCAAAATGACCGATCCGGCAATTTTCCGTAACGTAATGCGCTGATCAACTGGCGTCGCCATGCCCCGAATTCTCCATCGACATATGTCATCGACGAACAACTTCAAACCGTGTGAGGGCAAGAATGTCTCAACTCTGCCTTTGTTCAGGGGATGTTTTCTCTTATTCTCTGCAACCGTAAAACAAAGAAACGGGGCGTCACGACCATGCAAAGCCAAACCACCTGGCATCACCTTTCCTCGGACTGGATCAATTGGGCGGATCGGCTTGCCCCGGCGGCCGAGAAGATCAATCGCCATTTGATCGAGGCGGCTGATCTTGACGGTCTGGCGCGGTTGCGGGGTGGCGCGCCGCTTGATGTGCTTGATCTGGCATCCGGTGTTGGCGAACCTGCCTTTTCCTTTGCCCGTGTACTTGGCGGCAATGCCGCGACCGCAGATGATGTTAGCGCGAACACACCCGGTCTTTCCGGCCATGTGACGGCATCCGATATCGTTCCGGAAATGTGTGATGGTCTGGCCGCCCGTGCGGCGGATGAGGGCATTGGCAATATTTCCGTGATCCCGGCCGATATGGAAAAGCTTCCGTTTTCCGATCAAAGTTTTGATGTGGTGTCGTGCCGGTTTGGCGTGATGTTTTGCAATGATCCCGACCGGGCACTGGGGGAAAGCCACCGGGTTTTGCGGCCCGGCGGACGGGCGGTTTATATGGTCTGGGCACCGATGGTCGATAACCCGTTATTTGCCGCAATGGATGCGGTTCTGGGCAATATTCTGGGCATCGGATTTGATAAGGCGGGAATTAATCCCTTTGCCTTTGGTCATCCCGATCAATCGATGATGCGGCTTGAGGCGGCGGGCTTTACCGGCATTACCGCGACAAGCCACAGCCCGGCCGGACGCATCCCGGAAAAGGTTCCGTTCTGGAAGCCGCAAATGGATATGCTGTTTGGCAATGTGTTGCGCCGTGCATCGGATATGGATCGCGGTGCGATTGATGCGGCGATGTTTGAAACACTTTCGCCCTATATCGAAGACGGGCATTTTCAGGTTCCGATTTGTTTTCATGTGCTTAGTGGCAAGCGGGCCTGACCACCCCGGCCACCCCGCCATAAATTAACGCAAAAATCGCAGCATTCCTGCGTTTAGAGTAATTTCCGTTTAGATTGAACCGTTTTGCCGGAGTCATTCTTCTGTCCAGCAAGGAAAGGATCGCCGAGCGTAGCGGTCCTACGGTCAAGATCCTTGACGCTGCGGGGCAGAAGAATGTCCCGGCCCGCAGGGTTCGGTTTGGCGATGTTTTGCGGCGTTACATCGCTTGAACGATGCCCCGCATCGTCCTTGCGCGCTGTGCCTTGCCAAACAATTCGCCAAACACGAACAAAACGATGCAACCTAAACGGAAACTACTCTACCGCATGGTTGCATGCAGCGATTTATGCTTGCCTTTTGGGGCACGGCGTGGCAAATGCCCGCCCTGAAGCGATGATCGCTTCCCTGTCGTAGCACCAGGTTAAAAACACGAAAGACATATGATTATGAAGACGATTGTCGTCTGCTCTGGCGGATTGGATTCCGTCACGCTGGCCTATAAGGTCGCGGCCGAGCATAAATTGCACTCCCTGATTTCGTTCGATTATGGCCAGCGCCATAAAAAGGAACTCGATTTCGCCGCGCGCACTGCACGCGATCTTGGCGTAAAGCATCACATTGTCGATCTGACCCCGGTTGGCGCGCTTTTGACCGGATCGTCATTGACCAGTGATGATATCGATGTGCCCGATGGCCATTACGCCGAAGAAACCATGCGCGTGACCGTCGTTCCCAACCGCAATGCCATCATGCTTGCCGTGGCCTTTGGCGCGGCCGCCAGTGCCGGTGCCGATGCGGTTGCCGCTGCGGTTCATGGCGGGGATCATTTCATCTATCCCGATTGCCGTCCCGATTTCATCAAATCGTTCCAGGCGATGCAGGACCACGCCCTTGAAGGTGTCAAGGACGTCAAACTTTATACCCCGTTTGTCAATGTATCGAAGGCCGATATCGCGCTTGAGGCCGGTCGCCTTGGCGTTCCGGTTGATCTGACATGGTCGTGTTACAAGGGCGGGGAAACCCATTGCGGACGGTGCGGCACCTGTGTCGAACGGCGCGAGGCGCTTGAACTCGCACGGGTCAAGGACCCGACCGTTTATGTCGATCGCGATTACTGGAAACAGGCCCGTGCCGAACATCGTGCGCGTCAGCTTGCCGCACATGTGCCCGCATCTGCATCTGCATCTGCGCCCGGTAACGCCGCCGAATAATTCCCGAAATACCGTGATTTGACCGGGCTTGCGCCGATGGACTCCATCCGGCTTGCACCCGGCCTGTCGCGCCATGAAAGACAGATTGATGTTCACCATCACCAAACAATTCGCCTTTTCCGCAAGTCACCAACTGGCAGGACTGGATGCCGATCACCCCTGTTCGCGCCTGCATGGGCACAACTATATCGTCGAGGTCGAACTGAAAGGTGCGACCCTTGATGCCCGTGGTTTTGTGCGCGATTACCGCGAACTTGGCCCGCTTAAGCGCCTGATTGATGATGAATTTGATCATCGTCATCTGAACGAAGTTCTGGCCCATGATCACCCGACGGCGGAAAATCTTGCCCTGTATTTTTATGAATGGGCGCATGATCGCTGGCCCGAAGTCACCGCAGTACGCGTTTCCGAAACGCCGAAAACCTGGGCGGAATATCGTCCATGACGGTTATTGATCCGCAAATCGCGGAAATGTCGGAACATCGCGGCAAAATCCGTATTTCCGAGATTTTCGGCCCGACCGTACAGGGTGAAGGCGCATTGATTGGTGTGCCGACCGTGTTTGTGCGCACGGGCGGCTGTGATTTTCGCTGTTCCTGGTGTGATACGCTTTATGCGGTTGATCCGGCCTTTCGCGCCGACTGGAAACCGATGACTGCGACCGAGGTTCTGGACGCGGTCAAAAAGCTTTCGGGCGGCAAACCGATCCTGATCACCCTTTCGGGTGGCAATCCGGCGATCCAGCCACTCGGCACCCTGATTGCCATGGGCAAGGCCGAAGGTTTCAGTTTTGCGATTGAAACCCAGGGCAGCATCGCCAAGGACTGGTTTGCAGATCTGAATTACCTGACAATCAGCCCCAAGCCGCCAAGCTCCTCGACCAGTTTTGATCCCGATGCCCTGCGTGCCTGCATTGATGCGGCACAGGCAAACGGGATGCTGGATGGTCCGGCCATCACCCTTAAATTCCCGGTCCGCGACGAGGCCGATTTGATGTTTGCCGATTATGTGAGGAATATTCACATTGGCATTCCGGTCTGTTTGCAGCCGGTCAACACCACCCCGGCCGAACCCCATCCCGATGGTGTAAACGGTGTTGATATCGAAGGCCTGACAGAACGCTATCGCTGGCTGGTCGATGAAGTTGCCAGACGCCAATGGTTTGATGTCCGCGTTCTGCCGCAATGGCATGTGCATGTCTGGGGCAATCTGCGCGGGGTGTGATGCCCCGCAAGCCCTGCAAGACGCGGACTGTACCGGGTGGCTGTATCAGGCCGCATCGGACGGCCCAGCACTGCCCGGCACTGGCCCGGCCCATCGCCAATCCGGCACGATTTGCGTTTTGGCAGGTTGCACACCATATATAATATGCAAGCCGGTCGCGCATGTGATGATCAAACCGGCTTGATGGTGCTTCATCGAAATGTCTGACGGGTCATATGCAAACCCGCGAACATAAGCGCCCTGTGTAACTGCCGGAAGGTCTGGTCAAATGGCCGGACAGATCACCCGACGGGTGCGATATCACAATAAAAAACAGATCAGCCCGCCCTTGGTCATCTTCCGGATGTTCGAAGGAGCCATGATCATGAGCATTACCCGCACAACCCACCGCACGGTGACGTTCTTTCATCCGTTCCATCTGTCGGGTTATGACGGATTGTTTTCGGCGGGTGAATACGAGGTCGATACACTCGAAAAGCTAGATAGCAGTGCCGCCACGCGAAGTTACATCAAGCTTGAATCCGAACTTCATCTTTGGGCCGATGATGATCGGGCAAGATGGGGTGACAGCATCAAGATAATCCCGCGCGATCTTGAAGCCGCCCTTGCCCTTGATTCCGATCCGCTGCGCGAAGATGAACGTAACCAGATGATCAAATCCTTTGGCGGGATGCCTGAAAACAACGCCGCCTGATGACCTGATCCGCCCGAGCGCCCAAGTGCCAGACTGCCCGCGTCCCTGCGCATCTTCCCAATCATCCTGCACCCTGATCACGGCAACATGATCAGGGGCGTTACCAATCCCAGTTCCTGCATCAATTTTACCCCTGCAAATACCGGAACCGAAATCAGGAACCACAGGGCATCGCGCATGGTGCAAAGATAAAGCGACGGATGACAGACAAGGGTTTCTTCATCCTGCCAGCGATACCAGGTCGGGCGAAAACGCGGCGTATAGTTTTCATAGCGGGCAAACACAACCCCGAACCGGTCGCGCAACAACCGTTCTTCATGCCGCACCACAGACCGGAACACCCACCAGCAACCAATTGCAAAAATCAGCGCCATCATAATGCTGCCGCTTTGCGCACCTGCCCCAAAGGCACCGATGATGCTGAAAACATAAAGCGGATTGCGACACATCGAATAGGGTCCGGTCATCACCAGTTCGGTCTTTTTGCGCCCGCCGATATAAAGCGCACACCAGCCGCGCCCGAAAATACAAAGCACAATCGCCGCAATCCCGATCCCCTCGATCATATCGCGACCCAAGCTATCGGGCGGCAGCACAGCCTGGCTTGTCACCGCCAACGCCAACAGGGCCGCAGCACCCAATCGAATGATCTGTTTGCGGCGACGCTGGATATGTTGCAAATCGTCCGAACGTGCGCGCGCAACCGCCGCCGGGCTGCCCGAACGGCCGGAAGTAACTGGCTCTGACATGGAAAGCATCCTGTATCTGGTTGAGATACAGGACTCCTAGCCCTGTCAGATGGCCTCCGGCGTCCTGTGCTGCGCATCCGGTCGTTCGGATGCCATTTCGGACGCAGCCGCCGCTTCGCGCACGGCACTGGGCGTTTCGCCGGTGATTTTCTTGAAGGCCAGATTAAAGGTCGACTTCGAATTGAACCCGACACTCAGCGCGATATCCAGAATGGTGCGGTCCGGCTCCAGCAACAATACCGCGCGTGCCTCGGCGATGCGGGCACTGTTCACAAAATCAAAGAAGCTTTGGCCAATATGGTGGTTAAGGACATAGGACAGCTGATTGGGCGTCACGCCAACCGCACGGGCAAGCTTGGGCAAGGACACCAGCGGATCAAGCAGGATATCCCCGCGTTTATGAATGTCTTCAAGCTGTGCGGTCGTACGGGCCACCCCGTCTTCGTCAAGCAACGGACGGATAGGACCTGGCGCACCGCTCTGTCTGGCCGCCCCGACATTCTCCACCTTTTCCCCAGCTGATGCGTCGGATACCTGCGCCACGTTCCCCGGTGACAAGGATACCGGTCCCGGACGCGGCGCGGATTGCACATGAAACCGCCCTTCTGCCTGGCTGGTGCGTTCGTCCTCGATATCCGCATCTGATGGCCAGTCGGCCATGACAAACAAGGCCGGTCTTGTTGCGATTTCATAGGTCATGGCAAACAAAACTGCGGCAAACGCTATTTCGGTGCCAAACATCTCTGTATCTCGGGGATTATACAGTTCGACGATCTTGCCAACAGCAACCGTTATAAACACAAGCGTCAAACCACCGATAATCACTGCAATCCAGCGCCGCATCGCATCCCGGTCCGCCCCAAGCTGTTCCTGTGTCTGCTGGAAGTAGCGACAGGTCACCCGCCACAACAAGGTAATATAAAGCGATATCTGCACAAAGATTGCGGTCCAGCAAAATGCCGCAATCAGTTCCCGCACATTATACCCACCACGCAAAACAATATCGCCGCCGTCATGATGGGTAATAAGCCAGGCAATCAGGTTAAAGACAATAAACGGCAGGATGGCATGGATCCATGGATGACGTGACGGATTGCCTGATATCTCGCGGAAATAAAGATAAATGGCCGGCGCGATGACAAAGTTGATCGGCCCAAAGAACAGGTCCAGCAATACAGCAAGGCCTTCAGGAATGAATTGTTCGATCACGTCTTCGATCAGATTGCAGGCAATCGCAAAAATAAAAACCATCATCCAGCGGTTGGCACCAAATGCGCGCGCCCCTTCGGAACGTAAAATCAGACAAAGGAATATCGCCTGTATCAGTCCGACCACCGCCACGGTGATGCTTACGTAATTCATCCAACCGGTCATTCCGGAAAGCTCCTGATAAACTGGTATTGTTCCGGTCACATCCCAAAGATGTAATCCAACTATATCGTTTCAATAGACACATTCGGACACAAAAGGCGTCCGACTATGCACAAACGGACGCAGCATTCCGGGCTTTTGCGCATATTCCTGTCAGACGGCGTTGATCAGGACGATTGCGGCGCACGATTTGTAACAGACCATGCCTCTTGATCGTCCGGATAGAAACATCGTCACAAAAATTTCCATCATAATCGATTGACTGTATCAGTTCGATATATGATAGTCCGACATATATCGAACTGATATAGCGATTTTGACACCTTCCCCCGTCAAGCCGCGATCAGTTCGGGGGAAGTTACAAGGACACAGAACGAACGATGGACGTACGCACACTTTGTCTGGGCGCTTTGATGGGCGGCGAGGCAACGGGATATGAAATCCGCAAGATGTTCGAAGATGGCACCTTCAGCCATTTTCAGATCGCATCGCTTGGTTCCATTTACCCGGCACTGACCAAATTGACGCAAGACGGGCTTGTCACCTTTGTTGAGCACGAACAGGAAAACCGGCCGGACAAGAAGGTCTATCAATTGACCTCCGAAGGACGGCGGACATTCCTGCGTACGCTTTTGCAAACACGCCCGGCCGAGGACCGCTATCGTTCTGACATTCTGTTCATGCTAACCTTTGCCGAAGAGATGCCGATTGAATTGACCGAAGCCCTGATTGATGAATTTGCGGCCCGTCATGAATTGATGAACCAGCAGATCGATCCGGAAAACGAGGACAAGCCAGGTGTGATCGCGACCTATGGCCGTGATGACGACGGCGCGCCACGGCCCGGCTGCTGTTTTGTTGCCGGTCTGGGACAGGCCATGTGCGAGGCAACCTTGAAATTCATCCGTGAAAACAAGCAGGGGTTGCTTGACGATCTGCGCAAATTCAAGTCGCGCAAAGACTGATCCAGGACGAATATGGCCGGGGTTTCCCCGCAAAAACTTGAACAAACACGCATAAGACGTGCCTTTAACAAGTACCAATGACGCATTCCGACATCGGAATATTGAGGGAATAGTAAGATGAATGCTTCACGCCTGATCGCAATTTTGCTGGTTTTGGGGACAGTGGTCTGGATCGGCAGCGCCTATCTCGGTGAGGATACCGCAGAGGCCGCAAACCCGTCCGAACAGCAGGTCACCGAAGAACCGGCCAAACCGCGCGCCAGTGTTCGCGCCATCACCAGCAAGGCCGTCGACCATGTCGACTATCTGCGCATTTCAGGCCGCACCGAAGCAGCCATTTCCGTCGATATTCGTTCGGAAACCGAGGCCCGCGTTACCGAGATCGGCGCGCTGAAGGGGCAAAGCGTCAAGAAGGGCGATCTGATCGCCAAGCTTTCGGTTGATGATCGTCTTGCCCGTGTCGAAAAGGCCCGCGCCCTTGTCGCCCAGCGTGAACTTGAACATTCCGCCGCCAAAAGCCTTGCCGAAAAGAATTACCGCTCCAAGACCGGTGTGGCCCAGACGCTTGCCCTTCTTGAAGAGGCCCGTGCGGATCTGACCATTGCACGCACCGAGCTGAACAATACCGAAATCCGGGCGCCGTTTGACGGCATCGTCGAAAATCGCCCGGCCGAAGTCGGTGATCTTCTTTCGGTCGGTGATACTGTCGCAACTCTGATCCAGTCCGATCCGATGCTGGTGGTGGCACAGGTGCCCGAACATTCGATCAGCGCCATTGAACCGGGCCAACTGGCAAGTGTGATGCTGTATGACGGCACCCGCCACGACGGTGTGGTGCGATACACTGCACGCGTTTCGGACAACAATACCCGCACCTTCCGGGTCGAGGTCGAAATCAACAATGCCGATCTGCGCATTCCTGATGGCATGACCGCACAGTTGCAAATCCCGGTCGGCACCAAACGCGCCCATCAGGTTCTGCCATCGGTTCTGACCCTTAATGATGCAGGTGAACTTGGCGTGCGCGCCATCACCGAGGGCAACGAGGTCGCATTCCTTCCGGTCGAGCTTCAGGGTGGTTCACGTGAACGCGTCTGGATTGGCGGCCTGCCCCAGGAGTTTGAACTGATCGTGGTTGGTCATGACTGGGTCAAGGAAGGGGCGATTGTTGACGTTGTTCATCTGCAAACCGATGAAAACGGTCTTCCGATTGCACCAAGCCCGGCATTGAAAGATACCGACAGCACCACACTTTCGGAAAGAACCGCGCAATAAGCGCGTGCATGAGGAGATAGAAAATGTCCCTGATTGATCACGCGTTAAACAGGTCGCGGACCGTCATTCTGGTTCTGGTATTGCTGCTGGTGACCGGCTGGGTTGGCTATAATTCCATTCCCAAGGAAGCCGACCCGGACGTTCAGATCCCGGTTCTTTATGTCACCATGCATCACGATGGTGTCTCGCCCGAAGATGCCGAACGCCTTTTGCTGCGCCCGATGGAGCAGGAATTGCGTTCGATCGAGGGCGTAAAGGAAATGAGTTCCCAGTCCTATCAGGACGGGGCATCGGTGACGCTTGAATTTTACTCCGATGTTCAAATCAACGAGGCCTTGGCGGATGTCCGCGAACGGGTGGATATCGCCAAATCCGAACTGCCCGCCGATACCGACGATCCCGAAGTTCACGAAGTCAACCTGTCGCTGTTCCCGGTTCTGGTCGTAACCCTTTCGGGGGATGTGCCAGAACGTGCATTGCTGCGCATGGCGCGCGATCTGAAAGATTCCATCGAAGGCATACCCGCCGTGCTCGAGGCCAAACTGGCCGGTGACCGCGAGGAACTGGTGGAATTCGTGATTGATCCGATGAAGGTAGAGGCCTATCGCCTTAATGGTATCGACATCGTATCGCTGGTGCGCAATTCCAACTCGCTGGTGGCAGCCGGTGCGGTTGATACCGGTACGGGTCGCTTTAACATCAAGGTGCCCGGCCTGTTTGAAACTGTGAACGACATTCTTGATATGCCGCTGATTGTCGATGGTGATTCCGTCATCCGCTTCCGTGACATTGGCGATGTGCGCCGGACCTTTAAAGATGCGACAAGCTTTGCCCGCCTGAATGGTGAACCGGCCATCGCAATTGAAGTATCCAAGCGCGTTGGCGAAAACATCATCGAGGTTATCGATGCGATCAAGGCCACCACGGCCGAAGCCCAACAGGCGTTCCCGCCCAACCTGACCATCAGCTATTCGCAGGATAAATCATCTGACATCCGCACCATGCTGACCGACCTTCAGAACAGTGTGATCCTTGCGATCCTGCTGGTCATGGTGGTTGTCATCTGGTCGCTTGGCTGGCGGTCCGGGCTTCTGGTTGGTCTTTCGATCCCGGGATCGTTCCTGACAGCGATCCTGATCCTTTGGGCATTGGGCATGACGGTCAATATCGTCGTTCTGTTCAGTTTGATCCTTGCAGTCGGGATGCTGGTCGACGGGGCGATTGTTGTGACCGAATATGCGGATCGTAAAATGATCGAGGGGATGCATCGTCGCGAAGCCTATCCGCTTGCGGCCAAACGCATGGCCATGCCGATCATTGCATCAACCGCAACCACGCTTGCCGCCTTCCTGCCGCTTGCCTTCTGGCCCGATATCGTCGGGGAATTCATGAAATTCCTGCCGATCACGGTTCTATTTACCCTGACCGCATCGCTTGCTATGGCCCTGATCTTTGTGCCCACGGTCGGCGCATGGTTTGGCAAACCGGGCAGTGAAAACAATGAAAGCCTCGAGGCAATTGCAGCCGACCATGCCGATGACATTCACAAGGTCAAAGGCGGAACCGGGCTTTATGTCCGTATCCTTAAAGGGTCTCTGCGTTTCTATTGGCTGATTGTACCATTGGCATTCGTCGTCCTGATTGCGGTCTGGGGCGCGTTTGGCAAACTGGGCAAGGGTGTTGAATTCTTCCCGGCTGTGGAACCGGAAGTCGCCATCGTTCAGGTGCGCGCACGCGGCAACATGTCCTATTACGAACAGGATTACCTGCTTAAGGAAGTCGAAGACCGCATTCTGGCCCTTGATACCCATCACGAAGGTCAAAACTGGTTTGACACGGTCTATGCCCGGTCCGGTGCAAATGCCGGGGGCAATCAGGCCGCTGCAGACGTGATTGGGACTGTTCAGCTTGAATATGCCGACTGGCAGACCCGTCCGAAGGCAACCGAAATTGAAAAGCGCATTCTGGAAGAAACCGCCGATCTTGCCGGTATCCAGATCGAAGTTCGCGCTCAGGAAGCCGGTCCGCCGCAGGGCAAGGACATTCAAATTCAGTTGCGTTCATTCTATCCCGAACTTCTGGATCAAACCGCCACCATGCTGGTCACCGGTTTGCAGGAAATGGGCGGAATGTATAACTTCGAAGACGGAAAATCGCCCCCGGGCATTGACTGGGAATACACGGTTGATCGTGCCCAGGCACTTAAATTCGGGGCTGATATCACCCAGATCGGCAATGTCGTCAAACTGGTAACCAACGGGATCAATTTCTCGACCTATCGTCCGGATGATTCAACCGAGGAAATCGATATTGTCGGACGCTACCCGGCCGAATACCGGTCGCTTGATGAACTTGAAAACCTTCAGATCGTGACCGACAAGGGTCTGGTGCCGCTGGCCAACTTTATTACCCGCACACCCAAACCCAAAACCGGTACGCTGACCCGTGTTGACAGCCGCCGTGCCTTGACCGTCAAGGCCGATGTTCAGGACGGGGTTCTGGTCGATACCAAACTTGGCGAGGTCAAGGCATGGATGAGCACACTTAAAATCGATCCGCGTGTTTCGGTCGAATTCAAGGGTCAGGATGAAGAACAGAAAAAATCGGCCGAGTTCCTGATGAACGCCTTTACGGTCGCGCTTTTCATCATGTTCATCATTCTGGTCACCCAGTTCAACAGCATCTCGAGCTCGCTTCTGATCATGATCGCCATCATCATGTCGACGGCGGGTGTGTTCCTTGGCCTGATGCTGACCGGGCAAGCCTTCTCGATTGTCATGAACGGCATCGGGGTGGTTGCGCTGGCGGGTATTGTTGTGAACAACAACATCGTTCTGATCGATACCTTTGACCGGCTTAAACACACCGCAGGCAGCATCGAAGCCGCCATCCTGCAAACCGGTGCACAGCGTTTGCGTCCGGTGATGCTGACCACGGTGACGACCATTCTGGGTCTGGTGCCGATGGTACTTCAGATCAATATCGACTTTGCCGCCCGTGATGTTTCAATCGGTGCCCCCTCAACCCAGTGGTGGGTGCAGCTTTCAACATCCATCGCATTCGGTCTGGCCTTTGCGACCGCACTGACGCTGATCTTTACGCCTTGCGCACTGATGATGCGTCACAAGCTGGGTGGCAAGTTCCGTGGCCTGGGCCCTTGGGTAAAGTCGCTTACTTCTAGCCGGTTTGGACGCCGCAACAATAATCCGTCCGGCCCGACCGCCTGAACAGAATAGCCGCGCGACTTTTTCCCCCGACCCCGCCGCGCGGTTACACCGGCCCCCTTCCCCGGGGGCCGGTGCTTTGTTTTTTGGGGGACTTTTTGGACTAAAGCATATTGCCTTAAATCTGATCCACTTTGCCGGAGGCATCATTTTGTCCGGCAAGGAAAGGGTTGCAGAGCGTAGCGGGGCTACGGTCAAGAACCTTGACGCTGCGGAGCAAAATGAGGCCCCGGCCCGAAGGGTTTGATTTTGGCGGCCTTTGGCGACGTTACATCGCTTGAACGATGCCCCGCATCGTCCTGTGCGCTGTGCCTTGCCAAATGACACGCCAAAAACAAACAAAGTGAACCAGATTAAAGGCAATATGCTTTAGTTTGTTCTGGTCACCGCACTCATTGCCCAGATGCGATCATAACTGCCATCTGCTTTCAGGCTTTCCAGGGCTGTGCGCAATCGGGTGACAATCGCGTCATCGGTAGACAAACTTGCCGCCAGATAAAGGTCGCTTGAAAGTTCCGGAATGCTGGCAACAACTTGCAGACGCTGACTGTCTTCGCCCAGCATCCGCACACGATAAGGCAAAGACAGCGCATCACCGGCAATCAGTTTTGCCCGGTTGGCAAACAACATGCGGATGGTTGCCTCGGCCGAGGGGACCATCTCGATGTCAAAGCCCGCATTTTCAAGATATTGCGCCTTTACGTCGCGCAACTGCCCGGCCACGTGATAGCTGCTTAATTCACGCCAGTTTTCGGTTTCCGGCACGCCTGATCCGGCAATTGAAAACAGCCGGACGTGATACGGCGCCACCGTACCGATCCACTTGAACTGCATTTCACGATCAGGACGACGTGCGATGCTAAAGATCAGGGTATCGGGATTTTCAATTGCAGTCGCATAGGCACGCGCCCACGGTTCGACCATGATCTCGCAATCCATGGCGCTTGTCATGCAAACCTGATTGATCACGTCAACGGCCGGGCCATATGCCTTGTGGGTATCTTCATCATAGATCACATAGGGCGGAAATGGCGTGGTCATCACCCGAATGTCGGCCGCCCCCGCAGCACAGGGGAACAACGCGCCAAAACAGATCGCCAATCGGGCAGCCGTTCGCCCGATCACCACCCGAAATTGTTTATCTGCCATTACCCAACCTCGTTGATATGTTCTTACAGAGTAGATGTTGATTATATTGGGCGGATCAAGGTTTCAGGGCTTTCAAATACACACTTTGCTAACAATGTGACCTGTATCGTTGAGGAAGATAAAAACAAAAAATCTTCTATCGGGAACAGGGAATCAAAATGGCGCGGGATATGAAAGGCTTCGCAAGGTGCAGCTTTGCAGCTGTCACTTGTATTATGACGTCGTTATCGGGCTTTTCGGCCCATGCGCAACCGCCGTCTACGCCGCCGCCCCAACCCGCATCACCCCCCAATTCATCCGCCCCGGCGGATCTTCCTTCCGGGCCAATACTTCACTGGTCGGTTCCGCCCTTTGCCCCCGCCTTTATCACCGACAGCCCCGAACTCAGCGGTTATGCCGCAGATACCCAGAACTGGTTTGTCGACCGGTTACCGCAATATCGTCATGAAATCCTGCAAGTTCCGCTGGCGCGGCTTATGGCTGAAATGAAAAGCGGCGAGGGCGAACTACGCTGCTCGACAACCCTGATACCGACAGAAGAACGACGCCAATATATTGCATTTGCCGACACGATCCTTTTGCACCTGCCGATTTCGGTCGTGATCAGGGTCCAGGACAAACAACGATTTTCTCCCTATCTTGATGACAAAGGTCATATCGACCTTCCCCGATTGCTTGCAGACCAGAATATGATTACCGCGGTCAGGATCGGGCGCGCCTATGGCACACAGGTTGACAAATATCTGAGCGCCTATCGCGAAGACCCGCATGTCATGCATGTCGCCGATGACACCAAGTTTCTGCGCATGCTTGAACTTGAACGCATTGACTGGTCACTATATTTCCCGTCGGAAGCCGAATTTTACCGCCGCCGCCATACGCCGGATTTGGATATCATGGCGATCCCGATCAACGGCAACACCACCCTTCTTGAAGCGACAATCGGGTGTGCAGATACCCCGGCCGGGAAAAAGGCCATTGCCGAAATCAATGATATCATTGAAAAAAATCCGACCATGCCCTGGACGGATTTCTATGCCGACTGGCTTAGTCCGCAGGACCGCGAATGGTTCAAGGCAGCACGCGATCAGTTCATAAATTCCGATCAGTTTGAAACCCGCCTGCAATACAACCCGCACTCGGCCAGGTAGAATACGCAACAAACGAACTTGCACTTTTGGCTTAAAATACCCTTATAAGTAGACAGTTCAAATTCCTGTCTGAAAAGGGGAACGCGTGATCATCCGCCCAGTCGGCCAATGTTTCGGCATTGGTATTGGCCGTTTTGTTTTTGCATTTTTGCTCAGCCTGTCATGCACTGCATTTCCGGGGACTTTTAATCCTGCGCAGGCCACAGAAAAGCCGACTGTAAACTGGGCACTTACTCCTTTGCCACCGGCGATGCTCGAACAGAACGGGCAAATTGTCGGCTATGGCGTCGACATTCTGAACTGGTTCGCTTCTCGACTGCCTGACTATACCCATGTCAAACAAATCGTCCCGCTTCCGCGATTGATGCAAACCATCACCGCACCGGGTACCTTTTGCAATATCGGGATGAACCCGACCCCGGAACGTCAGAAATTCCTTCATTTCACCGATGCCGTATTGCCACACCTGCCGGTCAGCCTGTTTACCAGCCCGGCGCGCGAAGATCAGATTCTGCCGTTTGTAGATGAACAGGGCGATGTTGATCTGGAACGTATGATTGCCTTTGGCAAACTGAATGGCGCGCTGCGTTCCCAGCGATCTTATGGGATAAAAATCGATACGATCCTGCGCCGAAACGCCAACAACACCGCCATCAGCTATATCGGCAATGATGCCAATTTCCTGCAACTGATTGCGCTGGGTCGTCTGGACTGGACACTGTATCTGCCAGCAGAGGCTGAATTTCATCGCCGGGCCCAACTGCCAGACGACACCTTTACGAGCTGGCATGTCGCCGGCAATGATCAATTGATGCCCGCATCGATTGCATGCAGCAAAACCGAAACCGGTGATGCGATTGTTAGTGCCATCAATAGTCTGGTCAAAGAAAATCCTGATATGCCTTGGACGGCTTTCTATTCATCGTCCCTGTCCGAAGCCGATCAGGTCCGTTATGGCAAAGCCCTTGAAAACTATAAAACAAATTTGCAGACCGGGCTGGCACAACTCAACGATCAATAACTGCCTCCAATTTTAAACGTATCGGCCATGCATTTGCGGCCCTTGCCTTGCCCACCCAGACCGTTTAGCTAGCGCGTTTTACTTGGAGGTGCGGCGCAGGGCGCTGCCCTTTGGCGGTATCGATCAGTTGCAACACTGATACCGCTTCTGACTGAATGCGCACGACGTTATGAACTTGAACGACCACACTCTCCAGCCCGCCCGGAACTCGCAACGGCACCGGTTGACCAAACTTGTTTGGTCCGCTGTTTTCGTCATGTTTGTGTTTGCCTTTGCGCCTGCTGACGCATTGGCCCAGCGCAAACCGCAACCGGCGAACTCTTACGACCCGGCCCACAAGGTTGAAGATCACGACTTTGCCGTTGATGCGGAAATCCTCTGGGCGGTTGATGTGATTGCCCCCGCCTTTCGGCTGGAGAATGATCAACTTGCCGGTTATGGCGCACAGGCCGTTGACTGGTTCATTGACCGGATCGCCCATCACCCGATCAAGTTAACGTCGTTGCCCCGTGGCCGGGCGTTTGACATCATGCGCCACGCCAGTGCAACCAACGACCGAACCGTGTGCATGCCCGGCCTCCTGGAGACCGAGGCCCGTGCGCGTGAATTCATCATCAGCAACACGGTGTTATCGCAGTTCCCGGTTTCAGTCATCGTTCGGGCCGATCATGCCGATGCGTTTGCGCCCTTCATGAACGACGCAGGCGAAATTGATCTGGTTCGTTTGCTTCTGGACCGGCAATTTGACGCGGCCCTTGAGTCCGGCCGGTCCTATGGCGAGCTGGTTGATGACATCCTGCGCGAATACGGATTTGGCGAACATGTTCAGAAAACTCGCCAGTCTGCCGATTTCATCACCATGCTGACGCTGGAACGCATTGACTGGTTTCTGGCCTATCCGATTGAAGCAGAGCATCATCGCCTTGCCGCCAACCATCCAGCGATGATCAAATCCCTGCCCATCGAAGGAATGCCGGATTTTCTTGATGCGAAAATCATCTGTAGCACTACCGATGCCGGGTATCATGTCATCGAACATACCAATGCGATTATTGCCGAAATGCCCGATATGCCCTGGGCAACGGGTTATATCGATCTGCTATCCCCAGATGATGCCAAACGGTATCAGGAACTGATCAAGAACCGTCAGGCCCGCAATATCCGGGCCGGGAACTAAATAGAAAAACGCCGTCATGCAGACACAAAAAAGCCGACGATATCGTCGGCTTTTTATTTGATCGGTCAGATCATATCAGTTTTGGTGAACACGATTAAGGCCCTCTTCGGGGTCGTCATCGGGCTGACCGTCGTCATCGACTTCGTCCGCAGCATCTTCTTCCTGCTGATGTTCGACACCCATCCGGCGATAGGACCGATAGGACAGCGGGAAGGTAGCGAAATAGATCGCGGCAATGGCCGAAAGTGTCAACCACGGCGAGGACACCAGAAACGCCACCGACGCCCCGAATGCCAACATCAACGGCAGGACCCAAGCACGCGGGACCTTGACCTTCTTGAAGCTGAAGGTCGGCAGACGCGACACCATCAAACCGGCAATGATCACGCCATAAGGGGCGACGATATAGGGGCTGTCAAAGATGCCTTTGCCAAACTGGAAAGTCAGGACAATCGGCCACATTGCAAGAGCGGCTGCCGCCGGTGCCGGAACACCGGTGAAGAAGCGATAAGCCCATGTCGGCAGTTCCGGTTCACCCAGCATCTGGGTGTTAAAGCGTGCCAGACGCAGCATCATGCAAACAGCAAACAGCAGCGACAAAGCCCAGCCAATCGAGCCGAATTCATGCAGCGACCAGAAATACAGCATCATCGCCGGTGCGACGCCAAAGCAGACGAAGTCCGACAGACTGTCGAGTTCGCCGCCAAAGCGGCTGGATGCGTTAAGCATACGGGCCAGACGGCCATCAAGACCATCAATGATCCCGGCAATCAGAATGGCGGCAACGGCGGCTTCCCAACGATCCTGCATTGCAAAGCGGATCGAGGTCAAACCGGCACACATGCCCATTATCGTTGCGACATTAGGTACCAGCCGCGTAAGCGACATCGCCTTGAAGCGACGCGGACGACGAATGGGATCGATGCCGCCAGCCATTAGCGGATCTCCCCGACGGCAGCTTCCTTGCCCTTGGCCGAAACATCGGCAAGAACAGTTTCACCGGCAATCGTGGTCTGACCGACGATTACGTTCGGCGATACGCCTTCGGGCAGATAGACATCAACACGCGACCCGAAACGGATCAGGCCGAAACGTTCACCAGCTTTAAGCTGCGAACCGGTGCCAACATCACACAGAATACGACGGGCAACCAGACCGGCAATCTGGACAACACCAAACTCGCGGCCTTCCTTGTCACGGACAAGCAGGATCTGGCGTTCGTTGTTTTCCGATGCCTTGTCGAGTTCGGCATTGACGAATTTGCCCGGCACATAGGCCTCGCCAACGATTTCGCCATTTACCGGGCAACGGTTCACATGGACATTGAACACGTTCATGAAGATTGACACACGGGTGCGCGGGGTCTTGTCGTCCAGTTCCAGTTCCTTGGGCAGCGGAGCCTGCGAAATCATGCAGACGCGCCCGTCGGCCGGGGAAATCACCAGATTTTCATCGGTCGGGGTAATACGGTCCGGATCACGGAAGAAATAGGCGCACCACAGCGTCAGGATCACACCGATCCAGCCCAATGGTTCCGCAATCAGAAACAAACCCACAGTGATCGCCGCGAAAATGGCGACGAATTTCCAGCCTTCAGGATTGATCGGTACAAGAACGGATTTCAAAGTCTTAATTCCCTGGTTGCCATGGATTGGGCATATCAAATCGATACCATTGGTATCATGCGGGCGCGTTCTTAGCATCTAGTGATGACAAAGGCCAACGCAACCCGCGAAAACGGTTCGCCAAAAATCAAAAGGCGCAAAACACACTTACCATGTGTTTTGCGCCTCGAAAAGAAAAGCGATGCTTACTGAGCTTTTTCTTCGTTGGGCAGGGCGAAAATCTGCCCCGGATAAATCAGGTCCGGATCGCGGATCTGTTTACGGTTCTGGTTGTAAATAACCCAGTATTTCAGACCGTCACCATAAGTCCGGCGTGCAATCCGCCACAAGCTGTTGCCCGGCTGAACCACATAACGCGCGCCCGGTTCAAGGATTTCATCGGTTCTTGCACGTTCAAACGGAATTTCAACGCGTGCGGTTACCTTGCCACCATCATTAAGCTGATCGGCGCGCATGGTGTAGTTACCCGGTTCAATCGGTTCGCCAATGGTCAGCGCCCAGTTGCCGTTTTCATCGGCCGGTGCAGTGCCCACATGCTTGTTATCAAGATAAACCTGAACGGTGTGGTCCATATCGGCCTTGCCCGACATGGCAACACGCCCTTGCGTATCATAATCGACAACATCGATGGACAGGCGCGGCATGCCCGGCTCGACTTCTTGGGGTGCTTCTTGAGTGTCGGCATCATCGGCTTTTGCCGGGCCCTGCAGAACCGTTGCTGCACCGCTGCCATCCGTTGGAACCTTAAGGGCAATGATCGGCTGCTTTGCTTCTTCTTTGGGGGCCTCGGTTGCCGGGGCAACAGGCATTGCCGAACCGGTATCGGTTTCGGTGTTGGCCGGGGCAGCAGGCTGTGCATCGGGGATCAGAACGACAACCTTGTCCTCTGCCTTGGCGACAGCACCGGTTGCATCTTCGGATTCAAGCGACAGTTCGCGATCGCCGCTTGCCAACGGTTTGCCCGGAAGGACAACCCATTCGCCGCGTTCATCGGCGGTTGCCTCGCCAATCACGTCCTCGCCCTCGCGAATGCGGACTTTGCTGTTCGGTGTTGCACGGCCTGCAATGACGGCATTTCCGTCCGGGCCGATCCGCACGACATCAAAGCTTGGATTGGTGATTTCCGGTGCTGCGGATTCCGGCTCTGCCGCCGGCTCGGGGGTTTTGACTTCAGAAGTATCTGTGGTCGTAACCGCGGGCGCTTGTGTGACCGGTGCAGTGTCTTCATCCGCACTTTTGGTCAACATATAATTCAGCGCAATCGCTGCAATGATCAATACAACGCCGACAATGACGAGGATATAGGGTCGTTTCACCGGAAATATCCTTGAACGATGTTTATGTTATCGGGGTTCGCCCCCGTCTTCACGCTCAACGTCTTGGAATTGCTTGCCATATTTCCCCTCAAACAACCCCATAGAGCACGTTAATTAGAAACTTGTACTACTTTCGGATCACAGTTTCCATAACGTAACAAACAAACGATATCGCGCAACCGTTAGGTAAAGATGAATAGAATCAGTCTCTTTGCTTAAATAACCGAAACCTCAACCAATCACCATATCGCTGCAATCACGAAAACCTGCCCGCCATCTGCGCACCGACATAGGCAACCAGTGCTGCCATGATCAATGGCAGGGCCAGTACACCAAACCGGATCATCCCGCGCACAAGAACTGCCTGTGCAGGATTATCGTCAGAAACAAACGCCCCAAGCTTTGCAGCACCGCGGCTGGCCGATACCACCAAAAGCAAGACGGCAAAAGCCACACAGGATGCCGGTGTCGTGATCATCATGGCCGCCGCACTTGCCATCAGGGCCCCTACCACGCCAAGCCAAACCGCGGCGCGATATTGCGGGGCCGCCTTTTCCGATACCAGCGCCACCATCAACGCGATCCACAAGGCCGACTGAAACACCACGTGCTGACCAAGGCCGAATTGATGGGCGATGATCCCCTGCCCCAAGGCCAGCGTCATCAAAACCGCCACCGGACCGGGACCGGCATTGCCCGCCAGTTCATCAGCCTTGTCCGACGCAGTTGCCTTGGCTGTTTTGGTTTTGGTGACCTTTACCTTTTTGCCCTTGGCCGGTTTGCCGTCGGGATCATCATCCTGGGCAAAGTCGGGACGCGTAACCCAAAGAAAACACCCGCCAATGATCAGGAACGCCAGCCAGGCCAGAAACTTGATCCCGCCCGGATGATATGAAAGCCCGTTCACCGGTGCCGCCAATACAAGCCATGCGCCCAGCAACAGCAACACGGCCGAAACAATCAGACATACACGTTC
This sequence comes from Thalassospira profundimaris, assembly GCF_003326675.1. GTDB lineage: Bacteria > Pseudomonadota > Alphaproteobacteria > Rhodospirillales > Thalassospiraceae > Thalassospira > Thalassospira aquimaris. The sequence goes on from NZ_JPWF01000004.1 coordinate 263,896, forward strand.
CGATATCCGCGCAAAATCAAGGATCGCGCCACAAACACCGCCCAGTACCAGCATCATCAAAGCCGCACCGACACCGCCACGCGCAGTATCTGGCAACCCGATGGCCGCCGGAACCGCCACTGCGACGGCGGGGATAATTGCCGCAAGAACCAGACGGCGTGCAATCGCACGATCCAGCCCCAGCCAAAGCGCAAGCATCAGCACAGCTGCAATAATGCCCGATACCAACAGGGCAAGGAGAATGGGACTATCGACAAACACGTTGGGCGATCCTGCCTTCTTTTCGTTACTTCGTTATACATGCTGTGAACACGGGCACAGCCCCGCATAATCCATTACCCATCCCACAATCAGGTTCATAACTTGTTAACCCTCGACCAAAACAGGCAAGGATTATTCAGATCAGGCCCCTTTTATTGCCCGTCTTGATATGATCGTTGGGCGGGATCATCGTTCTGGCAAACAAAAGCAACGGAAATGCGGCGCAAACGCGTCATTTAAATTTAAACTGCTGTCCTGCACAAATTCCTGCCCCATCCCTGAATTGATCGGCTATGTTCGTTTTCAGTACGGGGCAATTTCATCACGTGAATTTCCCCGCTACCTGCGAAACAAGAAACAAAAGGCAGGTCGCCATGACAAAAGTAAAATCAATCTGTGTATTCTGTGGTGCTTCTAACGGCAAAAATCCCCAGCATATGGAAAACGCAATCGCCTTTGGCAAAATGATGGCTGAACGCGGCATTGCGCTGGTCTATGGCGGGGGGCGTATCGGCCTTATGGGGGCCGTTGCCGATGGCGTCATGCAGAATGGCGGCGAAGTTATCGGGATCATTCCCGAACATCTGCACGATATTGAAGTCGGCCACAAAGGTCTTTCCGAGCTGATCGTTTGCAAATCCATGCATCAGCGCAAGGTCGAAATGTTCAAGCGTTCCGACGCCTTTGTCACCCTTGCCGGTGGGCTTGGCAGTCTGGACGAGGCGTTTGAAGCCATGACCCTGCGCCAGCTTGGCATTCATGACAAGCCGATGGTGTTCCTCAATGCGCTTGGCTATTGGGACAAGTGCTTTGACATGATTGACGGGATCATCGACGAAGGCTTTGCCCGTGAAAGCCACAAGGACCTCTATACGGTTGCCGACACCCTTGAAGAAGTGTTCGAGCAACTTGCGGCTGAGCCGGCACCGAAATTCGACCCGCGCGAAAAGCTTTTCTGATCTGATAATGCCAATGGGACGCCTTAACGTCCCATTGGCAATTTCACCCCCGGAAACATCGTATTCCAGACCATATTACGCCTTGTCTAATTCCAATTAAATTATTGATATTAAATAATTTTTCCTGTGTTGACATATATCACCACACGCGTTCCTAGAATTTGATCTTGTTTTTTCTCCACCTTATCGGAGAGAGAACATGAGACCGTATCAATTTCTCACGAAGACCCTGATAACAAGCATGATATCGGGAAGTGCCATCCTTGGTATGGCCAATGCCGCCTTTGCCGTTGACCCGGCCCAGTTGCGTGAAAGTGCCAAGGAACATTTCGAAGTCATTCCATCGATGGTTCCCGCAATCGAAGGCAATGCAGTCACCCGTGAAAAGGTCGATCTTGGCAAGAAGCTGTTTTTTGATCCGCGCCTGTCGGCAAGCGCGATCATTTCGTGCAACACCTGCCACAACCTTGGCATGGGCGGGGATGACAACCTTGAAACATCCATCGGGCATGGCTGGCAGAAAGGTCCGCGTAACGCCCCGACCGTTCTGAACGCCGTCTTTAACGAAGCCCAGTTCTGGGATGGTCGCGCCGAAGACCTGAAAGCACAGGCCAAGGGCCCGGTTCAGGCCGGGGTTGAAATGGCCAGCACTCCTGAACGTGTTGTCACGGTTCTGAACTCGATGCCGGAATATGTCGCCCAGTTCAATGCGGCCTTCCCCGGCCAGGATGACGCGGTAACCTTTGACAATATGGCAATGGCGATCGAGGCATTCGAGGCAACCCTGATCACACCGGCATCCCGGTTTGACCAGTTCCTTGAAGGCAATGACACCATCCTGACCGAAACCGAAATGGCCGGTCTTGAACTGTTCATCGATACCGGTTGTGCATCCTGCCACAATGGCGTGAATGTCGGCGGGACGGGCTATTATCCGTTCGGTGTTGTTGAACAGCCCGGTTCGGAAATCCTGCCACCCGATGACAAGGGCCGCTTTGCTGTGACCCAGACCGCAACCGATGACTATGTCTTCCGTGCCGGTCCGTTGCGCAATATCGCCCTGACCGCCCCCTATTTCCATTCCGGCAAGGTCTGGAATCTTGAACAGGCGGTCGCGATCATGAGTTCGTCTCAGCTTGGCACCGAGCTGAATGATACAGAAATCCATGCGATTACGGCATTCCTTGAAACACTGACCGGCGAAATGCCGCGTGTGGAATATCCGATCCTGCCCGTCAGCAGCCCGACCACCCCGAAACCGGCGGCGATGGTCGTCAATTAATCCTGCACCATCACGTTTCCCCGACGCATTCGGGTGCAGACACAAATGTTACAAAGGCCGTCTGTTCGGACGGCCTTTTTTCGTTCGTGGCAATGTTCAAATGCGCATCTGCCAAAACGAAATCAAAAAACACCAGCAAATCCGCCATTCCTAGCGCCCGTTTCAATATTCATATGAATGTCACTCTTCTGAAATCTCAGTGACAACGAAGCCGCGTATGATCGTTTTCGTGTTCAAAGCAACAAATTGAACGATCAAATGAATATTTCGACACGACAACGCGATATCATCGACATTCTGCGCCGCGACAGCTTTGCCTCGATTGAAAAGCTGGCCGAGCATTTTGACGTTACCCCGCAAACCGTCCGGCGCGACGTCAATATCCTGAGCGACGCCAACCTGGTGCGCCGTCGCCATGGCGGCGTGGAATATGCCGGCGAACCGGGCATGAACCTGTCCTATGAAAGTCGGCAGGTCACCAACATTGCCGCCAAGCACGCCATTTCCCTGCATGTCGCCCAAATGATCCCCGACGGGGCATCGATCCTGATCGGGATCGGCAGCACGCTGGAACTGATTGCGCTGAACCTTGTTGAACATCGCCATCTGACGGTGATTACCAACAACCTCAACGCGGCAATGGCGCTTGGCAACAATACCAGCAACCGCATCGTCATTCCGGGCGGAACGCTGCGTCTGCCTGATCGCGATGTGATCAGCCCTGACGCCGAGGAAATGTTCAACAATTACAAGGTTGATTACGGCCTGTTTGGCGTTGGCGGGGTGGAGCCGGATGGCACCCTGACCGATTTCGATCATCGCGAAGTGTCGCTTCGTCTGGCCATCGCAGGCAATTGCCGCAATTCCATCCTTGTTGCCGATCAATCCAAATTCGGCCGCCCCGCCCCGGCCAAGGGCGGGCACATCACGGACCCTGACCTGATTGTTGTCGATGGCATCCCCGGCGGGCTGTTTGACCCGCTGTTCAAACGTCAGGACGTCCGTGCACGTCTGCAAATTGCAAAAAGCGAACATTCGAAATGACTGCCCAAACGCCTTTCATCCAGATCAAGTCCGTCTCGCGCGTTTTTAACGGCGGCAATGGTGTGCATGATCTGTCCATTGATATTCCGCGCGGAAGTTTTGTCGTCCTTCTGGGACCTTCAGGGTGCGGCAAATCAACCACGCTGCGTCTGATTGCCGGTCTTGAAACCGCCGATCAGGGCATGATCGCTATTGATGGCAAGGACGTCACCAATGTCCCGCCATCAAAACGCGGTCTGTCGATGGTGTTCCAATCCTATGCCCTGTTCCCGCATCTGAGCGTTGCCGAAAACATCATCTTTGGCCTTAAGGTCCGCAAAACCAGCAAGGACGAAATCAAAACCCGTCTGACCGAGGCGCTTAATGTCACCGGTCTTCAGGGATATGAAGAACGCAAACCGGCCGAACTTTCCGGTGGCCAGCGCCAGCGCGTTGCCCTTGCGCGCGCCATTGTTGCCGGGCATCCGTTGTGTTTGATGGATGAACCGTTATCAAACCTTGATGCCAAGCTGCGCCACTCGGTCCGCAAGGACATCCGTGATTTGCAACAGCGCCTTGGCATTACAGTCGTCTATGTCACCCACGATCAGACCGAAGCCATGAGCATGGCCGATATCGTCATCCTGATGAAGGATGGCCGTATCGAACAGGCAGGCCATCCCGCCGATCTTTACCTGAAACCGGCCACCGCCTTTGCCGCCGGTTTTGTCGGAAGCCCGCCCATGGCGCTGATGCCGGCATCGGCCTTGCCGCGTGAAGTGGTTCCGGCGGGTCTTGATGTCAGTCGTCTGACCTTTGGCATCCGGCCCGAAGATCTGGCTTTGACAACCGATACCACCACCAAGGCTTGGGGCATCACCGCCACGGTAAATGGCAGTGAATTTCTGGGGGCGGAAACATTCATTTCAGTCGCCATCCCCGGCACAGAGGGGGCCACGGCCCGCCTACCCGGTCGTGTGCATATCGCACCGGGCACACAAGTTTCGCTCAGTTGGGCTGGCGCTGCGGCCCACTGGTTTGATGGCGAAGACGGCCGTCGTCTTGCACCGACAACGTCCCGTCAATCAGCGCGCGAACCAAATACCTCCATCGAAACTGACACTGCAATTCCGAGTTTGTAACAGGGAAAACAAATCCATGCGGAATATCGTAACCAGTGCTGCCTTTGCAGCCGGACTGATGGCAACAGCAGCAACACCGGCCTTTGCTGCGACCGAACTGACCATGTATTACCCGATTGCGGTTGGCGGCCCGCTGACCAATGTCATTGACGGCATGATCGAAGGGTTCGAGGCAGAAAACCCGGATGTCAAAGTCAATGCCATCTATGCTGGCAACTATGACGACACCCGCCTGCGCGCTGTATCCGCCCTTAAAAGCGGCGACCCGGCCCAGCTTTCCGTCATGTTCTCGATCGATGTTTATGACCTGATCGAACAGGAACTGATTGTTCCGTTTGATGATGTTGTCAAAACCGCCGAAGACAAGGAATGGCTCAAGGGTTTCTATCCGGCCCTGATGGCCAATGGTGAAGTTGATGGCAAAACCTGGGGCATCCCGTTCCAGCGTTCAACCATCGTCATGTACTATAACAAGGACATGTTCCGCGAAGCAGGTCTTGATCCGGAACACGCACCGGCAACCTGGGAAGAACTGGTATCGGCGGGCAAAGCCCTTGCCAAGGACGGCAAGTGGGGCCTGATGGTGCCGTCGACCGGCTATCCGTACTGGATGTTCCAGTGCTTTGCCGTGCAGAACGGCAAGGAACTGATGAGCAAGGACGGCACCGAAACCTATTTCGATGATCCGGCCGTAATCGAGGCGCTTGAATTCTGGCGTGGTCTTGCGACCGAAGAAAAAATCATGCCGGAAGGCACCATTGAATGGGGTACGCTTCGTCAGGCCTTTGTTCAGGGCCAGACCGCGATGATGTGGCATTCGACCGGCAACCTGTCGGCTGTCAAACGCGAGGCCAAGTTTGACTTTGGCGTGGCCATGCTTCCGAAACACAAACAGCCGGGCTCTCCGACGGGTGGCGGCAACTTCTATCTGTTCAAAAACTCGACCGATGCACAGAAAGAAGCGTCCCTTGCGCTGATCAAATACATGACCGCACCGGAACGTGCCGCTGAATGGTCGATTGCCACCGGTTATGTCGGCGTGACGCCGGAAGCCTATGAAACCGATGCGCTGAAATCCTATGCGGCCGAATTCCCGCAGGCAGTTGTTGCACGTGATCAGCTTGAAGTCGCGATCCCGGAATTCTCGACCTATGACACTGCACGCGTTCGCGAAGGTCTGAACAACGCCATACAGGCGGCTCTGACCGGTGAAAAATCACCGAAAGAAGCCCTTGAAGGTGCACAGGCCGAAGCATCCCGTCTTCTTCGGGCGTTCCACTAACCCGATCTGCCCGCCGAAGCAGGCCCCCAATGCCTGCTTCGGCACTCTTGTTTGTGACTTTGCTTAATCCATTTTTATGACGGACGTGCCGACCATGAATGACATGGCCCGACTTCAGAAACAAAGGCTTGCACTTTATGGCTGGATGCTTGTTGCACCGGCCTTGGCACTAATGAGCCTGTTTGCCTTTTACCCGGCCATTGCGACCCTGTGGCACAGCCTGTTTACCCGTGGCACCACGCGCCGCCCGTCGGTATTTGCCGGGATCGAGAATTACAACGATCTGTTTGCCGACCCGACATTCTGGATCGTGGTGTGGAACAACCTGATCTATGCCGGGATCACCATTCCGGTATCGATCATCTTTGCGCTTGCGATGGCGCTTTGGGCCAATGCCCATATTCCGGCCCGGTCCTTTGTGCGCAGTGCCTATTTCACGCCGACCATCCTGCCGATGATTGCCGCAGCCAATTTGTGGCTGTTTTTCTATACGCCCGATCTTGGCGTCATTGATCAGATCACAGGCTTTTTCGGGGCATCACCGACCAACTGGCTGGGCCAGCCTGAAACCGCACTGGCATCGGTCATTATGGTGACGATCTGGAAAGAGGCCGGGTTCTTCATGATCTTTTATCTGGCAGCCCTTCAGACCATTCCACCCGATTTGCGCGAAGCCGCCCGGATCGAGGGGGCTGGTCGCTGGACCTATACAAGACGTGTGCTTTTGCCGCTTCTGATGCCGACCACGATCTTTGTGTTTGTTAACGCGATGATCAATTCGGTCAAACTGATCGACCATCTGTTCATTCTGACCAAGGGCGGGCCGAACAATGCGTCCAAACTGATCCTGTACTGGATCTGGGAAATGGCATTCGCCTATTTCGACAGCCCGCATGCCGCAGCCATGACCATCCTTGTTCTTTTGACCCTTGGCCTTGTCGCGGTCATTCAGTTTCGACTGGTTGAAAAACGGACCCATTACCGATGAATACTGCACTTGCTTCGCGCCCGGCCAAACGTGCCCTGCCCGATTTTGACAAGGTTCTTGATGCCCTTGGCGCATGGGTATTGGCGATTGTCTGGATTTCGCCACTGCTGTTTGCCACATGGGCGGCCTTGCAGCCATCGGGCACGGCCCTTGGTCTGGATTTTTCCAATCCACTGACGTTCGAGAACTTTACCTATGTCTGGAATGCCGTGCCCTGGGCTGGCTACTTTGCCAACACGGTCGTACTTGTGACCCTGATCCTTGCCGGTCAGCTGGTTCTTTGCACACTGGCGGGATTTGCCTTTGCCCGCTTTGAATTCAGAGGCCGCGATACGATCTTTATTCTCGTATTGCTGCAACTTTTCATCCTGCCCGAAGTCCTGATTGTCGAAAACTATGCCATCGTTTCCAAGCTTGGTCTGTTTGATACGGCCCTTGGCATCGGGTTGCCCTATATGGCCAGTGCCTTTGGCATCTTCCTGTTACGCCAGGCCTTCAAATCCGTGCCAGTCGAACTTGAAGAAGCGGCAAGGATCGAGGGATGTAGCTGGATGGGGGTTTTGTGGAAGGTCTATGTCCCTGCGGCCAAGCCGGTTTATCTGGCCTATGCGCTGGTATCCATCGCCACACACTGGAACAATTTCCTGTGGCCGCTGATCGTAACCAACTCGCCAGATACCCGTCCGCTGACCGTTGGCCTGTCCCTGTTCGGGGCACCGGAAACCGGCGTAGATATCTCGGTCATCAGTGCGGCGACCATCATGACGGTTGCGCCACTTCTGATCGCGTTCCTGATTTTCCAGCGCCAGTTCATTCAGGCCTTCCTGCGCGCCGGTATTCGATAAACATCCCTTTCGCGCATAACCAGAAACCCGCTTCATCCTAGATGGAGCGGGTTTATTGTTTCATGAATTAATTTCAGATATTTAGGCAAAAATTCTGATCGTCAGAATGGAATATATGATGCAATATACGAAATCATCATAACTTTTGTGATTTCTTCATATGCACGTCATGATCCTGCTGTTTGGCACCACCCTGATCTGGGCGATGCTTCTGGTCTGCAACCGCGTTGCCCTGACCAGCTTTGATATTGATCCCTATGCCATGACCTGCTGGCAACTGGTTTTCGGGGGCGTATCGCTGGTGCTTTTGTCACCGGGTCGCAAAATTCCGTGGCGGCAATTTACACTTCCGATCAATTGGGCCTATGGGGTCTTGCGGGTTTTGACCGGTGTGACATGGACGGCGTCGCTTTTATATATCAGTGCGCCGGAAAGTGGCATTCTGTCACAAACCGGCATGCCGATGGCGGCCTTGGCCGCGACCTTTATCCTTGGTCGCACGCCGGGGCGATCGGAATGGCTTGGTCATGCTATCCTGATTTCCGGCGCGGTCTGGATGGCCTGGCATCTGCCCGGCGGCTTTTCCAATCCGGCCGTCCTTCTGATGCTGGCATCCGAGGTCACCGCGATTGCATCGACGGTTCTGGCCGAACTTCACCCCGATAACCAGATCAAGGATGCCTGGGCGCATCTGCGCTTTACCGGGGTATTGTTGCTGATTAACGCATCAATCTTCCTGATCGTACCGGCCTTTGTCGAAGTAATCAGCCCGGTGCCAATCCCCTATATTTCAACTGCCGGATTGTTTGGCACCGAAACCCTGATTGCCGGACTTCTGATCGGGGTATTGTTCCGCGGACCGGCAATGGTTTTATCCCTGCGTTCGGTCAAGGTTGCCGGGATCGAAAAATACATCCTGTCGACCACCATTCTGCCTTTTGTGTTGCTGGGGCTTGAAATGCTGGCGTCGCAATTTGACCTTACGCCACCGCCCACCCACGACAGTGTGTTCTGGATCTCTTCCCTTCTGGTGATGATCGGAATTATTCAGATAACAGTATCGAAGCATCGTCATGCAGCCAAGCGCAAGGCACTGGCAGAAATCGCGGCCCAAGCCCCGACACCGGGCAACGCCGCCTGATTGGAATACCGGACGCCTGACCCCGTTCCTGTCTTCACCAGATGCCCGCGTGATGTCGATCCCTGCAAGATGCGTATCGCCCTATCCCATGGCGGTCGCATACGGCTTCCCCGGCCGTTCTGCGTCACATGCATCTTGTCCCCTTTCGGAGTCTCCCCCGAAAGGTTGAAACGCCCGGGGCCCCACCCGGGCGTTTCCATTATGGGGTATCGTCAACTGTCGCAATCAGAAAGCAAAGGAAATGTGTGCCTTTGCTTCCCAGACATTCAACCCGTTCTGGCCGATACTGAGATACCCGCCACCTACATCAAAATAGATGCTGTCATCATAGATAAAGCGCATTCCCCCGCGAAGTGATCCTGTCACAGGGGAAGTATCTTCATAGGTTAGATTACCAGACAGTATCCGCCCGTCATTCGGCCGCTCAAAGGCGTAATGCAGACCGAGTTCCCCGTATGGCATCCCGATCAGATCGTCGGAAAGCACCAAGAGCTTGCTTGCTTCACCTGAAATTTCGGCCTCGCCATATCCGAAATGATCCGATCCCACATTGACCTTTACCGGCGTCCCCGAAATTGTCCCGCTGAGATCATAGTCTTCGACAAAGGTTTCAGCATAAGAAACCCCGAAGCGTGGTCGCAGCGTCCATTCCTCATAACGATACTGCCCATTGATCGCGGTTGCCGCCGATAGTTGATGGCTTAGATATTCTCCCTCCAGAACCACCACATCGAGATCATTGTTCAGCACCATATAACCAAGCGATCCCTGTACCGCCCATTCCGGCGACAGGCGATGGGCCACATATGGGCCAACCGACATACCAAATGCCTGCGTCTCCAGACTGCCGTCAAAGCCTTCCGACGTGCTACTTTCAAAGGATGCAGAAATACCGGCAACAGTACCTTCGGCAATCTCTTTGTCCGCTCCGGCAAGGAAAGAACCGCTAAAACCTGTACTATCAAGATCGTGACGGCGATCTCGGGCATACACGCCGCGCGTTTCCGACCAGAAGTTCCATAGCGGTTCATCGATAAATTCACGTCCGGGCGTCAAAGGTACGTCGGACTGCACGCTGATGGACGCAACCGTCACCCCTTGATATCCGCCATTGCGAATCAGCTCACAAGGTGCGGTATAAACAAGTCCGTTCTCGGTCCGGTAAAGTTGCCCATCTGTATCAAGAACTGCACAATTGTCATTGGGCAGGAAGTCCCCGCCATTTTTTGCAAGCTCCGTAGTTGCAACAACTTCGGAAACACCAGGCAAGTTCGGGCTGACAATCGTCGGAGGCAATGTATTGCCTCCGACGCCGCCACCAGTGCCGCCCCCTGTTCCACCATTCCCACCGGGTAATGTTCCTATTGGCGGTGTTACCCCCCCGGGAATTGTCGGCATCACACCTTGCGGTGGAACCGTGCCAATAGGGGGTGTCACACCATTTCCGGTTCCGGGTAAACTTGGCGGCAATGTTGCTATCGGCGGCGTCACTCCCCCCGGGATTGTTGGCATCACACCTTGCGGTGGAACCGTACCAATGGGGGGTGTTACGCCATTTCCGGTTCCGGGCAAGCCTGGTGGCAAAGTCGCAATTGGCGGCGTTACGCCCCCCGGGATTGTTGGCATCACACCTTGTGGCGGAACCGTGCCAATGGGGGGTGTTACGCCATTTCCGGTTCCGGGCAAACTTGGTGGTAATGTCGCAATTGGCGGAGTTGTGCCTTCGGGCAACTGGAAACCGCCAATTGGCGGGCGTCCGGGCATCAGTCCTTCGGGCGGCGGAAGAATTCCAATTGGTGGAGCAAAGCCGGGAGGCAATCCTGGCATAAGTCCGGTTGGAGGTAAGGTTGCAATCGGAGGTGTTACGCCTCCCGGTAACTCCGGCATAACAAAATCTGGGAAAAGGTCGCCAATCGGCGGCAGGTTCACACCTCCCTTTTGGTTCTGACTGTCTAGCAAGCAACCGGAACCACTATTGTCATAGAGGTGGTGCGTTCCACCATTCCCGGATGAAACCACATCAGAAAGCGTCAGGTGCAATCCGCGACGGGACTGATCCCATGTATCTTTCGTCGTACCATTGGCGTCCAGACGGAACGTACCGGCACTGGTTCCTGACAACCAGACTGAATTCGTATCACCAGCCGTCTTTCCCAAAAAGATCAACCCGCCACTGGTTCCGCATTTTGCCGCCTCTGCATCTGAAAATGATGCGGTCGCCAACAACAATCCGAATGCGCAAATTACATACTGACTAACCGTCGCTCCAGTCGAACCCATTCCTGTTTCCCCGTTTTGACACGCCCCCGCATGCCCAGCACTTCTGCTGGCAAAGCCGTAAGTGGTCGCATTTCGACATTCATCAAAAACATGGACCAACATCACAGATACAGTTCAGAACAACTTATCCTAGCACAATGAATCCGAAATATATTTTAGAATTATTCAACCAATAATAATCATAAAAGATACCGGGCCAAACAAATGTCTGGCCCGGTATCAGGCAATTACATTGCTTCCTTCGGGGTTACGATTGGCCACCAGAATTCGAATGTATCGAGCGTGCTGCGGAACTCGTCGAATTTTGCAGCATTGCCTTCAAGTTTCGCTGTTCCGGCATCAACCTGATCTTTGAGTGTTGCTTGTCCCAACATCACAGCGTTGAAATCGTCACGCGCCACACTAAGCGAGACATCTGAACGATCAAACGTCGAGCTATAGTAATTCAGCACGCCATTCTCCAAAGCAACGCCATAGGCTTCTTTGGTGTCGGTCAGGGTGAAGTTCATGAATATCTTCTTGCCTGCTGCACGGTCGCCATTGACATGCACAGCAAGGAAATCAAGGAACATGGTAAGCGGCATCGACTTGATCACATCCGGTGAAGCCGTGTTGGGGGCTGCGGCCTCGACGATGCCATTGCGAAGTTCCTTGGCACCCGAGAGATAAAAGTTACGCCACGGACCGCTTTCGGCCTGATAGCCCATCTGTTCAAGAGCATTCGCCAAAAGGTCCTTGGCTTCCTGATTATCAGGTTCGGCCATGACAACCTTATCAAGGACCTGCGCCACCCAACGATAGTTGCCTGCATCAAAGTCGACTTTGGCCTTTTCGATCACCGCATCGGCACCACCCATATATTCAACAAATTTCGGGCCTGCATCTGCAGGTGGCAATGCATCCAGACGTGACGGATTGCCATCGAAATAGCCAAGATAGAAATTCCAGACCGCCTTGATGTCATGTTTGACAGAACCATAATACCCGCGAGCAGCCCAATAGGTTGCAAGCTCGTCGGGGATTTTGATCATTTCGGCCGCTTCTTCCATGTTGTAACCCATATTGGCCAGACGCAGGGTCTGGTCATTCAGGTACTTCATGATATCACGCTGCTTTTTAAGGCGTTCGGTGATGTCTTCCTTGCCCCAGACTGGCCAGTGGTGAGGGGCAAACAGAACTTCGGCCTGACCACCCCATATTTCCAGCGTCTGCTGCAAGTATCCCGACCAGGCCCGCGCATTCCGAACCTTTGCCCCACGCAAGGTATAAAGGTTGTGCAAGGTATGGGTCGCATTCTCGGCGGTGCAAAGGGCCTTGAGCTCCTTGATATAGAAATGCATTTCCGCCGGGGCTTCGGATCCCGGTGCCATCAGGAACTGATAGGTCAATCCATCCAGTTCAAGGGTCTGCCCGGTTTTCATGATGATGTCGGTTGGTTCAATCAGGGTTACTTCACCCGTCGAAGTACCCAGACCAAGACCGGTTCCCAACCCGCCTTGCGGCCCTTTGGCCAGAAGGTTGCCATACATATAGGTGGCGCGACGGCTCATGGCGTTACCGGCAAAGACGTTTTCACTGACGGCTTCTTCTACAAAACCTTCAGGGGCAACGATATGAACCTTGCCGGATTTGACGTCTGCTTCGTCAACAATGCCCCGAACACCACCGAAATGGTCAACATGGCTATGGGTATAGATTACACCGACGACCGGCTTGTTCCCGCGATGTTCCCGATAAAGATCAAGGGCCGCCTTTGCCGTCTCGGCCGAGATCATCGGGTCAACGATTGTGACGCCGGTATCGCCTTCGATAAAGGTAATCCCCGTCAGATCGGCACTGCGAACCTGATAAATTTGGGGCGTCACTTCAAAAAGTCCGCCCTGAAGCATCAATTGCAACTGACGCCACAGGCTTGGATTTACAGAATCCGGTGCCGGTTTATCCTTGGCAAACTGATATTCCGACAAGTCCCAGACGGTTTTGCCGTTTGCATCCTTGATGATGCCGTTATCGGGCAACGGTGCGATAAATCCGCGCGCTGCGTCTTCAAAATCATCCATATTGTCGAACGGCAACTGATCGAAAACAGCCTTGTTTGCAGCCGTTGTGATTGCTGTCGCAGGTTTAGGGTCAGCAGCATAAGCCATGCTGCTGACAAAACAGGACAGGGCGACGCCTGTCATCATGCCAGTCATTACTCTGAAGTTGCTCTTCATCACGCCAAACTCCGTTGGTAGTGTCAGAACACCCAGTCGGCAGTTTCTTGACCGTCTTTTTGAACCACTGAGGTTACCCATGGGGCGTCAAATGCCCCTGCTTTTCACCGCCGATTTTGATGTCACTCCCAACATCAAAATTCGGAACGGCAAAACCTGGACCTGATCAACAGGTCATGATCATGTTCCGGGTTTGGCACCTGTGGCGCCACACCCGAACGAAATTCCTCAATCCGGTGCCAATGCAAGACGCACGGGACACTCTGCCGTCAAAAAGCAAAGGAAATGCGTGCCTTTGCTTCGATGACATCAAGCCCGTTTTGACCAATACTGAGATACCCCGCCCATCAGATACCGATAAAAAAGATGATCGCTGCACGTCAAAATCCCCCGATTTTCGATGTCCGCTATCTCTTGCCTGTGATCAGATCCCTCGTCCCGATCGTTAAATTCGGCCCTACTTTGGAAACAAGAACCTCAGGACAAGCCGCGCGCCCCAACCATCCGGCCCTGCATCAGGACCATCCATCCAGTAACGGATACCTGCCCCCAAACTGATTTTCTGACCACCGACATCGACCAGTTTCGAGACAATGCCATTGACCGGCACCGACCATTGTTCGCCGTTCCAGTCATAGGTGCTTTCAGTATTCAGCGCGAAGGTCCAGGCGTCCGGCGTGGTGTAATTGATAAAGGGCTGCAAGAAGGTGGCATTGGTCGCCGATGCCACCAATCCGTTATCAGCGCCCCAGACATGATTGCCCAAAAGCCCGACCGTCCAGCCATCTTTCATAAACAGGCTAACCGCGGTTGGACCTGCCCCCCATTGATCCAGACCAAGACTGTTATCCGATGCGGTCGGCAACAGGAAAACCGGCCCCACCCCCCAGACCAGACCACCCGGGCCCGGTTCGGCCGGTGACAGGAACAGGCTTTGGACCGTATCACCAATCCCGGTATCCGTACCGCTATTGCCGCTGACATCATTTTGATGAACAACCGGCAAAATCGTACGTGAAATCAGGTTCCAGTCTTCAGTAAGACTGATCGGTAAAACCGGCTGCACATTAACGTAATATTTGCTACCATCCTTGGAACCGAAACCATGATCATAGTTTGCCTGAAACGGCACACTGATCAAATTGGCCACCGGGTTGGAAAGCTGCTTGGCTAGGTCGGCATCGCCTTCCTGTGCACGCGCCAAATCAGAAGACAGCACAACAATCGCACAAACCGCCAGTGTCAGGATTGGCTGTATCCTTGGCAAATCAGGCATGGCTGTCTCCTTTGATTGGTCTGACAGGGCCCCCGCAAGGACGCCGTTTTATTCAGTTCACATCGCGTGCAATTCTAAATCCGATATGGTTTGACCCGATCTTGCTTTCCGATGGTTGCCGGGCTGCCGGGCGATAGCGCAGACAGAAATTCGGCGCACATAACCAAGACCCGCCCTTGACCACGGTCATGGGCCCAACCGTCGGATTGGCAAATCGAGCTGCCATGATCATTGGCGGACCATCGGGATCGATCTGATCGGTTTCAGGATGACCGGGCACCCACCAATCCGAAACATGTTCCCAAACATTCCCGGCCATATCAAAAAGCCCATAGCCGTTTGCGGCGAAACTGGCGACCGGGGCGGTCCCGTGATAGCCATCCGACTTCAAATCGGTTTGCGGGAACGTCCCCTGCCAGCTATTGGCTTTCCAACCTTCAAGCGGGTCATAAGTATCGCCCCAGACATAATCCTTGCCTTCAAGCCCGCCGCGTGCGGCGAATTCCCATTCTGCTTCGGTCAAAAGACGCCCGCCGGCCCATTTGGCATAGGCCCGTGCGTCTTCGATTGAAACCTGCACCACCGGATGGTTTTCAAGCCCGTCAATCGAACTTTGCGGGCCCGCCGGATGACGCCAGTCCGCACCGGCGACATATGTCCACCAGTTGCGCAAATCACCCATATCAACAGCCCCCTCCGGCTGGGCAAAGACCATCGATCCGG
This sequence comes from Thalassospira profundimaris, assembly GCF_003326675.1. Classification (GTDB taxonomy): domain Bacteria; phylum Pseudomonadota; class Alphaproteobacteria; order Rhodospirillales; family Thalassospiraceae; genus Thalassospira; species Thalassospira aquimaris. The sequence continues at coordinate 279,314 of NZ_JPWF01000004.1, forward strand.
CTTTTAGAAGTTCATCGGGAATGCCGGGATATTTCGCCGGATCAAGGGGCCGTTCAACCGACGTGATATAGCCGGTTTCCTTCACAAAAGCGGAAAATTGCGCATTGGTAATTTCGGTCTTGCTGATCGCAAAGGGCGATACGGTTACCTTATGGACCGATATTTCTTCGCGGTAATGACGGATATCACCCATCATGAAAGTCCCGCCAGCCAGATCGACAAATTCCGGCATCGGTTTATCGGCGGCCATTGCCACTATTGAGGTAAACTGCACGGCAATCATCGCGGGAACTGCCCGGCCCAAAAGGCCGAGCGTCCCAAATTTTATCCGTATGCCCACGTTATTCATGTCCCTTTTGAAGGAATTCTTCGACCATATTTGACATGTCAAACGTAGCCCCACCCTGAACCGGGGGATATTTGGCCAGGGTCTGAAGATGTTCGTTGATCATCACGCCCAACGGCTGCATCAGCCAGGAAACCTTTTGGGCAAGGTGACCATAAGAATCAATGCTGTCATAACTTTCGAACGGATCCATTCGAAGGTTGAACATCTTCGGGAAGTTCCGCGGCGTCATATTGTCGTAGTAGTCTTCCTTGGTCGCAAAATGCATTTTCCACGGACCGACACGCACCGCTGTCAGCTGGCTTTCGAAGTAATAGAAGATGTGATTTCGCGCCGATTTATTGGTTTCGCCTTCCCAGTAAGGCAGGTTGTTCACCCCGTCGATATACTGGTTCTTTTCTTCCATCACGCGCTTGGGTGCATCTTCAATCCCGGCCGCGGCAGCAAGGGATGTGAACATATCCTGATGCCCCTGAATACCATTCAGTGTTTTGCCCGACTGCAAATGCCCCGGCCAGCGGATCATGGACGGCACGCGCACACCGCCTTCATAGGTGGTCATTTTCTCGCCGCGGAACGGCGTGGTTGCGCCATGCGGCCAGGATGCATGTTCCGGACCATTGTCGGTCGAATACCAGACGATGGTATTGTCAGCCAAACCTTGCTGTTCCAGCCAGTCAAGCACCATGCCGATGTCATGGTCATGTTGGAGCATACCGCTGCCATGATAGTCGGCCTCGGATGTATATTCCTCGGCCGCATAACGCCATTTGTCATCAAGACGGGTATAAAGATGCATACGGCTGGTATTAAGCCAGACAAAGAACGGCTCTTTGGCATCCTTTGCCGCCGTCATGAAGTTCATGGCAGCCGGGATGACCTCGGCGCTGTCAAATTCCTTCATGCGTTCCTGGGTCAGCGGACCGGTATCTTCGATCATTTGTTTGCCGACACGGCCAAAGCGCGGATCAACCGTGCTGTTGTCATCTTTGGTGGCAAAGCTGTGCAAGACGCCGCGCGTACCGAAACGTTTGTCATATTCTTCAAGCGAACCGGCATATTCTTTGGCAAAGCGCTGATAATCGCGCTGTTCGGCTTCTTCCTGCGTGTTCAGGTGATAAAGATTGCCAAAGAACTCGTCAAAACCATGCACCGTCGGCAAATGCTCGTTGCGATCACCCAGATGGTTTTTGCCAAACTGGCCGGTGCGATAGCCTTCTTCCTTTAAAAGTTCGGCCAGCGTCGGGGATTCTTTTTGCAGACCAAGTGCCGCACCCGGCTGCCCGACCGTGGTCATGCCCGAACGGATCGGATATTGCCCGGTGATAAAGGCCGCGCGCCCCGCCGTACAGCTTGGCTGCGCGTAATGGTCGGTAAATCTGATGCCTTCATTGGCAACACGGTCAATATTGGGCGTGGTATAGCCCATCGTACCAAGCCCATAGGCAGATACGTTCTGCCATCCAATATCATCGCCCCAGATCACAAGAATATTGGGGCGCTCGGCTGTTGAATTGTCCTGTGCTGCAACGGCAGATGCCATTCCAGCAACCGAACAGGTCAATAATGCAGTGAATAGAAATCGCTTCATCGTCTGCTCCTTGTATCCGGGCATGTGCAAAGCACAGAAAGGACCACATCCCTAACCCGCCCCGGCAAATGACGGGGCAGTTCTTTGGTTTTCCTTCAGGAACAGAACGGCCATAACGACGACAAGGAAGATTGGCGTCAAACGGTGACGTCAGAAAATTCGATTATGCCTCTGGACTGTGTCCATTTCCTGTGGAGCGTTTTTTTATGGTTCACCCATAATACCGCACAACCACCTGAAATTGAACAAAATAAGAAACGAACGCCCTTAAGACACATACCGGTCATAAAAATGCCGGCCCCCGAAAACGGGGACCGGCCAAGCCGCACTCGAGCGGGAAAAAGCTCGCGGGGTCGGGGGATGAGTGTGCGGCCTGTTTCTGTGTCTGTGTCACGTACCCTTTATCGATCAGTGTCCGCCGCCGCCACCGCCTGCCATTGCACGCGGCGGACGGGCCAAAGGCAACAGCAGCAAGGCAACAAAGAACGCAGCCGCCATCGCCAGATAGATGTCGTTAAACGAAATCATCGATGCTTCGCGATTGACCAGATTTACGATGAATTTCATCGCGGCGGCATGCGGATCGGCAATGCCCATTTCCGAATAGCGCGCCATCATGGTTGCCAGATAATCCTTGAAGGCCGTGCTGGCCGGATTGATATGCTCGGACAGTAACGAGAAATGGTAATCAATGCGCTTGTCCAAAAGCGTGTTGATCGCCGCCATGCCAATCGCCCCGCCAAGGTTGCGCATCAGGTTATAAAGCCCGCTGGCATTCTTGATCTTTTCGGGCGGCAAGGTGCCAAGCGCCAGATTGGTGACCGGCAACATGCAGAACATCAAAGCCGCACCACGCACGATCTGCGGCAGGATCAGCTCGTTGAACGATACTTCGCTGTTGTTAAAACCATGCATGGCAAGGCCGGTCGCAAACAGCGCCAATCCAATGCCGAGAACCACGCGCGGCGGATATTTCGCCGTCATCTTCCCGGCAATCGGAGCCGACAGGAACTGGGCAATCCCGGTCACGGCCATGATCATGCCGATTTCCAGACTGTCATAGCCGCGCACACGGCTAAGCATCAGCGGCATGATATACACACTGCCATAAAGCCCGATACCAAGCGTAAAGCTGAAGACACAGCCCATGGTAAAGTTGCGATCAGAGAAGGATTTCAGATCAACAATCGGCTTGTCGTAGGTAAACATCCGCCAAAAGAAATAGATGCCCGCAATGATACAAACAATCGTCCCGTAAAGGATCGCTGTTTCATCAAACCAGTCGTCTTTCGGACCTTCATCCAGAACATATTCAAGACTGCCCAGAAACACCGCCATGGCAAGCAGACCGGCAAGGTCAAAGCCCTTAAGCAGGGATCGATCGCCTTTGTCGACACGCAGGGTCATGGCAACCACACAGGCAATCAGAAGACCGGGCACAACGTTGATCAGAAACAGCCAGTGCCATGACAGGGATTGGGTCAGAAATCCGCCAAGTGTCGGGCCGATTGTCGGGGCCATGGTCGCGATCAAACCGATCATGACCGAGGCCGTATTGCGCTTTTCCGGCGGGAAAATGATATAGGTTGTCGCAAACACGGTCGGGATCATCGCCCCGCCAAGGAACCCTTGGGCGGCACGGAACCAGATCATGCTTTCAATCGACCAGGCAAAGGCCGATGCAATCGACATCACGGTAAACCCGATGGCCGAAATCACAAACAGCCAGCGCGTTGACATCAGCCGCGACAGAAAACCCGAAAGCGGGATCATCACCACTTCGGCAATCAGATAACTGGTCTGCACCCAGCCGATTTCATCCGGGCTTGCCGAAAGTCCGGCCTGAATGTTTTCAAGCGAACTTGCTACGATCTGAATATCAAGGATCGCCAGAAACATACCGACAACCATCGCCACCCAGCCAATGAACTGGGCACGATCAACATGCCCGCCCGGTGCGGGCATGGCGTGCGGTGCCGATGGGCTTGTTGGGGCGCTGGTTGCGGAATTGCTCATCAGTTAAGCTCCGAGACTTCCTTGGCCGGAACAAAGTTCTGCGCCAATCCCGAACCGGCAATATGTTGCGCACCGTCGGCATCGCGGGTATCGACATCCACCACGACCGAAAGACCCGGACGCAGGGCTGCTGCCCATTTGCTGTCATCAAGCGAAATGCGGATCGGCACGCGCTGGGTGATCTTGGTGAAGTTGCCCGTTGCGTTTTCCGGCGGCAACAGACTGAACTGGGCACCGGTTGCCGGGGCAAAGCTTTCGACCTGGCCGGTAATGTCGGCATTGGGGAACGCATCAACAGTCACCCGAACCTTTTGGCCATGGGCCATATGTTCGATCTGGGTTTCCTTGAAATTGGCGACGACATAAACGCCAGGCAGCGGCACCAGAACCAAAAGCTGTTCACCGGGCTGAACAAGTGCGCCGGTCTGAACCGAACGGTTACCAATCACGCCATCAAAGGGGGCATGGATTTTGGTATCTTCAAGTGCCTGCATCGCAAGATCACGGGCGGCGATTGCCTGACTGACGGCGCGCTGTGCTTCGATTTTCTGTGCGCGCAGAACACCAAGACGGCCTTTTTCGACCGCAAGGGTCGCATTGGCGGACGCCACCTGTGCTTGTGCTTTCTGACGGTCGGCCTTGGCATAGTCAAACTTCTGACGACTTGCAGCACCCTTTTTGACCAGATCGTCATAACGCTGGAAGTCTTCGGTCGTGCGGTCAAGCTCGACCTTGGCGATGCGCACATTTGCTTCGGCCTGCTCGATGGCGGCTTCCTGCAAAATGATCTGTTCATCCATCGTGGTGACAGCCGACTGGCGCGCATCAAGCGTCGCGGTCGCCTGTGCGACTTCAAGACGGTAATCCTCGTCCTTGATGGTCAGCAACAAATCGCCCTTGTGAACCGACTGGTTTTCAACAACCGCCAGCTCGCCAACATAACCCGATACCTTGGGGGAAATGGCAACCTCGTCCGCCTGCAAATAGGCGTTGTCGGTACTTTCAAAGTACTGACCCTCGGTCACCCAGTGGAACCCGTAATATCCGCCGCCACCGATTGCCGCCAGCGCGACCAGGGGCAGAATGATTTTCTTCACACTCATAGCCTTGTTTCATCCTTTTGGTATTGATCAGTACCATTTGTGCCTTTATGGTACCAATCAGTACCAACCGTCAAGTCCTGAATTGGAAGAATTCTTTTGTCCGATCCGAAAAAAATTGATCCCAGAACACTGAAACGGCGCGACGCCATGATTGAAGCTGCGCGGGAATTGTTTTGCGAACATGGACTTGCGGGCACGACACTGGAAATGATCACGGCCGAAGCCGGTGGGTCACGACGGACAATTTATGAATTGTTCGGCAACAAGGATGGCGTTTTCGAAGCTGTCATTCGTAACTGTACGGGTCGTGTCACATCGATCATGGCCGATCTTGAACTGACACAGCTTCCGTTGCGGGCAGCGCTGATTCATTTCGGCGAAACCCTGATGACGCTTCTGACCATGCCCGATACCATTCGTTATATGCGTCTGTTTCTGGCAGAAGTTCCGCGCTTCCCGAAACTGGGACAGGTATTTTACGAAAGCGGCCTGATGACCGGACGCCGGATCATCACATCCTATTTCGAACGCCAGATGGCCGAAGGAAAATTCCCGCAAAACGACCCCAAACAGGCAGCGGTCTTTTTCACCAGCCTGCTTAAGGCCGATTATGACTTTCGCCAGATGACCTATATGGGGTGGGAACCACAGGCACAGGATTTACATGCCCATGTGATCGCCGCGGTCGATATGTTCCTGCGCGGTTATGGTCTTGATCCGGAAAAGATGGACTAGGGACGTCCCCGATCCGTAAAGCCACCCCAAACAGCAAAACGCAAATCCCCCGACCCCGTTTTGCTGTCTGTTGGTGCCCTGATCAGAACAGGGTCAAAAGGCGATAGGCAATCGGACCCAGCATGGTGACAACGCCAATCCACATCATGGCAACGCCCCAACCCTGATTCCGGTTATTAAAGCCAAACCCCAACAGACAAAAGCCGATGATACACACGATGAGGATCACGGTATTTTCGGTGGTCATGCTCATCTCGTTCCCCTTTGTTATCTGGAAATTGTGATTACCGGAGTCTTCGTCTGTTTCCCTTAACGCAACCAGTTTAGATCCGTTTAAATGTCACTTTCCTTGATCCTGATCACAGGAAGGACGAAATTCAAAAGGATCACATTATGCTGATCGGCAGTTTCGATTTTTCGCAAAGACCTGCGTAAATCACGGGCAAACATATGCTTTTTCCGACCATAAAACACCCGTAAAACCGGCTGCCGCGGCACAGAAATCCGCGATTTAAATAAAGAAAAGAATGATGTTGCGTCGCCCTCTTTGATTTTCTGGTGGCTTCCTGTATGTTGCGGGCTCCCGACGCGGCCAGGGCGCTCCCTCGCGCGCCGGAAGACAAAGATCTAACCATCTTGAATGGCAGCCGCGCTGTATTCCGGCCGCGGCCAGCAAGGGAGTATTCTATGAGCAAGATTCAAGTTAAGAATCCGATCGTCGAACTTGACGGCGATGAAATGACCCGGATCATCTGGGACTTCATTAAAAACAAACTGATCCTTCCGTATCTCGACGTTGACCTGAAATACTACGATCTTTCGGTTCAGAAACGTGACGAGACCGATGACCAGATCACCATTGATGCGGCAAACGCCATCAAGGAACACCGCGTCGGCGTCAAATGCGCAACCATCACCCCGGATGAGCAGCGCGTTGAAGAATTCAGCCTGAAGAAAATGTGGAAGTCGCCGAACGGCACCATCCGCAACATCATCGGCGGTACCGTTTTCCGTCAGCCGATCATCTGCAACAACGTTCCGCGTCTGGTTCCGGGTTGGACCCAGCCGATCGTTATTGGCCGTCACGCATTTGGTGACCAGTACCGTGCGACCGACTTCAAAGTTCCGGGCGCAGGCAAGCTGACCATCAAGTTCCAGCCGGCAGACGGCGGCGAAGCCATCGAACACGAAGTCTTCGACTTCCCGTCTTCGGGCGTTGCAATGTCGATGTACAACCTTGATGATTCGATCAAAGGCTTTGCACGTGCTTGCATGAACTATGGTCTGTCGCTCGGTTGGCCGGTTTACCTGTCGACCAAGAACACCATCATGAAAGCCTATGACGGCCGCTTCAAGGACCTGTTCGAAGAAGTCTTCCAGACCGAATTCAAAGACAAGTTCGAAGCAGCAGGCATCACCTACGAACACCGCCTGATCGACGACATGGTTGCATGTGCGATGAAATGGAACGGTGGTTTCGTTTGGGCTTGTAAGAACTATGACGGCGACGTTCAGTCTGACACCGTTGCACAGGGCTTTGGTTCGCTCGGTCTGATGACCTCTGTTCTGATGACCCCGGATGGGCAGACCGTTGAAGCAGAAGCTGCACACGGCACCGTTACCCGTCACTACCGTCAGCACCAGCAGGGCAAAGAAACCTCGACCAACCCGATTGCGTCGATCTTTGCCTGGACCCAGGGTCTTAAGTACCGTGGCGAGTTCGATGGTACCCCGGAAGTCGTCAAGTTTGCTGAAACCCTTGAAAAAGTTTGCGTCGACACCGTCGAAGCCGGCTTCATGACCAAGGATTTGGCACTGCTGATCGGCCCGAACCAGAAATGGCTGACCACCACCCAGTTCCTCGACAAACTGGACGAAGGTCTGAAAGCTGCAATGGCCTGATCCATCTGATCAGACTGGCAGTTTCGCCAATCAAAGAAGCCCTCGCCGCTTATTCGGCGGGGGCTTTTTCTTTGTCGGCGCATTTTGATACCCTGTCCGAAATCCGCACAAAAAGAACCCCGCCGGCGGGGGACCGAACGGGGTTTCCAGTTACCTGCGGTCTGGGTGGAGACCGCGGCGATCAAAGCAGGATCAGCTGCCTTGAGTGGGATTCTTATGCGGCAGTTTCGCCAGTATCTCCGGTGTCACCGGTATCACCTGCGTCACCTGTATCTCCGGTGTCGCCAGTGTCGCCAGTGTCGCCAGTGTCACCTGTATCGCCGGTATCCCCAGTGTCACCCGTATCGCCGGTATCGCCGGTATCCCCGGTATCCCCGGTATCCCCGGTGTCGCCCGCATCCCCAGTGTCACCTGTGTCGCCAGTGTCGCCAGTGTCGCCAGTGTCGCCTGTATCGCCCGTATCACCAGTGTCCGGCTCACCATCGTCTGGCGTATCGACATCATCACCAGCGTCCGGACGGGTCAGCTCTTTCCAGCCATGGGTAATGATTTCCTGTTCGATATCAGGATCAACATCAGGACCAGCCGGTGCGCCAAAGACGCGCTGGATGCCGGGCGGAAGGGCACCGGCAAGGCCCGGCGCATTGGTGATGCCACGCGGCATGGATTTTCCACCAACGTCACCTTCCTCGCCTTCTTCACCTTCGTCGGTTTCAGCCGCACTGCGTCCCAGACCGTTGGACTGCAGCCCGAGGCTTTTCGCATTGGATCGTGCAGCAGCGCTGTTGCCCGGACCGTCGGCACTATTGCCGTTGCCATTTCCGCCACCATTACCATTGCCGTTACCACCGCCATTGCCACCGGAATTACCGTTGCCGTTTCCGCCACCGTTTCCGCCACCGTTTCCACCACCGTTACCGTTACCACCGCCATTGCCGTTACCTTGCGCAAAGGCTGCGTTATCGGTCAGATCCATTTTCGAGAGATCAAAAGAGACCGGTGTGGCAATCAGCGCAAAAGCGCCAAAACCAAGAATTCCGGCCGTCACAATCTTGGTGCGAAGTGATTTTTTCATTTCGATCGTCATCTTTAAGCTCCAGTCCATTGTCCGGGATTTCGCATTGTTTGCAGGGACAACGCACCGGTTGAACAATTTCTTCCGCACCCCAGCGAATAATTTCCAAATATTTTTTTTTCATCTGTGACGGAAGAAACAGCCACGCGCGCGCGTTATCCACACAATAGAACCCACAAAATCAGAATGGGACATTTGGTTTGGACACCGCACTTCGCTCAGAATTGACCGAACTGCTACCGCGTGCCATGCGTTTTGCCCGATCTCTGACCCGCGATGCAGTCGCCGCAGAAGATCTGGTACAGACCGCCTATATCAAGGCGGTCGAACGGATTGATCAGTTTGAACCGGGCACACGGCTTGACAGTTGGCTGTATCGCATCATCCAGACAAGCTGGATCGATGAGAAACGCCGCGACCAAAGACGCGGCAACGTCATTTCGTTTGAAGATGCCCGCGATACCGTCATGCCCATGCAAAGACATGGCGGAACAGACCGGGTCTTCTTGCAAGCAGCCATGGCATCGCTGGTCGAAGACCAGCGTGCTGCCCTGACACTGGTTTTGATTGAAGGATACAGCTATCGCGAAGCTGGCGACATTCTGGGCGTTCCCGATGGAACCGTGATGAGCCGCGTTGCACGGGCCCGCAAGATACTTGCCGCCCTGCATGACGATGATAGCAACCTGACAAATAATGACGGCATCCAAAGAGGTTCGCCATGACTACTGAACTCAAGGAACAGGATTACATCTTGTTGTCGGCCTATATCGACGGTGAACTCGTCCCGACCGAGTGCCGCAAGCTTGAAGACCGCATTGCCAATTGCCCGGTTCTGACCCGCCAGTTCAACATCATGGCCGGACAAGCCGTTGTTTTGCGCAATCAGTCCAATCGCCTTCTTGATGATCACGTCTATCCGGAGCTGTGCAAAAGCATCCAGGATATCCTTGATCAGAAGCCGGTTGAAAAACGTAACACCGTGCATGATGCAGGCAATGTGCATCCGGCACCGCGTGCTGCGAACAACAATAACGCAATCTGGACCGGCATCGGCGCCGCCGCCGCCGTCCTGATCGCATTCGTTGGTGGTAACTGGTTTAACGAAAACCTTGCCAGCGACCCGCAGGCAAGCGGACCGCAAGGTACTGCACAGATGGCGGCCTTTTCCCCCATCGGCAATCCGGTTCTTGATCAGGAAATCAGCCTGACCTTGGAAAAAACACTAAGCGGCGAAATCCGTCATGTTGCTCTTGGTGCCGATCAGAAGAGCGGTTCGGACACCTTGATCGAACCACTGCGCACCTTCCGTCAGGGCGGGCGGTTCTGCCGCGAATATCAGGTGAGTTTTGCCGGTGATCCGGTAACGGGCAGTGACACAGGTTTCTACGGGCGGGCATGCCGTACCGGTGAAGGACAATGGGAAACGGTGTATCGCCTGATTCCGGGCGTTGATCTGCCCGATCTGGAGCCGCCAACCCCAGATCATAAATTGTAAATACCGGGTTGGGACGAAGGTGGGGCTTCGTCCCAATCTGTAATGCTGAACGACACGATAAAAAACACGACGCAAACATCGACCAAAAAGAATAAGCAGGATCAGGACTATGAAGATGCCGACCCTTTCGCGTCACTTCGGGGCGCTTTCATGCTTTTTGGGCCTTGCATTATTGGGGGCCTGTCAGACCCTTGACGATTTTGGTGCCAAGCTGAATGAACTGAATGACGGCATGGGGCAATATGCCGAAAAGACCGAGAATACCGGTCCCGACCTGGCGCCCGCCACCCTCCCCGATTTCGGGGTTGGTGATGCCTTTGTCTTTGACAGCGGTCGCGCCATCTATGTCGAAAAAATCAGCGGCGATAACTTTGTCTGGAATGGTGGTGGTGATTATCGCTTTGAAACCGGTGCGGATTTCACCGGCCCCAATCTGGAATGGTCCTATACCGACAAGGAAGACCGCAAACGGTCGGGCACCGCAAGCATCAAGGATGGTTCGCAATCCCTGTGGCCACTTGAATATGACAAGATGGTTCGGGTTTCGACCAAGTCGGAAAACATTGATCCCGACACCGGGAAGGTCAACAGCTATGACCAGTGGCTGACTTGCAAGGTGCCTGCGACCGAACGCATCGAAGTCCCCGCCGGGACCTTTGATACCTATGTGATCGAATGTTCCCGGTATTACGGGCAATGGTGGATGCAGACCACCAAATGGTGGTACGCGCCCGAAATCGGTTTTTACGTCAAGCGCGACCGGTCATGGAATTCGGGCAGCGATCATAGTGAATCCCTGATGACCTATGGCCCGGCGCCAACAAAGATCCCGAAAAAGGCCCGTGATCAACTTGCCCAAACCGTACAGACAGCGCTTGAAAACAACAATTCCGGCGATGCCGATAAAACCCGGGTTTCGTCCCTGGGGATATCGGTCACACCGTTAAAAACATTCAAGACCGACAAGGGCAACTGGTGCCGCACCTATCGTCAGGAACTTTCATCCCATAACCGAACCAGCCAGCAAATCAAATCGGCCTGTCGAACCGACAAGGGTTGGGTGGTTGAAGACGAGGTTGCCGCCAAAACAACCGCCGAAAAGTGATCTGATCCATCACATGATATGCAAAAGGCCCCGCCGAAACCGGCTTGGGCCTTTTGTTATTTCAAGATCAAGGAACCAGCTGTTCCGATCAGTAGTCAATCCCGTCAAGCATCGTCGACAGCTCCCCGCTTTCGCGAAGGTGTTTCAGGCCGCTATTGAACTGGGCAATGATTTGTTCGGCCCGCGGGTTTCTTTTCCCGACAATGAAATGCAATGGCTGATCAGACAGGGCTTCGGGGATATGGCCAAAATCATCATTTGAAAGACCGGCGGCTGCTATTGAATTAACCGCCTCGGGCCGCGGACTGATGACACTGTCAACCCGCCCTGCCGCCAGCAGCTGGAAACAGGTTTTCATATCCGGTGGGGCGACCCTTTTTGCCTGACCGTTACCAAACAGTTTTCCGGTATAGCCAAGCTCCGCATGCCCCAGTGGCAGACACAGATTCTTGCCGATCAGATCAAGGTTGGCATCAAAGGAAGAACGCGACTTCAAGAACCATCCATATGCCTTCAGGCTGGTGATCGGATCGGAATACAGCACTGCCTTGCCGCGCGTCCGGGTAAAGGCATAGGGAAAAGTCCCGTCGACTTCCCCGTCCACCGTCATCTCGTAACCCTTAAGCCAGGAACGCCAGGCAATAACGACATTCTCGTGCCCGACACTTTTGAAAACCCTGCGCACGATGTCGGTTGCCAATCCGCCATTTTCGAGTTGCCGGTCGGCAAAAGGCGGGAACTCGTCGCCGGTCACAACGCGGATATCTTGCGCCTCGGCAGACGTCACAAACATGCTGGCCAACAGCACCAAAACCCATCCAGATGCGCGCTGTAGCGACTTGAACATTCTGACAGCGATCCCTTCTTTGTCCTTAGTTTAAAACTTGGACAACGGGGCAGCACTTTCAAGGGCATAGATCAATTGGCCGAACTATTCTTTAGCCTTATACAAATCACCCCGGCCATTTCCGACCGGGGTGATTGATGTATCGCTTTCGCGAGGTCAACAAGCGATCAGGACGCTGCCTTGCGCACGAAGTTACCGCGCTGATAATCATCGAAGGCCTGCATCAGCTCCTGTTTGCTGCTCATGACAAACGGGCCGTACCGGACAACCTGTTCATGGATCGGGCGCGCCGCAATCACCAACATCCGGCCACCATTCTTGCCACCGCGCAGGGTCACACCATCCCCGTCATCAAGGATTGCCAGATGATGGGTCGGGACATCTTTGCCCGCAACAACCGCATCACCGATAAACACATAAACCACCGCTGCATGGCCCTCGGGCACCGGAATGGTGACTTCCTTGCCTGCGTCAAGCTTGGCATCCACAAAGACCGGGTTGGTGGAAATCCCGTTGATCGGACCAACCTTGCCAAACATTTCACCGGCAACCAGACGAAGGTCTGCGCCCTCGGATACGGAAATCTCGGGAACGTCCGGTGCTTCGATATTCTGATAGCGCGGATCAATCATCTTGTCCTTGGCGGGCAAATTGATCCAAAGCTGGAACCCCTGCAAAAGACCATCTTCCTGCATCGGGGTTTCGGAATGGATGATGCCGCTTCCTGCAGTCATCCACTGCACACCACCGGATCGAAGCACGCCTTTGGAACCAATGCTGTCTTCGTGCCCCATCGCACCTTCAACCATATAGGTCACAGTTTCAAACCCGCGATGCGGATGTTCGGGGAAACCGGCAATATAGTCATCGGCATTATCGGTTGAAATGGAATCAAGCATCAGGAACGGATCAAGCATATCAAGCTGCGGCGTTCCGATGGACCGTTTCAGCGACACACCCGCACCATCGGATGTATCCATGGCGCGCAGAACCCGCGCAACACCGCGTATATTTGCGATCTGATCTGACATCATCATTCTCCTGATCTGGCCGACACCTTGTGCCGGGCGGAATTTTATGGGTTCTAATGTGCCACAAAACTGTCGCCAAACAAGGCACAATCAGGCACCTGATTGTTTCCCGAAACGCAACAAAAAAGGCAGTGTCAGGTCCCTGACACTGCCTTTGATCTTAATGGATGACGGCTGGATCAGCCGGCAAGCTTTGCGGCCAGTTCGGCAACGTGTTTGCCCTGGAAGCGCGCAATATCAAGCTCGTTCTCGGACGGCTGACGCGATCCGTCAGCACCGGCAAGGGTCGTCGCGCCATAGGGCGAACCACCGGTAATTTCATCCATATTGGTCAGCCCCGCACAGCTATAGGGTACACCGACAATCACCATGCCGTGATGCAAAAGCGTCGTATGGGTCGAGGTGATGGTGGTTTCCTGACCGCCATGCTGGGTGCCGGTCGATGCAAAGACAGAACCGATTTTACCAATCAGCGCACCCTTGGCCCAAAGACCACCGGTCTGATCAAAGAAGTTGCGCATCTGGGCCGACATATTGCCAAAGCGGGTCGGCACACCAAAGATGATGGCATCATATTCCGCAAGATCGGAAACAGCCGCAATCGGGGCTGCCTGATCAAGCTTGGCACCAGCTGCCTTGGCAACATCTTCGGGCATGATTTCGGGTACGCGTTTGACATCGACCTGGGTTCCGGCAACACCGCGTGCGCCTTCGGCAACTGCATTTGCCATGGTTTCGATGTGCCCATACATCGAATAATAAAGAACCAGTACCTTTGCCATATCAGCCTCCTTGGTTGAAAATTGCGAAGTGCAATAATGACTTACCTGCTTGCCTCTGATAACGATCAGATTGGAAACAGATTGCTGCGCAAAACGATAAAATCGCGGTTATGACGCCGGATTGTTCGCCAAAAACTGCACAGCCTGATCCGGAAAATCGGTGAAAATGCCGTTGATACCCGCATCATCAAAGATCGCCTTCAGGGCAATATCCATATCCCCCGCCCATTTCGGCAACTGATCGGCGCGCAAGGTATAGGGATGGACCAAAAGTTGCGCGCGCTGGGCGGCAATCAGGGTCGGGGTCATGATCGCCGTCCCATTGGCACTTAACCCTTCGATGACTTGCGGCAGCCACGGTCCGATGCCGTCGACAACGGTTGCCATTTCAACCACACCTTCGGCCGATTTCAGATAATCGTAATCCGTGCCCTCTGGCGCGCCCCAGCGGTTTTCACCCAAAAGCTGAACCATCTTGCCCTGATACTTCAGTTCGTTACGGATGCGCTTGGTTTCGGCCCAGTCAAAGCATTGCACAAACGCATTCGACGCCGGATTGTTATAGCCCCACTGTTCCAGAACCGTGATCACGGTCTTGGAAATATCCTGCCCTTCGGCGCGGTGGAATGCCGGGTCCTTGATTTCGGGATAGATACCGACATCACGCCCGGTCGAACGATTAAGCCCCTGGATAAGCTTGATCTCTTCTTCAAGCGTCGGGATTTTGAACATTCCGAAATCACCGGGGAAACGATCTTCATAAACCTGTTTGCCGGTATCGGCCTTGAACCGTTCGGTCACAGTCAGGGATTTAAGCTCGGCCAGTGTGAAATCAATGACGTAGTAACGCCCGTCTTCGCGCTTGCGATCCGGGAACTTGGTTGCAACATCGGTCGTGGTATCCAGATGAATGTCATGCAGGATCACCGGCACGCCGTCCTTTGACAGAACCACATCCTGTTCGATGTAATCGGCCCCCATGCCATAGGCCAGTGCCTTGGCTGGCAAAGTATGTTCGGGCAGATATCCCGACGCCCCGCGATGGGCAATCACGACTTTTTCCTGCGTGACGTCCTGTGCGCGAACGGACATTGCACCCACAAACGGAGCCGCCATCATTGCGGCCACGAACATCCCGCTTGCGATCATACGCCGAGGATTCCAATTTTTTACCAGCATCACAAAGTCCCTTTGATTACAGTCCTGTTCGGATTTTTCAGGACTATAGGCATGGTTTCAAATCACAGAAACGTCAGTGCGAATTTCACCTTCATTCTTCATCAATCTGTTACATTAATTTCTGAACGTATCTCCGCGGATTTGGTTCCCCGTCAGGATCACATAACAATTGCAGATCCAATACTGGAAAACGTTCCCGCAGCCACCAGATACAGATAAATAAATCCGTATTTGTCAGTGAAATCAGTGAACTCAAGTAACAGCACGTTGTCTCCGAACAAAATAAAAGTTCTGTCGGTAACCATTGCCCTTATCGGCATTGCACTCAGTGCCGCGACGACATGGCATCTCCGTAACAGCAATATTGAAATTATCGACGACGCAGCGGACAAAGCTGCAACACTCGCTGTTTCGGCCATCACTGATCGGTTCAGGCTGTACCAATACGGTTTGCAGGGCGCCAAGGCGGTTGTCCTGACAGCTGGCGAAAATGATCTGAGCCGCCGACAATTCATCCAGTACAATCATGTCCGCGATATTGATACCGAGTTTCCCGGTGCGCGTGGCTTCGGCTTTATCCGGCGTGTGCCCGTTGCCGACGAACAGGCGTTTGTTGAACGCGCAAAAGCCGACGATTTCCCGACATTTTCAATCCGGCAACTTACGCCGCATCCTGACGAACGTTATGTCATCCAGTATATCGAACCGGCCGAGCGGAACATGCAGGCCATCGGTCTTGATATCGGTTCGGAAACCAACCGCCGCAAAGCCGCAGACGATGCGATGAAAACCGGGACCGTTCAGTTGACCGGGCCAATCACACTGGTTCAGGCAACCGGCAACCCGAAACAGTCATTTTTAATCCTGTCGCCGCTTTATCGACCGGGCTTACCAACAGACACAGAAGAACAACGCGTTCAGGCAGCTTTTGGCTGGAGTTACGCGCCCTTATTGATGGAAGAAGTGCTGGCTGATCTGGACATTTATGACCAGACTTTTTCGCTTTCGATGACAGACATCACTGTCGCCGACAACCCGGTAACCTTTTTCCGCAACTTCCCGGAAGGCGCGCTTGAGACCACCGGGCTTGTGACCAACTCTGAAATGACCCTTTTTGGTCGCGTCTGGTCGGTTGACTTTGCAATCACGCCTGAATTTGTAAGCAATCTTAATCTGTTTCCCCATCAAGTAGTGATGGGGGCCGGTTCGGCGGCCAGCATCGGTCTTGCCCTGCTTTTTTCGGCCTTTATATCCAACCGCCGAAACAAACTTAACGCGATGAAAGACCGCGCTGCATTGGCGTCGATTGTTGAAAGTTCGTTTGATGGCATCATCGGTTGCGACCTTGAAGGCAAGATCACAAGCTGGAACCCCGCCGCGACCACCCTGTTTGGCTATTGCCGCACCGAAGTGCTTGGATTGCCGTTTGATACCTTGTTGGTTCCACCTGCCCTGCACGGCGAGGAACGTGACCTTAAGGAACGCCTGGCCAAAGGCATACCGGTCCAGAACTTCGAAACCCAGCGGCTTCGCAAAGACGGTACATTGATCGACCTGTCCGTGACGGCATCCCCGATCAAGTCCGATTCAGGCGACATCATCGGTTCGTCGCAAACCATGCGCGATTTCACGGCCCAGAAAGAAGCCCGTCGACGGATCAATGAAATCAATACCCAGCTTGAAAACCTTGTTTCGGTCCGGACCGAGGAGCTGACAAGCGTAAACGCACTGCTGATGAATATTCTGCGCGCTGCCAACGATGTTGCAATCATTGCCACGGATGAAAAAGGGCAAATCACCGTCTTCAATAGCGGCGCTGAACATCTCTTTGGCTTCCTTCAGGACGAAGCTGTTGAAAAACTTCATATTTCCGAACTGTTCGCGCCTTCCGAACTGAAGACATATGCAAAAGAACTGTCAAACCCGATCCGGGGTGACATCCCCCCTGACAGAGCCTTGTTCATCTTGCCGATGATCGGTGAAACGACCACCCGTGAATGGACGCAAATCCGCAAGGATGGCAGCGAATTCATTGCCTCGACCGTGATTTCCGAGCTTAAAAGCGATGCCGGCGAACATCACGGGCTGGTTTACGTGTCAATCGATGTCACACAGCAATACAAAATCCGTCGCCAACTTGATGCCACCAGAAATCAGATCGAGATGGCGGCCGATGTCGCGGAAATGGGAATCTGGTCGTGGGATGTGACGACCAATGCACTTAGGTGGAACCCTAATATGTTCCACATCTATGGTTATCCCGCATTCATGCAAAATGAAGGCGTAAGCTTGGAACATTGGCAATCCCGACTTGATCCCGGTGACGTCGACCGCTTGCAACTTCGTATCGCAGCCCTCCTTGATGGTACGGGCGACTTCAACACGACATTTGCAATCTTTACCCCGGACGGTGAAAGACGGGTCATTCAGGCAGGTGCCGATGTTGAACGCAATGAAGATGGCAGCGCGTTCCGCGTGACCGGCTTTAACCGCGACATTACCGATCAGGCCAACCGCGAAGAACTTTTGCAACAGGCCAAGGAAAGTGCTGATCGGGCAAACGTGGCGAAATCAAACTTCCTTGCCAATATGAGCCATGAAATCCGCACCCCGATGAATGCCATCCTTGGCATGCTTCAACTTACCCGGCAAACCGATCTGACACCGACACAAAGCGACTATTTGAATAAGGCCCAAAGTTCTGCTCGTGCATTGCTGCGTATCCTCAATGACATTCTTGATTATTCCAAAATCGAGGCCGGGAAACTCGAACTTGATATGCACAGCTTTGATCTTGTTCAGTTACTCGAAGAACTGGGACACGTTCTGTATGGCAATCACGTCAATGATGACATCGATCTCATTTTCGATGTCTCGGCAGACCTGCCGGTTAACGTTCGAAGCGACAGCCTGAAACTGCAACAGGTCCTGACCAACCTTGCCAGCAACGCCCTTAAATTTACCCGAACCGGTCATGTCTGCATTTCGGTGAAAACCGTTGATCGCAACATGCCGAGAAAATCAAAAATTCGCTTTGCCGTCGAGGATACCGGCATTGGAATATCAAGCGAACAGTTGGCCCGGCTGTTTACCGGCTTTACACAGGCAGAAGCATCAACATCGCGTCAGTTCGGCAGCACCGGACTTGGCCTTGCCATCAGCGACAGTTACGTCACGGCCCTTGGCGGCAAAATCGAAGTTATGACGATGCCTGGTGAAGGCAGCACATTCTCGTTTGAGCTTGAATTTGATGTCATGGAAGACAGTTTGACGACGACTGAGGACAACCCGCATCCCATTGATAATGAAGACATAGTCTTTCTGGCCATTGCCGATCATGCGGCTGATATCTATCGCAAATTCGTCGAATATCAGCATCTCGATTTCACACTTGCCCGGACCCCGGGGGAATTGATTGAATTGCTACAGGGCTTGAAAAGCCATGACGGCACAGAATTGAAAATCGTCATAGATGAATACGGGCTCAGTGATCAGGATGCGCAGGTCATTGCGGATACACTGGCATCCCTGCCCGATGACACATACCGGATCGTGGCCCTGACACGTCGTGAAAGTAAACTTGCGCACGCAGCCCCAAGCTTGACGATACATGATCTTCAAAAGCCGTTCCTTGCCCACCACCTGAAGGACGCCCTGCAGAACCTTTCGTCAGATGGCAGTGACACCAATCTTGCCAACGGCATCAGTACCGGCCGTCTTGAAGGACTTCACGTTCTTGTGGTCGAGGACAATGCCCTGAACCGGCAGGTGGCAAAGGGACTTCTGGAAAACGAGGGGGCGATGGTCGACCTTGCGGTGAATGGCGAAGAAGGGGTTTCGATGGCTCTTTCCCCTGATCAGAAATATAACATTGTCATCATGGATGTGCAGATGCCCGGTATGGACGGGCTTGAGGCAACGCGTGAAATCCGCAAGGTCAAATCATCGACCGAACTGCCGATTATTGCCATGACAGCCAATGCATCCCGTGCAGATCGGGATGACTGTCTTGCCGCGGGCATGAATGATCACTTGGGCAAACCGATCAATCTTGACGCGTTCATCGACCTGATGGCGCAGCATATCCCGCCCGGCCAAAATACAACCCCGCAAGAACCATCCGCCAACCGGATTAGCGGTTAAGTTCCCCGGTCATACGATCCAACCCGTCAAGGGTCAGGGGGAACATCCGTCCTTCCATCAGCTTGTGCATGATCTGGATCGACTGGTGATGACGCCACCAGTTTTCCGGTTGCGGATTGATCCAGGCCGCATGATGGAAATGATCAACAAGGCGTTGCAGCCACACAGACCCGGCTTCCTCGTTCCAGTGTTCGACAGCCCCGCCGGGATAGGTGATTTCATAGGGGCTCATTGTTGCGTCCCCGACGATCACCAGCTTGTAATCCGCGCCATAGGTATTGATCACATCCCATGTCGAAACCTGTTCGTTCCAGCGACGGGCATTATCCTTCCACAACCCTTCATAGGGGCAATTGTGGAAGTAATAATATTCAAGATGCTTGAACTCGGTTTTGACCGCGGAAAACAGTTCTTCACACACCTTGATGTGGTCATCCATTGATCCGCCAACATCAAACAACATCAACACCTTGACCGCGTTGTGACGTTCCGGGCGCATCTGCACATCAAGCCACCCTTGGCGTGCGGTTGACGTGATGGTGCCCGGAAGATCAAGCTCGTCTGCCGCCCCGGTCCGCGCCCATTTGCGCAAGCGACGAAGGGCCACCTTGATGTTGCGTGTGCCGATTTCAACACTGTCATCAAGGTTCCTGAATTCGCGTTTATCCCAAACCTTGACCGCACGACGATGACGGGACTTGTCCTGTCCGATCCGCACCCCTTCGGGGTTATAGCCATATGCGCCAAATGGCGAAGTCCCGGCCGTCCCGATCCATTTATTACCGCCCTGATGGCGGCCCTTTTGTTCTTCAAGACGCTGTTTAAGCGTCTCCATCAGCTTTTCCCAGCCGCCAAGGGCTTCGATCTCGGCCTTTTCCTCGTCAGTCAGGAATTTCTCGGCCAGTTTGCGCAGCCATTCTTCAGGGATATCAGTTTGGGCAACCTCGTCCATGCCCGCCGCCAGATCGGCAACACCTTTGAAATGTTCGGAAAACACCCGGTCGAATTTATCAAGATGGCGTTCGTCCTTCACCAGGGCCGCACGCGCCAGATAATAGAAATCCTCAACCGAATAGCCTGCCAGTCCCTTTTCCACCGCCTCAAGCAGAGTCAGATATTCCCGCAGTGACACAGGAATACGCACATCTTTAAGCTTATAGAAAAAACCGGTGAACATCACTTGCCCCCCGATCCAAACGCCATCATGCGCGGATCTGAAACTTTTGCGATATAAAACATGACTTCATGCAACCCAAACCTGGACAAAGCGGCCCCCATCAGGCACTTTCCGCCCGCACGTACCGGGCATGATCGCCGCGGATTACCAAAAACAAACGCACGAGCATTCTTTTTATGACTGATTTTCTTTATGGCTTTGTCGCCATTGCCATCATTGCCCGACTGATTTCCTTGGCAATTTCCAAACGAAACGAAGCACGTTTGCGCGCGGCTGGTGCCGCCGAATATGATGTTGCCACCACCCGTATTCTGACCGTTGCGCATATCGGGTTTTATGCTGCCAGCGTTATCGAAGGGATTAACCGCGCAGCCCCGGTCGGTACTTTGACCTATGCCGGAATTGCGATTTGGGTGGTTTCGATTGTCATGCTTGCAGGTGTGATTGCGACGCTGCGTGACCTTTGGACGGTCAAGCTTTTCATCTCGCCCAATCACGAGATTCGCACCAGCATCCTTTATAAAATTTGCAAGCATCCCAATTACTTCCTGAACATCGCACCTGAATTGATCGGCTTTGGCCTGGCTCTTCAGGCGTGGGGAACGCTGATTGTCGGACTGCCGATTTACGCAGCCATACTTTGGCGTCGTATTCGCGCTGAAGAAGCTGCAATGAAGGCAACCTTTCCGGCCTATTAAGGCCGGGAACCACCTAGCGCCCTTCGCGCCGCGCCATGAAGGCCAGCCGTTCAAACAGATGCACATCCTGCTCGTTTTTAAGCAATGCACCATGAAGGGGCGGCACGGCCGATTTGGCATCCTTGGCACGCAGCACTTCGGGCGGCAGGTCTTCGGCCATCAGAAGCTTCAACCAGTCCAGAAGCTCGGACGTTGACGGCTTTTTCTTCAATCCCGAAACGTCGCGAATATCATAGAAAAGGTTCAGGGCCTCGGCGACCAGACGTTTCTGGATACCGGGATAATGCACCTCGATAATCTCGGCCATGGTATCGGCGTCGGGGAAGCGGATATAATGGAAGAAACAACGCCGCAGGAACGCATCGGGCAATTCTTTTTCATTGTTTGACGTGATGATCACGATCGGACGATTGATGGCCTTGACCGTTTGCTGGGTCTCGTAAACGAAGAATTCCATGCGATCGAGTTCCTGCAACAGATCGTTGGGGAACTCGATATCGGCCTTGTCGATCTCGTCAATCAGAAGAACCGGGGCGTCTCCATCCGACTCAAAGGCTTCCCAGAGCTTGCCCTTGACGATGTAGTTGGCGATGTCATGAACACGCTCGTCCCCCAACTGGCTATCGCGCAAACGCGAAACCGCATCATATTCATATAGGCCCTGCTGGGCGCGGGTAGTGGATTTGATCGACCATGTGATCAGCTTTTTGCCAAGTGATTTGGCAATTTCCTCGGCCAGAACCGTCTTGCCCGTACCCGGCTCTCCCTTGACCAAAAGCGGACGTTGCAACGTGATCGCGGCATTGACTGCCACCATCAAATCCTCGGTTGCAACGTAATTCTCCGTACCCTGAAACTTCATTTTGCCCTGCAACATACGTTGACGTTTACGTTAACCTAAGATGTTCGGACTGCCGGGGCAAGTGGCCAAGTTAAAGCTTTTGAACCGCGATCACTAACACAGGCTTAGCGGTCGTGAATGCCTTTGCCTTCCAGAATGCGCGGACGATGCTTTTCGATCCGGGCCAGCCGGGTCGCTGACTGTTTTGCACCACCGATATAAAGCCCGTATCCACGTTGTCGGCCCGGTGTAAGGGCTTCGAACGCGGTTTTCAGTTCGCTGTCTTCGGCAAGTTTGGCAAGCAGTTCCGCAGGCAAATCAGGGGTATCGGCCTTCTCAACCTTAAGCCCCGCTTCTTCGATCTTGAGGGCCGCCTGGACATAGGACTTGATGCTGTTTTCAGATTTGGCAACATCATCCATGCTGGCAAAACGGATTTGTCGGCCGGAGTTTGAATTGGGTCCGGGCGGCACAAGGATATCGGCCGGATCATCCATCAAGGCGCCCTTGAAAAACATCAGGGCAAGAAAATCCTTCATGCCCTGAATGATGGCGATGTTTTTGCCATCCTGCATATAGCAGGGCTTGCCCCATTTAAGGCCTTCTTCCAACCCGCATTCCAAAAGAATGCCGCGAAGACGAACAGACTCAAGCGGCCAGCTCTGTCCTCTTTCGAAATAACCATCTGCCGGTGAGCTCATTATTTTCGGCTCCGATTGCGCGTTTCAACCCTAGGATGCGTTTTGATAACATCACGGGCAAAAGCCGCCAAGCAGTTTGGAATCCATGATCCGGGCTGCTGACATCCTGCTGTCAAAGAACAGGATGTCAGCTTTGCATATCCGCCCTAGTTCCGGACGGGCAGAAAATCATTCATGATTGCAGTCACTTCGCCCATCACGGCACCGGCCCTTTTGTTGCCGTTGGCTTCCTGTTCTGCTACCCAGGCGGCCTGCACATCCTGATAGCGGGTGGCTTTGGCGAATGCGTCAACCTCGGACGTATCAAGCATACGCACATTGGCACCAGCTTCGCGCAGCTTTGAAATCTGGTCATCAAAGCTTTGCGTCATCACTTTACCGAGGGTCTCGTATGATTTTGCAGCAGCCCGGTGAATGGCATCCTGATACTCTGTATCAAGGCTATCCCAAACATCCTTGTTCATGGTCAGTGGATAAACATGACCAAGCCACAGGTCATAGGAAACCAGAATATTTGGCGCCACGTCGTGGGCATTAAGGAAATAGCCGCTATCGACATTGACCATCAGGCCGTCAAGTTCACCAGATTTCATCGCTTCGTAGACTTCCGGACCCCAATGGACACGCACAGGCGTTGCACCAGCATTTTTCAGGAAATCGAGGTGCCAGAAACTTGCCGAACGCCATTTCTGCCCGGCGATCCCCGACAGGTCAGAAAGCGGTTCAGTGCTGTAAAACGCGACCGGATAGCCCGTTCCGAAAAAGATCGGCACAATATTATTATCGGCCAGTTCCTTGGTAAATACGGGTACTTCGTCATAAACGCGGCGGAAAAACGCGATCTGCTGATCATCCTTCGGACCAACGATGAAGCTTTTGAATATTTGATGAAGCGGCATTTCCTTGGCAGTGTATTCCGGCACCGTTGTTGCCATATCAACTGCACCACTGCTGAGCGCACCCAAGGCATCATAGGCCTGTGCCAGTTCACCATCCCAATGATCTTCGATTTTCAGGCGTCCATTTGATTCCGCCTCGATCAACGGAAAGAGCACGTCGCGCAAAAAGCGTGTCCGCATTCTGTCTGCGGGCTGGTGATCACTGAACGTCAAAATGCGCGGTGATGCATGTACCTGCTGGGAAAACCCGACGGTCATCCCCGTTGCCAGTACAGCAGCACCCAGGATCGAGCCAAGAAACAATCTGCGTCCGATCGATATGACCTTCGTGGTTTTAATGCCTTCACGCATGTGCATCACTTTCTGTCCTCGCGGTTTATCAAACCGGGCTGTTCATCCTGTCCCGGATCTTCGGTGTGCGCCACCCAAATCCGGGGAAAATCGTGCGCCCGTCTTGTCGGAACGCTATGAAACAAATATATCTGAACAATCCTTCAGTTTGGAATTCGCATATTGAAAGCATCCGCTACAGACGGCCTGAAGCCCAGAAAACAGCCGATCCAAAGCAGGTCCGGTGTCACGGTCGAGGCCATTCATGAAGCAACCATTCAGGTTTTGCTGGCCGAGGATCTGGGGCGTTTCACCACGACACGCGTTGCGGACCGCGCAGGCGTTTCGGTCGGCACGCTTTATCAATATTTCCCCAACAAGGAAGCCCTGCTTTACGCCATCCTGCTGAACCATTTCGAAGCAATGGCGACGGAATTCGAACGCATTGCCTCCAACGCCGAGAATGCCCCTTTGTCGGATCTCGCGGCAAGCATCGCAGACGCCTATGTATCTGTGAAAATGAGAAACCCCGAAGCAACCAAGGCCATGTACCGGATCGCCGGCGCCATCAATCAGGTCAGATTATCGTCCGACGTGTTCGCACGGATGGGGCGGGCTGTTGGGGAAATTCTTGGAAAGGCAAATGACGCATCCTTTGCCGATCCCAAAACCGCAACATTCACGGTGCTGGCTGCACTGGCCGGACTTGCGCGTGGAAGTTTCGGTGAGTTGGGCGAAGATCACGGCGTTCTGGATAATCTTCGCATTGAAAGCCGACGCCTTGCCATCGCCTATCTGCATGCGGCGGCAAGTGCGGGCAAAAACGCCTAGCTTGCCTGTGATACCAGATCGGCAAGCGGGATATTCTGGCGGGCGACCTGATCTTTCAGGCCATCCACATTCATTTCCTCGTCTTTGACAAACTCGATGAACATCATGTTCACATTGTTAAAGACAAGCTCGCCGGTTGCCGTGCAATCGACATCCTTGCGCACAATGCCGCGATCCTGAAGGGACCGGAAAAGATCGCAAACCTGTTTCGACAGGCGATGATCAAGGGCGGTATAGCGCTTGGAAAACGGTGTTTCAGGCTGTGCGATTGAAAGCGACATGGCAGTCCGCCACATCTCCTTGGACAGATATGTCAGGGAATGGTCGTAATATTTCCCGATCAGTTCAAGCAGGGCACCGGCGACCTGATCATGCTTTTTGGCAATGATCCCCTCGCCCGCTGCCAGCACTTCCTCGACCTCCATCGAGACCGTCGCCATCAGCATATCCCCCTTGTTTTTATAGTAATTATAAAACGTTCCAACCGATACACCGGCCATTTCGGCAATGTCCTCTATGCGCGCACTGTCATAGCCGACTTTGCGAAACAGTGTTGTCGCCGCCTCAAGAATACGGCGGTTTTTATCGGCTTTTTTCTGGGCGCGCAGACCTGACATTGTCACTCCGAGAAAACTGAACGGGTTCAAAAATTACATTGACTCAAAAAATGAACACGTTCAATATTTTTTCAACGGCACCGGAATGAGTGCCGAAAGACCCAATAAAAGGGAGGCCTCAATATGAAATCAGGGAGAGCCTATGTTTCGTCACGTTGCTACGGGGAAAACCCGCAATAAGCTTTTAGGCGGTGCCGCAACCTTTTTGCTTGGTGCCATTGCTGTTGCAAACAGCGCACAAGCCACCGAAGAGTTGAACGCACTTGTCTGGTGCGATCACACCGATCCGGCCTTGATCGAGCCGTTCGAAAAGAAATACGACGTCAAAGTCAATCTGAAGGAATATGAAGGCACGGGTGCGGGCCTTTCGATCATCGAACAATCCCGTCCGGGGGACTGGGACGTGTTTGTGATTGACGGCGTTGATGTGCATCGGGCTGTTGAAATGGACCTTCTGGCCGAAATTCCGGCCGATGCCCTGCCGACTTCCGATATCTTCCCCGAAGTTGTGATGGCGGAAAACAACGTGGTTGATGGCAAGATTTATGCCGTCACCGAAAAGTTCGGCTACAACACCATCTCGTTCGACAAGACCAAGGTTGATCCCAAGGACATGGAAGACATGTCGGTGATCTGGTCGGACAAATATGCCGGGCGCATCGCAGTTTATGATTACTACCTGCCGGTTATCGGACTTGTCGGGCTGGGCCTTGGCATTGATACGGCGGACCTTGGTGCCGACGATATGGACGCCATCAAGGAAAAGCTGTTTGCGATGAAAAAGGTCTCCAAGCAGGTTGGCGAAGTTGTCTCGTCCCAAACGGCTTTGGCCACAGGTGAAGTCGATATTCTTGTTGGCGGCGGTGAATGGATCACGGCGGTTCTGTCCGAAGACAAACCCGACCTTGATTGGGTCATCCCGAAACAGGGCGGCCTGCGCTGGGCCCAGTCGATTGGCGTGATGAAAGAGTCCGCCAAACCCGACCTTGCGCTGAAATTCGTTCAATACATCCTGAGCCCGGAAGGACAGGCACGTCTTGCCACATCGTCCTGTTACTGGGGGATGCCCGCCAACGCCAAGGCCGGCGACAATTTGACCGCCGCGCAAAAAGCAGCCCTTCGCTGGGATGATCAGCCGGGCTACCTTAAAAACTCGCAGCTTTATCCGATCCCAGATGCCGATCTGGATGCCCAGATGCAGGATGCCTGGGTCGAGATGCTCCAGCAATAAGCATCCCGCGCTTATTGCCACCCGCCATTGCCCCGCTTTTTGCGGGGCAGTGGTTCTGCTAAGCTTGCCAAAACGGCGACCAACCTTCCACGACACCAAGACTGGTAACCGGGCCAAATGCCTGTGTTGCTTACAAAGGACACCGTGATGGCTTCTGTCACCCTGGAAACACGCGAGAACCGCCGCGCATGGGGGTTTGTGACCCCGGCATTGCTGTGGACGGTCGCGTTTTTCGTGATCCCGTTTCTTGTCATGGCCGCGATCAGCCTTGCCACCCGCAAGGGCCGCGACATCGTCATGACGTTCAATCTGGACAATTACATCACGTTTTTTGAAAAGGCCCATCTGCTTAAGGGGCTTTTTGTCTCGCTTGAAATCACATTCACCGTCACCATCATTTCCGTGATCCTTGCCTATCCGCTGGCATGGATCATCGCCGAACGTGTCCCCCAAAAATGGCAGCGCATGGCACTGATCATGGCGATCCTGCCATTCTGGACCAGCTATGTGGTGCGGTCCTATTCATGGCTTCTGGTTCTGGCCAAAAACGGGGTGATCAATAACGCCCTTTTGCATATCGGTCTGATTGCCGAACCGCTTGAACTGGCCAGCACCCGCACCGCCACCGTGATCGGGTTCGTGCATTTCTTTGTCATGCTTTTGACCCTGACCATCTATGCCAATCTGGTACAGATGCCGCCAAATTATCGCCGGGCGGCAGCCGATCTTGGCGCCAACGGCTTTCAGGTTTTCTGGCATGTCATCTTGCCGCTGACCTTGCCCGGTATCATGGTCGGTGCGTTTCTGACATTTGTGCTGTGCATTGGTGATTACATCACGCCACAGATATTGGGCGGCAATAATGAATTGGCCCTGCCACAGGTCATCATGTTGCAACTGGGCCGCCGGGCCGATTTCCCGATGGCCGCCACATTGTCGATCATTCTGATGGTGGTGGTCACACTTGCCTATATCGCGTGTGCCCGATGGCTCAAGATGGAGAGAACATAAAATGATCTCTCCACGCTTTTCCAAAATTGCCTCCTGGGTCTATCTGGCGGCACTTTACGGCTTTATCTTTTTGCCGGTTGCAGTCCTTGTGCTGTTTTCATTTCAGGATGGCCGCCTTCCCGTCCCGCCCTTTAATGGGGTCACCCTTAAATGGTATGGCGAGGTTTTTGCCGACAGTCGCCTGATGTCTGCCCTTGGCAATTCCTTGATGGTGGCCATCGGATCTTCGCTGGTTGCCTGTGTACTTGGCTTCTGTGCCGCGTATGGGCTTGCGCGCTATATTCTTCCGGCCTCCCGGCTTCAGCGCGGGCTTCTGGTTGCGCCCATGACGGTCAGTTACCTGATCATCGCCCTTGGTCTGTTATCGACCTTTAACTGGCTGGGTGTTTCCCTGTCGCTTTGGACCGTTGGCATCGGGCATGTGGTGATCAATTTGCCGCTATGCTTTGCGATCATTTACGCATCGATGGGCGATCATCAAAAAAACATCGAACGGGCCGCGCGCGATCTTGGTGCTGCCGAATGGCAGGTGATGACACAGATATCCGCCCCGATGTTGATGCCATCGATCCTTGCGGCATTTTTCCTGTCCGTCACCTTTAGCTGGGATGAATTTATCATCGCGTTCCTGCTTTCGCGCTTTGACGTCACCCTGCCTGTTGAAATCTGGAGCATGTTGCGTTCGGGCCTGAACCCGAAAACCAACGCGGTCGGAAGTGTTGTCTTCCTGGTATCGGTTGCGCTGCTGCTTATTCTTGAACTGATTGTCTTTAGAAGGACGGCAAAGAAATGACCGCCCCAGTATCCATTCGCAATGCGACCAAAACCTTTGGCGATTTTACCGCCCTTGATGATGTCAGTCTTGAAATCGCCGTTGGTGAATTCATTGTCCTGCTTGGCCCGTCGGGTTGTGGCAAAACCACCCTGCTGTCGCTTTTGGGCGGGTTTCTGTCACCGACCCGTGGCGTGATTGAAATCGCCGGGCGCGATATGGGCGATGTCCCGCCTTCCAAACGTCCGACCACCACGATGTTTCAGGATTATGCCCTGTTTCCGCATATGACCTTGCGCGACAATGTCGCCTTTGGCCTGAAGATGCGCAAGGTCGGCAAGACCGAACGCCACGCCAAGGCCGAGGAACTTCTTGATATGGTTGGCCTTAAGGCGTCCGCGACCAAGAAACCCCACGAACTTTCCGGTGGCCAGCGCCAGCGCGTTGCCCTTGCCCGCGCCCTGGCGGTTGAACCTGATGTGTTGTTGCTTGATGAACCGCTTGGCGCACTTGATCTGAAACTGCGTCGTCAGATGCAGGATGAACTCAAAGCCATCCAGAAGCGCGTCGGCACCACCTTTGTTCATGTCACCCACGATCAGGAAGAAGCCATGGCGATTGCCGACCGGATTGTGGTGATGAACGAAGGCAAGATCGAGGATGTCGGTCGCCCCGAAGATATCTATATGCGCCCGCGCACCCTGTTTTCGGCAAGCTTCATGGGGGAAGTCAATTTCTTTCCCGGCACGATTGATGCCCTGACCGATGATGCCATTCACATCCATACGGCACTGGGGGCGGTGAAGTTGCCCGCATCGGTAATGGCCGATCAAAACGCGACAGCGGCGCAAAAGATCACCCTTGCCATTCGCCCCGAACATTTCCGTGCCAGCACCGGAACCGGCCCGCGCATCACACTGGGCAAGGCCAAGGTCGAAGATGGTGCTTTCTTTGGCACGCATCATCGCGCCCATCTAAGCCCGGCGGATTATCCCGACATGATCATCACCGCCCATATGCCGCAATCGGCAATCATTGAACCGGGTGCCTGGATTGACCTGACCCTTGATCCGGCATCGGTGGTCATCCTACCCGGACATCCCGCCGCCAAAGTGCAAGAGGACGCCGCATGAGGATCCTTGATCACGCCAAACCCGAAGACTGGTACAGCACCAAATCCGTCGGCGACGATGTCACCTATATCGGTGAACCGTTTATCGAGGAATTTTACCGCTGCAATATCTGGCATATCCGCGGACGCGATGGCGATATGCTGGTCGATAGTGGCATGGGGGTGGTGTCATTGACCGCCTGGGTGCCACTGGTGACAGAACGCCCGGTTCAGGCGGTTGCCAGCCATACCCATTTTGACCATATCGGCTGTCACCACGAATTTGAAAACCGCATCTGTCATCGCTGCGAGGCAGACCTTCTTGCCGCGCCGACGCGCAAAAACACCCTTGCCGATCCTTATGTAACGGACGAGATTTTCACCAAACTGCCGCCGCTTCCCTATGCCTCGACCACCTATGCGGTCAAGGCCGCCCCGGCCACCCGGATTGTCGAGGATGGCGATGTCATTGATCTTGGCGACCGGCATTTTGAAGTCATCCACACACCGGGTCATTCGCCGGGCGGCATTGCCCTTTGGGAAGCATCAACCGGCATCCTGTTTTCGGGCGATATTGTTTATGATGGACCTTTGATCGAAGACACTTATCATGCAAATGCAAAGGATTACGTGCGATCAATGGAACGGCTTTATGATTTGCCGGTCCGGGTCGTTCATGGCGGACATTTTGCCAGTTACGGGGCCGAACGCCACCGCGAGATTATCAAAAACTGGTTAGGCAATCGGACCTGACTTCAGGCACTCCGTCCCGAACGACAGACGATCTGGCCCGACACAACCCTACGATCAGGAAGGCTTCCTAAATGGAAAACGCAGGCAAATTTTACATCAACGGCAAATGGGTTGATCCGATTTCGTCGCAGAAAATGGATGTCATCAATCCGGCCACCGAAGAAGTCATTACGCAAATCACGCTGGCCAGCGAAGAAGATGTCGATCTTGCGGTTGC
Source organism: Thalassospira profundimaris (assembly GCF_003326675.1). Taxonomy (GTDB): domain Bacteria; phylum Pseudomonadota; class Alphaproteobacteria; order Rhodospirillales; family Thalassospiraceae; genus Thalassospira; species Thalassospira aquimaris. The sequence continues at coordinate 309,856 of NZ_JPWF01000004.1, forward strand.
CGCGGCCAAACGGGCCTTTGTCACCTATAGCCAAACCACCATTGATCAGCGCCTTGGCTGGTTGGAAAACCTTCTTGCGATTTATAAGCGCCGCTATTCCGAAGTGGCCGATATCATCACCGCCGAACTGGGTGCGCCAACCACCATGGCCCACGAACAGCAGGCCGCGGCGGGCAGTGACCATCTTGCCGATTTCATTGCGGTTTTGCGTGATCTGAAACTTGAAGAAACCCTGCATAACGGTGAAACACTTTTGCGCGAACCGATCGGGGTTTGCGGCCTGATCACCCCCTGGAACTGGCCGATCAACCAGATCGTTCTCAAGGTCATCCCGGCCCTTGCAACCGGCTGTACCTGTGTGCTTAAGCCGTCCGAATTTACCCCGCTTAATGCCACCCTTTATGCCGAAATGATCCACGAGGCGGGCTTCCCCGCAGGTGCCTTTAACCTTGTTCAGGGGGCTGGCCCGGTGGCCGGTGCCACCCTTTCACAGCATCCCGATATCGCCATGATGTCCTTTACCGGATCAACCCGCGCAGGCAAGGCCATCACCCGTGATGCGGCAGAAAACGTCAAACGCGTAACCCTGGAGCTGGGTGGAAAATCGCCAAACATCGTGTTTGATGATGTCGATATCGAAGATCGCATCACCTTTAGCGTGCTGGATGTCTTCAACAATTCTGGACAAACCTGCGATGCACCGACCCGGATGCTTGTGCAGCGATCCATCTATGACGAGGCGGTCAAAGTTGCCAAACGCGTTGGTGACGCCGCCAGAGTCGGTGATCCGACCATCGAAGGCGACCATATCGGCCCGCTGGTCAGCCACATTCAGTTTGACCGCGTACAGACCCTTATTCAGGCGGGCATCGACGAAGGTGCCACCCTTCTGGTCGGCGGAGTTGGCAAACCCGATGGCATCAATGAAGGCTATTACACCAAACCAACCATCTTTGCCGATGTGAACAACAATATGCGCATCGCACGCGAGGAAATCTTTGGCCCGGTCGTTTCGATGATCCCGTTCGATACCGAAGAAGAAGCCATCAAGATCGCCAACGATACCCCCTATGGTCTGGCGGCCTATATCCAGACCCCCGATGATGCCAAGGCCAACCGCGTTGCCCGCAAGTTGCGTGCGGGCATGATCCGCATCAATGGTGCCTTCCCCCGCCCGGGTAGCCCGTTTGGCGGCTATAAGCAATCGGGTATCGGACGCGAAGGCGGCCTGTTTGGCCTTGAAGATTTCATGGAAATCAAGATGCTGCATAAACCATAAATCACATCAAGCCAAAGATGCCGGGCGGCAACCTGCTGCCCCGGCATGGCACTTCGGGGACCTTCATGATCAAACTGTTGCTGGTGTTTTTGGCAGCCACCTTCACTGCCTTTCCGGCCCTTGCTGGAAACCTGTTTGACGACAATTCCGCCATCGGGACGGTCCTGCATAGCCAGATTGAAACGCCGCATGGTGAAATCATGTTGCCAAACGGGGACTGGACCCTTGCCGGTTTGCAAACTGGCGGCGCAGATGCCCCATCATCCCTTGGCAAGACTGTTTTGGCGCGGATCGGGCAGGATAACAGCCTTGATGGCCTGATCTTTGTGACGGTTTCCCTTGGTGATGGAACCGATTACCGACCCACGGCCAAACAATGGTGTGCCCGCAATTCCGATGCCCTGTTCATCACGGAAATGGAACCATCCAGCGCATCCGAAACCGGCTGCCTTGTAATTGAAGAACTGGTCAGCCGGTTGGATAACCTGACACAACCACATCTCAAACAGGCATCAAGCTATCTGGAAAACCGCAAGGCAATCCATCCCGACACCCTGTATTTCGCGACATTCCAGATCGCCAGTGAACAGAAATTCCTGTCGGTATCCTATGGATTTGATTTCCGCCTGCCGCCAACCGAAATGCTGCCCGGATATACCCCGGCAAGCAACACCGCATATGACGGCCCCTATTCCGATCTGACGCGGCAGAACAACCTTGATCTTGTGAAGGGCTGGGCACAGGCAAAGGAAACCGAAATCCGAAACGGGTTTCTGAACTGACCATCGCGGTTCTCTGACCTTTGCCAAACGTCACCTGCATTCATCACCCAAGGTCGACATAGGGCTGGCAATGCCTGCCCCGGTCTTTATAATCCCATCGTTAATCGATAAATCTAATGATCCGGCAAACGGATCAGGAATGGATTGGGAAATCTCGGATGAATGCAATGTCCTTTGCAGATATGGGGCTTGCAGCCCTGAAAAGGCGACAATTTGACGCCGCAATCAATATGCTGCGTCAGGCCCTTGGCGAAGATATGGATAATCTGGAAGCACGGTTCGGTCTGGCCCGTGCGCTTCATGAAAAAGGTTCGATCACCGAAGCACTTGGCGAATATCGCACTGTGCTGCAATCTGATGGGGACAATGCCGAATGCCTCTATCACATTGCACGCGCCCTGCTTGAAAATGGTGATGCCCGCAATGCACTGAACCATGTTGATATTGTTCTGCGCTCCAAACCGACCAACCCGGATCTTCTGACCTTGCGTGCGCAGGCATTGCTTGAACTTGATCGTAGTGAAAGCGCCCTTTCGGCCCTGCAAACCGCCGCCCATCACAGCCCGGGGTCGGAAACCATCCATCGTCTGATGGCAGCGTGTTATCGCGCCAACGACGATGCCGAAGGCGAAAGACGCGCCGTCGAACAGCTGTTGCGCATCAATCCGTCATCACTGACCGCATCGAATGATATGGGGGTCATTAACCTGCGCGAAGGCCACCTGATCGCGGCGTTTGAGGCATTTGAACAAATCCTGTCACAAGCCCCTGAACACCCCGAAGCAACCCTTAATCGTGCCATCGTGCTGACGGTTATGGGCGGGATGGATCATGATGCGATCTGGGGCCGGGTGATGACGGTATGTGATGATCTGGACGGTCTTGAAGATATCCGCGCACTTGCCGATGAACTGGCAAAGCTGCCCGATGACAAACGCAAGGACAGTGACATCGCAAATGCCTTGGTCGCACTGGCTGCACTTGCCCCAAACGATCTGACAGATAACTGATATCAAAACGCCCGCATTATTGTGCGGGCGTTTTTCTGTTCATACAGGTCTCAGACGACCGGCTATTCCGCAGGCGCTTCGGCCGGTGCCGGCACCAGGGCGCGCGACTTGACCCAGCCCAGAATGCCAATCACGCAAATCAATGCGGCAATCCCGCCAACCATAAAAGGCGATGTGTTATTCAGCCCGGCAAGAACGCCACCGGTCAGAACGGCTGCCGCCTCGGCCAGCACATGGACGGACCGGTAAATGCCCAATGCCTGGCCCTGTTCATGCGCGCCTGCCCCGTTTGAAATGAACAGGCTGGTTGTCACCTCGCACCATGCGATCCCGAAAGCAGCAATGCACATCGGCACAAAAACCCAAACCAGACCATCAGGCAGAACAAAGGTCACCAGACCAATGGCCAAAAGCAAATGACCAAGGGTGGCAACACCGCGCAAACCCAGTGGGCGCTGTGCCCGTTCCACGGTCAATCCGGCCAGAATAAGCGGGATCGAAATGATCGCCGAACACATACCAAGGAAGCTGCTGGTCACGTCGCTGGTCTGAACCAGATAGACACCAAAGAAGCAGAAGAACAAATAGATCGCGAAATAGCTGGCAAATGAAACCGCATAGCCCGGCAACAGCACGGAGTCGGTCAAGGTTGCCCAGACAGTTCGCCCGGCAATCGCCTGATCATCCTTGGTCCGACCGCGACGGCGCGCATATTCCGGAATGTGCAGAACAACCGCGACCACCAGAAGGTTAAAGCCATACATGCCCGCCGCAAAGAAGAACGGCCAGGAAACGTTAAAGGACGGATGAATGGACGGGTCGGAGAAAAAGCCGCCCATCAACGGCCCGACGATCCAGCCAACATTGATCGCCACCGTAATCAGGCCAAAGTTGCGCACCTTGTTTTCCGGCTTGCTGATATCCGATGCAATGGACTGGGCAATTGCCATATTGCCTTCGCACAGGCCCGACACAAACCGCCCGATCAGGACCAGCGGCAAGTTCGCACTCGCCACACCCACCGCCACAACGATATAGCCACTGGCCGCCCCCAAAAGGGACGCCATCAAAACCGGCTTGCGCCCGACCCGGTCGGACATCCGGCCAAGCCAGGGGGCACCAATGAACTGCCCGATGGGATAAAGCGCCATGGCAACGCCCAAAAGGATGGTGCGATATTGTTCGGGAACCGACGGATCAAGAAAGCCCAGTTCGGGTTTCAGGAACATCGGGCCGAAGACAGGATAGGGCAAACTGAAACCGGCAAAGCCAAACAAGACAGTCAAAAAGACTGCCGACATTGCCTTGTTTTCCTGTGACATGGGGAACTCCTTGGGGCGTTTGGGGCGCGTTTCTTTAGGGGGCGCTATTGGTGGCGAGAGGGGATAGAAATTATCGTCAATTCATCGGTCAAAAATCGGGAGTCCCGGCATAGGCAGCAGCAAGCGCACGAACCTTTTCACGTGCATCATCAACCTGCCAGCCAGCCCCGATCATCAGATCGGCCAGGCCATCGCACAAAATGCCAACGGCATTCTTGCGCAATTCCTGGCCGTAATGCCGGTCGGTAATTTCTGATAAAACCAGCACATTGATCCCGTAACCAAGCCCCCAACTGCCAAGGTTAAGATTGCGGCTGCGGCTGGTCATGTCCGGTGCAATGCCAAGTTCGTCCTCCCCCTCGGTCAGGAAGGTTTGAAACATGGTGGTGATAGCATTGATCTGATCAAGCTGGGCCTGATGGCGGGCCGGGGTTGCGCGTTTCCAGACCGACGGCGCCAGGGCAAGATATTCGGCCTCGAACAATTGCGGATGATCGATAGAAAAACTCAGATCAAGCAAATTGGCGATGATGTATTTTTCAATCGCACTGCCGTCGTGATTGCGTGCGATGTCGAACTTCCCGGCGCGTTTGGCACCGGCCATAACCGCAAGCCCGATCAGCAAATCTTCCTTGCTGGCGAAATGGCCATAAAGGGTGCCAACCGAAATGTCGCAGGCCCGCGCAAGGTCCGACATCTTAAGCTCGAAAAAGCCGACTTCTGCGATCAGCTCTCCCGCGGCATCAAGGATCAGTTCTTCGCGTTGCTGGCGTTTTTCCATGCGGTTTTGCGCAACCATACCAATGCGGCCTTCCATCCAATGGATCATTTTTGACGTAAAATCGAATTTGGTTCAATTTTTGGATTTAAACAATCGCCGTTTTTGCATGGGTGGGTTTCTGGGCAGGATTCATCGCCGCAACACATTGAATTTATGAAAAACCCGAACCAATAGAAAAAGCCCGACAATCAAAACTGCCGGGCTTTTTGACGCATCTTTGATGGCGCGCCATATGTATTGGGCGGGGTCGGATAAGTGCTGTTAAGGTCAGGCGACCTGACGGACAAGACGCGATGTGATCTTGTTGACCGTTCCGGCACTGAGCATCACCAGCGTAAAGCCGATCGGCCAGGCAACGATAAAGGCCTGCGCCCAGCGCGACGTGTAACCGGCATCAACACCGGTATTGATCAAGGTGACAATGCCGGTCATCAAAAAGCAAAGCCACAGCGACATAAAGAACGAAAAAACCATACGCTGCATCTGCGGGGGGAACATAACGGCTCCTCATATTGGGTCTGTTGTTGGCGACAAACATCCCTTATTCTTGTTTTTGGGAAAAGATCACAATTTCGGAACCCGGATTCTCAAAAATGGAACACCTGAAGAATCTCGATGATCTGGCAATCTTTGCCTGTCTGGTGGATGCCGGCAGTTTACGGCGCGGATCGGCCCAGATGCGTGTGCCGGTCGCGACCCTTAGTCGCCGTCTGCAAAAGCTTGAAGCAGCCCTTGGCAGCAAGCTTCTGGATCGCGGCAGTGGCAATTTCACCCTGACCGAAGCAGGTCGTGAATATTACGACCGCATCAAACCGATCATGTCCGAACTGGCCCTGCAACTGGGTGAAATTGATCAACGCCAAAGCCAGTGTGTCGGTTCATTGCGCCTTGCCTTGCCGGTCAATCTTGCCAATTACTGGCTGCCGGATTTCTTTTCCGACTTCATGACCAAATATCCGCGGATCGAATTGCGCCTGACACTATCGAACGCGCTTCTACCCGAAGAAGACTTTCCGTTTGATGTGGCAATCCGGGTTGGCAAGCAAACCCGGCCATCATTGATGATGCGACGACTTGCGGGAACATGGCTTGTTCCCTGTGCGGCACCGTCCTATCTGGCGCGCAAAGGCTATCCGTCATCCCCAACCGACCTTGCCAATCATGACATGATCATTTCCCGCCCGCTTTTGACCTGGCGGTTTTATGATCGCACCACCGGGGCCGAAGAAAACATCACCGCCACCGGCCGGTTCAATGTTGATGAAATGGAACTGGCGATCAAAATGGTCCGCAAGGGGCACGGGCTTGGTCTTTTTGCCCATAACATCATTGCCGACGATCTGGCATCGGGCAAACTGGTGCCGATCCTGCCCGACTGGGAAACGGAAATGCGTGATTTCTATGCGGTATGGCATGAAACCGATTTTATGCCGATGCGCCAACGGGTGTTTATCGACGAACTTGCCGCCTTTGCGCTGCGCAATCCACCCGACAAGGGCGTTATCCGCTAAATGCGCAAGATCGGTCAGGTATTGTTGCCATGATCCATGCATGATCACGCCAGGATGATTAAGCCAAGAGCAACACACCAACCACAACCCGTCAGGTATCACCGCAATGAGCATCCCGGCCAAAACAGATATCGAACGCCGGTTTGACCGGGTGATTGCCCATATTGATGCCCATCTCGATCAAGCCCTGCCCCTTGATGTGCTTGCCAGTATTGCCGCCTATTCCGCCTTTCATTTTCATCGGCAGTTCGCGGCCTTTTACGGCATCAATGTCGGGCATTATATCCGCCTGATGCGGATGCGCCGGGCAGCCCATATGCTGGCCTTCCGCCCAAACATTCCGGTTCTGCAAATCGCCCTTGATGCCGGGTATGAAGGGCCCGAGGCCTTTGCCCGTGCCTTTCGCCAAATCCACGGGCTAGCCCCGCGTGATTTTCGCAATGCCCCGAACTGGGAGGGCTGGCAGGCCCCGTATCAAGCACTTCTTTCCGTGCGGAGAAATACGATGCAAAACACCATTGCAAACGACGTGACCATCATTGATTTCCCGGAAACCAGAACGGCCTGTCTGGATCATCTCGGTCCGCCTGCACGGATCGGGGATACCATTCAACGGTTCATCGCATGGCGCAAAACCCACCATTTGCACCCGTCAAAACATGCCACATTCAATATTGTCTGGTGCAATCCCGATGACACCCCGCCCGATCAGTTCCGCATGGGGCTTTGCGTTACCACCACGCAAACCCTTTCCGCCGAGGACGAAAAGATGGGTCTTTATTCCCTGACCATCCCGTCCGGTCGCTGCGCAAAACTTCGCCATATTGGCAGCGATCAAACCCTTGGCGACAGCGCCCTTGCCCTTTATCGCGACTGGTTACCACAAAGTGGCGAAACACCCGGTGACTTCCCGCTGATTTTCCAGCGCGTCGCCTTCTTCCCTGACGTGCCGGACCACGAAGCCATCACCGACATCATCCTGCCACTGGCGTGATGTGATTGGGGCAACACCAGTTGCCTTACCACATCGCAATCATCAGACAAAACAAAAGGGCCCCGGTTGGGGCCCTCTTAATCTTCAGACAATTTATGCTTTAGCTATCAAGAGCCATTTCCTCGGCCTCTTCTTCTAATGCTTCGATACTGACATCCAACGATCCATCTCGCTTAGACTTGATCTTGGGAGCAGACTTGCGCCATGCAACAAGGTTTTGCCCAACCTCTTGATAAAACTCGGGCACTATCTCTTCCAAAAGCGAAATGAAGTTGGTCTGCTGAGTAAATTTCGCACCAACTCTGCGCGATAGCAGAATATGGAAACCCAGAACCTGCATCGTTTCCTTCCCGGTCTCGGCCGTAGCGGAATCCTCTCTAAGGTCTTCTAGCGGATAAAGAGTGGCTTCGCTGCTACCCGGCCACATTAACCGCACGTGTATGTCTGGCGTTTCGACTGCCTTTAGCTGCCGCAATAGCCAATTCACACGGGCCTTGGTCGACTTCTTATCTTCTGGAGCCCTTAAGAACATTTCGACCGATATAGTACGCGTCATCAAATTTGCATAAATCTCAACAGGAGAAGCTGCATCAGGAATAATCAACGTCGTACTTAGTCGCTTTGTTTCTCTGAGGCTGGCAAACTCTTCCTTAATCCGCAGATTGGGATCATCCATATGTTTTCTTGGTAGTTTTTCTCGGACCAGTGTTTCTGTCTGCCGACTCAAGATAAGAGACAGATCACGGGTTTCCTGATGCCAAGCTTCGAGAACGACCTGAGCTGCCTCGGATTTCGCAGGAATTCCCTCTGACGCCGAGACCAGCTTGTTTAGCTCAGTCCATTCAGCAGGCATCCGGTCGAACCCTTTAATTCCAGTACTTTCGTGCGTCAAAAACCTCTTGAGTTCATTCAGCAAGTATAGTTGATCAGGATCAGCTATCTCATTGTTGCTAATTAACAAGTCTGCCGTCGTAAGAACAAACATCCAAGACCAGTGATAAACTGGAATTTTGGATCGACTTTTCCGTACCGATTGCAGCGGATGATTTTCTGGCTTCGAAGTGAACTGGTTCGAAATCGTGATAACACAATCGACCCCATGCAATTTTGCAAGATTGCGATATCTATCGACCTGATCATCGTCCAAAACGTTAGAAGCAACTTTCGTTTCCACTAGAGCCCGCCACTCACGCTGGCCAGTTTTGACGATCAGAAGTCCGTCTGGACGGTCTTTTGTCGCATTCTTATCACCAGAAAAAACGATCTCTGTAAAAGCATCGACAGTTGAAGTTTTCCCTACGCGGACTCCAACAGACTTCAAGAGTGACTGTCCAAACTCATGTATGCTCGTCAAACAACTTAGGACAACGGCAGTAGTTCGTCCTTCCTTTGAAGTCGTGGCCAGAACCGGAAACAATCTCGCGGCCTCGCCTTGGGATAAGTAATCTGGTCTCATGTTTCTCTCCCCACAAACACAACCAAAGGTTATCCCTGCAACTACAACCATCGCAATCAAAAGATTTATTAACTAGACATAATTTACGCAGTCTCAGCGCAGAAACAGAAAAAGGGCCCCGTTTGGGGCCCTTCCAATATTCATACTTTTGGTTGTCACGGCATTAGCCGGCAACATGCGCCTCGATGGCGGCGAGTGCAGCGTCAGCCTGTGACGGGTCGGAACCTCCGCCCTGCGCCATATCCGGACGGCCACCGCCGCCCTTGCCGCCGAGTTTCTCGACGCCGATACGGACAAGGTCAACCGCGCTGAATTTCGCGGTCAGGTCTTCGGTCAGGCCCACCACGATGGATGCCTTGCCGCCATCACCCGAAACAAGGGCAACGATGCCAGAACCCATCTGATCGCGCAGCTCGTCAACCATGCCTTTGAGTTCCTTGGCCGGAATGCCGTCAAGCGAACGCAGGGCAAGTTTGACACCATTGACTTCCTTGAAGGCATCGCCACCCGATGCACCGCCGGAACCGGCAGTCGCAAGTTTCTTGCGCAGGTCGGAAACCTCGCGTTCCAGACGACGACGTTCTTCCTGAAGTGCCTTCACACGGGCCGGGACGTCTTCGGCAACGGCCTTAAGATCAGCCGCAACCGTTGCCAGCACGTTTTCGCGTGCAGCCATATATTTGGCAGCATCAGCACCGGTCAGGGCTTCGATACGGCGCACACCGCTTGAAACCGCACCTTCGGAAACGATTTTGAACATGCCGATATCGCCGGTGCGCTTGACATGCGTACCGCCGCAAAGTTCCAGCGAATAAGCATGTTCGTTGCTTTCCGGCAGGCCCATGGAAACAACACGGACTTCATCGCCGTATTTTTCGCCAAACAGCGCCATCGCACCCAGTTCAATCGCCTCGTCCGGGGTCATCAGACGGGTGGTGACTTCGCTGTTTTCGCGGATCAGACGGTTAACGTCTGCTTCGATGATTGCGGCTTCCTCGGCGGTTACGGCCTTGGGATGGGACACGTCAAAACGCAGGCGATCCTGCGCAACGAGCGAACCCTTCTGGGTCACGTGACCACCCAGATGCTTGCGCATCACGGCATGAAGCAAATGCGTTGCCGAGTGGTTGGCACGCAAGGAAGAACGGCGGGAATGATCAACACGGAATTCCGCGGCATCCCCCACATTGACATCACCCTCGACAACCTTGCCCAAATGCACATGCAGCGCGCCGAGCTTTTTCTGGGTGTCGGTGATTTCAATGATCGCACCTTTTTCGGTTTTGATCACGCCGGCATCGCCCTGCTGACCACCGGACTCACCAAAGAAGGTGGTCTGGTTGGCAAGAACGGCAACTTCGTCGCCCTTCGATGCAGCTTTGACCTCGGCACCGTCCTTGATCAGGGCAGTAACAACGCCTTCGGCGGTTTCGGTTTCATAGCCCAGGAACTCGGTCGCGCCATCACGGTCGTTGATGTCAAACCAGACTTCCTCGGTCGCAGCTTCGCCCGAACCCGACCATGCGGCACGTGCCTTGGCTTTCTGTTCTTCCATGGCCGACGAGAAACCGTCTTCATCGATGCCGATTTTACGCGCCTTAAGCGCATCGGCGGTCAGATCAAGCGGGAAGCCATAGGTGTCATAAAGCTTAAAGGCCACATCACCCGAAAGGGTCGCACCTTCGCCCATGCCATCCGTCGCGTCATCAAGCATCTTGAGACCGCGATCAAGCATGGTTTTAAAGCCCTGCTCTTCAAGCTTAAGGGTTTCTTCGATCAGGGCCTGTGCACGAACCAGTTCCGGGAACGCACCGCCCATTTTGCGGACCAGTGCGGGGACCAGTTTATACATGACCGGATCCTGGGTTCCGACCATGTGCAGGTGACGCATCGCACGGCGCATGATACGGCGCAGAACGTTACCGCGACCGGCATTGGACGGCAGAACACCATCAGCAATCAGGAAGCTGGTCGAACGCAAGTGGTCGGCAACCACGCGGTGCGACACATTATGCGGGCCATCCGGGTCGGTATTGGTGGCATCGGCAGATGCTTCGACCAGTGCGCGCATCAGATCAATGTCATAGTTGTCGTGCTTGCCCTGAAGGACAGCGGCAATACGTTCAAGGCCCATGCCGGTATCAATCGACGGCTTGGGCAGATCAACGCGATCGCCATTTGCCATCTGTTCATACTGCATGAAGACGAGGTTCCAGATTTCAATGAAACGGTCGCCGTCTTCTTCCGGGCTGCCCGGAGGACCACCCCAGATGTGATCGCCATGATCAAAGAAGATTTCCGAGCATGGACCACACGGGCCGGTATCGCCCATCGACCAGAAGTTATCAGAGGTCGGGATGCGAATGATGCGATCATCGGTCAGACCGGCGATCTTTTTCCAAAGACCGTGCGCTTCGTCATCGGTGTGATAAACCGTAACCAGAAGCTTGTCTTTGGGAAGACCATATTCCTTGGTGATCAGGTTCCAGGCGAATTCAATCGCGTTTTCCTTGAAGTAATCGCCAAACGAGAAGTTGCCGAGCATTTCAAAGAAAGTGTGATGGCGGGCGGTATGACCGACATTTTCAAGGTCGTTATGCTTGCCACCGGCACGCACGCATTTCTGCGAGGTGGTCGCGCGGGTATAATCGCGCTGTTCCTGACCGGTGAAAACGTTCTTGAACTGGACCATCCCGGCATTCGTAAACATCAGGGTGGGGTCATTGCGCGGCACCAGCGGGCTGGAGGAAACGACTTCGTGGCCGTTCTTGCGGAAGAACTCCAGAAACGTGGTGCGGATATCGTTAACGGTCTGCATATCTCTCCAACCCGGAAAACGCGGAACAAATTCATCCGCCATATTGGCGGACGGACTGCCCTATTTAGCGGCTCGGCCCTGCCCTGTCCAGTCAGGCGAAGGGATCAGGGCACAAATGTATCAAGATTTGTGAAATTACCGGATCGAACCCGAGGGCGGTTTGCTTGCTAAACATGGCTAAGGATCAAACGGAAATGATCACGACGCATGTTCCGAACAAACCCGACATGCGAAAATCCCAGTTTGGTCAACAGCTTGGCAGAAGATGCATTTTCGGGATGGGCAAAGGCAGTCAGGGTCGTCAATGCCGTTTGAGTTCGAGCATAGTCGATGGCAAGGCCTGCCAGTTCTGATGCCAATCCCTGCCCCCAGACATCCGGGTGAAAGAAATAACCGATTTCAGGGCCCCAATCGGGGTCAAACGGATCAATGTAAAGTCCGCCCCACCCGATGATTCTTTGATTTTCATGCAACCGCACCACCCAAGGCGCAAAGCCGTCTGTTTCCCGGCGGGCTTCAAACGCCATCACGCGGGCCTGACAATCGGTGATTGTTTGATCGCAATGGGTAAACTGCATGGCAGATGCATCGCCCAAAAACGCAAAGAGGTCGCCAATATCGGCGACCTTTACGGGCGAACAAAGCAGCCTTTTACCTTGCACAGAAAGAGGCGGGTTATTCATTCACGCTTTCTTGGATTTGCTGACCAAGCTTTTCCATATCACGGCCAAAACCCTCGGCGGTTTCACAGGCCGAAAGCGCCATGCCAAAACCAAGAACCATTGCAGCAGCCAACAAACGCTTTGTCATTGTAACCATCTTATCTGGTTGCTCCGTCTCTGTGCGGGTTTCACCGCTTTGTCTTTATGCCGGTTATTTTGGCGTGATGCCCTTATGCATGCAACTGATATCACCTGCTGATCTCACCGGCCCGGCACCACACATGTTGCGCATATGATTACATACCAAAAAGGACGCCTTTGTGACGTCCTTTTTGGTAGCTTTGAGGGCTGATAACGCGCATCACGTCACATTGGCGGGCGACGACCGCGCAGTGCATTTACCAGAAGCGAAATGGCAAACAGCACGATGAAGACAAAGAACAGGACTTTTGCAATCCCGACGAATGTCCCGGCCAAGCCACCAAAACCAAGAACGGCAGCAATCAGGGCAAGGATCAAACAGAATATGGCCCAACCTAACATGGCCTGATCTCCTGTGATTGTTCAGAATGATGACAGATCAGAATGGCGCTTTACTGCGCGCTTTCCTGAATGGCTTCGCCGGCATCTTCGACGTCTTCGCCGAAACCTTCGGCAGTTTCACAAGCCGCAAGACCAAGGCCCATGCCCGTAATCATCAGAACGGCAAAAATCTTTTTCATCAGGTCCGACATGTTTGTTCTCCTGTTTGCTCGTAAGTGAAATGCTTCACAACAATCAAAACGGGAAGAAGCGGATGATGTTCCCGCAAATCATGCCAATCACCTGATTTGACACAATTAAGGCAGCCGCAACCCTTTCATTTCCAAGCCCCTTGGCCAATCGTGATCATTTTGGGGCACGGGCAAAAGAAGCCGCGATTTTGGGGGCTTCCTTCGCCAATGTGACCGCAATGCCGGTCAGTCGGACTTGGGTTTAAGGGATAGGAAACCGCTGATTTCATCAATGATCTGCGCGTGGATCAAACCCCGGTCCGTCCCCGCCGGGTCCGAACAAATTGGATCATCATCCATCTGTGCCAGCATTTCGGCGACACCGGGAACACATTCCCCGAGGAAAGTCAGATGATTGGCCGGGGCAAAAACCGCATATTCCGGATGATCAAGCTTGGCCAAAAGGTTGCTTCCGGTTGCTTCAACATCACTGGCACGCCAACCATGTTCGCGCCCCAGCCGGATGAACAGAAAATCACCATCGACATCCTTGATGCTGTCGGGATCGACGGCATCGGTCATGCCCGGTTCAATGACGATGAATTTTTGAATGCGCGGGTCTTTCGAATTTGCCGACAGGTCATCGGGAAACTGGTCAAACTTCACCCCGCCCCGGCGCAAAAAGGCGCAATCCTGAACTGTATCGCCAAACCGGTCACAATATTGGCGATAAAGATCGCGATCAAACCGCAAACCCGCCAGATTAAGAACCGTTGACCCGCCAAGCGAGAACCCGGCCACCGCAATCTGGTCGGTATCGATATAGGGCGCGAATTCGGGATTGGCGAGAAGCTGGTCCAAGGTCGCGGTGATATCCGCCGAACGTTGCCCGATATAGGAGGTGCGTCGCGGGGATGAATCCCCCGATGTCGTACCCGGATGGTTTACCGCAACAACCATTGCACCACGCAGGGCAAGTTCGGACGACAACCAGCCAATCGCATCCATATTGCCCCCGGACCCGTGGGACAACAGGACAAGCGGATGTTTGCCCGGCGCAATTGCCGCACCGATATAAGCCATCGTCGTTTTCCAGATCGGTCCCTTATTGACCGGGGCACTATAAATACGGGTTCCCGCCGGATACCAGATCGATGCGGCAAGTGGCATGGATCGATGTGCGGCAGTAACGTCAAAGCGGTCATAGCCCGCCAGATCGCCCTTCGCATGAACAGGCATGGAGAAGGAAATTGCAGCGATCAGCCCGACAGTAAGACAGAATGCAGAAGTTACATGTTTCATGATTTCAATCCGTGTTCTAGATTTCAACAGCTTGAAACTGCCCCGGTTTTCCGGTGGCTGGCGTCCTGAAACCGGTTTCAGGACGCCCAAAACCGGTTTTCGTACCCGTCACCCCAGATCAAGACGAACCACATGATCGCCTTACCCGTTCCGATGATTGTCGCCCTGTTGCTGGGATATCTGTTTGTGCGTGCGGTCGTGCTTGGCAATACGACGCGGTTGCTGAATGCGTTGTTGCTTGCCTGCGCGCTGCAAAGCATGACCGTATCGCTGGTGCATTATTACGGTTTTGACGATGTCCGCCCCCTGCAACCGATTATGGCATCCCTGATCCCGGCCCTTGCCTGGATCGCCTTTCTGGAAAGTGCGATAAGGACACGCTTCAGACTTTCTGATCTTTGGCATGGCTTGGCCCCCGTCATCATGATCATCGTCATGTTTGTGGCCCCGGCCTTTATTGATGCACTGTTGGGCGGACTTTTTGTGGGTTATGCCCTTGCCATCATTCTGGCACTGCATCGCCAAGGCAATGATCTGGCCCATTCCCGGCTGGCATCGGGTCCGGTTCCGGCCTTGATATGGCGGGTAATTGCCGGGGCATTGATTGTTTCAGCACTAAGCGACGCTCTAATTTCGGCAAGCCTGCAATTGGGTATGGACCGTGCGCCGGGCATTATTCTGAGTATCTTTTCCTCACTGGCGGTTCTGGTGATCGGATTTCTCGCCCTGTCGCCTGATCTTGCAATTGCCAAGGACCACACCGACGCATCCAAAGAAGACACGCAACCATCCCCATCCGAGCGGATGGAACCCGAGGTTCCCATCCACGAGATCATGGCCGGGCTTGAACAAGTGATAGTGACCGAGAAGCTTTATCTTGATCCCGACCTGACCCTTGCGCGGATCGCACGGCGGCTTGGATATCCGCTTAAACAGGTTTCAACGGCCATCAATGCTCAAACCGGCGAAAACGTTTCGCGCTATATCAACAAGTTCAGAATTGACCATGCCTGCGCAGAACTTGGCCGTGGGCAGAATGTGACGACAGCGATGCTGGCCAGCGGCTTTAACACCAAGTCAAACTTCAATCGCGAATTTCTGCGCATTACCGGCAAAACGCCCAGCCAGTGGCAGCAACAAAGCTTGTCTGCTGATACCTGAACCGGCCGGACGTTTGTAGCCGGGCAAACTTAATCCAGGACCGGGCGCATAAAGCTGCGTTCATAGGAGATGATGCTGCGATTGCGGACCTCCATTTTCAGGACGTCCTGGCATTCCGCATCATCGGCCATCCGGTTGCGGTAATCTTCATATTCCGCAAGGCTTGGAAAACTGAACAGGGCATAGGCCACATTGCTTGCCCCTTCATGGGGCAGGAAATAGCCATGATGGGTGCCGCCCATGCGATTGACGATCGGGATCCAGCGTTTGGCGTATTCTTCAAATTCCGGGATCTTGTGGCTGTCGATGATGTATTTCAGATAACAGGTGATCATGGCGGGGCCTTTGGTTCGGAGTGGCGGACTTGATGGCTAAAACAAAAAAGACGAGCCGTGAATTCGGCCCGTCTTTTTGGAAATCATGCAGAAAACACCGCGCGATCAATCGTCGTTGACCGGGTCATCTTCGCTCATATTGGTCATGCCTTCGGCAATCAGCCCCGCACTTTCACGGATGCTTTTTTCGATTTCCTGGGTCATTTCCGGGTTTTCGCGCAGGAAGGTCTTGGCATTTTCACGGCCCTGACCGATCCGGGTCGAATTATAGGAGAACCAGGAACCGGATTTCTCGACGATGCCGGCCTTGACACCAAGATCAAGGATTTCGCCCATCTTGGAAACGCCTTCGCCATACATGATGTCGAATTCGACCTGCTTGAACGGAGGTGCCATTTTGTTTTTGACGACCTTGACACGTGTCTGGTTGCCAACGACTTCGTCACGGTCCTTGATCTGACCGATACGGCGAATATCAAGACGAACGGACGCATAGAATTTAAGGGCGTTACCACCCGTCGTGGTTTCCGGGCTACCGAACATCACACCGATCTTCATACGGATCTGGTTGATGAAGATAACCATACAGTTCGACCGCGAGACGGAGCTGGTCAGTTTACGCAAGGCCTGGCTCATCAGGCGGGCCTGCAGACCAACGTGGGTGTCGCCCATCTCGCCTTCAAGTTCCGCACGCGGGACAAGGGCCGCGACCGAGTCAACGACCAGAACATCAATCGCACCGGAACGCACCAGCGTATCGGCAATCTCAAGCGCCTGTTCACCGGCGTCGGGCTGCGAAATCAGAAGTTCGTCGGTGTTCACGCCAAGCTTGCGGGCATAACCCGGGTCAAGCGCATGTTCCGCATCGACAAATGCACAGGTCCCGCCAAGCTTTTGCGCCTCGGCAATTGTATGAAGGGCCAGGGTGGTTTTACCCGAACTTTCCGGACCATAAATTTCGATGATACGGCCACGCGGCAAACCGCCAATACCAAGGCCGATATCAAGGCCAAGGGAACCGGTTGAAATGGCTGAAATGTCAACGGCGCTTTCCCGCTGACCAAGCTTCATAATCGAACCTTTGCCAAATGCCCGTTCGATCTGCCCAAGGGCGGCTTCGAGTGCCTTCTGCTTATCCATAGTATCCTTATCCACCAAATGCAGCGCGGTCTGAATCATTGCTCGAACTCTCTTATTCCACAGGGCCGGGTAGGATGCAACGCAGGCGGTTCCCCGGACCTATAATGCGGAACGCCACCGCTTGAAGAACCTGCTGCCCCGACAGACTGTTTTCCCTGTTCACGTCAGCAGAACGATTGAGAACATAATGCGAACACTCTCATAAAATTTCAGATGTTGCAAGTTTGTTCTCATTCTTTCGCGGACAGATTTTCCATCCAAACAGAAACCCCGGCCACAACCGGACCGGGGTTTTCAAATTCATAAGGGGATACACAGCTTTTGGCGGATGGGCCTTTTGCGGACAGGCCTAGGTCGTGATTTTCAAATGTTCGTGCTTGTGTGCATGGCCATGATGATCATCGCCGTGATGATGGGTCTCGACATGCAACTCGCCCGGCACGGTATAAAGCTGTCCGTGGCGAACCCCCGGCTGCGCCAGCACCTTGTCGGCAAAGGTCCGAATTTCCGCGAGGTTCCCGCGCAAAGTCACGCTTTCAAGACAGGTGTCATGATCGATGTGGAAATGCACGGTCGAGACCGTCAGATTGTGGTGTTCGTGCTGAGTACTCATCAAACGGGATGCCAGCATCCGTTCTTCGTGATCATAGACATAGTTCAGCACGGCAATGCCCACACCATTGTCTTCTTCATCAAGCTTGGTGTTCTGAAGCTTTTCGCGGATCAGATCGCGGAAACCCTCGGACCGATTGGTATAGCCACGTCCTTCCAGGAAGGCGTCAAAGGCCTCCATCAGATCGTCTTCAATCGATACCGTCACGCGGGTCATGGCAAATCCCTTTTCAGAATCATCATCTTGACTTGTATGAACATTTTTGAAAAGTTCACACATCCTGTTCTACAGACCTAATTTCCCAAAGGATAGCAGATGTTTCAATCAAAGTTCGCACGCGCCCTGATAATTGGTGTGACCGGATGCCTTTTGGGCAGTGCGGCAAGTGCCCATGAATTCGTTGCCAGCACCAGCCAAACCGATGCCAAACCGGGCAGCACGGCGATCCTGATAATGGATTCGACCCATCAGTTCGGCATCCCCGAAGAAGCCGAAGCGACCAAACATGTGCGCGCGCAACTGATCACGACATCGGGCAAAACCGGCCTTGAGGTCGCAGAAAATCCTGATGCACCCAACCTTGCCGCATCCTTCACCTATCCCGATCAAACGGCCTGGCTGCAAGGCCACCGCCTGCCGGTGGTGTGGTCACAAACGCCCGATGGCTGGCTTGAAGGCGGAATGGATCAACATGCCGATGCGATCACATCTGCACGCTATGAAAAATTTGCCAAACATCTGATTGGCAGATCGCAGAATGATGACCTGATCACCACGCCACTTGGTGACAAACTTGAAATCGTGCCGCTTTCCGATCCGCGTAAAACCGCGATTGGCACCGATGCCGAGTTTCAGGTCCTGCTTGACGGGCAGCCTTTGACGACCACTGTCCTTGCGACCTATGCCGGGTTCACCGATACCCCGTCATCCTGGGCCTATTACAGCGAAACCCTTGCCGACGAACGCGGCAGCGGCATTGCCAAAGTCCGCATTTCATCACCGGGTCTTTGGGTTGTGCGTGTCGCAACCGATGTTGCCGATACCCAAGAAGGTGTACGGGTTCATAACTTGCGGGCAACGCTGAGCTTCCATGTGGATGGTCAGGATTAATGTTCGCACAATCTGCGCGATGGTTGCCTGTTCTTCTGGTCCTGCTTTTCGCAGGGCCGGAAGATGCCCATGCCCACGGGGCCGGTTGGCAGGTGACAAACAGCGATAACACGGTTCGCTATCGCTTTGGCTATACTGACGGCAGCCCGATGGCCTTTGCCGAGGTCGTCGTGACCAGCCCGGATGGCAAAACCTGGCAAAAGGCCCGCACGGACCGCACCGGCCACTTCGCCTTTGCCCCTGATATCGCTAATACCGGCGACATTGCAAGTGCCCCGGCGGGTAAATGGCAAGTCAAGGTTTCGGACGGGATGGGGCATGTCGTGCAACTCAGCCATCAGGCGGAAAGCGTAACGCCACCCGCAACAGCCGGGCAAGTGCCCACCGATGCGATCAAAGGCACCCCTGCCCTGTTTGACTTGCCGCTTTGGGCCGATATTCTGTTCGGGTTAAGCCTTTTGGCGAACCTTTATGGCGGCTTGCTGATCTGGCACCATCACACTTTGAAAAAGCAATCAGTGCAAGAACAATAAGGCGACACCGGCAAAGGCAAGGCAGGTCCCGGCAACGGCCTGCCAACCGACCGGTTTGCGCAGGATAATCCCCTCATAGACGATCAACAAAACCGGCGGCAACGCCATCAGGGTTGATGCAATTCCGACATTGGCATTCTGAACCGCCATCATCGAAAGCCAGACGCCCACCGCCGGACCGATCAGCGCGCCCAACAACAACCATTTACCGACATCGGGCGCGATACAGGCCGTCACCGTGCGGCGCACCCGCCCTAGTACAAGCGCAATCCCCCACATCACAATGACCGCCACCAGCGTTCTGATCCATGTTGCTGACAGGGCGGAATAGCCGTCAATCAGCGCATATTTGGCCGTGATCAGATTGGCAACCTGCCCGATGGCACCGCCCAGTCCAAAGAGGATACCGATCCCATAATTGCGTCCGGTCAGGCCAACGGGACGGCCCTTTTTGCCCAAAATAACGATCAGCACCCCGCCGACACCAAATGCAATTCCGGTCATTTCAATCGGGCGCAGGGTTTCATCAAACAGCAGCCAGGCCAGCACCGCGCCCATGATCGGCACGGTTGACATCAACAGCATCGAAAGCCGCGCGCCAATCAGAACAAAGGCCTGAAACAGCATGGCATCGCCGATCACAAGACCGACAATCGAAGAAAGGGTAAGCCAGCCCAACTGATCCCAGGTAACACTTGCCGGCCATGGCGATCCTTCAAGAACCAGATGCAGAACTGTCAGGCAGAAAATCGAACAGGCCAGACGCCCGCGATTGACCGTCTGGGCACCAGCCTTGCCGCCGACATTGGAAAAAATCATGCTCGACATTGCCCAGCACAAGGCAGCAGCAAAGGCGGCAGTTTCGCCAAACAGGGAAATCATGGGGCGCGTTTCCTGATAAGAGCTTGTTGCTCTGTTTTCTTTATCCGGCCTTTTACCGGCCTGTGATCATGGTGGCATGGTCTGCGCGCTATAAGCGCAAATTTTGACGGATTTGTAATCCTGATTTTTCATGGAACAGCTATGCATGGAGATTGCCGAACAGGAATGATGTGCGGCGATTGTCGGCAAGTATTTTGGCCGTCATACCACACCAAATAACAGCATCGCATTTCCATGCCATTCCGGGCGATCACCCGGGAAAAATGATATCAGGAACCGATAAAGGAATGACCTTCGGCATAGAACTTTTGAAGGACAGCTGTAATCTGCGTGATCAGGTCCTTATGCTTGGCTGCCAGCCAGACATAGGCACTTGTTTCTTTCAGGGGCGTTCGGGTCGTGCCGGAAAGCATATATCCATAACCGCGAAGGTTCAGATCATCAATCAACAAGGCATCGATCCTGCCCTTGTTGAACATCTCGACCATTAACTCGTAACTCGGCACGGCAATCCGGTTTGGATAAAACTTTGACAGATTATCAGACCAGTCTGTCCCGCGACGGTACCCCAAGGCGCTTTGCCCCAAACTTTCAAAACTTGTGATTTTAGGATCCCTGCTGACAAGAATACCTTCGCCACTGACAAGCGGGACCGGCACCATGACAACATCAGCCTGCTGATACGGGGCAAAGTCGGCCAGTCGCAGGAATTCTCCATCGACTTCGTCATCAAGCAGCAATTGCGCCGACCTTGCCGGCGGATTGTAGATGACAACAAAGCAAGGATTCTGATCGGCAAACAGATGTTCCAGTGCGGCGCCGACTTTCATGCTGATCGGATCGTTCTGGGAAGATAGTTCAAGACAGCTTCGCGCCTGTCCCGCGGGAGGCGCCGACAGGATAGATAGAATACAAATCCCCATGGCAAGGATGCCGTGGACAACAGGCGAGAATTTCATCAAACGGGCTCCGATCAAAACCTCCTGAAGCACATATGATCTATCCGGTCCCGGATCAATTCCGTATCGTTCGAAGTATTCAAGATTTTGCAGATCAGAGTCAGACCATCGCACACACAATCGCGGTGCGACGCAAATCCGTCTGAACGTTCACTCAGTTCTGCGGAACGAAGGTCAGTTCAATACGACTGGTGGCCACGTCATCGGCCTGTGCTGATGGTAACAATTCGAAAGACAGTAACAGCGCCACTACAAAAATAACGGCAACCATGCAGGATCGTACGATCCCGTTCGATGTGCGTTTCGCCATTTATACCCCCAAGCCTGCATCACTGATGGTTCTTTTACTGAACCTTGCCTGCGTGCAGTTTTGCCTGATATCCGGCCATTCATTTTGGATGAACCGGCAATTCATTGTTGTTTTTGGTATCCCCGGCAAGGTTGGCCTTACCAGCGACCATCAACTATAGATACAAAGAAAAGAAACATGCAAGAACTCTAAATCAAATGCGCCGACAAAAAGTGTCGCGCGCCTTCGATCAATCCAGCGAAGCCTTTTGGCGCAATTCCATAAGCATTTTGATATAGGCGGCGTTGCCCTTCTCTATGGCGGGAAGAAGGTCGGAAAATTCCGGGCGAACCCATGTGAAAACCTCAAGATCCTTGACCGGAATGGAAATATAGCCGTCGGGCAATCCCCCGGATAAATGCAGGGAAAATTCATTGATCAGCATGGCATCAAGCCGCCCGGCACGCAGCAGTTGCTGCATCATTTCCGGTCCAAGCGGGCATCGCATGACATTACCATAATCAGCCATCAGGTCTTCGGCCCAACCGGCACCAAGCCAGATGCCAACGGCCTCGTTCGTCAATTCATCAAGCGATTGAACGGTTCCCTCGCGCACGACCAGAAGCCCCGGCACGGTTCTTAACGGGGACTCGCCATGAACCAATCCGGCCTTGGCCTGCTGATCGAAATCGCCCAGCCCGGCAAATACGGCATCAACATCGCCTGTGCGAATGGCAATAACCGCACGCGCATTTGGCATTGAAACAGGCGTCACACATACGCCGACCTGTTTCATCACCTGTCGATAGGGTTCAAGTCCGAATGATGAACCGGTGGCTTCGGCCATTGCAATGCGCAAACATCGATCATCGGCACGCGCCACACTTGGCACCAGGATGCAGTGAAGAAAGGCCGCAAAAATAGCAGCAAGCAAAATACAGGTTCCCGACAACCTGCCTTCCCGTGTGTGTGCCATCCACTCCCCCAGGCAAACATTCTTAACCATAAGCGGTTGGCCGTACTCTTTTGGTACTTAGAATTTGTAACCGGCTCTCAACAGGCTGGTTTGCGGGGAACGATAATGGTTCTCAGAAAGGTTGGCTAGGGCAGTCTGGGAAAGTACGGGATATTTGCGGGGGTATCCCGAAACAGAAAGACCGCGCACTTAAGAAGGTACGCGGTCATATGGTCCCTAATCATCCTTCACAGAAAGGCTATTGGACAGAAATCAGATGCTCTACCACGGGCGGGGTTTCCCCGCGATGCAATGCATTGACCTTGGCCTGAACATCGCGATCCGCCCCGGCAATAAAGGATGCCCGCACTGCCGCCCCCACCTGTCATCAAAGGCGCGCCTGTTTACCGATATGGTCGCCGAAGAATATGCAGAGGCAGAATTCTGACCGCGTTACACAAGGGGCAATAGCTTACCCGTCATATCCAACAGCCTTAAGGTAGGCCTTGGTCCCGATGTCAAACTTTGGAAGAAAGTCGGCAAACTCAGCCCGAAGCCAACTGTAAACCGTGATATTTTCCACCGGAATGGCTTTGTATCCGTCTGGCACCCCGCCCGTTTGCTGCAAGGAATATCCATCAAGCAACATCACATCGATGCGCCCTTCCTGGAGCATTTCCTTTAACATTTCCGCCCCGCGCGGGACCTTGACGATATTCGGATAGCCGGAAATCAGTTTTCGTGGCCATGTTGCGCCAAGTGGTACGCCAAGCACTTCACCATGCAGGCCCCAAAAGCTTGTGATCGGCCCTTCCGGTACGATCAAAAAACCCGGCAACCTTGCAAGAACCACGTCACCATGCATCACGGGAACATCCACCAGTTCCGGAAAGTCTTCCTGACCGGCAAGAACTCCGTCAATTTTACCAGATTGTATGGCAGCGATGGCTCTGACCTGTGGATAGGTTGACGGTTTGACGCATAACCCTGCCTCTTCCATTACACGGCGGTAAAGGTCAATCCCCTCGGCTTCGATGTGAATTTCCGGTACAGCAATGCGCAGGCAAACATCCTTTGCCTCTGGTGATGTGACAAATAGTAGTGACAGGATCAGCCCCAGAAAAAGGCTCCCGAGAATAGAAACAAGGTCAAGCCGACCCATAGCCTGTTCCACCAGTCATGATATCCCCAAACGGCATTCGTTCCCCCGATGCCGCTACTCCGTAGTCTGTTTCCGTTTTCATTTGGAAACTCAGTTCATCCGACCTTTTTGGTCAGTTGATCCAGACGATACTCAGGAATATCGCCTTTGCCTATAGGTTTAATGGCTCTTTACATCTTCTGTTTGTAATTCCTGCTTGACCAAAACCCGGGGCAGGATCACCATCCGCGCGCGGGGAACAGATCACAATGCAACCGCGCCACCAGAACACCAAAATTTACCGATCAACCACGCGCTGTATCCAAACCGGATGCAAGCTGCCCCATTATACGAATATCGCAAATGAAGCTCGGGGATATTGCCCGTTACCTGTTCCTTGCCATTGTCTGGGGACTATCGTTTCTTGTCGTTGTCAAAATCGTCGACGCCTTTGGCTGGGTCGGTGCGGTTACATTCCGCGCCCTGATTGCCGCCGGTTCGCTTTATCTGCTCGCGCGCCTGTTTCGCAAGAAGCTTGATTTTTCGGCGGGCTGGCGTCCCTTTGCCATTGTCGGGGCAACAACCGTTGCCGGACAATTGATCGGATTATCCTATGCGGCCCCGCGGATCGGCACCGCGATGGCGGCAATTTTTGTCGCAGCCATTCCGCTGTTTTCCATGATCATCAGTCAGCTTTGGGGGCTTGAACGTGCTACCCGGCAAAGTTTTGCCGGTCTTGTTCTGGGGATTGGCGGCATTGTGTTGCTGGTTGGTTTTCCCGCGGTCCCGGTGACGACCGAATTTGCACTGGGTTGTGTGGCATCTGTTCTTGCCGCCCTGTGCGCAGCATTTGGCAGCAACTATGCCAGCCGTCATTTGCGCAATACCGGCAATTGGGAAACCACCATCGGCGCGTTTCTGTTTGGCGGATTAATGACCTTGCCGCTGATCGGTGCAGTACCGATCGAGCGCATCCCGGTCGCAGAAGATTACATGTATCTGATCATCGCAGCCGTGTTGATGAGTGTCTGCACCTATATCGTCTATTTCCGTCTGGTCGCATCCATCGGCCCGACACGGGCCATCAGCGTGGAATTTCTGGTCACGGTGATTGCTGTATTCATCGGGGCCACCGTGCTTGATGAAAAGCTGTCTGCCATGCAGTTCGCAGGCGGGGTGACAATCATGGTTGGTTGTGCACTGGTTCTGAACCTTGTGCCCGCATGGATGCGCCCGCGTCCGCAGGTAACCGACATTCCATGATGTGAATGTGTTCGGGATAAAAGAAAAAGGCGACCAGATATCGGTCGCCTTTTTTGTGTCTAGAGGACTTCCTTGACCTTGGTCGCAAGGTCTTTGAGCGAGAAGGGCTTGGGCAGGAAATGCACGCCGTTTTCTTCATCCAGCTCGTCACGATAGGTATCTTCGGCATAACCGGAAATAAAGATGACCTTAAGTTCCGGTTTGTTTTCACGCAGCATCCGGATAAGGCTTGGCCCATCGATACCGGGCATGACCACATCGGAAATGACAAGATCAATGGTCTTGTCGGTCTTGTTAAGCACGTCGAGCGCGTTCTCGCCATTATTGGCTTCCAGCACGTCATATCCCTTGCTGCGCAACGCACGTGCGCCAAAGGTCCGCACCGCGTCTTCGTCCTCGACCAGAAGGATCGCACCGGTCCCGGTCAGATCGCGTGACGGTGCTTCTTCGGTCACGGCCTGGGTTTCGGCAAGTTCCTGTTCGGTCGCCTCGTAGCGCGGCAAATAGATGGTAAAGGTCGTGCCTTTGCCTTCTTCACTGTTGACCGCGATAAAGCCGCCGGTCTGCTTGACGATGCCGTAAACGGTCGAAAGACCAAGCCCCGTTCCCTCGCCGCGTTGCTTGGTCGAGAAGAAGGGCTCAAAAATCCGGGTCAGGTTATCTTTGGGAATACCGATGCCGGTATCCGTGACCTTGATGCCAATATAGTCGCCCGGCGGAATGATTTCGGTACCGGTTGCGGTCGGTTCATCAATAATTTCACTGCTGGTCTGAACCGTAAGAGTTCCACCCTCGCCCGCCATGGCGTCACGTGCATTGACGACAAGGTTAATGATCACCTGATCAAGCTGGCCGGGATCGACCTTGACCAAGCCGATATCGCGCCCGTGACTGACCTTAAGATCAATCTTCTCGCCGATCAGGCGGCGCAAAAGGTTCGACATTTCGGCAAGCGCATCGGTGATATTGATGATTTTCGGCTGCAGGGTCTGACGACGCGAAAACGCCAAAAGCTGCCGGACAAGGTTGGCGGCACGATTGGCATTCTGTTTGATCTGCATGATGTCGGCAAAGCTCGGATCACCCGGCCCGTGGCGCGACAGTAACAGATCACAGAAGCCGATCATCGCGGTCAGAAGGTTATTGAAGTCATGCGCCACCCCGCCGGCAAGCTGACCAACAGCCTGCATTTTCTGGGACTGCGCAAATTGTTCCTCAAGGTTCTTCTGTTCGGTCGTATCAAGGAAATTCAGCAACAGCGCACCGGACTCACCCGAACGGCCCGCAACACGTTGCAGATAAATCTGGGCGGCAACCCCGCGTGCGCCAACAAGGCGGGCTTCGATCTGCCCGCCAGCAGACGTTCCGATAACCGCCTTGGACAGATACCGCGCAACTTCTTCACGGTCTTCGGGCAGGATCAGTTCCAGAATGGAGCGCCCGACAACCTGATTATAGCTTTGCCCGGCTGTGGCGATAAAGGCGCGGTTGGCATCGGTCACCGTACCCGACAGATCGGCAAGCACGATGGAAAGCGGGCTTTCATCAAAGAACCAGCGCACCCGGCGTTCGGTTTCGGCAAGGGCATGTTCCCATTCATGGGCCGGCATCGGATCAGGGAAGATCACAGCCTGGCTGCGAACCGGACCAGTCCCCGGCGCATTGATCGAATGGGTCACAAAGCAGCGAATGGGTTCGCCGCCGGAAACCTTGAATTTAACCTCGCCATTAATGCCATCGCCAACGATCAGATCGGCAAGTTCGACGGTGCCATTATTGAAATCTTTCGGCTCTCCGCCCAGCCAGCTGGCCAAGCGACGGTTGAGGTAAAGAATACGGCCTTCTTCATCAAGACCACATACCCCGACCGGAAGCCGTTCAATCATCTGATCAGCATGTTCAAACCCGCTTGCAGCCGCCGTGACCGGCAGGTTTGAAACCAGTTCCGGTGCAATCGGTGCCGAAAGAGCAAAGCTTTGCGCAGCCTCGCCCGATGGCAGCAACATTGACGCATCACTTTCGGACATGACGGCGGCATCAACACCGTCAACGGTCCATAACATCTGACCGGCCCGCGCATTGGCAGCGGTTACCGATATACGAAGGCAAGTGCCACTCGCCTTTTCCGAGGATTGGGTTGCATCGTGATCTTGCCCCTGATCCGGGGCATCATCCGCATCATCAATTTCGAATTTCTCGGAACGCGACAGATCGACAAACATCTGCCCGCCATCTCCGCGCATCGCACGGGTGCGCAATTCAGCAAGATCGTCACTTCCGATTCCAAGGAAGGACAAACGCGCTTCAAGCGCGGATAACATGTCCGATCCCGGTTCGATCCCAAGTTTGCGTGAAAAGGCGGGATTGGCATAAATGGTACGGCCATAGGCATCAATCAGCGCAACGCCGATGTCGGATTTGCCAAGACCGGCAATCAAGGGACCAAGCTCGGAATGCCCGCCATTGCGCCAGCGTGCCGACAGCGACAATGCCGCCACGGCAATAATCGCCACACCGGTGACCATCGCACCGATGATCCACATCAGACGCGCATCAAGGCCTGCCTTTGCCAGAACATCCATCAGGACAAAGACAAACACAAGGAATGCGACACTTACAGCAAGGATGAGCCCCCGAAACAGCACGCGACCGCCTTTAACGCCAATAACTTATCACTATAGTCTATACTTTTAGCTGGTTATCGCGCGACTGGCTACCGGCAAGTTTTGCCTGCCGGTAGCCAGTCGCAGTCATGTTCTCTCAGTTAATAGCAGTACCAAGAGACGCTCGGTTTTCTCAAACGCCCTCACGCGGCAATCTGAAAGATAAAATACTGGATAGCATCAAGGCGATTCCAATCTGCCATTTTACTGACAGGCGACACCACTAATTCCTCAACTCCATCTAATGCGGACAACTGCTTTCTGACATCGCACAATGCATCTTGTGCTATGGAATTTTCTTCGCATGCCACGAGAAGAACGAAATAATTTTCCATATTAGAAGCACTATCTGTTTTTCTTAGCTTCTCGACATCCTTACGCCACGAAGAAAATTGTTCTCGTGGCTTGTTATTCCACCCTGTCGCAGCCCAAGCTGTTTTGATTTCGATATGCGAAACATAAGAATCTTCGCTTTTCGATATGACGGAAATATCCGTTCTACTTCCTTTGTCTACGCCGGCGGCTTCAACATGAACCCGATATCCAGCATCAGTAAAGCTCTTGAAGATATGACATTTAATCTGGTCTTCTTTAGGCTTAACATCGCGATGCGCGAGCCTAGATATGACCTGATAGTCCCCGACAGCACCTTCTAAACCGGTACTGATCAATTGAACAAACGTATTGGTCATTGTGTTTCATCTTTCTAAAGAACACTTGTTAAATAGTTCAAAGCTTGCAGATATTCGACGAGGAATGGCCGACTGAATTGCTTTTTCCAACTATCGTCGCTGCAATGCGATTTACGACACAACGAACGTGCGGCCACACGATCGACCCACATTTCTCCGCATGGATCAAACATGACATGGTCGACTGTTTCGCGACTTACGATGTTGCGTAATATGTAGCCAAATGCGTCGTCGAACTTCCAAAGCTCAGATGCAACGGCGACCGCCAACATGTCCGAAATCCTGAGATCCAGGTTCTCCGTCGCGTTTCCGGAGCGCAGCTGCCAATGTTTTTTTGCCCAATCTCCGAGCGAGATTGCGGACAGCCGTCCATCATCAAAGACTTTTGAAACCTCGGTTACTGGTATGCCGGCGGCATCCTTTGTCATCATCCAGCGTCTTATTTCCGGTTCGGCTATCTGGCGGATTACCTCATGACACCAAAAGCCGTTCTGACAATCTTGCACTGCATCAATCAAAACCCGTGCAGCCAGTATCGATGCACGGTCATGCGGAGCCTGCAGATCAAGAAACAGTTCAGGTGCCGTGCTTTCCTCCAGACAAAGAGAAACCTGTACCGAAAAGTTCTCTTCCAACCTTGTTTCCCTGTAGACAGATGGCGGTGTAGATAAGATATCGAGCACCATGTACTCCACACAAAAGCTACACATCTGCCAGCTCTCCATCTTGAACTTGTTGCCAATGCAAGAGACTACTGGAAAGGACGACCGCCCGCATGGCGGCTGATGACAAGAGATCATTCACCACCCAGACGGCATTCTCTGCTTTTCCATGTTTGAGCATCGCATTGCACATCCACTTTAAAGGGAAGATACGATCTCCCTGCTCTTTGATTTGCGCGATATGCTTCTGGGCTGCGACGAAATTGCCTTGAGCGCAGAGCAGTTTAATCAACCGCTCCTGACATTTCAGGCGATAAAAACTTCCGTTAAATCGGCTCAAGACTCTTGTCATTTCACTGACATCTGCCTGCTGGTGCCAAAGCAAAAATAGTTGCCAAAGAGCTTCATCTTTCAGACGTTCTTCAGATGCCGAAGCGATGCGGGTTTCTATACAAGAAATCTCCGCCATTGCCTTTGACTGGTCCCCCAAAGAGAACCAAAGCTGAGCAAGCATTCGGGAAATCCAGACCCTGTCACGATGCTCAAACTCGCTTATTATTTGGTGATCACAAATCTCGACAAGCAAACGTTCAACACGGTCTTTTTGTCCCAACTCTGCGAAGTTCGATGCTATTCGCAACAATCCCAACAGATCATCCGTCCTTGAAATACGTCCAGAAAGTTGACGTAACTCCAAATCAATCTGCGTTTGCAAAAGTTCCAATTTTCATCTCGACGCTATCGTTTTCTGCATCAGTATTCGTGGTACTGATGCCCGGATTGGCATCGAAGCTACGCGTTAAAATTGCACCCAACAAACAAATTCATCATTTTCGACACCAAAATATTCACCCTGTGGATAAACATTTTTTATTCCTTTAAAAACAACAGATTAAAAGGGGCAACTTTTAGAAGGGTGACAAATCATTTCGAACAAGCGAGTTCCAAAAGCAAAAGGCAGGACCAATACTGGCCCCGCCTTCGGCACGATTTCGACAACCTGTCCGTAGATTGTCCTACTTTCTCTTAGTCAATTCTCTGTCTTATCGCGCCAGACGCTTAACCTGTCCGGCGTCAAGTTTGGTGCCATCGAATTCAAGGCTGACATTGCCATCGCTGACATTTCGGACAACGGCGCGAACCGATCCGGAAACGCCCGGCAGTTCGAGATCGATTTTGCTGCCTTTGACAAGGTTATCGCTGGTCAACAACAGCGCACCTTTTTCCGAAACGTTTTCCAGACGGGCACGGCCGGACTTGCCACCATTGCGATAGGTCACCTCGACTGCAGACGGATGGCGTTTGGCGGTTCGGCGATCCACGTCGGATGTCGATGTGCGAACGACTTCCACCAGAACCTGACGCAAGTCACGGACAGCTTCAGCCACTTTGTCGGCAAGATTTCCGACCTCGGCGGCCATGCGCCCGGTTCCCGATGCCTCGGTTGAAACTTCGCTGATACGCATCGATACTTCGCGCGATGCCGCGGCTGTTTCATTGACGTTCCGGGCAATTTCGGACGTCGCGGCACTTTGTTCTTCGACCGCTGCTGCGATTGCCGTCGACACCTCGTCCATTTCGTGAATTTTCTCGGCGATCGTCGCAACTGCCTTTACCGCAGAATCAGTGACGGCCTGAATTTCAGCGATCTGCCGGGTAATTTCATCGGTTGAACGGCTGGTCTGGGTGGCAAGGTTTTTGACTTCCTGGGCCACAACGGCAAAGCCCTTGCCCGCATCCCCGGCACGAGCGGCTTCGATGGTTGCGTTAAGGGCCAGAAGGTTGGTCTGTTCGGCAATACCGGAAATCAGTTCGACCACTTCGCCAATTCCGCGCACACTGTCAGCCAGTTGCGAAACCGTGGTTTCGGTTGAACGGCTTGCTTCGACGGCATCTTCGCTGACCCGGTTTGCACGGGCAATCTGGCTGTTGATTTCACCAAGCGACGAATTCAACTGTTCGCCTGCACCGGCAACAGCTTCGACGGTTGCAAGCGCCTGCGATGACGCCGCGGCAACGGTTTCGGAATTGCCCTGCACCAGATCGGCCGAGCTTGCCATACGCTGCGCGGCACCGGCCAGTTCGTTGGTTTGACCCGAAATAGTCTCAACAACGCGGCGGGTTTCATTTTCAACCCGCTCGGCCATCTGCATCAGCGACTGTTGGCGTTCTTTTTCTGCCTGTTTGCGATCTGCTTCCTGCTGTTCACGCATCTTGAGGTTATTCATCCCGGTTTCTCGGAAGATGTGCATGACACGAACAAGGTCGCCGATTTCATCGCTGCGATCAGATTCCTTAAGCTTGATTTGATAATTGCCATCGGCAAGCTGGCCCAGCATGCTGACGCTTTCGGCAACCGGACTGGAAATACGGCGATGCATTACCCATGCGATCAGCGCACAAATCAGGATCGAGGCAGCCGTGACCGACGTCGTCAGCCAAAAGATCGACTGAACGTTCTGTTCAAGCCCGGTCAGCTTCGCCACCAGCTCGGTTTCAACAGCACTGGAGTAACTTTCGGTTTTCTCGACCGCGACTTCGAGGGCCGAGGCAAGATTTGCCGCGGCATCATCAAAGTTGCCCATCATCTTGTTACCGACTTCCGGGCCACCATCGATATAGCCCTGTGCCATCTGCTTTCCGGCGGCATAATAGGCCGGGAAAGCAGCCTCTACAGCATCAAGCGACGTCAGGAGTTCACGTTGATCAAGTTTTTTGGCAAGGGCCTTGGCAATCACGAGGTTTTCATTCAGCCCCTTTGCGGCGGCTTCGGCCTCGTCAAAGCCGTCATTAAGGCCATCCAGCCCGCGGGTTGCCGAAATATCGGTTAGCCACTGCTGCACCTGAATGACGTTATAGCGCGCGCCTTCGATGCTTTTGATCAGAACAGGGATGTCGGTACTGGCAACGACGCCGATTTTGGCGGCCTCATGCGTTGCACGGCGACCATCGGCATTCACGAAACCTATACCAACAGCTACAATGATCAACATTGCAACAATGATCGCGTTAGACAGGGCTATCTGCCCGGCAATCCTGAAATTCATCAGATCAATCCCACCATTTCTGATCGTCGCGCGCAGTCGCGCGAACGAGAAAACATTCCATTCGTATAGTATCTACACCATTAAATGGGAACTCTAATTTTTAACATTACAACGATTGTATAAAGCCTGAATTGATCTGGATCGTTGCAGTTAAGAATTCTTACAATTCGTATTTCAAACGAACATGACAGAAAGCTGAACGCGTCACAGACGCCATTACCCCAGCTTTTTGCCCTTCTGGCGGAAAACGAACGAGATGATTTCTGCCACCGCCTTGTAATGTTCCGGCGGAATTTCCTGATCGACTTCGACGGTTGCAAACAAGGCACGTGCAACCGGCGGGTTTTCCATGATCGTGATTTTGTGTTCTTCGGCAACTTCACGAATTTTCAGGGCGATATTATCCTGCCCCTTGGCCACACAAACCGGGGCTGCCATTGCCCCGACATCATATTGCAAGGCAACCGCGTAGTGCGTCGGGTTGGTGATCACGACGTCGGCCTTTGGCACATTTGACATCATGCGCTGCTGGGCACGTTCCATCCTGATCTGGCGGACCTTGGCCTTGATTTCCGGGCTACCCTCGGTTTGCTTGTATTCGTCCTTGATCTCCTGCTTGGACATTTTCATCTGCTTGTTGAATTCGTATCGCTGATACGCAAAATCAAGCCCTGCAATCACCGCAGTTAACGCAATGGTTGCAATCAGCAGGATGACGATCATGTCGTAAAGGCGTTCAAGCGTCAGCGCGAGGGACAATTGGGGATAAAGCTCGATATCGAGCATTTCGGGCATGATCACCACGGCAAGGACCACGCCGACAAGCACGATTTTGCTGACATTCTTGACGAATTCGACCAGGGTTTTCAGGGAAAACTGGTTTTTGAGACCATTGAGCGGATTAAGCTTGTCCGGTTTTGGCTCGATCCGCTCGGCCGCCACAACAAGTCCGTTCTGGATCAGATGACCGGCAGCGGCAAAAAAGACCAGAAGAACAAACGGTATCCCCAACACCCACAACATACCAATGATCACGTCCTTGAACAGCAAGGGTAATCCGGCATTGGACACGTCATACATATGTGGATGTTCGATGAAACCGCGCGAAAGGTCACGCACACCTTCCGCCATGCTCGGACCCAGCATCAGAATGACCAGACCGCCACCAAACAACAGCATGAAGTTGCCGACTTCCTTCGAAACCGGCACCTGACCCTTTTTTCGCGCGTCCTCAAGCTTTTTACTTGTGGGGTCTTCTGTCTTTTGGCTGTCGTCTTCTTCTGACATGCGTCAACTCATGCTGGGCGGATGATGGAACGATGAACACTCCATTGCGCCTTACGGATTGAGAAATGCCTCGAGCCCGTTTTCGAAATATCCAAGATAGACCATCATCATGGATGGCAGGGCCAAGGTCAACAACAGCAACGCCAGCGCGATCTGGATCGGCATGGCGACAAAGAACACCGGCAATTGCGGCATCAGTTTATTGAGCAAACCCAACGCAATCTGCAAACAGATGGCAACGATCAAAAACGGTGCAGACATCTGCATCGCAATCACGAAGCTTTCATTAAGGGCGTTTGCAAAAAACTCGCTCATATCACCAACAGGAAGGACTCCGCCCGGCGGAAACAGCGAATAGCTTTCAAAAACGGCCTGGATCATCAAATGATCCATCCCGGTCGCAAACAGCAATACCAGGGCAACCTGCATCAGGAAATTGCCCGTCACCGCACTTTGCGCCCCCGATAGCGGATCGGCGGTAAAGGCGTTCGCCATCGACGACAGATAGGCAATAATTGACCCGGCCGTCTGAACACCGGCCATCATCACCTGTGCAAACAGGGCAAAGAACAACCCGACCGTGACTTCATACCCAATCACCAGCAAAAGCGACGGTGCATCGGCCGGTTGCGGCGGAAACATCGGACCGGCCAACGGGGAAATGACCACCGAGACCCAAAAGGCAAATAACAGACGGGCACGGGCCGGAACCGCACGCGCACCAATGCCCGGCATCAGGGAAAAAGCCGCCCCCACCCTGGCGAAAGTCACCAGAACGACATAGACGTTAAGGGTAAGAAGCTCCTGAAGATCCATCTTGTCTTCGACTGCCTTGCATCAAAGCGCGGGATGCACTTTTGGACCAGAAATCCGGTTTCGTCGCTAATTGGGCAAACCAATGAAGTGATCGACCATGCGCCCCATGAACTCGGTCAGTTCCGTAATCATCCACGGCAACAAGACCAGCAACGCAATGAAAATCACAAGGATTTTCGGAACAAAGGTCAGGGTCATTTCCTGGATCTGGGTCAGGGCCTGAAACAGGGCAATGATCAGACCAACGCCAAGCGCAATCAGCATCAGCGGTGTGGTTACCTTCAGCAGCGTCCAGACTGCATCATAGGCCACATCCATGATTTCAGCTTGATCCATTGATCTTCCCGCCTCGTCGTCACTTTCACGCAGTACATTGAAGTACCACCATTCTTCATACAGGATTTCGCGACGCCAATGCCATGATTTCCTGTCCTGGTGCCGCCCCAAAAACAAAAACCGCACGATTGGCGTGCGGTTTTATCACGGGGTCATGATCAGGCTGATCAGACCGGCATGTTCAGAATGCTCTGATAGGCTTCAACCGCCTTGTCACGGACCGAAACCACAGTACGCAGGGTCACCTCGGCGGCCGAAACAGCCGTGACCACTTCGTGCAGTTCCGCATCGCCGGTGATTGCCTTCTGGGTCATTGTTTCACTGTTGACCATGGTTGCGCGCGCATCATGTGCAGCACCACGTACCATGTCGGCAAAACTTTCCCCCGGATTAACCTTGGTGCCGGTGCCGGTTACGGTTTCCGTAACGGTATTGGTCTTGCCCGCAGCCGCATTGCGGTAGGCAGAAATGGCATCGTTGAAGCTGGCGACCATGGGTTTCAATCCTTAAACGTCTTCAGTCCCGTTTGATATCGACTGCTTATTGCAGAATATCAAGGGTCTTGAGCAACATGCTGCGCGATGACTGGATCACATTGAGGTTGGCCTCGTATGAACGCTGTGCTTCGCGCATATCCATCATTTCAACAAGCGTTTCAACGTTCGGGGTCTGGACATAGCCCTGATCGTTGGCTGCCGGATGGCTTGGTTCATACTTCATACCAAAATCAGAACGATCTGGCATTACCTTATTGACCTTGACCATTTCGACACCGACTTCGCGGTCCATGACATTCTTGAATGTCAGAAGCTTGCGGCGGTACGGGTCCTGTCCCGGTGCAGTCGGAAGACTGTCGGCGTTGGCAACGTTTTCCGCAGCAACGCGAAGACGAGTGCCCTGTGCGCGCATACCAGCAGCAGAGATTTTAAAAGCCTTGTAAAGTTCCATGGTTTCAGCTCTCTAACTTATGGTTACACGCGGCCAAGGGCCGAAATGAACATTGATTTCTGTTTGGCATACAGACGGGTCATGGTCTGATAATCGACCTGGTTTTCGTTCATCTTGACCATCTGTTCTTCAAGGATCACGGCGTTTTTGCCCGGCGCGACTTCATAGTTCTTGCGCACTTCCTCGTCCTTGAAGTTCTGCGGTTTGTGCAGACCCTGCGTATGACCGGGTGTGGTTGCCTGCATTGCAAGAATGAACTGGCGATCACGACCGATATTCTTCGGATCGAATTCTTTGAGATCACTGGCGCGGTAATTCGGCGTATCGGAGTTGGCGATATTCTGCGCAATGACTTCCTGGCGCTGGGTGAGCCAGTCCATCTTCTCTTTGAGATTGGCGAACATGCCAAGTTTGCCGATATCCATTTCCTGCTCCTTGTCTGCGCTTTCCGAGTATTGACTGCGCGGGTAAAGCCGAAGTTAACGCCGTTGCCCGGATCGGGTCAGGATCGCCCGGATGGTTGATTTTGCCGCCCCGTTTGATCCTGCCAACACAAATGCATGAAGCGTGCCAAACTGTCCAAGATCTTTGAAATTGCCCGAGGTCTGACCAATTCGCGTCGGGCACTAGACCCCGCGTTTGAAAATGGGCATATTGTGTTCCGTCTGGTAAATTCTGTTTACCATCTATCGAAACCGGAACACTGTATGCTCTATCTCACACGAAAAGTTGGCGACTCCGTTGTCATTGACGACAATATCGAAGTCACCGTCGTTGAGGTCCGTGGCAAGACCGTCAAACTTGGCTTTACTTTCCCCGAAGATGTTCAGGTTCTTCGACGCGAACTTTATGACCGCATTCAGGAAGAAAACCGTTCGGCTGCTGTCAGTGAAGACATCATTCGTCATCTCGGAGGGGCCAACAGCCCGGCCAAGGACATCAGCGAAAAGAAATCAGATACCGACGAGAATGCCGGTAATAGCTGATTGATCAGGGCAAAGCCGGGATGTCCGGCGCCCGCCAAACATATCTGCCTGCTTGCAGGCACCGTCATCTTCCAGGCAGGTAGCCGGGATATTGACCCATCATCTGGCTCTCATCCTTCTTATTGTCGCATGCGCCCGGCTCCGGGCACTGCGATCGTGTATCGACAACGATTTGTTGACCATCTTTGCTCTATGGTCGACGCTTGAAGATCACAGTCAGGCATCAATGACCTGCAATGAAGGGCGATATGAGCGCGAACAAGCCCACCTATGACATTACCGACCAACCGGCAAGCAAGACGGAAAATCTTGCCGCACCGGGCGAACAGGACCAGAAGGCCGTCGCACTTCGGTATGCGCATGGGCGCGACAATGCCCCGATTTTAAGTGCCAAGGGCGCAGGCAGCGTTGCGGAACAGATATTGCAAGTCGCCTTTGCCAACGGGATCAAGGTCCGTAAAGACAGTGATCTTGCCGAAATTCTGATGGCCGTGGATGTCGACAGCGAAATTCCGCTCGAAGCCTTTGCCGCCGTCGCCGAAATTTTAAACTATATTTATCGGATAAATCGTATCTATGGCGGTTCATCGCGCAGCAAGACCGAGCCGCAAGACGAAGTCACAGCAGCAACATCGTTTGATCGAAACGTTGATCTCAATGGGAAAGGCCAATCATGAGCCCTGAACAATTCAAGCCCGATCAGTTCAAGAAAGATCTGAAACGCGTTCTGTCCCTGATCCGTACCGGACAGCGATATCTTGACGATGGCAAGGTTGTCGAATTGTCGGCCCTTGAACACCGGATTGCCGATCTGTGTGATCAGGCACGTTCGATGGGCGCCGAGCAGCGCCGCGAAGTTGCACCACTTTTGGCCGCCCTTGGCGACGAACTTGGTCAGCTCGAAGCCAATATGCAAAAGGAATATTCCGATATTCAGCGCCAGTTGCGCGGCATCAGCAACACCGCACAGGCCACCAATGCCTATGCCCAAGCCGCCCGCACCAAATAGGTCATATCCCGGCCAAGCGGCTGAATTCAAACAATCTGCCATCGGCTTTGCACGTGATGGCAACTTGCCTGCCTGTCAGTGGCACGGTAAACAGAAACACTGATGGCAAATAAAGATAACGATCACGACCGCACGACCGACACAGGTCACTGGTTGTTCTCGGGGAAAGCTACCTGATGGAACTAAGCGCCTATTACCGGTTTGTTGCCGCCCTGCTTTTTGTGCTGGGGATCATCGGCATATTTGCACTGGTTGCACGGCGCATTATTCCCGGTGCGCGCAACATCAACCGTCGCGGTGCCAAACGGCGCCTCTCTGTGGTCGAAGTCGTTCCGGTTGATACCAAGAGACGATTGGTTTTGTTGCGTCGTGATGACACCGAACATCTGGTCATGCTCAGCCCGCAGGGCGATACGGTTATCGAGCGGAATATCGGCACCCATTTCGTCGATCTGATTGACACCGGCAAAAGCGACGACACCAATACGCTTTCGGGTAATGATGAAACCGGTTCTGATACAGCAGAACCGGAAAACAACGACAGGACCAACCCTGCATGAGCCGCATCGACCAGCACCCGACACAAACCGCAATGACCAAACCGGGCAAAACCGGATGGCGTGCGCCACGCTGGCTGACACTGTGTGCCATCTGGTCATTGATCCCGCTGATTGCCCTGCTTGCAGGTGGCGACACCGTGCAGGCCCAGACATTCAATTTCGATCTTGGCGACGGTCCCGGCGTAACGTCGTCAGGCCGTCTGATCCAGTTGATCGGCCTGATCACGGTTCTTAGCATCGCGCCGGCCATCCTGATGATGGTGACGTCCTTTACCCGTATCATCGTGGTTCTCAGCCTGCTTCGTACGGCACTGGGCATTCAGCAATCGCCGCCCAACCAGGTTCTGATCAGTCTGGCGATGTTCCTGACCCTGTTCATCATGATGCCGACCCTTGAACGGGTCTGGGACGAGGGTCTTCAGCCGATGATCAATGGCAATATCGATGAATTCGAAGGGTTCGAGCGGTCGGTCAAACCGGTCCATGACTTCATGATGACCCAGGTCCGAGAACGTGACCTTCAGCTGTTTGTCAATCTGGCCGGGGTTGAAGTCACCACACCGGAAACCATCCCGCTGCGCTCGTTGATCCCGGCTTTCATGATCAGTGAATTGCGCCGGGCCTTTGAAATCGGCTTCCTTCTGTTCATCCCGTTCCTGATCATTGATATGGTGGTCGCCAGTGTTCTGATGTCGATGGGCATGATGATGCTGCCGCCGGTGATCATTTCCCTGCCCTTCAAGCTGATCTTCTTTGTGATGGTTGATGGCTGGTATCTGATTGCCGGATCACTGGTCGAAAGTTTCGGGCGTTAGCGAAGATCATCGCAAATCCGCATTATAAAAGCCGCCAAGCTTGAAGCTGGCGGCTTTTACTTTTTGTTCCCTAGACTCAGGCACTCTGGCGCAGGCCAGATTACGTCGCGCACATGATGCGCAAATCTTTATGACCGCCGTTTTGCGGCCTTGAAAACGTCTTGTTCAAGCGGTTTGAGGCCAAAGCTGCCCCGCCGCGGGCCGGGATTTTCGGCAACGAATTTCTCGGCAATATGGCGTTCGCGTTCCGTCATGCGGGCATGAATGGCCCCCATTTCACGCTGGGCCTGACTGCCCTCGGTCGGGGCCGACATCCGCAACCAGTAATAGGCAAGGATATTGTCCTGTTCGACACCACTGCCAATCGCATAAAGACGCCCAAGGGCGGCCTGCCCGTTGGCCGACCCCTTGCGGGCGGCGCGTTCATACCAGGTCGCGGCACGTGCCATATCGACCGGCACGCCAAGACCATGTTCATACATCACCCCGATCAGGTGATAGCCGCCCGGGTGACCAAGCTCGGCAAGGTCCATCGCCAGATCAAGCGCACTTGGATAATCAGGTTCGCGATGTGGCACACCGAAAATCAGGATTTGCGTCATCTGATATTTTGCAGACGCATCGCCCTGATCACAGGCATTCATCAACATCGTCCAGCCCCGATTAAACAGCTTCAAATCAGGGGAATGGCAGAAATACATCGCAAGGTTGGCCTGCGCATAGGCATCGCCTTCGCTTGCCGCCAGTTCAAACCAGCTGATGCTTTCGGCGATATTGCGTTCAGCACCAAGACCAACACCAAGCGCATAGCCAAGGGCCGATGCAGCTTCAATGCTGCCGGCACGGGCCGCACGCATATTGAATTCAAATGACTTGGCCGGATCACGGTTCACACCGCGCCCTTCAAGATAAAGATAGGCAAGAACACTGGCAGCAGATGGATCGTTCAGATCGCTTGCGCGTTCAAAATATTCAATTGCCTTTTCGTCATCCTGATCGACACCCCAACCGTTAAGGTAACAAACACCAAGGTTATACAGGGCAGCAACAGAACCAAATTCGATGGCTTCTTCAAACCAGTGGGCCGCAGTTTCGGCATTTTCCTGAACGCCAAGGCCCTTGGCATAGAGATAGCCAAGATTGTTTGCAGAAATCGGTTCGCCCGATGCGGCTTCTTCGTGGAACCAGTATGCGGCTTCGCGGTACCATTGCTGGCCTTCGCCAAGATCCTCGGACACGCCGAGTCCCTTGCTGCGCATATAACCATAGCAAACAGCAGCAAATGCACGGCTTTGGCGGTGAATCTGATCAAGAATACGGCGGGTCGCGGACTCATCACGCGGCATTCCGTCGCCCAGAAAATGCTTCTGGGCAAGCGAAAGCTGGGCGAAAATGTCCTTTTCGACATTCGCCTCATCGTAATAGACCATTTTAAGAGCACGATCCATCACAGCACGACACTCGCAATCACACGTTCAAACCAGCAGAAAACGGGCAGAAATCCACGCTTTTGGCGCGGCTAGCCCACGTTACACATTTATCGAACGTTAATTTATAGCACTAAGCTGGGATTTTTCCAACTGATCGCGATAGGTCGCAAGAAAGCCTTGGAAGTTTTCCACTTCATCAACCTTGTCCGCAAGCGTGCGATAATCGATCAACCCCTGCGTGGGCGACGATGTAATCAGGCTAAATGCCTGGGCAAACGGGCTTTGTGCCATGCCTTCGCCGTAACGACGTTTCAACATGTTAAGGGTGCGTTCCTGCCCTGCCATCGCAAGGTTAACCGCCCAATTCAAAAGATAACGCGCCCGTTCGTCGGAAATCGGTCCGCTTTGCCGCTCTTCGTCATCGCCAACAAGACGCTGGAAGGTTTCAGCTGCGGACATGTAATCCCGGGTCTGACGATAATAATCGACCCGCAGCAGTTCTGCATTCTTGCTTAGATCACCATCAAGCGATGCGATGGCCTCGGCCCCGCGATCGGTATCAAGCAATGCCCGTGCCTTCAGATGGCGACGTTGCGTTGCCAGTTCATCGGAAACGCCCGGCTCGTCGGTATCATCGATGACGCGGATGGTATCTTCGGGTTTGCTGTCAAGCAGGTAAACCAGCGCCAAGCGCGCGCCCACACGGGCCTTTTCGACACCGTTCAGGCGGAAATCGACCTGATGCTCAAGAAGGTTTTCGGCGCGTTCAAACAGCTCGACATCCACCATGCGGTCGGCCAGACGGCGGATCAGTTCATCGCCCTTTTCCCCGGCGGGGGTCAGTTCGCGGAACTCGTCATAAAGTGCGACGGCCTTGATCGCCGAGATATTATTGATGTCATCGCCCAGATAAAGATTTTCGAACGTCTTGTGCATCAGGTCGGTGGCCTCGGTCGCAACCGGCTTGTTGGGGAAGAAAATCGCTACCTGACGCAGGGTATTTAGACCGTCACGGAAATCCTTGTTCTCGATCTGCAGTTCGCCAATCCGTTTGAGCAATGCCATCTCGAAGCCATCACCGCGCCATGCAAAGCGCAGTTGTTGAAGCTGTTCAATCGCATCTTCAACAGTCAAACGCTGCAAGCGCATCAGAAGTTCGGTGCGATCAAAGATGGCATGCGCACGTGCCTTGCGGTTGTCGCCTTCTGCAACCTGATCCCAGGTCGCAACAGCTTGTTCCAACTCGCCAGCTTCTTCTTCAAAGAAGCCCTTCAGATACTGGACATCCTGGATTTTCGATTCAGAAAGGCCACTTGTGACCAGCATTTTCTCGATCAGGTCCATGCCGGCTTCGGGATTTCCAACGATCAGGGCCTGCTCGGTCGCAAGCGGGCCAAGCCGCGACAGCAACTCTGGCGGATAGAAATCAAGAATATGGAAACTGTCGAGCAGATCACGTGCCCCCTCGTTCGGGCGTCCAAGTGCTGCAAGGTTGACGGCACGCCACATTTTCATTTCGGGGATCGCACGCAGACGTTCGTCATTGAGCAGACGTTCTGCCTCGCCATAGTCGCGATTAAGGAATTTGACAGCGGCCTTCAGCGCACGGAACTGCAATTTCTGGGCAATTAGCGGATCGTCGCCTTCCATTGCCGACACCACGGCATTGGCTTCGGGGCCCAATCCGTTGGCCATGTAATACTGGGCCAGTTCAAGGCGGGCCTTGTTGCGATGCTCGTCACCACTATTGGCAATATCAAGACGGAGCTTGCGGATGGCTTTGTTGAACTCGTCCAGTCCACCGCGACGCCATGTATCAAGATCAAAAATCAAACCTTCACGGCCGTCACCCGTACTTGCACGCACACCGGTTGCCGATGCCAACAGACGCGCACCTTCCGGCGAAATATTCAGACCATCGGCCGCGGTTACAATCACCGCCTGTCCATCACTGCGATCGGCGACCTGAACACTTTCGTTCATCGGCGCGACGACAACGCCCTGCACGGAGGGCAGGACTTCGAATTCCGGATAGTTCAGCGCGACCTCGATGCCATAACCCGACTGGGTGGTCGTCACCACACGAAGGGTATCGCCCACTTCTGGATCATCAATCGGGATAATCGGGCCGACATCCTCAAGCGGCACAATCAGGCGCGCGCGGGTCTGATCATCAAGCTCAATCGACGGTCCAAGTTTTTCGACCGGCTGCAATGTCCCCTGCTGCAACGTAACGCGCCAGTCACCTTCGGCCGTTCGGGTCGTATAAAGGCCGATGCCATCGGGAATGGTCATGCGCAGAACGGTTGCATAGGGGCTTTCGATCTGTTCGATCACGCCGATAATCTGTGAGGCTTCCTGACGCACAGTTTCAAGATCAAGGCTGGCGCGAACATCAAAGGCCATCCACAAGAATCCTGCACGTGCCCAAACCGCGGCCCCACCCGGCTGTCCAAACGGGAAGCCCAGCGTCATTTCAGTCGCGGTCTGTTCGACCGTAACCTGAAGATTACCGATGCTGGTCCGTTCCTGCGGGGCGTTCCCGGTTGTTGGGGCACCTTGTTCAGCCGCAACTGTCCTTGCCATGGCCTCGGGCGAGTTGGGATCAAGATTATCATTGGCAGCAGTATCAGGCTGTGACTGCCCCGCGCCACTGGATGCCACATTCTCGCCGTTTCGGTTGCCCGCAGCAGGTTGCGGTGCCGGTTGCGGTGCCGGTGCGTTTGGCGCAGCGGGTGCTGTTGGCGCGGTTGCTGCTGTATTCTGACCGCCGGACGCGGTTGTCGGGCGGGTTTCGGCCGTGTCGGTTGCGGGTGCACGTTGCGCCCCCATAACATCAACAACAACCTTGTTCCCCGAACGGAAATGACGCAATTGCCGTGCAGGATTGGTTTCGATCACCACATCAAGCGGATTGGTTCCGGCCTGTGAAATACGCACACCTTCGGGAAGACGGCGCGACAGACCAGTGGCATCTATCCTTGCCGGCGCATCAAACGCCAATGTTTGCGATCCTTGCGCCCCTTCGAGGCTGTAGTCAGTCCGCTTGGGCCAATCAAACACCAACCGGTAAAAGGTCGGATGACGCCCGACACGGACATCAAGCAGTTCAGCATTTGCCGACTGGGCCTGTGGTGCGGGGTTTTCTGTGGCAACGGTTTCAACCGGCGTTGTCGGGGCAGGCGTTACTTGTGGAACCGGCTCTGGTGTGGCTGCGGCAGGCGGCGGCGATGCCGGTTGTGGTTTATCCAGGATATCAAGAACCACATTGCTTCCGACATTAAAGGCGCGGACTTCGTAATCGTCGCTCAGAACAAAGGCGACCGTACGACCATCCGGATCAAAGAAGCCATCGGAAACATATTTGGAAACAGGGTTCAACACCCCGCGCAAAGAGGCAACAAGCGGCTCGTCAAAGCGCACAACAAGCTGATCGCCGATAATTTCGGCGCTGTAATTGACCGGCTTGTTCCATTGCAGAACAATTCGTCCATAACCGCTATGCACCCCGGAACGGATGATCACGGGATCAACCGCCTGGGCTATTGCTGGGCGCATTCCGCTAACGGGCAAAAACATTGCCGTGGTGGTTGCCAGAACAACCGCCAGCAGGACGCGCACGGCAAGTTTCGCCATACTTACGTGCCTCCGATCCCGCTTCCACTATGCGGCTCGATGACAATATCAACGCGGCGCGCCATTTCGAAACGCGCGTTTTCATCAAGCAACGCAGGAAGCTGGTCGTACCTTGATGCCGCAAATCCGTAAATATTTATGTAATCTGTGTAGCCAGATCGTTTTAATTCGTTTGCAACAGCACCTGCGCGGGCCAACGACAGTTCCCAGTTCGATGCATACTGGCCCCGCCCACTCAGGGGACGCGGGTCCGTATGACCCTGAACACCAATGCGGTTACCGATGTTCCGCAAAACACCACCCAGGACAAAAAGCGCCTGCTTGGCCTTGGGCGTCATATCCGAACTGCCCGAAACAAACAGAATATCCCCCGGCAACGAGATCACCAGTTTGTCAGCATCCCGCGACATGCGCGCATCGCCCAGAACCGGGTTGTCGTCAATCGCATCGTCGATAACCGCACTGAGATAATCCAGGTTCATGGCCGGCTTACGATAGACCCGCGGAATGTTCAGGCTTGCTTTGGGTTCGTCGCTTTCTTCCTTTGGGGACGGTTTGATGCTTTGGGACAGGGCGTCAACCACTTCATCCCAACGGTCAATTTTGACCTTGGACATCGCAAACAGCATCACAAAGAATGTCAGCAACAGCGAAATCAAATCCGCAAGACTGAGCATCCAGACCGGCGGGCCACTTGGGCCTGTGTCTTTTTTGACTTCGTCACTCATCAGCTACCTCCTCCGGCTTGTGGGCCAAGGGGAATAGGCTGATTGACAGCAGGCTGATTACCACCGGGCAACGGAATGGCCATTTTGGGCGGGATCATCATTTTCGACGGCGCCACAGGAGCAGAACCACCCGACAGACCAGAAGCACCAGCCCCGTCGGCCGGAAGACTGGTCTCCCCGGTATCGTTTGCTTTTGTACGCTCGATCGGGGTTGGTGGTTCTTTTGGTCCGAAATCCCAGAAGAAGCGGAATGTCGCGATAAACGGATCCGCCCCCGGATCAATACCGACATACAGGTGACTTGGCGGCGCACCGACATCAATCAATTCG
Source organism: Thalassospira profundimaris (assembly GCF_003326675.1). Classification (GTDB taxonomy): domain Bacteria; phylum Pseudomonadota; class Alphaproteobacteria; order Rhodospirillales; family Thalassospiraceae; genus Thalassospira; species Thalassospira aquimaris. The sequence goes on from NZ_JPWF01000004.1 coordinate 354,812, forward strand.
CGTGCGAACGAACCGGCACGTGCAATTTGCAGATTGTTGTCGATTTCAATCACGCCCTTGGATTCAATCTGGCTGCCCATCACCATTTCCATCTGATAGGACGCATAACCTTCGTCATCGGCCAGCACCTCGGCCAGCTGCTTCATAAAGCTGGCTTGGCGTTCACGGATCAGGATGGAATTGGGGTCAAACAGCTGATCAACATGCATGATGATTTCCATCAGTTTGCCGGGCTGAATGACTTCGACCCGAACCACCTTGATGGCTGTATCAAACAACTGACCAAGTTTTTCCTGAACATCTTCGGCCGCAACCACCGGACCCTCGATAGAAGTCACGGTCTGCAAGCTGGTCGTCGGCGGAAGGATCGCGGCAAAGGCAGAAGAAAGACTTTCCTGTACTTCGCGCGTTTTGACCTCTTCAAAGGTCGAAATGGTATTGAGCAGAATAAAGAAGGCAAGCAGCAGAAGATAGAGAGCCAGAAACAGCGCCACCGCCCCGTTCGCAGGGGGTGTTGGTGGTGTTGGTCCGTCGTCTTCTATCTCCGCCATGTCAACGCCATTTAGTTAAACATCGCGTCGATGTCAGCCTGCGAAACGCCCTTGCCTTCAAGCTGAGGTCCGTTAAGCAACGCTTCCTCACCTTCAAGTTCTTTTTTCTTTTTCGGATTGGCCGCGGCGTATTTGGCGATCTCTTCGCCAAAGGCGGTTACCAGTCCCTCGACGCGTTCCTCAATGGATTTCAGCGCTTTGATGACCTTGGTTGTCCGCTGCCCGGTAATGTCCTGGAAGTTACAGGCTTCATATACCCGCATGGTCGCATCGGTAACAATTTTCGCCTGTTCGGGCGGCAATGTCGTTGCAAACTCTTCGAGTGTATCCATAGCATCAAGGATTTCGTGGGTTGCCCCCGCGGTCGCATCAACAATGGCATCGAGTTCATCGGTGGCATTGGGGATGTATTCCGCCTTGATGTCATCCGGACGCAGAGATGCAATTTCGGACTTCATCTTGCGGATGATGCCCGACAGTTCATCAAGTTCGCCAAACAGTCGCTGTTGATCCTCGGACGGCTGATCCCCGACGAAACGGGACAGCTGATCCATAAGGCCAGACAACTGCTCGATCTTCAGGTCATCGCCTTCGAGACGCGCGCGAAGATCGTTAAGCAACTTCCGGAGTTCGTCCTTCGACGCTTTGGACATAGCGGTATCGCGGGACACACGCCCCGCGCTCCTGATCAGAAATCGCCAATAACCGTTTTCATTTTGCCTTTCAACGTCTCAGCGTTGAACGGCTTCACGATGTAATTGGAGACACCGGCCTTTTTCGCCATGACCACGTTTTCGGTCTTGGCTTCGGCGGTAATCATGATGAAGGGGAGATCCTTCAGTTTGGCATCTGCACGGACTTCTTTCAGAAGCTGAAGACCGGTCATCGGCTCCATGTTCCAGTCGGAAATCACAAGACTGAACGGAGCTTCACGCAGCTTGCGAAGCGCCATGCTACCATCGGTCGCTTCTTCGATATTCGTAAAGTTGAGCTGCCGCAGAAGGTTACGGATGATACGCAACATGGTTTTGTAATCATCCACAATCAGGATCGGCATATTCGGATCGACGGCCATTCACAACTCCATCAGCTATCTGATCTCTCACCCTTGTCACTCATACCAACGAATAGTGACAAGGCCCCTAATAATCGTGATGTACATATTTAATATTGGTTAATCAAGGTTTTTAACCAGAGATCAAATCATCTCATCACATTGACTATTCTCGAAAAACTGGCTGTTTTTTCATTTGAAAAGGATGAAAACCCCAACCAGCCTGTTGATTGCCCCCGTTATTGCAGCGGCAGCATATTGATATCCTGCTTGTAAGCCAGCTCAGCTGTCAGCGCGCGCGCACGATCGGGCGTCATCTGCGACAAAACAGCGGCAGTATTGGCTTCGCGCATCCCCAGCGCGACCTGCAAGAGAATATCCATATCCAGATCATTCCAGATCCGTGCCGCGTCTTTGGGTTTCATTTTTTCATAGACGCTGATCAGTTTTTTGATCCGGTCATCTTCTTGGGTTTCCTTGGTTTCCACCAGTCCTTCGATGGCGGTTTTCAAGGATTTCATTTCCTCGATTTTGGCATCAATACGTGCTTCGGCTGCCGCGATCAGGCTTTCACGTTCATCAAGACGCTGTTCCTTGCGATCAAGTTCGCCCCGGCGAACAGACAGGTTCTGCAGCAGGTCAATTTCTTCCTGGGTAAACAGGGTCGGATCACCGCCGAGGGTCGGGGCAATGTCATTTGCCCCGCCTTCACCTTCAAGCGGGGTGCCTTCCATCGTCATTGCGGACGGATCATCAAGCCCCGGACCAGCAGGCGCAGCCGCAGGGTCCTGAGCAGCCGGGGTTTGCGGTGCCTGTGCCTGTGCTGTCTGGACCATGCTTACACCTGTTTCTCGAGAACCGGGTGTCATGGCGACCTCCGGATCACTGGAAAACAGGTTCACGACCCGCATTGACAACACCATCAGTCCAACAAGGACAAGCAATGGCAAGATACGCACACCAGACATTCATTCACCCAAGCAATGCGGCACTTAGTGCCCATGCTCCTTCCACTCGAATTATCTTTATTTCATCAGAATGACAGATCACTCTTTAGATATAAAGAAATGTCATGATCTCAAGGCTGCACCGATGTGCCGCCCTGAATTGAATTCCTAACGAACGGACCGCAATGCGGCGAGCAATTCGCGCTCTGCTTCCGAACGACCGGCATCTTCGTCCTGATCATACAGGTCCGAATTGCCATCATCCCCATAACCACCGCCCAGCGAGACATCATCGCGTTCACGGTCGCGATCACGGTCACCCAGCGCGCTGGCGCTGCGTTCAAATTCACCAACCATACGCGCGGCAAGTTCTTCCGCCCGGGTTTCAACACCAACCCGGTCACGATCATCAATCACATCAGGGCGTGCTTTGCCACCGCCCATCATACGCCCCAATCCTGCGGCGTCGGCTTTGTTCGACGATGCCCGTGACGGTGCGCGATCAACAACCACATCACCAGTCTGTCCGGCACCGGAACCACCCGAACGGCGTACAGCATTGACGTCGCTTGCCGCCTTTTCCAATCGATTGGCAATGCTTTCGCCGCGATCAACCATGAAGCTGAGATCTTCGTTCAGCGCACCGGCCTTTTCGATATTCTCGCGCAATTGTTCGCCAGATTGTTCGGCCATGTCGCGCAAGGCCGTGATCGAGGTTTCGGCACGTTCATTCGCAGCATTGAATGCAGTCAAAAAATTCTGCATGTCTTCGCGACTGCGCCGGAAGGCCGCAAGCTTGCGGTTCAGGATGATCGCATAAACGATCGTAACCACCAGCAAGACGATCATCACAAGATCCAGGTAGAACGCGAAGTCCATTACTTTTCTTCCTCGTTTATGCGCGCGCGGTCACGCACCTGAATGGCAATTCGATCACCTTTACGCCCCATCAAACCTTTGAACAGCGGCACATCACCACATCGCACTTCGACCGGTGATGTCGGACTGGTATTGAGCACCAGACGATTACCGACTTCAAGGTTCAGAACATCACCAAGCGCCATCACCTGTTCGTCAAGCACTGCTAACAGGTTAACATGGGTCTGCCACAGTTCGTTTGCGAGGTGGTTTTCCCAAATTGAATCTCGGCCGAACTTCTCGCCCATGAACATCTGAAGCAGAAGTTCACGCACCGGTTCAAGCGTTGCATACGGGATCAGCAGTTCAAGACGGCCACCACGGTCTTCCATATCGATGCGCAGCTTGGCCACAATGGCTGCGTTGGCATGACGGGCAATGGTCGCAAAGCGCGGGTTGGTTTCAAGGCGCTCGAACCGGAAAGTCACCGGGCTTAGCGGGTCAAACGCAGCCGAGAGGTCACCAAGAACCACATGGATCATGCGCTCGACAAGGTTGCGTTCAATCGTCGTATAGGGACGACCTTCAATACGCATTGCGGCCGTACCGCGACGCCCGCCCAGCAACACGTCCACGATGGAATAAATCAGGGCCGAGTCAACGGTCAGAAGACCATAGTTATCCCATTCCTCGGCCTTGAAAACGCCCAGCATGGCCGGCAATGGGATCGAGTTCAGGTAATCACCGAAACGCAATGACAGGATATTATCAAGCGAGACTTCAACGTTATCGGATGTGAAGTTACGAAGCGATGTCGACATCATACGCACGAGGCGGTCGAACACGACTTCCAGCATCGGAAGACGTTCATAGGCAACCATCGACGAGTTGATGATTGCCTGGATGCCCGACTGGTCACCTGCACCCGAACCGTCATCAAAGCCCAGAAGACTGTCGATTTCGTCCTGGTTCAGGACGCGCGCAGAGCCACCGCCCATTTGGGCAGCCATGTCGTCGCCGTCATCACCATCTTCGTCGCCGAGCATGGATTCCCATTCGGCGGCCATATCCTCGCCGCCGTCGTCTCCACCCTCTTCTCCACCCGCCATGGCTTCCCATTCAGCGGCGAGTGCATCATCATCGTCTTCATCAGCCATCAGCGATTGCTTCCTGATTTTGGCATTCGGGCTGCTACAAGCTTATTGTACCAGCATTTCCTTAAATAGAACGTCGTTAATTTTTGCCGGCTTGGCCGCGGCACTGACACGGATCAGCAATTCTTCGCGCAACCGGAACATGCCCTCGGAGCCTGACAAATCTTCGGGGCGCAGTTCCCGAAGGTAAACCTGAAAATTGTCAACAATGCGCGGCATCATCTGTTCGACCTGCGGCAGCATTGCCTGATCATTGACTTCAAGGCTGACACGGATTTTGAGATAGCTTTGCTTGCCCTCGCCGGTGTTCAGATTAACCAGAATTTCCGGCAAATCGACAAAACCGACATTTTCAGGCACGCCAGGCGCTTCTTCGATCGCGTTTTCCGAAATCACTTCCTCGGTCTGCTGGCCGTCACCGCCAGTCAACATATCAATCACCGGCTGCAACAAGCCGGTAAAATAGGCCGCAGCGGCCCCGCCAAGAAGAAGCAACACAAGCAGAATGACCACCACCAGCATTTTCTTGCTGCGGCCACCGCCACCTTCGTCCATTTCGATTTCGTCGACGTCGTCGCCCATAGCTACGCCAATTCCCGCGCTTGAAGTTATGCTGTTATATCCAGCAAACACTGTGCCGGAATAACAGCCTTAACGCTATCACGTTAAAAATCCGTTTCGTTTCCGATCACTTAGCTTAATCCGACAAAGGTTTAGCACTCGGTGTCTGGCAGAATTTACCCAGTGACATGAAGTGCCATACATGTGCTGTCAAAGCATGAGAGATTATAGCACAAAACCGCGCTTGACGTTACCCGCCAGCCCCGCCGCATCTGCAAACCAAAGTACGATCCCGAAGGCACCACCTGAGAGCCGCCTACCGAGACCGGAAAACTTTGTCCCACTGAACAGCCAATGTTCGCGGCAGTTTCTGCCAAAACCCCAAAAACCCACCCCGGCAACAAATGCCGAACACCAAAATGTTTCATAAATTTCAGATACTTGATCATTCTGGCACAGCTTTCGCATTTGTGTTGGCAAATCTCTGCCCCCAAACGGGAAACTGACCATGGAAAATATTTCATATATTGCGCTGTCTCGTCAGAAGACGCTTCGCAGCATGATGAACAACATTTCGCAAAACCTGGCGAACATGAACACGACCGGGTACAAAGAAGAGCGAATGATGTTCACCGACTGGATTGCGAAGAACAAGGACGCGCCCTTCCGCGGCGAACGCGAGATTTCGCTGGTTCAGGATATTTCCCAATACCGAAATACAACGGTCGGCAATATTGAACATACCAACCGCCCGCTCGATGTCGCACTGAGCCAGCCCGATATGTTCTTTGCCGTCGAAACCCCGTCTGGCACGCAATATACCCGCAATGGCAATTTCACACTCGATCCCGGCGGACAGCTGATCACCAATGATGGCTACCCGGTTCTGAGTGATGCAGGTCAGCCACTGTTTTTCAATCAGGCTGACGGCCAGATTGAAATCAAGGGTGATGGTACTGTTTCGACCGATATCGGACAGATTGGCAAATTGCAGGTTGTCTCGGTCGACAATGTCCAGCGCATGGTCGTGACGGGCAACACGCTTTATCGCGCACCGAGCCTTCAAGCTGGCGACGATCAGGAAATCAACATTCAACAAGTTGATAATGCCGGCATTGTGCAAGGCGCGCTTGAAAAATCAAACGTCAACCCGATCAGCGCCATGACGCAAATGATCGATGTTTTACGAACCTATCAATCCGTAACCCGTTCGCTTGAAAGTGAAAACGAACGGATGCGCAACATGATCAGCAAACTCGGGGATGTTCGCGCCTGATCCGGTCGCCGAACCCCTTAAAACAGAAATCTAGCGCACTTGCGCAATCGTAGGAGAAGACAAATGCGGTCACTTGATATCGGTGCTTTGGGGATGCAAGCACAGTCCACCAACGTGGACGTCACATCGCATAACATCGCCAACATGACCACGACCGGCTATAAACGCCAGCGCGCAGAATTCCAGGACTTGCTGTATCAGGATTTGCGTCGCGCAGGGTCGCCATCTTCTGATACCGGCACGATCGTTCCGACCGGTGTTCAGGTTGGCCTGGGTGTCAAAACCGCTGCCATCGGCCGCTATATGGGACAGGGCTCCCTTGTTTTGACCGAGAACGAACTTGATATCGCCATTCAGGGGCGCGGTTATCTTCAGATTGACCTGCCGAGCGGCGAAACCGCCTATACCCGTGACGGGACGCTTAAACTTGATGCGAACGGCTCGCTGGTTACCAAAGACGGTTATGCGGTTCAGCCGGGCATCACGGTTCCGAGCAACGCGACCTCTGTTACCATCAACACCAATGGCGAGGTGTTCGCAGAAATTGACGGTCAGGTGGCCTTGTCAAACCTTGGCCAGATTCAGCTGGCAACCTTCATCAACCCGCCGGGCCTTGATGCTCTTGGTGACAACCTGTTCCTTGAAACAGAGGCATCAGGTCAGGCCAACTCCGGCGCCCCTGGCGCTGTTGGTTACGGTACCGTTCAGCAGGGATATCTGGAATCTTCAAACGTCAACGTGGTTCAGGAAATCACCAACCTGATCAAGGCCCAGCGTGCTTACGAGATGAATTCCAAGTCGATCTCGACCACGGATGAAATGATGAGTGCGGTCAGCAACCTGCGTTAACCTTGCATTCATTTGAACCTGTTTTGTTTGCGCAAGTTGCGGTCTGAAGCATCGCACACTTGCGCAAACAGTATTTACGCGATGTATACCGTTCCGTGGTATAGTAGGCGCATGAAGATAAAAAAAATAATCCTCTCGCTCGCGATATTGTCGCTTGTCCTTCCGGTCGGGACTGCATCTGCGCAGTCCTCGAGGGGGAGCAGTTCGCGCAACAGTCAGCAGATTGATGCAAATATCCTGCTGAAGCCCGATGTGCTGGTCGAAGGGCAATATGTGACGCTTGGGGATGTATTTTCAGGCATTGACCCGCAACAGGCCGACATTGCCATTGCCCATTCTCCGCAACCGGGCAAACAGGTTGTGCTTGATTACCGCTGGCTTTACGGAATAGCACAGCGCCACAATGTTCCCTGGCGACCACGCACCACGGCCGATCAGGTTCTTGTGACCCGCGCCAGTCAGGTCATCACAATCGAAGAAATTCGCGATGCTGTTGAAATCGCACTGGTAGATCGCGGTATCCAGCGCCCCTTCACCGTCGATCTTTCAAGCGAGAATTTCCAGATCCATCTCGCGCTTGATGCACAAAGCACCATTGATATCACCGCAATTGAACTGAATTCCCGCACACAGCGCTTTGTCGCCAGCGTCACCACCGGCGCACAAACCGCCCAACAACGCACCTATCGGATCAGCGGCAAATATTACCCGCTATCCACCCTTCCGGTACTGGTCGAACCTGTCGCGCGCGGTCAAGTCATTCGACCCGACCAGGTGGAATATCGGGACTTCAGATCTGAACGTGTGCCGCCCGGGGCTATTCGCGATATCAATGACGTCATCGGCAAAGAGGTCGTCCGTGCCGGCACCCCTGACGAACCGTTGCTGTTTCGGGATCTGACCAGCCCTATTCTGGTTCGGCGCGGGGCCTTGGTCACCATTCGTCTGGTTACTGCAAACATGTCCCTTACCGCACGCGGCAAGGCACTTGAAAATGGCTCCAAGGGGGACGTGATCAGAGTGGTCAATCAAAGCAGCAACAAAACCATCCAGGTAGAAGTCGTCGCTGAAAATGAAGTCCGGGCACTTCCTGCCGTGTCACAATAATCCCGCCACGTCATACACAGCACACAACACCCAGAACCCGGCAAGCTTTTCCCATAACCACATTACACAACTGGCATGATCCTTGCGTAATTGACTGCAGGAACCCAGGAGGAACTCATGCCCGGTAAAAATACCCATATGTCATGGCGTCGTATCGCGCTCGTGACCGGATTGATTAGTGCGACAGCTCTGCTTTCGGGCTGCAATGCCATGAAACGTCTTTCAGAAGTCGGCGAACCGCCGAAACTGTCATCAATCGACAACCCGACCCAGTCCGAGAACTATCGACCGGTCAGCTTGCCGATGCCCGCACCGCAGATTGCCGAAAGCAACCCGAATTCGCTATGGCGTTCTGGTGCACGATCATTCTTCAAGGATCAGCGCGCCAATCAGGTTGGCGACATTCTGACCGTTGTTGTCGATATGTCTGACAGCGCGGCCCTTGCCAACACCACCACAAGATCACGCACCAACAGCGAAGATCTGGCCGTTCCCAACCTGTTTGGTTTGGAAGCAGAGTTCACCAAAGTTCTACCCGAAACCATTGACCCATCGTCAATGTTTGACATGAACAGCGCCACCTCGAACCGGGGCGCAGGATCTTTGGACCGTACCGAAGCCATCAACCTTCGCGTTGCAGCCATCGTTATTCAGGTTCTACCAAACGGAAACTATGTCATTCATGGCCGTCAGGAAATTCGCGTGAACAGCGAAGTCCGCGAAGTCCAGATTGCCGGTGTCATTCGTGCTGCCGATATCAGTTCAGCCAATGAAGTCGGATATGACAAGATTGCCGAGGCCCGCATTTCATATGGCGGTCGCGGAACGATTTCCGACGTCCAGCAGCCGCGCTATGGCAGCGAAGTTCTCGACATCATCCTGCCATTTTAAAGATATCTGCGTGATCTGATCCCGGGTTCCTGTTCATCAGATCACGCTATCCGTTCAAAAGACCGCCTTCGGGCGGTCTTTTTTATCATCTCTGCCATCAAAACAGGAAAAGCCCGGCCAAAAGGCCGGGCTTTTGAACTTGGTTATCCCTAACCAATAATCTCCCACTTCACCATGTCATTGCATGGCACGGGCCGTTTGACGGCACCTGATACTTTGACACCCGGCGCAATCAATCGTCGCGACGTGTGCGCTCCATCCGTTCGTGGCGTTCCTGGGCTTCAATGCTCAGGGTCGCGATTGGACGAGCTTCAAGTCTTTTCAAGCTGATCGGCTCGTCGGTTTCTTCGCAGTAACCATAAGATCCGTCTTCAATTCGACGCAAAGCAGCATCAATTTTTGAAATAAGCTTGCGCGCCCTGTCACGAGTACGAAGCTCAAGTGCCCTGTCCGTTTCAGCCGACGCGCGGTCGGTCAGGTCAGGTTCTTGCAGCCCGCCATCTTGCAGGTTCGCCAATGTTTCCGAAGATTCGTGCAAAAGTTCTGCCCGCCAGGTCAGAAGCTTCTGCCGGAAATATTCCCGCTGACGCGGGTTCATGAACTCTTCGTCCTCAGCAGGACGATAGTCAGGTGGTAATGTGATAGTCATGTATGCCCTCTATACAGGACTCATCGATCGCGCGGCAATATAGAGGGAGCCAGCGGGTGGTGCAAGCCGATTGAACAAATAAATCTTAAATCGCATTGAAACACGCAGGATACTGCGCTTTTCACGCCAAAACACCGAGGATTAAACGATTAGACCAGGCCCGAAACCTCAAGTTTCGCGAGCTCGATCCGTGCGCGCATGTCAATCTCGTCCAGAACAGCAGAAAGTTCAGGATCATCAATTGCTTCGCGCTGCTGATCCATAAGTCCGACCAGTTGCTTGAGACGCTGGCCCGACAGTGCCCCGCTCAGCAAACCGTCACGAACCGCTTCAAGCTGTTCGAGCATGCTTTTCGCCCGCAGAACTGCCGCCTTCTTTGGAGAGTCCAGGGCATCGCCGTTTTGCTGTAACGCCAAAAGCGCGTCCAGCGCACTGACACCACCCGCACTATGAACACCGACAGAACCACCTGCTTCACCAGAACTGTCAAGCGAACGCATGGTATCTGCAAATCCACCACCACCGGACGCGCCTGATGCTTTCTTGCGTGATGTTCCGCCTGCACCGGCAGCCTTGGAACCGCTAACCTTCATGACCCGTTTCCGCTTCGTTGTGGTACTATCGTTCAGTGACAGACTGCCCCAAGGCCCTCATCAGAGAGCCTCATGAAACAATAATGTCTGCCAAAACTGAATATCCCAGCTGACTATAATAACAAGAGTCTCCCTCAATCAGGGAAACCGCGCAACGGGAAAAAAATGCCGGGTATAAGGAAACGGCTGGTCAGAAACATCCCCATATTCACATCCAGGGGGCATCTGGCCGTAATTTCCGTGCAAGACGCTCAGACAATGCCCGGAATGCCTGACTTGGCACGATTTTCGCAAATTAGCTGACAAACGCGGTTGGCATCTTAAACCGCACCATTTGCCGGATGTTTTACATCCCATGTCAAAGCGGAACTGAGAATATGATCACAGGTCTTGGCAAAATAGCACGCAAAGCGACAATCGCAGTCGCCGTGGGAATGCTCGCCCTGACGCAGCTTGCCCCTGCACACGCCCAATCGCGTATCAAGGATATCGCAGATTTCGAAGGCGTGCGTGACAACATGCTGGTTGGTTATGGCCTTGTGGTTGGTTTGAACGGCACCGGCGATGATCTTGGCGATGCCGATTTTACCCGTCAAAGTCTTGTTGCAATGCTTGAACGACTTGGCATCAACGTCCGTGATCAGATCGACGATCTTGATTCCGATAACATTGCCGCGGTTATGGTGACTTCGACCCTCCCCCCATTCTCGCGTCAGGGATCGCGCATTGATGTCAGCATCAGCGCCATCGGCACTGCAGAAAGCCTTCAGGGCGGCACGCTTCTTGTCACACCGATGGTTGGTGCTGATGGTGAAGTTTACGCCGTTGCTCAGGGCAACCTTGCGGTTGGCGGATTTTCCGCGGGCGGCAATGCCGAGACTGTTGTCAAAGGCGTTCCGACATCTGCACGTATCGCCAATGGCGGAATTGTTGAACGCGAAATCGATTTCAATCTGAATTCCATGCAGGACATGTCTGTCGTGCTGCGCAATCCGGACTTCACCACTGCGCGCCGTGTCTCCGATGCAATTAATGCCTATCTGGGTGAAGTTGCCGCACGCCCCAGCGATCCTGGCACGGTTCGTCTGAACATTCCCGAGCGTTACAATCAGGATGTCGTTGCCCTGCTGACCGATATTGAACAGCTGCGCGTTGAACCTGACCAGATCGCCCGCGTCGTGATTGACGAAAATACCGGCACCATTGTCATGGGCGAGAATGTCCGCATCAACCGCGTCGCCATTGCCCAAGGCAACCTGACCATCCGGGTTACGGAATCCCAGCAGGTTTCACAGCCTTCACCGTTCTCACAAACCGGCACCACCCAAACCGTGGACCGCACCAATATTCAGGTCGACGAAGGCCAGGATAACAAGCTTGGCGTCATGGATGGCGGTGTCAGTCTTCAGGAACTGGTCAACGGCCTTAACAGCCTTGGCGTCGGCCCGCGCGACATGATCACGATCCTGCAGGCCATCAAGACGTCTGGGGCCTTGCAAGCCGAAATCGAGGTGATGTGATGCTGACAGACAGCTCAACCGCCCTGATGGCACAGGCCCAAGCTAACGCACAGTATGGCAAACAGAACAATCTTAGTGCCCGGGTAAATTCGCTTACCGATGGTCACATCAAGACCGAGGCGGAAGCCCGCAAAGCCGGCGAAGAATTTGAATCGATGTTTCTTGGCCAGATGCTGAGCCACATGTTTTCCGGGATCGAAACCAATGAAATGTTTGGCGGTGGTCACGGCGAAACCATGATGCGGTCCATGCTGGTTGATGAATATGCCAAAGAAATGACCCGCGCAGGTGGCATCGGAATTGCAGATGCTGTTACACGCGAAATCCTCAAGATCCAGGAGGGGTAAAAAATGACCACTCAAGAGTTGGTTACAGAACTGAAAAGCGTCACTTACGACCTCATGTCCCTACTGGAACGTGAAACCACCGGCCTGCGGTCGCTGTCTGCAGCGGAATATGAGCAGTTCCTGTCGGAAAAATCTGCCCTGTCGATGCAGTATGAGCAAATCGTCGTCAAACTGCGCGGCCGCGGTGAAGAGCTTCGCGCCATGTCCGAGGACGAGCGTGCTGAACTCCGTGAACTTCAGGCAGAGTTTCAGGAAGCCGCCCGCCGCAACATGCTGGTCCTGCAGGCCGCCAAAGCCACCAACGAACGCATGGTTCAGGCCATTGTCCGGGCTGTGAATGACAAGGCCAAGGATGATTGCACCACCTATAACCGCTCGGCCAAAACCAGCAAAGCCACACTTGGCGGTTATGGCCGCACGATGAATAAATCCGGCGGCGCATTCAGCGTCAACGAAACGCTTTAAGGGTAAAGGCGCGTATCATGTCACTGACCCAGGCACTCAATAGCGCAATTTCCGGCCTTAACACGGCCCAGGCACGCATTGCGATTACGTCTTCGAACATCTCGAACGTGAATACCGAAGGCTATTCGAAGAAAATTGCCGGACAGGAAACCCTGACGCTTGATGGTACGGGTGCCGGGTCACAGATTGCTGACATCTACCGCAATGTGAACGAGGGTCTTCTGCGCGAAGTCCGTGGCGAGCTTGGCAAAGCTGGTCGCGAACAGGTCCGTTATGAATTTTTCCATCGTATCCAGACCCTGTTTGGCACCACCCAGTCAGATGCGGCAATAAGCCAACGCATCAACGACCTGGCCGATGCTTTTGAACAGCTTGGCGTCACACCTGATCAGAACTCGCCCCGTATCGAAGCCATCGAAAGCGCCATTCAGGTTGTTGAATCCTTCGAGAAGCTTTCAAGCCAGCTTCAGGATATGCGTGATGACATCGACGATCAGATCACGGACGAAGTCACGACTGCCAACGCATTGCTTAGCCAGATTGCCGATCTGAATACCGGCATCATCCGCCTGAAAAACCTTGAACAGCCAACGACCGAACTTGAAGATCAGCGCGACCAGAAGCTGAACCAGCTTTCAAAAATCATCGATATTACGACCTTCTCGCGCAGTGACGGGTCGATCGTGATCTATTCGGCGGCAGGTGCAAACACCCTGCTTGATCGCACGCCAAACAATTTGACCTTTACCCAGACGGCTGGCTTTGAGCCGGGAACCGGGGGCTCGGGCCTCTCTCTTGGCGGTGTGGATATTACCGATACGCTGCGTTCGGGCACCATCAAGGGCCTGTTTGAAATGCGCGATTCTGAAATTCCGGCCATCAACGACCAGATCAACGAACTTGCCGGTGAATTGCGTGATGCCCTGAATGCCGAACACAACAAAGGCACGGCCTTCCCGCCGCCCACCAACCTTTCGGGCAACCGTATTGTTGCTGGCAGCGATCCCTTGACCGCTACTGGTGCATTTCGCGTCGCGGCCCTTGATGCAGACGGACAGCTGATTGCAACTGATAGCTGGGCTGATATCTCCTTACCAACAACACCTGCCACAGTTCAGGGGCTGGTTGATGCAATCAACAGTTCTGACGCGGGCGGATATCTGACCGCCTCGCTGGTTGACAACAAGCTTGTCATCGAAGGGCAGAACGGCAATCGCGTGTCCATCAACGAAATGGACAGCGAAATCACAACCAGTGATGGCCGCAAACAGGGCATGTCGCATTATTTTGGTCTCAATGACTTTATTGCGACCGTAAAACGCTCGGACACCATGACGTCTACAGCGCAAAGCAGCTCGACTACTGCGATTAATGCGACAGCCAGTTCCTTTACGATTTCTGCTGGTTCGGGCATCCTGGTCGGCGGCGTGACGGTAAACTATACCGCAACCGATTCACTTGAAGACATTCGCGACAATATCCGTACCGCCCTTCAGGGGGCAGGCATGACGGTCGCCGATTCAGAAGAAGCTGCCTTTATTGTTGAAGACGGCAATCGGTTCCGCCTTGTTCTTGAATACAGCGCGAATATGACGATCAATGATTCAGGCACACTGGCAACCAAGATCGGCCTGACCGAAGATCAGCCAACCCTGTCTGGCAATATGAGTGTCTCTGCCGCCATCCAGAACGATCCGTCACGTATTGTTCGCGGTCAACTTAACGCCGATACCTACGAAACATCAAATGCAGTCGTAAATCCCGATACAGCAATTCCTGGCCTTGTTCCACTCACCCCGCCACCACTGAGCCAAACCTTGACAGTCAGCGGTGCTTTCACCGATGTCACGATCAATTACGATAACGAGACAACACTGCAAGACGTCGCTGATGCCATCAACAATAGTGCCACACTGACGGACAATAACATTACGGCCAAAGTGGTTTTTGACAGTCAGATCGGCGGGTACAAACTTAGCATCACGGATGCCGATGGCGATGCATTCTATTTCAATGATAGCCGCTTACCCAACGCGGATTCCCTGACGACGATCCTCGGTCTCGGTATCAATTTCGGTGTTCACGAAGGTGACAACAGCGCAGCACTTTCGCTCAGCCATACCTTTGAACGTACCGATATTGACTTCGAAGCCACCGATGGCCTGTCCGGCGAACGGACGTCACTGACGGACTATGCAGCAGGTATCGTCGCGACGGCAGCAACCAAAACACAGGTTGCAGAAAGCACTTATGAATTCCAGTCCGGTCTGGTGACAGATCTGAGCACCCGCATCCAGAACGAGGCAGGCGTGAACCTTGATGAAGAGATGTCTGATCTTATCATCTTCCAGCGCGCCTATAGCGCATCAGCCCGTGTGATCTCCACGGTTGATGAATTGTTTGATGCATTGCTCAATGCAGTTTAAACTGCGACTTATGAAGTGAGGATATCATGGTATCTCGTGTCGCAACCTATACAAACCATACCTTGCTTTCGGATCTTGCGATCCGGAATGCGGCAAAGGTAACGGATTTGCAAAACCAGGCGTCGAGCGGTTATAAATCGCGCGATTATGCCGGTATTGCCGATAGCACACAGCGCCTATTGAATCTTGAAGGCGAATATACCCGCACCGAGCAATATCTGCGCAATACGACACAGGCCAAATTGCGTCTGCAAAGCATGGAAACGGCTGTTGACAGCATGCTGACCATCGCAACGCAGATGAAAACCCTTCTGATCCAGGCGAGCTCGGCACAACAGGCCGATGATGTGAACATCAAGGACGAAGCAGATCAGGCTTTGCAGCAGATTGCCAACTTGCTCAATACCAACCTTGATGGCCGGTTCCTGTTTGCTGGCGGGCGCTCAGAGGAGCCCGCTGTTGATCTTGAAAAGATCGGTGCGCCGAACAACTATATGAGTGACCTTGATGTCACCCTTACCGGTGGTACGACGCTGGCGGCACTCGGGGTTACAACCGGCCAGTTGCAAATTGTCAGCACCGACGTTGATGGCAACAGCGTTACCACCAACGTCAACTACAACGCCGCAACGGACGATATCGACGATATCCTTGATGCCATCAACAGCGTCACGACCAACGGAGCAATCGCTTCCTTGCGTGGCTTTGGTGGCAGCGGCAATCCGGTACTGAATATCGAGAATGTCGGTAACGGTACCATCACCATCACCGAAAGTGGTGCGGGCGATTTCCTCACTAAACTTGGTATGGAAAAGATTCCAAACCCGCGCCCCGACGCCGACTATTATGATGGCGACCAGCAAATTCTCGAAGTTCGTGTGGACGAACAATACAACGTGTCTTACGGCATTCTGGCCGACAACCCGACCTTCCAGAAACTTATTCAGGGTCTTGGAATTGCTGCGGGTACGGAAAACCAGGATGCAATGACAGTTGCACTTGGCTTCATCAACGACGCCATCAACGAATTGCCAAACATTCAGGGCCAGATCGGCCTTGATATTTCAAACGTCGAACGCTTTGAAACCCGTCATCAGGACTTCAAAGTTTTTGCTGCACAGGCAATCAGTGACATTGAAACCGTTGATGTGCCTTTGACGCTTGCAGAACTGTCGCAATATGAAACAGCCCTGCAGGCAAGTTTTATTGCGATCTCGCGAGCCTCGGATTTATCTTTGGCTAACTATTTGCGTTGATTATTCTTGGGAACAAACCCCATCAATATGTTTGTGGTTGTCGGTCGGATTGATCGAATTCGCATGGATTACAATGTCGCAAGACATTGAAAGATAGCACTCTTTAAGCTATTCTGAATTCTGCATTCGTATAAATCTGATAATGTACCGCAAAGATATTTGTGGGGTTTGTTTTTAGATATTTAATTGCTTCTTTAACTGTTTTGTCCACTTAATAGCCCATTACGTGCAAACGGACAGAACCTTTCGACCGTCGGAGTAGTATGGGAATGGATACCGAAAACGTCGCCGAAAACGGAACCCCTGAATCCGTCACTGTGGAAACACGCTTTGGCGATATCGAATTCAGCTGGGACAAGGGCATCTATATGCCGGTCGGCTTGCTTGGCTTTCCCGAGCATCATGTCTTCGGGCTGGCAAACATCCCCAACACATCACTTGATCAGTTCAAACTGTATCAAAGCCTGACCGACGCCAACCTGTCCTTTATTGTCGCGCCCTACAATATGGAAAGCGGCGTTTACGCGGAAAAAGACTTGTCGAATGCCCAGAAAAGCCTGGCGATTGACCCCGCCGACATGGCCATTCTGATGGTTGTTACCATTCGCAGCGCACCGGGCGGACAAGGCATTACCATGTCGACCAATCTGCGCGCGCCTATTCTTGTTGATACCGGCCGTCAAGTCGCATGGCAGCATATTCTGCCGAACGAAAAGTACTCTGTGCAGCACGACCTGTAATTTTTGCCTAGTTAATTTGGCACGTACATTGCTTTGATGTCCCGCATGGCAATGTAGCCGAAGGCTTGAATGGCTGAGCCATTCTGTCTTATCCGTGTAGGAGGAAAAAATGGCTCTCAATATCATTTCCAACTATGCAGCGAACGTCGCCCATCGAAACCTGACAGCGTCGGACACGATGGCGACCCGGTCGCTTGCAAAGCTTTCTTCTGGTACCCGCGTTGTTTCCGCGCGTGATGATGCCGCATCCATGGCGATCGGCGCACGCTTGAATGCAACCACGCAGGCCCTGAAAACCGCCACTGTCAACGTTGGTCAGGCGAACTCGATGCTTCAGATCGCCGATGGCGGCATGGCAACCATCGATGATATCCTCGTTCGCATGAAAACGCTGTCGGTTCAGGCATCATCGGGCAACCTGTCCGACACCGAACGTGGATTCCTGAACGACGAATTTGTTCAGTTGCGCGATGAAATCGACCGTATTGCATCATCAACCAACTTCAACGGCATTCAGCTGCTTGGCGATGGTGGTGACGTTGCCCTTGATTTCACCGACCTTGCCGCCACCGGCACCGGTCGCGGCCTTGTTCCGGTGAACGGCTTTGACAGCATTGCCATCACCGACAACAACTATTGGGCAACTGACGCGGATGCGCCGCTGGCCCCGGATGTCACGGACAACAGCTTCCAGGTCAACATTAACGAGATTGCAGGTGGCCAGGTCATTATGACCGTTACCGCAACCATTGACGGTGCTGTCAACCGCACCCAATCGATTGATGTCACGGATTATGCCGCAACCGGCGGCACCACCGCGATTAGTGCTGGTGAAAATGCATCAATCAACTTTGATGAACTCGGTTTGACCTTTGCCGTAAACACCAACTTCTCGGCATCTATCGACTTCGTCATTGCCGGCGCAGCGGGTGCTAACGACTTTGGCACCAGCACGAACTTCAATGGCTCGGGTCTGGACTCATCGCTTGGTAACGTGGTCACGATTGCCGCCGATAACGGCCAAACCCTTCAAGAAACTGTCGACTTCCAGGTTGGCGCTGGCAATACGGCCAATGACCGTCTGGCGATCGAATTCTCGGCAGTTGATTCCGCAACCCTTGGCTCTGGCTCTGGCGGCACTGAAACCTCAATTGCCGACCTTGGCGCAAACGCCATTGATACCGCTGCCAACGCACAGGCCGCAGTTGAAGTTGTGACCCGCGCGATTGATGACTTGCAGCGTGCTCGTGCGAATATCGGTACCTATCAGAACCGTCTGGACTTTGCTGGTCAGAACCTTGCTTCCACGCAGGAAAACACTGAATCAGCGCGTTCCACCCTGCTGGATCTGGATGTCGCGGCCGAAATGACGTCCTTCACCTCCAAGCAGATTCTGGTTCAGTCGGGCGTTGCCATGCTCGCACAGGCAAACCAGATGCCGCAGAACCTTCTGCGTCTGTTGCAAGGCTAATAACAGTCACGACCTAATATCTGACACCGAAAAGAGGCAACTTTCGAGCTGCCTCTTTTTTTGTGTGCGCCTTCCCTCGTCCGCAATGTTTAGTTCGATCTTTGCACCTGTTGCCAAAGGCAGAGAAGCAGGAAGCAGGAAGCAGGAAGCAGGAAGCAACCTTTCGCAAAAGCGCGCCAAAACAAATGCCCGATGCGTTTCGTTTGCGCAGAACATTTTTGCCCGTCAAACGACTGAAAACAGGCCCATTTCTCCACGCTTCTCCAGCAATTATAATAAGATCAAATTGTTTAAAACAGGCGACCTTCGGGTCGCCTTTCTTATTCCCGTTAACCAAACTTTTTAGATACCGCTCAGGTCTACGAACCTGATAACAGACGTTACAATTAACCACCCAGATCCCTCCCACCTTCACACTCCAACGGATTCGCTAGAGTCGCAGACTAATTCATTGAAATATATTACAAAATCACTCTAAATAGCCTATTCTTTCGATGAATATTCCCTGGCATCCTCCATCTTAAGAATAGCTTTTCATAAGAAAATCTAAATTTACGCAGCCATTTATGGACTCATAAGCGTATTACGGCCACAGTACGACCACTGGTAATATTTTAAGTTGTTCACGGAGAACTTCTTGATACTAGTCGCGCCAGTAATTTGTTCTTCAATTCCAAGTAGGAAGATGAAAAATGGCTCTC
>NZ_JPWF01000040.1 GCF_003326675.1 Thalassospira profundimaris
AATGGCTAAAGAAAAGTTTGCGCGTACAAAACCGCACGTTAACGTTGGCACCATCGGCCACGTTGACCACGGTAAAACCACGCTGACCGCAGCGATCACCAAAGTTCTCGCAGAACAGGGTGGCGCAGCGTTCCAGGACTACAGCATGATCGACAAAGCACCGGAAGAGAAAGCTCGTGGTATCACGATCTCGACCGCGCACGTCGAATATGAAACCGAAAACCGCCACTATGCGCACGTCGACTGCCCGGGCCACGCTGACTATGTTAAAAACATGATCACCGGTGCGGCACAGATGGACGGCGGCATTCTGGTATGTTCGGCTGCAGACGGCCCGATGCCGCAGACCCGCGAGCACATCCTGCTTGCACGTCAGGTTGGCGTTCCGGCTCTCGTAGTCTTCATGAACAAAGTTGACCAGGTTGACGACGAAGAGCTCCTCGAGCTCGTCGAAATGGAAATCCGTGAACTTCTGTCGTCCTACGACTTCCCGGGCGACGATATTCCGATCATCAAGGGCTCGGCTCTTGCTGCTCTGGAAGGTCGCGATGACGAAATCGGCAAAAACGCTATCCTCGAACTGATGGCTGCTGTTGATGCGTACATCCCGGCACCGGATCGTCCGAAAGACAAGCCGTTCCTGATGCCGATCGAAGACGTGTTCTCGATTTCGGGTCGTGGTACGGTTGTTACCGGTCGTGTTGAAACCGGCGTAGTTAAAGTTGGCGAAGAGATCGAAATCGTCGGCATTAAAGACACCGTCAAAACGACCGTTACCGGCGTTGAAATGTTCCGCAAGCTGCTCGATCAGGGCGAAGCTGGCGACAACATCGGCGCACTGCTTCGTGGTACCAAGCGTGAAGACGTCGAGCGTGGCCAGGTTCTGGCACATGTCGGCTCGATCAAGCCGCACACGAAGTTCACTGCCGAAGCATACATCCTGACCAAGGATGAAGGTGGCCGTCACACGCCGTTCTTCTCGAACTACCGTCCGCAGTTCTACTTCCGTACGACTGACGTCACCGGTTCGATCGAGCTGCCGGCTGGCACCGAAATGGTTATGCCGGGCGACAACGTCCAGATGACCGCGACCCTCATTGCACCGATCGCAATGGACGAAGGTCTGCGTTTCGCAATCCGTGAAGGCGGTCGTACCGTCGGCGC
>NZ_JPWF01000041.1 GCF_003326675.1 Thalassospira profundimaris
CACAGGTTCGAATCCTGTCGGGCTCACCAATAAGCCCCTGAAACCTTTCCGGTTTCGGGGGCTTTTTATTTGGTTTTTCGAATCTCGAAGTTGACTGCTATAGACGGAGAGATGCCGAGTTCAGCGGAAAATCCGGTAATTACAAAATACTGGCTTGTGCTGTATTTCTGTTGTAGCCGCGCCACCTCTTCAATTAGCCCGTTCATCACATCTTGTGCTAGTCCGCCGAAATCTATGCCGAAAGCGCTCGCATCTACCCAGGCTTCAAATCCGTCGGTGGTGATTGCGTATCGGCCATCAGATATGGTTTTGATTTCGACTGGGGTACCGGCTTCTAATAAGCCGATTGAATTCGTACTGTTCGGAGAGGTGAAAATCGGTGAGGATTTACTCGTTGTCACCTTTGTCCAAGAATTTTCAGTATCGCTTCCTGAGCCTGAAATGGCTGGATTTTGTTGTGCAGCCATCATTAATGTTGGTGCGTCTAGCATCCTTAAGTCCGCTGATAATTCTTTCCATGCTTCAGGGGGCACTGTCACAGTATCAGCAATTGCTGATGACGAAATCAGGGACAAGCTAGCGACGTAGAAGTATGCGATTACTGTTTTCATCTGTGCTGTTACCTCATTGCTATCGGTTTTTGCGGCTTATGTAATCTGTGGTTGAGTTTTGTTAAGTTCAATCATTCTTTTGGTGGTGTCCTGTTCACGAGGAATGCAGTTCACTAGATTTTTCGTAATTCCTTTTGCTAATCTAAGTTCAGATAAGTTAAGCCCGCGCCCTGAGAAGGGTGAGTTGATCAAATTCTTGACTCATTTTTTAAATGCTCAAAACCGGGGTTTTCCGGGCTTTTATGCCGATTTCATAGCAGATGTGCATTTTCCTGCAAAAAGGGGGGTTGACCGATGACGCCAGTCCCATTAAAACGCCGCTCACCAACATTGAGGGCCCGTAGCTCAGTTGGTAGAGCAA
>NZ_JPWF01000042.1 GCF_003326675.1 Thalassospira profundimaris
CAGACATTCTGGGGCGGTTTTTGCGTTTTGGACCTCATCAGTTATTTTTGTTGCCGAAGTATGGTCTCTTTTAAATCCATGTTGATCAAGTCTAATGGAAGAAATTTTCGTTTAGGGAAGTTAAACTACAAAAATTAGAAAAACGAAAAAAGAGGTAGACACAACCTAGCAGTTGCATCAAATAAAAAATATTCAACAAATTTACGGGTTTAATTAAATCAAAAAGAGGTTAATCACCACTAACCAGTAGGGGAACAATCAGCATACTCACAAAAAATTCCACGTAATATTATATTGGAATTATTACTCACAACTACAATTACACTTATCTTTTACTATAATAGTTATTCATATTTTTGCACTCATCGGGGATGAGACTAACCTCTGCAGACTTATTGCCTGAAAAGTTCATTTAGGCGACCACAAATGCTTCTAGGTTAACTCCGAACACCAATGCTAATTCGCACGCATGGAACGAATCGCCGAACCATACTCTAAATTCCAGACGTATGGTGTCAGCTATAACCACCTAAATGGATAATGAACACTCAAAATTTGTGCAAATGAGGCCGGGGAGGAAACTTATCGAGTGCTTATCTCATCTTTCCCGATGGGAGCTTCACCTGCTCTAACAGATGACAATGGCAATAGTATACGCCGCCTTCAGTCTCTGACTAACCAGAGTGGCCATTTCATCTTCTCTGGCGAAAATTTCACCTATTCTGGCGAGAATTTCAACTTTTGTGGCACGTGACATCCATAGTAGGCCCGGAGGGACTTGAACCCCCAACCAGACCGTTATGAGCGGTCGGCTCTAA
>NZ_JPWF01000043.1 GCF_003326675.1 Thalassospira profundimaris
CGATGCTTCTGGCAGCGAAGATTCTGCCATCGCCTTGGATATCGATGCAGGTCTGACGGACAGCTCGGAAGTTCTGACGATCACCATCTCGGGTGTTCCGGATGGCGCAACCCTGTCGGCAGGTACCGATAATGGTGACGGTACCTGGACCCTGAGTTCGAGTGACCTAGAAGGTCTGACGATTACACCTGCTGATGACTTCTCTGGCAGCTTCGATCTTGGCGTCACCGCGACTTCTACCGATGGCGAGGATGTTGCGACAACCACCGGCACGATCACCGTTGATGTATCGGCCGTGGCTGACGCTCCGACGCTTGATGTGGCGGATGCCAGTGGTTCCGAAGACAGTGCGATTGCACTCGATATCGATGCAGGTCTTACGGACAGCTCGGAAGTTCTGACCATCACGATCTCCGGCGTTCCGGACGGCGCGACGCTGTCGGCTGGTACCGACAACGGTGATGGCACCTGGACCCTGAGCTCCGGTGATCTTGAAGGCCTGACGATTACGCCTGCGGATGACTTCAGCGGATCGTTTGATCTTGATGTCACTGCGACCTCGGCGGATGGCGAGGATGTCGCAACGACGACGGGCAGCATCACGGTTGACGTTGCTGGTGTGGCGGATGCTCCGACTTTGGATGTTACCGATGCATCGGGAAGCGAAGATTCGGCCATCGCTCTTGATATTGATGCCGGTCTGACCGACAGTTCCGAGACGCTCACCATCACGATCTCCGGTGTTCCCGACGGTGCAACCCTGTCGGCAGGTACCGATAATGG
>NZ_JPWF01000044.1 GCF_003326675.1 Thalassospira profundimaris
GTCCGTAGGTCTACCGTTAACCTATTCCCCAGCAGGAGAACTTAGTGTTCTTGTTCGGTCGAGGCGTGTGAATTAATCGATAGCATATGGCTTGTCAAGGCAGGAGTAACGAGATTGTCGCAAGAAAACCTGCTTCATTTCGGTGTGTTCGCATTTACACGTTCCAGCGTTGAAATGAGATATGGAACATCTCCATCCCCGGTGAATTCCTGATGTCAAGCGGGCCTGCACCAGTCGTTCGACCGATTGCATCGTACTAGTCCCCGGGATTCTCAAACTTTTTTCGGAGAGTAGTGATGATCTTGGCTTTGCTTGTATCGAAAATCAGAAATGTCTTTTACAAAACGCGCGGCCTGAACCTGATTTGAGATATTTCTCGAAGGCAAAAGCCTTATCCCGATCCTCAAACCCAAAGGTATTCACAAGCTTCCAGGGACCGTAGGTGGCTGTGTGCCGCGAACCTGAATCATCTTGACCATTATTATGCCGCTTCAAACGCTCTGCTACGTCGCTTGTGCAACCGATATAGAATTTTTCAGGAAATTGTATGCTTTGGATGATGTAGACGTACTGCACTTTGATACAACCGCCTCCGCCAAGGCTTTGGCGTGTCAGCCTTCGCCAATATGCATCTTTCCAAGTTACCAGTGTAAGGCTCTGGCGTGCCAAGCCGAAGCCCGTTAGGGCGAAGGCTGGCTGGGGAACCTGGATTCGAACCAGGACT
>NZ_JPWF01000045.1 GCF_003326675.1 Thalassospira profundimaris
CGTCTTCAGACCTCGAAGGTCTGACGATCACACCTGCTGATGACTTCAGCGGATCGTTTGATCTTGGTGTTACAGCTCAGTCTGCCGATGGCGAAGATGTCGCAACCACCACGGGCAGCATCACGGTTGATGTTGCTGGTGTGGCGGATGCGCCGACTTTGGATGTCACGGATGCCAGTGGCTCTGAAGACAGTGCGATTGCACTCGATATTGATGCCGGTCTGACGGATTCCAGCGAGACCCTTCCAGCGAAACACTCACCATCACCATCTCCGGTGTTCCGGATGGCGCGACCTTGTCTGCTGGTACCGATAATGGCGATGGTACCTGGACGCTGTCGTCTTCTGACCTTGAAGGCCTGACAATTACACCGGCGGATGACTTCAGCGGCTCGTTTGACCTTGGCGTCACCGCGACCTCGGCGGATGGAGAAGATGTCGCGACCACGACTGGTTCGATCACTGTTGATGTGGCTGGCGTGGCAGATGCGCCGACGCTTGATGTTGTCGATGCTTCCGGAAGTGAAGATTCCGCCATTGCGTTGGACATCGATGCAGGTCTTACGGACAGCTCCGAAACGCTGACGATCACGATCTCCGGTGTGCCGGATGGTGCGACTTTGTCGGCTGGTACCGATAATGGCGATGGCACTTGGACGCTGTCGTCTTCAGACCTTGAAGGTC
>NZ_JPWF01000046.1 GCF_003326675.1 Thalassospira profundimaris
ACGGCATTCAGTTGCTGGGGAATGGTGGTGACGTGGCAATCGAATTCGGCGATCTTGCTGCTGGTCAGGGCGGTGCAGCACTTGTTCCTGCTGCCGGTTTTGACAACTTTGCCATTACCGACAACAACTATTGGGCTACCGACACCAACACCAACCTCAATGACAGCAACTTTGAAGTAAACATCAACCAGCTTGGTACCCAGGTCATCATGACCGTCACCACGACCATTGACGGCGCTGCTGACCGCACACAATCGATTGATGTTTCTGACTATGCTGCCACAGGTGGTAGCACCGCAATTGGTGCCGGCGAAAGCGCGACGCTTAACTTCGACGAGCTTGGCCTGACCTTCTCGGTTAACACCAACTTCTCTGCTTCCATTGATCACGTTGCTGCGGGTGCAGCTGGCGCCAACGACTTTGGTACGGATGCAACCTTCGGCGCGGCTGGCACCATCGACTCCACGGCCAACGTTGTTCGCATGGCCGCTGACAATGGTCAGACCCTTGCAAACAGCATTGAGTTCCAGGTTGGCGGTGGCAACACCGCAAATGACCGCCTCTCGATCAACCTGACGTCGGTTGACTCAGAAGCCCTTGGTGACGGCGGCGCAGGCCAGGAAACACTTGCCGATCTGGGAACAAACGCCATTGATACGGCAG
>NZ_JPWF01000047.1 GCF_003326675.1 Thalassospira profundimaris
AACCAGTCGAGGTGGCTACGTCTTCGCCATCCGCAGAAGTTGCAGTAACGCCAAGATCGAACGATCCGCTGAAGTCATCCGCAGGCGTGATCGTCAGACCTTCAAGGTCATCGGCACTCAGCGTCCAGGTGCCATCACCATTATCTGTACCGGCGGAAAGCTCCGCACCAGCCGGCACACCCGATATGGTGATCGACAGAACTTCTGAGCTGTCCGACAGACCGGCATCAATGCTGAGTGCAATTGAACCCTCTTCATTGCCCGATGCATCCGATACTTCAAGGCTCGGCGTATCTGCAACGCCGGCGACATCAACCGTAATTGTGTCACTAATGCTTGCCGTATCCTCGCCATCGGTCGAGGTCACGGTGATGCTCAGATCGAACGAACCGGAATAATCATCAGCAGGCGTAATCGTCAGGCCTTCTAGGTCACCGGAACTCAAGGTCCAGGTGCCATCACCATTGTCGGTACCAGCAGACAGGGTTGCACCATCCGGAACGCCGCTAATCGTGATCGTCAGCGTCTCGGAGCTGTCCGTAAGACCGGCATCGATGTCGAGCGCAATCGCATTGTCTTCGGAACCACTGGCAT
>NZ_JPWF01000048.1 GCF_003326675.1 Thalassospira profundimaris
GCGCGACCCTGTCGGCAGGTACCGATAATGGCGACGGCACCTGGACTTTGAGTTCCGGTGATCTCGAAGGTCTGACGATCATACCTGCTGATGACTTCAGCGGTTCGTTTGATCTCGGTGTGACCGCGACTTCTGCTGACGGTGAGGACGTTGCAACGACCACGGGCAGCATCACGGTTGACGTTGCCGGTGTGGCGGATGCTCCGACACTTGATGTTGCCGATGCTTCTGGCTCCGAATCTGGTTCCGAAGACTCTGCGATTGCGCTCGATATCGACGCGGGTCTGACAGATTCCAGCGAAACACTCACCATCACGATCTCCGGTGTTCCGGATGGCGCGACCCTGTCGGCTGGTACGGATAATGGCGACGGTACCTGGACTTTGTCGTCTTCTGACCTCGAAGATCTGACGATCACGCCGCCTGATGACTTCAGCGGTTCGTTTGATCTCGGTGTGACCGCGACTTCTGCTGACGGTGAGGACGTTGCAACGACCACGGGCAGCATCACGGTTGACGTTGCCGGTGTGGCGGATGCTCCGACACTTGATGTTGCCGCGGATGCTTCGGGTAGCGAAGACTCTGCGATTG
>NZ_JPWF01000049.1 GCF_003326675.1 Thalassospira profundimaris
CGATGCTTCTGGCAGCGAAGATTCTGCCATCTCTTTGGACATCGATGCTGGTTTGACGGACAGCTCCGAAACCCTGACCTTCACGATCAGTGGCGTGCCGGACGGTGCGACATTGTCTGCCGGGATTGACAATGGTGACGGCACCTGGACTTTGTCGTCTTCAGACCTCGAAGGTCTGACGATCACGCCTGCTGATGACTTCAGCGGTTCGTTCGATCTTGGTGTTACGGCGACTTCTGCCGATGGCGAAGACGTAGCCACCTCGACTGGTTCGATCACGGTTGATGTCGCCGGCGTTGCGGATACGCCGACGCTTGATGTGACTGATGCTGCTGGTTCTGAAGACAGTGCGATTGAGCTCGATATTGATGCCGGCCTGACCGACAGCTCGGAAGTTCTGACGATCACGATCTCTGGTGTGACGGATGGTGCGACGCTGTCTGCCGGGACTGATAATGGCGATGGCACCTGGACCCTGAGTTCCGGTGATCTTGAAGGTCTGACGATCACGCCCGCTGACGACTTCAGCGGATCGTTCGATCTTGGCGTCACTGCGACTTCTG
>NZ_JPWF01000005.1 GCF_003326675.1 Thalassospira profundimaris
GGTTTTGTCGTTTTAGTCTTGGGTCAGCATTAGAACCTGTGCTCATAACTTGATGGCAGGTTTTGAACCAAGCAACTGTACCTGCATGACAATCAGTCCAAGAAGGATCAAACCAAGGCCGACCAGACGGGACCAGGTGACGGGTTTCTGGGGCAGTCCTACAAGGCCCCATTGATCAATGATGGTTGAGGCAAGCATTTGCCCGGCAATGACAGCCATGATGAAGCCGACAGCGCCAAGCTTTGGTGCGAGCATCAACGCGCCGGTAATGTAAACAACGCCGACGATACCCCCGATCCAAATCCATCGCGGAGTGTGCGTGAGATTGGACAGAGTTGGTATGCCGACTTTCGCAAAAGCCATGACAGGCAGGATGCAGGCAAAACTGATGCAAAGAGATATCAGTGTTCCCCACAGGGGATGGCCGAGCGAGCGCCCAAGAGCGGCGTTGGCACCGGCTTGAAACGGAACCACGGCACCGGTGACGATGGCAGCAAGGATTAGAAAGAGTGAGCTGGTTTGCATGATGAACCTCCAATGCAGACCAGAAACGCTATTTATTTCACTAATGGAAATTCCGATATATTATCCAAGTTATGCATGAAACGAATTCTCTTCGCGGCGTTGACCTTAATCTACTGGTTGTCCTTGATGCTTTGCTGGCTGAGCAGCATGTTTCGCGTACCGCGACACGCCTCAATATGAGCCAGCCAGCGGTTAGCCATGCGCTTGGTCGTTTGCGGCATCTGTTTGATGATCCCTTGCTGATCCGTCGCGGCGGGAAGCTTATCCCCAGTGCGAAGGCACTCGAAATTGCGCCGATACTGACCGAAGCCCTTCGGCAAATGCAGGAAGTCCTTGAACCCGAGGGCTTTGATGCGGCAAGGGAAAAGCGGACGTTTAGACTGGCGATGTCTGATTATGGTTCATCTGTCATTTTGCCCGGGCTTTTGAATGTGCTGCGACGTGATGCACCGGGAATTGATGTGGAGATCGTTCATTCAAGCCGAGATGTGATGCAGGGAATGGTGCGGGACGGAGAATGCGATCTTGCTTTGGGTGTGTTCCCGAAACTGCCCGACCGGATCGAAGCCCAACAACTGTTCGTGGAACATTTTGCTTGTCTGGCAGATCAGGCACAGTTGAGCGGTCATGACCCGCGTGCGTTGGAAGGGTATCTTGCGCGACCCCATATCTTGGTGACGATGAAAGATGAAAACATCAGCGAGATAGATGCGGCCTTGGCTGCTTGCGGCCACACCCGCCGGATTGCCGTGACGCTGCCTCATTGGGCAAATGCAACTCGGTTGATTGGGGGAACCGATCTGATTCTTACGGTTGCACACAAGGCGCTACAGCATATGGATGGCAATCCGGCGTTTGCCATTTTTGAACCGCCCTTTTCGATCCCGTCATTTTCATTTGTTCAGATATGGCATGAGCGGCGCAATGGTGATCCCGGTCACCAATGGCTTCGCGATGTTGTGGCAAGTCTTGCAATGTCATTGAAGTAGGGGGCGGAAGGTGTTCCCAAACACGTTATGCCACCTGTGACATCAAAGAGATCATCCTCACTTTTATCTGTCTTGCTGAAATGGCATTATCTTTTTGATCGGACTACAGAAATCAGGAGAACGTGTGATGAAGGTCGGGATTGTCGGCGCAGGTATGGTGGGAAGCTCGGCGGGTTATGCGCTTGCCGTCATGGGACTTGCCAGCACGGTGGTTCTGGTCGATCACAATCATGACCTTGCGGTCGCCCAAGCCGAAGATATCGCCCATGCCGTGCCCTTTATGTCCTCGACCATAGTGGAGGCCGCAGATTATGACGGGCTGGTTGGGGCAAAGGTTGTCATTCTGGCCGCCGGGGTCAGTCAAAAGCCCGGAGAAACCCGTTTGGCGTTGCTGGAGCGCAATGCAGCGGTCTTTAAGGATGTGGTCGGCAAGGTTTTATCAGTCGCACCGGAGGCCATCCTTTTGATTGCATCGAACCCGGTCGATATCATGACCCAGATTACCCAACGTATTTCAGGGTTGCCTGCTGGTCGTGTGATCGGTTCGGGAACCATCCTTGATACCGCACGTTTCAGGAGCCTTTTAGGTCGGCACCTGGGAATATCGCCGCAATCAGTGCATGCCTATGTTCTTGGCGAACATGGTGACAGCGAAGTTTTGGCCTGGTCGAATGCGAAAGTCGGATCGTTGTCCTTGGCCGAAATTGCCGCACAGGTCGGTTCCCCGATTACCCGCGATGTCCGCGCGCGGATCGATGATGGTGTGCGCAACGCTGCATACAAAATCATCAAGGGCAAAGGAGCGACTTATTACGGGATTGGTGCAGGTCTGGCCCGGATTGTAAAGGCGATTGCCCGTGATCAGCATGATGTATTAACCGTATCCTGTGTGATGCCGGAAGTTGGCGGCGTGCGGGATGTGGCCTTGTCAATTCCGCGGGTTATTGGTGTAGACGGGATCAGTGCGGATTTGATGCCCGATCTGAGCAGCGAAGAGTTTGAAGAGCTTGAGAAAAGTGCGCAGCTTTTGAAAGACAGCGTCGAAAGCATTGCGCTGTAGACTGAGAGAATTCTTTTAAAGGTCGGGGAACCGCGTTAATTTCGACCTGTCCCAACGCGCAAGGTTTTCCAGATGTCGGAGTCCGACCCGGTTTCATTTGAGATCAGCTATGGCCAAATGCCTGATGAAGAGGGCATTCGGTCCTTTATTACCAAATGCGACAGCTTTTTCCCGCCGGATGCAGTTGCCGCGACGATTGAGCAACAGCGCATCTGGTACGACGCACTTTGTGCACAATTCTCCTTTCCGCATCCCGATGGCATGGAAGTGCGTGACGAGGTGATCGGTGATGTGCCGGTGCGCCATTACCGCCCGGCCATGCTGACAACATCAAACCGTATTCTTTATATGCATGGCGGGGGCTTTGTCGTCGGATCACGCGATAGTCACGATGCAATTTGTGCTGATATTGCGTATGCGGCACAGGCCGAGTTAACCGCAATCGATTATCGCTTGGCACCCGAATTCATCTGGCCGCATCAGCATGATGATTGCCGACAGGTCATGCAGCATCTGTTGGCAACCGGCCAGAAACTTGTTCTGGTCGGGGACAGTGCCGGTGGAATGCTTGCCGCAGGGTTGGCTGTGCGGGCACGTGAAGACGGTTTCGGTAAACAAATTCTGGGTCAGGCCCTGATTTATCCGGCACTTGGCGGTGATTTGAACTGGCCAAGTTATGGCCAGATGGCAAATGCACCCGGATTAAGCACCGATGATGTGATTTATTACCGTGATGTCCTTAAGGCGCCGATGGATGATCCCTTTGCCCATGTTCTGTCGGCCGATGACCTGCGCGATTTGCCACAAACCTATATCACCACAGCATATTTTGATCCGCTGCGCGATGATGGGCGGGAGTTTACAGCGCGGTTGGCACGGGCAGGGATATCGGTTCAATACCGTGAAGAACCCCAGATGATCCACGGTTGGCTACGGGCGCGTCGAATGAGTGCCGGGGCAAAGGAGGGCTTTGCCCATCTGTGCAGTGCCATTCGGGAGATGGTCACGCAGGATTAAGGACAGAAATAGAGATAGCAGCATGTGAAAGGACCGGGAAACCGGTCCTTTTTGGTTCTTGGATGTCAGGAATATGGGTATTTCCGATCACCTTCCTGAGTTTCTGGCAGATATATTGCCGTGCATCCGGATCATTCGGGGACTTCGTGCGTTAAACAACCGTGTCTTTGAGTAAGGACAGCTAGGGGTAGCTGTCCGTTCACAATTCTTGGGAGTTTGACATGGGGTCAGAAGCAGAGACGGGCATTGAAAGCCCGGACGGTGCAGCGAACCCGATCGAAACAGATTATGAAATCGGGCAAGATAATATCCAGACCGAGATCGGGCCTTTCGGACTTGATGTCCATAACCCGGTCTTTTTGATCTCCGGTTTGTCGATTGTGGCCTTTGTTTTCCTGACGCTTGCGTTTCAGGAAAGTGTCGGACCGATGTTTAATGATTTGCGCGGTTGGCTTACCTCGACCTTTGACTGGTTCTTCCTGTCAGCTGCAAACATCTTTGTGCTGTTATGCCTGTTCCTGATTGTCTCGCCCCTCGGTCGGGTGCGTCTGGGCGGTGCGGATGCAGTGCCTGATTATTCCTATTCCGGATGGTTTGCGATGCTGTTTGCCGCGGGCATGGGGATCGGCCTGATGTTTTATGGCGTGTCCGAGCCGATTTCGCATTTCTCGACTTCGCTGGGCGGAGTTGCGGTTGGCGATGATGGCTTGCGTACGGATTGGGCCCCGCTGGGGGCCGCCGCGGCCAATCCCGATGCTGCGTTCGAGCTTGGCATGGCTGCGACCATTTTCCACTGGGGGCTTCATCCTTGGGCTATTTACGCAACGGTTGCACTGGCATTGGCCCTGTTTTCGTTTAACAAGGGCCTGCCATTGACCATGCGTTCGGTATTCTATCCGATCTTTGGCGAGCGTGTCTGGGGCTGGACCGGTCATGTCATCGACATTCTGGCGGTCTTTGCCACCCTGTTTGGTTTGGCGACGTCGCTTGGCTTCGGGGCAGAACAGGCCAATGCCGGTCTTGATTTCCTGTTTGGCATTTCGGTTACGGATGGTTCAAAGGTCTTCCTGATCATTGCGATTACCGGTGTTGCCCTGATTTCGGTTTTGGCCGGACTGGATGCCGGGGTCAAGCGCCTGTCGGAAATCAATATGGTTCTGGCGGCATTGTTGTTGCTGTTTGTTGTTTTGGTCGGTCCGACCATGGACATCATCAAGGGGTTCTTTACCTCGCTGGTGGCCTATGTCGAATATCTGCCGGCCCTGTCAAATCCGGTTGATCGTGCAGACACCAACTTCAGCCAGGGCTGGACGTCGTTTTATTGGGCCTGGTGGATTTCCTGGTCGCCGTTTGTCGGGATGTTTATTGCCCGCGTTTCGCGGGGCCGGACGGTGCGGGAATTCATCACCTGCGTTCTGATCATTCCGTCACTGGTCTGTGTGTTCTGGATGACAGCATTCGGTGGAACCGCAGTTCACATAGTCAGTGAAGGCGTTACGGCAATTGCCGAGGCAGGTTTACCGATCAAGCTGTTCATCATGCTGGAACAATTGCCGTTGCATGCCATTACGTCGTTCTTGGGCATTATTCTGGTGATTGTATTCTTTGTCACGTCATCGGATTCCGGGTCGCTGGTGATTGATACGATCACAGCCGGTGGCAAGGTCGATGCGCCGGTACCGCAACGTGTGTTCTGGTGCACCTTTGAGGGGCTGGTTGCGATTGCCCTGTTGTTGGGCGGCGGCCTTGGGTCGCTACAGGCAATGGCGGTTTCAACCGGGTTCCCGTTTGCGATTGTTCTGCTTCTGGCGTGCTATTCGATCATTCAGGGATTGAGAACCGAGCCAGCCGCGGTTGGTCCCAATTCCGAAGCAACACCCTCAGAGGACTAGCTGCTTCACATGATCGCCTTTGTGATCAGGAAATAAAGAAGGGTGCCCAATGTGGCACCCTTCTTTGCGTTTCGGAGACGTCGTGTGCGAAGCAGCCTTGATCAAGGAGCCGGGGATGTAAAGGTCATGACCGGTTTGCCACTGGCATCATTCAGAACAAGATTGCCACCATCAAGCTGCCAGGCGGTTACCAGCGTGGTTGCAGAATTGAACGTGTTTTCGATGTCCATCGCGTCACCAAAACACATTTTTCGGGTCGCGCCGAGTGGCGAGAAAGTCAGTTTTCCTGCATCCTGGCTATAGGTACCAAAGTAGTTGTTACACCCGCTTATGCCATTAACCTTGCCGTCTTCGGTGAAATTGGCGCTGGCCTTGATTGGTGCGGTTGGTGTCAGGGTTTTGTTCCCGTCCGTGAGAATGGTGAGCTGCCATTCCTTGCCAACAACAGAAGACCAATCTGCGGTCATGGTGCTTTGTCCGGTTGTGTTGCAGGCAGAGACAAGCAACGCCGTTGCCATAGCCATCGATGAAAACATGATCGGTTTGATGCGGCGCATATCTGGGCTCCTTGTTTGATCGTGATCCCGTTTTACGGAAATTTGATTGCGGTACCCAAAATGATCTGGGCCGTTGAATTCTTGTTACCGGGGGAGTCTGAAGCACGTTTGCGGCAGGATTTTAGCACAAAGTTCCATATTTATAAGCTCCATCAATACTCTGGCAGGGGGGAGGGTTCTGAAAACGTCTTTGCCTGATGGCGCGACATGGGATTATTGTGGAAAACCCGCCCGTGGCTGTTTCAGCCGATATCCAGGATAAAGATGACCATGAAGATTTCACTTTCCGATGCCCACGCGCTTGTTCGTGATACAATGATGCGCTGCCATGTCAGTCAGGCCAATGCGGCATCCGTTGCCACGGCCTTGGTCACAGCCGAGGCATCAGGGCAAGGTGGTCACGGATTTCGGCGGGTTCCGGCTTATTCCGCGCAGGCCCGCGCCGGGAAGGTTGATGGCCATGCAACCCCGGTTCTGGAGCGCACAGCACCGGGTGTGCTGCGCATTGATGCGCAATATGGATTTGCCTATCCGGCACTTGATCTGATGATGGATCATCTGCCTGACATGGCACGGCGCCAAGGGATCGCGATTGCCTCGTTCCATAAATCCCACCATGCCGGTGTCATGGGGCTGACTGTAGAACGTCTGGCGGAGCAGGGGCTTGCCGCAATGATGTTTGCCAACGCACCGGCTGCGATGGCAGCATGGGGCGGGCGGCGTCCGATGTTTGGCACCAACCCGATTGCGTTCGGTATTCCGGTTGGCGATGCCGGTGATCCGATCATTATTGATCTGGCCCTGTCGAAAGTCGCCCGTGGCAAGATCATGGCCGCCAAGCAAAAGGGTGTTGATATCCCCGATGACTGGGCATTCGATCCCGAGGGTAATCCGACAACCGATCCCGTCAAAGCACTGGATGGGACGATGGTTCCGGCAGGCGGGGTCAAGGGCGCGGCACTTGCCATGATGGTTGAATTGCTGGCAGCTGGCATGACCGGGGCACAGTTTGGTCATCAGTCGTCATCGCTGTTTGATGACAAGGGCAAGCCACCTGCATTGGGGCAAATGATCATTGCGATTGACCCGGTTGCAACCGGTAGGGCCGGTGTTGTTGATCATCTTGCGGCAATCGCCAATGAAATCGCGTCTGAAGAAGGTGTACGTCTTCCGGGACGTCGCGGCAAGTTGGCGCGTCTTACCGCCGAAGCCGAGGGCATTGAGATCGAAGACGATGTTATGGCCGCAATCAACGCGATCATCTAGAACCGGGTATCACACGATAATAGCAGGTGATCTGTGCGTGAACGCATGCGGAATTAAATTCGCGTGCGCTCATGTCCTGCATCAATAAGAAAATTATTCTGATATTTTTCAATAATATTTCAGTTTTTATTTAAGTATGCATCGTTTTTATTTTGATGAATATTTGATGTATAGACAAGTTTGATTGTTGTTGGTGTAAATCAAGCGCCGTAATCATCGAACTGTAACATCAGTGTCACTGTAGAGTCGCCATTCATGCGTAGTTTCTTCATCCAGTGAAACACATGCAGGCGATTTCTTGATGCTGGTTGTAGATATTTCTGGACTGAACAAAAGCTTTACCCGTGACAAGCGTGCACTGAACGATGTCAGGTTGCAGGTACGGGAAGGCGAGATGGTCGCATTGATCGGTGCGTCAGGTTCAGGTAAATCAACACTGATCCGTCATATTGCCGGTTTGCTGCGCGGGGATCGCGACGGCGGCAAAATCGTTGTGTTTGGTGAAACGATTCAGGAAAACGGTAAAATTTCCCGTGGCGCGCGCAAGGTTCGTGCGGAAATCGGTGTTGTTTTCCAGCAATTCAATCTTGTCAGCCGCCTTTCGGTTTTGACCAATGTTTTGATGGGGCTGCTGGGCCGCGTGCCAGCCTGGCGCGGGTCGCTTGGTCTGTTTACCAAATCGGAAAAAATGCGTGCCATGGCGGCCCTGCATCGCGTTGGCATTGATGCGGATGCATCAAAAAAGGCCCGCAACCTTTCGGGTGGTCAGCAGCAGCGTGCCGCAATTGCGCGCACCATCACCCAGGGTGCGCGCCTTATCCTTGCGGATGAGCCGATCGCATCCCTTGATCCGGCGTCCTCGCGCAAGGTGATGAACACCCTTGATCGTGTAAACCGCGAAGACAACGTGACCGTTATCGTCTCCCTTCATCAGGTCGATTACGCCAAGGATTATTGCAAACGAACCATCGCCATGCGCGATGGTTCTGTTGTTTTTGACGGGCCATCAACCCAGTTGACGCCGGAATTCCTGCGCGAACTTTACGGCGAATATTCTTCCGAGCTTTTTGCAGACGGTTCCGAGGACGCGCCGCGTCCCGCAGCAGAGCCCGTTGCGAAAAAGGATCTGGCCGTGGCGTCAAGCTAGCCGGGTCGAATTTCTGACTGCCTTACCTCATCGAAACACGTCCAATTCATATTTGACAGGGGACTTCCTATGATCCGTAAGACAATTGCATCCGCAGCACTGGCTGCAACATTGCTGGCATCCGGTATTGCCGCGGCTGACGTCGAGTACAAGCCGCTTGAACAGGACCCGGAGAAACTGGTTTTCGGTTTTATCTCGACTGAATCGAGCTCGAACCTCAAAGCCCAGTGGCAGCCGATGATCGATGACATGGAAAAAGCACTCGGCAAAGAGATCGAGGCATTCTTTGCACCGGATTATGCCGGCATCATCGAAGGCATGCGTTTTGGCAAGGTTCACGTTGGCTGGTTCGGTAACAAGTCGGCAATGGAAG
This sequence comes from Thalassospira profundimaris, assembly GCF_003326675.1. Lineage (GTDB taxonomy): Bacteria > Pseudomonadota > Alphaproteobacteria > Rhodospirillales > Thalassospiraceae > Thalassospira > Thalassospira aquimaris. The sequence continues at coordinate 8,827 of NZ_JPWF01000005.1, forward strand.
CCGTTGACCGCGCCGGTGGCGAAGTTTTCGTTCAGACCTCCAAGTCCGATGGCACCAACGGCTATTATTCCCACATCATCACCCAGGCTGATAACGACAAGCTCAATACGCTTGCCGACATGCTGAAATGTGATGGTTCGCTGAACTTCGGTATCGGTGATCCGAACTCGACCTCGGGCTTCCTGGTTCCGACCTATTACGTCTTCGCGCAGAACGGTGTTGATCCGAAGGATTGCTTCAAAACCGTTCGCAATGCGAACCACGAAACCAACCTGATGGCGACTGCCAACAAACAGGTTGATGTTGCTGCCAACAACTCCGAGCAGCTTGCACGTACCGAAATGAACAAGCCGGAAATCACCGACAAGGTCAAAGTGATCTGGACCTCGCCGCTGATCCCGTCTGACCCGATGGTTTATCGTAAAGATCTGTCGCGTGAACTGAAATCCGAAATCAAGGCCTTCTTCCTTGGTTATGGCCGTATGGGCGACGTTGAAGGTGCCAACAAGGTTCTGGCAGGTATCCAGGACGGTATGGGCAAATTCATGGAAAGCTCGAACGCACAGCTTTACCCGATCCGTCAGCTTGCTCTGTACAAAGACAAGCTGAAAATCCAGAACACCGAAGAACTGTCCGCTGACGAAAAAGCAGCCCGTATTGCTGTTATCGACAAGAAGCTGGCTGAACTCGACATTCTGGTTTCCTACGAATAATCCGCCTTTCGACAGGTAGCACCCGTAACAGGTGCTCCCTGTTTGCATTTACCTTCCGGGATTAACATGATGAACAGCAGCATTTCTTCCGCATCGTCTGTCGCAACGGAGCTTCCGCCGAAGGACCTGAAACGGTCTGCATCCAGCTTCCTGCTTTGGGCCATTATTTTCGGCCTTTTGGCTATGTCGTGGGAAGGTGCGGATATGCGCCCGATGGCGCTGTTTGAAAACAGCGGCAATATGGTCGACTTCGCCGAGGGCTTTTTCCCGCCGGACTTCCTGATGTGGAAGACGTATGTCGAAGAAATGTGGATTACCATCCAGATCGCGATCTGGGGAACGGCATTGTCGATTGTGTGTTCCATCCCGTTTGGAATTCTTTCGTCCGAAAATATCGTGCCGGTGTGGGTGTATCAGCCTGTTCGCCGTTTGATGGATTCCTTCCGCGCGATTAACGAAATGGTCTTTGCCATGTTGTTCGTTGTGGCAGTCGGGCTGGGTCCTTTTGCCGGTGTTCTCGCGCTTTGGATCCATACCACCGGTGTGTTGGCCAAACTTTTTTCCGAGGCGGTCGAGGCCATTGATCCTGAACCTGTCGAAGGCATTCGCGCAACGGGGGCCAATGCGCTTCAGGAAGTTATTTTCGGCGTGATCCCGCAAGTCCTGCCACTTTGGATTTCCTATTCGTTGTATCGTTTTGAGAGCAATGTGCGTTCGGCCACCGTTCTTGGCATTGTTGGTGCGGGCGGCATTGGCATGGTGCTTTGGGAATATATTCGCGGGTTCTATTACGCGGAAACCGCCGCGGTCATGATCATCATCATCATTTCGGTCAGCCTGCTTGATATGGTTTCCCAGCGTCTGCGCAAACTGGTGACCTGATTAAATGAGCTTTCAAATTTCGCAGGCCAAGCCTGCCATGAAGTCCCTGTCAGAAGCACCGACGATTGATGCCAGTGCAACAGTTGTTGATTGCGAAATGGGTGTCTGGACTGAAGTTGGTCCGCGGACATCCATGCGTGAAACGAAAATGGATGATTATTCCTATGTCGTGAATGACAGCGAGATCATCTATTCCGATATCGGCAAATTCGTGAATATTGCGGCGCATACCCGTATCAATCCCGGTCAACATCCGATTGACCGGGCATCGATGCATCACTTCCAGTATCGATCAAGCGCCTATCAGCTTGGTGATGACGATCCGGCATTCTTTGACTGGCGTCGGGAAAAACGCGTGACGCTTCATCATGATGTCTGGATCGGGCACGGTGCGATTGTGCAGGGTGGGGTGACCATCGGGATTGGATCGGTTGTCGGTTCCGGTGCGGTGGTGACCAAGGATGTGCCGCCATACACCATTGTAACGGGCATACCGGCAAGTCCCCTTCGCCCCCGGTTCGAGGCCGATATCATTGATGCCCTTTTGCGCATTCAGTGGTGGGACTGGTCCCATGATTTGTTGCGGGATCGGCTTGATGACTTCCGCAGTCTTCCGGTGCGTGAATTCTGCCTGAAATACGATACGGTTTGATCTGTTATGCGTGTTTGATCTTGTGATGCGCCGAAGATGTCATTCTTCGGCGTTTTTCGTTAAACGGGTGTTGCGCGGCGGCGCAACAATTCCCAAGATGGGGCTTGGCCCCAAGACATTCTGTCAAAGAGAAATCATGTCAGAATATCAACGATATGCACTTTATTATGCGCCTGCGCCGCAAAGCGACCTTGGGATGTTTGGGGACGCTTGGTTGGGGCGTGATGCAACAACGGGCCAGGACGTTGCACGACTGATTGTCGAAGGTCTTGATGGGGGCGAAATCATTACGGCAACCACATCCCCCGTGCGATACGGTTTTCACGGGACTTTAAAGCCCCCCTTTGCCCTTAATGACGGGCAGGGCCAAGCTGATCTTGAAGCCGCGATCAGGGATGTTGCCGCGCATATCAAACCGTTCAGCTGCGGCCCTTTGACGTTAAAGGCAATTGGTCGGTTTTTGGCGCTTGTGCCGACGGAGCCGATTGAAGGGCTTGGCGCGCTTGCAGCATTGCTGGTGCGTGATCTTGATGCATTCCGCAAACCCGAAGACGAAGCAGCGATGAACAAACGCCGCGCGGTCGGCCTTACAGATCGACAGGAAGCCTATCTGGTTGAATGGGGATATCCCTATGTGATGGAAGAATTCCGGTTTCATCTGACCCTGACCAACAAGCTTGAACCGGGGCAGGCTGAGCGATTTGAAAACGCATTGGCACCCGTTGTTGCGCCGTTCTGTGCGGAGCCGTTTGAAGTCACCGATATCTGCCTGTTCGGGGATCCGGGCGACGGAAAACCATTCCGGTTTTTGCAAAGATTTGCGCTTAAGGGGTAAACAAAAATGCTGCAGTTTTTGCTGCAGCATTTTTGCTTATAAGGTTTCATCGGAAAGCCAAGGTTCAAGCCCGATTGGCGATGGCCTGATCAATCTCGATGGCGGCGATGAAGCGCGCAATCCCGGTTTCAAGATCGGCATCATTATCGACATGGACGATATTGTTGCCATCCACCTGATAAGCCGATGCACGCGCAAGACGTCGTTCGATATCAAGGGCATCTTCGCGCCCGCGGGATTCCAGACGTTTGCGCAAAACTTCCCGGCTGGCCCGGATGCTCAGAATCCGGACCTGATCATGGCCGATCAGGGATCGGGCATCGTCAATCACACTGCGTGATACATTGACGATGACGGTTTTCCCCTCTGCCACATCATCCTGCACATGACGCGGAATGCCATAACACAGATCATGTGCCTTCCAGCTGAGCAGGAAGGCGCCTTGCCGTGCCATTTGACCGAAATCTTCGGCCCGAACGGGAATGTGAACCTCACCGACCGATCCGGCCGGGCGGGTGATGCAGCGTCGCGGAAAGCAGATATGCGCTGCACCTTTGAGCCGTTCCCGTGCGGCATCCAGAAGGGTGTCCTTGCCAACGCCACTGGGGCCGACAACAAGGACCAGAAGTCCGGTTTTTACTGCGCCATCATGGGTATGGCGTTCGGTCATGACACACGGACACCTTCACGCCAGACACCGCGTACAATCGGATGATGCGGTGAATGATGTACCCGGATCAGATCGCCGCGCTTGCCAGTGGCAATTTCACCACGGTCCGTCAGGCCGACTTGCGTTGCCGGGTTAAGTGATACAGTGCGAATTGCGCGTGGCAGATCATAGCCGTCAAAATCATCAAACAGCTTCATCGCCCCGTGCAACAAGCTGTGCGGGACATAATCACTTGAAATGATGTCGAGATAACCATTCTTTGCCAGATCGCTTGCGGCAACGTTGCCACTATGTGACCCGCCACGTACAAGGTTCGGTCCGCCCATCATCACACCAAGTCCGCCTTCATGCGATGCCTTGGCTGCTTCAAGGGTGGTCGGGAATTCAGCCACGGTCATCTTGTCCTGCACGGCCTCGGCAACATGTTCGGCAGTTGCGTCATCATGGCTGGCAAGGGCAAGGTTCTTGGCATGTGCCAAATCCACGACATGACGGCGATGTTTGACGGAATAAAGTTCGGAATCGCGTTTGCGCGATGCGATGAATTTCCGCATCTCTTCGTCGCTCATACCGTATTTGCCCTGATAGTAGGTATAATAGGCATCAAGGCTGACGAATTGGCGCTGCCCCGGGGTGTGATCCATCACCGAGAGCATCTTGACCAAAGGCAGATCAACAAGGTTGTCGAGTGCCTCGACCAGACCGCCATAGGACGTCTCGCACCGCAGATGCAGTTTATGGTCTGCCCGAAGAAGCTTGTTTTCAAGGGCATGTTCCAGGGCGGTGACCGATTCAATCAGACGTTCGATACGTTCCGAACCATCTGTCACATCGCCAACTGAAATGGCATCAAACACCGTAGTGATGCCGGCACTGGCAACCTGATTGTCATGGGCGACAACGGCGGCCGTGGCAGGCCAGCGGGTTTTGGGACGCGGGGTCAGGTGCTTTTCAAGGTTGTCGGTATGAAGTTCCACCAGCCCGGGCATCAGGTAATCGCCACCCATATCCTCGGCACCGGCAATGTTGGATGGCCGGTCGGAAACATCTGTAATCAGTCCGTCTTTGATCTGAACGGCACCATCAATGACTTCATTTGCCAGAACGAGTTTGGCATTGGTAAAAATCTGTTCAGTCATTGGCCCCAACTTTAAACGAAGTCACATCAAACGACCCGGTGCACACTGCATCCCGGGTTTCATGGTCATGGAAGATACCGGCAATTGCCGCGCCACGTCCCTTGGCTTCTTCAATCAATGCCAAAACAGTGGCACGATTTTGGGCGTCAAGCGATGCGGTCGGTTCATCAAGTAACATGATCGGATAATCGGCAATAAAACCACGCGCAATATTCACGCGTTGCTGTTCGCCCCCGGAAAATGTCAGGGGCGAAAGTTGCCACAAACGTTCCGGAATGCGAAGCCGGGTTAAAAGATCACGCGCCTTGTCCATGGCGTGATCACGTGCCGCACCCAGTGCAACAAGCGGTTCAGCCACGATTTCAAGGGTCGGAACACGCGGGATCACGCGCAGGAACTGGCTGACATATCCCATGGTGCGTTTGCGAACCTCAAGGATCGAATGCGGGCTGGCGGTGGTGATGTCAAGCCAGTCACCATCATGGAACACCCTGATGGACCCGTCCGAGCATGTGTAATTGGCATAAAGCATCCGCATAAAGGTACTTTTCCCCGAACCCGATTCACCGGTCAGCGCAATGCATTCCCCGCCCGAAAGGGTGAAATCAACACCCTGAAAAACCGGAATTGTTACACTGCCCTGTGTGTGGAGCGTAAAGCTTTTGGCGACGTTTTGAGCATGAAGCATTTCAGACATTTTCTCGCCCCGGTCAGTTCTGAAGAATGGAAGAAACAAGCAGCTGGGTATAGGGATGCTGCGGGTCATCAAGAACCTGGTCGGTCAGGCCATGTTCAATCACCTTGCCTTGTTGCATCACCATCAGCCGATGCGAAAGAAGTCGGGCAACCGCCAGATCGTGGGTGACGATAATCACCGCAAGATTAAGGTCGTGAACCAGCCCGCGCAGCAGATCGAGCAATCTGGCCTGGACGGAGACATCAAGGCCACCCGTGGGTTCGTCCATGAAGACGAGGCGCGGGCTGGTTACGAGGTTGCGGGCAATCTGCAGACGTTGCTGCATACCGCCCGAAAAGGTTGATGGCAGATCATCAATGCGTTCGGACGCAATTTCGACCTTGCCAAGCCATGCATCGGCATTGCTTCGGATATTGCCATAATGACGATCCCCGATCGCCATCAGGCGTTCGCCAATATTGGCCCCGGCGCTGACATTCATGCGTAACCCGTCACGCGGGTTCTGGTGAACAAACGCCCAGTCGGTACGCATCAAAAGCCTGCGCTGGGCTTCGGACATCTGATAGACATCACACACGCCGTCAATGCGGGTATTGTATTGGACCGTCCCTTTGGTCGGTTCTTGCTGCGCGGAAATGCTGCGCAGCAAAGTGGATTTCCCCGAACCGGATTCCCCAACAATGCCAAGAACTTCGCCGGGGCGGAGTTCAAAACTGACATCCTTGCAACCAACCCGGTCGCCATACATCATGGTCAGGTTGTCCACACGCAAAAGCGGATTGCTTATCTGGGTCATTATTCTGCTGCCTTTTCGCGTGCTGCATTGCCAAGGGGCTGGTCATGATGTTGCGGGCCGCGATGGCCTGCTTCCTGTCGTTCGGTGCAATAATCGGTGTCCGAGCAGACAAACATCCGGTTGCCCTGATCGTCGAGAATGACTTCATCAAGGTAACTGTCGTGCGCGCCGCACATGCCGCATTCATCTTTCCAGGTTTGAACTTCGAACGGATGATCTTCGAAATCGAGGCTTTTGACCTTGGTGTAGGGGGGCAGGGCATAGATGCGTTTTTCACGTCCCGCCCCAAATAGCTGAAGGGCCGCCATATCGTTCATTTTCGGATTGTCGAATTTGGGTGTCGGTGACGGGTCCATCACATAGCGATCATCCACCATCACCGGATAGGCATATGTGGTGGCGATGTGGCCGTGACGTGCAATGTCTTCATAAAGCTTCACATGCATCAGACCATATTCTTCAAGTGCATGCATTTTGCGCGTTTCAGTTTCACGCGGTTCAAGGAACCGAAGCGGTTCGGGGATCGGCACCTGATAGACAAGAACCTGATCTTCGCGCAGCTCCTTTTCGGGGATGCGGTGGCGGGTTTGAATGATCGATGCCTCGGTGGTTTTTTCGGTCGTCGCAACATTTGCCGTCTTGGCAAAGAATTGACGGATTGAAACCGCGTTGGTGGTGTCATCCGCACCTTGGTCGATGACTTTCAGGGTATCGTTCGGGCCAATGACGGCGGCGGTTACCTGTACCCCACCCGTACCCCAGCCATAAGGCATCGGCATTTCGCGCCCGGCAAACGGGACCTGATATGCCGGAATTGCAACGGCTTTAAGCAACGCGCGCCGGATCATGCGTTTGGTTTGTTCATCGAGATAGGCGAAATTATAGGCCGTTGCCCCATCCGCCGAATAATTGACAGTCTGTTCCATGGATTTACTCTGCGGCTTCGGGTTGGGATTGGGCGCTTTCGGCTTCAAGCTTGGCCAGTCGTTCTTCGACTTCGGTACGCATGCGGCGAACAAGTTCAAGTTCGCCCTGGAAATCGACATAGTGCGGAAGCTTGATATGTTCGACAAAGCCGGTGGACTGCACATTGTCGCTATGTTCCATCACGAACTCGCTATCCTGTGCCGGGCCCATGATCTGTTCGCCCATTTCATCGGCGCGCATGGCGCGATCAACCAGCGCCATCGAAATTGCCTTGCGCTCGTTCTGGCCGAAAACAAGGCCATAGCCACGGGTGAATTGCGGCAGTTTGGTTTTCGATCCCTTGAATTTGTTGACCGTTTCGCACTCGGTCAGTTCGATATCACCAATATCAATGGCAAAGCCGAGTTCCTCGGGTTCGATTTCAACCGATACGGTCCCATAGCGGATTTCACCAACAAAGGCGTGGCTGTTGGCGTAACCGCGCTGGGTCGAATATCCAAGGGCAAGGACAAACCCCTCGTCCCCGCGGCTCAGATTCTGCAAGCGCAGGTCACGACCTGCCGGGAACTTGATCGGTTCGCGGGTCAAATCGGCAACGGGCGCAGTGTCATCGCCCGGCACCGGTTCGTCCTGAATAAGGCCTTCATCATTCAGGATATCGTCCAGAACACGGGGCATATGTTCATCAACGGGCTGGTCGCCGCTTGGCGCATCAAGCAGTTCTTCGCCATTGGCCATCAAGGTGAAATCCAGCAGACGATGGGTATAGTCAAAGGTTGGGCCTAAAATCTGCCCGCCTGGCAAGTCCTTGAAGGTTGCCGAAATGCGGCGCGATACATCCATTTCGGCGGTTTTGATCGGCTTGGAAAAAGCAAAGCGCGGCAATGTCGTGCGATAGGCGCGCATCAGGAAAATCGCCTCGATCAAATCGCCGCGTCCCTGCTTGATGGCAAGGGCGGCCAGATCGCGGTCATAAAGCGATCCTTCGGCCATGACGCGGGTCACCGACAGCGACAATTGCTGTTCGATCTGATCGGTTTGGATTTCAGCGACCTTTTTGTCACCACGGCGCTGTTCGGCAAGCAGCCGGTGTGCATTATTGATGGCGCGTTCGCCACCTTTAACGGCAACATACATGGTTAAATGACCTCAATCCGGGTGGTGCGCGAAAGGGCGACAATCTGGGTCGGGCTTGTGAAAATCACATCAACCCCGCACGGGAACAGGTGATGGTTTTCCGCACGCCAGACATGGAAACTTGCCGGAAGGTTTTTGATTTCAAGATCATGGCTGTCCTTGATCCCCGGCCCGGTCAGTTTCATCGCCGGTGCGTTGCTGATTTCATCCACCATCAGGATCAGGGTTGCTGATTGATCGGGATATTCGGCATTGCCAACCGAAAGACGGCTGACGAAGGAAAGATCATCATCCATCCGGGCAACGGCAAAATCGGCCATTACAACATCATCACTGATCGGGCAGCCGCAATGGAATTTCAGGTGATCATTTGCGGCCTTGGTCTTGCAGGACGGTGACAGCCAGATGGTGGTGTCCATATCGGCCATGGCAAGAAGTGTTGCCGTGGTTGTCGCGTTCAGGCCATCTGGTGTGGCAACCGAAACCGGCAGGTCATAAATGCGGCCGGGACGTGAAAGGGCATCAAGCAGAACTCGGAAAACAGCGTTCGAGTCAAAGGCGGTATGCTCAAACCCCGGCAGCAATTCACTTGTCTGGGATTGCAGGGTCATTCGTCTTCTCCGCGGACAAGGGTAAAGAAATCAACTTTGGTGGCCGCAACCTTGCGGGCATGGTCGCGTTTGGCTTCGGCCTGAGCGGCAGCAAGGTCATCAATGAAATCACTGGCTGAACCATCGCGCAGCATGATCGCGTCAAACAGTGCGGCATACTGCGCCTGCAAACGGTCGCGTCCCTTGACATAGGAATGTCCAACCGTGCCGTCCGAAAGGGTCACAGCACAGCGGGTTACGGTCATTTCACCAAGGTTGAAACGCTGCCCCGCGCCACCTGCGCGACCACGCACCATCACCATGCCGATCTGCGGTTCGCGCAGCATGGACCATTTCTGATCGCCATAACTGGCCGCCCATCTCGCTTCTAGGCTCGCGCGTGGGGTCCGTGCAAGAACCGACATCCAGCGTTGCCGGGCAGCAGTCGCCTGATCAACAGGCGCTGTCTTGTTCTGATGGGTGGGATTTTGATCCTGGCCGGGCCCGTCTGTCCGGGCGGTGTGCGCCGTCATCTGTCTGATCCTTTTTCCAGCAAGTCGACAAATTCAAAATTTGTCTAGACGTCTATACATATTCACGTTATAAGACGATTTATCGAGCTTGGCAAAGGTCTTGCGGTGAAAGTTTTATGAACGGGGAAAAATGATGGATTGGGAGCCGGGGCTATCTATCTGGAAACAAATTGAAAAACAGCTTTTGGCGGATATTGCCGAAGGTGTGTTTTCTCCAGGTGACAAAATGCCGACCGAGATGGAATTGGTCCGTCGTTTCGGGGTGAATCGCCACACGGTGCGCCGCGCCATGTCGGCACTTGTCGATACCAATGTTGTCCGGGTAGAGCAGGGGCGTGGCGCCTTCGTGCAGGAACAGATCCTTGATTACCCGTTGGGATCGAAGACCCGATTCTCCCAGATCGTGTCAGGGCGTCATCGTCTTCCCGATAAACGGTTGATCTCGTCCGAGGTGTTGAAGGCAAGTGTGACAGTCGCCCAGTTCCTTGATGTCAAACCGGGCACGCGGGTGATTGAGCTGTTCTCGGTTTCCGAGGCAGACGGTGTGCCGCTTGCGGTGGCAACAAGTTATCTGCCCGCAGCCCGTTTTGACGGAATTGTCGAGATTTTCACCGAAACCAAATCCCTGACAGAGGCGCTTAAACGGTTTGGCATTGATGATTACAGCCGCAAAACGACCCGTATTTCTGCAGCCCTGCCGTCATCACGTGTCGCAAGCTTGTTAAAGCAGGTCAAAAACCGTCCGGTGATTTCGACTGAAAGCGTCGATGTCGATTCTGCCGGGGTGCCAATTGAATATGGTGTAACGGCGTTTTCCAGTGATCGCGTGCAACTGATCGTCGAATAATTACGGGCTTTCGGTCGAGGAGACGGTGATTGTAAAACAACCCTTTTGCGAAAAGTCAGTTAACTCACTTTAATATATTTGATGCCCTGAGTTGCCGCGTTTCACCAAGGAAACGGGAATTAATATTCCCGACCGGGGCGGGCTTTGTAGACCGGAAAACTTAGTTTGAACTTGATGGCGCAGGCCCGCAGCATAAAGGCGCAGAAGAATGCGATGAAGGCGATCGGGCCACGCGGCAGTTCCAGTATGGCTGTGCCAACCACATAGATGCTGGCGCCCAAAAGCGCGCAACTGATATAAATTTCCGGGCGCAAAATAAGCGGAATTTCGTTACAGACCACATCGCGGACCATGCCGCCGAAGGTTGCCGAAATCATACCAAGGATGATCGCAACAAGCGGCGAAACGCCAAGATTAAGGCCGATTGCCGCCCCCGTGACCCCAAACATCGCAAGGCCCAGCGCATCAAGCCAGATCAGGGCGACATAACGTCGTTCCACCAGATGGGCAGTGAAATAGGTAAAGACAGCTGCCCCGATACAGGTGATTACCCAGGCCGGGTCCCTGATCCAGAATACCGGAGTTGCCCCGGTGATGACATCGCGCACCGTGCCGCCACCAATCCCGGTAAAGGTCGCGATCAGGATGAAACCAACAACATCCATCTGACGCCGGGATGCTTCGAGTGCACCGGTAATTGCAAAAACGGCAACACCTGCCAGTTCAAGCCAATAGATGATCTGGGTAATGGTCATGACGCCCTGTCTAGCTTGTCTGTTGCGAAAGCGGCTGGTTTGAAGGTGTGCGCAGTTTGGCGGCGACAACATCTTCAAGCTGATCACGAAGCCATCTGTGCGACGGATCATGCTGATATCTTTGGTGCCAGCACATAAAGATCGGAAGATCGATTGTGCCGGGGGCAAGCGTGTCGAGTGGCATTGGCGCACGTGCAAAATCACGCAGGGCATGTTGTTGCAAAAGGCTTGGCAAAGTTGCGATCATCTGACTGCCCCGCAGAAATTCGGCAATGGCGGTAAAGTTTGGCACCCGCAAGACGATGTTACGAATAATCCCCTGATTTTCAAGCATATCATCGAATTCAAGAGTGCGGTTATTGCCATATCGCACGGTGATATGGCGGGCCGATAAATAGGCATCGCTGCTTGCCGGGGTATCGCGCATCCCGGGATCGTAAAACACCATGTAGTGATCGGTCAGAAGGCGTTTTTGTACGATATCAACACCTTCGGGCGGGCGCGGAGAAATCAGAAGATCGCAGCGATTTTCGCGCAGTAATGCGGGGCCGGGCAAAAGGGATGGCACAACCGTCATCCGAGTATCGGCGAGTTGCCTTTCAAGGCTGGTAAACAGGCTGGGCAGCAACAGATCGCGTTGAAGATCATTTGCCGCAATGGTCAGGGACATGCGGGCATCGTGCGGATTGAAATCCGCACCGCTGGCAAAGGCCTGCATCTGATCAAGAAGAAAACGGGCCTGCTCGGCAAGGTTTTGCGCATGGGCGGTGGCGACAATGCCGCGCCCGGATTTGGTGAAAAGCGGATCGCGCATGATCCGGCGCAGCTTGGTCAGGTTATGGCTGACCGCTGATTGCGTCACGCCAAGCCGTTCGGCGGCTGCTGTGACCGATCCTTCTTCAAGGACGGCCAGAAACAACCGTAAAGCATGGCCGTCCAGTTCCAAATGATCAAAATTGCTCATGAATTAAATGATAAATCATGCATTTATTTTATGCAATCGGCTGCGCAGGATGATCGCAACACCGGCAGAAACCGGAACAAACATTTTGCGGAGGAAGATCAATGGAATTCTATCAGCGTGACAGAACGCTTCAGCCCGCGGGTTATACCCCGATTTACAAAACCTCGGTGGCACGTTCGCCGCGTCAGGCGATGTTGTCGCTTCAGGGATCATTGTCGGAATCAACCGGACCCGTCTTTGGGCAAAACGAACTGGGTCCGCTTGATAATGACCTGATCCGCAACTATGCCAAGGATGGCGATCCGATTGGAGAACGCATCATCGTTCATGGCCGGGTTCTTGATGAAAACAACCGTCCGGTGCCCCATACGCTGGTTGAATTCTGGCAGGCCAATGCCGGCGGACGGTATCGCCACAAAAAAGATACCTATTTGGCCCCGATTGATCCGAACTTTGGCGGTTGTGGTCGCGCATTGACTGACGAAAACGGCTATTACTTTTTCCGCACCATCAAGCCGGGTCCTTATCCATGGCGCAACTACGTCAACAGCTGGCGCCCGGCCCATATCCATTTCTCGGTATTTGGATCCGGCTTTGCCCAGCGTCTGATTACCCAGATGTATTTCGAAGGCGATCCGCTGATCAAGGAATGCCCGATTGTGCATGTGATTCCGGATGAAGATGCAATCAATCGCCTGATTGCTCCGATTGATCTGAATGGATCAATCCCGCTTGATACCATCGCCTACAAATTCGATATCGTGTTGCGCGGTCGCCGTTCGACCCTGTTCGAAAACCGTCTGGAAGGGAACTGATCCATGGTGCAGTCACTCGATTATCTCAAAGAAACGGCATCCCAGACGGCGGGCCCCTATGTCCATATCGGCTTGATCCCGAAACAGGCGGGCTTTGATATCTTTGAAAACAATTTCACCAATATCATGGCCGATGAAAACACCCGCGGAGAACGGATTGTCATCGAAGGGCGGGTTGTTGATGGAACGGGTACGCCGCTTCGCGATGCCCTTCTTGAAATATGGCAGGCTAATTCGGACGGTCGCTATAACCATGAACTGGACCGCCAGCGTAAAGGCGAGGTTGATGCCGATTTTCGCGGTTGGGGCCGTACGGGCATTGATTTTGATACGGCTATTTATCGCTTTGAAACCATCAAGCCGGGCGTGGTTGGTGGACGTAACGGACGTGATATGGCCCCGCATATCAATTTCTGGATTGTGGCGCGTGGCATCAATATCGGGCTTAACACCCGGATGTATTTTGACGACGAACAGGATGCCAATGCAGTCGATCCGGTTTTGAACCTGATCGAGCAAACCGAACGCCGTAAAACCCTGATCGCGACGCGCGATGATAGCGGGCCTATGCCGGTCTATCGTTTTGATATTGTTCTACAAGGCGAAAACGAAACCGTGTTCTTTGATGTCTGATCGACATTCAAAACGGTTCGAACGACAATGAAAAAGGCGGTCCTGTTTATGGACCGTCTTTTTTTGTTGGATTTGCTTCTTAAAAACAGTAGCGCTCGTTCCCATATCCCGGACAATGTCGGCAAACTGAAAAAGTTTGTCGCACCGAGGACAGCCGAAATTCAAAAAATGTCCCGGTTTCGGAGAGTGAGAGGATAAGCCTTGGGTAAGATCTTGCAGGTCGGGATCCGTGTGCAAGTCGCACTGGCAACCGCGCTGATGGTTGTTTGCTTGGCGGCGTTGATGAGCTTTGTCGTCGGCAAACGCTCTGGCTCGGATTTGCAAAACCAGATTGGCTTGGGTGTTTCTGACATTGCCCGTCAGATGGCTGACGAACTTGACCGCACCATGTGGACGCATCGTGGCGAGGTATCGGTTCTCAGCACGCTAAGCGTCCTTCGTGAGCTGCAAGATACGCAGGAAATCAGTTCGATCATCAACCGTCTGCGCCGGGAAATTCCGATCTTTACCTGGATCGGGGTGCTGGATCGCGACGGTACGGTGGTTGCCGCAACTGGGGACCTTTTGGTCGGGGCGAATATCGCCCAGCGCCCTGTCTTTCAGTATGGCAAAAACGGTCAGTTCATTGGTGATGTCCATGACGCCAAATTGCTGGCGGAAAAGTTCCCGCTTTATAATGGCGAACCGATCCAGTTCGTGGATATCGCGGTGCCCCTTTATAACGAGGATGACGAATTTACCGGCGTTCTGGCAACGCATCTCAGTTGGGAATGGGCCGATACCGTCCGCAAATCCCTGTTTAGTGGGCAGGGCATCCATCAGAATGTCGATATTTTCGTGGTTGCTCAGGATGGAACTGTTTTGCTTGGCGCTGATGGCGGGTTGGTCGGGGCCAAGCTTGATCTTGATGCGCTCGGCGAAGCGCAGCGCAACCATATCGGTTGGAAAATCAATACATGGTCGGATGGCGAAGAATACCTGACCGGCTATGCCCCCGCAGATGGTCATCTTGACTATGACGGATTGAACTGGTCGATCCTTGTCCGGCAGCATGTCGACGATGCGTTGGCACCCGTGCATCAATTGCGCCGCGATATTCTGTTGTGGGGCGTTGTTCTTGCGGCCGTGTTCAGTTTCATCTCCTGGTGGGCGGCGGGTTTCCTGGTCGGGCCGATTGGCAAAATGGCCAATGCGATCGAAGCAATGAAACGCGGCGAGATCGACAAATTGCCCGATGTCCAAGGTGCTCGCGAAATCAATATTCTGTCCAGAAGCTTGCAGGCCCTGTTGGCAAAACTGACAGAGAAGGACGCGGCCCTTGGCGAGATGCAACATATCGCCCATCACGACAAGCTGACCGGGCTTGGCAACCGCTTGGCGCTGGACGTCTATTTCGAACATGCGATTGCCCGTGCCGACCGCAAAAAAGGTGAACTTGCCGTCCTGATGCTTGATCTGGATGACTTCAAACCGATCAATGACCGCTTCGGTCATGCGGCGGGGGATGACGTCCTGCGCGAAGTCGCCAAACGGTTGCGCCGTTGTGTGCGCGGTGGTGATCTTGTTGCCCGTCTTGGCGGCGATGAAATGGTTCTTGTCTGCAACGTCGAGCAGGACGGTGCCGCCGAGGCCACCATGCTGGCCGAACGGATATTGCACGAAATTCTTATGCCGTTCATCACCGGTGGTAACCGGGTATCGATCAATATGAGTATCGGTATCTCGCTATATCCCGGACACAGCCAACAGCCTGATCAGCTTCTTGAAAATGCAGATTCTGCCCTGTATGTGGCAAAGGCGCGTGGCAAGAATGGTTATGTCCTGTATTCGGATGACATGGCCCAGCAAGAAATCAAACCGTCGCGGGCCTGACCGCGTATGCTTTTTATCCAAATTCATCCAAACTGTGATCTTCTTTGCTGAATGACGCCGTATCATTCAGGTTTTCTTGACTTTGCAACAGGGCGTCGCAATAAGCATTTCATGACAGTTTCATCAGAAAAAGAACTCGACCATATGCGTCGGATTGGCCGGATTTGTGCGCGCGCCCGCGATATTATGGGGGCTGCTGCTGTTCCGGGAATTACCACGGCCGAACTTGATCATATCGGCCGCAAGGTGCTTGAAGATGCGGGGGCGATTTCTGCGCCGGAAAGCGAATATAAATTCCCCGGTGCGACTTGCATCAGTGTGAATGAAGCGGTGGCACACGGCATTCCCGGTGATCAGGTTCTTGCCGATGGCGATCTGGTCAATATTGATGTGTCTGCATCCCTTGATGGCTATTTTTCCGATACCGGGGCCAGCTTCATTTGTGGCACAGCCAAGCCCGAAATCGTCAAGCTGTGCGAAGACGGCAAAAAGGCGATGTGGGCCGGGATCAAAGTCGTACGTGACAAGGCCCCGATCCGCGAAATCGGGCTAAAGATCGAGAGCTTTGCGCGCAAGGGCGGCTATACCCTGATCCGTAATTTGGCCAGCCACGGCATTGGCAAGTCCCTGCATGAACATCCCCATACCATTCCGACTTGGGATGATCCCAAGGAACGCCGGTCGCTGAAAAAGGGGCAGGTGATTACGATTGAACCGTTCCTGTCCTATGGTGCGAAATGGGCACTTGATGGGGAGGATGGCTGGACCCTGTTTGCCGATACCGGCGATGCCACAGTGCAGTATGAACATACCCTTGTTGTCACCGATAAGGGTTATGAGATCATGACGCTGGGCGGGTAACCATATTGCAAAATGCTGCAATTCATGTTGCAGCGTCTTTTTGCAGCAAAAAAGCCGCCCGTATGATTCGGGCGGCTTTTGTTTTGGCATAGACGAACAGTGGCTTATGCGCCGTATTTCGCCTTGGCTTCGCGGCGACGGGCATGAAGAACCGGCTCGGTATAGCCGTTCGGCTGTTCGCGACCTTTGAACACCAGATCACAGGCCGCAGCAAAGGCAACGCTGTCATCAAAATTCGGGGCCATATCACGATAGGTCGGGTCACCGGCATTCTGTTTGTCAACGACGGCGGCCATACGCTTCATGGTTTCCATCACCTGTTCTTCGGTGCAGAGACCATGATGGAGCCAGTTTGCGATGTGCTGGCTTGAAATACGCAGTGTCGCACGGTCTTCCATCAGACCGACATCATTGATGTCCGGAACCTTGGAACAACCCACACCACTATCGATCCAGCGGACAACGTAACCGAGGATGCCCTGTGCGTTGTTATCAAGTTCTTCCTGAATTTCGCTTGGCATCGGTTTGGTGTCACCCATGCGCGGGATCGCCAGAATGTCATCAAGGCTTGCGCGTCCGCGTTTGCCGATTTCGTCCTGTACGGCACGCACATCAATCTGGTGATAATGCATGACATGCAGGGTTGCCGCCGTCGGGGATGGAACCCAGGCACAGTTCGCACCGGCTTTCGGATGGCCGATTTTGGCAACCATCATTTCCGCCATACGGTCCGGCTTGGCCCACATGCCCTTACCAATCTGGGCAATACCCTTCATGCCGCATTCAAGGCCGACATCAACGTTCCAGTTTTCATATGCCGAAATCCAGTACTGGTCCTTCATGGCTTCCTTGCGGACAACCGGGCCTGCTTCCATGCTGGTATGGATTTCATCGCCGGTACGATCAAGGAAGCCGGTATTGATGAAAACAACGCGGTCCTTGGCAGCGCGGATGCATTCTTTAAGGTTCACCGTGGTGCGGCGTTCCTCGTCCATGATGCCGACCTTAAGAGTATTTTCCGGAACATTGATCGCGCCTTCGACAAAGGCAAACAGATCATTGGTCAGGGCGACTTCCTCGGGGCCGTGCATTTTCGGCTTCACGATATAGACACTGCCATGACGGGAATTCGAAAGTTCGTTCTTGCCTTCAACGTCATGTTTGGAAATCAGGCCGGTGATCATCGCATCCAGGAAGCCTTCGGGCACTTCATTGCCATCGGCATCAAGGATCGCGTCCGAGGTCATCAAATGACCGACGTTACGCACCAGCATCAGGCTGCGACCCGGAAGAACAACTTCGTTGCCGTCAAAGCCCTGATACGAACGATCAGCATTCAGGCGACGGGTAACGGTCTTGCCACCCTTGTCGAACTTTTCTTCCAGCGTGCCTTTCATCAGGCCAAGCCAGTTGCGATAGACAAGGGTCTTGTCCTCGGCGTCAACAGCGGCAACCGAATCTTCGCAATCCTGAATGGTGGTCAAAGCCGATTCCAGAATGACGTCACAGACGCCCGCGGCATGTTCCTTGCCAATCGGGTGGGTTGGATCAATGCGGATTTCGACATGAAGACCATGGTTGCGCAGAAGGATTTCCGAAAGGACACCGTCCTTGTCGTTATAACCGATGAATTGCGACGGCTGTGCCAATGCGCTTTCGCTGCCATCGGTAAGGGTCACGACAAGCGTCCACCATCCTGAACCGTCTTCGCGCACTTCGTATTTTGCGGCATCGGCATGTTTGCCACTGGCAAGCGGAATGGCTTTATCAAGGAACTCTGCGGCATAGGCCACAACTGCTGCGCCGCGTTTCGGGTTAAAGCCCTTGGACTTTTCCTTGCCGTCGGTTTCGTCGATGACATCCGTGCCATAAAGCGCGTCATAAAGGCTGCCCCAGCGCGCATTCGCCGCATTCAGTGCGTAACGGGCATTCATGACCGGAACCACAAGCTGCGGGCCAGCAACGCGGGCAATTTCCGGATCCACATTGGTGGTTCCGATATAGAAATCTTCGCCTTCCGGAAGCAGATAGCCGATCTCGGTCAGGAATTCCTTATAGGCCGCAGGATCGCGTGCCTGATCCTGACGCGACAGGTGCCATTCATCAATTTTTGCCTGCAGCTCGTCACGCTTTGCCAACAGCGCCTTGTTGCGCGGGCCAAGCTCGGTAACGAGTTTCTCAAACGACGCCCAGAACTGATCTGCACTGATCCCGGTGCCGGGAATGATTTCGTTGGCAACCAGATCATGCAAAACAGTTGCAATCTGAAGGCCACCTTTTTGAATGCGTTGGGTCATGTGTTTCTCTCACCAGACTTGGAACCGCCGCGGGTGTCGGGACTGTGCCCGCATGTCGGGATATGATCCCTGTTACCTGCCCGCGCTTTCATTTGCCCCAACATATGGGTTGGAGACCCGGCGGGTCCACAGCCGGTTTCATTATTATGGGATGTTTTCCGTATTATGGAAAACGATCCGGCTGGTTGATGTCAGGCATGTGGCAGCAAGGGGGACGCAATGACCGGATTGAATCCGGTTACTTCACATGCGCGACCATCCTTATTTGGAATTGGTTTTGTCCGCCGAATCAGATGGTTGATCTTCACCCTCGACCGGAACCTGACCGATATCATCGGGATGGGCTGTGCCATCAGGTGTCATCATTTCGGCAATTTCGTCCGGATCACGCGGAACAGAGGTTGATGCAGCATTGTCGTGCGGAGTCTGACCGGGATCATCCGTGATCGGGGACAATTCAAATGCCATGGGCGTTGTGCGCGGCACGGCAACGAATTGGCCCTGTTCCTCGATGCTGATGCGACGGCCAAAACCGGCGCGATAGATTGCAAAACTTGCAACGCAAATGCCGACAATCGCAAA
This sequence comes from Thalassospira profundimaris, assembly GCF_003326675.1. GTDB lineage: Bacteria > Pseudomonadota > Alphaproteobacteria > Rhodospirillales > Thalassospiraceae > Thalassospira > Thalassospira aquimaris. The sequence goes on from NZ_JPWF01000005.1 coordinate 28,024, forward strand.
AAATACCGGAAGCGCCCAAGGTCCCATATGGCCGATGGCGCTTGCCCCCAAAAGCGGGCCGGTTGCCGCCGATGCGCCATAAATGATCAGAAGCCCGCCCGATGCCGGAACAATGTCCTCGGGTTCGAGATAATCGTTCACATAGGCCACGGCCAATCCATAGATTGGCATAATGAATACGCCCGTAATGCCGCCCCAAAGTGTCAAATTGCTGCGGATCAGTTCGGGTGCCGCAAGCGGCAACAATCCGCAAATCGCGAGCCCGAACAGCACAACAATCATCACATATTGGCGCGGCACCATGTCGGAAATTTTGCCAATCGGGAACTGCATGATCATGCCACCCAGAATGACAAAGAACATGAAATACGCAACGTCATGGGTCGGTAAGCCGAGACTGGCGGCAAAGACCGGACCGACACCGTAAATAGCACCGGACAGCACACCGGCCCCCGATGCGGCAACAAATCCAAGCGGGGAAATATTGTAAAGGCGGCGGAATGTCATGCGTTCGCCGCTGACCGCGGTGGGTGGTGGCTGACGGGTCAGGGCAAGCGGTACCAACGAAAGGGACAACAGAACAGACGCAACCGTAAACAGCTCAAAACTGCTGATCGGGGAGACATTCAGAAGCAACTGACCAATTGCCAGACCGCCAAGTGATACAGTCATGTAAATGGCAATTGTGCCGCCGCGCGACGTATTGTCCGCCTGCGCATTCAGCCAGCTTTCAATCACCAGATAAAGCCCCGATACACAAAGCCCGGTCAGCGCACGAAACAGTGACCAGGTGATCGGATCAACAAAAACCGCATGCAGCAACGTAATGGCCGAACCGGTTGATGCCAGCGCGGCAAAGGTTCGAATATGCCCGACCCGGTTAACAAGACTTGCCCCCCAGATAATCCCGGCGACAAAGCCGATATAATAGGACGCCATGATAATACCGGTGAAGATCGGTGCGAATCCTTCGGCGGATGCACGCAACGCCAAAAGGGATGATTGCAATGACGCACCACTGTTAAGCGCAAAAGCTGCAAACAGGGTGGCGGACAATGCAATAATCAGTGCGACCGGCGAGCGCGGCATGGCTTCCTCGTCTGAGTTGGTGGGGCAGGGCTACCCTGCGGCAAGGGGACGAAGCATGTCAATCCAAACAAGTCCTTGAGACACAAGGATTGTCATGCATTTTGGGGCTAACGCCCGTTTGCACAAGAAGTTCCCCGGCAATTTCAAAGCATCCCATAAGGGGGAAGCCTGGCCGCGAACAGTGCCGGTTTTGCGCAACTGTCATGTAAAATCCGGGTCGCTTGGCCGCGCATGAAGATCAATGGAATGGCACAAGCTGCTTGACCTTGGCGCGTTTGATGCTTTCTATGACCGGGAAATTGGTTCTTTTTGCCAAAACGGCTCGTAAACAGGGCTGGTTTTTGCGCGTATTCGCCACCAGCGAAACGGTTCGTACTGAAGTTCGGCAGTCCAATGCCGACCGGCGGATCACCATACAAGGGGAGGAAACCTTGAAAATAAAACGTACTCTTGGCGCAATTGCTGCCGGTGTCATGGCACTGTCCATGGCGACTGCTGCACAGGCCGAAACCCGTGTGACCCTGAAATCGGCCAAGGCCGCATCGTCCTATTACCAGATGGCTGCCCAGTTCGCCGAGGCGATGAAAGCCGGAACCAACGGTGACGTGATCGTCACCGTCGAAGAAAGCCAGGGCTCGGTCCAGAACGTGATGGAAGCCATGGTGCGTCCGGGCAATTATGTCTTCACGTCACCGCCCGGTCTGGTTGGCCTGGCACAGGCCGCAAAAGGCCCGTTCAAGGATCGCCCGGCTGAAAAGTTTGCAGGTGTTCGTGCGCTTTTCCCGATCCCGTCCCTGACAATGCATTTCGTCATGCGTGCTGATTCCGGCGTGAATGATTTTGCCGGCATGGAAGGCAAAACCATCCTGCTTGGCAAAGGGTCATTTGGCGCCAGCGAAGGTGAAAAATACCTCAATCTGTTTGGCCTTGAAGGCAAGGTCAATCTGGCGGATGCCGAACTGTCCAACGCGGTTGCTGCCCTTAAAAACGGTCAGATCGACGGTTTTGTAACTGCTGGCTCCTGGCCTGCGCCGAACGTTATCGAAGCAGCGGCTGGTACCGACGTTACTGTTTTGTCGCTATCTGAAGATCAGCTTGCCCAGACCAAACGGGACAAGACCGTTATTCCGGCGGGCACCTATAATGGTCAGGACAAGGACATCACCACTGCATCGCTGACGGTTGTCGCCTTTACGACCACCCAGATGGATGATGACACTGCCTATCAGATGACCAAAACCTTCTGGGAACAGAAAGCCAAGATGGGTGAAAGCTCGTCCTGGTGGAACGGTGTTGCACCGGAAATGCTTGCGAACATTTCCGGCAAAATCCATGCCGGTGCGCTGCGATATTACGCCGAGGCAGGCTTCCCGATCCGTGATGATCAGCGCTAAGTTCTGATCGTATCCCATATGACAGGCCCGGCAGTCATGCCGGGCCATTCTTTATCAAACATACTGAATAAACATGTCGGCCATTTCTCGCCCCTTCTGGATTACCCTTGGTGCAATTTCGATTGCATTTCACCTGTGGCTGATTTTTTCAGGCCTTGTTCCCAACCTTGTCAGTCGTCCGATCCATATGGCGCTTGCGCTGCCCTGGGCGCTGATTTTTGTTGCGAAAACACCTGCACAAAAAGTTTCCGGCATCATCCTGACCATCATCGGGTTGCTGGCCTGTGGATGGCTTGTCGCCAATCATTCATCCCTTGGTGATCAGTACGGGTTCCTGATGGGTAATAGCCAGATCGCGATTGCGGTGGCGCTTTTGCTTGTCGTGCTTGAAATGGCGCGTCGCGCGATTGGCTGGCCGCTGCCATTGGTGGCCGCTATTGCCCTTATTTATGCACTCTACGGTGAATATATTCCGGGCGAGTTTGGCCATGCAGGGCTTCCGGTTGAAAGCCTTCTTGGTACTCTGACGATTGCCGAAGGTGGCCTTTGGGGAAGTCTTACCGGCGTTTCGGTCAATATCGTTGCGATCTTTGTGATTTTCGGCGCTGTCCTGAATGCAGGCGAAGCCGGGCAGGGTTTCATGAATGTCGCCGGTGCGGCGGCCGGTCGCCTTAAGGGCGGTGCGGCCAAGGTATCTGTGATTTCATCGGCGCTGTTTGGATCCATTTCCGGATCGGCATCGGCCAATGTGGCGTCAACCGGTGCGATTACCCTTCCGGCCATGACGCGCCTTGGATATCCCAAACGTCTGGCTGCGGCGGTCGAGGCGGTGGCATCATCGGGCGGGCAGATCATGCCGCCCCTGATGGGGGCTGGTGCCTTTGTCATGGTCGAACTGACCGGTCGTCCCTATGTCGATATCATGGTTGCCGCTATTCTTCCGGCAGTTCTCTATTTCCTGGCGGTCTGGGTGGGGATCAATGCCTTTGCCCAGCGATATGACCTTCCCGGTGTTCCGGAAAAGGATCGCCCGGAACTGCGGGCGGTGGTGATTACGTCCTGCTTCTTCCTTGTCCCGTTCAGCATTTTACTTTGGGGCATGTTCGGTGGCGGTTACACCCCGCAATATGCGGCCTGTATTGCACTGATTGCCGGGGCGGCGTTGCTGTTCTTTGATGCAGGTTTGAAGTTTGATCTCAACCGGACCAAAGAACGCTTTACCGATGTGTGCCTTAGCGGCGGGCGACAGGTTGCGATGATCGGTTCGATCATTCTTTGTGCCTCGATTGTAATTGGTGTTTTGGGGCTGACCGGACTTGGGGTCAAAATCACGTCGCTTCTGCTGTCAGGTTCCGGCGGGATGTTGTGGCCGGCACTGCTGTTAACGGCACTCGCCTGTCTGATCCTTGGCATGGAAGTTCCGACCACGGCCGCCTATGTGATCTGCGTTTCCGTTGCGGGTCCGGCCTTGATCGAACTTGGCCTTGAACCGCTTCAGGCACATTTGTTTGTTTTCTGGTTTGCCTTGCTGTCGACCATCACGCCGCCCGTCTGTGGGGCAGTCTTTATCGCAGCGGGCATGGTCGAAGAAAACTGGCTTAAGGTTGCCGGAACGGCAATGGCGCTTGGTGTCGGGCTTTACATTGTGCCACTGGCAATGGTTGCCAATGCATCGCTGATTGATCTTGGCAATGATCCGGTCTGGGCGATTGCTGCGGGGCTTAAGGTTGCAGTTGGTTTGACCGCCATTTCATTCGGTTTGATTTCTCCGCGCCGTGCTGTGGTGCGAGCTGCACTAGTGGCTGCGGGTGGTCTGGCGATCTTTGTTGCCGGGATCTGAATAAAGAAAAGGTCGACAGGTTTTCCTGTCGACCTTTTTGATTTGCACGTGCCTGAATGCTTTTGCTAGGCGGAAACGCGCCCGCTGCGGGGGCCTGCAAAGAACCAGATAATCAAACCCAGTACCGGCAGGACCAGAATAAGAACTGTCCAGATCACTTTCGATCCGGTGCTTGCGCCGCTGCCCATGACATTGACGATGGCCCATACATCGGCAATCAGGACCAACAGGCCAATAATTCCACCATACTCAACCATGTTCCAACCTCGTCATTATTGCTGCGGCAAATCCGGCCGCGCTTGATTGATAAACGGTTGAAGATCGGTGTTGTTCCCGGTTGTGTGATGCTGTGGCCTGATAACGGATCGGAACAGTTGCTTAAACGAACTGTCCGGCCGACCAGCCAGAAGACCATGCCCACTGGAAATTAAACCCGCCAAGATGACCGGTCACATCGACAACCTCGCCGATGAAATACAGGCCGGGAACGTCGCGGGCTTCCATGGTTTTTGATGACAGGGCATTGGTATCAACCCCGCCCACCGTAACTTCGGCCGTGCGATATCCTTCGGTGCCGCTTGGCATGACCGACCATTGATTGACATCCATCGCCAGTTTGCGAAGTGCCTTGTCACCGGTTTCGCCAATCGGGCGATCAAGCCCGTGACGTTCCGTAATCATTTGCGCAAGTCGGTTTGGCAGAATACGCGACAAGACATTGTGCACGGCTTGCTTCGGATTTTCGGCCTTGGCTGATTTCAAAAGCTCGAACGCGTCTTCTTCCGGGTTAAGGTTGACCGTAATGCTGTCACCTTCATTCCAGTAAGACGAGATTTGCAAGATCGACGGGCCGGAAAGACCGCGATGGGTAAACAGCAACCCTTCGCGGAACTGCTTTTTGTTACAGCCGACAATCGCATCGACCGAAATGCCGGAAAGCTCGCCGGTTTTTGCGCGAAGATCGGGATCAAACACAAAGGGTACAAGGGCGGCACGGGTCGGAATGACATTGATGCCGAACTGACGGGCAATCTGATAGCCAAACCCGGTGGCTCCGATCTTGGGGATCGACAGGCCGCCACAGGCAACAACAAGTGACTGACAGGTCCATTGCGCGCCGGTACGGGTTGTCACATCAAATCCGCCATCATCGCGGCGAATGATGTTTGAAATCTCGGTATTCAGACGGATTTCAACATTTGCGTCCTCACATTCATCCAGAAGCATATCGATGATCTGGAATGATGATTCATCACAGAAAAGCTGCCCCAGTGTCTTTTCATGCCAGGCAATGTTGTAGCTGTTCACGAGTTCAAGGAAGTCGTGCTGCGTATAGCGTTTCAGGGCGGAAACACAAAACCGCTTGTTCTCGGAGATAAAGTTCTCCGGGCTGGTATGGATATTGGTGAAATTACAGCGCCCGCCTCCGGAAATACGGATCTTTTCCGCAGGCTTTGCCGAATGATCGGCAACAACGACGGAACGGCCGCGTTTGCCCGCTTCGATCGCGCACATCAGGCCTGCGGCACCAGCGCCAATGATCAGAACATCAATTTTTTTCACGTAAACCAGACCAGCTTGAATTGGATGAATTGGTCTGCCTTATACGTGGAAACGTGATCCTTGTCAGCGTTCTCAGGCGCAATACTGCTTTGCTGCCTTGCCATCGGGTGACTTCAGGCTTTCCTGGTCGGCTTTGCTTGCTTCTTCTTCGCGTTCGACATCGCGTTCGCTTGCAACCTGATTTCGGCCACGCGATTTGGCCAGATAAAGGGCGGCATCCGCACGTTCGATCAATCGCGCAAGTGGTTCGCCATACTGGAAAGTTGCAGCGCCGATGGAAACGGTGATGTGTCCAAGGTTCTTCTGGTTTGATTTGCTGACAATATTGTGGCTTTCAACATTGTGCCGCAGCATGTTCGCCGCCTGCTTTGCACAGCCAAGGGTCGTTTGCGGCAAAATAATCGCAAACTCCTCGCCGCCATAACGCGCTGCGAAATCCTGACCTTTGACATTACGTTGCAACGCATTGGCCATCAGTCGCAGAACCTGATCGCCAACCTGATGCCCATGGTTGTCGTTGAAGCTTTTGAAATGGTCGATATCAAGGATCAAAAGGCTCAGCGCCTTGCCATTTTCCATGGCGGCCATGGCCTCTTCGCGCAGTTTCTCGTCGAATGCCTTGCGGTTCGCAATCCCCGTCAAACCATCTGTCATGGCTTCGTGTTTGAGTTTTGCCAAATCCTGACGCAGGCGGGAAATCTCGGACGAACTGTTTTCAAGACCTTGTCCAAACGCCTGACTGACACCTTCCATCTGACGGGTGGCGCCAATCAGCGTATGAATGGATTGTTCGAGATTGCTGAAATCCTTGCTGGAAATAAAGTCGCAGAAATGATCCAGCGCCTCGGAATATTTCGTCGTATCAACGCCGATCTTTTTCACACTGTCGAGTGCCGTATTGAGCTGGCAACGCAGATCCGCCGTAATCTGATCGGTGATTTTGCGTTCGCGTTCGGTGCTAAAGTAACGGTCATGGATTGCCTTGCACTGAATTTCATCGAACTCGCGATGATTGCTGCGCAGGATATCGATCATCTGGCTCATATCGGGGTGGGAACCCGCAAGATAGGAATAAAAGATCAGGAAGTTATCCGGATGCGGAACAACGCCAAGCTCTGCCATCATGGCAAGGGCATGTTGAGAATGTTCTTGAGCATGATCGTGACGAAGACCGTAGGTGTGCATGACCAACCTGGTGGAGAATCGCGATATGAATTCCTAACGGACAGGTTACGCTGCTTTGCGGGATACTGTGTTGATATGGATCAGTCGATGCTAATGGTTTCAACGCCGGTTTTAGGGTTTGTTCATCGCTTGATCATATGTTCTGATCAACTACAGGGCAGGAAAAAAAGGGATAAGGGAACAATGTCAAAACGGCGCAATATCCTTGTTGTAGCTTTGATGATGGGGATGATTTTAGTCACTGCAACGCCTCGGATGGCATATTCCCAGACAGAGCCGGACAAAACGGCACAGCATGCCGAAACCACGTTGCCGCCTGACGGAATTGATTTCCGGCCGCTTGACCCTGCTGAACGATCAAACATGCCGCCTTTGATGGAACGCTATGTTCTCGACGAGCTTAAGAACCTGCGCACGGAAATGCAGGGGATGCGCGCCGAACTTCTGCGCGAAGTCGTCAACCGCCAGCTGGAAGCCATCGACAAGGCGATTTCCTATTCCTCGAACACGGTTACATATTTCTTCTATTTCGTGGCCGCTGTTGGTGCGCTTCTGACCATGCTTGGATGGCAGTCCCTGCGCGAACTGAAATCAAGTGTCCGAAATCTGGCGGACACCGAATTGCATCGTCTGTCCGAAGAATTCGAGGCACGTTTATCCTCGCTTGAAGACGAGTTGCGCCTGAAATCCAAGGTGATTAACGAACATCAGCATGAAATTGAACGGACCCAAACCATTCATGCGCTGTGGCTTCAGGCCAACCAGCTGTCCAATCCGCGTTCCAAGATCGAAACCTATGACAAGATCCTTGAACTGGCGCCGGGCGATCCGGAAGTTATGGCCTATAAGGCCGATGCGGCATTGCAGCTTGGGGATCGGGACTGGGCGCTAAGCCTGTGCAATCGTTTGCTGGCAGAGGCCCCTGACAGCGCCAATGGCCATTACCAGCGCGCCTGTGCGAATGCCGGGCTGGGCTTCCGCGAAGCAGCCCTTGCCGATTTGCAGCGCGCTGTTGAACTGTCAGAATCCATGCGCCAACCGGCCTGGACCGAGGAAGAGTTCGAACCGCTGCGCGACATGTCCGAATTCGAAGAAATTCTTGGCGACAAGAAGGACCTGAAACCGGCGGAATAAATTCCGTTCGGTGTTGCTTGTGCCGACGTGAAACAAAAAAGCCCCGCAACGGATGCTGCGGGGCTTTTGCTTTTCGGAATGTTTCGACCTTATTCGGTCGGAAGCTCGTTCCAAAGCGGATGGATCGGCGCCACGTCTTCTTCGATTTCGGTAAAGCGTGCATCGCAATCAAAGAAATAGTTGTCTGCAAGATCGTCGTTTACCTGCGAAACTTCGCCGACGATGACCGGGCCCTTGCCTTCTTCGCCATAGAAACGATGCACAAGGGTGCGCGGAAGCGTCACACTCTGCCCGGGCTCAAGCACGACCTTGCCGCCAGCCGGCAGGATATTGAGTTTGCCGTCGGTGCGGACATGCACGTCATTGACGCGGTCCATCTGCCCGTCTTCGGTCAGATTGCAAAGTTCAATCACCAGATTGCCACCACCACGGACGATGATGTCTTCCATTTTGACCTTGTGGTAATGCCACGGGCATTCTTGGTTTTCACCAACGATCATGATCTTTTCGGCATAGGGAACTTCGCCCGGCTGACGCAGGATGCCATTGCGCAGGCAGAAAAGAATAAGGCCGCGGGTTTCAAAATTGCCCTCGCCATAATCGGTAACGTCCCAGCCCATCTGATGGCCGCGGCACCATTTTGCCAAGTCGGGTTCTGCGTCCCACTGTGCCGGGCTGTAATGTGCCCATTCGGGCAGTTTGAAGGAAATGGATGCGTACAGCTCTTTGGCGTGTTCAATGCAGGCATTGATTTCAGAACGCAGCATGGAAGACCTCTTGTGACGTGTGATTGCGCGGATCAGAACGATATGAGTGTATCCTGATCCCTGAAAATGTTGGCGCGCTTTTATCATGATGTCTTGCAGAAAGCGACCGTTTTTGAATGCATTCAAAAACATGGTTTGAAACGGGGATCTACATATCCCTGCCGATCAAGCTTGCCTCTCAATTGCCGCTTTTTCTGTTGATAGATAGAAATTAAAGGTACTCTTCGGGGTGCCTGAATTCACTTCATGGATGTGGTTGCAAAGGATCGGTAACATGTCGCAATCGTCAGGCTTTGTAAAAGTCGTCGCCGCAATTCTGGTTGCTGGTGGCATTGGTACGGCTGGCTGGATGGTCGGCAAGGGTATCGAAAATATGCGATCGCTTGACCGCTTTGTAACCGTCAAGGGCTTGGCCGAACGCGACGTCAAGGCGGACAAGGCAGTTTGGCCAATCACCTATGTTGCAACCGATGATGTGTTGCAAACCGCACAGGCCAAGATTGATGCCGACACCCAGACTCTTTTCGAATTTCTGGCATCACATGGCATCACCCGCCAACAGACCGAATTGCAAAACCTGCAAGTCACGGATCAACTTGCACAGGCCTATCGTTCAGGTCCGGTTGAAAGCCGCTTTATCGTCAATCAGACCATTCAGGTAAGTTCTGATGACGTCGATGCTGTGGTGGCCGCATCCCAGGATATCGGCAAATTGCTTCAGGGTGGCATCGTTCTGGGCGGGCAGGGATATAGCGCCGGGCCAAGCTTCCTGTTCACGGGCCTTAATGACATCAAACCGGAAATGATTGCGGCTGCAACCGCCAATGCCCGCGAAGCCGCCCAACAATTTGCCACGGACTCCGGCGGGCAGTTGGGTGGTATCCGTCGTGCCAATCAGGGACTGTTTCAGATCATGGCAGGCGACGGTGCGCCAAACATGAATGAATCATCGCAGATCAATAAAACTGTCCGTGTTGTTACCACGATGGAATATCTGATTACCGACTAGGCCCGGTTCGTTCGGATATCTGATTTCCAAAGCGATCTGTTGACAGTGCGGCCAAAGCTGGTTTTATGCGCGCCATGGCGCAATTGATCCTGTTTAACAAGCCCTATGGGGTTCTGACCCAGTTTACCGACCTCGAAAACGGCCGGGCGACGCTGGCTGACTATATCGATCTGCCCGGTGTCTATGCCGCCGGTCGGCTTGATCGTGACAGCGAAGGTTTACTGTTACTGACCGATCACGGGCCACTGAATGCCCAGATTGCCCACCCGAAATACAAAAAGCCCAAAACCTATCTGGTGCAGGTGGATGGAATCCCGACCGACGAAGCACTTGATGCCCTGCGTGGCGGGGTCGAGCTGAAAGATGGCATGACCTTGCCTGCCAAGGTGCGTCGTATCGATGAACCCGCCAATCTTTGGGAACGTGACCCGCCGGTGCGCTTTCGCAAGGATATCCCGACAAGCTGGATCGAACTGAGCATCACCGAAGGCCGCAATCGTCAGGTCCGTCGCATGACGGCTGCTGTCGGGTTCCCGACCTTGCGTCTGATCCGTCATGCCATCGGTGACTGGACATTGGATGGTCTGGCGCCCGGTGAATGGAAAGTGATCGAGGTCGAAGCACCCCCGGCAACCCATCGCCGTTTGTCGCCGGGCTCTGCCAAGCCACCAAAGCGCGCAGAACTGGATGCATTGGCGAATGGGGATGGCAACACTGAACATCCGGTTCGACCAGTGCGCCGCAAGGGCGGGTATAAATCCGCCCGGCAGCGACATGGCGCATCGCATGACGGCGAGACGGGGAACGTATCGGCATCGGGTCGCAACACAGGACCGCGTTCTGACAACGCCAAATCGGGGAACCGGCGGCCGGAACACCGTGGATCAAAATCACATCCCGCCAAGGGCGGTGGGCGCGGAAATTCCCGCCCCAGGAAAGGATAAACCGACATGCTGAGTTATCTGCACGGATTTCATGCCGGGAACTTTGCCGATATGCATAAGCATGCGGCACTGTGGCTTGTCCTTTCCCATCTGCGCAAAAAGAAAAAGCCGTTCTGCGTGATCGATACCCATGCCGGATCGGGCTGGTATGATCTTGGCAGTGAACAGGCAGCCAAAACCGGCGAATGGAAAGACGGTTACGCACGGGCCAAGGCCGGATCAAATCCGCCGGAAATGCTGGCGGAATATCTTGATCACGTTGCGCGCTTTGATCCGGTGGCAATGGGCCGGGATTATGGAGTGCGCGAAGATGATGATTATCGTGGGCCGTTTTATCCGGGATCACCCTTTATTGTGCGCGAAATGCTGCGCGAAGATGACGAACTTGTGTTGATGGAATTGCATCCGCGCGAACACGAAGTCCTGCATCATCGCGTCAAGCGTGACGGGCGTATTCATCTGCACAAACGTGATGGATATGAAGGGCTGGTCGCCATGATGCCACCTGCCATTCGTCGCGGATTGGTCCTGATGGATCCAAGCTATGACGTCAAACAGGACTATCAAAAGGCCGCCACGGCCATTCGTCAGGCATGGGATAAATGGCCGACCGGGACTTTCATGTTGTGGTATCCGATCCTTGAAGACGGTTTTGATGCCGAATTGCGCCGATCATTCGGGGCGATCAAATCATCTGGCGGCGTTTTGTGCGCCGAGCTTGCCACGGACCAGGGCGGGGCCAAGGGACGGATGCGCGGAACCGGATTGCTGGTGATCAATCCGCCCTGGCAGTTCGATCAGCAACTTGAAGAAATCGGAAACTGGTTGGCAAAGACCTGCAAACTTCCCGGTCCGGCAAAGCATTCAACACGCTGGCTGGTTGCCGCCGAATAAAAAAAGCCCCGCGACAGAGATGTCTGCGGGGCTTTGTGCGTTGGGACGCAGTGGAACGCGGTGTTGTTCTTTTAAATTCCAAAGAATGGTTGCAGCAATTTCGGAAGCAACCCGTTGAATTTCATCGGGGCGTCGGTTGCGATCAGGCAAATGCATTCCTCGGCCGTGTCGGCAATCGGCTGATGATCGACATCATCATCCAGATCGGCAACGTCACCTGCCCGGAACCGCCCAATTTCATCGATATAAGACCCCTTGATCAGCAGCGTCATTTCATGGCCATGATGACCATGATCGGGGATGGAAATCCCCGGTGCGATCTTAAGCAATCTGACGGTGCCTTTGCTTTCGATCGCCTTAAGCTGGAAATGCTTCACGCCGGGCGCAAGCGTCTTCCACGGAATATCATCAAGCGAATTGACATGTTCGGGCAGCAGATCGGCCAATGGACGCGGAAGCGACGTCATCGTGCTTCCCGAAATGCTTTCGCCAACAGCCACACGGCGCAAGGAAGGAAGCTTTTCCGTAACGATGTTTTCATTGCTTGTTTCACGTTCAAGCATTGCCATCACGTGATCAAGTGACTGGTCACCCATCGCCATACTGTCGGCATTTTCAAGCACAGCACCGCCCATTGTTTCAAATTCAACAACCTTGTCGCGGCAATGCGGGCAGACGGTCATGTGGGTCGCCACAAGCAATTCCATCGCTTGCGAAAGCGATCCGCTGGCATAATCCATAAGGGTCTGATCAGTTGGATGATGCTTGATATTCATGCGACACCTTCCAGTCCACCGCGTAACTTGCCCAAGGCAAGACGCAGCCGGGATTTCACCGTTCCCAACGGGATATTCAGACGCTCGGCAATTTCACTATGTGAGCAATCTTCAAAAAACGACAATTCAACAACTACCTTTTGATCGGCGGGTAATTCGTCCATCGCTGCTTTGACAAGAACGGCTTCCTGGTCGCGACTGACGACTTCATCGGCAAGCGGGTCTTCATCAACGACCAGCGTCGGGTCGGAATCATCCACCTCGATATGTTTGCGTTGCCGGAACCGGTCAATGCGAAGGTTCCTTGCAACGGTAAAGATCCATGTGCTGGCCGCGGCCTTGGACGGATCAAACAGATGGGCCTTGCGCCACACCTGCATCATCGCTTCCTGCGCCAGCTCCTCGGCGGTTTCCGGGTTGCCGCCAAACCTGAACATGTAGGCCTTAACGCGCGGTGCAAAATGCGCAAACAGTTGCGCAAACGCTTCCCGGTCGCGGGTCGCCGCGACGGAAACGATCCAATCGGCACATTTTTTCGCCTCGGCCGGGTCCGCCGGACCGGGGCGCTTGGATGTGGTGCCGTTCATTCTGGTTTCAGGTCCCCGTTGGGGCCGCGCCAAGATCATGTTCATCATGATATTCGTACGGCGGCCGTGTTCTTTTGGATCAGAAGAAAATTGTACGTTTTCTACCAAATACTTACAATGGCTGTCCGCGCAAAGTGCCCTGTGATCCACATGGTCATGCCATGCGTATTGATATGTAGTTTTGAACAGACAACTGCAAGCAGGCCGGGCTCATATGAACAATGTAACATCGGGAAAGCTGAAGATAGCGGTCGTTGGATCGGGTATTTCCGGATTGTCCGCGGCATGGCTTTTAAGTCAGTCACATGATGTCACATTGTTTGAAAAGGATGACCGGCCCGGCGGACATTCCAATACGGTCGAAGCCGGTGAAACGCCGGTTGATACCGGTTTCATCGTTTATAATACGCGCTGTTATCCGAACCTTTGCGCCCTGTTCGATTATCTTGGTGTCGCGACCACACCAACGGACATGTCCTTTGCCGCATCCATGGATGATGGCGGGCTTGAATATGGTGGCGGGGATTTGAAATCCCTGTTTGCGCAAAAACGCAATTTGCTGCGCCTGCGTTTCTGGAAGATGGTGCGCGATATCTTGCGCTTTTACCGCGAAGCCCCCGAAGCCCTCCGCGATGGAACCGCCGAAGCCATCAGTCTTGGCGATTATCTGCGCGAAAAGCGTTATTCGAGAGCATTCATCAATGATCACTTGCTGCCAATGGGGGCTGCGATCTGGTCGACCCCGGTCGATACCATGCTGGCCTATCCGTTGGCGGCGTTTGTCCGGTTCTGTCAGAATCATGGTCTTTTGCAGATCAAGGACCGTCCGCAATGGCGTACGGTTGTTGGTGGTTCACGGGAATATGTAAAACGCATGACTGCCGGTGTGTCTGGCGGTCTGGTTCTGGACCGCGCGATTGCCAAGGTCGGGCCGAACCCGTTGGGTGGTGCCTTTGTCGAAGATCGATACGGCAACCGCGAAGTTTTTGATCACGTGGTTCTTGCCTGTCACGGTGATCAGGCTCTTGGTCTTCAGGATATGCCTGCGCCACGGGTTCAGAAATTGTTGAGTGCATTCAAATACGAACGCAACCTTGCGATCCTGCACAATGATCACAGCCTGATGCCCAAGAACAAAAAGGTGTGGTCAAGCTGGAACTATCTGGCCGAGGAACGCGACGGCGAACAGAAGGTCTGTGTGACCTACTGGATGAACCGGTTGCAGCACCTTGATAATGACCAGCCGCTTTTTGTGACATTGAACCCGCCACACCATCCTGCCGAAGGCACCGTGATCCGGTCATTCCTGTATGATCATCCCTTGTTTGATGCCGGTGCCATGGCTGCGCAAAAAGACCTTTGGTCCATACAGGGTGTTGATAATCTTTGGTATTGCGGAAGCTATTTCGGATACGGCTTCCACGAAGACGGATTGCAATCGGGATTGGCAGTGGCCGAGGCACTTGGCAATGTCCGGCGTCCATGGAATGTTGAAAATGAAAGCGGGCGCATCCATGTCACAAAGCCTGTATCCCCGCAATCGAGCGAGGCGGCATGACGGGATCGTCGCAAAAGGAACACTGGGCGTCCGGCCTTTATGAAGGGGTCGTGACCCATCATCGTTTGCGCCCGAAAGAGCACAAGTTGCGCTATTCGGTATTTTCCTTTTTGCTCGATCTTGATGAGATTGATGACATCGCCAGCCGTCTGAAGCTGTTCAGCCGCAACCGTTTTAATCTGTTTTCATTTCATGATGATGATTACGCAGATGGTTCGGGCAAGGATTTGCGTGACCGGCTTGGTTCAATTCTGGCCGATCATGGATTGGGCGATTGTGCCGATAAAATCCGGTTGCTGTGTTATCCGCGTTTGCTGGGTTTTGTGTTCAATCCGTTGTCGGTCTATTTCTGTTATCGCGCGGATGGCACAATCGGTGCGGTGCTTTACGAAGTATCGAACACATTCGGGGATCGTCACAGTTACCTGATCCCGGTAAGCGATGATGCGCTTGATGACAAGGGTGTGTTGCGGCAGTCCTGCGCAAAGGGATTCTATGTTTCGCCCTTCATCGACATGGTGGCCGATTATCATTTTCGTATTCGGGTGCCTGGCGAAAATGTTGCGGTGGTCATCCGCGAAACAGATGCCAAGGGCGCATTCCTGAATGCCGCATTTGTTGGTGATCGCAATTCACTTTCCGACCGTAAACTGTTTGGAGCATTCATCCGCTATCCGCTCATGACCCTTAAGGTTGTGGCGGGTATCCACTGGGAGGCGCTTCATCTTTGGCGCAAGGGAATGACATTCCATAAAAGACCGGCACCTCCGCAAAGTGCGGTTACCTATGTGCTGGAAACCGGGACGGCAGCAGCCCAAGCAGGAAAGAGATAACAACAATGCCAAACCGCAATTCCATGGCTTCCGGACTCTCCATTCCCCTTCGGGATCGTCTTGTTCCGCTTTTGGGCAGTGTGACGGGCAATCGCAGTGTGCTGAAGGTCATGTTGCGCCGGGTTTTGGCCCATCTTCGTCACGGTCGGCTGACCATCGTGTTGCCTGACGGGGATCGATTGAATTGCACGGGTTCCCAGAACACGGACTTGCAGGCGCTTATTCATATCCATGACTGGCAGGCCATCCGCAAACTTGCGACCGGCGGCGACGTCGCCTTTGCCGAGGCCTATTTGGATGGCAGTTGGAGCAGCCCGGACATTACCCGTCTGATGCGGGTTGCGATGCTTAATGAAAATATTGTGCGCGCACGTTTGGCCGGTGGTTTTCTGTCGCGGACAATTGCGCGCATCGGCCATCTGAAGAATGCCAACACGGTCGAAGGATCAAAGCGCAACATTGCCTATCATTATGACCTTGGCAACGCGTTCTATCGCGAATGGCTTGATCCCGGCATGGCATATTCGTCGGGTCTTTACACCCGTGAAAATATGTCACTTGAAGACTCTCAAACGGAAAAATTCCTGCGGATTTGCGATCTGGCAGACCTTCAACCCGGCGAAACGGTTCTGGAAGTCGGATGTGGCTGGGGCGGGTTTGCCGAGCTGGCGGCAGGAAAATATCGGTGCAACGTTACCGGTCTGACACTTTCGACAGAACAGCATGCCTATGCCCGGGAACGTTTGGTGATGCAGGGGCTTTGTGACCGCACCGATATTGTGTTGCGCGATTATCGCCATCAGGAAGGCCAGTTTGACAAGATCGTCTCGATTGAGATGTTCGAAGCCGTCGGCGAAGAACACTGGCCAACCTATTTCGAAATGATCCGCAAATGTTTGCGTCCGGGTGGGCGTGCGGTTCTACAGATCATCACCATCGATAATGAACGGTTCGAAACCTATCGCAAGGGTGCGGACTTCATTCAACGCTATATCTTCCCCGGTGGAATGCTGCCCTCGCCAGAGGCATTCTCGGCCGCAGTCAGCAAAGCCGGGCTTGAACTGCACCATAGCGAGTTCTTTGGCAAATCCTATGCCCGCACCCTTGCCGAGTGGCAGCGCCGTTTCCAGCATGGCTGGGACACAATTGCCAAGCAAGGGTTTGATCAACGCTTTAAACGCATGTGGGAATACTATCTTGCCTATTGCGAAACCGGCTTTGATTGCGGCTCGATTGATGTTGGCCTGTTCGTGATTGAACACCCCAACAATGCCCCGGCCTGATATTTCCCGTCAAACCGCAATTTTCTATGCGCTTCCGGCGATGGCGGCAGCCGTGCCGACAATCCCGGCCTATGTTCTGTTGCCAAGTTTTTATGGCGATGATCTTGGGCTGGGTCTTGCGGTTACGGGCATTGTCTTGTTGCTTGTCCGCCTTGTTGATATGGCGACCGATCCGCTTGTCGGGTGGATATCGGATCGTAGTGGCCGACGCAAAATCTGGGTCGGGCTTGGTGCGGTGGTCGCGGGCGTTGGTTTATGGCAACTGTTTACGCCACCGGATGGACCGGGTGCACTTTACCTTCTGATCTGGGCAAGTGTGCTGTTTCTGGGCTGGACGCTTTTTCAGGTGCCTTATCTGGCTTGGGGTGCCGAACTTTCAGGTGATTACAGCAAACGCACAATGCTGACAGCATATCGCGAAGGGGCTGGACTGATCGGCATTGTATTGGCCGGTGGCATCCCGGTGATCATCAGTGCAGCCAACCGGTCCCAGGAAATGCAAACACTTGGCATCGTAACTCTGACACTGGGGGCGGTTTTTATCGCCCTTTTGATGTGGCAGGTGCCCGATCCTTTTGCGCAGCAAAAACATGCAAAGGTCATGGCGGCGCGCAGCGTTGTTCAGTTCTTGCGGTTGGGTGCAAAAAGCCTGCGTTCGAACGGATTGTTCATGCGGTTGCTTGGCGCCTGGATGATCAATGGTCTGGCGGCGGGACTTCCGGCGGTCTGTTTTCCGCTTTTTGTGCGCTATTACCTGGAATTGGATCAGGATGTCGAAAATGTCCTGATCCTTGTCTATTTCGCAGCCGCCATTCTTGCAATCCCGGTCTGGGTGCTTCTGGCCGCAAGGATGGGAAAACACCGGGTCTGGTGCATTGCCATGATCATGGCCATCGCGGCGTTTTGCTTTGTGCCTTTGCTGTCTGCCGGGGATGCGGTTTCGTTTGGAATTATCTGTCTTGTGACCGGGGCTGCCTTGGGGGCGGATCTTTCTTTGCCGCCTGCCATTCAGGCCGATGTTGATGACTGGGACCATTACCGGTTCGGGGCGCGGCGAACCGCACTTCTTTTTGCGCTTTGGAACGTGACGAACAAGCTCGCCATGGCATTGTCGGCCGGGATTGCCTTGCCGGTTTTGGGGGCGTTCGGGCTTACGGAAACTGATGGGGATAAAAGCACCGCTTTGATTGTGCTGGTTCTGATCTATGCGGTTCTTCCTGTCGTATTGAAAGCAGGAGCAATCGGGATGATGTGGCGCTTTCCACTCGAACGTGCCCATCAGATTGCAATATGTCGGCGCCTTTCACGTCGCTGAGTTTGATCTTGGGGCAACAATCAGGAGCAAGCCCATGCTGCGTAGGACAATTGCGCTGTGCTTATTGGTGTTACTAACCGGATGTGGGTCAATGAAACCGCAGGATTTTGCGCAAAAGGAACCCGTCTTCGATGTGTTCGACTATTTCGAAGGCAGCAGCCGGGCTTGGGGTATTTTTGAAGACCGGTTTGGCACATTGCGCCGGCAGTTCACCGTCGATATCACCGGTACGATTAACGATGGTGTCCTCACCCTTGAAGAAGATTTCGTCTATGACGATGGCGAAACCGACCGTCGGGTATGGGTGATCTCAAAGATTGGCGAGCACACCTATGAAGGCCGTGCTGATGATGTGATCGGAACAGCCGCGGGAAGCCAGTATGGCAATGCCCTGAACTGGGTCTATGACATGGACCTTAAAGTCGGGGACGGGACCTGGCGTGTCAGCTTCAATGACTGGATGTTCCTGCAACCGGACGGGGTTCTGGTCAATCGCGCACGGGTTCGGAAATGGGGTCTGGAAATTGGCGAGGTGACCCTATTTTTCAGGAAGCCGCAACACGTCGCGCAAGCCGCCGAATGATCCAGCCAAGGATTGGAAGTTTGGCATAAAAATGCTGGCCGGAATCCCAGTAATCAATATGGGATGCCAGTAAACTGCCATCTTCATTAAAGCTGACCTCGGTCAAGCCGGTAAATTCCCATTGCCCGATCACTGGCACCTTTGCACTGAACTGCCAGCGCAGGAAACCACGATCATCATCGACGGCTTCGTGGGTGACGACAAAGTTGGGGTGTTCGGTTTCGGTGAATGTCTTTGCAAGATAAGCGCAGACTTTGTCAGGGCCATGCAGGGTGGTGAATGGATCGGCAAATTTGAAATCATCCGTTACCATGCCCGAAAGTTCGTTGACTGTGTCGGGTGACAGGTTTTCGAAATAGGCACCATATGCCGCAAGCAAATGGCGCTTTCTGTCGATGTCTTCACTCATGCCTTCACCAGTTTACCCATCAATTTGAAAAACAGCCCATAGGGCAGAATACGCGCCAGTTTCAACTGCCGGACAAAGGGCGGTGGAAAGGCGATTTCGAATTTATCGTTGTTGCGTAGATCACGATACATGAACTCTGCTGCCTGTTCAGGTGAAAGCAAATAGGGCATCTCGAAATCGTTCTTGTCGGTAAGTCGCGTTTTGACAAAACCGGGATTTACAACGCGCAACAAAACTCCGCTTCCGCGCAATTCGGCATACAGGGTTTCGCACAAATTGATCAGTGCGGCCTTTGTCGGGCCATAGGCCGCCGCGTTGGGCAGGCCTCGATATCCCGCGACTGATGCCACCACGGCAATCTCGCCCGATTTGCGGGCGCGCATACGGCTTAAAAGGGGCTCCAGACAATTCACGATGCCCATATAGTTGGTGTCGATATGGCTCCGGACCGTCTCGGCCGAGAAATGTGCGACCTTCATTGGCGAATAAATACCTGCTGCCAGAACCACAAGATCAGGTAATCCGAACTGTTTTTCGATGGTGTTTAAGGCTGCTTTCACGGCATTGGGGTCGGTAATATCGATGGCTACCGGGGTAATACCCGGCATTTCAGTCGCCAATTCGTTCAGCTTTTCGGTGTTTCGTGCGGAAACAATGATGTTTTGGGAACTGGACGTGGGTGTTTGATGGAACTTTTGCGCCAAAGCGGCCCCGATCCCTGCCGATGCACCGACGATCCAGATGGTTGTGAACTGCTTTGTCATTCCTGATCCTTGTGCGCGGTGCGTGTTTGGCAATTCATGCAGCGATAGGTGATTGTTGACCCGTCCCGCGCCTTGAATTGCAGCCCGACCCAACGACCCTGTTTGTCGTACCAGGCATTGGTTTTCAGCTCCCCGTCATAGACAAATTCGGTCGCCTTGACCGGGCCATTTGTTGTGCGCAGCATTTCGCAGCGCTGTGATGTGATTTCGACATCATTTGCCTTGCCGGTGATCGTGTTCAGGACCGAATGCCCGGCCAATACACCGCAATGCCAGTGATCGGTCGGAAAGATGTCCGGTGGCAGGCTGTTTCTGCCATCCGGCCCGTCAACGATCAGACGGTTTTGGTCGCGGCTGGCGCGGACTTCACTCTTGTCGCCATCATCATCGATACTGACCGCAAGACGCATCATTTGATTGTCCTGCCATATGCTTTCGGATCGATAGGCAAAGCTGTAGGCATTAAAGCCCAGAATGCTGATATCGATATTGGTCTGCGCAACAACCTGAAGCCCGTCACGGCCCTGATTGAATGTCACAGTATGTCGCCCGACCGGGGCATCATTGCGGCGGATTTGAAATTGCAATTCATGCCCGTACCGTTTCACCGGATCAAACCCCTGACAGGTATCAGGGCGTTCGAATGCCTCGGACAATGCGGCATTGCCAATCATGCCCGTTATATTGTGCTGCAACCCGCCAGACTGTGCAGGATTGGCCAATACCTGTTGTTGCCCGGCACCCGCAACAAGCCCGAATAAGGGAACACTAAGAAAGACGGTGCGCACAGACTTGCCAAGATCGATCATGATCAATCATTTCCCGATTGCATTCAGACAGGTTGAACAACTGATTACCTGTTCTTGTTACGCAACCGCGGCATCGCCAGATCAAATGTCATCATCATTGCCGCATGGCCCATGATGGGGTAAAGCAGGGGCTTATATGAAAGGCCGTATCAATGACCCATCCGATTGCCGAAGATCTTATTGCGCATGTGTTGCACCGTGATTCCAACGTCATCGTGCTGAACAAGCCACCGGGGCTGGCATCGCATGGCGGGCCGAAAACCTATTTCCACGTTGATGCCTATCTTCCTGATCTGAAATTCGGCATTCAGCCCGAACCGACGCTTGCCCATCGTCTTGATCGCGATACGGCCGGGTGTCTGTTACTGTGTCGTCATCCGAAATCATCCAAGAAAATTACCCGTCTCTTTACCGAAAAACTCATCGGTAAGACCTACTGGGCGGTGGTGCGCGGTGCGATGGAAGATGATCACGGCTTCATTGATGCGCCGATTGGCAAGATCAATGATGAAAGTGGCTGGCAGATGGTCGTCCATGAAGACGGACAGCCGTCAAAGACCGAATACAAGGTCCTTGGTCGTGGCAAGGATGACGACGGCAATGATATCACCTGGCTTGCACTGGTGCCCCATACCGGGCGTACCCATCAGCTGCGTGTACATCTTGATCATGTCGGGCATCCGGTGATTGGCGATCCGTTTTACGGACGCGGCGACGAGCCGCCGATCTTTGGCGCGCCGCCGACCCTGATGCTGCTATCGCGCCAGATCATTGTGCCGTTCCATGCCGACCGCGACCCGGTCGTAGTCGATGCGCCGCCGCCTGAATTGATGCGGGCCGGGCTTTCGGCTTGTGGCTATGACGGTGATTATGCCGCGCATGCAAGCTCAATTGATGCTCAATATACCGGCGATGACAGCGACGCTGAAGGCGGAGAGTAATGTCTCAAGCGTGATGATCGATGCCATCGCATCGGGATCACCATTAAGCTGACGGGCAAGGATATAGGCATTCCCGGCGCACGGCATTCCGGCATAGAACACGCCCATCGCCAAAACCATGCCATCGACCCCGGCCAGATGCAGGCAGATGCCGGTGATCAGCGGAAGCACGGCAAGCTTGATCGTGGTGGCCAGTGTGATGGCCCAGATCGCCTTTTTGCTCAGGATAAATTTAAGACCGGCACCAACCGAAAGCAGGCTTAGGGGCAGGGCCGCTGTCTTGAAAAGGGCGGCGGTATTTTCGATGGGCAGCGGAACGTGAATATTACTCACATTCAGGATGGCGCCCGCACCTGCGGCAATGATGATCGGGTTTTTGACAATCCCGTTGATGATCCGGCTCACGCTGCTTTTGCCACCACTAAACGCACTTAAAACCACAACGCCCAACATGTTTGTGGCAATCACCATGACCGCAACAAACACGATGGCAAGTGCCAGGCCCTCGGCACCATAAAGCGCATCAGCCACGGCAAGCAGCACATAGCTGTTATATCGCACCGACCCCTGAAAGATGGATGTAAACAGGGGCGTGTCGCGCGTGATCAAAGGCCGCAATAGTAACAAGGCAGCCGATAGACCAAGTGTTGCGGCAAGTGTGATGCCAACCGCCTTGCCGGCATTGCCACTGGAAAAATCCGCCCGGTAAATCTCGACAATTAGCAGCGACGGCAACAGCAAATAGTAGGTCAGCCGATCAATCCCGGCCCAGATGTCCGATCCCTTGATCAAATAGCGCTTTAGTGCCGCGCCAACGAGGATGGCGGCAAAGATCGGAAAGATCGCGGCAATCAGTTCATTAGCGAAATTCATGTAGAGAATGACTTAGAAATTGCTATGGTTGGGGACAATGGATTGCTAAGTTGCTTCGTCGCAAATATTGGGCTAACGGCATTTGTCGCAAAATCTGAGGTGTAATTTGCCGGATCGATTTATTTTTCGTCAAGTGTATTACAAGGATATCGAAGTGTTCTTGGTCGACGGAGAGATTCGCTCAAAGAATCATGAGCAGCCTCAGTTGTGTCATCAAGCTTCCTATCAGAGCATAGTTGATCGACGAGGAACACCACTGTTTCAGATCCCTGGTGGAGGCGTTGTTAATGATTATGTTCCATTCTATTTTTCACCAATAACATCATTCACTTTTACAATTTTTAGGGGGAACGTAGATTTGATGTCGCCTGATGGCGAAAATTTAGGACCTGCTTGCGAGGAAGATAGAGTATTTTTGGTTGCAAAGGTTGAAGGATTTCGCAATAGCGGACTAGATTTCTGTTTCAGCGATTTCGCCTTAAATTCAAATGCACCATTGCCAACTCTATGTAGTGACTTGGATAGGATAGATGATCATATCCATTGGGATATGTTTGACGAATATCCTTACAAGGGTAGAATCGACGAACTTGGATACAAGGGTGTTTGCCAATACTTCAAAAGTATGGACCGTCCACCAGAACGTATGACCCGCAGCCAAAAGCGTATGGCTGAGTTCTTGGTTCGCTCTGCAGTCCCGCTTAGCCTCATTGATTGCTTGATTGTCAAATCAGAGGCGATGAGAGATAAGCTCAAGCCTATAATGGATGCCTCAGTTTGGGATATCCCGATATATGTAAAACCCGGATGCTATTATCAATGACCATCTCATTCAAAAAAGGTGACATGTTTTCCGAGACAGTGGATGCTCTTGTGAACACGGTTAACTGTGTCGGGGTGATGGGAAAAGGTGTTGCACTTGAGTTTAAAAAGCGTTGGCCAGAAAATTACAAAGAGTACAAAAAATTATGTTCTTCAAATGGCTTAAGGCCAGGTAAAGTTTTTGTATTTGATACCAAGCAGCTTTTCCCTACAAATGGCCCTCGGTTTTTGGTCAATTTTCCGACCAAGGATCATTGGAGAGCTAAATCCAAACTCGATTATGTTGGAACAGGTTTGGACGCACTCGTCGAGGCGATTGAGAACTATGGCATCAAATCTATCGCTATTCCGCCGTTAGGATGCGGAAACGGCGGATTGGATTGGTCCGACGTAAAACCATTGATCATCGAGAAGCTTGAGACACTCTCAAATGTTGACGTACGCGTATTTTATCCGAAAGAAGCATTCGATGAACCAGAGTATAGTCATCCCAAGTTTGCAATGACCTTTGAACGGGCGGTGCTTCTCAAATGTCTAGGGGATTTGGAACCATATTTTGACGGATCATTCGATAGAATCTCACTGCAGAAAATAGTCTATTTTTTGCAGGCAATAGGTGTGAACTTTAACCTAAAATTCTCTCGAAATTTGCATGGGCCATATTCGGAAGCTCTAAAAAAGGCATTCATTGCTCTTGAGCATCACAAGATGATTTCTGGTTTTCAAACTGGTGATAGACAGGCCCATGTAACCCCAAGTGGTTATGCGGTTGCGGACGAGTATCTAAGTTCCAACGATGTTGCGGATCGGACAATCGAACGCTTAGGTAAGTTAGTGCAGGGTTACGAAAGCCCGTACGGTTTGGAATTGCTCTCTTCTGTTCATTGGTTGGCTCATCATGAAAACTGCTATCCTCTTGAGAAAGTTATCAAAGAGATGAACAGCTGGAATGAAAACAAGAGAAATATCTTTAGTAGTGATACAATACGCGTAGCCTATGAACGCCTTCAGGTAGACGGTTTGTTGAACTGTGCCTGAAAACCCTCAGACCTTGCGATTGCTATAATCGGCAAAGACCTGTTCGGGGGAATGGTTGCGATATTGTTCGCAGATTTCTTCAAAGCGCGGATTGCTGATCAAAAGGTCTGCGGTGCTTTGATTGCACGCAATCGGCACTTCATAAAGGTTGGCCAACCGGATCAGGGCCCGCACATCGACATCATGGGGGTGTGGCGTCATCGGATCGGTGAAGAAGAACATGGCTTGCAACTGACCATGGGCAATCATTGAACCCAATTGCTGATCACCGCCAAACGGACCGCTTTTAAGCGGATGAATATCAAATGCCGGAAACCGTTCCTGCAAAACGCGCCCGGTGGTGCCGGTGGCAAAGATACGGGTATTGGCAAAGCTTGCCTGATGCTTGGCCAGCCAGTCGGCCATTTCACGTTTGCGACGGTCATGGGCAACAACGCCGATGGATAGGGTCATAGAGGGTCTCCCGGCCTTTGATATTGATTTATCATACTAATCCCCAATGCCGCATCGCGTCACGCGGCAATCGTCGGACAAATATGCAAAGCTGCCTTGCCGGAATGGTTTAGGGATGTCTGGCAATCCGTCGGGTAGGGTTAAAAGTTACATCCTATGCACATCCCCAAAACAAAACGGCCGCCCCAAATGAATGAATGAATGGGGCGGCCGTTTGCAGATCAGATAGCTGATCAATTACATGTGGATTGCGCGCTTGTCTGCGTCCAGTGCGGCTTCCTTGACGACTTCGCCAAGGGCCGGGTGGGCGTGGCAGGTGCGTGCGATGTCTTCGGCAGATGCGCCGTATTCCATCGCCAGAACCACTTCGGCAATCAGATCGCCTGCAGCCGGACCGACAATATGCGCGCCGACGACACGGTGCGTTTTCTTGTCTTCAAGCAGCTTGACGAAACCATCGGTGCTTTCCATTGCCTTCGCACGGCCATTGGCAGTGAAGGGGAATTTACCAACAGAATATTCTGCGCCTTCTTCCTTAAGCTGTTCTTCGGTTTTGCCAACAGAAGCAACTTCCGGCCAGGTGTAAACAACACCCGGGACCTTGCCGTAATCGACATGGCCTTCTTCGCCGGCAATCATTTCTGCAAGGGCAACGCCGTCTTCTTCAGCCTTGTGGGCCAGCATCGGACCGGCAATGGTATCGCCAATTGCAAAGATGCCGCCAACATTGGTCTGGAAGTATTCGTCGGTTTTGACACGACCACGTTCGTCGAGTTCAACGCCAACTTTATCCAGGCCAAGGCCGGTGGTGTAAGGACGACGGCCGATCGCAACCAGAACGACGTCGGCTTTGAGTTCCTCTGCATCGCCGCCTTTGGACGGTTCAACAGTAAGGGTCACGCCGGATTTGCCGGTTTTGGCAGCGGTTACCTTGTGGCCGAGTTTGAAGTCCAGACCCTGCTTGGCAAAGATGCGCTGGGTCTGTTTGACCAGCTCGCCATCCATGCCCGGCAGAATGCGGTCAAGGAATTCAACAACGGTGACTTCGGCACCCAGACGACGCCAGACGGAACCAAGTTCCAGACCGATGACGCCTGCACCAATAACAACCATCTTTTTCGGGACGGTCGGAAGAGTCAGCGCGCCGGTCGAAGAGACGATGTTTTTCTCGTCAATTTCAACACCCGGCAGCGGGGTGACTTCCGAACCCGTCGCGATGACGATGTTCTTGGCCGTCAGGGTTTCTTCACCGCCATCAAGAAGGGCAACCTTGACAGTGGTCGGCGAGGTGATCTCGCCGGCACCTTTGACATAGGTAACCTTGTTCTTTTTGAACAGGAATTCGATACCCTTGACGTTGCTGTCAACGACCTTGTCCTTGCGGGCCATCATCTTTTCAAGATTGACCTTCGGCTTGGAAACTTCGATGCCGTGGGTATCGAAATGTTCCGAAGCTTCTTCGAACAGGTGCGAAGAATGCAGCAGTGCCTTGGACGGAATGCAACCGACATTCAGGCAGGTACCACCAAGTGCGCCACGTTTTTCAACGCAGGCAACTTTAAGACCGAGCTGTGCGGCGCGGATGGCGCAAACATAACCGCCAGGGCCGCCACCGATCACGACAATGTCGTAGTTCTCACTCATGAGTTCTTTGATCCTTTTGTCTGATCAGATGTCGAGCAGGATGCGTTCCGGGTTCTCGATGCATTCCTTGACGCGTACCAGGAACGACACAGCTTCGCGGCCGTCGATGATACGGTGGTCATAGGACAGTGCCAGATACATCATCGGACGGATTTCGACTTTGCCGTCGATTGCGACCGGGCGCATCTGGGTTTTGTGCATGCCGAGAATACCGGACTGCGGTGCGTTCAGGATCGGCGAAGACAGCAGGGATCCGAATACACCACCGTTGGAGATGGTGAAGGAACCGCCGGTCATTTCGTCCATGCCGAGTTTGCCGTCACGTGCACGTTTGCCGAAATCGACAATGGTGCTTTCCAGATCAGCAAAGGTTTTTTCTTCTGCCGAACGGATAACCGGAACAACAAGACCCTGCGGGGTGCCAACGGCAACGCCGATGTCGCAGTAGTTTTTGTAAATGAAGCTGTTGCCGTCGATTTCGGCGTTAACAGCCGGCCATTCTTTCAGTGCCGTGGTGCAGGCTTTGATGAAGAAGGACATGAAGCCGAGCTTCACACCGTGTTTCTTCTCGAAACCGTCTTTGTACTGGTTACGGCAAGCCAGAAGGTTGGTCATGTCCACTTCGTTATAAGTGGTCAGCATGGCCGCAGTGTTCTGGGCTTCTTTCAGGCGGCGCGCAATGGTCTGGCGCAGCTTGGACATTTTGACGCGCTCTTCACCATCACGCAGTGCGCGTTCCGGCTTCGGAGCAGCCGGAGCCGCAGCAACCGGTGCAGCCGCACGCGGTGCCGGTGCACCACCAGCAAGATAGTTCATGACGTCACCCTTGGTCAGACGGCCATCTTTGCCAGATGCCGGAATGACTGCCGGGTTCAGGTTGTTGTCTTCGACCAGTTTGCGAACTGCCGGCGGCAGCGGATGGTCAGTATTTGCAGTGGTTGCAGCGGCCGGGGCAGCAGCAGGTGCCGGAGCAGCAGCAGGAGCCGCTTTCTCTTCCTTGGCCGGTGCAGCTTCTGCTTTTGCTTCTGCCGGAGCAGCAGCAACAGAACCAGCAGCACCTTCGTTGATCATGGCGATCAGGGCGCCAACTTCGACTTCGTCGCCTTCACCAACAACCAGTTCAGCAATCGCGCCGGCAACCGGTGCGTTGACTTCAACGGTCACTTTGTCGGTTTCAAGTTCGACAATCGGTTCATCGGCTGCAACAGCATCACCGACTTTTTTGTACCATTTTGCCACCGTGGCTTCAGATACAGACTCGCCCAGCGCGGGAACTTTAACTTCAGTCGCCATTTTTTCCTCGACCGTTTTTTCAATCAGGCAGTGTGGGTCTGCCATGATGCGAATGAATTCAAATGAACAGATCGGACGGGCGATTTCTCGCCCGTCCGGAAAAGTTATTTTACGCTAAGTGCCGCGTCGACCAGATCAGCCTGCTCGCGCAGGTGGGCCTTCAGAAGACCCGTTGCCGGCGAAGCAGATGCTGCGCGACCGACATAAACCGGACGACCCGCCTTATGCGAGATGTTCGACAGGGTGGCTTCGATACGACGATCGACGAAGTACCAGGAACCCATGTTCTCTGATTCTTCCTGACACCATACGACATCAGCATTCGGATATTTGGCCAGTTCCGTTGCCAGTTCTTTTTCCGGCCACGGATAAAGCTGTTCGACACGCACAAGCGCAACATCTTCGATGCCACGGTTTTCGCGCTCGGCGAGAAGATCGTAATAGACCTTGCCCGACGACAGAACGACGCGTTTGACCTTGTTGCCGTCTACCAGCTTGCCGGTTTCCTCGATCACAGGCTTGAAGGTCGTACCAGCCGCAAACTCGGACAGGTTCGACACACACTGCTTGTGACGCAGAAGCGACTTCGGCGTCATCAGAACCAGCGGCTTGCGGAACGAGCGGCGGATCTGACGGCGCAGGATGTGGTAATAGTTTGCCGGTGTCGTACAGTTCGCCACCTGCATGTTATTTTCACCACAAAGCTGCAGGTAACGTTCCAGGCGGGCGGAGCTGTGTTCCGGACCCTGGCCTTCGTAACCGTGCGGCAGCAACATCACCAGACCCGACATACGCAGCCATTTGGCTTCGCCCGAGCTGATGAACTGGTCAATGATGACTTGTGCACCGTTGGCAAAATCACCGAACTGGGCTTCCCAGAGAACCAGCGAGTGCGGTTCTGCAAGGGTGATCCCGTATTCAAAGCCCAGAACACCGGCTTCGGACAGCGGCGAGTTGAGAACTTCAAGCTCGGCCTGACCGGTACGGATGTTGTTGAGCGGGGTGTATTTTGCCTCGGAGGTCTGGTCGACCAGTTTGGCATGACGCTGCGAGAAGGTACCGCGCTGGCAATCCTGACCCGAAAGACGGACCGGGGTGCCTTCGCACATCAGCGTACCGAACGCCAATGCTTCGGCGGTCGCCCAATCAATACCTTCGCCGGTTTCGAACATCTTCGCTTTGGCCTTCAACTGACGAAGGATTTTGCGGTTAATGTCGAAGTCACTTGGCGGGGTCGACAGGGCACGGCCGACTTCCTGCAATAGGTCGTCGTCAACGCCGGTTTTTCCGATCCAGTCGGCATCTTCGCCATGCGAGGATGCAAGACCTGACCATTTGCCTTCAAGCCAGTCAGCCTTGTTCGGGCGATAGCTTTCCGATGCCTTGAACTCTTCATCAAGGTAATCCTGGAACGACTTGTCCAGTGCCTTGGCGCGTTCTTCGGTCAGAAGGCCTTCCTTCACCAGCTGCTGTGCATAGAGGTCTTTGGTGGTCGGATGTTTACCGATCACGTCATACATAATCGGCTGGGTGAAGGCCGGCTCGTCGCTTTCATTGTGGCCAAAGCGGCGATAGCAGAACATGTCGATAACGACGTCCTGTTTGAATTCCTGACGGAATTCGGTCGCGATGCGGGCCGCATGAACCACTGCTTCGGGATCGTCACCATTGACGTGCAGGATCGGGGCCTGAACGACTTTGGCAATGTCCGAGCAATAAGGCGAAGAACGGGAATCGGTCGGCTTGGTCGTGAAACCGATCTGGTTGTTCACAACAAAGTGGATCGTACCACCGGTACGATAACCTTTGAGGTGCGACAGATCGAAGGTTTCTGCGACAAGGCCCTGACCGGCAAAGGCAGCATCACCGTGCAGGAGGATACCCATAACCTGCTCGCGATTGGTGTCTTTGCGCTGGGACTGCTTGGCGCGG
Organism: Thalassospira profundimaris; assembly: GCF_003326675.1. Classification (GTDB taxonomy): domain Bacteria; phylum Pseudomonadota; class Alphaproteobacteria; order Rhodospirillales; family Thalassospiraceae; genus Thalassospira; species Thalassospira aquimaris. The sequence continues at coordinate 57,756 of NZ_JPWF01000005.1, forward strand.
ACCTTACCAAGGACAACAGTGTTCACCGCTTCGAGGTGCGACGGGTTTGCCGTCAGCGAAAGGTGAACGACGTTGCCGTCAAACTCACGGTCGGCAGATGTACCAAGGTGATACTTAACGTCACCCGAGCCCATCACGTCGTCCGGCTTGGACGGGTTGCCCATGAATTCCGAGAAGATCGCGCGGAACGGCTTGCTCATGACGTTGGCAAGAACGTTCAGACGACCACGGTGCGGCATCCCGAAGACAACCTCACGGATGCCAAGCTGGCTGCCGCGTTTGAGGATCTGTTCGAGGGCCGGGATCAGGGCTTCGCCACCGTCTACGCCGAAACGTTTGGTGCCGACATATTTGGTATGCAGATAGTTTTCAAAGCCTTCGGCTTCGACCAGGCGCTCAAGGATGGCTTCCTTGCCGCGTGCAGTAAACTGCGTCTGGTTGCCGATGCTTTCGATCCGCTGCTGAATCCATGACTTCTGTTCAGGTTCCTGAATGTGCATGAATTCGATACCGATCGACCCGCAATAGGTTTTGCGCGCCAGCGAAACGATCTGGCGGATGGTCGCGGTTTCAAGACCCAGAACGTTCGCGATGAAAATCGGGCGGTCCATGTCGGCTTCGGTGAAGCCATAGGTCTTCGGATCAAGTTCCGGGTGCGGTTCACGCGGGGCAAGGCCCAGCGGATCGAGATTCGCTTCGAGATGGCCGCGTACACGGTACGAACGGATCAGCATCAGGGCGCGAATGGAATCATTGGCAGCAGAGCGAATGGCGTCGGTATTTACCGGGCCAGCTGCTGGTGCTGCGAGGGCTGCCGGTGCGTAGGCCACCTGGGCCGGACGTTCGGCATGTCCCTGTGAGACGTCGTATCCCTCCATGCCGCCAACAACCTTGGTTTCCCGTGGCTGCCAGCTCGGCCCGCGCATTTCTGCGAGAAGTTCGGAGGCGTCGTCCTGCAACCCGTCAAAAAACTCAGCCCAGCTCTGGTCAACCGCAGACGGGTTCTCCAGATACCGGGCATAGATTTGAGCGATGTAGGTTGCGTTCGACTCGTTAAGAATCGTGTCGAGATCTTGAGGTTTCATTTGTGGTCGGAAGGCATGGTCCCCAAGACAGGACCACGCCCCCCCTTGCCTTTCCTCTGACTACCCAGATTAGCCCTTCAAAGCCTTCAGCATGGTCGAGCCGAGGCTTGCCGGGGAATCGGCAACAAGAACGCCAGCGCTGCGCATAGCTTCCATTTTCGCATCCGCGGTGCCTTTGCCACCCGAGATGATCGCACCGGCATGGCCCATGCGTTTACCCGGAGGTGCGGTAACACCGGCGATGAAGCCAGCAACCGGTTTCTTGACTTTGGAAGCCTGCAGGAATTCACATGCTTCTTCCTCGGCCGAACCACCGATTTCACCGATCATGATGATGCCTTCGGTTTCCGGATCCTTCAGGAACAGGTCGAGGCAGTCGATGAAGTTGGTGCCGTTAACCGGGTCACCACCGATACCGATACAGGTCGACTGACCAAGGCCAGCGGCCGTGGTCTGTGCAACTGCTTCGTAGGTGAGCGTGCCGGAACGCGAAACGATACCGATTTTCCCGCGACGGTGAATGTGACCCGGCATGATGCCGATTTTGCATTCGTCCGGGGTAATGATACCCGGGCAGTTCGGACCGATCAGGCGGGTCGAAGAACCTTCGAGCGCGCGCTTGACGCGAACCATGTCAGCAACCGGAATACCTTCGGTGATGCAGACAGCCAGTTCGATTTTGGCATCGATGGCTTCGAGAATTGCGTCTGCTGCGAAGGGCGGCGGAACATAGATTACAGAAGCATTTGCTTCGGTAACGTGTTTCGCTTCGGCAACGGTGTTGAAGACCGGAAGGTCAAGGTGCTTGGTGCCGCCTTTACCCGGGGTAACACCACCAACCATCTTGGTGCCATAGGCAATTGCCTGTTCGCTGTGGAAGGTACCCTGCGAACCAGTGAAACCCTGGCAGATAACTTTGGTGTTTTTATCGACGAGAACAGCCATAGTTACGCGGCCTCCTTCACAGCTTTGACCACCTTCTCGGCGGCATCGGCAAGGTTGTCAGCCGAAACAATCGGCAGACCCGATTCTTCGAGGATCTTCTTGCCAAGTTCGACATTCGTACCTTCAAGGCGAACAACCAGCGGAACGTTCAGGCTGACTTCGCGGGCAGCTGCCACAACGCCGTCTGCAATCACGTCACAACGCATGATGCCACCAAAGATGTTGACCAGGATGCCTTCGACATTCGGATCAGACAGGATCAGTTTGAAGGCAGTGGTAACGCGTTCTTTGGTTGCGCCGCCACCAACGTCAAGGAAGTTTGCCGGTGCACCACCATAAAGCTTGATGATGTCCATGGTTGCCATGGCAAGGCCTGCGCCGTTAACCATGCAGCCGATGGTGCCATCGAGCTTGATGTAGTTGAGGCTGTGTTTTGCAGCTTCAAGTTCAGCCGGGTTTTCTTCGTCTTCGTCGCGCAGGTTTTCGATGTCCGGATGACGGAACAGCGCGTTGTCGTCGAAGTTCATTTTGCAATCGAGAGCGATGATATCGCCTTCGCCGGTCACGACCAGCGGGTTGATCTCGACCATGGCTGCATCGGTGTCGAGGAAGCACTGGTACATTGCCGACATGAATTTGACAGCTTTGGAAACCTGCTTGCCTTCGAGGCCAAGTGCGAATGCCAGTTTACGGCCATGGAAGCCCGAGAAGCCAGCAGCCGGATCGATGTCAACGGTGACGATCTTTTCCGGGGTTGCTTCTGCAACTTCTTCAATGTCCATACCGCCTTCGGTCGAAGCCATGAAGATCACGCGCGAGCAAGCGCGGTCGACGAGAACCGAAAGATACAGTTCGCGTGCGATATCGCAGCCTTCTTCGATGTAAACGCGTTTGACTTCTTTGCCTTCCGGACCGGTCTGGTGGGTCACCAGGGTCGAACCGAGCATCTGTTCAGCGTTGGCGCCAACTTCTTCGACGCTTTTGACAACGCGAACGCCGCCTTTATCGCCTGCTTTGGCTTCCTTGAAGGTGCCTTTACCGCGGCCACCTGCATGGATCTGGGACTTTACCACGTAAACCGGACCAGCCTGGGACTGGGCAGCTTCAATGGCTTCCTGAGCGGTATATGCAACTTTGCCATTCGGCACGGTCACACCGTATTTGCGAAGAATTTCTTTCGCCTGGTACTCATGAATATTCATGTTCGGTCGCTTTCTTGCCTTCCGTACGATTTCCTGTGGGTCAGAAATCGGGATTTCAATGTCCCCGTAACTTGCGGGAGGGACTTTGTATGCGAGGCCCGCGATCACTGAAGTTATAAAAACAACAATGATTGAAAAACGGGCCGGTCACTGACCAGCCCGCTTCGCGTTCTTAGAGCATGCCCTTAGCAGCTTCAACGAGACCGCGAACTGCGTTCACGGAATTGTCGAAGTTTGCTTTTTCGGACTCGTCAAGATTGATCTCGACGATACGCTCAACACCGCCAGCACCCAGAACAACCGGGACACCGACGTAAATGCCATCAACGCCGTATTCGCCGCTCAGATAAGCAGCAACCGGCATGACGCGTTTCTGGTCTTTCAGGTAGCTTTCAGCCATTGCAACTGCCGAAGCAGCCGGTGCGTAGAAAGCAGAACCGGTTTTCAGAAGAGCAACGATCTCGGCGCCGCCATCACGGGTGCGCTGAACGATCTCGTCGATTTTCTCCTGCGTGGTCCAACCCATTTTGATCAGGTCAGGAACCGGGATACCGGCAACGGTCGAATAACGGATGGACGGGACCATGGTGTCGCCGTGTCCGCCAAGAACGAATGCGGTAACGTCTTTGACCGATACTTTGAATTCTTCTGCGAGGAAGTAACGGAAACGTGCCGAGTCCAGAACGCCAGCCATGCCGACAACTTTCTTCGGATCGAAGCCGGTTGCCTGCTGCATCACCCAAACCATTGCATCAAGCGGGTTGGTGATGACGATGACGAATGCATTCGGTGCATGTTCTTTGATGCCCTGACCAACCTGGGTCATGACTTTGGTGTTGATGCCGATGAGGTCATCACGGCTCATGCCCGGTTTACGAGCTACACCTGCGGTGACGATAACAACATCAGCGCCTGCGATGTCTTTATAGTCACTGGTACCCTTGAGGTCGGCATCAAACATGTCGACGGGGGAGGATTCAGCAATGTCAAGCGACTTGCCCTGTGGCATTCCATCAACGATGTCGAAAAGGACGACGTCGCCAAGCTCTTTCAGGCCGACGAGGTGAGCAAGGGTGCCACCAATGTTGCCAGCACCGACGAGCGCGATCTTGTTGCGGGCCATTCCGTTACCTTCTTCCCTATTACGCTTCCTGGGGGTCGAAACTCAACTTGGGAGCGCGATTGAAAATTTAAACCTGCGAACGCGAAATATTCGTTCGTAAACACCGAGTGTCGTAAACTGAATCGTTGTGATTTACAAGGGGAAACCCCGCTGTTTTCACGAGGAAAACCGCCGGTTCGGGGTTTATTGCAACTATGGTCTAAACGCTTAAAAACCGGTCATGTTGCGATTGCGAAGGCGGATGGATGCGCAGCAAAACCAAAGCCTGTTTGCGATTGCGGCCTGCCTAAAGGAAAGGCAGTCTGCGCGTTTGCTGCGAATTCGGGCGTGTGATCCATCCGGAACCGCCCAAGCATTGCAGGAAATGCCCATCTGCCATGCGGTGTGCACGTATTCGAAAAAACGCTAATACGATGAAATTTGCGCGATTGTGCGTTTGTGACATGCCTCACGCAAGAATCACCCGATGATGCGCGACCATATGGCGAATTGTTGCGGCGGATTTAAACTCTGATGGGTGGAGTCGTTTTTGACATGTCGCAATGACAGGATACAGACCAGCCGTTAGACAGGTAAAATCAGGTCAAATGCGCCATATCGAGATATTCCTGGCTGCGCATTTCGGTCAAGCGCGACACGGTACGCTGGAACTCGAACGAATAATCCCCGTCGGTATAAATATCGTTCGGGTCGCATTCAATCGCACAGATCAGCTTGGTTTTATGTTCATACATGGCATCGATCAGGGTTCCGAAACGCTTGGCCCAGTCGCGGCGTGAATCCGGCAATTTCGGAATGAAGTCGATGACAATCGTATGGAAATGGGTGGCAAGGGCAATGTAATCCCCCGGACCCAGCGGACGGGTGCATAATTCATCAAAGCTGAATTTGGCGACACCGGCACCCGCGGCCGAAATTTCGATCTTGCGGCCTTTGACGGTCAGGCTGTCCGGTGCGACGCGGGCCCCTTCGGTCAGGGTTGCAAACATCTCGTCGATTTTTGCAACCGCCTCTTCGCGGGCCGTTGGGTACAGATAAACATCGGCTGCGGTCAGGTTGCGCATGCGGTAATCGGTCGGACTTGCCAGTTCAAGCACATCAAGCTTGCGCTTGATCATGTCAATGAATGGCAGGAAGTTCTGGCGCTGTAGCCCGTCCTTGTAAAGGTCGTCGGGCACACGGTTGGACGTGGTCACAATCACCACACCATGTTCAAACAGATGTTCGAACAACCGGCCAAGGATCATCGCATCGGTGATATCGGTGACCTGCATTTCGTCAAAGCACAGAAGCCAGGCGCCATCGGCCAGATCCTTGGCAATTGGCGGGATTGGGTCGGCATCGTCCTTTTTCTTGGTTTGGCGGAAACGGTGCATCCGTTCATGCACATCCTGCATGAAATCGTGGAAATGCACGCGACGCTTTTTTTCAATGTCGATGGTTTCATAAAACAGGTCCATCAACATGGATTTGCCACGTCCGACTTCGCCGTAAATATAAAGTCCCAGCGGCGGGGTCGGTTCATCGCGGCGGCGCGTCAGGCCAAACCGTTCGCGCCAGCCACCAGTTCCGGTTGCCGGTTCATAATGGGCAAGCGCGTTCTTAAGGCTTTGCAGCTTTTCTGCGCATAATTCCTGCATCGGGTCATGAGACAGCTCACCATTGGTGATTTTCGCGCGATAACGGGAAAGCGGGCCGTCGGTCATCAACAAGTCTCGGATGCAGTGAAAGAAATCAGATCAACGGCCAATGTCATAGCGCCAAGAAGCATCGCAATGCAACAAGGGCCTTTGCATTGCTGCTTCTTTGATCTTGCAGACTGGATGCGTGCGCGCGTCAGATCAGGCGCATTTTCTTGAACAACCAGATTTCAAATGCAGTGATTGCCGTCAGGATTACCACCACGGTGGCAAAGCCAAGCGGGTTGTCGGCGGCCGGGATACCGCCGACATTGATGCCCAGCAAGCCGGTGACAAAACTGATTGGCAGGAACAAGCCGGCAATCACCGTCAGCCAATACATGGTGCGGTTCATCTGTTCGGTGTCGATCGCCATCAGATGTTCATTCACGATCTGGATGCGTTCGCGCAGGGAATCAAATTCTTCGACCAGCCGGACGGTTTTATCGGTCAGGGCCCGGGCACGACGTTTAAAGCGTTTGTCTGACCATGTCGGTTTCTGTTCGACAAAATTGGCAAGGGCATCGCGTTGCGGGGCAAGATGGCGGCGCAGACGCGAAAGCTGATGACGGATGTCCGAACCGCGTTTGCGCAGCGGTAATGTTTTGCCTTCTGCGACGTTTTCCTGGTCATCTTCGATGGTTTCGACCTCTTCTTCGATGCCGCGCACGATGTTTTCCACACGGAAGGCCAGCCGCTCGGCAATGGTCAGGACGAAATCATCAATGCTGCGCGGGGCATCGTTGCGCGCAATCATTGCCCGGATGTCATCAAATGCCTTAAGCGACTGGTTGCGAAGGGTGATTACCATATTATTGGTGATCCAGAAGCGAACCGAAATCATGTCAGCCGGATCGTTTTCCGCGTTCAGATTGACCCCGCGCAGGTTCAGCGTATAGCCCGGATCGTAAAAGAATACAGATGGTCGTGTGCCGCGTGTTGAAAGTGTGTCGGCGATGGTCGGATCAATGCCTGCGATATCAATCAGCCATTCCCGAACCCCTTCACCCATCCAGTCAAGATGCACCCATAAAAACCTGTCCTCGGCAATGGTTGGAAGGCCACCCTGAAGCGTTGCCCAGTCAATTGGGTTTGCCGATCCATCCGGGTTCATTTCAAAGGCGTTGATAAGGGCGGTTTTGCTCATGGGGGCTCCTCGCATGCCTGCATTGGGCACAATTCAGGACGGTGTTGTTGCCAGATCTCTGGAACGAAACGTTTGGTGATTCGTTATGATCTTCAGTGTAACCTGTTTACAAATCGGGAAAAACGGTCAAATACCGCTTATCGGGCATCAAATGGATCATCAGGCATGACTACTCTTCGTCGCGTGTTCGCAGGTTTTGCAATCTGTCTGTTTGCGATGATCGCTGCGCAAAATGTCTCTGCGCAAGGCAATGGCAATGGACAGGACGCAGTTCAGAAAGTTGAACTGGAAAATGCACAGGCGCTGATATCGGAATGGGACGGTGCACTTGATGATCTTGAAAAGATCATGGCCCGGGATGAGGTGACCAACCGCTTCATTGCAGATGGTCGCGACAGGATTGAGAATATCCATCTTGGTGTCAGCAGTTTGCATGACCGTGCCGACGAACGTCTGAAGCGTTTCAAAGCCGCCCTTGGCAAGCTCGGTGAACCACCAGCAGAAGGGCAGGAAGAAGTTCCCGCAGTTGCCCGCGAACGTGAAAAGATCGGTCAGGATATTGCCCGTGTGACCGGTGTGATCAAACAGCTTGAGCTGGTTGACTTCCGTGCGACCGAGCTCTCCGATCAATTGGCCGGTCTTGCCCGTGAACGGTTTACCCGCAGGATTCTTGGCCGCGTTGATGTGCCACTTGATCCCGGTGTCTGGCTTTCAGCCTGGGGTGAAATTGTCCAGCTGCCCAGTATGGTTCAGGCCCGCTATGCGAACCTTGAAATTGAAGGTCAGGCGGCCGACGAGCTTACGGAAATTGCGCCCGGTCTGGTGCTTTTGACCTTTATTGTCATCGCTGCTTTGATCGGTGGCGAAGTCCTTGTGCTGCGTTATATGCCGGCCCACTGGAAGGAAATGCCAAACCAGGACCGGGTGGCATTGATATCGGGAACCCGCTTCCTGTTCACGGCAATGGTCCCCGGCCTTGCCCTGCTGGTGGCCTATGGTGTTCTTGATTCCCGACAGGTTTTGCTGAGCGGTGCGATCGGGGATTTCATTCATCAATGCTTTGCGGCGGCTTTGTTCCTGCTATTTGTCGGCGCCGCCATCCGAAGCGTGCATTCGCCATTTTCACCACCTTTGCGCCGAGCCGGTACAACGGATCGCGGGGCGCGGATTGTCGGAATATCCTCCCTTGTCGTTGCAGTGATCTTTGCCTGGGACATGATCCTTTTGCAGGGCGCAACAACGCTTGGTACGTCGCTTGAAATTGCCCTTGTGCAAAGTATCACCAACGTTCTGGTGATCTCGGTATTGCTGTTTGTGTCATCGCTTGGTGTTTTCTGGGTACATGACGAACAGGACCGGCATGAATTCTGGCCCAAACTTGAACGCCGAAGCCGCCGGGGGCTTAAAGCAATTGCCATTCTGATGCCGGTTCTGATGGTTTTGGGCTATGTCGCGCTGGCGCGATTTATCCTTGAAAACCTGATGATGGGCTTGGCATTTCTGACCTGCTATTGGCTGCTGCGTGGCTATTTCCGGGCTTTGATGCATACATATCTGGTCCGTCCCGAGCCAAGCGAAGAAAGCAAAACCAGCGATGCTGTTCACGGCACGCTGTATTTCTGGCTCCGGGTGTTGATTGACGTGGTGATGGTGACCGTCGCTGTGCCGGTGGCGGTGATGATCTTTACCGACATTGCCTGGGCGGATTTGATTTTTGCGGTTCAGCAGGCCTTTGTTGGTATTCAGGTTGGCGGCATTCATTTCTCTCTGCGTTCGATCCTGCTTGCGGCCCTGATGTTTGTGATTGTTCTGGGTCTGATGCGGTTTTTCCAGCGGATGCTCAGCACACGTGTGTTGCCCAACACCAAGCTGGATCAGGGGCTGCAACATTCGGTTTCGGCGATCTTTGGCTATGCCGGGATTTGCCTTGCGGTGCTGTTGGCGATTTCTGCGGCCGGGATGGATTTGTCCAATCTTGCGATCATTGCCGGTGCGATTTCGGTCGGTATCGGTTTTGGCATGCAAAGTATCGTCAACAACTTCGTTTCCGGCCTGATCCTTTTGGTCGAACGCCCGATCAAGGTTGGTGACTGGATCGTGGTTGGCGCCGATCAGGGGCTTGTCAAAGACATCCGGGTACGTGCGACCGAGATCGAAACCTTTGACCGATCCTCCATTGTCATTCCGAACTCCGAACTGATTTCCAACCGGGTTCTGAACTGGACACTTAAGGAACGCTCGGGCCGTGGCATCATCAAGATTGGTGTTTCATACGGGGCCGATGTCGACAAGGTGCGCGAAATCCTTCTCGAAATGGCGGACAAACGCCGCGAAATTCTGAGTTATCCGGCGCCACAGGTTGTCTTTATGGATTTCGGCGCCAGTTCGCTCGATTTCGAATTGCGGTATTTCCTGCGCGATATCGGCGATGTCATGGCCGTTGCAAGTTCGGTTCGGTTTGAACTGGTGCAGCGTTTCCGGGAAGAAGGTATCGAAATTCCGTTCCCGCAGCGTGACCTTAATTTGCGCGATATCGACAAACTGACCGATGCGATCCGCGATGCAGGCAAGGGATCAGCACGATCCAAACCTGTGTCGGAACCCTTGGCATCAGACGAGCCACCGGCAGTTGATGACGGGACCGAACACGGGGCCGATCAGCAGCCAACGCCGCCGTCGGCAGCCAAGGATATTTCGCGCGATCAGGATGCGTCGAGCCGGGATATACCCGATGCTGGTGGTGATCCGGACGGGGATGCCCCGCGGTAAAGCCGGGTTTAAATATCGAAAAGTGCAGCGGTGATCTTTTGGCCCATCGGGGCCATCAGATCACGCTCGCGCTGGTTCAGCCAGCGCAGCTCGGCAATTTCGTGTGCCGGGGCAAGCGTGCCGCGATAGTCGGCACTAAAACAGGTCATGCGGACAATCGCGCCATCGGGCTGATTATGTCCGCGCCCGGCAAAGGTGCCGATCTTTCGGATGCTGTCATCAAGCAGGGTGACACCAAGTTCCTCTGCGACTTCACGGATGATGGCATCACGCGCCGTTTCCCCCGGATCGACCTTGCCGCCGGGCAGGTAGAACCTGTCCCGGCCGTGGCTGCGCACGGACAGTATTTTATCGCCGTCGCGCAAAATCCAGTTCGCGGTTTCGATGACCTTGGTGGTCGGGGGATTTGTGACGCGATCTTCCATCAGGCGATCACAGGATCGCCACATCAAGCCCGATATCGACCGCCGGGGCCGATTGGGTGATACGACCAACCGATACGTAATCAACGCCGGTGGCGGCAATCGCGCCTATGGTCTGAAGGTTGACGCCACCCGATGCCTCGGTCTTGCAACGGCCATCAACGATCGCAACTGCTTCGCGCAGCATATCCGGACCCATATTATCAAGCAGGATGATGTCAGCACCGGCTGTTGTGGCCTCTGCCACCTGATCAAGGGTGTCGCATTCGACTTCGATTTTTGGCAGATTGGCGGTACGAGCTGCTTCGACGCATTTGGTGATCGATCCGACAACACCGATATGGTTATCCTTGATCATCACCCCGTCATACAGGCCCATGCGGTGGTTCTGCGCACCGCCCATGCGGGTTGCGTATTTTTCCATCTTGCGCCAACCCGGCAGTGTTTTGCGGGTATCAAGAAGCTTTGCCGATGTTTCCCCCATCGCCGCAACATAGGTGCGCGTGGTGGTGGCAATGCCCGAAAGATGCTGAAGGGTATTAAGGGCGGTACGTTCCGCGGTCAGGATGCCGCGCGCGTTGCCTTCGACCACGGCCAGAACGTCCTTGGCCGCAATAGCATCGCCGTCTTCGCAATGCTTTTCAATCCTGGCATCGGGGACCAGCTTGCGGAAACATTCAAGGGCGATATCAAGCCCGGCAACCACAATATCCTCGCGGGTTTCAAGGGCAACACGCAAGCGCGCATTGGCGGGCACAACGTTATCAGATGTGATGTCGCCGGTTCCGATATCCTCGGCAAAGGCGCGGTCGATGAATTCCGAAATTTCAGCCTGGGTCAGTACGGTCATGATGCGTGCCGCTTTTTGGTCGATTGGAATGGCAAACAGCCCCGCAAAATTTGCGGGGCTGTGAGAAGGTTTGGCTTAGGCCGCCGTGTCTTTTTTGACCGGAATGTTTTTTGACATTTCAAGCATGCGTTCAAGCGGTTTGACCGCTGCAATGCGCAGGTCTTCGGGCATGACGATCTGCGGACCGTTATTGACCAGACACAGATAGAGCTTCTCAAGCGTGTTAAGCTCCATGAACGGGCAGTTATTGCACGCGCATGATCCGTCAGCACCCGGTACCGGAATGAATTCCTTGTGCGGGGCAGACTTTTCCATCTGGTGGATGATGTGGGGTTCGGTCGCGATCAGATATTTCTGATCCGGGCCGTTAATCACATATTCCAGAATCGCACGGGTCGAACCGACGTGATCGGCATGTTTCAGAATACCGTCATGGCATTCCGGGTGGGCTGCGATCTTGGCATCCGGGTTCTGGGTCTTGAGGCGGATCAGTTCACGTTCGGAAAACTGTTCATGCACGATGCACGAGCCATTCCAAAGCGTCATGTCACGGCCGGTTTTCTTGGCAAGGTAAGTGCCAAGATGGCGGTCCGGTGCCCACAGGATCGGCTGATCTGCCGGGATCTGATCAATGATCTCGGCCGCATTGGACGAGGTCACGATAATATCGGACGCGGCCTTCACCTCTGCGGAGCAGTTGATATAGGTGATGGATACGTGATCAGGATGTTGTTCGCGGAATTTGCGGAACGGTTCGGGCTGGCACGAATCTTCGAGCGAACAACCCGCTTTCGAATCCGGCAGCAGAACGGTTTTGTTCGGGCTGAGGATTTTGGCAACCTCGGCCATGAAACGCACGCCGCAGAAAACGATAACATCGGCATCGGTTTCGGCAGCCTTGCGCGACAAGTCCAGACTATCGCCAACAAAGTCGGCAAGGTCCTGAATTTCCCCATCCTGATAGTAATGGGCCAGAATGATCGCGTTCTTTTCCTTTTTCAGGCGCTGAATCTCAGCTTCCAGATCAAGGGTCGGATCAATCTGCATTTCCGACATTGCGTCCGCCGAAGCTTCGGCAATGGTGATCATTTCATTCATGGCGTCGTCTCATCTCGCCTGTTTGCAAGCCGGAGATAAGTCGCGGGGCCCGGCATTGCAAGTTAATGACAGTTTGGAACCTGAATATCGCCATTGTGCAAGGATGGCAAGGAAATGGGCGGCAAAGAAAGGCAGCCATGCGTCATGAACGCCCCACGCGATTGAGAAATCACTGAATTGCGCAACTATGCTACTCTGTTTGCAGGACAATATAAAAGCAGAGGGCAGGGGTATGAAATCGTATGGGAAACATGCGCTTTGGGTGCTGTTATGTCTTTTTCTGCCAGTGACGGCGCAGGCCGCAGAATTACAGCTTACCTCTCCATCCGGGGTTGTTTCGGTTTATCAAACCGATGAATTGCTTTCTCATCCGCAGGCGCGCGACATCGTAGTTGCCAATGATGGCGGTTACGGTCAGGACATGACCTATCGCGCGGTGCCACTGGCAGCAGTGATCGGGGATGCAAGCGCGGTCGATGATCAGACCGGGCTTGAAGTCATCGCGCTTGACGGGTTTGTTGCCAATATTCCGGTGCCGCTGGTTCTGCGCGACAGGGATGAAGGCGCACAAGCCTGGCTTGCCATCGAACCCGAAGCATCACCTTGGCCGAACCTGCCGGGCAAGAACGTTTCCGCCGGGCCGTTTTCGGTGGTCTGGATTGATGGCCCGGCATCCAATATCCGATCCGAACAATGGCCCTATCAGGTGGCCAAAATCGGTTATGCCGAGTTCCCCACCGCCCGCTGGCCGCAATTGGCATTGGCCGAGGACGCCACGGAAAATGCCAAGCACGGCAAAACCATCTTCATTGATCAGTGCTTTGCCTGCCACCGCATGAACGGGGCGGGCATCACGGAATTGGGCCCGGATTTGAATTTGCCGATGAACCCGGTCGAATACTTCATGCCCGATGCGCTTTTCATGCTGATCCGCGATCCGGCAACGGTGCGCCATTGGCCCGAAATGCAGATGCACGGCTTTACCGACGATCAGCTATCAGATGGCGAAATCCATGATGTGATTGCTTATTTGACGGCAATGGCAAGTCGGTAAGCGGATAAACGGTCTAGACCGAAAACGCGTAATATTCCCACTCGGCTGCCGATACTTTCAGGGCCATATGTTCGTATTCGGCCTGTTTGATCTTGGTAAAGGCAGTGTGGAAACGTGGTCCAAGGGTGCGTTTGTTGAACTCCGATGCGCCGAACCGGTCAATTGCTTCAAGCCAGTGACGCGGAAGATCGTTCGGGGCCTTGGCGTGGCCGATTTCGTCTTTACTGGGCTTGCCCGGATCGATTTTGTTTTCAATGCCATCAAGGGCCGCGCCAAGGGTCACAGCGGCCACAAGGTACGGGTTGGCATCTACACCGGCAATGCGGTGTTCGAAATGGCGCGTCTTGCCCGGTGTGCCCGGAACGCGCAGCGCCACGGTGCGGTTTTCAACGCCCCAATCATCGGAGGCCGGTGAATACATGGCCGATGCAAAGCGACGCCATGAATTCATGAACGGGGCCAAGAGCAACATGGTTTCGCCGATTGTGCCGCGAATGCCGCCAATGGCATTGAGCATCAGCGGACTGAGAGATCCGTCTGCCTGATCGGCAAACAGGTTGTTGCCGTTTTCATCTGCCAGCGACAGATGCAGATGCATGCCCGACCCGGCTTCGTTGCCGAACGGTTTTGGCATGAAGACAGCCTCAAGCCCGAAGCGACGCGCACAGGTACGGATCAGGCGTTTGGCAATGATCACGTCATCGGCTGCGCGCATCAGTTCGCGATAGCGAATGGTCATTTCATACTGACCCGGCCCATATTCCGAAATCAGGGTTTCCAGCGTTAGATCAAGATGCTTCGCACCTTCATAGATCGCATCAAACAGTGGCGACATTTCATCAATCTCGTCGACCGACATGGTGTTGCGAAGGGTACTGCGCCGTTTGGTCATCGCATAGGATGCAGGTTGATAAAGACCTGATGCATCCGGGGTGTGATCCACCAGATAAAATTCCAGCTCGAACGCCCCCATCGGGTGGAAGCCAAGTTTCTCGGCCCGTTTGATCTGGGCTTCAAATACGTTGCGCGGGTCAACATCGTGGGGCTTGCCATCTTCTTCATACATGGCAATCAGAAGCTGTCCGCGGCCGGTATGGGGCAAGTAACCCAGTGTGCCGGGTACCGGCCAGCAACGGCAATCGCCACCACCCCCGGTCTGTACCAGACCGCAATCATCCACATCCTCGCCTGTTACATTCTGCCCGAACAGGGAACTCGGCAAGCCGCGCCCGGATTTATAAATGCCTTCCAGTTCGTGCCGACGGATCATCTTGCCGCGACCAATGCCATGGAAATCGGTCAGGATAATATCGATGGCCTCGACATCCGGGTACTTGGCCAGAAAATCCTGTGCTTCGGAAAGCTGAGATCCGCTGGGCGATGTGGCATTACTGGTGGTCACGGCTTGGCATCCTGATCGTGGAATGGTGTTGGCCAAATTTAATAGCGGCCAAGTCAAACTGTTGGGGGATTATTACCCCTGAAAGCGCCGGAAGAAATAGCGATCTTGCGGTACACCTTCGGGGAGCGGCTCGGCAATCGTGCCCGGGACGTCGATCTTTTGATCGGACGCGACAATCGCGCCAACCTTAAGTGCGGGTGGCAGGGTCTGCCCGATAAAGGCTGCGATCTTGGCGTTCAGGGCTTCGTCGCCGGTTCCAACATCGGAATGCACAAGGGCAACCTTGCCTTTGAAACGTTCAACCGCCATCGGCAGGGTTTCGAAAATGTCGCCAAGGAACAGGTGATCATCATCGGGAATGCATTTCGGATGGGCGGCGATCTGACGATCAAACACATAGATTTCACGATCGGGCATGATTTCACGCAGATGATCGAATGTGCGCCCGTTGCCAAGCCCGACTTCCAGCACGATGCCGTCCTGATCCTTGATCATTTCTGCGGCTGCGTTCAGGCAATCGCGTTGGGCTTGCAGGCGGCGGATAACGCTGTTCAGACGTGACATATCGGGTGAAGCTCCGGGTTTTGATAATCGGGTTTGTTCTTGTTGTGTGATGGTACCCTGCACATGCCTTCATGTGCAGGGTACCATCAGGCAATCAGCCTTCAAACTTGGTGGCGTCAAAGGCCGGGACACGGGCACGGAAGGCATCAAGCCAGGTCACAAGACCCGGATAGGTCGCCCGCCATGCACCATCAAAGCGCAGATCAAGATAACCAAGCGCACAGGCAATCGCCACGTGACCAATGGTAAGGTCCCCATCAAGCGACGGGACGTTGTTGCCAAGGTGATCAAGGGAACGTTTGACCTTGTCACCCTGATAGGAAAGCCAGTCTGCGAACTGTTTTTCCTCGGGACGCAGGCGGGTTTCGTAAACCTGAAGAATGGCGGCATCGATGATGCCATCACCAAGGGCCTGAAGGGTCAGTGCTTCCCAGCGTGCGTCGCTTTCGGTCGGATGCAGGGTTACGCCATCAACCTGTGCGTCGAGATATTCACAGATGACGCGCGAATCAAAAAGTTTGCGACCATCATCAAGAAGCAGGATCGGAATTTTACCCAGCGGGTTCTGCTGACGCAGGGAATCTTCCGGGTCGGCCGTGTTGGACATCTCGACCGTCAACTGGTCATAAATCCCAAGAATCTTGGCAGCGATTTTAACTTTCCGGCCAAACGGGGATGGGCCGCTGGAACGCAGAATCATGATTTTCCTCCGTGCAGATCAATTATTTGCGCGCAGTGTAAGGGGGAACTGCAAGTCGGAGGAACTGAAATTTTCTTAAATAAGTGATCCGGGTGGCAAAGTATCCGGCACAACCGAATTTAGCGCCGTGCGCGCGGGTGGGTGCCGTTATAAACCGCCATCAATTGTTCGGTATCCACGGCGGTATAGCGCTGTGTCGTCGAAAGCGACGCATGACCCAGCAAATCCTGAATGGTGCGCAAATCCCCGCCACCGGCCAGAAGATGGGTGGCAAAGGAATGGCGCAGCGCGTGCGGGGTGGCCGTATCGGGCAGGTTCAAAAGTTCGCGAACCTTGCGCATTTCACGCTGAGCCACCTGTGCGATCAACCGTTTGCCACGTGCCCCGACAAAAAGCGGTTCATCACCATCCGGGGCAAAGGGGCAGGCGCGCACATAATCTTCGATGGCTTCGCGCACGATGGGTAAAACCGGCACAAGACGCTGTTTGTTGCCTTTGCCAGTGATGACCATCGAATCCCGTGTCGGGCGCTGATTGGCGTTCAAGTCCAGTGCTTCGGAAATGCGAAGCCCACAGCCATAAAGCAGGGTGAAAAGCGCGATATTGCGTTTTCCCAGCCACGGTTCATCCTGCCATGCATCGGCATTTTCAAGAACCGCCATCGCATCCGCAGGCGCCAAAGGCTTGGGCGTAGATTGCGGAAGACGCGGGTTGCGGATGGATTGTACCGCGGCATTTTGTCCGCGCCCGGACCGTTCAAGAAATCGGTAAAAATTCCGAAGGGATGAAAGTGCACGCGCAGTTGATGTCTTGGCTAAGCCATCCATGCTACGCCGGGCCAGCCAGCTTCGAAAATCCCGCGGGTTGAGGCGCAGCAAATCTTTAAGATCGGGAACATCGCCGAGATGCCCGGTCACAAACCCCAAAAAGGCATAAAGATCGGCCTGATAGTTTTCCGTGGTGTGATCTGATGCGCGCCGCTCGTTGGAAAGCCATCCCCGCCAGTCGGTGATGGCTTCGCGCAGGTCACTTGGAAGGGTAAGGGCAATCAGACCGTTTGGGTCAGCCATCTGCGCACACCAAATTCGATCACCGATGCCAGGAACATGATCAGGTCATTGGCCTGTGCCGGACTGAAATATCCGGGTTCCTTGACGCCAAAGGCAACAAGTCCGACCGGGTCGCCATAAAACGGTGCCAGACGGACAATCGCCGCAGACCGGATATCCTCGGCGCGCGGGCCAAAGATCGCCTCGTCCCCGGCATCATCAGGCAATAGCCAGACATCCTGTTCTTCGCCCAGAACCTGATCAACCGCACCGACCACGAGACGGCGCACCCGTCCGTCGCAACTGGGCACCGGGGCTTCGTCGCATTCTTCAAAGCACAGGGCAATCGCATCAAGATCAAGCAGTTCCGGCACCAGATCCTGAAGAGCTTCGACAAAGGTTTCAAAGCCGCGCGCATTGAGCAATGCCAGAACCGCACGATGGATGCGGCTTTGGGTTTCAAGGTTGGACTTGGAAATATTGATCAGTTCGCTGGTCGCGCCGCGCAACTTTTCGCGTTCATCGCGCAGGCGGGCGACGACATATTGTTGCATGTCGGCAACGCCATTGCCCAGTTCACGCACCGGAAGTTCAAGACTTTCAAGCAAGTCGGGGCGCGTCGTAAAGAAGTCTGGATTCTCGGCAAGGTAGTTGACGACATCGTCGGCGCGCAAAGCTGTCTTTTCCATCGGTTCCGGCTTGAAAAGTGAGAAATAATAAACCCGGCTGCCACAATGCGGGCAGCCGGGTTAAATGCATGTTAAAAACCGGCGCAAAGGGCGGTTTTATCGATCCGATTTGGCCAAAAGGCCGAATTAAAGGATCGACTGACCGGTTTTTTCCCAGTCAGCAAGGAAGGTCTCAAGACCTTTGTCGGTCAGCGGGTGTTTGGTGAGTTGGCCAAGAACCTGCGGCGGAATGGTTACAACATCTGCGCCAAGGCGTGCCGAGTCGACAACGTGCTGCGGACCGCGTGCCGAAGCAACGAGAACCTCGGTCGTCCAGTTCGGATAGTTGTTGTAAACTTCGACGATGTCAGCAATCAGCTGCATGCCATCAGACGAGATGTCATCAAGACGGCCAACGAACGGCGAAACATAGGTTGCGCCGGCTTTGGCAGCCAGGATTGCCTGACCAACCGAGAAGCAAAGGGTTACGTTGGTCTGGATGCCTTCGTCGGTGAAGGTGCGGCAAGCTTTGAGGCCATCAGCCGTCAGCGGAAGCTTGACGACGACATTGTCAGCAATTTTCGCCAGTTTGCGGCCTTCTGCGACCATGGTGTCGTAATCGGTCGCAGCAACTTCTGCGCTGACCGGTCCATCGACAACTTCACAAATTTCCTTGATCAGTTCGAGAAACGGTCGGCCTGTTTTTGCTACCAGCGACGGGTTGGTGGTGACACCGTCCACGAGGCCGGACATGGCGAGTTCGCGGATTGCGTCGATGTCAGCGGTATCGATGAAAAACTTCATTGGATTTCCTGTTTAGGACCTGTTGTTCAATGATGCGGTTAGCTGCTAGGGTCAGAGCCATCTTATGACGGGACCTAACCCTTGGCTGTGGGACCGTTTATGTCTTTGCCTGACGGCCCGGAACCCGCAAACAGGTTCGGCGCTTCAGGCAATCTCACGGGGTTTATAATATATGAGTGCCGCAAAGGCCACATCTGGAAATCTGTTTGCTGATGATCCGGCCTTTCAGGTAACCGCACAGACGATTTCTGTGTTGCCGCCGCTGCCTTTGGCGGGCCCGTATGATTATCTGGTGCCAGAAGGCATTTCTGTGGCGCCCGGTGATTTCGTCGAAATCCCGCTGGGGCGTCAAACCCAGCGTGGTGTTGTCTGGGGACCGGCCAAGGGCGATGTCGAGTCGTCCAAACTCCGCGAGATTTATGGTGTCCTGCCGACCGAGCCGATGGCCGATGTAACCCGCCGGTTCGTTGACTGGGTTTCGGCCTATACCATGGCCCCGCAAGGGGCGGTTTTGCGCATGGCCATGAGTGTGCCTGATGCGCTTGAAGCCCCGAAACCGATTTTCAGATTTACCGCAAATCCGGATTTTGACAGCGCGTCTTTGCGCATGACGCCGCCGCGCAAACGGGTTCTGGAGTTCCTTGGTTCCCATCCGCCGATGGAGCAGGGCGATATCCTGCGCGAAACCGGCGCCGGGGCCAGTGTGGTCAAGGGATTGGTTGAAGCCGGCGCCGTGCAACGGCTGATGGTAACCCCGCCATCCCCCTTTGATTTGCCCGATCTTGAAATTCCCCGTCCCGATCTTTCTGATGAACAGACCGAGGCCGCCGATGAGCTGTGCGCACGGGTCGAAAGCGGTGGTTTTTCTTGTACGCTTCTGGATGGCATCACCGGGTCGGGCAAGACCGAGGTGTATTTTGAACCCATCCGCGCCGCCCTTGCACAGGGCAAGCAGGTGGTGGTTCTGTTACCTGAAATTGCCCTGTCAGCCCAGTGGTTGCAGCGATTCCGGGACCGATTCGGGGTGATTCCGGCCCTTTGGCATTCCGAGGTCGGACAGGCGCGACGCCGCGATACATGGCGTGCGGTGGCAGATGGATCTGCACGCCTTGTCGTTGGCGCGCGCTCGGCGCTTTTCTTGCCCTATCATGATCTTGGTCTGATCGTTGTCGACGAAGAACATGAACATGCGTTCAAGCAGGAAGACGGCGTGATATATCATGCCCGCGATATGGCGGTAACACGGGCCCATCTTGGATCGATCCCGGTTGTCTTGGCATCGGCAACCCCGTCACTGGAAACTTTGGCCAATGTCGAAGCCGGCCGTTATCAGCGGGTGGAGCTTGGTAATCGTCACGGGGCGGCGGTTTTGCCAAGTGTCGAGATCATCGATATCCGTTCTGACAAACCCGAACGCAATCGCTGGATCACGCCGACCCTGAAAAAACGTCTGGCCGAAACATTTGCCAATGGCGAACAGGCGATGTTGTTCCTGAACCGGCGGGGGTATGCACCATTGACCCTGTGCCGAGCCTGCGGACATCGGTTCCAGTGTCCGAACTGCACGGCCTGGCTGGTAGAACACCGTGCCTGGGGCAAATTGCAATGTCATCACTGCGGCTATCAGGCCAAGGCCCCCGATGCCTGCCCTGAATGCGGGGCAGAGGGCAAGCTTGCCCCTTGCGGACCGGGTGTCGAGAGGTTGTTCGAAGAGGCGGTGGAAACTTTCCCCGATATCAAGGTCGAAGTCGCGACATCCGACAACATCATGGGACCAAAGGCGGCCGCCGATCTGGTCAGGCGCGTCCATAATCACGAAGTTGATCTTTTGATCGGCACCCAGATTCTTGCCAAGGGTTATCACTTCCCGATGCTGACCCTTGTCGGGGTTGTTGATGCCGATCTTGGTTTGGCGGGCGGGGATTTGCGGGCCGCCGAACGCAGTTATCAGTTGCTGACCCAAGTGGCTGGTCGTGCAGGTCGCGGGGACAGGCCGGGGACGGTCATTCTGCAAACCGCCGATCCGGCCAACCGGGTGATCAAGGCGATTGCCGCGGGGGATCGCGATGCCTTTAACGAGGTTGAATTGTCCCAGCGCATGACGCATGGCATGCCGCCACATGGCCGACTGGCTGCTCTTATTATAAGTGGTAAAAAAGAAAACGAAGTTGATGAAGCCGCCTGGCGGATCGGGCGGGCGGCACCACGTGGCGATGGATTGATGGTTTTGGGTCCGGCACCGGCACCGCTTTCGTTGCTGCGCGGGCGTTATCGCCGACGGTTTCTGATCCGTGCGGACAAGGCTGTTAAAATGCAGGCCCTGATCCATGACTGGCTGTCAAAGGTCAAGACGCCGGGCAGTGTCCGGGTGCAGGTCGATATCGACCCTTACAGCTTTATGTAACGTCTGATTGAAGCTTCTGGGCAGTCGTTATTGGGAATATTGCGACTGCCACCATTCCAGTCCGTCCGGGCCAAGGTAGCGTTCAAAGATATCGCGCAGCCGCCCGTCTGTGCGCATCTTTCGAATGATCCCGTCATATTCGCTCAGAAACCGTTCCTTGTCCGGATAGTCGGAAGCGCGGGCAAACGTATTGTAATAGGCGGCCCGGCGAAGCGGCGGATACAGAAAGGCGATTTTCGCCCGCTCGCCGGACTGAATAGTTTCAAAAACCGTGCTCAGATAATTGACCGGTACCGCGTCAAAGCGCTGTTGCAGCAACATTGGAATCAAAAGGTCATTGCGGGCAACGGTTTCGATATCAAGCCCGGATTCCCAGAAGGCCTTTGTATAGGAATATCCGGCTGCCGCCCCGATCCGCACATTGGATAAATCCGAGAAATCTGAAAACCGGATGTGATTGGCGTCTTCCTTGCGCACAGCAAACCGCCAATCAAGCAACAGGTGCGCTTCTTCGGGATATAGAAGATACTGGCTGCGCTCGTCATTCATCGACAGGGTCAGAATTATATCGGAATTGCCCTGTTCCGCGTTATGAAGCAGCCGGTTACCGGTGTCGACAAAACGGAACGTAAAATCTGTGATGCCCATTTCGTGAAGGACAGTGGTCATTATGTCGACATCAATGCCGCGTGCGGTATTGTTCGATGACCATTTCAAAGGTGGCTCGGTCAGGCATTCGATGATCAATGTTCGGGCGGCTGCGGGACGAATGGTAAACAGGGCAACACACAGCACAAGGCAAACAAGGACCATTTTAACGATGGCGTTTGTTTGTGGCGCTGTGTCGGTCAGTCTTCTCATCCCTGCCGTCCGGTTACGAGGCATCGCTTAAGGCCGTACATTATTATTATAGCGAGAAAATTGTCGTGAAAAAGAATTGTAAAAACAATACCGCCAGGATCGAAACCCAACAAGCTATGTGTGACTGGGCAGAACAAACCTTTGGCCCGGTCAGCGATCCCAAGGCTCTTTGGGATCGGGCCATGCTTGAAATGGCCGAGCTGGGCGAGGCGGTTGCAGATCGTGACATCTCCGAGATCGGCAAGGAAGCATCCGACGTTTTGATCCTTCTCTATCGGCTGGTTGACCAGTTCGGTCTGCATCTCGATGCAGAGCTTGATGCCAAAATGGCGATCAACCGTGCACGCAAATGGTCATCCAAGGGCGATGGCACGGGGTCACATATATAAAGACTGATGTGCCGGTTCTGAGGTGGGAAAACCTGATCTGGTGTGAACTCGGTTACACTTTCGCGGATGTTTTACCTGTTTCAGGTTGGTCTTATGAAAAGAATGCTCATTCAAATCGGGGGATTCGTCGCGAAAATAGTGTGACAGGACGCCCAAAGTGCCGGGCGGTTGTGGATCACGCCTTATAAAATAGTCGTACAACCCCTCTAAATACGGGTGTTTTCGCGGTGTTTTGGCCCTTCTTTGCCAAAGAATGAAAAAGAGCAGCCAAATGCGCTTGCGCGGGGGTTGCCCATGCCATGGACATGTGATACCAAACGCTCGCTTCCCGGAAGGAGACCCTTTCGGGAGACCATTTTTTTATACGTATCCGAGTCGTTCTCATAACCAGAATTGAGGGCTTTCACCGGTGTCCCAAAATACTGCCGCGACCGGGCTCCAAGGGCGCTATGCCACAGCACTTTTTGATTTGGCCAAATCGGCCAAGCAGCTCGATGCTGTCAAAAGCGATCTTGAATTGCTCGACCAGGCCATCGCAAACAGCGATGACCTCCGGAATGTACTCCGCAGTCCCGTGATTTCCCGGGACGTGCAGGCCAAGGCGATGGCGGCTCTTCTGGACAAGCTTGGCGTTTCCGAGTTGACCAAGAAGACCGTTGGACTTCTGTCCCAGAAGCGTCGTCTGTTTGCCCTGCCGGGTGTTATCGATTCCTACCTTTCCATGCTCTCAGCTCATAATGGCGAAGTAACCGCACAGGTCACCTCGGCGTCCGAGCTGAAACAAGAGCAAATCGAAGCCGTTACCGGCGCTCTCAAAGAAGTTGTTGGCGCCACTGTCAAAGTGGACCT
The DNA here is from genome assembly GCF_003326675.1 of Thalassospira profundimaris. GTDB lineage: Bacteria > Pseudomonadota > Alphaproteobacteria > Rhodospirillales > Thalassospiraceae > Thalassospira > Thalassospira aquimaris. The sequence goes on from NZ_JPWF01000005.1 coordinate 80,820, forward strand.
TAAAGTTGATCCGGCGGTTCTTGGCGGTCTTGTCGTCAAGGTCGGTTCCCGGGTTTTTGATGCCTCGCTTCGCACTAAACTTCAGAAGCTCGAGCTCGCTATGAAAGGGGTTGCGTGATGGAAATCCGCGCCGCGGAAATCTCCGCTATTCTTAAGGATCAGATTGCCAATTTTGGCGCTGAAGCCGAAGTTGCCGAAGTCGGTCAGGTTCTGTCCGTCGGTGATGGTATTGCCCGTGTTTACGGTCTGGACAATGTTCAGGCTGGTGAACTCGTTGACTTCCCGGGTGGCATTAAGGGCATGGCCCTTAACCTCGAAGAAGACAACGTTGGTGTCGTTATCTTCGGTTCTGACCGTTCGATCAAAGAAGGTGACCAGGTTAAACGTACTGGCGCCATCGTTGACGTTCCGGTTGGTAAAGAACTTCTCGGTCGCGTTGTAGACGCACTGGGTAACCCGATCGACGGCAAAGGCGATCTTGGTACCTCCGAACGTCGCCTTGCCGACGTCAAGGCACCGGGCATCATCCCGCGTAAGTCGGTTCACGAGCCGGTACAGACCGGTATCAAGTCGATTGACTCCCTGATCCCGATTGGCCGTGGCCAGCGCGAGCTGATCATTGGTGACCGTCAGACCGGTAAAACCGCCATCATCGTTGACACCATTCTGAACCAGAAGCCGGTGAACGATGCAGCGAAAACCGACAGCGACAAGATGTTCTCCATCTATGTTGCAGTTGGTCAGAAACGTTCGACCGTTGCACAGGTTGTTAAGGTTCTCGAAGAGCGCGGCGCGATGGAAAACACCATCGTTGTTGCAGCTACCGCGTCCGACCCGGCGCCGATGCAGTTCCTTGCACCGTTCGTTGCTTGCGCAATGGGCGAGTACTTCCGTGACAACGGCATGCACGCAACCATCTTCTATGATGATCTGTCCAAACAGGCAGTTGCATATCGTCAGATGTCCCTTCTGCTTCGCCGTCCGCCGGGACGTGAAGCATTCCCGGGTGACGTCTTCTATCTGCACTCCCGTCTGCTGGAACGTGCTGCGAAGATGAATGACGAAAACGGCGCTGGCTCGCTGACCGCTCTGCCGGTTATCGAAACCCAGGGTAACGACGTTTCCGCGTTTATTCCGACCAACGTGATCTCGATCACCGACGGTCAGATCTTCCTTGAAACCGACCTGTTCTACAAAGGCGTACGCCCGGCTGTGAACGTTGGTCTGTCGGTTTCCCGTGTTGGTTCGTCCGCACAGATCAAAGCGATGAAGCAGGTTGCTGGCTCAATCAAGCTGGAACTCGCTCAGTATCGTGAGATGGAAGCATTCGCACAGTTCGCATCGGATCTTGATCCGGCGACCCAGAAACTTCTGGCACGTGGCGCACGTCTGACCGAGCTGCTCAAGCAGCCGCAGTACTCGCCGCTTAAAGTCGAAGAGCAGGTCGTTGTGATCTATGCTGGTGTTAAAGGTTACCTCGACGGTATTCCGGTGAACAAAGTTCGCGCATTCGAAGACCAGTTCCTGTCGGAAATCCGTTCCGCTGGTGCTGACATCCTCGACGCGATCCGCACCGAGAAGGTTCTGTCGGCTGACAGCGAAACCAAGCTTAAAGCGTTCCTCGACAAGTTCGCGAAAACCTTCGCGTAAGACTGAAACTTAGGCGAAGGAGGAAACGCAATGGCTAGTTTGAAGGATCTGCGCTCGCGCATTGCCAGCGTCAAATCGACGAGGAAGATTACCTCGGCGATGAAGATGGTGGCAGCCTCCAAGCTCCGTCGTGCACAGGATGCAGCCGAAGCAGCCCGTCCCTATGCTGAACGCATGGGGACAATGCTGGGTCGTCTTGCAACCGCCGTCGGTAGCAATGAAGGCGCTCCAAAGCTTCTGGCCGGTACGGGTAAAGACAATGTGCATCTGCTCGTTGTCTTCACCGCTGACCGTGGCCTTTGCGGTGGTTTCAACGCATCGATCGTCAAAGCGACCCGTCTGAAAGCCAAGGCACTTGCTGCCGAAGGCAAGACTGTGAAGCTGATCTGTGTTGGCCGCAAAGGCGCAGATGCGCTCAAGCGTGAATTTGGTGACAATATTGTCGCCCGGTATACCGGCATCGAAGGCAAGAAGGGCATTGATTTCTCTTCTGCTTCCGAAGTTGGCGATAAAGTTCTGGCGCTGTATGACGAAGGCGAATTCGACGTCTGCACGATCTTCTACAACAAGTTCGTGTCCGCGATTTCGCAGGTGGCAACAGCACAACAGCTGATCCCGTTCGTGGGTGAAGAAGCTGCTGAGCAGGAAGAAGCTGCTGGTACTTCTGCGGTTTACGATTACGAACCGTCCGAAGAAGCCATCTTGGCTGATTTGCTGCCGCGTAACGTTGGCGTCCAGATCTTCGGTGCAATGCTTGAAAGCAGCGCATCCGAGCACGGTGCGCGTATGTCCGCGATGGATAACGCAACCCGCAATGCCGGCGACATGATCGACCGACTGAGCATCCAGTACAACCGCTCACGTCAGGCTCAGATCACCAATGAACTGATTGAAATCATTTCCGGCGCCGAGGCTTTGTAAGCGGGTCGCAGGAAGTTAACGGATAGTTTTGTCCGAGCAGGAGACAATACCTATGGCGAACAAGAAGGCGGGGAAAATTTCCCAGGTAATGGGCGCCGTCGTCGACGTTAAATTCGACGGCGATCTGCCTCCCATTCTGAACGCGCTGCATGTTGACAACAACGGTCAGCGTCTGGTTCTCGAAGTTGCACAGCACCTTGGTGAAAATGCGGTTCGTACGATCGCAATGGACACCACCGAAGGTCTGCAGCGTGGTCAGGAAGTCGTCGACACCGGCGACGCGATCTCGGTTCCGGTTGGTCCGGAAACCCTTGGTCGTATTCTGAACGTTATCGGTGAGCCGGTTGACGAACGTGGTCCGGTTAAAGCAACCAAGACCGCTCCGATTCACCGTGAAGCACCTGACTTCATCGATCAGGCAACCGACACCGAAATTCTGGTTACCGGCATTAAGGTCATCGACCTTATCGCTCCGTACACCAAAGGTGGTAAAATCGGTCTGTTCGGTGGTGCAGGTGTTGGTAAAACCGTTCTGATCATGGAACTGATCAACAACGTTGCCAAAGGCCACGGCGGTTACTCTGTTTTCGCAGGTGTTGGTGAACGTACCCGTGAAGGTAACGACCTCTATCACGAGATGATGGAATCGGGCGTTATCAATCCGGAAGGCGAATCCAAAGCCGCACTGGTTTATGGCCAGATGAACGAACCCCCGGGAGCACGTGCACGTGTTGCTCTGACCGGTCTGACCCTTGCGGAATACTTCCGTGATGAAGAAGGCCAGGACGTTCTGTTCTTCGTCGATAACATCTTCCGCTTTACCCAGGCTGGTTCGGAAGTGTCGGCACTTCTCGGTCGTATCCCGTCTGCTGTGGGTTATCAGCCGACGCTGGCAACCGACATGGGTGCGCTGCAGGAACGTATTACCTCGACCAAAAAAGGTTCCATTACCTCGGTTCAGGCAATTTATGTTCCGGCCGATGACTTGACTGACCCGGCACCGGCAACCTCGTTTGCTCACCTTGATGCAACCACCACGCTGAACCGTCAGATCGCCGAACTCGGCATCTATCCGGCAGTTGACCCGCTCGATTCCACCTCGCGTGCACTCGATCCGGGCGTGATTGGCAAGGAACACTACGAGACCGCTCGTGAAGTTCAGCGTATTCTGCAGACCTACAAAGGTCTTCAGGACATCATCGCCATCCTCGGCATGGACGAGCTTTCGGAAGACGACAAACTGGTTGTGGCACGTGCCCGTAAGATCCAGCGTTTCCTTTCGCAGCCGTTCCACGTTGCAGAAGTCTTTACCGGTACTCCGGGCGTATTCGTTCAGCTCGAAGACACCATCAAGGCTTTCAAAGCGATCTGCGCTGGTGAATACGACCACATGCCGGAACAGGCATTCTACATGGTCGGCACCATCGAAGAAGCCATCGAAAAAGCCAAGAAGATGGCCGAAGCTGCCTAAGGCAGTTTCGGTCCCCCTCCGGCTAAGGAGCGAGGATTGTCATGACTGATACGACTGTACTGGAACTTGTTTCGCCGTCTGCCCTGCTCAAATCAGAGCCGGTCGAGATGGTCGTTGTTCCGGGCACGGACGGGAATTTTGGCGTGCTGCCGAAGCATTCGCCGATGATCTCGACCATTCGTCCGGGTGTCATCGACATCTATGCAGGTGGTAAGGTTTCCGAACGTATCTTCGTCGCCGGTGGTGTTGCAGAGGTTAATCCCGAGCGTTGCACCATTCTGGCAGAAGAAGCGGTACCGGTTGCCGATCTGAAAGCTGACGAAGCACAGGCACGTCTTGAGCAGGCAACTGCCGACCTCAAGGCAGCCAGCACTGCCCACGACAAGGCAAATGCCGAGCGCGCGCTTGACATTGCCCGTGCACAGATTGCTGCCCTGACCAACTGATCGTCAGTTGAAAATGATTAAAAAGGCCGCTCATCCGGGCGGCCTTTTTTGTTTCGCTGCGAATAAGCCAAGCAAATGAATTCTACGTTGCGTGGTTAAGATCGTCGCACTCGGGGCTTGTTGTCATCCAAGCTGTCGGCGCAAGTTTCTGCTATGGCGGGCATAGCCAAAGCGCGCCCTAGCACATAAGAATGTGACCTCAATCGAGCTCTAGCCGCGCCAGCCCGGCTGTGATCGCAGCGAAGATGCCTGCAACATCCAGCCGCCACCAAAACCGATCATGCATATTACCGCAAAACTGCCCAGTCCGACCGGACCGATCAGAGCGGCAAGTTCACCTGCCTTAACCGACCCGATCGAAAACGCAGCAATCAGGGCGATAAACGTACCGGCAACCATCCCGCATATTCCGCTGCCCGCCACGACGATGCCGGTTTCAAGTGCCCCTGTTCGGGCGATTTGGTTTGGTTGAATACCAAGCGCACGGAGCATGGCAAGATCACCTGTGGCCCGTCCTCGCAACGCAATCAGTCCCGTCAAAATCACCAAAACGGCCCCGACGGTCGCCAACACGGTCACGATCACCAGTGCCATCAAAACCTGATCGAACAGTGCAGACAATCGATCAAGGACATCAGGCACCTTGATCATGGGGGTGCCCGGAAACAGGGTTTGCAATCTTTCAGCAACCGGGTCTGCCGCATGTGGAGACTGCACAAGTCTGACCGCACTGATCACGCCATGATCAAATGGCGGGTCCATGGGGGAAAGGATCATCGGGAAATCAAGGTCAAGCTGCGTCCAGTCAATCTGGCGCAGGTTGGCAATTGTGACTTGGACTTGCTGGCCGAGAATATTGACCGTGATGTGATCCCCGACGCCGATCCCAAGTGCATTGGCAATTTCGACATCAAGAGATGCCAGTTGTTCATTGATACTGTCCGACGCCCACCATTGCCCGGTGACAAGCGGGTTATGTTGCATCGCGCCGGTTGGCTCGGCAGCCCATGAAAGTCCACGATCCCCCCGGATAAACCAGTCAAAGCGCCGCGGAATATCGGCAAGATGGGTTGGAATGTCATTAATCCGGGTAACCCGCCCATGGAGAAACGGCATCTGGTTGATGGACTGGACTGCCGGGTCTGCAAGGGCCGCTGCCCGGAACGCATTACTTTGATCGGGCGGCAGGTCAAAGAAGACAAGGTCGGGTGCTGTCGCGGGCAACACAGATTTCAAATGGTGACCTGCAATGGTTCCGAACAGGATCACCGCAAACAGGCAACTGACAGCCAGTCCGAATGAGGCAGTAATTGTAACCGTGGGAGAACTTTTTCGTGCAATGTTGCGAAGGGCAAGGCGGGTCGCAGGCGCTGCTTTGTACCTCGTAGCAAGGATATCGGCTGCTTTGCGGATCAGAAGGCCCAAGCCGGTAAAGCCCGCAACGCAAAAACCGAGTATGACGATCAGGACAAGGGCAAACCAGCCAAGATCAATCATCCTGACAGCGAAGCCCGTTGCGGCGATGCAAAGAAAAACCGGCAACAGATATCGGCGCCAGGTGCGGGCGTTTGGTGGTGATTGTTCAAGACCGGTTTTGGTCGCCTGATGACGGAACAGGGTTGCCGGGCTGGTCGCGCACGCTTCGCGAACCGGATGAATTGCGATCAGGGAAACGAAACAGGCAACAAACCCTGTGATCAACATGCGGTCGGTCAGCGACGGGGCAATGTCGATGCCAAGCTGTACGGTCAGCGTTGGAGAAACTGCATGCAGGATGACAAGGGCAAGGGCCGATGACGTGATCATTGCAGCCAAGGTAATCAGCGTGATCTGGCAGGCAATGGCAAAGCGCAACTGGGCTGGGCGGGTGCCGATGCTGCGCAATATGGCAAATTGTTGCTGTCGGGCGGTAAGGTCCGCACGCAATGCATTACTGATCGCGGTCATTGTGATGGCGAAAATCGCAATGCCAGTCAGACTGACAAAGGCCGATGCAAATTCACCAATGCGTTCAATGCCGGGAATGCCATCAGCGGCATTGACGATGCGCCAGCCACTATCAGGAAATTTCTGTTCGATCTTTGCGATGATCTGGTCGTTGGAAAATGGCGCATCATTTGGACGTTTTAGCCGACTATACCAGTAAATCTGCTTGCCCGATGAGGACAGAAGATTTGCCTGATAAGGGGCAAGGCCAACCAAAACACGCGGGCCAAGCGAAAACAGGCGAAACTTGCGTTCGGGTTCCGCCAAAAGGACCGCCCGGATCTGATAGGGCTGGTTGCCGATGGTGGTTTCGTCGCCAAGCGTCAGGCCGCTTTGATCCAGAAGTGTTTGGTCGACGACTGCACCGGGCATGCCGTCCTGAACGGCAAGAGCATCTTGAATTGCGATGCCGTCTGTTAGGGAAAGATCGCCAAATAACGGATAGTTCCGGTCAATTGCCTTTAACTCCGACAAAATTCCGGCGTCTTCGGAATTTGATCGGACCATGATCCGTTGTTCTGCACTGACGCTTAGTGTGCCGAACGTCTTCAGGAAATCGAGTTCAGGTGCAGAAGGCGGTCGATGAAAAAGGCGCAGGGATATATCCCCGCCAATCGTCTGTTCGGCAGATTGACGAAGGGCATCGCGCACTGAATGGGTAAGGCTCACCGTCAGGGTCAGGGTGGTGATGGCAAAAACAAGCGTGGCAAACAGCGCCCAGATCGGAATGCCGGGTTTGCGAAGCAAGCGCAGTGCAAAGGACAGGCCCGCAACATAATGCCGCATTCCGGATTGTGATGTTGTCAGGCCGGACATGCGCATCTCGTATCGGAAGGTGGGTTACGGTGTCGGGGTTAAAGCCAGCCCCAGCCAGAAAGATTCGATCATTTTCATCAGATCGATGAATTCTGTCACATCAACAGGTTTGCGCAAATAACAGTTTGCGCCGGCCGCATAGCAAAGATCAACATCGTGATCGGCACCCGATGTCGTCAGGACTATTACCGGGATGGATGCAGAATTGGGATCATTGCGAATATCGCGCAGCATCTCGCGCCCGTCTTTGCGCGGCATATTCAGATCAAGCAGGATCAAGCGCGGACGCGGTGCATTGCGGTATGGGCCATCCTGCTGGAGGAACTGCAAGGCCGTCATCGCATCCTTGACGTGATGAAGTTCGACTGGACGTTTGAATTCGCGCAGAGCTTCACGAACAAGACGTGCATCACCCGGGTTGTCTTCGATCAACAACAGATTGTTTGTTATGCCATTACCGTGAGCAGACATTGCACCCATTATCCATTCAGGTGGGTATTTATACTATACCCCCTCCCTGTTTTCCTGCTTTGTTAAACTCTTTGAATTATAAGAATAAAAAGTTCAATGGTCCCCCAACCATCCAAAGCGCACCCCCATATAGACGAATAGCAAGTTTCTAAATTAGCTACCCTTAAGACTGGTTCTCATACTTTGACACGAAAATCAATCCAATAAGGGTCTGTTAAAGTAGAAATTATTATCCTTACGTATGGAATATAATGCCACTTTGGGGCAGGAAAAAGGGGAAGATGGTTAAATTTTGTGGCTTTATATTTTGGAAGAAACAGCCACTGGTCTTGTGTCCCTAAACCCCGAGAAAGCCGCGGAATGCAAGGGATGCAGGCGCACAGCTATATTGCCGCCTGCATCGCCGCAGCCAACCTGATCTGGGAATTCGGATCGGGTGTTTAAAGGGGCTAAAAAGCGAAATCGCTTCTAATTCGCAATAATTCCGATTTCTTTGGCAAGGGCATCAAATCGGGCAACCAGTTCGGGCTGATCGGCAAAGACTCCGGATGCCTTTTTCAAGGCATTTTGTGCATCGTCAGTCTTGCCCAGAACCATATAGGCCTGCATCAAGCGGGCCCAGCCATCAGGATCATTGGGTTCGCTTTCAAGACGCTCTGCTAGACCGTCGACCATTGAATTGATCATTTCCTGGCGTTCTTCGGGTGTCATCTGCTGGGCGTTGGCAACGTCCTGATCACTCGGGCCGCGCATTTGCGGGGCTTTGGCGACATTAAGGCGCCCCTCGATATCAATCCCTTGGGCAAGGGCCGCATCAGTGATCCGGGCAACCACCATCGGAACCCAGCTGGCATCGCCTGGCGCATCATTGACAAGTGCAATCCAGCGATCAACCGCAGCTGCAATATTGCCGTCCTGTGCATCCGACAGGCCAAGGTAATATTGGATGCGCGGGTCGGTGCTGTTTGATGTTGCGGCTTCTTTAAGGACACCGCGTGCCGTGGCATTGATCTGGCCATTGTCACCGCGAATCAGGCTTTCGGCATACATGGCAAGATAATCACCATCACGGTCCGAAAGTTTGATGGCCTCAAGGAAGGCAGTCTGTGCTTCGACCGGGCGACCAAGCGCCATCAGGCTGGCACCAAGCAGTTCCCATCCCTTAAGATTGGTCGGGTCCTGGATCAGTTTTTGCGAAAGATCACTGACCGCACGGTTAAGAACATCGATCCGGTCACTGTTCACCGACTGGGCATGCTGAATGGCCGCGATTTCTTCGGCACGGCTGGCAATCGGACGATCAGGAAGATCCGGTCGGCCAAGATCAAGATAAAGGCCAAGGCCGCCAAGCAAAAATACGACAACTGCAATCGCCGATACTGTCCGAAGTGGTGAGGTCTTGGCAATCACAGGAAGATGTTCGGACTTGCTGCGGATGCGCTGATCGGCATTGAGGATACGGCGCTGGACTTCGATCCTGGCGGCATTGGCCTGTTCGGCGCTCAGAACGCCGCGTTCGATATCACGCTCGATCTCGCTTAGCTGATCGCGATAAACCGCAAGATCATGATCAATCTCGATATCGGTGTCGTCTTGCGGTATGGCGTCATTTCCTGATACGGGGCGCTTTTGCACCAACGGCCAAAGAATAAAGCCCGCAACAAGAAGCGTAATGGCGGCAAGAACAATCCAGATGGTCATGAAGGTATCCTGTTCCTGACGCTTATTCTGCGGGAACGGCCTTGGCCGCTGATTTCTGCGAACGGGTAGGTGCCCCGATCCGGTAACGTCGATCCGAAAGCGACATCAGGCCGCCAAATACCATGATCAAACCGCCTGCCCACATCCATGGGATCATCGGTTTGACATAGAAACGCGTGATCCACTTGCCGCTTTCATCCTGATCACCGATCACGGCATAGATATCGCCGGTAAAGCTCGATTGAATTCCGGCCTCGGTGGTCGGCATGCCTTCGACGGTATAAACACGTTTTTCAGGTGTCAGAATGACAGTGCGTTCACCCGGTGTCGTGATGGTAATCGTGGCTTCACGGGCGACAAAGTTCGGCCCCTGATATTCGCGGATATCAGACAGGGTAAAGGTATGATCGGCAATATGGGCACTTTCCCCGATGCCAAGCGATTGAACGGCTTCGTCGGTCCATGCCTGTGATCCGGTAATCCCGGCAACCACAATCGCCACACCGGCATGGGCCAACATCGTCCCATGCGCCGAGCGCGGAAGATTGCGCATCCGGCGCAAACTGGTGCCAAACGGTTCGCGGAACAGTTTGATCCGCCCCGCCCATTCAATGATCGATCCGACCAGCAACCATGTCGCCAGACCCATACCAAACAGGGCAAAGGCCGGTCCACCCGACAGCCACAAGGTAATCAGCACAATCACCACGGTTGCCGCCAGCGCGATCCGAAGTTTGTTAAACACACCCATAAGGTCGGCGCGTTTCCACGGCATCAGCGGACCAAATGCCATGGCAATGATGACCGGGGTCATGATCGGGACAAAGGTTGCATTAAAGAACGGCTCGCCGACCGAGATTTTCTCGCCGGTTACGGTTTCCAGCAACAGCGGATAAAGCGTGCCAAGCAACACCATCGCAGCGGCAATCGACAGCAACACATTGTTGAAAACAAGCGCGCCTTCGCGTGAAATCGGCTGGAACAAACCGCCGCCCTTAAGGGTCGGGGCACGCCATGCATAAAGTGCCAGCGATCCGCCAACCGCGATGAACAGCAAGAACAGAATAAACACGCCGCGTGTCGGGTCGGTTGCAAAGGCATGAACCGATGTCAGTGCGCCGGACCGCACAAGGAACGTCCCAAGAAGCGAGAACGAAAAGGCCAGGATCGCCAAAAAGATCGTCCAGCTTTTAAGTGCGTCACGTTTTTCAACAACAATCGCGGAATGCAAAAGTGCGGTACCGGCAAGCCATGGCATGAATGATGCGTTTTCCACCGGGTCCCAGAACCACCAGCCGCCCCAGCCAAGCTCGTAATAGGCCCACCAGGAACCAAGCCCGATACCGGCGGTCAGAAACACCCAGGCCGCCAGCGTCCAAGGACGAACCCAGCGGGCCCATGCCGGATCGACCCGGCCTTCAATCAGGGCCGCGACCGCAAAGGCAAAGGCAACGGAAAAGCCGACATAACCCAGATACAGGAAGGGCGGATGAATGGCGATGCCCGGATCCTGAAGCAGCGGGTTCATCCCCTCGCCATCAAGGGGCGGGTTGATCACGCGTTCAAACGGGTTGGATGTCAAAATGATAAACAGAATAAAGCCAACAGCAATCAGCCCCATGACTCCGACTACACGGGCCAAAAGTGACGGTGGCAAATTCCGGCCAAATGCGGCAACCGCCCCGCCAAACAGCGTCAGGATCATCACCCAAAGCAACATGGACCCTTCGTGATTGGCCCAGACCCCGGTGATCTTATAGATCATCGGTTTGGATGTGTGGCTGTTTGATAGAACGTTCAGAACCGAGAAATCGGACGTCACATAGGCATAGGTCAGCGCAATAAAGCTGGTGCCGACCAATGCAAAACAGGTAATGGCCAGTCGCGGTGCAACGGCCAAAAGTACAGGATCCCTGCGAGATGCAGCCAAAAATGGCAATGTCGCCTGGGCCAGAGCCACAACAAGCGACAGTATCAGGGCGTAGTGTCCGATCTCTACAATCATGGGTAGCCTATGGCTTTCTCTTATGTGCCTTGTTGCGAGATATAATCCCTTAAAACAGGCTTGGAAACCTTGCGGAATATCAAATATGCGCTATTTGCTGCACAACGCTGGGCGAAAATATGGCAATAGTCATTACATATTATGCTCAAACAGGCTATAAAACCGCTGTCAGGTGGCAGATTGGTAGGCCAGAGGTTAACAACGTATGAGTCAATGTCCCGTCATTGACATAGCGCAGAAAGAAATGTGGGCGCGTCGTGCAACGACGGCCTCCATTATCATTGCTACGACCCTGATTATCATCAAGGCTGTTGGCTGGTTTCTGACCGATTCCGTAAGCCTCCTTTCCTCCATGATTGATAGTATGCTTGATGTTGGTACGTCTGTGATCAACTTCATGGCTGTGCGGTCTGCCTGGCGTCCGGCCGATCATGATCACCGTTTTGGTCATGGCAAGGCCGAACCGCTTGCAGGTCTTTTCCAGTCCGCCTTTATGATCGGGGCGGCTGTTCTGGTGCTGGCAGAGGCTGCATCACGCATCAACGAACCCAAAGCCATTTCCTTTGCCGTTGAAGGCGTGTGGATTATGGCGGTTTCACTGGTGATGACGATTGGCTTGGTGCTGTTGCAGCGCAAGGCCGTTCGCATGTCAGGTTCGCTGGCGGTTGATGCCGACTCCATGCATTACAGCAGCGATATTCTGGCAAACCTTGCGGTAATTGTTGCCCTGCTGGCCGGTGTGTCGGGCTTTAACTGGGCCGATCCGGCGATTGGTGCGCTGGTGGCTGGCTTCCTGCTTTATTCCGCCGTCAAGGTTGGCCGCAACTCGGTCAAGGTTCTGATGGATGCGGAACTTCCGGATTCGGACAGCCAGCGTATCATTGAACTGACGATGAAAAATGCCTCGGTCATCGGCATTCACCGACTGCGGACCCGGTCGTCGGGCGTGCATCGCTTTGCCGAGATCGAGCTGATTATGGATGGCGGAATGTTGATGCGCGAAGCACACACCATTTGTCATCAGGTGATGGACAGCATCCGTTCGGAATACCCTGATCTGGATATCACGATCCATCCTGAACCGCCCGAAGACATCCATCTTGATGAATATAGCGGCTATACCGAGGATCCTGAATTCTGGCACACCGGCCGCGCCAAACGTGCCGGACAACATGATATTCCGGTCTCGAATGCCGGTGGTGAAATTGCTGCAATGGGCCGATAGGCCGCCAGTCGCACAACGGACCAAAGCAAATGGCTGGAAACGAATGTTCCCAGCCATTTTTTGTGTCGATTTACAGTGATTGAACGTTAATCCCAGCTCAGCGCGCCGCCGTTCTGATATTCAATTACCCGGGTTTCAAAGAAGTTCTTTTCCTTTTTCAAATCCATGGCCTCTGACATCCAGGGGAACGGGTTTTCGACCTCGGCAAAGACCGGGGCAAGGCCAAGCTGCCCACAACGACGGTTGGCGATGAAATGCATATATTGCTCACATAGCTGGGCATTCAGGCCCAGGAAACCGTTGGGCATGGTGTCGCGCCCATAGGCGGCCTCCAGTTCGGCGGCGTCGCGCAACATGGCGCGAATTTCTTCCTGAAATTCTGCGGTCCAGAGATGCGGGTTTTCCGCCTTGATCTGATTGATGACATCGATCCCGAAATTGAGATGGATGCTCTCGTCTCGCAGGATGTACTGATATTGCTCGGCAATACCAAGCATCTTGTTGCGACGGCCAAGTGACAGGATTTGCGCAAAGCCGGTATAGAACCACATGCCTTCAAACACGACATAGAACGCCACCAGATCGCGCAGGAAATCCTGATCGCGTTCGGGCGTGCCGGTGGCAAAATTCGGATCATCAAGGTGGCGGGTATAATGCAGCGCCCATGCGGCCTTGTCGGTAATCGATGGAACTTCGCGATACATGTTGAAAAGCTCGCCCTCATCAAGGCCAAGGCTTTCAACGATATACTGGAACGTATGGGTGTGAACGGCTTCCTCGAAGGCCTGTCGCAGAAGATATTGACGGCATTCCGGGTTGGTCAGATGACGATAAATTGCCAGAACAATGTTGTTTGCCACAAGGCTTTCGGATGCAGCAAAGAAACCCAGATTGCGTTTAAGCATCCGGCGTTCATCATCGGTCAGACCATCGCGTGATTTCCAAAGTGCGATGTCGGCCTGCATGGAAACCTCGGTCGGCATCCAGTGATTGTTGCAGCCCGCAAGGTACTTGTCCCAGGCCCAACCATATTTCAGCGGCAGAAGCTGATTCACATCGGCCCGCGAATTGATCATTGCCTTGTCGCTGACCGTGACGCGACCGCCAAAACGGTCGATTTCGCCAAGGCCGGTGGCATCAGCGGTGCCATTGCCGGTGTCTGATGAAGCCGCGGCGTCGGTTGCGTTGGTGGACGCAGAGGGGGTGTCGTTTTCAATCCAGTCAAGCATGGTTTTCATTCCGGTTTCTGGTTACTGGCAGGCTTCGCAGTCGGGATCATCAAGGGAACAGGCCTTGCCCCAGACTTCCCCGCCGGTAATCGCATCGGATGCGGGGGTTGCGTCAATGACGGCGGATGGGCGATTGCTGACGTCGGGCGTTGGTGCTGGTGGGGTAGCAGCAACTGGCGACAGGTCAGAGCTTGCTGTCTGCGGGGTATTCCCCACAGCATTCAGTCGGCCATCTGTGCCTTTAAGTGTCGATTTCTCGACATGGGTTGCGGCACTTGATCGCAGGTAATAGGTGGTTTTAAGCCCGCGCAACCATGCCAGACGATACAGATCATCAAGCTTCTTGCCAGACGGATTGGCAATATAAAGGTTCAGAGATTGCGCCTGATCAAGCCACTTTTGACGCCGTGATGCCGCCTCGATCAACCATGAAGAATCAAGTTCAAACGCGGTCGCATAAAGTGCCTTCAGGTCATCGGGAATGCGATCAATCTGGCCGATACTGCCGTCATAATATTTCAGGTCGGAAATCATCACCTCGTCCCAAAGACCACGTTCTTTAAGGTCATGGACAAGGGCGGCATTGACCACCGTGAAATCACCCGACATGTTTGATTTCACAAACAGGTTGCGATAGGCCGGTTCAATCGATTGACTGACACCGCAGATGTTGGAAATCGTCGCAGTCGGGGCAATCGCCATGGTGTTGGAATTGCGCATTCCAGTGGTTATGACCCGTTCGCGCAGACCACCCCAGTCGAGGCGATGGCTTCGGTCGACAGTGAATTCCGAACGAACGTCGGCAAGCAGGTCAAGCGAGTCAATTGGCAGGATGCCCTTTGACCAAAGCGACCCGTCAAAGCTTTCATACCGGCCGCGCTCGGCCGCCAGATCAACGGATGCGGAAATGGCGTGGAAGGAAATGGCTTCCATGCTTTCATCGGCAAATGCGATGGCCTCAGACGAGGCATAAGCGATTTTCAGTTTCTGTAACGCATCCTGAAAACCCATCAGGCCAAGACCAACCGGACGATGGCGCAGGTTGGAATAGCGTGCCTCCGGGATGGTGTAGAAGTTGATATCGATCACGTTATCAAGCATCCGCATTGCGGTTTTGACCGTTTGCGCCAGCTTGTCGTGATCAAGGCCGTTTTCAGTGACATGGGCCAGAAGGTTGATCGAGCCAAGATTACAGACGGCCACCTCGTCCGCCGACGTATTCAGCGTGATTTCCGTGCACAGGTTTGATGAATGCACCACGCCGCGATGCTGTTGCGGGGACCGGATATTGCACGGGTCCTTAAACGTGATCCACGGGTGACCGGTTTCAAACAACATGGTCAACATCCGTCGCCACAGATCAATCGCGCGCACGGTTTTGAAATTGGAAATCTGTCCGCTATTGGCCTTGGCTTCATATGCCTCGTACGCGGTTTTGAACTTTGCACCATAAAGATCATGCAAGTCCGGCGTGTCATCGGGGGAAAACAGGGTCCATGGGCCATCTGCCATCACCCGTTCCATGAACAGGTCCGGCACCCAATTGGCCGTGTTCATATCGTGCGTTCGGCGGCGGTCGTCGCCCGTGTTCTTGCGCAGATCAAGGAACTCTTCGATGTCGATGTGCCACGTTTCAAGATAGGCACAGACAGCCCCTTTGCGCTTGCCACCCTGATTGACCGCAATGGCCGTGTCATTGGCGACTTTCAGGAACGGAACCACCCCCTGACTTTGGCCATTCGTGCCCTTGATATGCGCGCCAAGACCACGCACGGGGGTCCAGTCATTGCCAAGACCACCGGAATATTTCGCCAAAAGCGCGTTGTCCTTGACCGATTTAAAAATGCCATCAAGGTCATCGGGCACCGTGGTCAGGAAGCAGGAAGACAGTTGCGGGCGGCATGTTCCGGCGTTGAACAGGGTCGGGGTCGATGCCATGAAAACAAACGTGGAAAGCTGATCATAAAATTCGATTGCCTTGGCTTCGCGGTCGATTTCGCGGATGGCAAGACCCATGGCAACCCGCATGAAAAAGGCCTGTGGCAATTCAAAGCGTGCCCCTTTGACATGCAGGAAGTAACGGTCATAAAGGGTCTGAAGCCCCAGATACTGGAAATTCAGATCACGTTCGGGCTTAATCGCAGATGCAATCTTTTTCAGATCAAACTTTGCAAGTTCCCCATCGATCAAACCAGCTTCGATTCCGGCTTTAAGGGCGGCGGGGAAATAGGTTGCGTATCGTTTGCCCATTTCAGCCTGGGTGGCTTGTTCCTGACGACCTGAAACAAAGCTCAATGCCTCGGCGCGCAGTTTATCAAGCAACAGGCGGGCACTGACAAAGGCATAATTCGGTTCGCGCTCAACCAGTGTTCTGGCGGCCATTATCGGGGCAAGGGCGAGCTCGCCGGTTGTGACACCGTCATAAAGATTGCGACGTGTTTCTTCCATGATCGGGGCGGGGGTGACACCATCAAGGTCTGCACAGGCCTCGGCGATGACGGTCGCAAGACGGTCAAAATCAAGCGGGGTTTTGCTTCCATCTGGCAGGGTGACGTGAAGGTCAGGGATATCGGCCTTTTTCTTTTTCTTGCGGGCGTCAAGTTTGGTACGTTCACGCGCGCGATCTTCGCGATAGAGAACATAGGCGCGCGCGACCTTGTGATGTTCGCTGCGCATCAGGGCCAGTTCCACCTGATCCTGAATATCTTCGATCTGAAGGGTGCGGCCCGGTGCAACCCGTTTTAACAGGGTGGTTGTCACCTGATCGGCCAATCCATCGACAATATCATGTACACGATGTGATCCCGACGCGGTTTCGCCCTCTGCCGCAAGAAAGGCCTTGGTCAGGGCCGCCTTGATTTTGGCAGGGTCAAAGGATGTGACCGATCCGTTGCGTCGGATCACCTGAAAGCCATTGTGTGAATTTAGTGCCGGTTCGGGAACGGCAGGCCGTTCCATTTCAACAGTTGCTGACATCAAAAGCCCCAATCAAATGGGGGCAAAGGCCAAACGGAGGTATGCAGGGATAGGTGGCACAGTGCGGCCACATCGCAAGCACTCCACCGGGACACCCCGCCCGTGAATGTTAAGTTCGCTCACGGCAGGTCTCCTGGCTTGCGGGTCAAAGCTTTATCCGGCCTTCCCGAAATGCCATGCATTTCAGTGACCATGATTGGATCAAAGCTCACCGCTTACAGTTGCGGGGGCAGCTCCGGCATTGTTGTGCTTATGCAAAACGCACCGAATTCCCTCTTAGCCTTCTGAGTGATATGACATCCTTCAGAAGGACCGTGATGTCTATATATTGGGTTTTGGTTGGTTATTTCGTCAATATATATGTTTTGTTGACAGATTTTGCGCGGTTGGGCGATTTACCGCGAAGCCAAGATTTATCAGCCTATATAAGCAGATCAAAAAAAGTGACGGGCCCTTTCGGGCCCGCCTTGGTCTTCTTTGGTTTGCTGTGTCGGAACTTGATATGAGGGTTAAAGCACCGTCAACATGCTTGCGACTAGCGGGTGACGGACAATGTCCTTGTCACGCAACTGGACACAGGCGACATCCTCGACATTTTCAAGCCGCTCGGACATTTCCGATAGGCCTGACATTTCCGGCAGAAGGTCGGTCTGATCCGGGTCGCCGGTCAGGATCATGGTGGAATTCCAGCCCAGACGGGTGACCAGCATTTTAAGCTGCCCGTATGTGCAGTTCTGGGCTTCGTCGATGACGACGAACGCGTTGTTAAGGGTACGGCCACGCATATAGCCAATCGGGGCAATTTCAATCGTGCCGTCCGACAGATAAGTGCGCAGGCGCTTGGTGCCGAGGCGATCATTCAGTGCGTCATAAAGTGGACGAAGATACGGGGCCATCTTGGCTTCGACATCGCCGGGCAGGAAGCCGATATTCTCGCCGGCTTCAACAGCCGGGCGGGCCAGAACGATGCGGCCGATATCCCCGCGGTCAAGGGCCTCGACCGCCTTGGAAACAGCGATATAGGTTTTACCTGTCCCCGCCGGGCCAAGGGCAAGGACAAGGTTAAAGGCGTCAATCGCCTCCATCAATGCGGCCTGGTTTTCACTTTTCGGGCGGATATTACGGCGGTAGCTTTGATCGCGTTGTCCTTTCGGTTCTGCTGCTTCCCCCTGAAGCGGGTGCCAGTCAGCGTTCTTTTCATCGAACAGTTCATGGACATTGTTGTCGGACTGCTGCGGACGATTACGACGGCGTGCTGCGCGCTTACCCATGACGATCACCTCATCAAATGTGCCAAAAAAGCAAAACGCGCCATTCCGTCATGGAAGGGCGCGCATTCAATTTTCATCTTGCGATGGAAGTGGCGGTAGGAGTTTCCGCCGGTCACAACATGTTGCATGTGCGATCCGGGGGGCGAAAATTCTCGTTGTAAGACGCTTTTTCGCGGCACTCGGGAACCCCTCCTAAGGTCAAGTGATTGACCATTACTTGGAATCGTACCCCTATATGCAGTGGCTTGTCACGATTTTTTACGCGATGAAATTTTCGTGAATCTGGAAAATGAGTCTTTTCATATGTTTATCCCGCATCTGCGAAAGAACTTTTTTGTTCAACTTTGCGGTGTGGCGGGCATTCGGGTCGGAAGGGCGGCACTGATGATCCAGCTTATGGTCAAAAACACGATTGATGTCACAAGGCATCCGACCAGTCCGCCATAGTAATAGGCAACCCCCGAAAGAATGGTGCCACTTAGCCGCCCGATGGCGTTTGACATATAGTAGAACCCGACATTCATCGCGACCTTGTCGCCTTCGGCATAGGCCAGGATCAGATAGGAATGCAGCGATGAATTGACAGCAAATATAATCCCGAACACCAAAAGTCCGCCCAGAACTGCAAACTCAGGGGTAATGCCCTGTGTCACTGCCGCGGCAATTGCCGTGGTCACGGCAATCAATGCCGCAATCCAGAAACGGGCAGTACGGCCATCTGGTTCATGTGATCCGGCACGTAGCATTTTCGGTGCGATGGTCTGGATGAAACCATATCCGATTACCCAAAGCGCCATGTAACTGCCGACCTCGATATGGCTCCAGCCCAGTTCGGCAGCCAAAAAGACCGGCAAACCAACCACAAACCAGATATCGCGTGACCCGAACAGGAAAAGGCGTGCTGCCGACAGGACATTGATCTTGCGATCACGGGAAAATACATCGCGGAATTTCGGTTTGATCTTGCCCGCCGGTCCGGTCATCGTATCCCCGAGTGATAGCGCAACCGCAATCAGTGTGATGGCAAGCCCGATCGCCATGGCAATCAGCGCCCCGGAAAAACCAAGCCAGGATAAAAGCGCCCCCCCCATGAAAAAGCCCACACCCTTAAGCGCGTTTTTCGACCCGGTCAGGATCGCAACCCACTTGAACAATGCGCCCTTGGCATCAGCCGGAACCAGAACCTTGATGGCCGATTTGCTCGACATCTTGGTCAGGTCCTTGGCCACCCCGGATGCCGCCTGAAGCCCCATGACATAGGCAACCGAAACCGCCGGAAGCCAGTCAGGACTGGTCAGGGACAGGGCAGCAAGCGATGCAATCTGAAGGATCAGGCCACTATAAAGCGTAAAGCGCAATCCGCGTGCCTGCGCCAGCCAGCCACCGACAAGGTTGGTAATGATCCCCGCAAATTCGTAAAGGATGAACAGAAGGGCGATTTCAAACGCCGAATAGCCCAGCGCATGAAAATGCAACAGGACAAGCATCCGCAACGCCCCGTCGGTCAGGGTAAAGCCCCAATAGGCCCCGGTCACAAGTGCGTAATTGCGAATGGCGGCTGACATGATCGGCGTTCCTAAAGCGACTGCGCAACTTTGACGGCAAGATCAACCATCCGGCAGACATACCCCCACTCATTGTCATACCAGGCCAGTATTTTGACCTGACGTTTATCGATTACCATGGTCGATCCGGCATCAATGATCGAAGAACGACTGTCATTAAGGTAATCAACGCTGACCAGAGGCCGGTCTTCATAGCCGAGAATACCGGCAAGATAGGTTTCCGATGCCTCGCGCATCAGGTCATTGACAGTTTCCGCATCGGTATCGCAGGAAACTTCAAACACACAATCGGTCAGTGACGCATTAAGCAGTGGTACACGTACCGCAATCCCGTTCAATTTGCCCTTAAGTTCCGGGTAAATCATCGTGATTGCGGTCGCCGACCCGGTACTGGTCGGGATCAGTGATTGCAGACACGACCGTGCCCGGCGCAGGTCGCTATGGGGCAAGTCGACCACCGACTGGGTATTGGTAACGTCATGGATGGTGGTGATAGATCCATGCACAATGCCAAGCTTTTCGTGGATGACCTTGACGACCGGGGCAAGGCAATTGGTGGTGCAGCTTGCCGCGGTTAAAAGGTGATGGATCGCCGGATCATAAAGATCATCATTGACCCCATAGACGATGTTAAGCGCACCTTCCTTGACCGGGGCGGCGACAATTACTTTTTTCACACCCTGATCAAAATAGGGCTGAAGCGTTTCGGGTGTTTTGAATTTGCCGGTACATTCCAGAACAATATCGCAACCCATCCCGACCCAGTTGGTGTCGCCCGGTGTGGCATTTTCTGAAAATGAAATCTTGTGGGTTTGACCAATCACCACCTGATTGTCGATGTAATCAACGCGGTTGGGCCAGCGGCCATGCACGGAATCAAATTCCAGAAGATGGGCCGCGGTTTTCGCCCCGCCCTTGATTTCATTGATATGGACAAATTCAAGGTTCGGGTGGTCCCAGCCCGCCCGCAGAACCAGCCGCCCCATACGCCCAAAACCGTTAATGCCAATGCGGATTTTCTTGTTCATATCGGTCATCCAAAAACAGGAAATCAGTTTGGTTTGGTGGGGGCATGTGCGAACCAGTCACGTGACCGGTTGGCAATCGCGACAAGTGACAGCATCACCGGCACTTCGACCAGAACGCCAACCACAGTGGCCAACGCAGCACCCGATGAAAACCCGAACAGGCCAATCGCGGTCGCAACCGCCAGCTCAAAGAAGTTCGAAGCACCAATCATTGCCGAGGGGGCGGCGATCCTGTGTTCGACCCCAAGAATCTTGTTGGCTACATAGGCGATGGCGGCAATGAAATAGGTCTGCAAAATGATCGGCACAGCCAAAAGGGCGATGATCATTGGCTGGGCAATGATCTGTTGCCCCTGAAAGGCAAACAGCAAGACCAGTGTTGCAAGCAACGCAATCATCGAAAGCGGTTTAAGCTTGGCATCAAATGCATTGAACCGATCAATCCCGCCCGTCATCAACCGGTTTCGGATCACCTGACCGACAATCACCGGAATGACGATAAAGGCGACAACCGAAATGGTCAGGGTTTCCCAAGGAATGGTAATTGCCGAAATGCCAAGCAACAGGGCGACAATCGGGGCAAAGGCAAAAATCATGATGGTGTCATTCAGGGCAACCTGCGTCAGGGTGAAATTCGCATCCCCCTTGGTCAGGTGCGACCAGACAAACACCATCGCTGTACACGGTGCTGCCCCCAAAAGGATCAGGCCTGCGATATAGCTTTCAATCTGTGCCTCGGGCAAAAGCGGGCGGAACAGAAATCCGATAAACAGCCAGCCAAGGGCGGCCATGGTGAACGGTTTGATCAGCCAGTTGACGCCAAGCGTCACGCCAATGCCCCGCCACTGGCGGCTTACTTCATGTAATGCGCCAAAATCGACCTTCATCAGCATCGGCACGATCATCAACCAGATCAGAATCGTCACCGGCAAATTGATTTCATAGGCTGTCAGATTGCCAATCGCCTGAAACTGATCGGGCAAAAGTTGTCCCAGAACGATGCCAACAACGATGCTGGCCGCGACCCAGACGGTCAAATACCGTTCAAAGATGCCCATTGGCGACGAGGTGTTTTCACGATCTGCGGCCATGGCTAGCAACATCCTGTTTTGGTTTTGCTGGTCGGAAGACCGCAAAGTTCGGGTTGTCCCTGACAGCAATCATCGGCCAGAAATCCCAAAAGATCGCGCATGACCTCGGGCACAATCCGGTAAATGATCGACCTGCCTTCCCGGGTGCTGCTGATCAGTCCGGCTTGGCTAAGTGTCGTCAGATGCGATGACATCGTATTGTGTGGAATGGCGATCAGGCGCGCGATTTCACCTGCGGCGATACCGTCATTCCCTGCGCGCACCAAAAGACGAAATGCCGCCAGTCGGTGATCCTGTGCCAATGCGCCTAGGGCGCTGATTGCTTGTTTTGTTTCCATATGTCGGGAAATATCGACATATTTGCTTTCTGGCAAGTGACATTTCCGTGTCAGGCTGCTAACGGGAAAGGGTCACGCGCGGAAAACTCAGGAAATAGTTCAGTTATTCAGTTGGTTGAAGGGCTATCGAAGAAATATGTTTAAATAACTAGAAATATAGTTATGATTGAGGCATGAAAGAAAAAGACATCGCACCTGCCTTTGCGGCACTGGGGCACGAAGCCCGTTTGAAAATCTATCGCCAACTGGTCAAGGCCGGGCGTGATGGATTGAATATTGGCGATATTGGCCGCTTGCTTGGCCTGCCGGCATCGACCCTGTCGCATCATCTGGGCACGCTGGTTCAGGCCGGTCTGGTGACACAGGAAAAACAGGGGCGTGAAACCCGCAATCGTGCGGATTTTGACGTGATGCAGAATATTGTCGGCTTCATCGCCGATGAATGTTGCAGCGGTGTTGATCTTTCACCCTTGTCGCCACACGGTTCCACGTCGGAAACCGCAAACAACAAGGATTCCAAGGCCCCTGCATAGATGGGCCTTTTATTTGGGATAATATAACTAATTTTCTAGGGATATGGATATGACTGCCCTGACATTGCAACTTCGCCGTATCGGCGTTTCGGCCCGACGTTTTGATCGGGTTTTGTTGGCGGGACTGGCCATTTTGTTGGCGGTCTATCTGTTTGATCCTGTTCAACTGGTGCCAAGCATCGAATTTACCTTTGATGCCTTTATCGGGACCGCGCCCTATTTGCTGCTTTCCATCGGGATTGCGGCCTATGCCACGGCAAGCGGAGCCGATAATCTGATTTCGCGGGCCTTCGCCGGGCATCCGGTGCGTATGGTCTTTACCGCTGCCGCCTTTGGGGCCTTGTCACCGTTCTGTTCTTGCGGGGTTATTCCGCTAATTGCGGCCCTGCTTGCCATGGGGGTTCCGCTTGCCCCGGTTATGGCATTCTGGCTGGCGTCGCCGGTGATTGATCCGGCGATGTTTGTTTTGACGGCGGGTACATTGGGAACCGACTTTGCGGTGATCAAGCTGATTGCTGCCATCGCGCTTGGTCTGATGGGCGGGTTTGTCACCATGTGGCTGATGGGACGCGGCTTCCTGTCTGATCCGCTGCGCGAAGGGGTTGGCAATGGTGGCTGCGGCGGGGCAAAGATCCGCGCCCCCAAAGATGTCGTGTGGAAATTCTGGCAGGATGGCGACCGTGTGACCAAGTTCCGCAAATCGGCCATTGCCAACGTGATTTTTCTTGGAAAGTGGATGGGTTTTGCCTTTTTGCTTGAAAGCATGATGGTTGCCTATATCCCGGCCGAAGGAGTTAGTGGTCTGCTGGGTGGCGAAGGTGTCGGGCCGATTGCCATTGCAACCCTTGTCGGTGTTCCGGCCTATTTGAACGGCTATGCCGCCCTTCCGGTGATGCAGGGACTTATTGCCCAAGGGATGCAGTCAGGCGCGGCGATGGCGTTTCTGGTCGCAGGCGGCGTGTCATCGATCCCGGCGGCAATTGCGGTCTTTGCGCTTGTGAAACGGCCGGTTTTTGCCCTTTATCTGGCCTATGCACTGGTCGGATCGTTTGTAATCGGGGTGGTTTCGCGGGTTTGGCTGGCCTGAACGGCCCGATACATGGCCGATATGATGATTTCACGGTGGCAATGGCTGTAAAAATCGCTACATTGCGCGCCAAGAAATTCATATCGGATTAAAGTTGATAACCATGTCGATGATTGACCAGCAGGTATCGCGTCGCCGTACCTTTGCCATCATTGCCCACCCGGATGCGGGTAAAACGACCCTGACCGAAAAGCTGCTGCTGTTCGGGGGTGCCATTCAGATGGCCGGTGCGGTGAAGGCGAAAAAGGAACAGCGTGGCGCACGTTCGGACTTCATGAAGATCGAACAGGATCGCGGTATTTCCGTGTCTTCGGCTGTGATGACCTTCGAGTTTGAAGAAAATATCTTCAACCTGCTTGATACGCCGGGCCACGAAGACTTTTCCGAAGATACCTATCGCGTTCTGACCGCGGTTGATTCCGCTGTCATGGTGATTGACGGTGCAAAGGGCATCGAGGCCCAGACGCGCAAGCTGTTTGAAGTCTGTCGTCTGCGTGACGTGCCGATCACGACATTTGTTAACAAGCTTGACCGTGAAGCCCGTGATTCGTTCGAACTGATTGATCAGATCGAACAGGACCTTGCACTTGACGTGTCGCCGGTAACATGGCCGATCGGGTCGGGTCGTGATTTCCATGGCTGTTACGATCTGGTCAATGATCAGCTTCTGTTCATGGAAAAAGGCGGCAATGTCGTCAAGGAAGCCATTCCGATCAAAGGCCTTGATGATCCCAAGCTTGATGAACTGATCCCGGATTACCTTCTTGAGAAGCTTCGCGAAGAAGTCGAAATGGTGCGCGAAATCTGCCCGCCATTTGATCTGCAAAGCTACCGCGAAGGGCATCTGACGCCGGTCTTCTTTGGGTCGGCGGTCAATAACTTTGGCGTGCGCGAATTGTTGCGCGGCATTGGCGAAATCGCACCGACCCCGCGCCCGCAGGAAGCGGCAACGCGACTGGTTGATGCGGCCGAGCCAAAGGTGGCGGGCTTTGTGTTCAAGGTTCAGGCCAATATTGACCCGAACCATCGTGACCGCATTGCATTCATTCGTCTGTGTTCCGGTCATTTCAAACGCGGCATGAAGCTTAAGCATGTCCGTGCTGGCAAACAGATGGCGGTGCATAACCCGATGCTGTTCTTTGCCAATGAGCGTGACATCGCCGAGGAAGCATGGCCGGGTGACATTATCGGTATTCCGAACCACGGCACATTGCGTATTGGTGATACCCTGACCGAGGGCGAAGACCTTCGCTTCCGCGGTGTTCCGGCCTTTGCCCCGGAATTGCTGCAAAAGGTTCGTCTTGATGATCCGCTTAAGGGCAAACATCTTCAGCGTGCCCTTGAACAGCTTGCCGAAGAAGGTGCATCCCAGGTCTTTAAACCGATGATGGGTGCAGACTGGATCGTCGGTGTGGTCGGACAGCTTCAGTTTGAAGTTCTGAAAGAACGCATCTCGGCTGAATATGGCATCAAGGTTCATTTCGAACAGACCCCGGCCTATGCGGCACGCTGGGTTGTTGGTGATGATCCCCTTGAGATTAAAAAGTTCCGTGATTCAAACCAGTCGGCACTGTTTGAAGACCATGACGAAACACTGGTCTTCATCGCACGTAACGCCTGGCACCTTGAAACCACACAGCGCGACTGGCCGAACCTGAAATTCGAAGCCACCCGCGAACAGAACATGGTCGCTGCCTAGGCATGAACATGCCGGCACAGACACAACAAAACAGGATGGCGGCAATCGATGGATTGCGCGCCATCGCTGTTTTGATGGTGGTAGCTTTTCATTATCTTGGCCGCTGGCCCAATGATTTCACCGGGCTTTCATTTGCGCCGATGTTTGAATTTGGCTGGCTTGGTGTTGATCTTTTCTTTGTCATCAGTGGCTATTGCATTGCCATGACGGCGGAACGGACCGGATCACTTGCAACATTCTGGGGACGGCGTTTCGGGCGAATTTATCCGGCCTATGTCGCGGGCGTGATCCTGACCTTTGCGCTGGTCAGCTATTTTGGCCTGCCGGACAGGGAAGTTACGATTGTTCAGGCGTTGGGAAATCTTCTTTTCCTTAATGCCGCCATCATGCCGCCCGTGGATGGCGTGTATTGGAGCCTGATCGTCGAGCTTAAATTCTACTTTATCTATGGCTTCCTGCTGTGCATCAGCCGCCGCCCGTCGATCATTCTGGGCGGAATGGTTGGTTTGTTTGCCGTCGGGCTTGGATTACGTCTTGTCGGGATTGATCATTTTGACCGGATCATCCGGCCGGAACATATCATCCTGTTCCTGATCGGGGCGGCCCTGTTCTTTGCCCATACCCGGGATTCAGACGCGCAGAAGCGTCGTTATTCCCTGCTTGCTGTTCTGGCCTATCTCGCAAGTTTCACCACCGGCGCCTATGACGCGGTGGTGCCTTATGCGGCTGTGACGCTTTTGGTTGGTATTGTTGTTATCGCCACGCGGCGCTTGCCGGTACTGAGTATTCTTTGGCCGGTCGGCCTGATTTCTTATAGCTGGTATCTGCTGCATCAGAATATCGGCCTGGTGATCATTCGTGCTGCGACCGATGCCGGATTTGGCGATGCACTGGCCGTTGCCTGTGCGGCGACCGGAACGCTTGCTTTGTCGGTGGGGTTGTATTTCGCCTTTGAAAATCGCACCATCCGCAAGGCGGCCAACCAGTTGTTTGAAAAGATATTCTCTATCCTCAAACTCAACCGGTTGGCCAAACAGCCTGCGTAATAGGTGGGGTAACTAGCCGAAGAAATATCGGCCAATACCCACCAAAACCATCCCGACAGCCATTGCCGCAAACAGGTTACGTGCAAGCGCCATGGTAACGACGGTGGCAACCGCACCGGCAATGCCAATCGCACCGGCCGAAAGCGCACTTGGCACCCAGACCGAAATCAGAACCGCACCGGGAAGACGTTCAAGCACATGGGCCCAGCGGCCATGTTGCGGCAAACGATCCGCCATCAAAAGTCCGCCCAGACGCATGCCATATGTTACGGCCGCCATGCCAAGGATGGTCAGAACGGCTTCAAGGCTGAAACTTGTCAGATCAGGGAACTGGTTCATTTGCTGGCCTCCGGGCTGAGGGAGCCTGTGGTGCCAGTACCTTCCGGCGCGCCATAGGCTTCACGGCCTTCAACGGCAATTTCGGCTTCTAGGCTGTCATCATCCATATCGGGACGCCATGTCAGGGCGGCGGTGACAACACCGGCACCCGCACCGGCCAAAATTGACCAGGTGCCGGGCAGGGTGTAATGCCCGATGATGGATCCGATGGCGGCGGCCACCCACGGTAAAAGGTCAACCTTGCCCTTCCACATGCCGATGGTCAGGGCCGCAAACACAGCGGTAAAGGCGAAATCAAGCGCATAGACTTCGGGGTCGGGAATGCCACCACCCAGCAGGTAACCGGCGATATTGCCCGCTGCCCAGACAACACCAAGGAAGATACCACCACCCAGCAGGAAGCCGGGATTGGCAAGATTTTCCTGGGTCATGGTCACAGCCCAGTTTTCATCGGCAACCATATGCATGCCGCAAATCTTGACCCACAGCGGGCGGCCCTTGAATACCGGGCGCAGGGAGGCACCAATCAGGATATAGCGCATATTGATCACGGCAGTGGCGACGATGATGGTCGCGGCCGGAATGGTTTCACGCCACAGATCAACCGATACAAATTGGGCTGATCCGGCAAAGACCGTCAGGCTCATGAAAAGAAGTTCGCCCAGCGACAATCCGCGCTGGGACGCAAGCACACCAAGTACCGCACCAAAGATGATGGTGCTGGGCAAAAGCGGCAGACAGGCAATCGCGCCGCGTCTGATGGTGTCAGGGTCGAAATGCCCGATCTGGGCAGGTCCGGGGCGTGACATTTCCGACATTTCCTATGGTTTTAAAGGCCGGTTCATTTTGGGGCGACCGGCCATTTTCAGTGATGGTGGGCGAGGAGCCAGTTTTTACAGGCTCCAATATGAGAGATAGGAGATAGGGCGTATTGGACGATATTGCTATTGTCGAATTTTCAATTCCGTGTCGCCCCGAAATCCTTGATCAGAAGGTCCAAAAACAGCTCGGCGACCGGATCAAGCTGCTTGTTGGAATCAAAGCTGGCCTGAAACAGGGCTTCGACACAGAACTGTTCCGGGCGGATCGGGCGCATCCGGCCCGTATCAACAAATTGTTTGGCGTAATGTTCGGGCAGATATCCCAAAAAAGCCCCGGATAGGATCAGGCGTGCCTCGCCCTCCATATCCGAAACGGTGGCATGCGGGCGGGCAATTGCAAAATCCTTCAGGTCCCGGCCGAGCCAGAATTTCCGCCCGACAATCCTGAAACGGCGGATTTCATCAATGTCGATGTCGCTGTCTGGTACTTTAAAAAGCGGATGGTCCGCCCCGCAATAAAACCGGTGCATTTCCGGGTAAAGTGGAATGTAACTGAGGCCGAGAACGGTTTTGGGAAAGGCACAAATGCCAACCTGAATGGCGCCAGTGACGACTTCGCGCAGCAGATCATTGGGCGGATATGTGACGATATTCAGCGTCACATCGGGGGCGTGTTGCACAAAGCGCGCAATGGTTTGTTCGATCTGGCGCGCCCCGGGATCGGTGATGGTGTTGTCGGTCAGTCCGATGGTCAACGTACCGTTCAGCTTGTCACGCAGCGACCGCATTCTGGTTTCGTAATGTGCCACGGATTTGAACAGCCGGTGGGCTTCTTCAAACACCACCTGACCTTCGCGGGTCAGGGAAAATCCGCTGCGTCCGCGTTTGCAAAGGACAAAACCAAGTCTGGTTTCAAGTGCCGTGACATAGCTTGAGATGGTCGAAAGCGACAGGTTAAGTTCGCTTTGCGCAGCCGCAAATCCGCCCGCCTCGACGATGGTCAGGAAGATGCGCAAAAGCTTGAGATCGGTTTGTTCCATCGCCATGACATGCGGTTCCGTATTAATTACTTTGGAAAATACCAAAGTAAAGTTCAGCATTACGTGATTTTTCTAACCCGCGCAATTTGATCTGCTGTGCAGGTGGTTTCAGGCCTGCATATGTCATGGCGGCAGATCGATGGCTGGAAAGGCCGGGACTGTTTGAGTTCTGGGCAGTTTTCCAGATTTCAATTCTGTCATGTGGACAGATGCAGCACCCTGAACCCGATAGTTCAAATAATCAGAAACGTCACAGACGTCCCCGATATCAGCGATATCCAAAAGGGTCCAAGGAGGCCAGCATCGTGAACAGTGAAAAGCTTGCAAAACTGCGCGAAAAATACGGCAACGCCAAAGGCGGCGATATGTTCGATCCGCATTTCAAGGAAGTGGCCGATACCCAGTTTTCATCAAGTGGCGAACGCAAATGGCCGTTTGCCGGTGTGCCGACCTTCCTTGATGCGCCCTTTGCCCCCGATGCCGCGAAAACCAATTTTGACGGCCTTGATGTCGCACTTGTTGGTGTGCCGATGGATTTGGGTGTGACCAACCGGGCCGGGGCGCGTCTTGGTCCGCGTGCGGTGCGCAATATCGAACGTATTGGCCCGTATGAGCATGTTCTGCACATGGTGCCCGGCGCACATTGCAATGTTGCCGATATTGGCGATGTACCGTTCCGTAGCCGTTTCTCGCTTGAAAGCTGTCATGAGGATATCGTCGATTATTTCTCCAGGATTGTTGATGCCGGTGTCATTCCGATTGCCGTTGGTGGCGACCATTCAATCAGTTATTCGATCCAGCGCGCCGTGGGCAAGGGTCGCCCGGTTGGCATGATCCATCTTGATGCCCATTGCGACACCAGCGGTGAATATGAAGGTGCGAAGTTCCATCATGGCGGGCCGTTCCGTCAATCGGTGATGGACGGGGTTCTCGACCCGGAACGCACCATTCAGATCGGTATTCGCGGTGGCGCTGAATATCTGTGGGAGTTCTCCTATGACAGCGGCATGACCGTGATCCATGCCGAAGAAGTCCCGCAAATGGGTGTCGAGGCGGTGATTGCCAAGGCCCGTGAAGTGGTGGGTGATGGCCCTGTTTATCTGTCCTTTGATGTTGATTGCCTTGATCCGTCTTTTGCACCGGGCACCGGCACACCGGAAATCGGTGGTCTGACCTCGCGCGAGGCACTGGCAATTTTGCGTGGGTTGAAGGGACTGGATTTTGTTGGCGCCGATGTTGTCGAGGTCGCCCCGCAATATGACGCAACCACAAATACAGCCCATGTTGGTGCGCAAATCCTGTTTGAAGAATTGTGCCTGGTGACCGATGCGCTGAAACGTCGCAAGGCGGGCGCATAAGGTACGAAAGATTGCCAGTCTGTCAGTACGGGTGATCTGCCGTTGCTGACAGACTGGAGAACTTGCTTGGCCGAAGATCAGGATTTGTGATCAAGGCTTGCGATAAAGGCACCGGGGCTGACACCCCACATGGTTTTGAAATGCCGGTGCAGGTGGCTTTGATCGGCAAAGCCGGTCGCCGCGGCGGCATCGGCGATGCTTGATCCGTCAAACAGCATGCGTTTGGCACGGCGCAGGCGCATATGATTGAAATAGGTATGCGGGGGCAGGCCGGTGGCATCGCGAAAGACACGCAGCAAATGAAACCGGCTTAGTCCCGTAATCGTGGCAAGGTCTTCAAGCGCGATATTTTCATCAAGATGGGCTGCCATGTAATCAATCACGGTTTTAACGCGTTTATCCTCTGATCCCGGTCGATAGATAAAAGGTGGGGCATCGGCATGACGGAGCGAAAGGCGCGCAGCACTATAAAGCAGGGTGCTGTCGCGCTCGAGGATGCTTGTCGTCGTGGCAAGGTCGGGGCGGAACATGCGATGCAGGTGTTGCAGCTGCAAATGCAGTTCCGGGTCATCAACAACACAGTTCCCAAAGAACGGAAGCCCGCTGCTTTTTGGTGAAAGTTCCTGGACCAGATTGCCAAAGATTTCCGGGGCGATGAACATGATCTGGTACTGATAGCCATCATCGGATGCCGACCGGCCATCATGAACCTGCATCGGGTTCATCATCAAAAGCTGTCCACGGGCAGCCACATAATTGGTGCCGCGTGTCATGAATTGTTCGGCCCCGTTCAGGATGGTGCCAAACGCGTAATAGTCATGACTGTGTTTGGGAAAGCTGAAATTCTTGTAATCGGCTTCGAACAAATCAATCCCGTCGGCTGCCCGCCAGTGACGGGCAATCTCGCGGGGGCGCCTGGCCGCACTCAGGCGGCGCTGTGGCACAGTGTTATGCTGCGAAGCTGATGCCATAACCCAAGTATAGCGCCAAAAAACTGCCCGGCTTGTACAATATTGTCATGGTGACATTTTAGGAGCGACAAGGCGCCTGTGGGGCCTTTCGGGCGGGAAGTTCCGGCGATTCGCACCCGATACATGAACAAACCCTTAAATCGGGCCCAAAGGACAGGGATAAGACGCCCTCAACAGGTGTATAGGTCGATGTTCATATGAACATTTCATCTGTGTCTGCCTGTTGCTTTGATCATTTATCGTGCGTGGAATGATCGTCAATCCCTAGACAAATGCGGATTTCATCTAAGTGTTACAAAACTGAGCCCTGCGCTGCTGTAAGGATCGCGCCAAACGTCCCATTTTCTGTTTGGAACTTACATGTTTCTTGATCGAATTCGCATCGGTTCACGCATTTTCGCAGGCTTCTTCGTGCTTGTGGTCCTGCTGGTTGGCCTTAGTGCATTGTCTTCGACCTATCTTCTTGGTTTTGGCGCGCATGCGGACCGCATCGCCAAAAGCACCGGCCTTGTCGGTCTTGCCAATGATTACGCCCTTAAACTTGAACGTCTTTCAAATCAGGTTCTGCTGTTTGCACAAACCGTCGACCCGCTGGATCGCGAAGGCATCGCCACCATCCGCGAAAGTGCCGAACAAAGCGGCGCGACGCTGGTGGAAGCCCTTCGTGTTTCGGGTGATGTTGAACGCGCCGATACGCTCGAAAGTCTGAGTGCCGATTACATTGCAACGCTGGAACCACTGGTCCTGCGTGCTGAAAACCTTACTGCGGCATCTGATACGATGCTGCTTGGGGCCAATCAGCTTGGTCAATCTGCGGCAAAGCTTGAAGAGTTTATCGCCAAACGCGATCCGGAAATTGTCACCAAATTTGCCGACAAGCTGGGCGAAGCCAATCTGGCCGCCATCGTCAACAGCCTGCAATATTCGATCCTGCGCACGCCCGAATCCCTTGATCTGGCGCGAACCAATACATCGTCTTTGACCGATCTTCAGGAAGAAATCAAAACCGCGGTGGGCAAGTTGTCGCGTAACGACAAAAAGCTGTTTGCCTACGCGGTACGCGATAATGATCTTTTGAAACAGGGGGCCAATCAGCTTGAAGGATCGATTGGCGGGTTCCGTCAGTCGATGGATGATTTCAAGTCTGCCGTCCGCGAAGTTCAGGCCATCACCCAGAATATCCGTGCCGAGGCCGTCGCCAACCAGACCATTCTGGTCGATGCCGCCCACGCACAGTCCGAAAACTCGGCCCTGACCAATATCGTGGTTGCGGCCATCGGTGTTGTGGTTGCCCTGGCGCTGGCCCTTGGCATTGCCATGAGCATCCTGCGTCCGCTGAAACGTGTAAATGGTGACATGACACGTCTGAGCGAAAATGACACCCATATCGATCTTGCCGATGTCAATCGTCGTGATGAATTTGGCGCAATGGCACGTACGGTTGCGATCTTCCGTGAAAACGCACTGAAGATCGAACAGATGGCCGAAGAACGCATCACCCTTCAGCGCATCGAAGAAGAAAAGCGCCGTGCATCACTGGGTGCCATGGCCGAAACCATCGAAGGCGAAACCACCGGTCTGGTGAAATCGGTAAACCATCAGGTCACCCGCATGCGCGAAGCCGTGACCGAGGTTGCCGCCGCTGCCGAACGTGTCACCACCCAGACACAGGCCGCAACCGGTGCCGCACAGGATAGCCAGTCGCATTCAATCGCGATCAGTGATGCGGCAATCCGCCTGACCGATGCCATCGGTTCCATCGCCAACCGGGTCGAACATCAGCGTGAAATTGCCCAGAACGCGGTCGGGTCCACCGAACAATCGGCAAAAGCGGTTGATGATCTGCGTGAAGTGGCGCTGAGCATCGAACAG
The DNA here is from genome assembly GCF_003326675.1 of Thalassospira profundimaris. Taxonomy (GTDB): domain Bacteria; phylum Pseudomonadota; class Alphaproteobacteria; order Rhodospirillales; family Thalassospiraceae; genus Thalassospira; species Thalassospira aquimaris. Next base: position 113,776 of record NZ_JPWF01000005.1, read on the forward strand.
ATCGTTGATCTGATCCGCGGCATTGCGGGCCAAACCAACCTTCTGGCCCTGAATGCCACCATCGAAGCCGCCCGTGCAGGCGAAGCGGGCAAAGGCTTTGCCGTGGTTGCGGCCGAGGTCAAAAACCTTGCCGGTCAGACCGAGCGCGCAACAGAACAGATCACCGAACATGTCAATGCCATGGGGGCGGTGACCGATCGTTGTGTTGCCTCGATGGAAGAAGTCGGCGTAACGGTCCGTTCGATGATGTCCATTTCCGATGAAGTCGCCGGGGATGTTGAACACCAGCGCCGCGAGACTGAGGAAATCACTGGCGCAATCTCGCTTGCCGGGGATGCGGTGCGTTACGTTGGCGCGGCAATTGTCGAAGTCTCCAACGACATTGAAGTCACCCGGAAACTTAGCCTTGATTTGAACCGTCGTGCCAACGAAGTCGAACGCAATGTAACGGAACTGACGGCATCGCTTGATCGTGCGGTCGCCTCCGCTGCCGGAGATGACGAGGCGGCATCTGATGATGCAACCGATCAGGTCGAAGACGTCGTTGAAACCTGGCGCAAAGACAATCTCGTTGTCTTCCCGAAAACCGAAATGCTCGGGGCGGCCTGATCCGTCAGGCGATTGCCGACGGTTCAATTTGAACAAGGCAGATCAATATTTTAGGGCCCGCGCGTCGATCCTGATGCGCGGGTCATCCTGTTTGTGCGAAAATCGTGCGTGAAACCGCCAATTTTATCGGGACCGGGATACAAACTGCGACGTTTCTGATACACTTTTTCGGTGGTTCTGGCCTGACGGTTGCAATATCGTTTTAGCCACAAGTGTTTCAAAAACAAAAAAAACAGCCCATTCGGGTAACAAGTTGAAATACAGAAATTTTCCCGAACGGGAACAGGGCTCTCTGGGTTAAGGTCATCTGATCTGCCCGACTTGGAAGTATCAATGCGATGGCGCGTAAATCAACGCTTCTGATCGCAGGTGTCGTGCTGGTAGCAGCGGCGGCGTCTGCGTATATTTTTGCCAAAGACGAGATCACGGCATTTGTGTCGTCTGGTGGTCAATCCCAGCAGACCGCAGATCGCGGTGGCCAAGGCGGCGGAGGCGGAGCAAATGGCCGCGAACGCGCCCTACCGGTCATTGCAGAATATGCCAGCCTGATGGATGAAAAAACCGTCGTTGAGTCAGTCGGAACCGGTAAATCGGCCCTCGGTGTTTCGATCTATCCGGCGGTATCTGGTGAAGTGTCCGACGTGTTGGTCCGCGCCGGCGACGAGGTCACCAAAGGACAGGTTCTTGTCATTCTTACTGCCGAACGTGAACGTCTTGCCCGCAACCTGGCAGCCGTTCAGGTCAAGGATGCCGAACAGCTTCTGGCACGCTATGAACAGGCCCGGCCGCTTGGCGCGGTTGCCGCAAGCGAGGTTGATACTGCCCGCACTGCCCTGGCTGAAGCCAAAATTCAGTTAGATCAGGCCGAAGTTGATCTGGCCGACCGCACCATCATGGCCCCGTTTGACGGCATCGTAGGCATTCCGCAAATCGAGGCTGGCGACCGTGTTGACAGTTCCACTGTTCTTCTGACGCTTGATAATATCGAAAGCATTCTGGTCGATTTCGAAGTCGCCGAAACCCGGTTTGATAACGTAAAACCCGGACAATCATTGCGCGTTCAAACCTGGAGCCTGCCGGGCGAACTGTTTACCGGCGTCGTTGAATCCATCGGCAGCCGCGTTGACCCCGAAAGCCGTACCTTCAGCGTTCGCGCCCGCGTTCCGAACCCCAACAGTCGTCTGTTGGCGGGGATGTCCTTTGCTGTCTATGTCGATATCGAAGGCAAGCAATATCCCTCGGTCCCGGAAATTTCGGTGCTCTGGGGGGATGGCGGGACCTATGTCTGGCGGATCGTTGATGAAAAGGTAACCCGTGTACCGGTTCGTGTTGTCAAACGGACCGGTGGTCGCATCCTGATTGACGGTCCGGTTGCCAAGGGTGATTTGATCGTTGTCGAAGGTGTCCTGCGTCTGCGCCCGGGCCGCACGGTTGCGGCAAGCATCCGCAACAAGGAAGAAGAACCCGGTGTTGCCGCCCGCGAGGGTGACGGTGAGGGGTCCTGATCATGTCCGATCAATCCGGTAATCACGATCAGAATGATCTTGCATCGCTTAGTATCCGCCGTCCGGTGCTGGTTTGTGTTGTATCGCTGCTGATTATTCTGGCCGGTCTTGCGGCGATGCTTGGCGTCGAAATCCGCGAACTGCCCAACGTCGATCGACCGACAGTTACCATCAGTGCGACCTATAACGGTGCGTCGCCTGAAACCGTTGACGCCGAAGTCACCTCGGTTCTTGAAAGTGCTGCGTCACGTGTCAGTGGTGTTAAGAACATCAACTCGCAAAGCGAGGAAGGCAGTTCGCGCGTTCGTATCGAATTTTACCCCGATGTCGAAATCAATGATGCCGCCAGCGATATTCGCGAAGCCGTCAGTCGTGCTTCAAGAAGCCTGCCCGACGAAGTCGAAGAAATCCGGGTGGTCAAGGCCGATGCGGATGCCAGTGCGATCATGCGTATGGCGGTGGTCACCAATCGCCTGACCGAAGAAGAACTGGCCAATATCGTCGAAGACCAGATCACGCCGGCCTTGCTGGCGGTGCCTGGTGTTGCCGAAATTACGGTAAACGGAGACCGGGAAAAGGTCCTGCATGTGCGCGTCGATCCGCTGCGCATCGCAAGTTATGGCCTGTCGGTCAAAGACATTGCCGACGTTTTGCGGACTGCACAGTTCGATATCCCGGCGGGCAGCTTTGAATCCACCGATCAGAAACTGTTTGTTCGTGCCGATGCTTCGGTTTGGGAGGTCGACAAGCTGAACCAGATGCTGGTGCGTGACAGCATCCTGCTTGGCGATATTGCCGATATCTATTACGGGCCGGATGATGCGTCATCCTATGTCCGTCTCGATGGTCGTGCGGTGATTGGTCTTGGCGTTGTCCGTCAGGCACAGTCAAACACGATTGCGATTTCCAATGGCATTCGCGAGGCCGTCGAACGTCTGAACAAGCAGTATGACGATATCGAAATCTTCGTGAACTCCGACGATGCGGTCTTTATTGAAGGTGCGCTGTGGGAAGTGATCTATAGCCTTGCACTTGCTATCATCATTGTGATTGGCGTGCTTTATCTGTTCTTGCGGTCCTTCACTGCAACCCTGATCCCGACAGTGACCATTCCGATTGCCCTGATCGGGACGGTTGCGGCGATCTGGGCAATGGGCTTTTCGATCAATATCCTGACCTTGCTGGCACTTGTGCTGGCAACCGGTATGATCGTTGATGACGCGATTGTGGTGCTTGAAAATATTCAGCGCCGGCGTCATCAGGGGCTTGGTTCCATGGCGGCGGCGGTTCTTGGCTCGCGTCAGGTGTTCTTTGCGGTTATCGCAACTACGCTGACCCTGATTTCGGTGTTCGTGCCGATTTCCTTCCTGCCCAGCACGGCGGGACGCCTGTTCCGTGAATTCGGCTTTGTTCTGGCCTTTTCGGTGGCGGTGTCATCCTTTGTCGCACTGACACTGTGCCCGATGCTGGCATCGCGTCTGAAACATATCGATCCACATGACGGGGACACAAATGTTGAACCCAACATGCTTGAACGGATAGGGATTTTCTTTGCCGGAATTTACCGCGTCATTCTGGAATGGGTCCTGCGCAATCCGGTCATCACATTGATGATTTGTATTGTTGCCGGTGGTTTGGCGTTCGGTGCCTATAACACCGTGACCAAGGAATTGCTGCCCAACGAAGACCGTGGCCGTATTCTTGTTTCCCTGCGCGGGCCGGATGGTGTCGGCATCGATTACATGGATCGTCAGGTCGAAGCAGTTGAAAACATTCTGCGTCCGATTGTCGATGCCGGTGATGCCTATAATATCTACACCATCGTCGGCCTTTGGGACCCGAACCGTGCCTTGGTGATTGCGCCGCTTGTCCCGTGGGACGAACGTGAACGCAGCCAGCAGGAAATTACCAACACGATCCGTGGCAAGCTCAATGCCCTGCCGGGTGTACAAGCCTTTGTCTGGCAACCAAACAGCCTTGGTCTGCGGGGTGGTACGGGCGAAGGATTGCAATTCGCCCTGACCGGGACCAATTACCGTAATCTTGCGGCCAATGCCCGCGCTCTTCAGGCCGAGATCGAAGCAAACAATCCGAACCTGACCGGTATCCGGGTGTCCTATCAGACAACCCAGCCACAGCTTCTGGTCAATATTGATCGCAAGCGGGCCTTTGATCTGGGCATCGAAATTGACGAGCTCGATACCACTTTGCGCGCCATGATCGAGGGATATGAAGTCACGGACATCAATGTCGATGACCAAAGTATCCCGGTCAAACTGCGCAGTGCCGTGGGCAGCATCAATGACCCGTCTGATCTTGAAAATCTGTTTGTCTCGGGAACCAATGGCCGCATTCTGCCCTTGTCCTCGGTGATCACTCTTAGCGAAGAGGCAGTGGCATCCGAACTGGAACGCGAAGGCCAACAGCGTGCAGTTGGTGTTTCTGCAAACCTTGCGCCGGGTTATACCCTGGATCAGGCGGTTAATGATGTGACTTCTGCGGCGGATAAGGTTCTGCCACCCGGTGTTGGTGTCCTGTTCCTTGGCGATGCCGCGGCCCTTGGCGAAACATCAAACGATGTTCAAATCACCTTCCTGATTGCTGTCCTTGTGGTGCTTCTGGTTCTGGCCGCCCAGTTCGAAAGTTTCATGTCGGCGTTGGTGGTTGTTCTGACCGTGCCGTTTGGTCTTGCGGCTGCGATCTTTGCGCTTAGTCTTAGTGGGACTTCGATCAACGTCTATAGCCAGATCGGGCTTGTGATGCTGGTCGGCCTGATGGCCAAGAACGGCATTCTGGTTGTCGAGTTTGCCGATCAGTTGCGTGATGCCGGACGATCCGTGCGCGAAGCCGTGCATGACGCGGCGATGGTACGTTTACGCCCGATCATGATGACGATGATTTCGACGGTTCTGGGCGGGTTGCCACTGGTTCTTGGGTCCGGTGCCGGTGCCGAAGCCCGTGCCGCAATCGGCTGGGTCGTATTCGGGGGATTGGGCTTTGCAACAGTCTTTACCCTGTTCCTGACCCCGGTTCTGTATCTGTTGCTGGCACCCCTTGTTTCGGCACGTGCCGATGGTGGACACAAACTGCAAACCCAGTTGCGTGCCGCGGAATCCATTCCCGATACCGGTGAAATTCCCGACGAATTTTCCCATGGGTCAGATGCCCCGGGTGGCATTGAAGGAAGTGCGAAATAACATGAATAAAAATCGTCTTCTGACACTTTCAGGTGTTGCACTTCTGACCGCCCTTGCCGGATGCCAGTCGGTCGGTCCGGATTATACTGCACCGAACTTTGATCTGGTCGGGGCATATACCCCGGAAATTCCGGTCATTGCTGCTTCACAGGCTGATCATGGCCGCTGGTGGGAAAGTACAACCGACCCTGTATTGCAGGGCCTGATCGAAGAAGGCGTTGCCAACAATATCGATCTTAAAATCGCCATCAGCCGTATTCGGGCGGCGGCCGCCACTGCGCGCGGTGTCGCGGGGGCAAATGGTCCGACTATTGATGGGTCGTTTGACAGTTCGGCAGATCGTTCGACGTCAAGCCGGGCCAGTGGCGATCATGTCGATGATTTGGGGTTTGGTGCCGGAATTGATCTTTCCTGGACCGTGGACCTTTGGGGTGGTCAAACCCGCGAGGAAGAAGTCGCCGAGGCAAGCTATCTGCGTCAGGTCTATTTGCGCGAAGATGTCTATCGCACGATGATTTCCGATATCATCGGCAATTACATCGAACTGCGCGGGGCACAGAAACGCCTGGCTCTTTTACAGGACTCACTGGATTTGCAACGCCAGACCAGCAACATCGTGCAGGTTCGATTGCAGACCGGTCTTGGATCAGAACTCGATCTGTCGCGTGCCCGCGCCGAGGTTGCCGATCTCGAGGCCACCGTACCGATCCTGCAAACCACGATTGATCGTTCCATCAATGCAATTTCGATTCTTGTCGGGGCGCAACCGGGATCACATCGTGACCAGTTGCTTGATGCGTCACCCTTGCCGGAATTCCAAAGCAGCCCGCCGATTGGCATCCCGGCAGATTTGCTGCGCCGTCGGCCTGATGTCCGTGCAGCGGAACTGGCCCTGATCGGGGCGACGTCACAAATCGGCGTTGAAACAGCAACCCTGTATCCCGAACTGACACTCAATGGGTCTTTGGCATTGGGGGCAACTGGCTATGGCAGCGGGCCGATTGTCCGTACCGCAATGGCGGCCATCGGCGCACTTTTGGATGCGACCCTTTATGATGGTGGCGAACGTCGTGCCAATATCACAGTCGCCGAAGAAGAAGCCGAACAGGCCTTCCAGACATATCGCCAGACCCTGCTTGCCGCGATCGAGGAAGTCGAAAGCGCGATCTATGGTTATGTCGGCGCGATGCAACAACGTGATTCCCTGATCGCCTCGGTTCAATATCATCGGGATGCCTTTGAACAGTCGCGTGTGCGTTATGTGCAGGGGCTTTCGGATTTTCTTGACGTACTTGACTCACAACGCAGTCTGACCGGTTCCTTGCAGTCACTGGCTGATGCTGAAACCGATCTCGAACTTGAAACCATCAATCTTTACAGTGCTGCGGGGCTCAGTGTTGAAGACGTCGAACGCTACGCTACACAGCAAGGTGTCGAACTGACGACCGGCTAAATTCAGGGTTTTGTTGCGCAGTTTTGAATTTGATGTTTTCAAATCTGCGTTGCCCTAACGTCACGGCAATCGTATGATGAATGTGTTCTTGAACGTCGTCATATGGTCATCAGGAATGCTGAAACGCATTTGGGTTTATTCTGCATCCTTGGTTGTTACGCTGCTGCTTGGCAATGCGCCGGCAATGGCAGAAATATGGAAAGTGGCCTCTTTGAATTGGCCGCCCTACACCGATGCCCGCATGACCAATGAGGGCAATCTTGTTCAAAAGTTGCGTACGCTTTTGCAGCCGCACCGGATCGAGCTTCAGGTCGAATTCTATCCGTGGAAACGGGCCATCGTTCTGGCCGAACAGCCGGACTTTATCGGTTACTTCCCGGCCTGGCTTTCTGAAATCAACGAAGGATATGTTGCGTCGCCGCCGGTCGATTATTCCGAATTGGCCGCGGTAACCGTGCCGGGCAAAAGGGTTGAGTTCCACGGTCTTGATGACCTGTTTAGCAACCATACGGTCGGGATCGTCAGTGCCTATCAATACCCGCCTTTCATCGAAAGGGTGGCCGAAAACCACCCCGATAATGTGACCGAAGCCGTTTCCGAAGTTCTGTTGTTGAAAATGTTGAATGCCGAACGGTTCGAAGTGGCGATATCCGACCCGACCGTGATGATGTATCTCAGCGAGAAATATGCAATGCCGCCGGTCGAAGTTTCCAAAAGTCTGGGATTGGCACCACTGTTATTGCGCTTCGCAACAAACCCGATAACCGTGAACGCATCCGCCTGATTGGCGAGATACTTGGCAATGCCAAAGAGGCCGACAGGCAACCGGCAACACGATAACTGCCAAAAATCTTCTCATCACTTTCCTGATGTGTCCCCGATCACCTTATGAGCTGATATATCAGCAAACTGTGGCTTGAGTTTATCACCGGTTGGGCCTAGGTCTTGGGCTGTATTGCTTCCGGGGGAAAACCATGACCGGCGATCTGTTTGCCAATGAACCACCGCGTAATCTTTTGCCGTTTGACGGCGAAGTTTTGCTGTTGCGTGACATCATGGCACCTGATGATGCGGATCGTGCGTTGGCCCGTTTGAAAGGCACCATCGTCTGGAAACAGGAAATTGCCAAAATCCACGGCAAGGAAATCCCGGTGCCGCGCCTGACGGCATGGTATGGCGAAGTCGCCTATCGCTATAGCGGGGTCTATCATCCCGCTGCGCCGTTTCCTTCGGTGATCGCACCTTTGCGCAAGCTGGCCGAAGAATTGTCGGGGGCGGCATTCAATACGGTTCTTCTGAACTATTACCGGGATGGACGTGACAGTGTGTCATGGCATGCCGATGATGAAGAAGTTCTGGGTCAAAATCCGGTGATTGCCAGCCTGTCCTTTGGCGAGGAACGGCGTTTTCATTTGCGCCATAAAAAGACCGGGGATCGTATCAGCATTGATTTGCCCCATAACTCGGCCCTGATCATGGCAGGCGAAACGCAACATTGCTGGCTGCATCAAATTCCCAAAACCGCACGTCAGGTAGATGGCCGCATCAACCTGACATTCCGCAATACCCAACCCGAAACCAGATAGTCCCCGACCGGAATAATGCGTTCTGGTAGTGATGTGCTGATTTTGGCTATAGTGTAGCCAAATCAGATCAATATCAGTGTGAAACACACACGGTTTCGGGGAAACAGACGCATGGCAAAACGCGTAAAACTTCTGGATGTCGCCAAGGCGGCCGGGGTTTCGCAGGGAACAGCGTCAAATGCCTTTGGCAAACCCGATCTGGTGCGCGCCGAAGTTCGTGAACGGATCTTTGCCGCTGCCAAGGAGCTTGGCTATCGCGGGCCGCATGTCATGGCGCGGATGTTGCGCACTGGCAAGGCCGGGGCGCTTGGCGTGGTGTTTCCCGACAATCTTGAATATGCCTTTACCGATCCGGTGGCGATTGAATTGCTGCGCGGGATCGGGCGCGAATGTGCGCAACAGGGCGTTAATGTCATGATCATCTCGGCCGAGAACCAGCAACAGGCGATTGCGGCGGTCAACAATGCGGCGGTTGATGCCTTTCTCGTGCATTGCTATTCCGACAATAACGATATCATTGCTGCCATTCAGCGCCGCAATCAGCCACTGATCAGCATCGATACCGACATCGAGGGGGCGGCGGGCACTGTTGCCCTTAATGATTTCGCGGCCGGGCAAAATGCTGCGCAGCATTTGCTTGATTGCGGGGCACGGAAATTTGCCATTCTGTCTTTGCAGGCAACCGAACATGATCATTTCGGCCCGGTCACGGCGGGGCGTCTGGGCGCAGCCAGCCACCGTGTGGTGCGCGAACGTCTTGGCGGTTATTATGCGGCCCTGAAGCAGGTTGGCATTGCTCCGACTGATATCGTCCATGTCGAATGCGACAACCAGTCTGATCACAGTGCAAAAATGACGGCAGAGTTGCTTGCCCGGCATCCGGAAATCGACGGCATCCTTGCCATGTCCGACGTGATTGCCATCGGTGCTATTGATGCTGCGCGTGCTGTGGGTCGCAAGGTTCCTGACGACCTTAAAGTCATTGGTATTGACGGTATTGCGGCCGGCGAACGCACCGACCCGCCGCTGACCACGATGTATCAGGACACAGTCGAAAAGGGACGACTGGCCGCCGAAATGGCCCTGTCCGATGGTTCGGGTAAAACCATCACCCTTGAGACCAGCCTGCTTGTCCGCGGTTCCAGCAAGGTTTCTTGAGGTCGCTTTTCACGTGGCTTTATTCGGGGTGGTTTATGCCGCCTGGAAATTCAAAATCGGGAATGGGACGATTGCCGGCCAACCCGTCCCAAAGGGCCAGATAGCGGGCATTCATCGCATCAAGGCTGTAATGATCAATGATCCGCTTGCGCGATGCCATCTTGCGATAGGTATGGCTGTCGCTATCTTCGGTCAGAAGTTCCTTGATCGCCTCGGCAAGTTTTTCTGGCGACCGTTGGGGGACGGTTTTCCCGGTCCCGCCAAGAATATCGGCCACATCACCCACATCATTGCCAATTGCCGGGACGCCACATGCCATGGCCTCGCCAATGACATTCGGGAACCCCTCGCCAAAGCTTGATGCCAGGACCGCGATGTCAAATGCCGGAACCAGCTTTGCGACATCGCGACGCAGGCCAAGTGCAGAAACATGCGATGCCAGCGCGTCGGCAAATGTTAGTTCTTCGGTATTGTGACCGATCAGAACCAGATGGGCGTCATATCCCTTGGCGCGCAGCAGACCAAGCGCGTCAAACAGGGTGGCGTGATCCTTGGCCAAATCCTTGCGGGCAACCATCCCGATCAGATGTTTGGATGGCGTGATGCCAAGTTCCTTGCACAATCTGTTCTTTGCACCGGGATCGGGATGCCATTCTTCGGTGTTGAATCCGTTGGGCAGATAGGCCCATTTCTTCGGGTGGTAACCGCATTTGATGTGATGTTGCTGACCTGCATGGGAATTGGCGGCAATCACCGCCGGACGCCCGGACAGTTTTGCCAGAAGTCCAAGAACAATGCGGGTCGAACGTCCATATTGTTCAAGGTTCATTTCCGCACAACGGATATTCCAGGCCAGCCGTTTGGCCCCGCATCCTGAAAGTGTGGCGGCAAGGGTCGCGATGAAATCGGAATGATAGAGCCAGGACATGATGGCATCGGGCTTTGCCTTGCGCATCAGTCGGGTCAGGCCAATGATCGCACCGGGCAAATCGCGAATGCCCGATTTCATGCCAAGGCAATGCAGCTCCACCCCGGCATCAATCAGGTCCGCGCCATAAACACCCTCATCCATCAGGGATACGACGATCTGGCGCGGAATGTCCGGTCCGGCGTTTTGGGTGTTATGACACGCGATCCGGGTCATAACGCGTTCCGCGCCACCCGCACCAAGTTCATTGATGATATGCATTACGGTTGCCATACCAAGGCTATAGCAGGCCTTGGTCTGTCAGAACAGATGGCTATTTCACCAACTGATCATAGCGGTAACAATCAGTGGTGTGATCCATCACAAGGCCGGTGGCCTGAAGGAAGGCATAGATGATGGTGGTGCCGACAAATTTCATGCCGCGCTTTTTCAAATCCTTGGAAATACGATCTGAAAGTTCGGTCGAAACCGGGCAGTCGCCCATGGTTTTCCAGTGATTGATCACCGGCTTGCCGTCAACGAAGCCCCAGATATAGTTATCAAAGCTTCCGAACTCTTTCTGGATTGCAATGAATGTTTGGGCATTTTTAATAGTCGCAGCGATTTTTAGTCTGTTCCTAATAATCCCTGGATCGGCCATCAGGGTTTCCTGCTTGGCCTCGTCATAGGCCGCGACTTTGTGAACATCGAAATTGTCAAATGCCGCGCGATAGGTATCGCGCCGTGCCAGAACCGTCAGCCAGCTTAACCCGGCCTGCGCGCCTTCAAGGATCAGCATTTCAAAGAAAAGCCGGTCATCATGCACCGGAACACCCCATTCGGTGTCGTGGTAATCAAGGTAAAACGGCTTATCAAGATGGATGTCAGCCCAGCCGCAGCGACGATGATTACAATCAGACATGATGCTTCCTTGTGTCAGGGGATGGCGCAGTATGTTGGCGCATTCTTGGCAAGAACATCCCGATATCGCAAGCTGATAGCGGTTTGTGACTGACATCTCCTGACAGTTTCTGGCAGGGGGGAATGCAACCAGCCGGTGACGCTATACGCAGCTTAACCCCGTCTGTCAGGTGAGCGGGATCACAAAGCGATGAAAACTTGCGGCAGGAATGGGTAAAATCAACGCTCTGCGCTTGCGTTACCGGCCATTGCCGACTAGGTTTTGCAGCGTGCAAACATCTTACCGGGCAAAAAGCGAATATGCCCCGGCGATAGTAAGGAGCGGCGATGCTGGCGATTTTTTGGCTTATTGATACAGTAGTTGGTATCTACATTTTCATGCTGATTGCTTCTGCGATCCTGTCATGGCTTGTGGCATTCAACGTCATCAATACCAGCAACCGATTCGTCTATATGGTCGGTGATTTCCTGTATCGTGTGACCGAACCGGTCCTGCGCCCGATCCGCCGGATCATGCCCGACCTTGGCGGGATTGATATTTCGCCGATCATTTTGATTCTGGTGCTGCAATTTGCCAATATGCTGATCCAGACCGATGTACGGATGGCTCTTTTAGGTTACTAGATGTCTCAATCAGACAATGACTGATCCCGTTTGCGAGATACTCTCGGATCAAACCGGGATCCGTCTGTTTGTGCGTTTGACGCCAAAGGCTTCGCGTAATGCGATCAACGGTCTGATCGAAGATGCCAGCGGGCGTTTGTGGCTTAGGGCATCGGTCACGGCGGTGCCGGAAAACGGCAAAGCCAATCAGGCCCTGATAAAACTTTTGGCAAAAGCGGCCAAATGGCCTAAATCCTCGGTCGGGATCGTTGCCGGTCATACAGACCGCAACAAGGTGCTGGTGATTTCCGGCAATCCCGCAGAGCTGATGACGCAAATTACCGAACTTACGGGCGGACAGACACATGAGTGACGCAAAAATCATCGATGGCAAGGCATTCGCGGCCAAACTGCGCGAAGACATCACCGCAGAAGTTTCCAAGCTGAAAGCGGACCACGGTGTGACCCCCGGTCTTGCCGTCATTCTGGTCGGTGAAGACCCGGCCAGCCAGGTCTATGTGCGCAACAAGGGCAAACAGACCCTTGAATGCGGCATGAATTCCTATGAGCACAAGCTCTCGGCCGAGACCAGCCAGGAAGATCTTCTGGCCCTGATCGCCAAGCTGAATGCGGACGAAAACGTTCATGGCATTCTGTGCCAGTTGCCAGTTCCCAAACATATCGACGAACAGGCGATCTTGGCCGCCATAGACCCGGCCAAGGATGTGGACGGTTTCCACGTTGTTAATGCTGGCGCACTGGCCACCGGTGGCGAGGGCTTTGCCCCGTGCACGCCTTATGGCTGCCTGATGCTGCTTAAGGACACCCTTGGTGATCTTTCGGGCAAACGCGCCGTTGTGGTTGGCCGTTCGAACATCGTTGGCAAGCCGATGGCGCAGCTTCTGCTTAAAGAAAGCTGCACGGTTACCATTGCCCATTCGCGGACCCGCGATTTGCCCGAAGAAGTCCGCCGTGCCGATATCGTTGTTGCCGCTGTTGGCCGCCCGGAAATGGTCAAGGGCGACTGGATTGCCCCGGGTGCCACGGTGATTGACGTGGGCATCAACCGCGTTGAAGGGGCCGAGGGCAAAATGAAGCTGGTCGGCGATGTCGAGTTTGAGGCCGCATCAAAAGTCGCCGGTGCCATCACCCCGGTGCCGGGCGGTGTCGGCCCGATGACCATTGCATGTTTGCTGAACAATACCCTGATCTCGGCCTGCCGCGCGAACGGCCTTGACGTACCGAACCTTGGGTTTGATTGCTAAGTGCGACAACTCGGAGAGATGGAAAAGGGGTGGTCCATGGACTGCCCCTTTTTTTCGATTTGCCCTATCCTCAATGCGTGGTGCTTGCCTTTCAATTAATTGGTTTGGCTATGTTTTTTGTTTTTTCTTCGTACTGATAATCATTTCTATCGAACTGATACATAGCCTCAAGAGTTTTGACCACGGCTTCGAGTTCTAAGCCTCCAAGAATATCCTGTACGGGGAATTGTTCTTGCCAGAGTTTATTGGTGAATAAACCTACATCGCGCTTAATAGGTTCAGACAATGTGACACGCCGGTTTGGTGGGATTAGGGCCAGAAGGCGAATTATGTCCCCACGGTGTTTGTTTATATCTCTCTGTTTGGCCGTTGGGTCACCGTTTGCCCTTTTGTGTTCAAGGTCAACGTGTGCCTTTGCCTTGAAGGGGATCAAAAGGTCCTCATTTAAAATTGGGAGACCTCGCATAAGAGTTTTGTTCGCAAGTAGTGCGGAGTAGTATTCTTCGTCAAGAAGAATGGCCGAAAGGCTCAGTAAATCACTTTCAACTACAAGGCGGCATTTTATTTGTTCGTCAGTTAATGGAAGGCTGTTGGGGCGCCTTGAGAAGAATTCGAGCATCATCGGGTACCCCTCTTTGCTAGGGGTTTCAAACCGATAGTATTCTTGTTCTCCTGTAGCGCGGGTTCTAGCCTTGTAGCCACCATCTTCGATGAAGTTTAATATCGCAGCAGCAAAGTCTTCGTCTACTGTCTCTGTTGTATCCAGACAAAGGACGATATCTAAGTCTTTTGTTGTACGAGCTGTAACAGCGTTCTCATCTAAGATGATTTTACAAGCTGTTCCACCAATAATGACAAACCGATCAATATACGGAGCAAAATGGTCTGCAAAGCGGTTCAATCCCACAACTATATCTTCTAAAGAACTTACCAAAGGAATTCCTCCAAAAGTGTTTCGGCTTCACCTTGTAGGCGTGGGTCATCAGATGAAATGAATTGAGCATACAATGAAAGTGGATCGACAATGTCATTGTTGCTCAATAAACTTGGGTTATAATGCCAGACTTCGACTATATTGGTTGCTTCTTCTGCGTCGCGGGCGTAATGCCAGGCTTCGTTTGAAGTTCCCTGCTTCCATCTATCTGAAGCGATTGCCCAGACAGGTATTCTCGGGCGAGATAACATTGTGTATTTCGCCATTGCAGACTCCCCCGCTATATGCAGTCGAGGAATAAGTTCCCTAAATACATCTAAATAAAGTGTTTTACGAACAGGTGATATTAGATGAGGGCTTGCGCGATTAATTATATCGCTCTTTGAGCTACTTAAATGTATGTGCTTTTCCCGACCTCGGCGCTCAATCTCACAGAGTGTATGTGCTGATAGATCCTGATAAGCTCTGCCAATAGACATTGGCGAATAACCGAGTTTTTGAGCCAAAAAAGACGGTGTGCAGCCTTCCTGGGATTCTGGTGTAGCTTGTAGGAGGATGTAAAATAAAACTAGTTGAGTTATTGGTGAAAATGCGACTTCTTGGCTTCGAATCGAACGCTTGCGGAAGTGTTCCCTCAGGTCAATTGCCAGTTGTGGAATGTAGCATTGATACCCTATTTGAATGAAGGCTGTAATCTTCGAGATTAGCTGTTCACGCCAATAAGCGCTCATTGCATCGGTCACGAAAATTGCAAGGCATCCTGTGATTTCTTCGACCTTTTGAACATCGCCAGCGATATTGGCAGGCGTTTTTTCGTTAGAGATTTTTTCGATCATTAGAACGCATTCTCTGGAAGCAATGTTGCATCCCAAAATAGAATAAGCTGCAGAAATTCCTAATGGGATGCTTTCTGTTTCCAGAGCAGTATGTGAAATGTGGACGTGCAAAGTTTTCGATAGATACTTGTCCAGATTATAGAGAAGTAATCCTTTTTCAGACATGGATGGGCCTCTCATTAACGTCATGATCCAAATACTAACATTGTTTGTGTTAGTGTTCAATTTCAATGTTAGTGTCGACAAGTTATCTCATTGCGGGAGTAGCAGCATGCTAATTCACCGTGATTCTGTAGCAGACCAAAATCACAACGGCCACATCCACAGCAACATCGGCACCCCAACTGCCACAACGATAATCTCAATCGGCAGGCCGAGTTTCCAGTAGTCGCCAAAGCGGAAGCCGCCGGGGCCGAGAATCAGGGTGTTGTTCTGGTGACCGATCGGGGTCAGGAAGGCGCAGGATGCGCCAATCGCAACCGCCATCAGGAAGGCGTCGGGATTGGCATCAAGTTGGGCAGCACTGCCAATTGCAATCGGGCACATGACCGCGGCGGTGGCGGCATTGTTCATGAAATCCGAAAGGGTCATGGTCACAACAAGGATCAGACCAAGCGCAATGACCGCATTACCCTGTGCGATTGTTTCAAGCAGGAAACGGGCAATAAGATCGGCACTGCCGGTACTTTCCATCGCATTGGCAACCGGGATCAGGGCGGCCAGCAGGACAACCACCGGCCAGTCAACCGCGTCGTAAAGTGTACGTGGGGAAACCACCGAAAACAGCAAACTGGCCAGCACCCCGAGTGCAAAGGAAATGGCGGCGGGCAGGATGCCAAATGCGGCCAGCAGGATGGCAATTGCCATGATAACGCTGGCCTTAAGCGCCTGTGACTTGTCGGTCAGATGCAGGGCGCGTTCGGCAAGCGGGGCACAGCCCATGCGATTGCCAAATTCGGCAACAGCGTGCGGGGTTCCCTGCATCAACAGAACATCGCCTGCCTGCATTTTCATGGTGCGCAGCCGCGTCATGGAACGCTGCCCCTGACGCGACAGGGCAAGCAGGTTGATGCCAAATCGGTTTCTGATCCGAATATCCGCCGCAGACCGGCCAATAAAGGCGGCATTTGGCAAAACCACAACTTCGATCAGGGAGACGTCATCTGATTTCAATGCCTTTTCCGGCGGGATGACGACGTCTTCGCCGTCTTCCCTGATATCGTCTTGGGGGCTGTCCTGTTGGGTTTTGTCGGTGCTGATCGTCTTTTCCGAAGTGTTGGCTTTCTGGGCCTTGGTGGTTTCTTTATCTTCCTGCTTGGTGTCTTTCCCGGCTTGCTTTGCTGCTTCTTGGGCCCGGCGTTCGGCCTCGGCGCTGCGCCATTCGGCTTCAAGGGTCAGATCAAGGGCGGACAGGGCAGAGGCGAGGCTTTCGGGTTCGGCTTCGATCAGAAGGATGTCGTTCTGATGCAGTTCGCGATAGGGGCTTGGGGCCGGGATCCGGCGTTCGTGACGGATCAGGCCGATGACCTGTGCGTCGGACTTTTCCAGTTCGTTATTCAGATCGCTGAGTAACATGCCGACCGATTTGCTGCCCTCGGTGATCCTGGCTTCGGTCAGGTAGGAGCCGGTTTCAAATCCCTCGGCCCCAGCGCGTTCGCGGGTGGGGACAAGAAAGCGTCCAAGCAGGATGACAAAGGTAAGACCGGACGCGGCAATGGCAAGGCCGACCGGACTGTAATCAAACATCGAAAAGCCGCTGCCATCAATCCCGGCACGGAAACCCGACACAATCAGGTTCGGAGGCGTCCCGATCAGGGTTGTCATGCCGCCAAGGATCGAGCCAAAAGCAAGTGGCATCAGGATTTTGCCGGGCGGCAGCCCCTGTTTGTTGGCGATCTGAAGGGCAACCGGCATCAGAAGGGCCAATGCGCCGACATTGTTCATAAAGGCCGATAGAATGGCGGCCAGTGTACTGAGTGCGGCAAGGGTGATGAAGGGACCTGCAGATTGCGGAAGGACCGTGCGGGTGAGGGTATCAACCGCGCCCGATTGTTGCAGCGCCGATGACAGGATCAGGATGCAGGCAACGGTGATGACAGCGGGATGGCCAAAACCGACAAAGGCGGCATCCGTCGGGACAAGCCCCAGGATCACACAGACCAGAAGGGATGCCATCGCCACCATGTCATGACGCCAACGCCCCCACAGGAATAAAATGACCGTGCCGACAAGAACCGTCAGGATCATGATTTGCGGGCTGTCCATATGTGCCGGTCCTGTTTTGTGGGGCGGTTTTGATCAAAAGCCTAGGCGGTGAGGATGGGATTGGTCAAGAAATGTCGCGCGCAATACAGGTTGAAATGACGCGGGTTTAGGGAATTTCACGTTGTTGCAGGCTCCTGCCATATTTGTCAGGATGATGTGGTAGCATCACCCTGTTTTCATTTGCCAATTTTCCCGAGTGATCATGCCAGTTGACAGTATTCCCATGCCCGATGCCTCGGTCGCGATTTCGATAAAGCAGGCGCGTAACCTTGCACTTTGCGGGCAGGGGTTTGATCAGAATGACAGCAAACCTGTGACCAAACGCCGGATCATGAAGGCGATCCGCCAGACCAATATGTTGCAGGTCGATAGCGTCAATGTGCTTACCCGTGCCCATTACATGCCGATCTTCAGCCGGTTGGGTGTGTATGACCCGGCGATGCTTGATGACATTGTCTGGGGCAAATCACGTGACCGGAAACTGTTCGAATATTGGGGCCATGAAGCATCGATGATCCCGGTCGAGGATTATCCGCTATATCGCTGGCGCATGGAGGATGCCGAACAGGGCAAGGGGACCTGGGGGCGGATTGCCCGTATCCAGCGTGAAAAACCCGAACTGATCAAAGGCATTCTTGATCATATCGAACGCAATGGCCCGGTCGGTTCCAGCGACCTTGAGGAAAAAGGGGACAGCAGTTCGGAATGGTGGGGATGGTCAGAAACCAAGACCGCCATGGAATATCTGTTCTGGAGCGGACAGGTGATGGCGCAAAAGCGCCGATCCAGTTTCGAGCGGATTTATGATCTGCCGCACCGGATTATCGGGGATGCCGCCCATGATCGGGCACCAGATCGGTTGGAGGCGCAATCAGACCTGATCTGTAAGGGGATTGCGGCGATGGGCATCGCCACCGAGGCCGATTTGCGCAAGTATTTCCGCCTGCCGACCGCAGATGTAAAGGACTGCCTGATCAAACTGGTCGAAGAGGGGCGGTTGCTGCGCGCCGATGTCGAAGGCTGGAAGCAGGCCGGATATCTGTGCCCCAAAGTCAATCCGCGTGCGCGAGCCAAGCCAACCTGTTTGATGGTACCGTTTGATCCGGTGATGTGGGAACGCGACCGGGTAGAGCGGATATTCGGCTTTAACTACCGTATCGAAATATATGTTCCGGCCGAAAAGCGCCAATACGGGTATTACGTCCTGCCATTCATGTTAAACGGCGAATTTGTTGCAAGGGTCGATTTGAAGTCCGAACGAAAAAAAGGCGTTCTTCTGGTACAAAGCGCACATCTGGAAGATGGATATGCCCAAAGTGATGTCGCAGGCCCCTTGATGACGCATTTGCAGCGTCTGGCAGCGTTCCTGGGCCTTGAAAATGGGGTTGAGGTCGTAGGTGATGCTGCGTTTTCACGCTATTTGGGTATTGTATGGAGTGCTGTTTCTGGAACTTCCCCCTGATATTCCAGTAAATGGGGTGTTCGTTCATTCAGAATTGAAGAACTATTTCATCTAGAATTTTTTGTAGCTTCTCTGGGTCGGCAATATTTCCGAAATAATACTCCTTCCCTCCGTTTTCTATTAAGTCCTCGGGTGTTTTCATTTCGTATAATACATTGTATTTATCTGAAAATAGGTCTTCTAATGCATCAGCATCATTCCAGTCTGAAACTCTGATGTAAGGTTCTTCATTGTCATCGATTAAGACAGTGATTCTCTCTCCGGTAATTGAATCAATCATATTTTTATATCCTATTTTAATGTAAGTGAAATCAATGTGTTGTATGTGTTATTGTTGAGATGAATGCAGTGATTTTAAATAATTGTTTGGAATAATATTATTGCATGATTGGATAAATTTTACTGGGTTGATTTCGACACATCGGAAAATCAGTTCAATCGCGTTAAACGACAACTATACGAGTTCCTTCCTGTTCAGATATTGGATGCTACCATTGTTTGTCTGAGAGCATGTAAGGATTTATCTGAACAGACGAACATGCGCCGCAAAAAGATTTACTCAATCCGAAATAGATCCTGCAAAAAGGTAAACGGGGCGCAGGTCCCACATCCGCGCCCCGTTTCACCATTGTTCGGACCTGGCTACAAATAACTTCAGGACATTGTAGCCATTAGTTGCACCTGGCCTTACCAGCAGGTGTAACCCCCATCAGCCAGAACAATGGATCCGGTCAGCAGGCTTGATGCATCGGATGCCAGGAACAGCACGACCGATCCGATTTCCTCGGTTTCGCCAAGGCGTGCCATCGGGGTGCCGTTGATCCAGGCGTCATACATTTCCGGCTTGGATTTCACGAATTCATTCAGCGGGGTTGCGATATAGGTCGGTGCAACCGCATTGACGCGCACACCACGACCGCCCCATTCAGCAGCCAAGGACTTGGTCAGGTGATGAACTGCGGCCTTGGAGGCGTTGTAATAGGCCTGTTCCTGCGGCTTGTTGACGATAAAGCCCGACATGGAACCGACATTGACGATAACGCCGTTCTTTTTGGCCAGCATCTGTTTGCCGAACTCGCGGCAGCACCAGAAAGTACCATTCAGATTGACGTCAATGACATTGAGCCAATGTTCATCACTGACGGTTTCCGCCGGGGTTTCCGAACGGGCAATCCCGGCATTGTTGACCAGAATATCGATGCCGCCCTGCTTCGCCATTTTTTCGGCACTGGCGCGGACCTGATCGGTGTTGGTGACATCCATGATATCGATGTCGGCCGAATAACCCTTGGATTTCAGGTAATCACGGCCTTCTTCGGCGACTTCTTGGCTGATATCGCCGATGACAACATGGGCACCGGCCTCGGCCAGTGCTTCGCAGCAGGACAGACCGATGGCACGGCCGCCACCGGTGACATAGGCGCGACGCCCGGAAAGATCGAACTTTTTAAGATACATTTTGGACTCACAGTTAGCTTGATTGGTAAGGCGGGGCCGCAATCCGTGTGGGGCAATGCGGCCCGGATTGTTCACGTATCAGGAAGGTCCAAGCGCAAGACCATGGGCGTCAAAGCGGTGGATGCGATCCTGTTCTGGGGTCAGGAAGATTTTGTCATGTTCACCAAGGGGCATTTCGCCGGTGGCGCGGACCGTCATCGGGCCAAGGCCATCGGCTTCGACATGAAGATATGTCTCGGCCCCAAGATGTTCGGCGATCTTGACCGTTGCAGCGATGACGCCGCTTTCGGTGCTGACCGTCAGATGTTCGGGACGGATGCCAATTTCATGGCAGTTATGTTTTGCTGCAAGCTCCCCGCCCAGGAAGTTCATTTTTGGTGAGCCGATAAAACCGGCGACAAATTTATTGGCAGGGTTGTTATAAAGATCCATCGGCTTGCCGACCTGTTCGACCCGGCCGGCCTGGAGAACCACGATTTTGTCGGCCATGGTCATGGCTTCGACCTGATCGTGGGTCACATAGATCATTGTGGTTTTAAGTTCCTGATGCAGGCCGGTGATTTCAAGACGCATGTTGACGCGAAGGGCGGCATCAAGGTTTGAAAGCGGTTCGTCAAACAGGAAGGCGGCCGGGTTGCGCACAATGGCGCGACCGATGGCAACACGCTGGCGCTGACCACCTGAAAGTGCGCCGGGGCGACGTTCGAGATAGTCGGTCAGGTTCAGGATTTTGGCTGCGGACTGGACTTTCTGGTCAATCACATCCTTGCTTTCGCCCGCCATTTTCAGACCAAAAGCAATGTTGTTATAGACCGTCATATGCGGATACAGCGCATAGGACTGAAAGACCATCGACAGGCCGCGTTTGGCCGGTGCTTCGTTGGCAACATCGGTGCCGTCAATCAGGATTTTGCCATCAGTGACGTCTTCCAGGCCGGCAATCAGACGCAGCAGGGTTGATTTCCCGCAGCCCGAAGGGCCGACAAAGACAACGAATTCACCATCATTGATATCAAGATCGACACCGGGAATAACATCCAGCGTTCCGAAGCTTTTCTTGACTTTTTCCAGTCGGATAGCACCCATTTTGGTGTTCCTTCTTTCTCTATTTTCACGGGCTTGCGGTTACTTGACCGCGCCGAATGTCAGACCACGTACCAGCTGTTTCTGAGAGAACCAGCCAATGACCAGAATTGGGGCAACCGCGAGCGTCGATGCGGCTGAAAGCTTGGCCCAGAACAACCCTTCGGGGCTGGAATAGGACGCAATGAATGCTGTCAGCGGGGCGGCATCAGACGTGGTGAGGTTGAGTGTCCAGAACGCTTCGTTCCAGGCCAGGATCACATTAAGCAGCATGGTCGAAGCTATGCCGGGTACGGCCATGGGCAACAGCACAAAGATGATTTCCTTGGGCAGGGTTGCGCCATCCATACGCGCGGCTTCGAGGATGTCGGTCGGGATTTCCTTGAAATAGGTGTAAAGCATCCAGACCATGATCGGCAGGTTGATCAGGAACAGAACCATGATCAGACCAAAGCGCGTATCAAGCAGTCCCCAGTCACGGAACACCAGATAGATCGGCACAAGAACACCGACCGGCGGCATCATCTTGGTCGACAGCATCCAGAGAAGTGCGTCCTTGGTGCGTTTGGTCGGGTTAAAGGCCATCGCCCATGCACAGGTCACGGCAAAGACCAGACCAACCAGTGTCGAGCCAACCGCAAGGATGATCGAGTTCATGGCGAACTTGAAATAGTTCGACCGTTCCTGAACTTCGGCATAGTTTTCCAGCGTCCAGTCAAAGGAGATGAAGCTGGGCGGGATAGAAACCGCTTCAAGTTCGGTCTTGAAGCTGGTCAGGACCATCCAGAAGATCGGGAAGAAGATCAGAAGCCCCACGATCCAGGCAAATATCGAGAAACTGATATAGCCAAGGGGTGATTGTTTGTTTTCCATAACGCGCCCCTTACTTATCCAGGTTTTTGCCGATAAGGCGGATCAGGAAGATCGCCACGATATTGGCCAGAATGACCGCAACAATCCCGCCCGCGGACGCGCCACCAACGTCGTATTGCAGAAGTGCCTGCGTATAGACGAGGAAGGCAATGTTGGTCGTTGCCAGACCCGGGCCACCACCGGTGGTCACAAAGATTTCGGCAAAGACGGTCAGCAGGAAGATGGTTTCGATCAGGACCACAACCGTGATCGCACGGCTGAGATGGGGAAGCGTAATATAGAAGAAAATGGCAACCGGACCGGCGCCATCCATCTGGGCGGCTTCTTTCTGGTCGCGGTCAAGTGACTGCAAGGCGGTCAGCAAAATCAGAACAGCAAAGGGCAGCCATTGCCATGACACCATGATGATGATTGATGTCAGGGGTACATTGGTAAACCAGTCAATTGCGGGCAGGCCAAGCAAGCTGGCAAGCCATGCAAACATCCCCGAAACCGGGTCCATCAAAAGGTTTTTCCAGACCAGTGCATTCACGGTCGGCATAATAAAGAAGGGTGCAATCACCAGAAGGCGCAGAATGCCGCGACCAAAGATTGGTTGATCAAGCATCAGGCCAAGCAAGATGCCGCCAACCACGGTGATGACAAGAACCGATCCAACCAGCAAAAGCGTGTTTGCAAGCGATGCAAAGAATGCCGGATCAGTCAGGAAAAATTCGTAATTAAGTGTACCGATCCATTCTTCCATTCCCGGCGACAACAGATTGTAGCGCAGGAAGGAGAAGTAAATCGTCATGCCCAGCGGGACGGCCATCCACAAGAACAAGACAATGATCGACGGTGCGGACATAATGCGCCCGGTCAGGGTCGAGGCCCGTGTCGACATGATGTGCTCCCCGATTTTGATGTTGCTGATCCTTTTCCAGATGGAAAGGGGGCGGTGCGTTTTGCAACCACCGCCCCAAGTTCATCAGGTCAAGGAGGCGCAGGCCAGAAATCATTTCAGATGTGCGTTGAGATGAATTCCGGCCTGTGGTGCATCAGTAGTAACCAGCCTTACGCATGGTGCGGTCGGTTCCCGACTGTGCAGCAGCAAGGGCCTGATCGACAGTCATCTGACCGGCAAGTGCGGCAGAGAACTGCTGACCAACCGTGGTGCCGATACCCTGGAATTCAGGGATCGCAGCGAACTGAACGCCAACATAGGGTTTCGGCTGCATGGTCGAGTTGATCGGGTCAGCACTGTCGATGGCAAGAAGGGTCTCGTCAGCGAACGGTGCGGCTTCGAGGTATTTCGGGTTCTGGTAAAGCGACATACGGGTGCCCGGCGGTACGTTTGCCCAGCCTTCTTTGGATGCCACCAGTTCCAGATAGTTTTTCGAAGTTGCCCAAGCGATGAATTTCTGGGCGGCTTCTACTTTCTGGGAACCCATCGGAATGCCAAGGTTCCAAGCCCAGAGCCAGTTGGCGCCGGTGCAGGTTGCAGCACAAGGTGCTTCGGTAAAGCCGACTTTATCCGCAACTTTGGATTCTTTGGGGTTGGTTACGAAGGATGCAGCAACAGTTGCATCGATCCACATGCCGCATTTGCCCGAGTTGAACAGCGACAGGTTTTCGTTAAAGCCGTTCGATGTTGCGCCCGGAGGACCGTAGTTACCAAGAATGTTGGTATACATGTCGAGTGCTGCTTTCCACTCGGCACTGTCGAAGGTCGGGTTCCATTTTTCATCAAACAGACGCGCGCCATAAGCATTGCCCATGGTGGTGATCAGCGCCATGTTTTCACCCCAGCCCGCCTTGCCACGCAGGCAGATGCCATAGACACCTTCGTCAGGCTTGTGGAGTTTCTTGGCGATCTCAAGGGTCTGATCCCAGGTCAGGCGACCATCGATTTTGATGCCGGCTGCGTCAAACAGATCCTTGCGATACATCATCATCGAGCTTTCACCGTAGAACGGTGCAGCATAGAGTGCGTCATCCTTGGATACTGCGGAACGGATTGCCGGCATGATGTCATCGACATCATAGTCAGAGCCAAGCTTGTCAAGCGGTGCGAGCCAGCCTTTTTCAGCCCAGATCGGAACTTCGTAGGTGCCAATCGTCATGACGTCATACTGACCGCCCTTGGTGGCGATGTCGGTGGTGACGCGCTGACGCAGGGTGTTTTCTTCCAGCGTAACCCACTCAAGCGAGATGTCCGGGTTTTTGGAGGTGAAATCATCCGTCAGCTTCTGCATGCGGATCATGTCACCGTTATTCACGGTTGCGATGGTCAGTTTCGTTTCAGCATTGGCATGCGCGATGCCGCCTGCCAACAGCGCACACAGCGCTGCTCCCATTACGCGTTTCATATTTCCTCCCAAAAGGACTGTCTACCCGTTGGACAACTTGAATTGTCCGTATTGATCATTTGTTCAGGTAATGAGCATTCACTCAATTTCGGTATGTGTTGTCAAACGAAATCGTTTTTGCGGCGCACAAAACAAAACCCTGCCAGAAGGTCTGACAGGGTTCTAATATGCTGGAATGTTGTATGAAGAGGCGGGTTGCTAGCGCAGCAAAGCTTCTGCTGTTGCCTCGTCGGTAATCAGGGTCGTGATCAGCTTTCCGCGCATTGCACCCCGAATCGCGGCAACTTTTTTTGCGCCCTTTGCGACCGCAATCGTGTTGGTGGCGGGCTGCACCGCAGGCGC
Organism: Thalassospira profundimaris; assembly: GCF_003326675.1. Taxonomy (GTDB): domain Bacteria; phylum Pseudomonadota; class Alphaproteobacteria; order Rhodospirillales; family Thalassospiraceae; genus Thalassospira; species Thalassospira aquimaris. The sequence goes on from NZ_JPWF01000005.1 coordinate 138,581, forward strand.
GCTGGTCACGCAATGATTGACCGGATGATCAAGGATCTGGCCGTCCTGATCAAAGGACCAACTGATGACTTCACCAATCCCGCCACTATTGCGCAGCGACATCAATTCATCCCTGGTGATAAAGCCGTCAATATGAAGCGGCGCGTCATCGCCGAGATGCCCGACACCGATAAAGCGGATATCGGCTTCGCGGGCGAGCTTCAGGATATTGTCCATCGGCGGCTGTTCCTGCATCCGTTCGCGCATTTGCGGGTCTTCGATGATGACCGGAATTGGCAACGGATAATGCGGGGCGCGGGTACGGTCGGCCAGATCGGTGACCGCATCATAGAAACTGGCTGCCCCGTCATGGGCGATGGTGCCGACCAGCGATACGATCTTGTGGTGGCTGCCATCAATACGGCCGATTTCATCGACCATGGCCCGCATCGCACGACCGGTCCCAAGGGCGATGATTTTGGGATCGGTTGATTGCAGGGCACGTTCAAGATAGGTGGCGGCGGCCTGCGCCATGCCAAACATGGCTTCGGGGGCGGATGGATCGGTCGGCACGACATCGCAACTTGCCAGACTATAGGTCTCGCAGATGGCTTTGCCCAGTTCCATGCAGCGGGTGATCGGATGATCAAGACGGACTTTGACAAGTCCCTCGCTTACCGCGGCAGAGACCAGTCGTTGTGCAGTGGGACGCGACACGCCAAGCTTTTGCGCGATTTCGTCCTGGGTGTTTCCGGCACAATAATAAAGCCAGCCAGCGCGGGCTGCTTCATCCAGACGGGCCGCTTCCTTGCGGGTTCGTTTTACCATCCGATTCCCCCGATATTTCTTTTTATGTGCCCCGTTCCAAAGGGAACAACACAGGGACACACGATTTTATCGACCCAGTCTTATACTTTTCCTTGGGGGCTTTTGGAAACTCTTACCATCATACGGATACCCGGAAACAACAAAACCCGCCGGATCAATGGCGGGTTCTGAAGATGTTTTCTGGCGGTTTGCCTTATTTTTTCGGCAGGAATTCCGCAACAAGTTTTTCAGCAATCTGAACGGCGTTAAGGGCGGCACCCTTGCGCAGGTTATCACCGACACACCACAGAGACAGGCCGTTTTCAACCGTCGGGTCCTTGCGCACGCGCGAGACAAAGACGTTGTCTTCACCCTGGACTTCCTGCGGGGTGACATAACCTTCGTCCTGACGGTAATCAACAACCGAAACGCCCGGGAAGTCTTTCATTGCCTTGCGGGCATCTTCGACCGTGATCGGTTTTTCGAACTCGATATTGACCGCTTCGCCGTGACCGACAAAGACCGGAACGCGGACACAGGTCGCGTGAACGGCAATTTCCGGATCAAGGATCTTGCGGGTTTCGACCGTCATTTTCCATTCTTCGCGGGTCGCGCCATCATCCATGAAATTGTCGATATGGGGGATGACGTTAAAGGCGATCTGTTTGGTGAACTCTTCTTTCTTGGGAAGGTCGTTCACATAGATACCGCGCGTCTGGTTAAACAGCTCGTCCATGGCAGCGCGGCCGGCACCCGAAACCGACTGATAGGTCGACACAACGATACGCTTGATCGAGGCCATGTCATGAAGCGGTTTAAGCGCCATGACCATCTGAATGGTCGAACAGTTCGGGTTGGCGATGATGTTCTTTTTGGCGTAACCGGCAAGAGCATCGCCATTGACCTCGGGCACGACCAGCGGCACGCCCGGCTCCATACGCCAATAGCTGGAATTGTCGATGACAACGCAGCCTGCTTCGGCGGCCTTGGGGGCCAGTTTCTTGGCGGTTTCGCCACCGGCCGAGAACAGGGCAATATCAACGCGCGAGAAATCGAAATTCGCTGCGTCCGATACGCTCAGATCATCGTCTTCGCCATAAGAGACGGTACGACCGATTGATTTCGACGATGCCAGTGCAAAGACTTCATCAGCCGGGAAGTTACGTTCGGCAAGAGTGTTGAGCATTTCGCGCCCGACATTTCCGGTCGCGCCGACAACGGCAATTTTATAGCCCATCAGGTGCCTCTTTTCAGTCTGGACAGCATGGTGGCCGGTCCCGGGCCGGTCGGGCAAAAGCCGCGTGGCGGTTCGGACGGCGCAGGCACATGCCTGTGGATAATGTCTGATAATCTGGCGCGAGATGTAAGGCTTTCAAAGCCAATGCGCAAGCGTATCCTTGGCATTCCACCTATGATTACTACTTGAGATCGCAGAAATTTCTGGCAGAATTATCGGTGGGGTTCATGTGTCGAACCCGAAATCAGAATCGTTTTGCATCCTGCTTGGTTGATTTCTGTTTTTCGGCTTGGTCTATAACACGTCACCGCAGCCACCACCTGATGACCTTCCGAACGGCGATATAGAACGGTCCTGCACAAGGATTCGATACAGATATGCAGTCAAACTGCATATGGGGCGATCTTTATTCCGACTTTTGCAAAAAGGACGGCCTGATGACGTACCCGATGAGTTTGGATTGGACACAAAAAAAGGTTCTCGATTTCTTTCGGGAACATGTCACGCGCGGAACACTGGTTTTCCGCGTGGACGAAAAACATGAAATCGTTTTGGGGGATGGTTCATTACCACGGGCAGCAATGACGGTGCCCGATTGGGCCAAAACCCTTAAAATGGCGCTTAGCCCCGATCCGGGGTTTGGCGAAGCCTATATGCATGGCGGCTTCGAAGTCGTCAGCGGCGAGATGGAAGACCTGATCCGGGTGTTGCGCCTGAATTTTGAAGGCGGGCATTCGGCCAACGGGTTCGGGACCTTTATCGAGAAATTGCAGGCCCTTAAATTCCAGATCGCGCAGTTCACCACGGTCAAGGCCGCATCGAAACGTGTGCGCCATCATTATGATATCGGTAATGATCTTTACACCCGGTTCCTTGACCCGGAGATGCAATATTCCTGTGCCTTCTGGGATGATGGTGCGCAAACCCTTGAGGAGGCCCAGCACCGTAAAATGAGCCTGACTACCCAGCGTCTGAAGATCAATCAACCGGGATTGCGGGTTGTTGATATCGGTTGTGGCTGGGGCGGGTTGAGCCGGTTTATCCATCGTGAAACCGGGGCCGAGGTGCATGGTATTACCCTGTCGACCGAACAGTTCAACTGGGCGCAGGAAAAGCGCAACCAGATGGGCGACAATGCGAAGGCCGGTCTTGATTACCATCTTCTGGATTACCGGATTTTTGCCGATGCCAATGCCGGGAAATATGACCGGGTGGTATCGGTTGGCATGTTTGAACATGTTGGGCGCCATCAGTTCAAAACCTATTTCGAGAAGGTGGGGGAATTGCTTAAGGCCGGTGGCCGGGCGGTTATTCACACCATCATCAAGCCGCGTGCGGAGTTCACATCGCCCTGGATCGATAAATATATCTTTCCCGGTGGTTATATTCCGGCTGTGCATGAAGTTATCGAGGCGGCCGAACATGCCAAGCTGATGGTCGAGGCATCGCATTTCCACCCCGGACGAAATTACGCTAACACCCTGATCAAGTGGCGGGACCGGTTCCGGGCGGTACGGGATGAACTCGATCCTGCCAAATATGACGAGGAATTCCGGCGCATGTGGGAATTTTATCTGGCGGGCTGCATCAATGCCTTTGACGATTCTGAAGGGGGCGGTGGCATGCGGGTTGGCCAGTTTGTCTTTACCAAGCCGGGCTTTGACTATGCCTAAATGAACAGGGGCGGACAGCGCAGGTTGTCCGCCCTTTTTTGTTTTCAAGACACATCGCGCGACGGCCGGGGCGACAGATGTGAAAAACCGATCAATTGGCCACTTTGTCGGGAGGAAACGACATGCTTAAAGTGATGGACTGGGATGATATCAAGGCCCCGCATATCGGTGCGGTCGAGGATTATGTAAAGGCGTTAAGCGCCATCGAACTTTCAAGTTGCGAACGCGATATGCTGCGTGCCCATGCCAAGGCGCCGGGGCGTGAAATAACCGGGTTGAAGCTGGCCGAAGCGGTTGGTCATTTCGGGTGTCGCATGGGGCACAAAAAATATGGGCGCTTGGCGGTAAAAATCGCGACTGCGGCCGGATTGCCAGCCTGCCAGACCGATGTCAGTGATTATCTTGCGGCGATCTTTACCCTTGCCGATGGCGTGCAATCGGATGGTGAAGACTGGAACTGGACAATGCATGAACCGGTTGCCGGGGCCTTAAGGCAGCTTGGTATCGTTTGATCGTGCTGCCTTTGGGCCGTTGAAAGAAAAATCGGAAAAATCGAACGGGCCGTGTAACGCGGTCCGTTTGTGTTTCGTCCTTGTGGGCAGAAGGGAATTGATCCCGTACCCAGAAGGAGATTTACCATGAGCCGCTTTTCTTTCCCGGATGCGACCCCGAACCTGTTCAAACCGATGTTGGCATTGGCAACCGCACTTGGTGACAACGCCAAGGTTCCGGTCCTGTTGCGTCACCTGATCGAATGCCGCGTGTCGCAGATCAATCAATGTTCCTATTGCCTGCGCATGCATAGTGACAGCTTTGCCAAGGATGGTGGCGATCAGACAAAACTGACCATGTTGGCAGTCTGGCGTGCAGCAAAGGATTTTGACGATGCCGAACGCGCCGCACTTGATTGGGCGGAATGCCTGACCGGTATTGAAAGTCAGGAACGGATTGCGCAAAGCCATCGTCAGCTTGTCGCGCATTTCGAAACAGATGCGATTTCCGAACTGACCTGCATCATTTCGACCATGAATGCCTGGAACCGTTTGGGTATTGCGCAGCATGCGCTTGCGTAATTCCCCGGGCGGGGGTGACCTCGCCCCTTTGCATCTCCGCCCCCTTTCGGGCAGGATGACGATTGCCCGAAAATCATATAAGGCGACACAGGAAATTCCTGTGTCGCTTCATGCGTTTGATGGACCTGATATGCCCAACCAGATTTTTGAACAGCTCCGTCCTCGTCTGAATGCATTGGCGTTCCGGATGCTGGGCAGTCATGCCGATGCCGAAGACGCGGTACAGGATGTGTGGCTGCGATGGCAAGAGCAGGATCATGCCGAAATCAGGGATGCCACCGGCTGGCTGGTGCGGGTTTGCAGCAATATCTGTCTTGATGTTTTGAAATCAGCAAGGCGCCAGCGTGAAAACTATGTCGGGAACTGGTTGCCGGAACCCTGGATGCCACCCGAACCACCCAAAGCCGAAACCAACCTGATTGAGCAGGATGGTTTGGGGCAGGCTTATCTTTTGATGCTGGAACGGTTGTCGCCGGTGGAGCGTGTTGCACTTGTGCTGCACGAAGTTTTTGACTGGGCCCATGATGACATCGCACCCGTCATCGAACGTACAAGCAACAACACACGGCAAATCCTGTTTCGGGCACGCAGCAAAATGCAGCGCGAAAGTGATCGGGATGCGACCCCGGTACCCGAAGGCCGGCAATGTGAACAGCCAAGGATCGAGGCCTTTATCAAGGCACTTAGTCTTGGTGATATCAGCCAGTTGCTTAGTCAGTTGGCCCCGGACGTGATCCTGCATTCCGATGGCGGTGGCAAGGCGCAGGCAACGGCCAACCCGCTATTTGGTTCAGACAATGTCGCACGGTTCTTCTTTGGGATATGGGGCAAACGTGACCCGCTTGAACGGGCATTTCATATCACCATTGACGGGGAATGCTGGCTGTTGATGCAGTCAAATGGTGTTGTCGTTACCGGGATCAGCGCATCGGAACGCGATGGCCGGATCGTTGATCTGTTTGTTCATCGCAACCCCGACAAGCTGGCGCTGTTTGAAGACGTGATTGCCAATGCGACGGAAATTGATCTGATAAACGAAAAGGCCGGGTGAAACACCCGGCCTTTTCAAATTCAGGATCAGATCGAACGATCAGACAAGTTTGTCGAGTTCACTGATCAGTGACTCACCCATGACGGTGGTCGAAACTTTTGCCATGCCCGGCTGCATGATGTCGCCGGTGCGAAGGCCGCCTTTGAGGACGTTCTGAACAGCGGTTTCGATCATGGTTGCGTCTTCGCCCATATCGAACGAGTAACGCAGCATCATGGCAAATGACAGGATGGTTGCCAGCGGGTTGGCGATGTCCTGGCCTGCGATGTCCGGTGCCGAACCGTGTACCGGCTCGTAGAGTGCTTTGCGTTTGCCATCGGCATCCGCTGCACCAAGCGATGCAGACGGAAGCATGCCGAGCGAACCGGTCAGCATGGCAGCGCAATCAGACAGAATGTCGCCGAACATGTTGGTGGTGACCATCACGTCGAACTGTTTCGGGTTACGAACCAGCTGCATGGATGCGTTATCGACATACATGTGGCTGACTTCGACTTCCGGGAAGTCCTTGGCAACGCGTTCAACAACTTCGCGCCACAGAACGGTGGATTCCAGAACGTTGGCCTTGTCGACAGAGCACAGACGCTTGTCACGTTTCATGGCCATGTCAAAAGCAACGCGTGCGATCCGCTCGACTTCCGGCTCCGAATAAACAAGGGTGTTGTAGCCATAACGAACACCATCGCGTTCTTCAATGCCGCGCGGCTGGCCGAAATAGATGCCACCGGTCAGTTCGCGCAGGATCATGATATCGAGACCCTTGACGACGTCTTCTTTCAGGGTCGATGCACCAACAAGCGCATCAAACACCAGTGCCGGACGCAGGTTGGCAAACAGGCCCATTTCCTTGCGGATTTTCAGAAGACCGCGTTCCGGTTTGATATCGAACGGAAGGTTGTCCCATTTCGGACCACCAACAGCGCCAAGCAGAACGGCATCAGCAGCCATTGCATCAGCAAGGGTTTCGTCGGTCAGCGGGTTGTTATGCGCATCGATCGACGCGCCGCCAATCAGACCTTCGGTGACTTCGAAATTCACATCGCGTTTCTTGGCCATCCAGTCCATGACGCGCTGAACCTGACGCATGACTTCCGGGCCAATTCCGTCGCCCGGCAGCATCAGTACTTTTTTGGTGGTGGTCATAAAAGAATCCTTCCCAGATATTTTCGGGGCCGCTCACCCCGTAGCGATAGAAAAGGGGCGGCAAACGAAACCGTTCACCGCCCCTTTTTGAATTAGAGCGACAACCAGGGCTGCGACGCAGCGCGCTTGGCTTCGAAAGTGTTGATCGCATCGGCTTTCTGCAGGGTCAGGCCGATATCGTCGAGACCGTTCAGCAGGCAATGCTTGCGGAATTCTTCGACTTCAAACTTGATGCAGCCGCCGTCCGGACCAGTGATTTCCTGTTTTTCAAGGTCAACAGTGACGGTGGCGTTGGCACCGCGTTCTGCATCAGCCATCAGCTTGTCGACATCTTCCTGCGGCAGACGGATCGGAAGGATGCCGTTCTTGAAGCAGTTATTATAGAAAATGTCAGCAAAGCTCGGTGCAATCACGCAACGAATGCCGAAATCAAGCAGCGACCAAGGTGCGTGTTCGCGCGACGAACCACAGCCAAAGTTATCGCCAGATACCAGGATCTGCGCATTGCGATAGGCCGGTTTGTTCAGAACGAAATCAGCGATCTCGTTGCCGTTATCGTCGTAACGCATCTCATCAAACAGGTTCTTGCCAAGGCCCGAACGTTTGATGGTCTTGAGGAACTGTTTGGGGATGATCATGTCGGTATCGACATTGATCATCGGCAGCGGTGCTGCAACACCGGTGAGCTTGGTGAATTTATCCATTATCTTATCCCTTGCTTCCAGTTTCCCAGGCCAGGCCCAGTGCTTCGATCAATTCTTCGGTGGCATCAAGCTCCTGCGCGACAAAATCGGGAAGGTTGATCCCGGTCAGCTGCGGCAGAAGTTGCTCAAGCACGGCGGCACGTCCCAGACGCGGGGCGCTTTCGCGGAAATTGATGAATGCACTGTCGGCCATGGGTACTGTCCTTAACCGAGTTTGCGAATGTCGGTCAGATGACCGGTGATAGCAGCGGCTGCTGCCATGGCCGGGCTGACGAGGTGGGTACGACCACCACGGCCCTGACGGCCTTCGAAGTTACGGTTCGAGGTCGAAGCGCAACGCTCGCCCGGGGCCAGACGGTCCGGGTTCATCGCAAGACACATCGAGCAGCCCGGCTCGCGCCAGTCAAAGCCTGCTTCGATGAAGATTTCATGCAGACCTTCGGCTTCGGCCTGTTCCTTGACCAGACCGGAACCCGGAACGATCATGGCGTTTACCGATGCGGAAACCTTGCGGCCTTTGGCGACTTCGGCAACAGCACGAAGGTCTTCGATACGACCGTTGGTGCAAGAACCGATAAAGACGCGGTCGATCTTGATTTCCTCGATCGGGGTGCCGGCAACCAGACCCATATATTCGAGCGAACGGGCGATGGCCTTCTGCTTGCCCGGATCCTTTGCATCGGTCGGTGCCGGAACAACACCGGTAACCGGAACGACGTCTTCCGGGCTGGTACCCCAGGTAACCTGCGGGACAATGTCGGCTGCATTGATTTCGACGATTTTGTCGTAATGTGCGCCTTCGTCAGATGGCAGGGTTTTCCAGTATTCAACAGCCTGTTCGTATGCCGCACCCTTGGGTGCCATCGGACGGCCTTTGATATATTCAAAGGTTTTCTCGTCCGGTGCGATCAGGCCTGCGCGTGCGCCGCCTTCGATCGACATGTTACAGACAGTCATACGGCCTTCGACCGACAGTGAACGGATGGCAGAGCCCGCATATTCGATGACATAGCCGGTGCCACCAGCCGTACCGATACGACCGATAATGGCAAGGGTGATGTCCTTGGCGGTAACGCCCGGATGCAGATCGCCTTCAACCTTGACCAGCATGTTTTTCGCTGGTTTCTGAACAAGGGTCTGGGTTGCCAGAACATGTTCAACTTCGGACGTGCCGATACCGAATGCCAGTGCGCCAAATGCGCCATGGGTAGAGGTGTGCGAGTCACCGCAAACCATGGTCACGCCGGGAAGGGTAAAGCCTTCTTCCGGACCGACGATGTGAACGATGCCCTGACGCAGGTCGTTCATCGGGAAATAATGGATGCCGGTTTCGCGGGCGTTCTGGTCAAGGGTTTCAACCTGAATGCGGCTGTCTTCTTCCTTGATGCCCTCGGTGCGATCAGAGGTCGGGACGTTATGGTCCGGAACCGCAAGGGTCAGCTCGGGGTGGCGCACTTTGCGGCCGGAATTACGAAGACCTTCAAATGCCTGCGGGCTGGTTACTTCGTGGACGAGATGACGGTCAATATACAGCAGGCAGGTGCCATCATCCTGCGTATCGACCACATGACTTTCCCAAATCTTGTCAAAAAGGGTTTTAGGTTGACCCATCTCGACCTCCTCATAAAACATCGATCTTTTGAGCAGCTGCAATCGTGCCGTCTTTGTGGTTCGGATATTGACGAAGAGGGTGACAAGTCAGATTGCCGGTTTCGGCCGAGGACTTGGCGTTTTCTCCGACGCAACCGGTTTGACCCGATTTGCGAAATTTTATTATCCAGAACCACGCGGGTTTGATTGTTTGTGCCGCGGGAGTGCCTTTATACACCGCAGCCTTTAAATCGCAAGGCGCAGAGCGCGTGTTTTTCCCGGTTTTACATCCTGAAATTGAGTTTGGAAAAATACAGCACCCCAGAGTAGCCAAAACACCCGAATTCAATATAGGTTAGGGATATCTGATATAAAAAAAGCTGATCAAATAATGTGACGGTTTCTGCGGTTTCTGTTTATCAGCCCGGTTTTCCAGCGATTCGCTATAATGCAACTTATGAGTGTTCTTTTGGCGTCTTGATCGCTAGAGTTTGAGGTCGCTCGGTGCAGGAAGCCAGACCCGGCTGCGTCAATGCAATCTATTGCATGGCTGCAATAGGGAAATACAACTTAAGCTTTGCTTTTTTCGATTTAATACTTAAGTCGCAATAATTTCGGTCATGTCGTGTGTGCGGTTGCTGTGGAACGGTATGGCCAAAAGCAAAGGAGCAGGTTGTGACTGTTAATCCTGAAAACTACTCCGCCCAATATCGTCAGTTTGAAAATGAAAGAACCCGTCCGGTTCGTGATTTGCTGGCTGCCGTAACGCTTAGGAATGTCGAACACGCGATGGATCTGGGATGCGGCCCGGGTAATTCGACCGAAGTGATGTCGGTGCAGTACCCGGATGCGGTGATTTCGGGTATTGATGCTTCTCCCGATATGATCGAAGCTGCGCGCAAACGATTGCCCGACCTTCGATTTGATGTTTGTGATATCGCCGGGTGGGCGCCGGAACAGGCATATGACCTTGTTCTTGCCAACGCGTCATTGCAGTGGTTGGCTGATCACGAAATCCTGTTTCCAAGTTTGATTTCAAAGGTCAGATCAGGCGGATGTTTGGCTGTTCAGCTTCCCGATAATCTTGATGAACCGGCACATCATCTTTTGCGTGAACTTGCGACGAACGGACCCTGGGTGTCAAAGCTTTCAGGTGTAAAGCGCACCCCGCGTCTGTCCGCGAACCGGTATTATGAAATATTGGCGTCGCACTGCGCAAAAATCGACATGTGGCGGACAACCTATTTCCATGTGTTAAAGGGTGGCAGTGATGCGGTGGTGGAATGGTTCAAGGGCAGTGCCTTGCGTCCGTTCCTGTCAGCATTGAATAGGACGGAACAGGAAGACTTTCTGGCGCAATACCGCAAAGAGATCGCAATTCATTATCCGGCCTTTGAGGACGGAACGGTTTTGTTGCCATTTCCCCGGTTGTTCATCGTTGCACAGGGCGGCTAGGCCATGGCCAGAAGCGAACACAATTAAAATCGAGCAAAAGAAAACGGGCCCACCCGAAGGTGAGCCCGTCTTCATTCTGATGCTCAGATCAGCGAAGAATTACTTCTTCGCGCGTTCTGCTGCGGTCAGTTTGCCTTTGTGGCCAGTGGTCTGCTCGGCGATACGTGCAGACTTACCGGTACGACCACGCAGGTAGTACAGTTTCGCGCGACGTACGTCACCGCGGCGAACGACTTCGATCTTGTCGATGGCCGGGGAGTACGACTGGAAGATACGCTCAACGCCTTCGCCCGACGCAATTTTACGTACGGTGAAGGAAGAGTTCAGGCCGCGGTTTTTCTTGGCGATGCAAACGCCTTCAAACTGCTGGATACGCTCACGGGTACCTTCAACGACTTTCAGGTGTACACGAACGGTATCACCTGCGTCGAATTCCGGTACTTCACGCTGTGCCGCGATTTTGTCGAGCTGCTCATTTTCGAGCTGCTGGATGATGTTGGTCATGGTTTAACCCTCTTTGATGTTCCCGCTTGCGACATACTGGTCCCAAAGGTCCGGGCGTCGCTCACGAGTAATTTCTTCTGCCTGTGCATGCCGCCAGGCTTGTACCTTGGCATGATGTCCGGAAAGCAAGATCTCCGGCACGTCACGCCCGTTCCAATTGGCCGGGCGCGTGTAATGCGGATATTCAAGCAACCCGGTTTCAAAGCTTTCCTCGTCGACGGACTCGGTCTTGTTGACCGTCCCCTCGATGAGGCGAATGCACGATTCAATCAGGACCATGGCCGGCAATTCGCCGCCCATGAGGATGTAATCACCGATGCTGATTTCCTCGGCCTGATGTTCATCCAGAACCCGTTGGTCGATACCTTCGTAACGACCGCAAAGCAGGATGGCACCAGGACCAGCTGCCAATTCGCGGCAACGTTTCTGGTTCAGCACTTTTCCCCGCGGGCTGAGATAAATCAGCGGCAAGTGCGGTGCATCTGCACGCAATTCACGCAGGGCGGCGTCGACAATATCCGGACGCATGACCATACCGGCCCCGCCCCCGAAAGGATTGTCGTCAACAGTGCGGTGGCGGTCGGTTGCATGATCACGGATGTCTTTGACATCAAGCGACCAGATCCCGTTCTCAAGCGCACGGCCAGCCAGAGACTGTCCAAGCACGCCCGGAAACATTTCCGGGAACAGGGTTGCAACTTTTGCCTGCCACACAGACATCGATCAGGCCTCCTTTCCGCTGCCGGTCGCGGTTTCCGCGCCTACTGCATCGGCAGTGACGGCATCAGAATCGCGGTCGGCCTGAGAGTCCTTGCGGGATTTGTTCGGACGACGGCTGCGATTGCCGGGTCCATCTTCATCCTGAAGGAGCCCCTCGGGCGGATTTACCACCAGCCTGCGTTCCGAAAGCACCACATCGGGAACAACTTCCTTGGTAAACGGAAGAACGACAACCTTGCCCCGGACTTCTTCCAGCGCGACTTCGATTACGTCGCCTGCGCCAAAATCAGCCACACCACGTACGGTCCCGAACAGCGATCCATCAATGTGGAAAGCCTTCAGACCGACAAGGTCGGCAAGATAGAATTCGTCGTCATCTTCCGTTTCCGGCAGTGCCGTCCGCGGTACATGAAGCTTGGTTCCCCGCAGCCGTTCGGCAGCGTCCCGGTCGTCCACACCTTCGATCTTGGCGATCAGCTGGTCGCGGACATGTCCGACAGGAGAGAGCTTGTATTTCACATGCCCCTTGGCGTCGAACAACGGGCCGTAACCGACAAGGTTATCCGGGTCGACGGTATAGCTTTTGACGCGCACGGCACCACGCACCCCGTGCGGGGCGGTGATCATGCCGACGCAGACATAAGCTTCGTCGTTTTTGGATTTGCGGGTATCAGCCATTTCGGTTCACAAGTTTTTGGTATCTGATCAAAGCGTGCGTTCAGCGAATTACTCGCCAGCAGCTTCTTCAGCAGGTGCTGCTGCTTCGGCAGCGGCTTCCGCAGCAGCGGCAGCAGCAGCTTCAGCTTTCTCAGCTTTCTCGCGAAGACGTTCCTGAGCTTTTGCTTTCGGAGCGGATTTCTTCGACTGCTCGGTCGGTTTGAACGCGTCAGCAAGGCCAGCCTTGCCGAGGAAACGTGCAACACGATCGGTCGGCTGTGCGCCAACAGAAAGCCAATATTTAATGCGTTCTTCTTTGAAGGTAACGCGGTTGCCGGCATCCTTCGGGAGCATCGGATCATAGGTACCGACTTTCTCGATGAAGCTGCCGTCACGCGGAGCACGAGCGTCAGAGACTACGATACGGTAGTACGGACGCTTCTTGGCACCGCCACGGGAAAGACGAATCTTGACAGCCATTCGGATAAGTTCCTTTCAGCTTGGGTTTGTAGTCTTAAATCACGGCCCCTTGGGGCCTATTCGCTTAGTCTTGTAGTCATCGGTCTTGCGACCGTTTTGGTTCCTAAGAGGAATTCTTGAGAACCCGTTTAAGAACCTGGGATCTGGCTATTTCTTTTTGCCAAATCCCGGGAATCCCGGAGGCAAGCCACCGCCGCCTCCCAATCCCGGCAACCCGGGCGGTAAACCGCCCCCGGCACCGGGGAAACCTTTTGGCAAGTTGCCAAGGTCGGGCATATCCCCGCCCTCAAGCATTGCCGGATCAATTTTCGGCATGCCGCCAAACAGACCCTTTTTGCCCATCTTGCCCATCTTTTTGATCATGGTGGACATGGTCTGGTATTGTTTAAGCAGCTTGTTCACATCCTGAACGCTCAGCCCGCAGCCCGCAGCAATACGCTTTTTGCGCGATGCCTTGATCAGGGCCGGGTTTTCACGTTCCTTCGGCGTCATCGACAGGATGATAGCTTCCTGATGTGTCAGAAGTTTCGGATCAAGCTTGGTCTGCGACATCTGTTTTTTCAGCGCGCCCATGCCCGGCAGCATCCCCATGATGCCGGAAAGATCACCCATCTTCTGAAGCTGTTTGAGCTGTGCGAGAAGATCGTTCAGGTCAAACTGACCTTTACGCAGCTTCTTCGCCATTTTCTCGGCGTCTTCGGCCTTGATCGTCTCAGCGGCTTTTTCAACCAGGCTGACAACGTCGCCCATGCCAAGGATACGGTTGGCGATACGATCAGGATGAAAAGCTTCCATCTCGTCGATTTTTTCGCCAACACCGATCATCTTGATCGGGCAGCCGGTAATCTGACGCATCGAAAGGGCCGCACCGCCACGTGCATCACCGTCAACACGGGTCAGGACGATACCGGTAATGCCAACCTTTTCGGCAAATTCCTTGGCCACATTGACCGAGTCCTGACCAGTCATCGCATCGGTGACCAGCAGGGTTTCGACCGGGTTGACCGCATCACGGACCTGGGCGACTTCGCTCATCAGTTCCATGTCGATATGCAGGCGGCCCGCGGTATCAAGGATGACGGCGTCGTAGCCTTCCTTGCGACCGGTATCCATGGCGCGTTTTGCAATCGAAACCGGCTTTTCGCCAAGAACGATCGGCAGAACACCCAGGCCGTTATCGTCGGCCAGAACCTTCAGCTGCTGCTGGGCGGCCGGACGATAGATATCAAGCGATGCCAGAAGAACTTTCTTGTTGCGCTTCTTGGTCAGGTGCAGCGCGATCTTGGCAGAGCTGGTGGTCTTACCCGAACCCTGAAGACCAACCATCAGGATCGGAACCGGCGGGGTCGACGCAAGATTGATGTCTTCGCCTTCGCCCAGCATGTTTTTCAGTTCGTCATGGACGATCTTGACGACCATCTGACCCGGAGTGACCGAGCGCAGAACATCCTGACCAACCGCACGTTCGGTTGCATTGGTGATAAAGGTTTTAACGACCGGCAGCGCGACGTCAGCCTCAAGCAAGGCGACGCGTACTTCGCGCATGGCTTCCTTGACGTCGGATTCCTTCAGCGCGCCACGTTTGCGCAGCTTATCGAGAACTCCGCCAAGGCGATCGCTTAGTCCTTCAAACATTCCAAATCCCGTCTGTGTTGCCGGTGTTTCCACCGCGTACGCACAAAAAACTAAAACCCAGTGCTCGAAAACTCGAGGACTGGGGGAGTCACCCCTTGGGCGACCTTTGGTGGGGAGGGTTTATTGGATCGGGGGAAGGGAGTCAAGCGCAATCGGGCGCAAAAGCGCGATGTTCTGCGCTTTTCGAGTCAATTTGCACCCAATCACTGATTCCAATGGGAACTTGGTCGTTCCAACCAGATGTTTAGACCGTAACACCGTCCGGCATAATCGCGTGATTATCAATCAGGCGTGCTTTGCCAAGCCGGGCAGCAACGAAGATTCGTGCCGGTTTGGTGACGGTGTTGCTGACCAGTTCAAGTGTTTGGGCATCGCGGACTTCGAGATAATCAATCGGGGCAAAGCCCGCTGCTAGGATATCTTCGCGTCCCTTGGTCAGAAGCGGTGCAAGGTCGGCACCCTTGTTGGCCTGTGCGGTGATTTCGGCCAAAACCCGGTTCAGGGTCGGGGCAACAGCGCGTTCATCGGGCGACAGATACCGGTTGCGCGATGACATGGCCAGGCCATCCTCTTCGCGCAGGATTTTGGCGCCAATGATGTCGACGGGGATATTCAGATCGGCACTGAACCGGCGGATCACCATCAGCTGTTGATAGTCTTTCTGGCCGAAAATTGCGCAATCGGGCATGGATTGCAGCAAAAGCTTGGTGACAATCTGGGCGACACCGTCGAAATGTCCGGGGCGGGCCGCGCCACACAAAACATTGGTCATTGCACCATCGACGCAGACCTTGGTGGCAAAGCCGTCCGGATACATTTCATCGACCGAGGGGGCAAAGCACAACTCAACCCCGGCCGCATCGAGAAGTTTCTGATCGTCGGGCAGAGTGCGGGGATAGGCCCCGAAATCCTCGTTCGGGCCGAACTGGGTCGGATTGACGAAGATCGATACGATCACACGGTCCGCATGTTCGCGGGCAAGGCGTGTCAGGCTGATATGGCCATCATGCAATGCGCCCATGGTCGGAACAAGGGCAACACGCAGGCCCTGGGCGCGCCAGTCGGCAACAGTCGCACGCAAATCTGCGACGGTGTGAACAGTCGTAAGGGACATCGTATTCGTCGTATCGAAATTTCTACAAGTTGCGGCGATCTATATCAGACCGCGCGCAAGTTACCTTTTTTGGCAACACCAAAGCAATGTTCATCCGTCGGGAACTGACGGGTGCGCACTTCGCTGGCATATTCGCCAACGGCTTTGGAAATCTCGTCGCCCAGATTGGCATAGCGTTTGACGAATTTCGGTGTGAAATCGGAAAACAGGCCAAGGATGTCTTCGGTCACCAGAACCTGACCGTCACAGGCAACCGATGCGCCAATGCCGATGGTCGGAATATCGATTGTTTCGGTGATGCGCCGGGCAACCGGTTCAACGGTGCCTTCGACCACAACCGAAAAGGCACCGGCCTTGGCAACGGCGATGGCGTCATTGACGACCTTTTCAGCGCCTTCTTCACCACGGCCTTGGCTTTTGAAGCCGCCCATGGTGTTGACCTGCTGGGGCATCAGGCCGATATGGGCCATGACGGGCACGCCACGCTGATTAAGGAACTCGATGGTTTCGGCCAGTTCGGCGCCGCCTTCAAGTTTGACCGCCGCACAGCCGGTTTCGGCCAGAATGCGCGATGCTGTCCGGAAGGCCTGTTCCTTGGATTCCTGATAGCTGCCAAAGGGCAGGTCGACGACAACGCAGGCATTTTTCGAGCCGCGCATCACAGCCTTGCCGTGATTGATCATCATATCGACGCTGACAGCAAGGGTGCTGTCCATCCCATAGAGAACCATGCCCAATGAATCACCGACCAAAAGCAGGTCGCAATGTTCATCAAGGCGCTGGGCCATCGGCATTGTATATGCAGTTAGGCAGACGATGGGTTCACCACCCTTGCGGGCGCGAAGTTCCGGGACGGAAACCCGCCCCATTTTTTTGGTGGCACTCATGACGTTTCTCCCCCGGTTTGACCGGATTTGGCTGCCCGATCTGTGTCGGGCGTGCCGTCATGTTTACAATATGATGACGGTATTCGGGAAATATTTTTTCGCAATCGCGAAATAAGCAATTTGGCCAATAGTTTATCGATTGGCCAAATTCACCCGGCATTCTTGTCCGAAATCAGAGTCCGTTTAAGGCACGCAATCGGCTTTATGTGCAAATGCACAAAAAATCAGAGGCCTTCGGCAAGGTCTTCGAGCATATCAAGACCAACTGCCTCGATATGACGGTTATCCTTAAGTGAAATCGTCGATTCCTTGCGCAGCTGTGTCAGGGTGCGCGACACAGTTTCGATGGTCAGCCCCAGATAATCGGCGATGTCGGAACGACTCATCGGGACATTGATCATGTCGGTCTTTTCACCGCGATGTTCCTGGCGGCGGGCCAGCATCAACAGGAAGGACGCAACCTTTTCCTTGGCGGTTTTGCGGCCAAGCAAAAGCATCTGATCCTGTGCGGCAGCAAGTTCGTCAACCGCCATGCCCAGCATACGTTTTTCAAGATGCGGGAACTGATCAAACAGCTTTTCGAGTTTCTGGCGCGGGAAACGGCACGCGGTCACCGGTTCGACGGCCTCGGCGGTGTAGCTATAATTGGCGTTCAGCGCCAAGCCAAGAAAGTCACCGGCAAACAGGAAGCCGGTAATCTGGCGGCGGCCGTCGCCCAGCAATTTATAAAGCTTCACCGAGCCGGAAGTGACGTTGAAGACGTAATCTGCTTCTTCGGCTTCGTGGAAGATGGTGCTGTGCGAATCAAACTGGACATGAGTCAGTAACTGACGCAGCTGATCATGTTCAGCCCCGTGCAATGAGGAGCAGAATGTCAGGTCCTTGATAGAACAGGCTTCGCAAAGTTGGGGGCGGACTGCCATCGCAGACTCCGATGCTGGTGACCCGATACGTTGAGTACGGGTAATTTATGCGAACAGATAGGGAGGTTTCAAGCTATTCTAACTATCATTCTGTTGGAAATTCTTGGTTTTACGAGAAAACTGGTCATCATCGTCGTCAAACAGGATGCGATTGGCCGCCCCTTCCATATCGTCAAACTGCCCGGAACGCAGGGACCACAGAAACGCACCAAGGCCCAGCAAACCGAGAAACAGCGCAATCGGAATTAAGAGAAGAAGGTTGCTCATGCCATTAGGCTCCTGCCTGTTGGGATGCTTGCGGGCGGTTTTCGAACACCCGGTCACCTGATGGTTTTACAGATTTTGCGTGCAGGCGCAATGCGTTGGCAATAACAATCAGGGACGATGACGACATCGCAACAGCCGCAATCAGCGGCGTTACAAAGCCCGAAACCGCAAGCGGTATGGTAATTAGGTTATAGGCAAAGGACAGGGCAAAATTCTGTCGAACCAGCCGGTCCGCCTTGCGGGCCACGTCGATTGCCTCGATCACGGCACCCAATCGATCTCCCTGAAACACGATATCGGCGGCATTTTGCGAAATTTCGGCCGCGGTTGCCGGTGACATGGATGCGTGGGCACAGGCCAGTGCCGGCGCATCGTTGATGCCATCCCCGACCATCAGATCAAATTTACCTTTATCGGCGCGGGCCTGAACAAATGTGGCCTTGTCGGTGGGCGACATGCGGGCGTGCCAGTCACGCAGGCCAAGGGATTCGGAAAGTTGACGGACGGTACTGTTGCGGTCGCCAGACAGCAATGTCATGTCAAAGCCGCGCGCACGCAGGGTATCAATCACCTGTGACGCGTCACTGCGGGGCATATCGCGAAATACAAACCGCGCCGGTGATTTGCCCGGTTCAGAAAACCACAGTTCCGGTCCTGTGACATCGGATGGCAAGTCGGCATTTTCGGCAATATTGCAGAAGGCCCGACTGCCCAGAAGAACCGGTCCGGTTGGACCTTGGGCCATCAAACCAAGACCCGGTTGTTCGGTCACATTCGGATATGGCATGACCGGACCGGATGCGGCGCGCACCAGCGCACGTGATAATGGGTGGTTGCTGTTGGCGGCAATCCGGGCGGCAAGTTCCAGCGCATCGGGATGGGTCTGGGTAACCAGTTCCGGTTTGCCGGTGGTCAATGTGCCGGTCTTGTCAAAAATGACGCCGGTAATCTTGGTCAGACGTTCCAGTGCGGTTGCCGATTTGACCAGAATGCCTGCGCGCAACAACCGCCCCGTGGCAATTACCTGAACCACCGGCACGGCAAGGGCCAGTGCACAGGGGCAGGTAATGATCAGAACGGCAATGGCATTCATCAGGGCATCCTGCCACGGCAGACCGCCAATCAGCCACCAGCCGACAAAGGTTGCCAAAGACAGGAAATGGACAACCGGCGCATAGGATTTGGCAACCCGGTCGGCAATCGCGACATATTTGGCGCGTCCCTGTTCGGCATTTTCCATCAGGCGGACGATTTCAGACAGCAAGGTGTTGCCGCCCGTTGCCGTCACCCGGATCCGCAGCGGGGCCGAAATATTGGTTGTTCCGGCAAAGACGGTTTTGCCCGGCTTGATCAGAACCGGGATGCTTTCGCCGGTAATGACACTTGTATCGATGTCGGATTGGCCTTCGATGACTTCGCCGTCAATGCCGATGCGTTCGCCCGCGGCTGTCAGGACAATCATGCCCGGTTCGGCCTTTTGCGGTGCGATCAGGCGTCGTGAACCGTCTTCGTCAATCACGGTGATCGAACGCGCATTTAGCGACAAAAGATGTTCGGCCGCCGATCGTGCCTGTCCGCGTGCACGACCGTCAAGATAACGGCCGATCAGCAGGAAGAACAAAAGGGTGATGGCACTGTCGAAATAGGCGTGCGGTTCGCTTCGGATCGTTTGGGCAAGACTCATGCCCAGCGCGAGAATGACGCCAAGACTGATCGGCACGTCCATATTCACGCGCCGATTACGGATCGCGCCAAGAGCAGAACGGTAAAACGGCATCCCGGCATAGGCCGCGGCCGGCAACGCAATCAGCGCCGATAGCCAGTGAAACAGATCGCGGGTTGCCCCACCCATGCCCTGAAAATAGCCGGCCCAGACCGAAACCGACAGCAACATCACGTTGCCCGCGGCAAACCCGGCAACCGCAAGGCAGCGCAGCAATTCCTTGTTGCGTGACAGGGTTGCCTGTTCAAGGGCGGCCGGATCAAACGGGATCAGTCGATAACCCATCTGGGTTACCGGTGCGACGATGGTGCCGATATCGGCCTTGTCCCCCTGCCAACTCAGATGCAGGCGGCGGGTTGTCATATTCACCCGCGCCTTAAGGACGGTTTCGTTTCGCTGCAACAGGGTTTCAATCAGCCAGACACAGGCCGCACAATGAATACCATCCACCATCAGGTTAAGATGGTGGATACCGGTATCATCGGTGCTGGCAAGTTCGGTGAAGTCAACGTTGCCTGCTGTGTCTTCGTCGGGGCGTAAAGCCCGGATTTTCGGATCAATCGCGCGACGCTTGTAATAGGAAGAAAGGCCCAATTCGCCCAGCAACTCATAGGCACCGGCACAGCCCGAACAGCAAAAGTCCGGCCCGGCCGGTGACGTGGCTGTTACCGGTTCCTGGCAATGGCGACAAAGGGCGGGTTGGGTCATGGATTGATGACGATATTCTCAAGCGTTTGGTAATCGTCGCCCATGGCGTGGGCGATGGTGCGGACTTGCCAGCGACCATATACCGGGAAAGAGGCACTTGCACGGTATTCGCCCGGTGCAATTTCTGCTAGCGGGATGGTCTGATCCATATCGTCACGATCCGAGCGGGTCAGGACAATTGACATTTTTGCACCGCTGATCGGCTGACTTTCCTTGTCGCGGAACAGGACGGTGACGGTGCCGGTCTGATTGATGACACCACCAACGGTCAGTTTGCTGCGCCAGCCAAGTTCTGCCTGACGGGCCGCACCGGAAATCGCCGCGTTGTAGTTATTGCCTTCTTCAAAGGCGTGCTTGGTCACAAGACCATTCCAGCTGGTCATCGAAAAGGTGATCAGCGAGATATTGGCAATCAGCATGATCGCAAAGCCACCAACGAAGTACCAGGGAATCCATCGGTCCGATTTACGCGGGCCATTGGGATCAGAAGAAGGTGAAGTCATTTGCGTTGCCATTGGTTTGTCTTTCCTGTGCCAAAGCGTTTGCACGATCAGCGGTTGGTCTTGGGACCAGCAAATACTGTATCATATGTTTCGGAATTTCCGGTTTCCTGATCGGTTACCGTGAATTCAAAGGCGGTTGCGTCGCCATCAAGCTTGTCCGGGCTTGCGGCAAGGAATACGCGGAAGCTGCCAACCCGATCCGGTGCCACTTCAAGATCAAAGTTGCCTTGCTGATTGGGTGTCTGGCCGATGATCTGGAAATCAGAGATTTGCAAACCATTGACGGTCAGTTGATAAGTCTTGGCAGCCTGTTCCTTGTTCAGCAACTTAACCGTGTATCCATTGCGCACATCGCCATCGGAAAGGGTGACGAACAAAGGATTGCGGTCACGCAGAACGTTGATTTCAAGAACCGAGCGATTCAAAATCCCGAACATCATCACCGATGCAACAATGACGAGGATCGCGCTGTAGAAGATGGTGCGCGGACGAACGATGCGCACGCGGGTGGCCTTGCCCTGGGCGCGAAGCTGGGTGTTCTGAACCGAATCAAACCGGACCAGATCACGCGGGAAGCCGATTTTGTCCATGATGTCGTTACAGGCATCAATGCACAGGCCACAGCCGATGCATTCCATCTGCAAACCGTCACGAATATCAATACCGGTCGGGCAGACATTCACACAGGCACGGCAATCAACGCAATGACCGGTTTCCGGGACTTCCCCACGGGTCAGGTTTTTGCGTTTAAGCGGGCCACGGTCTTCGCCACGCCATCCTTCATAGGTGACGATCAGGCTTTCATCATCAAGCATTGCTGACTGAAAACGGGGCCAGGGGCACATATAGGTGCAGACCTGTTCGCGGGCCCAACCGGCCAGAAGATAGGTCGAGAATGTCAGGAAGGCGATGGTGACATAGACGGCCAAGCTGGCCTGACCGGTAAAGACGTCGACGATCACGGTCGGGGCATCGTTGAAGTACAGAACAAACGCGCCACCGGTTGCCATCGCAATGGCAATCCATGCCAGATGGGTTGCGCCGATTTTCCAAAGTTTCTCGAACGTCCATTTTGATTGGTCGAGGCGCACACGTGCGTTGCGATCACCCTGGATATAACGTTCAACCAGCATGAACAGGTCGGTCCAGACCGTCTGCGGACAGCCATAACCGCACCAGATACGTCCAAACAGCGAGGTTGCCAAAAACAGGCCAATTGCCGCCATGATCAGGATGCCGGTGATGTAATAGACTTCCTGCGGCCAGATTTCGATGAAGAAGAAATAGGCGCGGCCAAGGTCCATGTCGATCAAAACGGCCTGATCCGGCGCGCTTGGGCCACGGTCCCAGCGAATCCACGGCACCAGCCAATAAATTGCCAGTAGTGTGATCAGCGCAAACCATTTCAGGTTTCTGAACCGACCCGAAACGCGTTTCGGATAAACTTTGTCCCGCGTTTTATAGAGGGGTTGATCACGGTCGTCTTCGTCAATGATCGGGGCCGTTTCGATATCGGGACTTTGCAAATTGGACATGGCCATGTTCGCTACCTGGTTGTTGCTTTCGTCCGAACAACTGCTCTCGTCGCGGTGAACCGCCAGTTGTTTCAATCGGTTAAACAGCCAGAGAATTTTCAATTTCCGGCAGCTTTACGAAGCAAACTCTAATTATTCAAATCTCAGGCAGAAAAGTACGAGACAGGCGAAAAACGCACCATGATACATGTCAATTTACGCAGCGATATTCGTGTGAATTGTCGCCGTAGTGATGTGTTGATCCCAATTCCATTACTTAGGTATTTACCTAAGTAATGGAATTGGCTATGGTTCGACCCATGATGATCGAAAAACAAACCATCGAAACAACATTCAATGCGCTTTCGGACCCGACCCGGCGTGCTGTGATCGAAGCACTCAGCAGTGGTCCGGTATCGGTTTCCGAGCTGGCCAAGCCGTTTGCGATGGCATTGCCATCCTTCACCCAGCATCTGGGCATTCTGGAAGACGCCAAGCTGATTGTGTCGCATCGCGAAGGGCGGCGACGGATTTGTGCCCTTAATCCGGGAACGCTTCAGGAAGCCGAAGACTGGCTTGCGTCACATCGTGCGCAATGGGAAGCCCGTCTTGACCGGTTTGAGGCACATCTTGAAACCATGAAAAAGGAACAAGCAGATGACTGATCGCGGTACTGACCATATCGCCGACTGGCAAGAATGGCGCTCGATCGGGAAGTTGTTTTGGCGCGCGTCGTGAATGCACCTGTCGAACTTGCCTTTCGTGCGTGGTCCGATGCCACACAAATTGTGAAATGGTTCGGGCCCGATGGAATGCGACTTGAAACCCGGGAAATTGACATACGCAGTGGTGGCGTCTGGCGGTTCGATATGGTGACACCGGATGGCACGCGCTATTCCAACCGGATGGAATTTGTCCGGGTGACGTTTCCCGTGATGATCGAAGCGTTGCACGGGGCCGACATTGATAATGATCCGGACCGGTTCCGGTTGCTTGTGACATTTGATCCGCAGGAAAATGGCAAAACCGTTGTGACCCTGCGCCAACTGCATCCAAGTGCAGCACGCCGCGCAATTGTGATCGGCTTCGGGGCGGTGGAATACGGGGCGCAGACTTTGCAAAAGCTTGATGTGCATTTGGCTGGGGTCGAACAGGGATCGACCTGAACCCGGCGGTGAAAGCGCAATGCAAAATACGAAAAGGGCCAGCGACGATAAATCGCTGGCCCTTTTTGTCAGATATATTCCGTCTTAAAGACTGCCGAACTTACTGGCCGCCACCCAAAGAGTGGACATAAACCGTCAGCATCTTGATGGTTTCTTCGTCAAGACGACCACTCCATGCCGGCATGACGCCCCGGCGGGAGTTGGTTACGGTTTCGGTGATGGTGGCCTTGTCGCCGCCATACAGCCAGATCGCATCGGTCAGGTTCGGCGCGCCGAGTTCCTGAATGCCCTTGGCATTGTCACCATGGCAAGATGCGCAGTTTTCTTCAAAGACGACGGCACCACGCGAGACAGCAGCCTTGTCATCGGCGTGATTGGTGAAGTTCAGAACATACTGAACGACATCTTCGATCTGATCGCGTTCAAGCAGTTCATCACGTCCGAATGCCGGCATATCATTGATGCGGGTATCTTCGTTGGCATCCCAGCGGACACCGACATGGATCGTCTGGTTAATGGCCTCAAGCGAGCCACCCCAAAGCCATGCGTCATCCTGAAGTGACGGGAAGCCCGGATTGCCCGATCCGCCCGTACCGTGACACGGTGCGCAGTTATCAGCAAAGATGGCTTTGCCGCCTGCCATGGAGAAGTTCAGAAGTTCCGGGTCATTGGTGATTTCCGAAACATCCAGAGCCGCAAGGCGTTCCATGTAAGGTGCACGTTCAGCTGCAACATTGTTCATGGTTTCATGCAGCTGGGTACGGTTGGTGGTGCCAAACATCCCCTTGAGGTAGTCATTGGCAGTCGGCCAGGACGGGTAAACGACCCAATAACCGATCGACCAGATAACGGTGACCCAGAAGACATAGACCCACCATGACGGCAGAGGCGTATTAAGCTCCTTGATGCCGTCCCATTCGTGGCCGGTGGTCTCGCGCCCGGACACTTGATCTTTCTCGACTTTTGTCGACATTGCTCAGTTCTCCCCTTAATCCTGATCCCGGAAAGGAATCTGGGCGTGTGCTTCCATGTCCTGATTGCGCTTTTTGCTTGGCCACATGACCCAGGCAATAATCGCGCTGAACAACAGCATCAGCCACATTCCCCAAAGCGGGCGGAAAAAGTCAGCGAGTTGCGTAAAGAATTCCATCACGTTCCCCTTTGCAATTAGCGCAGGTTCATCTGCGGATTGTAGGTGGTGAAGTCGACCATCCGGCCAAGGACCTGGAGATACGCAATCAACGCATCCATTTCGGTCAGCTTTTCCGGGTTGCCGTCAAAATCACCTGTTGCCGCATTCGGATAACGAGCAAGGAAGTCATCGTCATAAGCCGCATCTTCGCTGGCCTGCAGGTAAAGGTCTGCCTTGGCGGCCTCGATCATCTCGTCGGTATAGGGAACCCCAACCATTCTGAGCGTTTCGAGGTGAGCCTGGGCGTCATCGAAGTTCAGTTTGCGTTCAGCAAGGAACGGGTAACCCGGCATGATCGATTCCGGCACAACTGCGCGCGGGTCAACCATGTGGGCAACGTGCCAGGCATTGGAATATTTTCCGCCAACACGTGCCAGATCCGGACCGGTACGTTTCGAACCCCACTGGAACGGGTGGTCATACATCGATTCCGCGGCAAGGCTGTAATGGCCATAACGTTCGACCTCGTCACGGAACGGACGGATCTGCTGGGAATGGCAGTTATAGCAACCTTCACGGATATAGATGTTACGACCAGCCTGTTCGAGCGGCGAATACGGACGCACACCCTGAACTTTCTCGATGGTCTGTTCCATTGTGAACAGCGGTACGATTTCCACGATGCCACCAATGATGATGGTCAGGAAGATACCAAGGATCAGAACAAAGACGTTCTTTTCAACGATATGGTGTTTTTTAAGAAGCATATCTCGTTCCCCCCTTATTCGGCAGCAACAGTGGCAGGAGTGCCGATCGGAGCTTCGTTACGCAGATCGCCCTTGATCGTCTTGTAGACGTTCCAGACCATCAGCAGCGAACCAAGAACAAACAGCAGGCCGCCAGTTGCGCGAATGATGTAGTAGGGATGCATCGCCTCAACGGTTTCGATGAAGGAATACTGCAGGAAGCCCAACTCGTCATAGGCGCGCCACATCAGGCCCTGCATGATCCCCGAAACCCACATCGAGGTGATGTAAAGGACAATCCCGATGGTCGCCAACCAGAAGTGATGGGAAACCAGACGCATCGAATAAAGGCGCTCGCGGTTCCACAGAACCGGGATCAGGAAGTAGATCGCACCGAACGATACGAAGGCAACCCAGCCAAGCGCACCGGAATGCACGTGACCAATGGTCCAGTCGGTATAGTGCGAAAGACCGTTAACCGCCTTGATCGACATAACCGGGCCTTCGAAGGTCGACATGCCATAGAAACCGACAGCGGCAACCATGAAACGCAGAACCGGGTCAGTGCGCAGTTTGTCCCAGGCCCCCGAAAGGGTCATCAGGCCGTTGATCATCCCGCCCCAGGACGGCATCCACAACATGATCGAGAAGGTCATGCCAAGGGTCTGTGCCCAGTCCGGAAGTGCGGTGTAGTGCAGATGGTGCGGACCAGCCCAGATATAGAGGAAGATCAGCGCCCAGAAGTGAATGATCGACAGGCGATAGGAATAAACCGGACGTTCGGCGCGTTTCGGAATGAAGTAATACATCATGCCAAGGAAGCCGGCCGTCAGGAAGAAGCCAACCGCGTTATGGCCGTACCACCACTGGGTCAGGGCATCCTGAACACCAGAGAACATCGAATAGGATTTCGCGCCGGTCAGCGAGACCGGAATGGCAAGGTTGTTGCCAAGATGGAGCATCGCAATCGTGACGATGAAGGCCAGGTAGAACCAGTTCGCCACGTAGATGTGCGGCTCCTGACGCTTCAGCAGGGTGCCGACAAACATCGCCAGATAGCAAACCCAGACAATGGTCAGCCAAATGTCGACGAACCATTCCGGTTCGGCATATTCGCGACCCTGCGTGGTGCCGGTAACATAACCGATAGCAGCCATCACGATGAAAAGCTGATAACCCCAGAATACGAATGCAGGTAATGCCGTGCCGCCGTAAAGCGGGGCGCGACAGGTGCGTTGAACCACATAGAAGGAAGTTGCCAGCAGCGCGTTACCGCCAAAGGCAAAAATCACTGCCGAGGTGTGCAATGGGCGCAGACGCCCAAAGTTCAGAAACTCGTTATCGAAATTGAGTGCCGGAAATGCGAGCTGCCATGCAATGACATCGCCCACCAGAAATCCGACGACTCCCCAAAATACGGTCGCGAGTGCGGCCCAGCGCACAACGTCCATATTGTAATTGACAGCAACAGAAGGCGATGCTGCCTGTGCCATGCTCCCTTGGCCCATGCTTGACTCCCGTTCAAGGTGTTCGGGGCAACTGCCCAGACTCTCTCAGACAGTTTCATCCGTCCCCATGAATAACCTGACATTCGAATGGTTATTCACCTGCACTTGAAGCCTCACCCACGATGTGCCGCTTTTGAAAGACAAAGCAAATCGGTAATGGCGAGGTTCCCAATCAATGTCGCGAGTATGCGGGCAAGCGGCCTAAAAGCCATTGATGTACGTCAATATCGGCGCGCACTACCTGCCAGAAATTCAATTATAGGAATCGTATCGCTGGTTGAGAGGGACCTCAAGTGTTGCGGCAGTTTATGCGCTTCAACTCACCCGAAGGTGTTGATGCACATCAAGGTTGACTGGATTTATTTGCGGCATGATTTGGTAAATTCCAGAGGACAACAAATCATGTCAGAAGCCTATCAGGCACATCCCCTTACATCGCAGACTGCGGATATGACCTATCCGCTGGTGCAGATGATGCAGGTCGATATGTCGTTTGATCGATGGCGTGCCTTTGTGGGCCGGTATTGCCTTCCGGTTGGAGACAGTCAGGCAGAAAAAAGGGCAGGCCGCAACGTTGATGCCGACCAGATTCTTTGGCAGCGCCAGCGCGGCATTATCGTCTTTTCCAATGAACGCGGATATATCCACGGGCTGTTTTCGTACTATGTCCGTGACGACATGGCCGATGGGCTTGTTCTTCATGTGGACAACGTGATGGCGGTGGAAATCGTTGCCGGTGCCTATGTATATGACGCCATGCGCGATGCCATGAGCCGACTGGCCCGTGATCATAAATGCGCAAATGTCTATGTCTCGCTCGGAGAGTGTGACGACCGGCTGCGCGACTATTTCTCCAAGGCCGGTTATGTGCCAAGCAAGGTGCGTTATTGCGCGCCCGCTACGCCAAGACTTTCTGCCTGATCTGATTTTCAAGCTTTGTAACTGCCTGCTTGCGCCGGGATGTATTCGTGCTACATCCCGGTAAGCGATATGTGGACGGGTTTTGGAAACAGGACTATAAGGCGGTTATGAACGGTATTCCTTTTGTCAAAATGCATGGTTTGGGAAATGATTTCGTTGTCTTTGACGGACGACGCGATCCCGCCGTGCTTGATCTTGATAACGCAACAGCCGCCAGAATTGCTGATCGCAAGACCGGGGTTGGCTGCGATCAGTTGATCGTTATTGAACCGGCCCGCGATGATCTTGCAGATGCCTTTATGCGTATCCGCAACAATGACGGCGGCGAAGTCGAGGCCTGTGGCAATGCGACCCGCTGTGTCGCCAGCATCCTGATGGGTGAACTGGGCCGCAATGATGCGATCATTGAAACGGTTGTCGGGCTTCTTGATGCGAATGGTGCGTCGGATGGTCTGGTAACGGTTGATATGGGGCAGATGCGGCTTGACTGGCGCGATATTCCGTTGTCCGAGGCGGTTGATACCAACCATATTCCGCTGTCGCTTGGTCCGCTTTCCGATGCCGTTGGCGTGAATGTCGGCAATCCGCATGCGGTATTCTTTGTGGATGATGCCGAGGCGATTGATATCGAAAAGCTTGGTCCGGTGCTTGAACATCATGAAATGTTCCCGGAACGCGCCAATATCGAAGTGTGCAGCATCATCGGTGAAGACCAGATCAGAATGCGGGTCTGGGAACGTGGTGTCGGTGTGACCCGTGCCTGCGGTACCGGGGCCTGTGCGGTCGGGGTTGCGGCGGCACGCCGCGGTTTGACCGGGCGCAAGACCGATATCATTCTTGATGGTGGCAAACTGACCATCGAATGGTTGCCCGATGACCATGTTCTGATGACCGGTCCGGTCGCAACCAGTTTCCAGGGCTTCCTGCATTCATCCCTGCTGGGTGGTCACTGATCAAACATTTGTAACCGGTCCGCATGATGATGTTGGGCCGGTTATTTTTTACAGGTACTTTTACGGACCCCTTCGGGCCTTGCGTCGATTGTTCTGATCGGGCAAAACAGGGCCCAACAGGATTTGGTTCGATCCATGTCGGGACACCCGCCTCCCGTCTTTTGTGAAACTCAAAAGCAGGTTCAGATAATGGCTGACTTTAATACGCTTGACGGTGTCAATGTCGCTGGCAAGCGCGTATTGCTGCGCGCTGATCTTAACGTTCCGATGAAGGACGGTGTTGTCGGCGATACGACTCGTATCGAACGTACCGTTCCCGGTCTGATTGAACTGGCCGATGCCGGTGCCAAACTGGTGGTGATTACCCATTTCGGTCGTCCGAAAGGCGCACGCGTTCCTGAAATGTCGTTGAAACCGGTTGCCGAGGCCCTCGCCAAACAGCTGGGTCGTCCGGTGAAATTTGCCGATGATTGCATTGGCGAAGCAGCGGCAAGCGTGGTCAACAGCCTTGAAAATGGCGAGATCGCCCTTTTGGAAAACCTGCGTTACCACGCAGAAGAAGAAAAGAACGACCCGGCATTCGTCACCGAACTGGCAAAACTTGGTGATGTTTACGTCAATGACGCGTTTTCATGCGCGCACCGTGCCCATGCCTCGACCGAGGGTTTGGCACGTGCACTTCCGGCCTATGCCGGTCGCTTGATGCAGGCCGAGCTCGAAGCACTTGGCAATGCACTTGAAGCACCGAAACACCCGGTTATGGCAATTGTTGGCGGGGCCAAGATTTCGACCAAGCTTGATCTTCTTGGGAACCTTGTTGCCAAGGTCGATCAGCTGGTGATTGGTGGCGGCATGGCCAATACCTTCCTGGCTGCCAAGGGCGTCAATGTTGGTAAATCGTTGTGCGAGCATGACCTGCTTGAAACCGCGCGCGAGATTTTCACCAAGGCCGAAGCCGCCAATTGCGAAATCGTTCTGCCGGTTGATGGACTTGTCGCCAAGGAATTCGCCGCCAACGCACCGCACGATGTTTCTGACATCAACGATGTTGCAAGTGACGGCATGATCCTTGATGCCGGTCCGGAAACCATCAAGGATCTGAACAAGCGCCTTGAGTCCTGTGAAACGCTGGTCTGGAACGGACCACTGGGTGCGTTTGAAATCACCCCGTTTGATACCGCGACGGTTTCGGTTGCCCAGCACGCGGCTGCATTGACCAAGGCAGGCAAACTTCTGTCGGTTGCCGGTGGTGGTGATACGGTGGCTGCCCTTCGTCATGCGGATTCCGACCAGGCATTTTCCTATGTCTCGACCGCGGGTGGTGCCTTCCTTGAATGGCTGGAAGGCAAGACTCTTCCGGGTGTTGCAGCGCTTCGCGCAAAATAAGATCTCAGCACCAGGCTGAAACGATAAACCCCGCCGAACTGGCGGGGTTTTCTTTTGGCAGGGACCCTGATTTCGAGATGATCAATCAGGTTTTTTGACGTCAGGCAGGCTGTTCTGGGCGGTGGTTTCCATGATCGATTTGCGATCTTTGAGGAAGCTGGCATAGCCATTTTCCATCATCGCCCCGCCAAGTTCGATATAGACCGTGAACAGGCGCGAAAGCGTATCGGCCTCGTCCGTATCAAGAACGGACAGCAATTCGCCGGATCGGGCCTGACCGGTTTCGAAATGTTCCCATGCATGTTCAAGCATGATTTTCCCAAGATAATCGAGGTCTTCATACTTGCCCTGACCAATGGCATTGCGAATTTCGCCAAGGGTGATGTCGGCCGCAATCAGCATTTCATCGGGGATGGTGACAAGGCGGTCCGGGCCTTTGATATCTTCGGGCAGGTCGCGCAGGATATGAATGATATAGCAGAAAATCGCCATATCCCGCGCATGATAAAGCGGCGGGTTGGTCAGTGGCGACGTATAGCCGATTTCGGAGTCGTAACGTGCGGATAGCAGATAGACAAAAATCGATGCCGGTGCGGCAGTTGCGCCTTCGCAATAGGCGATGAAATCGCCCCATTCATCCATCGGTTCTTCGGCGACGTCACGATGAAGTGCATCGGCCAGTGCGCCCCATGGTTCGGTTGAAAGGTCACTTCGGCCAAGGGTAACGCGCAAAGCTTCGTAAAGGTCGCCATTCAGCGGGCCGGTTTCAGGCAGCGGATTTTCTGCCCCTGCCTTGGCAGAAATAATCTGGGCCTGCCATTGATCGATGGTTTCAAGGACAGTTTCACGCTGAAGATCGCGTTCGGCATCAGACAGTTCAAGAAAACCGTCATCAACTATGTCATCAATGACGCGCATCGACGCATAACTTGCCAGAAAGAAATGCTGGCGTTCCGGAGACAGACGCATGGCTGCGCGGTAAAGATTGGCATTCTTGGCCGCTGCAAGGGTGTTGCACGCATCAAATGGTGCACCAAGATTAGCATGTTCAGATGGGAGCGAGTGGCTCATACGCGTCTATATGTCCCTTTGGGTTGCCTTTCAAAGAGTCATACAGGACTGCGGGGTCTGTGCAACAGGGATTTCCCCGTTTATCCCGAAATGACCGGGGCAAGGGCGCAACCCGACAGGATCAAAATTCGATCCGGTAACTTGCGGTCAAGCCAAGCATCGCATCAATCCCGTCAAGGATGCTTTGATCGGGCTGCACCGGGGTCAGGTTGTGCGATACACTGCCATGCAGACCGATCCAGATATCTTGAAGCGGCATATAGGACAATGAAGCAGCCAGACCGGCATCGTTAAAGCTGTTGCCACCTTCTGACAACAAGACCCGATTACGGTTTTCATCAAACGCATAGCCGCCGGTTTGGTAAATACCGATATTCTCGGATTTGGCCGCGCTGAGATCAATAAATGGTCCGACGGCAAAGCCGAATTCAGGGCTTGGTGCATATCCCAATCCGATTTGGGTGCTGAACCGATTTTGCAGCGTTCTGGTGCTGTCGAGTTCAAGCCAAAGCAGGCTGCCTTGTTCGGTGTCATCGGGTTCAGTACCCAGCAAGATGCTATTGCGCGCACGACCCGAAAAATAGCGGCTGATACCGTTCTGACCGGCAGGGGGCAGAATGCCAATACCGGGGCTTCCCCCAAATGCCAAACGTGATGTCGGTTCTGTCTGCGAGATATCGGGAACGGGATTTGACTGCGCATGCGCAACCGATCCCTGACCGAACCCTGTCGCAATCAGGGCGGCCAGAAATGCCGGATACAGCAATGTTGCCATCAAATGCGACTTCGTCATCATGCCGCCTGTTCCCACAAGTGATCACAAAGCTACAGCAATCAGCGCGTTGGTCAAATTTCAGTGCTTGCGACAATGCCAGCACAGGTCACAGTTCAAACCTGATCAGGGGACTTTGGTGAAGTTCGTTCAAACAGCCCGCGTTCTTCGTCGCGGTTGGTTGGCGTTAATTGCCCAGAAAGTCCCGGATTGCGTTGATTTGTGCTTTGTCATTCAGATGGGGTGCATGTCCGCAGTTCGCCACTGCAAAAACCGGCATTTCGGGTTTTTTATTTTTCATCTTCTCGACAATGGCCTTGGGGATCAGGTCTGACTTCTCGCCGCTGATCAGCATCACGGGACAGGGCAGGGCGTCAAACACATCCCAGGCGTCAAAGGAATCAATATGTTCGGCAAAGATACGCATGACTTCGGGGTCATAATGCATCATGAAATTGCCATTGGGCAGGCGACGAACCGAACGTGATGCCAGAAATGCCCATGTCGCATCATCTGCCACCCCGAAAGGGGCATAGACCAGCCGGACCAGCTGCTCGACATCATCAATGGTTTCAAATTCCGGTGACGCCCCGACATATGATTTGATCCGCGCAACTGCATCAGGATCAAGTTCGGGGCCGATATCATTCAATACCAGCTTTTCAATCCGTCCGGCGACTTCGGCGGTGGCATAAAGACCAATGAGGCCCCCCATCGATGTGCCAATCCAGTCGCAGGTTTCAATGCCGAAATGGTCAAGCAGTTCGAACATCTGGGCGACATAAAACGGGACGGTATATTCTGTGTCCGGATTTTTGGCCCAACCCGAAAACCCGCGCCCGATCATCGACGGGCACAACACATAATACTGATCGGTGAAATGTGGGGCGACATGATCAAAATCATCTGCAAGCCGTGCAAGGCCATGCATCATGATCAGTGGTCGTTTGGTGGGATCACCCCATGCCCTGACATGAAGCTCGTAGCCACAGCATTTGACGAAATGTTCGCGAAATTCTGCCACGGTTCGGCTCCTTGTCTGGGATGGATCGGTTGGCCTTAATTGGAACGTTTGCACGCAACCATGAAAAGACGGTTGAACGGAAACAGTGTGCGTCCGTCATCGCGGATCGGATAGACCTGATTAAGGCGTTCCTTGTATTTCGTGGTAAAGCGGGCACGTGCTTCGTCATCGGGAAGGGCGGCCAGAACCGGACGTAAAATGGTTGAACTGGTCCAGTTATAAACCGCATCCGGGCCGGTCAGCACATGGCAATACTGCGTCTGCCACAAATCAATTTCATCGCAGGACGGGGACAGAACATCAAAGTAATCCCCCGGGCGCATGATGCGCGCGGTGTGCATGGCTTCGTCAACTTCCTTGCGCCATTCAATACCGGCTTCGCCGATCAACTGGTGGCTTGGGGCAAGGAAATTGTTGGGGACCTGAATGGCGATCATGCCACCGGGCCGCACATGTTCAAGCAAACGCGGGAACAGGTTGGAATGATCCGGCACCCAATGCAGGGCAGCATTCGAAAACAGAAGATCGACCGGTTCGTCGGGTTGCCAGGTTGCGATATCGCCCTGCTGCCATTCGATGGCTTCGTCACGTTTGCGCGCGGTTTCAAGCATCTGTTCCGATGAATCAATGCCAACAATGCGCGGGCTGTTTGCATCCTGCGTGCAGTAGGCATCCGCAAGAACAGCAGTCACCGATCCCGGGCCGCAGCCCAGATCGACAATATGACGTGGCGAAAAACCATTGGCCGCTTTTGGCAGGCGGCCAATCAGGTCGATGGCAGGTCGCAGGCGTTCATTGCCAAACAGACCGTAACGGGCGGGATCCCAATATGTATTGCTCATAGAGATAAGTCCTAGAGCCTTTTGGGTTAATTTAAAAGCATTGATGCCGGTTACGGCTGCCTCGGGCAGATCGCAAGATCAATGATCGGCTGCTTCAAGCTGATCATAATGGCCCTTGATCAGATGGAACATGAACAGCACAGCGCCAATAAACAGGGTCAAACCGACAAAATAGGAATAACCGTCATGCGAGCCTGATGCATAGAACAGGCCGAAAAGAGCGACCACAATGGTCAAAATCCCAAAGATGAAACGATCGATACCCATTTGTAGCTCCTCTAAGCGATAGGTGTCTGTTAATTCGTAAAATTTAACGTAAAGAACACAGCGATCAAGCCGCATCCTCGACCTTATATCGACTTCAATTCGCGAATTCTTTGCGGTACATCACGAAATGCATCGGCAATTTGCAAATAAACAGGCCGTTTGAACGGAACAATCAGATCGGGCAAGGTCGCCAGATCATTCCAGCGCCAGTCATCAAATTCCGGATTGGGGACATCGATCTTGATATGTTTGTCCTTGCCGGTGAAACGCATGGCGAACCATTTCTGTTTCTGGCCGCGATACTTGCCCTTGAACGCCTTGCCGATCAAATGATCCGGCAGGTCATAGGTTAGCCAATCGGGCGTTTCGGCAATGATTTCGGCCTTGCTGGTGCCGATTTCTTCCTTGAGTTCGCGAAGGGCGGCTTCGACGGGTGTTTCACCATCATCAATGCCGCCTTGGGGTAATTGCCATGCCCCTTCAAAACCATAGCGGTTTCCCATCCAGACCAAACCATCCGGGTTGAACAGGGCAATGCCGACGCAAGGGCGATAGGGCAAGTCTTCGGCCCGTACTTTGGTGGTTTCGTCCGGTGTCTTGTCTGACAGATTTGCGGATTTCTCAGCCATGATTTCTCCTGGGTGACTGGAACCGGCTGGGGCCGGTATGTCGTCACTGACCTTCGATGGTGGCAGCGGGTTCTGAATTGTTGGCAGCGTCCTGTGCCATAATCTCACGTTCGCGTTCTTCGGCCTGACGGCGGGCTGCTTCGGCTTCGACTGCGGATTGCGGCGGGACCTGTATGTTGGCAACTGCGCTGACCGGGGCCAGTTCGACGCCAAGACGTTTCAGGCGAAGTGCCCAGTTGCGCAAGCGCTGGATCGTTACCGGATAGGATTGAGCAAAGCCGATGGCGACACCGTTCCGTTTTGCCGTTTCTGCAAGTTCGGCAAGTCTGGCATCGATCTGGCGGCGGCTTGGGATATGGTCAATCAGGGAATTGCCGATTGCATTTGGTGTACCGGCATTTGAAGCCAGTTGCGCGCCATAGCTTGCCATGCCGCTGCGCGTTCCTTCGACATACATCAGTCCGGAACGCGAAATGGATTCAATGATCGGCCGGATCGCACTATCAAGGCTTCCGAATTTTGATCCTTCATTGGTCACAAGTCCCGCATAGCCCGGGAACTGGGCCAGAAGCCATTCAAGCCGCACAAGGTTTTCACCTTCGGACAGGGATGTCAGAAGCGCGCGGGGGCCCGGATCAGAAAGCGGGAAGTCGGCCGGTTCCATTGGCAGTTCAAGAAACACCTCGTGCCCCATCTGGCGGGCTTGTGCCGCGACGGTTTTGATATCCCGGCTATAGGGCGATATCGCAAGCGAGATATTCAAAGGCAGATCATTAATAGCCGTCTGGGTACGCGCATCATTCAGGCCGACACCGGTCAGGATGATCGCGACATAGGGTTGCCCTTCGGTTTTCTCGAACGGTCGCTTATAGGCATCAAACGGTGTGGTGCCATCATCGGCGATGCGCGGAACCCGACCAAAACTGCCCTCTTCATCAAGGCCCGGCAAGGGGGCTGCGCGCAGAGGATCAGGTTCTATCGGATCATCAATCGATCCTTCTTCGGCGATCAGGGCGGCCAGTTCTTCGGGCGTCGGTTGATCGTTCTGGGGCGTTCCGTCCGGATTGGGGGTGCCCATCAGATCGGAAACGCCTGAAAGCTGATTTGCGATATCCTCTGGCGATTGTGGTGTGCCATCAGGATTGGTTGTGGCGTTTTGCTGGGCGCGTTCGCGTTCCTGCATATCGCGCACACCACGCGCAATTTCTTCCTGAACTTCACGTTCCGAACCCGGTACGGCCACCAGTGCCTCGGGCCCGCCGGTATGAAACAGCCGCCATCCGGTTTCCGGATCAAGAACCGGGATCATTGCAACCGCTGTCGCCCCGAAGGGCGAAAAGAACAAGGTGATGATCAGCAGTTTGGATGTCCAGCTTCTCCGCGATTTCGGACGTTTTGGAAGGCGTTTACTTTGAACTTCAATGGGAAGTTCGTTAAAGGGCAAATCATCGAGATCAACAGCACCAGCGTCAGACATCCCGTCGCCAAGGTCGTCAGCCAGCGCACCAGCCATGTCCTCGTCGTTACCGCCATTCTTCTTCTTTCGGAATGGCAAGGAATTTAGGATTTTCCTGAACACGAACAGCTAGTCTCTCACTGTGTCCGCTTGGTCCTTACCCTTGCGGGCGAGGACCAAACAGGGAAATGCCCCGGATCATGTCCAGCGCCCGCGACAACTGATAATCGTCAATCGCAAGCTGTTCGGCCTGATCCCGGCGGGAATTTGCATCCTTTTCTGCATCAGTGGTGTGTGCGTCTTCGTTGCGAAGGGCACCATTCAGGGATGCTTCGGAACGACGGGTGTCACCTTCGATGCTTTCGACACGGGCCTGCGGGACGATGATATCAGGAACGATACCGACTTCCTGAATGGATTTGCCCGATGGCGTGTAATAGCGTGCAGTGGTCAGACGAAGTGCCACATTGCCCGGCATCGGCAGGATGGTCTGAACCGATCCCTTGCCAAAGCTACGCGTGCCCATAATGATCGCACGGCGATGATCCTGGAGGGCACCGGCAACAATTTCGGATGCCGATGCGGAACCGTCATTGATCAGGACAACAACCGGAAGGCCTTCGGCAAGATCACCGGAACGGGCGTTATAACGTTCGGTATTCTGGGTGTCGCGCGGACGGGTCGAAACGATTTCGCCTTTATCAAGGAAGGCATCGGAAACCGAAATTGCCTGATCAAGCAATCCGCCCGGGTTGTTGCGCAGGTCAATGACCAGACCCTTGATTTCCGGACCGATCTGATCGCGCATATCGCCAATTGCACGTTGCAGGCCGCTAAAGGTCTGTTCGTTGAATTTGGTGATACGGATGTAACCGATATCTTCCTTGGCTTCGGCGCGAACCGACTGGATCTTGATGACAGCACGGGTCAGGGTGACATCAAACGGTGCCTGTTCGCCCTTGCGGATGATGGTCAGGACAATGTCGGTATTGACCTTGCCGCGCATCATTTCGACGGCGTCATTCAAGGTCAAGCCGCGAATGGCTGTGCCATCGATATGGGTGATGAAGTCGCCCGGCTGAAGTCCGGCTTTTTCCGCCGGCGTGTCATAGATCGGAGAAATGACTTTGACAAAGCCGTCTTCCATCGTGACTTCGATACCAAGCCCGCCAAATTCACCGCGGGTATCGACCTGCATTTCCTCGAAATTATCCATGTTCAGATACGAGGAATGCGGATCAAGCGAGGTCAGCATGCCGTTGATTGCCGCCTCGATCAGCTGTTTGTCATCAACTTCCTCGACATATTTGGCTTTGACCTGTTCAAAGACATCGCCAAACAGATTGAGAAGCCGATAGGTCTCAGCCGAGGAGGTTGAAGATTGCGCCAGACTTGGGGACGCAAGGCCGAAAGTCATGCCGGTCGCGAGTGCGAGTACTGCCAATCGAGAGGTTTTCATCCACTTACCTTGCCGTTTTTCGAGGCCAGCCACGGAAGCGGATTAATCGCTTCTCCGTCCTGGCGCATCTCCAGATATAGTTTTGGCGCAGTTTCACCCATAATACCAACAGGTTCGCCCGCCAATAGATATTGTCCTACCACACTGTCGAGCCGATCAAAACCGGCGATAAGGCTATGGTATCCTTCGCCGTGTTCGATAATCAAGAGTCGGCCGTACCCGCGGAAGGGGCCTGCAAAGACAACTTTACCATCAAAGGGTGAGACAACCTGCGCATTTGCGCGGGTGCTGATCTCAATTCCCTTGGATCTTGTGACTGTTAATCCGTCCGGACCACGTGATTTTTCCCCGAACAGTGTGACGACTTTGCCACTGGCTGGCATCCTCAAATTACCGTGTGCCAGCGTGATAGAGCTTCCAACAGCAAATTCTTCGTCACTGGTTTCGTTCTTTTTATCTCGCGTCGCAGATGTTTCTTCCTTCTGCGCGGGCGTCTCGGGCGGGGTGTTTCGTGCAATCGTGGTCGCGCCGAGCGTATCGGAATCCGGCTCCGTGCGGCTGGCAATCTCGACTTCCGGGCGCGGGCGCGGCTTTGGCAAGCCTTCTGCGCGTTTGCGCAGGGTACTTAAAAGATCGCCAAGCGATTTGGCTTCGTCGGCCAAGGCGCTGACAGCTTTGGCCGCGGCAAGGGCTTCGGCCTCGGTTTCGGAGCGCAGGCGACGTTTTTCATCCAGAAGGGCAGCAAGTGCTGAACGCTCGCTTTGCAATTGCTTGGTAGCCTCGGTCAGGTCAGAACGACGGTCGCGGATATCTTCACGCAGGGTCGCGATTTCTTCGAGTTCCTTGCGAAGGTCGCGCGCATGTTGTTCCACACCGGGCAAGGCTGCCTTGAGCAACACGGCAGACCGCAGGGTATCTTGTGGTGACGTTGGCAGGGCTATGACTGCTTCAGGCGGGGTGGTGGACAACCGCTGAAGCGCCATCAGAATGCGGGCATATTGTCCGGCCTTGTCTTCAAGACTGGTGGCGGCAACCTTTTCACGGGATTCCAGTGTTTGAAGCTGATCTTCAAGATCGGTCAGGGTCGTTTCAAGGCGCTGGGTCCGGCGGGCAACCGAAATGGCCTCGGATTGAAGGGCCTGTTCTTCGGTCCAAAGCTCACGCGATTTGCGGGACAGGAATTCTTCCTGTTGTTGCTGTTTGGAAAGCTGGCTTTCGAGTTGGTCGAGTTTTTTGTCAACTTTTTGCAGCGATTGGGCAAAAGAAGGCGCTGCCCCCCCCCCGCCTGCGACAAGAACTGCAAAAGCAGTCAGCGCAGGCAGGGCTATCCTGTAAGCAAACTTAGCTCGCAAGAAGCGCGTCATTCTGTTTCAGGCCCTTAAGCAACGGTTTGCCGGTCATCTCGGCTGGTTGCGGCACGCCGAGAAGCTGCAACAGGGTCGGTGCAACGTCGGCAAGACGCCCATTCTCCAATGTTACTCCTTCCGGACCGTTAACAAGGATGGTCGGAACGAGATTAAGGGTATGTGCAGTGTGCGGTTCGCCAGTTTCCTGATCGACCATCACTTCGCAATTGCCGTGATCGGCGGTGACAAAGGCAACGCCGCCAACCGATTTGATCGCATCAATGACTTTGCCAAGGCAGGTATCCACCGCTTCGGCCGCCTTCATGGCCGCAGACAGAATACCGCTATGTCCGACCATGTCGGGATTGGCAAAGTTCAGGATGATCGCGTCGTATTTTTCCGACTTGATGGCAGCAACCAGTTTTTCAGTGACTTCAGGTGCGGACATTTCCGGCTGAAGGTCATAGGTCGCGACTTTCGGGGATGCGACCAGAATACGGTCTTCGCCCTCGAAGACCTGTTCTTCACCACCGTTAAAGAAGAACGAGACATGCGGGTATTTTTCTGTTTCGGCGATGCGAAGCTGTTTCAGGCCAGCCTTGGAAACCACTTCGCCAAAAATATTCGGCAAGGTTTGCGGCGGATAGATCGCATCCATGTATTTTGCATGTTCGGATGAATATTCGACCATACCGGCCTGAACTGAAAACTTCGGTGCGGTGCCACGATCAAAGCCATCAAATTCCGGGGCGCAAAGGGCCGCAAGGATTTCACGCGCACGGTCGGCACGGAAGTTGGTCATCAAAAGACCATCGCCATCCTTGATGCCGTCAAAGCCGTCGATCACGGTCGGCAGGACAAATTCGTCGGTGGTGTCGTTTGCATAGGCATTGGCAATTACCGCCTCGGCACTTTCAGCCGAACGACCATCCGCATAGTTCTTGCCCTGAACCATGGTGAAATAGGCCTGGCTTACGCGTTCCCAACGGTTGTCACGGTCCATGGCGTAATAGCGCCCGGTCACGGTGACAATTTCAACATTGGCATCGCCGATCAGGGCGCGGAATTTTTCAAGGAATTTAGCTGCACTTTTCGGTGCGGTATCGCGGCCATCAAGATAGGCGTGAATTTTGACAGGCACTCCGGCGCCCGCGATGATTTTGGCAAGGGCAGCCATATGGGCCTGATGGGAATGCACGCCACCTTCGGACAGAAGTCCGGCAATGTGGCAAACACCCTTGGTATCGGTCAGGGTTGCGATGATTTTCTTGACCGCATCGGTATCGGCAATGGAACCGGTTTTGACGGCTTCGTCAATTTTCGGCAGTTCCTGCATGACCACGCGACCGGCGCCAAGGTTCATATGACCGACTTCCGAATTGCCCATCTGACCTTCGGGCAGGCCGACATCCAGACCGCAAGCCTTAAGGAAACCGGTCGGATAATTGGCATAAAGCGCGTCCCAGACAGGCGTGTTGGCCAAGGCAACGGCGTTGTCCTTGGTTTCTTCGCGATAACCCCAGCCGTCCAGAATACAGAGCACCACAGGGCGCGGGCGCTTTACGGAATTCGATACAGTCACGTTCATAAACCCCACTGATAGAGATAAAGGCTGAATTACCCGTAAATATTTACCAACAAATATGGTGACTTACAGGGCGTTTTGCCATCAATCCTGTTATGCGGGCAGGGTGGGTCAACCGTTACTCACAACAGGCATATGCATAATTTCGGCAATCTAGCACGATTGTGCCCGCGAAACAGCACCTGCACCGGGAATTTTTTGCAGGTGCAAAGCTGCTTTTTGACAGGGTTTGCAGACACGGATAATCTGCCCTCCAACGGTGATCCTCAGAGGCGGCAGAAATGGCGTCTTGCACCGCGACGGGAGAGCCCGGTTATCCGCATAACCGGCGCCGAAGGAGCAATTGCCCCATAACACTCTCAGGCACATGGACCGTCGCGGATAGAGGCTCTGGAGAGAGAAACCGTTTGGCGCAAGCAGCATCGCATGCGTCAAACGGATTCCACCGAAGGATGAAAACCATTGGGTCGATATTGTTTTCGGGCCAATGGAATACAATCTCAGGTCAAGGGACAGAGGGGGCAATACACCGGTTCGTAAACGGCGCGATTTTCGCGCGGTCAAGAGCCGTGAAGGAGGCCCCTTTGACTACCGATAAGACCACCAATACCGCCACCGGTTCCGCTTCGGGATCGCAAGACGGATCTGTTCAGGACGTAAACCTTTCTGTTGTCGATCTTTATACCATCGGGATCGGACCATCGAGTTCGCATACGGTCGGTCCGATGCGGGCCGGATACCGGTTTTGTCTTGAACTTGAAGCTCGCAATCTTTTGCCCAAAGCCGGAAGCGTGGTTGTGGACCTTTATGGGTCGCTTGCGCTGACCGGAAAAGGCCACGCAACAGATACCGCTGTGATTATGGGGCTTTCGGGCCAGCGCCCGCGCAGTGTTAACCCCGATGATGTCGCGCCCACGGTTGCCGCCATTGATGCCAGTGCCGAGTTGCAGCTTTATGGCCAGTATCCGGTGGCCTTTAACCGTGACACCAACCTTGTTTTTCATTTTACCGAAACGCTGCCGCAGCATCCCAACGGGATGCGCATTACCGCCTTTGACCGTGACGGGGTTAAAATCCACGCACAGGAATATTTCTCGGTCGGGGGCGGGTTTATTGTTTCCGGTGATGATCGCGGGGCGGAATATTCCGGTGATAACATCACACTTCCCCATCCGTTTTCATCGGCCGATGAATTGATGGCGATCTGCAAGCGCGAAGGCCGTTCGATTGCCGAAATTATGATGGCCAATGAACAAAGCTGGCGCAGTGCGGATGAAACCTATGAATTCGTTGATCGTGTTCATCGTGCGATGATGGATTGCATTGATCGCGGCTGCAAAACCGATGGCATCCTGCCCGGTGGATTGAATGTCAAACGGCGCGCATCCAAGCTTTATCACGAACTGATGGACAAGCCCGAGGCGGGCCTTCGTGATCCACTGACCGTGATTGACTGGGTAAACCTTTATGCCCTTGCAGTGAACGAAGAAAATGCTGCGGGCGGGCGTGTGGTCACCGCACCAACCAACGGGGCGGCGGGCGTTATTCCGGCGGTTCTTCGCTATTACGAACGGTTCGGGGCCAATGCCAGCCAGGCCAAAATTCGCGAGTTCCTTTTGACCGCAGCAGCAATTGGATCGATCTATAAAAAGCGTGCTTCGATCTCGGCCGCCGAAGTTGGTTGTCAGGGCGAGGTTGGTGTTGCCTGTTCGATGGCGGCGGGCGCGCTTTGCGCGGTTCTGGGCGGGACGCCCGAACAGGTCGAAAATGCCGCCGAAATCGGGATGGAGCATAATCTTGGTCTGACCTGCGATCCGATTGGTGGTCTGGTACAGGTGCCCTGTATCGAACGTAACACTATGGGCGCGGTCAAGGCGATCAATGCTGCGCGTCTTGCCCTGCGCGGTGACGGGCAGCACACCGTGTCGCTGGATCGTGTGATCGAAACCATGCGCCAGACGGGACTCGACATGCAAAGCAAGTACAAGGAAACCAGTCAGGGTGGCCTTGCGGTCAATGTCAACGTGGTTGAATGTTGACCCGGGTTTGAGGTTAGTTCCCTGAAATCAAGGGGTTCGACCAATTTCGTATCTTGCCG
Organism: Thalassospira profundimaris; assembly: GCF_003326675.1. Classification (GTDB taxonomy): domain Bacteria; phylum Pseudomonadota; class Alphaproteobacteria; order Rhodospirillales; family Thalassospiraceae; genus Thalassospira; species Thalassospira aquimaris. Next base: position 181,289 of record NZ_JPWF01000005.1, read on the forward strand.
TTGGTGGGGGAATGCTTGTTTCCTGTCCCTGTTGGCCGGTGATCTGTTATGATCAGGGCGAGCAAACAAGGGGCAAAGACCCCACCAAAGGTTGGACATAGAGATGAACAAAAAGCTGTTCCGCATATATATCGCGGTCAGTCTGGATGGTTTCATTGCACGCACAAATGGCGCGGTTGACTGGCTGGATGAATATGATCCCGCCGAGTTTGGCTTTGATGACTTTCTGGACTCTGTGGGCACCTTGATCATTGGCAGAAATACCTTTGATCAGGTCATGGCATTTGGCGACTGGCCCTATGAGGCCCGCCGGACCATCGTTTTGACATCCCGCGACCTTCCCGAAGATCGCCCGGAAAATACCGAGGCCTATGGTGGCAGTATTATCGAACTGGTTGACCAGTTACGCGACAGCCGCAATGGCGATGGTGATATCTGGGTTGTCGGTGGCGGAAGTGTGGTGACACAGTTTCTGTTTGGCGGTTTTGCCGATCAGCTTGATATCTTTACCGTCCCCGAAGTTCTGGGTGATGGCATATCGCTGTTCGGGCGGGACGCCAGCGGCATCAAGCCACGGCTTCTGGCATCAGAACGCTATAATTCCGGCGTGGTGCGCAGCCAGTACGGATTGCATGATATCTGAACCGGAAAATGAAAACGCGCTGACATTGGTCAGCGCGTTTTTGACTTCTGGCCGGGCACAGGCAGGCGATTAAATCTCGCCCAGAGCATCCAGGGATTCCGGCAGGATTTGACCGCCATCGACAACGATGGATTGTCCGGTGATATAGGCGGCTTCGTCGGATGCGAAGAACAGGGCGGCATTGGCGATATCTTCGACGCTGCCCAGTCGTTTGAGCGGGATCGAATTGGCCATCGAGTCCAGATATTCTTGCCCCAGACCGGCAAGGCCTTCGGTCATGATGTTGCCCGGCATCACGGCGTTGATCGTCGTGTTGTAGCGCGACAGTTCCATTGCCGCAGTTCGGATAAAGCCAAGCTGACCGGCCTTTGACGCACCGTAATGTGACCAGCCGGGATAGCCTGTAACCGGACCTGTGATCGATGATGTGATCACAACCCGGCCTTTGCCTGCCTTTGCGAAATAGGGAATGCAGGCCTTCACGCACAGGAAGCTGCTTTTAAGGTTGGTGGCCATGACCTGATCCCAGTCATCTGCTTCCATCTCGATCATTTTGACCTGCGGGAAGATACCCGCATTGGCGCACAGGATATCAATCCCGCCAAAGGTCTTTGCGGTATATTCCGCCATGCCAAGAACCTGATCCCAATCCGATACATCGCACAGAACCATGTCGGCGGTGCCGCCTGCGGCCTTGATTTCCTCGACCGTGATTGCCGCATCCTGTTCGGTGCGGGCCGCAACCATGACTTTGGCCCCCTTGCTGGCAAAGACACTTGCGATGCCTTTGCCAATGCCCTTTGAGCCGCCGGTGACGATGACGCTTTTGCCGGAAATCGAAGTCAGCATGGTTGATCCTTTCGTGAAGTCGTTCATGACCGTCAGGGTTCAACAGGTCATCAAATGGGCACGGCATCCTGGTGGGATGGTGCAGCGCAATGCGTTTCATGATGATTGGCTTGATTTTTCCGTGATGCAACAAAAAATGTTGCAAGTTACACATTTTAAAGCGCAGTATTCACCAAGGGATGCATAGGGCGTCGAGGACGGGCGGTTATCGCAAGTCTGGGTCAGAGCCAGTTGATCGCTGTGCGGGTGGCCCGGTGCGCGCTGATGTCGGTGCGGGTTGTCTGGTTCGTAAGGAAGGAGATCAGTCTTGGGCGGAATTTATGATGACGAACTGATTGGTCGCCTGCGGGCCGGTGCTGTTTCGGTGTTGCCCGGTTGGGGAATTGGGTCGGATGCCGAAGTGTCGCTTTTGACCGTGTCGGAAAATGCGACCTTTGTAGCGACGGACCCGGAAAATGGCGCGAAACTGATTTTGCGGGTTCATCGTCCGGGCTATCACACCCGTTCGGAAATTGAATCCGAGCTTGCCTGGATCAATGCCCTTCGCGCGGCTGATGTGGTCGCCACACCCAAACCGCGCCTGCGCACCGACGGATCACTGGTCGCCGAATTCGATCATGATGGTGTCAGTCGTCATGTGGTTGCGTTTGATTTCATGACCGGGGATGAACCAGCGGCCGGGGATGGTTTGGTTGACGGATTTTTCAAGCTGGGCGTGATCAGTGCGCGTCTTCATCATCATGCAAAACAATGGTCGCGCTCGGTCAGTTTTGTGCGCAAAAGCTGGACCTTTGATACGACCCTTGGCGCGACGCCCCATTGGGGGAATTGGCGCGCTGCACGGGGGCTGGGTGAAGATGGACTGGCTTTGCTTGAAAAGGTTTGCCGCCATCTGAACCAAAAGCTTCTGGTATTCGGGATGGGACGCGAGAAATTTGGATTGATCCATGCGGATTTGCGTTTGGCGAACCTTCTGGTCGACGCGGATCGACTGGGAGTGATTGATTTTGATGATTGTGGCTTTGGCTGGTTTGGTTATGACTTTGCCGCCGCCATCAGTTTCATCGAGCTTGATCCGATTGTACAGGCCCTGAAAGAAGCGTGGGTCGAGGGGTATCGCACCATTGCCCCGTTTTCGAGTACTGATTACCAGATGCTTGAAAGCTTTGTGATGTTGCGGCGGTTGTTGCTGACAGCCTGGATCGCAAGCCACCCGGAAACCCCAACCGCGCAGGAAATGGGCCCCGGTTTTACTGCCGGAACCATTGCCATGGCCCAAACATACCTGTCGGCGGAGGGCGCGTGATGAGCGACGTTCGCCCCATCCTTGATATGAATGCTTTTGACGGAAAGTCTTCTGCGCCGGGGGGCCATGCACAGAGTGATCTTTTGGATCGGCGTTTGCGCAATATCGGGGCGGCATCGGTGCTGTTTTATCGCGATCCGATTGAAATGGTATCTGCATCGGGCTGCTGGATGACCGCGGCTGATGGCACCAGCTATCTTGATTTCTATAACAATGTGCCATCGGTCGGGCATTGTCATCCACGCGTGGTTGGCGCAATGGCAGAACAGGCCGCGCGTCTAAATATCAACAGCCGGTATTTGCACCAGACGGTGGAAACATACCTTGATCGGCTTAAGGCGACTTTTCCCGATCATCTGGAAAATATTGTCCTGACCTGCAGTGGTAGCGAGGCCAATGATCTTGCGATCCGAATTGCACAACGTGCAACCGGGGCCCGCGGCATCATCGTGACCGAAAGTGCGTATCACGGGAATACCAGTGCGGTGACGGAAATATCACCATCGGCAATCAAGCGCGGTGGACTGCCAGACCATGTTGTTGCCGTTCCGCCGCCCAGTAAGCAGGCCTATGGCGACAATGTTGCCGCCGGATTTGCCGATGCGGTTTATTTGGCAATCACAACCCTGCAAGATCGGGGCTATGGGGTGGCGGCCCTGATTGTTGACAGCATCTTTTCAAGTGACGGGGTCTTTTCCAATCCAAAGGGCTTTTTGCGTCTGGCAGTGGCCGTGATGCAACGTGCAGGTGGATTGTTTATTGCCGATGAAGTCCAACCGGGCTTTGCGCGCACCGGCGATGCCTTTTGGGGATTTTCCCGTCACGATGTGGCGCCCGATATTGTCAGTATGGGCAAGCCGATGGGCAATGGTTTCCCGATGGCGGGCATTGCCGTACGACCGGAGTTGCTGGCCGCATTTTGTGAAGATGTTGGCTATTTCAATACCTTTGCTGCCAGTCCGGTGGCAGCAGCCACGGGGCTTGCGGTTCTTGATGTTATCCGCGACGAGGATTTGCAAAACAATGCGGCAGTTTGCGGGGCATATCTGCGCGAAGGGTTGCAGCATCTTGCCGAGATGGATGCCCGGATCACTGACATCCGCGGTGCGGGATTGTTCATGGGGGTTGATCTGTCTGCCAATGGCGATCCGTCGGAACCCGGCGGGCAGCTTGTCGGGGATGTGATCAATGCAATGCGTCGGCATCGCGTATTGATCGGGGCGGCGGGGAAATATGGCCAGACCCTTAAAATCCGTCCGCCATTATGCCTTACCCGGTCCGAGGTTGATTTCTTCATCGAAGCACTGGGTAAATCACTGCGCACCTGTGGCTAGTGCAAGTCAAACTACCCGGATGTGATGACGCAGCCTGCTTTGCGGACGGTGTCGCCAAGCGCCCCCAGCGGGGTTTGATCACTGACCAGAACATCGACATTTTCCCATTCACAATACCGCGCCGGGAAGGCCTGATTGAATTTGGTGTGGTCGGCGACAATCATGCTGCGCGTTGCGCGTTCCATCATAACGGCATAAACGTCCGATGCCTCGATCAGGGCGTCACTTGCGCCGTCACCATCAAGGCCGCTTGCCCCAAGAATTGCCCATTCCACCCGATAGTTTTCAAGAAACCGGATGGTTTGTGCGCCATGCATGGACCCTTCCTGCGCATGATAAAGGCCCGGTGCCATGATCACCTGAATGGTCGGGTTTATGGCAAGAACCGTTGCCACGCCAAAGGAATGGGTGATCACGGTCAGATCGTTCATGGTAACCGCCAGACGTTTGGCGACATGAACCGTGGTCGCCCCCGAACCGATCATGATGTGGCGCGATCCGGCCAGTACCGGCATGGCAAGGCGTGCGATCTGTTCGCGTTCGGCAATATGCAGTTTGTGGCGTTCATTCAGGCCCGGTTCGCTTGATTGCCGACGAACAGCACCGCCATAGGTCCGGTTGATCAATCCCTGTTGCGTCAGTTCGTCAAAGTCGCGCCGGATGGTTTCGGTCGACACGGCAAGACGTTCGGCAAGATCAATGATCCGCAAGGACGGTTCAAGATCAAGCTCGCTTAGAATGCGTTGTTGTCGCAGGGATTTTTTGTTTGCTGCCATGGCGTGATGATAGTGCTGATACCCTCGTTACGCCAGTGGCTTATGCGTTCCATGCGTTGTTATCACGGATGTGATTGCCGATATTATTCGGGACGATCCAACCCGATTTTCCGGCGATGGGCGTGATAGGTTGGGGCAAGCTCGTCCGCACCGATCAAGTTGCCAGCCTCGTCCTTGTAAGTCAGGTGATGGTTGATCGCCTGACCCTGCCACAGCTTTTCAATTTCGGCCCGTTTCGGTGTTTTGCGGAACGCTGCGATGAAGTCATTGATTGCGCATAACAGATTATAGGTTGCCGGGTCGGCGGCGACGGCCACGACATAGAAAAACGGATGGGGAAGGATCGGTTTGGGCAGAACTTCGAGCCTGCCGTGCCAGGGGTTTTGGGGTTGCTGGATGCCCAGTGAAATACGGGATGATCCCCGGCGAAGGCATCAATTGCACCACTGGCAATCGCGTCATGGACGCGCGAAATATCGCCATAGGCGATCATGTTTGAAAGTTTGGCGATGCCGCCGGGTTTGTTTTCATTGTCTGCCCATCGCAGTCCGACATCTTCAAGAACGGCAAGGGCGGCCGGGTCGTTGACGGTGCCCAGGACCTTTCCTCCAAGATCGGCGATGGTGTTGATTGCCGTATTTTCCGGACGCCGGATCAGCGAAAAGTTAAGGTAGGTGTAAGTATCGGAGAAGGCGACACCCTTATAAAAATCGCTTGGCGGCAGGGCGCACCAAACAACATCAGCGGTTGGCTGCCCGGCCTTTTTGCCAGCAAACAACAACTCGGTCAGCAAGTCCCACGGATGTTCGACAAACTCGCACGTCACCCCGATTGATTTCGCAAAGGCCTCGGCATAATCGATATCGATCCCGTGCAAGGGGCCATTTTTCTGAGGGCGGAAAGATGCACCAACCAGTGCCGGGTCAATCGCGATCCTGATTTTGCCGCGTGACTTAATGTCTGCCAGCCGGTCATAGCCCGGGTCTTCGTGGATGTGATTGCTGCGCAGGAAATGGGAAAGCTTTCCTGCAACATTGGTGCTGTCACGGGTACATGTCGCAAGGCCGGTGATTTCGGTGGCGGCCCAGGCAACTTTGCTTCGGGTGCGTGCAGATGATTCCTTGCTGGCATCAAGGAGTTCGAAAACAACCTGATTGTGACCGCTGATATGTTCAAGGCGTCCGGCCATTGCGGCAAAGCGGTCCTTCAAACCGCCCAGTGCATCTTCGATCTCGCTGCCCAGACTGTCGAGATCCGTATCAATATTTGCCATGCTGTCGCGCAGTGACCGTGTGACGTCGGACAAATCAATCAGATCAACAGCTTCGTTTGTGCGCTGCATCGTGCTTTGCGCCAGGTTGCCGACTTCCTTGGCGACCACGGCAAAGCCGCGCCCGTGGTCGCCGGCACGTGCTGCTTCGATGGCAGCATTCAAGGCAAGAAGCTTGATGCCCTTGCCGATATCTTCAATCGCACTCAGGACCTTGGCGGCTCCTTCGGCCTTGGTTTCAAGGTCTTGGCTGATTTTTTCGAGGTCACTGCGAATGGCTTCAGTTTTGGAAGAAACTGTTGTTCTTGTTGCGTCCTGAACGGCGTTGGCGGTGGTGGTGCTTTCGTCAATTTCACGACGTGTCTGATCAAGACCGGTACGCAGATTATGAGACCGGACATCAATTTCGCGCATCAGGCTGTCTTGGCTTTCGCCCGCCGTATTGGCGAATTTCAGGAGATGCTCGATATAATCAAGGCCCGACGAAATCCCGCGCATCAAAGCCGCGATTTCCGTGGCGTTCGTTTGTTCCGGCGATTTGGGCTGGGTATAGTGGTCAGACGAAAAAACGTGATTTTCGCGCGCAAGGTTGCTGTTGCGCGGCGTCAGAATGGTCTCTTCCATGCTTTTAGCCTCACCACTTCCCGTTAATATTGTGAATATTTATTTCTTATAGGGAAACACTACCGCCGGGTGAGTTATGTTGCAAGGCAGCATATTGTGAAATCGGGAAACAGGAATTGTGACCAAAAGGCGCAGCCGCCGCGGGAACATCACATTGGTGCAAATTGATTTGCAGATGATGTTCCACGCAGCAAAGGTCGATCAGCTCGGTGTTATGCCGTGTTTTCGGCAATGGGCATGATAGGCGGTTTCGAGTTCATCCGCGCCGATCAGACTGCCTGCTTCATCCTTGTAAGTCAGGTGATGATTGATCGCCTGACCCTGCCACAGCTTTTCAATTTCGGCCCGTTCCGGTGTTTTGCGAAATGCGGTGATGAAGTCGTTGATTGCGCGCAGCAGATTATAGGATGCCGGATCAGCGGCAACCGCAGCGGTATAGTAATAGGGCAAAGGCAGGATACTGCCCGGCAGGACTTCAATGCGTCCGTGCCACGGGCTTTCGGGGTTGTTGGCCGCCCAGTGGAAGATCGGCTGATCAACGGCAAAGGCATCAACCGCCCCGTCGGCCAATGCATCATGCAGGCGCGTCTGGTCGCTATAGGCAATCAGGTTGGAAAGTTTGGCGATACCGCCCGGCTTGTTTTCATTCCCGGCCCAGCGTAACCCCTGTTCTTCGAGAACCATGAAAGCGACCGGGTCATTGATGATGCCAAGAACCTTGCCGTTCAGGTCTGCCAGCCGGTTGATGCCTGTATTTCCGGCCCGGCGACATAGGGCGAAATTCAAATAGGTATAGGTGTCGGAATAGGCGACGCCTTTGTAAAATTCGCTTGGGGGAAGGGCGCTCCAGACCACGTCGGCAGTTGGGGTGCCGGGCTTGGTGCCGACAAATAAAAGTTCGGTCAGCAAGTCCCACGGATGTTCGACAAATTCACATTCCACACCAAGCCATTTAGCCAGCGCACGCGCATAGTCGGCATCAAGCCCGCGCAGAGGAGAGCCCGGTTTTAGCCGGAACGACAGGCCGACAAAGGCCGGTTCAATCGCGATGCGGATTTTGCCGCGTGCCTTGATATCGGCCAACCGGTCATAGGTGGGGTCATCATGCAGATGACTGGTTTTCAGGAACCGGCCCAGCTTTTCCGGTGCAAGGCTTGCATCAGACAAGCTGTCGGCAAGGTTCCGGGTATCGGTCCGGGCCCAGGTGACCTTGCCACGGGTGCGGGCCGATGCATCTTTGCTGCCGGAAAGCAGTTCAAACACCACCTGGTTATGTTCGGAAATATCGGACAGGCGGTCGGACATGCTGGCAAAGCGTTCCTGCAAGGTGCCAAGTGATGCCTCGATTTCATTGCCGAGACTGTCAAGGTCACTGCCGATATTGGCCATGCTTTGACGCAGTGCATTGGTGACGTCGGATAGGTCAATCAGATCGACCGCCTCGTTGGTGCGTTGCATGGTGCTTTGGGCAAGGTTTCCGACCTCCTTGGCGACCACGGCAAATCCGCGACCATGTTCACCTGCGCGTGCTGCTTCAATGGTTGCGTTCAGGGCAAGCAGCTTGATGCCTTTGCCGATATCTTCAATTGCACGCAGGACCTTGTTGGCCCCTTCAGCCTTGGCATCAAGTTCGGTGCTGATGCGTTCAAGATCGGCGCGGATGGCCTTGGTCTTGTCGGCAACGGTTGCGCGCGTGGTTGACTGGACGTTTTGGGCGACATCGGTGCTGTTGGCAATTTCACGCCGGGTTTCATCCAGACCAGTGCGCAGATTGTTTGACCGGACGTCAATTTCGCGCATCAGGCTGTCCTGGCTTTCACCGGCCGTATTGGCAAATTCCAGCAGATGCTGAATGTAGTCAAGCGCACTTGAAATGCCGCGCATCAGATCTTTGATCTGCGCCTGTGATCCGGTGTCGTTTAGTGGCCCCGTTAGATCTTTGGGTTTCTGTGCCGAAAAGACGGTTTGTTCCATTTTGAAGCCCTGCCACTGCCCATTAATATTTTTGATTTAAGGAATTTTTGTTTCTTTAAGTGAAATATTAGCGGTGACAGAGGAATGTTGCAAGGCAACATACCCGAAAAACGAGAGAAGGTGTTTCTTCCCTCGGTCAACAGTTGAAATCAAAATATATGGAAAAGGCAAACAGGCCAGAAGCGGACTGTATCAGGTGCGATTATTCGCGGTGATAGGGATGATTGGTCTGAATGGCATGTGCGCGGAACAATTGTTCGGCGATCAATGCCCGCACCAGCATATGCGGCCAGGTGGCCTTGCCCAATGACCAAAGTGTGTTGGCGCGCGCCTTGAGTGCCGCGCCATGCCCGTCCGCCCCGCCAATGGCAAAGGCGATATTCCCGGCATATTGATCCATCCAGCCTTCAAGCTTTTGCGAAAACTCGATCGAGCCATATTCCTTTCCGCGTTCATCAAGAGCGATCAGAAAGGCATTGTCGGGAATGACGCCAAGCAGCAATTCTGCTTCGCGGTCTTTAAGCTGATTGGGCGGGAGTTTTTTCTTTTCTTCGACTTCGCGCACGACAAAGGGCCAGCGCAGTCGGGCAGCGTAATGGTCAAACAGATCTTTTTCGGGGCCGACTTTCATCCGTCCCACGGCCGCAAGGGTGATTTGCATGTCTCGGATCCAGACCGTTACGCAGATAGAAGGCCGTATTGCGCCCGGCCATTGCCGAGCGCGGCCAAGCGGCGCGAACTGTTAGTACAGTCGCGCTGCCTGCTGTTTCAGTGCCGGGTTTTCAACGCCCCACATCTCTTCGATGTTGTAGAAGGCGCGAACTTCCGAACGGAACAGATGAACGATGACATCGCCGGTATCAACCAGAACCCAGTCACCCTGTTCCTTGCCTTCTGCCATGGCACGGCCCTGACCTGCATCCTTGATTGCCTCGACAATGTGTTCTGCCATGGCAGCCACACGACGCGAGGATGAACCCGTTGCAATGACCATATGGTCGGCAAGGGAGGTTTTATCGGTCAGATCAATGGTAACAAGGTCTTCGGCCTTGTCGTCTTCGAGCGTACTCTTGATAAGCGCAAGCATCTCGCCGGGCTTCAGAGTTTGTTTTGCGGTACCTATGGTCGCCACCTTAAATTTCCACGCGATGGCCCGGTATGAACCGATGGCCGCAATCGCCGTGTTGCTTACACCTGCCATCTGCCTTCGGCGCGAATTGCGGTCGAAGATGCCGGATGGCGCTTGATTGGCAGGTATACCCAGGCCGGAACATCGAGATCGGCCAGCAAACCCGCCCTGTCCATGGGAATACGCCAGCGTTCCATACGGCGCGCAGCGGTCCCGGACAATGCCTTGTTAGAATACCCCTCACGGTCGATAACCGCAATGGGAGCACGTAAAATCAACCTGTCCCACCATTTCCATTTATGAAACTGGGCCAGGTTGTCTGCTCCCATCAGCCAAACGAACCTTGTTTGGGTAAAACGACGTTGCAAGGCTGCAAGAGTGTCGGCCGTATAACGGGTTCCGAGCTTGGTTTCAATTGCAGAAACAACAATGCGGGGATGCTTTGCCATCATCAGTGCAGAATCAAAGCGATCTGCAAGATCGGCCATTCCGGTTGTCGACTTCAACGGATTCTGCGGCGACACCAGCCACCAAACCGCATCCAACTGCAGGCGTTTCAAGGCTTCCAGCGAAATATGCAGGTGCCCTTCATGGGCGGGATTAAACGACCCGCCCAGTAGTCCGACGCGTTTTGGTGCGACATGTGATCGCGGCGCGTTTGCGGTCATGGACGGGTCTGACCCTGGCCGCGAACGATGTATTTATAGCTGGTAAGCTGTTCGACTCCGACCGGACCACGCGCATGAAGCTTGCCGGTCGAAATGCCGATCTCCGCGCCCATGCCAAATTCACCACCATCGGCAAACTGGGTGGATGCGTTGACAATCACAATCCCGGAATCGACCCCGTTCAGGAAGGTCGTGGTCGCGGTGGCATTTTCGGCAATGATCGCATCGGTATGGTGCGAGCCGAATGTGTTGATGTGATTGACTGCTTCTGCAACGCCCGACACGACTTTGATCGAGACAATCGCATCAAGATATTCGGTGACCCAGTCATCAGCCGTTGCCGGTTTGATACGGCCATCAATGGCCTGTGCGGTTTCGTCACCGCGCAATTCGCATCCTTTGGCAACCAGTGCCTCGGCAATGCGCGGCAACAGGCGACCGGCGACCGAACTGTCAATCAGGACGGTTTCGGTTGCGCCACAAATGCCAACACGGCGCATCTTGGCATTGACCACGATGTCCACGGCCTTCTGCGGATCGGCGCTGGCATGGACATAGGTGTGGCAAAGGCCTTCAAGATGTTTGAACAGCGGAATGCGGCTTTCATCGGTGATGCGTGAAATCAGCGACTTGCCTCCGCGCGGGACGATGACATCGATATAGTCGGAAAGTTTCAACATCTCGCCAACGGCGGCGCGATCAGTGATCGGGATCATCTGGATGGCATGTTCGGGCAGGCCTACCTCGATGATGCCAGCCGCCATGCAATCAAAGATCGCACGCGATGAATGGAAGCTTTCCGAACCACCACGCAGGATCGCGGCATTACCCGATTTGATGCACATGGCACCGGCATCGGCCGTTACGTTCGGGCGGCTTTCATAAATGATGCCAATCACGCCAAGCGGTACAGACACACGGGCAATATCAAGTCCGTTATGTTCCGGGCTCCAGCGGGCAAGTTCACGACCAACCGGATCGGGCAGTTCGGCAACGGCTTCAACACCGGCAGCAATGCCTTCGATCCGGGCTTCATCAAGGGCAAGGCGATCCAGAAGGGCATTTGTCAGCCCCTTTGCACGGCCTGCTTCCATATCCTTGGCATTGGCTTCAAGAATGATGGCTGCATTTTCACGCAGCTTGGCTGCGGCGGCAAGAAGGGCTGCTTTCTTTGGCTCGGCCGGGACCTGTGCAAGTTCGAGTGCAGCTTTGCGGGCATTGATGCCCATTTCGCGCATAAGTGCAGCGATGTTCTGACTTTCGATACTGGCAAGCGCCGTCATGGTCCTGGTTCCGTTCCTAGAAAGCGGTTTGATCGCACCTGCGTCAAACCCGTCGTTTTGAGATTTTATCAACAAATTGGCAAAATAGACATCAAACCCTCAGTTCGCAATGTTCTTAAGCATATAAAGGATCAGGTGTGCTTGCCAAACCGGGCTTTCCGGTCCATCTGTTGGATACAGAATGAAAAGATATACCGGCACATCCCGCAATGCTGTTCGGTACCTGTTTGGGGATAAGAAATTGAAAAATATGGGTTCCGATCAGCCGACTGCGCGTGCAGAGTTCGGCGTTATCAAGACATTCCTGCCCTATTTATGGCCGCGCGGCGAGTTTGAGCTTAAAACACGCGTTGTCGTCGCATTGCTTTTTCTTGTCGGTGCCAAGGTCGCAAACGTTTACATCCCGGTATTGTATAAATATGCGGTTGATGCGCTTGGCGGCGGCGAGAAGGCCGGGGCCGCAGCCCAGTCAACGGGCGGTGACACCACATCGCTGATTGTCGTGCCGGTGGCATTGATCATTGGATATGGCCTTGTCCGTATTCTGGTATCGGCCTTTGGCGAGATGCGCGATGCGGTTTTTGCCAAGGTTGCACAACGGGCCATTCGGACCTCGGCGCTTGGTGTTTTTCAACATCTGCACGGATTGTCGTTACGATTCCATTTGGATCGTCAGATGGGCGGGCTTTCCCGCGCGATTGAACGTGGCGTCAAGGGCATCGAATTCTTGCTGTCTTTCATGCTGTTCAACATCCTGCCGACCTTGCTTGAAATCGTTATGGTCTCGGTCATCCTGTGGGTGCTGTATGATGTCTGGTTTGCGCTGATCACCTTTGTCACCATCGTGATTTACATCGTTTTCACGCTGGTGGTGACCGAATGGCGCATGAAGTTCCGCCGCGAAATGAACAAGCGCGACGACGAAGCCAATACCAAGGCTATCGACAGCCTGATCAACTATGAGACGGTCAAGTATTTCAACAACGAACCCCACGAAGCCAAGCGTTATGACGCCGCCCTTCGCGGGTACGAAGTTGCCGCCGTTCAGTCACAAGTCTCGCTTTCCAAGCTCAATGTCGGGCAGGGTGCGATCATTGCGGTGGGGCTTGTCCTGAATATGTTGCTTGCCGCACAGGGCGTCAAAGACGGCAACATGACCGTGGGCGACTTCGTTCTGGTGAATACCTATTTGCTGCAACTTTACATGCCGCTGAACTTCCTTGGCTTTGTCTATCGCCAGATCAAGCAATCGCTGACCGATATGGAACGTATGTTCTCGTTGCTTGATGTCGACAAGGAAGTTGAAGACAAGGCAGATGCCAATGCCCTTGCCTGCAAGGACGCGGCGATCCGGTTCGAGGATGTGCATTTCTCCTATAATCCGGATCGCAATATCCTGAAGGGTGTCAGTTTTGAGGTTCCGGCGGGCAAAACCGTTGCCGTTGTCGGACCAAGCGGGGCGGGTAAATCGACCCTGACACGCCTGATGTTCCGGTTCTATGACGTATCGGGCGGGCGGATCACGATTGACGGGCAGGATATCCGCGATGTGACGCAAAACTCATTGCGTCAGGAAATAGGCATCGTGCCGCAGGATACGGTCCTGTTTAACGATACCATTGCCTATAATATTTCCTATGGCCGTCCCGGTGCCGAACATGACGAGATCGAAAAAGCCGCCAAACTTGCCAGTATCGACGGGTTTGTACGTGCGTTGCCCGACGGCTTTAAAACCATGGTCGGCGAACGCGGTCTGAAATTGTCGGGCGGGGAAAAACAGCGTGTTTCGATTGCGCGCATGTTGTTGAAACGCCCCAAGATCATGATCTTTGACGAGGCAACGTCGGCCCTTGATACCCGAACGGAAAAGGACATCCAGCAGGCCCTGCGCGATGTGTCACGTGGGCATACGACCCTTGTGATTGCGCACCGGTTGTCGACGGTCATTGATGCCGATGAAATCATCGTCTTGCGTGATGGACAGGTTGCCGAACGCGGCCGCCATCAGGAATTGCTGGCACAGGAAGGCCTGTATTCCGAAATGTGGGCGCAACAACAGGAAATCCGCGAGGCCGAGGAAATTCTGGCCCATGCAGGCGAAAAGCCGAACTAGGGTAAATTGGCCGGATTTCGCATCTGAACGTTTTTTCACTGGAACAGTGTGACGTTATCCCCAAATATCAGGATAACGTCACATTTGCTTTTGGGGGAAAGTCCAGTGCCGAAAATGACAAGAAGCGAACTGCATGCGCTTCAGGATCAACAACTTGGACATGCGCATGTCCATCATCACAGCCATCATGACCACCATCATCATCATGAACCGGTCGATGAAGGCCGATATGCCGGTGATACACGCGAAGAAGTCGACCGGATGCGCCGCAATATTCTGGTCGGTCTTGGCATGTTGCCACTTGCGGGAATGGTCCTTAATCCGACCAAACAGGCCTGGGCATTGTCAAACGAGGTCAATATTCGCGAAGATGGTCGGTATCGATATATCTCGTCGAATGCGATCCCTGATCATGCCACGGGCAGTTTCCCGAACCGCAGCAATCCGAATTCGATCAAGGCGCAGTCCCTTGAATTTCGTTTGCCGTTGAACCCGGTTCGAACCGGGCGGTTTGCACCGATTGATCACTTGTCATTCGGGGTGGCCGTAAACGGGGTGCCGTTTGATCCCTATACTGCCGAATTCTGGCAACGCGATCGTCAGTCCGGTTGGCGTTACGAGGCGATTTCTCCGACCCTTGATCTGGGGCTTGATCAAAATAACGCCCATGTGCAGCCCGATGGTACCTATCATTATCACGGCGTGCCCAAGGGCCTGATTACAAGCTGGTCACCCAGCCAGCATTCCATTCGCATCGGTTTTGCCGCCGACGGTTTCCCGATCTATGCAATGTTTGGTTATACCAACCCGAACGATCCGGGATCACCGGTGACGGCATTGCGCAGTTCATGGCGGGTCAAAAATGGCACGCGGTCCGGTGGCCCCGGTGGCAAATATGATGGAACATATGGCGAGGATTTCGAATTTGTGCCCGGTCTTGGCGATCTGGACGAGGCCAATGGCCGCGAAACCGTCACCCCCGAATATCCACAAGGAACCTATGCCTATTTCGTGACGGAAAGCTTCCCGTTCATTCCCCGTCTGCTGGCGGGGGCCGGCGATCAAAGCTTTGCCAAAATGCCTGGCGGGATGATGCCTGGTGGCAATGGTGGTCCTGGCGGCGGCGGTCCCGGTGGTGGTGGACCAGATGGTCGACGTGGGCCGCCACCCGGTGGTGGTTTCCCGGGTCAGCGTCCACCGTTCGGGCAGCCGCCCCGGTGATGGCGTGAATTCAGGTTAAGGATAAAAGCGGCGCTTTGGCTATGGCGCTCCTTTTTTCTTTTAGTTCAGCGGCCCAAAGACACTTGTCGCATCAAGCAACCACAAGGCGGTACTGATGGTGATAAATGACAGGGAGGTCGCCATCATAAGCGATGCGGCACAAAGGCCTTCGTGGCCATAGCGCTGCCCGAAAATCGGATAGATGCTCAGCATCGGGGAACAGGCGAAGGCAACGCAGGCAATGCGCAAAGTCGGGTCAATTTCCGGTAGGAAATAAATCAGGACAAAGACGGCAATCGGATGCAGCAAAAGCTTGGCACTGACGATGCGTGCCATATCGGTACGCAAACCTTTAAGTTTTAAGCCGACTAACCCGCCACCGATGACAAACAGGGCAACCGGCCCGGACGCCGATGCCAGCATGTCGATCACTTTGAAAATCGGACCGGGCAGGGTGACACCGGAAAGCGAAATCACCAATCCGATGAGAATGCCAAGAATGATCGGGTTTCGTCCCAGATTGATAAATGCCTTGCCGAGAACCTGCATCCGGCTTTGGCCATTATTCTGGGCGCTGTCCCCAAGGACGAGAACAAGGGGCATCATCACAAGGTTTTCAATGAGAACGCACAGGGCAAGTGCAATTTCGGCGGTCGGGCCCAGAACCTGTGACACAACCGGATAACCGACAAAGCCACTGTTGCACATCGACATGCCAAGACCTTGCAGGGTGGCGTTTGCCTGTCCCTTACCGGCGACTTTCAATGCGTATAGATAACCAAACCCGAACAGTAAAAGTGACCCGCTGCCATAGGCCAGAAGATAAACCGGTTCGATGACCTCGGCCAGATCACGTTGGGCCAGCGCCCTGATCAACAGGCAAGGTAGCGCAAAGTTCATCACAAAGGCGCTCATGCCACGGGTGATGCTTTGCGGGACAATGTTGCGTTGAACGGCAAAATATCCGATTGCGATAATCATGAAGATCGGTGACGTGATCGCCAGAATATCAAGCATAGGGTTTACGGGCTTTCTGGTTGGTACGCGTTTGGATGCGCGTAGATGGCAGGTGCAGAAGCAATTGGAATGCCTGCAACAATCAGATATCTACGCAAAGGTCTGTCGGGTCAAGAAACGGAATGGTTTTGTCAATGAACCAAACAGTAATGGATTGGTCGCATGGTTTGAGTGCTGCGGATTTTCGTGGTCTTGACCGGCTGGGAAAGGCATCCGCACGCGGCTTGGCTGCTGCTGGCATCGTTCGGAAGTACCGTATTCTCGACCTTCTGGCGGATTTTGATCCGGTGATCGCCGGGACATTGCCGATCGCGATTGATACTGCAACGTCGGACATCGACATTCTGTGTCACGTAACTGATCTGGAAACTTTCAGGGAGTTTTGCCAAGGTCAGTTTGGCACATTTGACCAGTTTTCCTGTCATGAACGATCAGCGACGGCCAATGTCGGGGCGGCTGTGGTGGTGAATTTTGTCTGTGATGATTTACCAATCGAGATATTTGCAACCAACCATCCAAGCACCGCGCAATACGGGTTCATTCATATGCTGGTCGAAGCCCGTATTCTGGCCCTTATGGGGGGCGGGTTTGCAGATGAAGTCCGTGCGCTTAAAGAAAGCGGCATTAAAACGGAACCGGCTTTTGCCCGGTTGCTGGAAATATCGGGAGACCCCTATATCGCACTGGCAGAGATGATCGACCTGTCGCCTGATCAGTTGGCGGCAAAGTTACATGTCACGCGTGATTGAGTGATGTTACGCGGTTTCTGCCGGGACCGGCAGGGCGCGATAAACCACATTCTCGATCCCCTCGGACTTGGCCTGTTCCATTGCTGCGGCGGCAAATTCAAGGATTTCGTTTGATTTGAAATGCTGTTTGGCTTCGGGTTCGGCCCAGGTTGCCCCGACGCTGACCGTAATGCGGACCGGATCGCCGTTCATGTCGGTAAAGCGGCATTGTTCGCGCACGGTATCGCACAGTTTGAAGCCCAGAAAACTTGTCTGTTCCTGACGAACATTGGGCATCAAACAGGCAAAGCCGCATTCATCAACCCGCCCGACAACATCACGGTCGCGAAGCGACGACTTGGTTGCCGATGCAATGGCCTGGACAATCCGCTTAAGGGTATCATTGCCATAGGTGCTGGCAAGGCGTTCATGGTCATCAATTTCAAACCGATAGATCGCAATCGTACTATGCTTCAGGCGGGCATTGATCAATTCGCGATGTAGGAATTCTCGCATCCCGACATCGTTCCACGTCCGGGTTTCCGGATCGATCAGCATGTCATGCTTGGCCGGATCAAGATCATCCAGAACCTGTTGCGGGGTTCGAGACCCGTAACGAAGCGCAATTGCTGTTTCTGCCCAGTGCCCAAGGTCTTCAAGGATTTGAAGATCCTCTTGGCTGAACTGCCGGGTTTGGGTGTCGACCACGCACAAGGCACCGATCTTGTAGCCGTCCGGATTGCTTAGCGGCACGCCTGCATAGGCCCGCACATTCGGGATGCCGGTGACAAGCGGATTGTCATGGAAACGTTCATCCTGCTGGGCGTCTTCAACGACAAAGGCCGTGTCGCCGAGGATCACGTGGCCACAAAAAGAGATATCGCGCGGCGTTTCCGAGCTTGGCTGATTGATATTGGACTTGAAGAATTGTCGATCATTATCAAGCAGCGAAATCGCAACGATTTCCGAGCCAAAAATACGCTGGGCAACACGGGTGATACGATCAAGTTCGGGATCGGCAACGCTGGTCAGAATGCCCATGCTTTCAAGCGACTTCTGTCGGGCTGTTTCGTTTTCCGGCAGCTCGGCTTTTTTCATGCGACCATATCCCCGGTTGATCAGGTTCCTTGCGGCGGGAATATTAGTTGTTTCTGGCGGTCGATCAAGTTGGCTTTTGTTCTAGGCTTTCAGGCAAACCTGATCTCCAACCGAAAGTTGGCCGCTTTCAATCACGCGACAGGTAATGCCGCCGCGCCAGTCGGGTGTCATCGCATCTTTCAGGCCCGGTGCCGCTTCGTCCATGCGGGTGCAGGGATCGGTTTCGCCGGTCACTTCAAATGTAACCGTGCCGATGGTGATCTTGCTGCCTTTTTCGCGGGGCAGATCAATGCCACGCACCAAAAGGTTGGCCCGTCTGGTGGTCCATGAAAGGTCGGGCCTTGCAATATCATTGATCGCCGCCTGCCAGCCTTCTTCGGCCAGAATGGTGACCTGACGGCGGCGCAATTTGCCCCGAAAGTCACCATCCACGCCAAGCTCGGTGGTGACGGTGACCTGTTCCAGCGTTTCCATCGGGGCGCGGGATTTTGATTTGCGGGCAATCCCGATCAGTTCGGCATTCTGTGCCATGGCGGCCCTCTATGACAGATGAACGGGGACCTGAAAGGTCCCCTGTGATTTGTGAATTCCGGTCAGGTTTTCCACTGACCGGAAATAACCCAGCGTCCGGCAAAGTTTTCGGGCACCAGAATGGTCTGGCGCGGCGATCCGCTTTGATCAAGTTCCGGATAATCGGTGGTGTAATGAAGCCCGCGGCTTTCGCGACGCCACAAGGCCGATTGAATGATCAGTTTGGCCACCACCGACAGGTTACGCAGTTCCAGAAGATCATTGGTAACGCGGAAATTGCCGTAATATTCGTCGATCTCGGACAATAGCAAATCAACGCGGTGCTGGGCACGCTGCACGCGTTTTGTCGTGCGGACAATGCCGACAAAGTCCCACATCACGTTGCGAAGCTGTTCCCAGTTATGGGCAACAAGGACTTCTTCATCGGAATCAGTGATGCCGGTTTCATCCCAATCGGGGATCGGTTTGAAATGATCCTCGACCGGCAGGGCATCGATAATGTCATTGGCCGCGGCTTCGCCAAACACCAGACATTCCAGAAGCGAGTTGGATGCAAGACGGTTCGCACCATGAAGGCCCGTGCCTGCACATTCGCCGATGGCATAAAGCCCGGTCAGATCGGTACGTCCGCGCAGATCGGTCAGAACCCCGCCACAGGTATAGTGAGCGGCCGGAACAACCGGGATCGGCTGCTTGGTCATATCGATGCCATAACCAAGGCAGGTCTCGTAAACGGTCGGGAAATGTTCCTTGATGAAATCCGCACCCTTGTGGGTGATATCAAGGTAAACACAATCTGCACCAAGACGTTTCATTTCATGGTCAATGGCGCGTGCAACAATGTCACGCGGGGCCAGCTCACCCCGTTCGTCAAACCGGTTCATGAAACGTGTGCCATCAGGCAGCAACAGTTTGCCGCCTTCACCTCGAACCGCTTCGGTGATCAGGAATGATTTGGCCTGCGGATGATACAGACAGGTCGGGTGGAACTGGCTGAACTCCATGTTCATCACCCGGCAGCCTGCACGCCATGCCATGGCGATACCATCGCCGGTCGATCCATCCGGGTTGGATGTGAAACGGTAAACTTTGCTGGCACCGCCGGTCGCAAGAATGACCGTACGGGCGTTAAAGGATTTTACCTTGCCGGTTTCCAGATCAAGCGCATAGGCACCGATACAACGGCGGCCTTCGCCCCCGAATTTGCGATCAGTGACAAGATCAATCGCAAGATAGTTTTCAAAAATCTTGATGTTCGGATGATTGACCGCCTGGCTTTGCAAGGTGGTCTGAACCGCCCGCCCTGTCGCGTCGGCTGCGTGGACGATACGGCGGTGGCTGTGGCCACCTTCACGCGTCAGGTGAAATGGCTGGCTGTTGTCGCCGTCCGGATCGCGGGTCAGCTGAATACCAAGTTCATCCAGCCATGCAATGGCGCGCGGCGCATTGGTGGCAACAAATTCAACGGTTTCGCGTTTGCAAAGATCAGCACCGGCAATCAGCGTATCACGGACGTGATTTTCGATGCTGTCGGTCGCGTCAAGCACGGCGGCAATGCCACCCTGTGCCCAGTTGGTGGAGCCGTCATCGATCTTTCCCTTGGAAAGAACGGCGACTTTTACATGCGGGGCAAGTTTGAGGGCAGTGGACAGACCCGCCGCACCACTTCCGATGACAAGCACATCATAATGGAAAGAATTTTCGGACATTTTATCCCATCACTTTCGGGCGGTGCCAGATGGCGGAACTGGCGCGGTGGCGTCATCATCCGGCTCCGAACAGATGGCGCAGAATAGGACTGCTTTTCGCCAATCTCAAACATATTTGTCTGAAATAGTGTGACGAATAAGGATATCGGTAAAACTACGGAAGGGGATGGTTGCATTATTTCCCGACCGTGACAGATAAAAAAGAACCATTCATCACCGATCAGGGGAGGTCGCGGTGAACGCACAATCAGATACGAAAACCGACTATTGCGGTGGCTGCCATTGCGGCGCTGTGCGCTATGAAATCAATGGTCCGGTTAATGACACGGTGATGTGTCATTGCAATCTGTGTCGCAAATTGCACGGACATGTCAGTTCCTATGCCCGGTTTAACCGGCATGATCTGGTTCTGATCCGCGATGACGGATTGCGCTGGTATCGGCTGTCTGAAAAAACCGATCGTGGTTTTTGCAAGGAATGCGGCACCGGCTTGTTCTGGCGTCCGGTGCGCGCCGATCATATGGCTGTTACGCCCGGCACCCTTGATGATAGCGCTAACATCAAGACAGGCGGCCAGATTTTCTGTGCGGACAAGGGTGACTATTACCCGATTGATCCGGCGATCAGGGACCTTGATCAATCCTGATCGGTAACGCCGGGCACCTTCAACCAGGTCAGTTCGTGCTTGTTGTTATAAAGATGCACGACCTTTGATCCGGGGATGTCGGCAAACTGGGTAATTGCGGAATAATCCGTATCGCCCTGCAATTTGATGGTGCAGATAAAATTGGTCGCCATGCCTGCATCCATCCACTGATTGACCAGTGTGAACAGGCGATCCGGATAGCAAATGACATCCGAGCAAAGCCATTCGATATAGCCGACTTCTTCCGGGTTCAGGCCAAATGCGCTTTCCTGACGGAAATCAACGCGCGGAAGGTTGGCGATCTTGGGATCAAGTCGGGCCTTGTCGATGGAAATCACATCGGTGCCAAATTCATGCAGAACCCAGGTCCAGCCGCCGGGGCTTCCGCCCAGATCCATGGTCCGGTCACCGGCCTGCGGATAGGCGCCAAGCCGGGTGAAGGCTTCCCAAAGTTTCAGATAGGCGCGGTTTGGCGGGGTGATCTTGTCTTCTTCAAACTCGACTTCACCATTTTTCCACTGGCTTGAACAATCCGCCGATGCAATGATCGTATCAGGATCAATCAGTGTCCATGAACCAAGTGGCGCGGTCGGGGCCGGTTCGCCAAATACCTGACGCTTGGCCGAAACATGGGGAAGATTTGCCTCGATCAGCTTGGCACGGGAAAAATGATCAAACTTGAACATTGCCCAGTTGCGCTGATTGAATTTCAGGATTTTGGCGGCACCCTTGATCGACGGAATGGCAATTCTGACCGGATTGCGCCAGACATTCTGAGCCCAGAAGACACGCCGTTCCGGACCGGGTGCGAACATCAACCGGTCATGGCGTTCAATCACATCGCCAAGTTCATTGAACAACTGTTCCTCAAACCCGACAGGGGCAAGGTAGCCGGTGGCATCCATGGGTTCAATGACGGCATCAATGCCGTCCGGGGTGTCGAATGTCTGTGTGTTTGTCATCATGGGCCTGCTTTTACGCCCATTTCAGGCAATAAAAAAGCGGGAAAGCTGCATAACAGCTTTCCCGCAGTGATGTGCCAGGTCAAAAGGTGGCAAATCAGAATTTGTCGGCCTGAACCAGACCTTCGATCAGGATGACCTTGGTCGGGTCGCCCTTGATGCCGAAATCGTTGTCATTGATCATGGCAAGCGCGCCATTGCCCATGATGGCAAGACCTTCAAGCTTGTTCGGTGCTTCCGGGTAATCGGCACTGTCAAAGCGCAGGGTCTTGTTCACAGCAACCAGATCAATCTTGGAAAGATCGTTTTCCTGTTCCAGCGACGGGCTGGTGGACATGTCATCCCAGCGGGTCGCAAGAATGTTGGTTGCACCATCAAGCTTGATTTCATGCAGCTTGGTGGTCTTGTCGGTGCGTTCCAGAACCAGAAGGCGGTCATTGCCAAGGGCAAGAACCTCGGAGATGCGCGGGGCATTCTGTTTCTTGGACGGATCGTTGCGGAAGGTCTGCGGATCATCAAGCTGATAGATATATTCGCCGGTCAGCTTCTCTGCCACGCGGTCATAAACGAACAGGCGGGTGTTCTTGGCGGCCTTGTAGGCATCGGCATTCGGGTTTGCAAGCGGGTTCTGAACCATGAAATACAGCTTGGTTTCGTCTGGCGAAACGGCCATGGATTCAATGCCACGGTTGGTCTGACGGGTGACCAGAATGGCCGGAAGACCGCCCGATACCTTATAGGCCGCACCTTCGAAATCCTTTTCCGAACCGGCCGGGACAATACGTTCGTTTACAGTGCCATCAGCTGCAACATGCAAAACGGACGGGCCGTTTTCTTCACCGATCCAGTATGAACCGTCTGCCAGACGAATGATGCCTTCGGCATCGATCGAAGACACCGACTGTTCAAGCGGATTGCCGTTTGCATCAACCGGCTTTTCGGTTTTGGCAACGGTCAGTTTGTTGGTCAGGCCGGTCAGCGGAACACCGTTCTGATCCTTGATGGTGATGACGTCCTTGATGTCAAAGCTACCATCGTCATTAAGGAAGATGGTGTAGATTGACGGCGAGTAATCCGGGGTCGGATAGATACGGACTTTTTTGCCTTTGCAAACGACGTCTTCGGCAACACCAAGAACGTCCTGAACGTCACCACAAACAAAGTTCGGACCGCGGTCGGAAACGGCATAGAACATGTTGGCAGGATCACCCGGGCGACGATATGCACCAGAACCTAGACCAACGGTCAGGTCACGGGCCTTGCCGCCATCAACCATCACGGTTGAAAGATTGTTGATCGCGCTTTTGGTTTCAAAAACCTTGGCCTCGCCTGCCATCGCCGAGCTGGCAAGAAGCAATGCGGCAAAGCCGGCAATACCAGCTGCAAACGTCCGTTTCATGGAATGGATCCCCCACAGAAAAATCTGAAAAATGTACAAAAAGGCACAGCTCAAGCCCGGAAATGTTCGAGCGAACTGTGTTCCTGTTCACATTAGATGTTCTCTGTGACAGTTTGTTTGCGCTTGCGGGTCGTTTTGATGAAACCGATCAGGCGGTTAACGTTTTTTCTATTTCCAGAAATCTTCGCGGCGCACCGTGAAGGTTTCCGACACGCTGGCATATTCCTGATAGCCCAGCCGGGCGAGCGGTTCAAACAGGGTGATATCGACCATGCCATCGCGAATGATGTCATCATCAATATGCAAACCAACCACATTGCCGATTACCATCGCGCAGGGACGTTTATCGGGAAAGGCACTGGGTAAATCGACAATCTGATAGACCATGCATTCCATATGGATCGGCACACCCTTGATCAGATGCGGTTTGACACATTTCGCCGGAAGCTTTTCAAGCCCGGCATATTCAAATTCATCTTCACCCGGTGGAAGCGGGGAGGAGCAGAAATTAAGCTCCTTAAGCATCGCACGCGGGGCAACGCCAACAACAAACTCGCCGGTATCCCGGGCGTTTTGCAGGCTGTCAATCGAACCACCAGACGAGAACATCACCATCGGCGGGGTGCCAAGAACCGCATTGAAAAACGAATAAGGTGCGAGATTGGGACGCCCGTCCTTATCAAGGGTCGAAACCCAGCCAATCGGACGCGGTGCCACACAGGCCTTGAACGGATCATGGGGCAGGTTATGCGGCGTTTTTCCGGGTTCGTAAAACATGGCTGCGTCCGTTTTGCAGGTGGTCTTTAAATTCTGGCCAGATCAATTACTGGCCTGGGGCATATTCATGCTCACGCACATGATCTGGGCGATTTGCCAGATGCAGGCGGGTTTGGGTCATTGGCGTTTCGGCAATGATTTTGCCGCGACGGATAACGAATAGACGATTGGCCCGCATGCGGATGGCCTCGATGGTATCGCGAGCTTGCAGCACGACGAAATCGGCATTGTTGCCGACCTCGATGCCATAACCTTCAAGTCCCAAAATCTTGGCCGGTTCCTTGGTCACGGCATCAAAACACGCCCGGATATCATCACGCGATGTCATCTGGGCAACATGGAGGCCCATTGATGCGACTTCAAGCATGTCACCCGACCCCATCGAATACCAGGGGTCCATGACGCAATCATGGCCGAATGCAACGGTCAGGCCCGCTTTGCGCAGTTCCGGCACGCGGGTCATGCCACGGCGTTTCGGATAGGTATCATGGCGGCCCTGAAGGGTGATGTTGATCAGCGGATTGGCAATGGCGGAAACTTCGGCCTCGGCCATCAGCGCAATCAACTTGGACACATAGTAATTATCCATCGAATGCATCGATGTCAGATGCGATCCGGCAACGCGCCCCTGAAGCCCAAGACGCTGGGTTTCGTACGCTAGCATTTCGATATGACGTGACAAGGGATCATCAGATTCATCGCAATGCATATCAACCATCAGGCCACGATCAGCCGCCATTTCGCACAGTTCCGCAATACTTTGCGCGCCGTCGGCCATGGTCCGTTCGAAATGCGGAATGCCGCCGACAACCTCAACGCCCTTATCAAGGGCGCGGATGGTGTTTTCCTTCGCGGTTTTGCTGCGCAGATAGCCATCCTGCGGGAAAGCAACCAGTTGCAGGTCGATATAGGGCGCGACCTGCTTTTTGACTTCAAGCAACGCATCAACGGCCAGCAACCGGTCATCGCAAACGTCAACGTGGCTGCGGATGGCAAGCAGCCCCTTGGATACTGCAAGGTCGCAATATTTAAGGGCGCGTTCAATCACGGCTTCGGGTGTCAAAAGCGGTTTAAGTTCGCCCCACAGTGCGATGCCTTCCAGAAGGGTGCCCGACTCATTCATGCGCGGCAGGCCAAGCGACAGGGTGGCATCCATATGGAAGTGACTGTCGACAAAAGGCGGGCTGACCAGCATGCCGCCGCAATCGATTTCCTCGGTCGCGGGGATGTTCAGGTTGTGGCCGATTTCGACAATCTTTCCATTGCTACAAGCGATATCAACACCGGCCTGTCCGTTGGCGATGTTGGCATTTTTCAAAATCAGATCGGCTTGCATGGCGTCATCCTTGGTCTTGGGGGGCGGTCTTAAACGGATTGTTGTGATTAACGCTGGCCTTTGAACCAGGGCACCAGAAGTGCCTTGGGATAATCGGCCTTACGGGCAACAACAATCAGGGCAATGATCGACAGGATATAAGGCATCATCAGGAAGACCTGCGATGGCAGGAATGCGCCCACTTCGGTTTGCAGGCGAACCTGAAACGCATCAAAGGCCCCGAACAGCAGGGCACCGATCAATGCCTTGCCCGGACGCCAGCTTGCAAACACGGTCAGCGCAATGCAAACCCATCCACGGCCATTGATCATGCCAAAGAAGAACGCATCAAAGGCCGACATGGTCAGGAACGCGCCGCCCAATGCCATCAGGGATGAACCGACAACAACCGCACCGATACGCAGACCATAAACCGAAAGCCCCTGCGCCTCGACCGAGGACGGGTTGTCGCCAACCGCACGGATCGCAAGGCCAAGTGGTGTGCGATACAGAACCCAGCCGGTAACAAACACCAGAACAAGGGCCAGCATCGTCATCGCGGTTTGTGAAAACAGCGCCTGACCAATGAATGGCAAATCTGACAGGAACGGAATATCAAGCGGACGGAACGGCTCGATGCGCGGCGGTGATGACACATCGGGCAGGGCCGTGCGATAGGTGAAATAGGAAAGGCTGGTCGCAAGAAGCGTCACACCAATACCTGATACGTGCTGACTAAGGCCGAGCGGTACGGTCAGGATCGCATGGATCAGGCCAAAGAACGCACCGGCCAAGGCGGCAACAAGCACACCGCCCCAAAGACCGGCACCCAGCCAAACAGCCATCCATCCGGCCATGGCCCCCGCGGTAAAGATCCCCTCGATACCAAGGTTAAGAACCCCGGCGCGTTCGCAAACAAGCGCACCCAGCACCCCGAAGATCAGCGGGGTTGCGATCCGAATGGCGGCTTCCCAGAAGCTGGCGGCAAGAAGAATGTCGATGATTTCCATGTCTGTTCTCCTTAACCGGCTGTATTGCGATCAAAATGAACCGTAAACCGGGTCAAGAAGCCGCCAATCAAAACACAAAGCAACGCCATTGCGACAATCAGATCAGCCAGATAGCTGGAAACGCCAATCGCGCGGCTCATGGAATCTGCACCGACAAACACCGATGCCACAAACAGGGCCGATGCAATCACACCGACCGGCGACAAACGCGCCAGCATGGCAACAACAATTCCGGCATAGCCATAACCCGGTGACAGGTCGGTTGCGAGATAACCGCGTGTTCCGGCCACTTCTGCAACCCCGGCCAATCCGGCCAAACCGCCCGAAAGGGCGGCAACAAGGATCATGGTTTTGGTGACCGAGATACCGGCGAATTTCGCCGCAGCGGCATTTTCACCGACAGCACGAATTTCAAAGCCCCAAACGGTGCGTTTTACAAAAACCGCCAGGGCAATGGCCGACACCAGCGCGATGACCAGGCCAAAATGCACACGCATCCGTTCAATCAGCGGCGGGAAAACCGCACTATCGATAATCGGTTCTGATTGCGGCCACCCCATCGACATCGGGTCTTTAAGGGCACCTTCAAGCATCATTTGCACAAACAACAGCACGATGAAGTTCAAAAGAAGCGTGGTGACGACTTCATCAACACCCAGACGGGTTTTCATCAATGTCGGCCCGATCAGCATCAGGGCACCGGCAATTGCACCGGCAATCATCACGACCGGGATCATGATCCAGCTTGGACCGTCAATCACACCGGCACCAACTGCAACGGCGGCCATGGCCCCCATGTAAAGCTGCCCCTCGGCACCGATATTCCAAAGTTTTGCACGGAATGCGATAGCAGCCGCCAGCCCAGTCAGGATCAGGGGCGTTGCGCGTGTCAGCATTTCCGAAATCGAAAAGACCGACCCGAATGCACCGCTGATCATAAGGCCATATGCCTTGATGATCGGGGCGTCAGCCAACGCAAGGGGAATGGCGGCAAGCAAAATGGCAATGGCGGCGGCAATGACCGGAACGCCATATGTCAGAACAGGACCCGGATTGGGGCGGGGTTCAAAGCGGATCATGCCGTTTCTCCCGAATGTGCGTTGGTCGAGGCATGATGGGTTTTCTTCTGGCCGGCCATCATCAATCCAAGCTCGGATCGATCAATGGTATCGGTCGTCATGGCCGGTGTGATGTGACCGGCATGGATGACGGCGATCTGATCGGAAATGGTCAGAAGTTCATCAAGGTCTTCGGAAATCAGGATCACGGCTGCGCCGTTTTGCCGGGCTTCAAGCAAACGGCGGTGGACCTCGGACTGTGCGCCGACATCAAGACCGCGGGACGGTTGATTGGCAAGGATCAGTTTCGGTGATTTTTCCAAAACGCGTGCCAGAATAAGTTTCTGGATATTGCCGCCCGACAACAGGCGCGCCGGGGCATCCGGGCCGGGGCAACGCACATCATAATCGGTGATGGCGTGTTCGGCGCGTTTGCGGATCGCATCAAAATCAAGGAAACCGAATTTCTGATAACCGGCATTGCGGACATCTTCGATGGCGATATTTTCCGCCACCGTCATCGATCCGACCATGCCATCATGATGACGGTCTTCGGGGATGCGGGCGATGCCGTTTTGCGCAAATTGATGGGCGTCGAATTTTACGACCTTTTCGCCAAAAAACTCGACCGAACCCTGATCGGGTTTATCAAGGCCTGCGATCAGTTGCGCAAGGGCGGCCTGACCATTGCCCGATACACCGGCAATGCCGAGAATTTCGCCTTCATGCGCAGTGATGGAAACACCATGCAGGGATCGTCTTGAATCGCCACGATCAATCGTGACATCGGAAAGGGTAATGACCGGTTTGCCCGGTTCGCGTGCGACCCGGCGACTGACCGGAACTTCGCGCCCAACCATCAATTCGGCGATGGAACGATGATCGGCGTCACTTGTCAGCATTTCACCGACCTTCTTGCCGCCACGCAAAACCGCAATCCGGTGCGATACGGCCAGAACTTCGGCCAGTTTATGGGCAATGATAATCACGGCCAGACCGTTCTGGGCCAGTTTGCGAAGAACGGCAAACAGGCTGTCGGCTTCTTGCGGGGTCAGAACCGCGGTCGGTTCATCCAGAACCAGAAGCCGGGCATCGCGATAAAGGGCCTTAAGGATTTCAACGCGCTGCTTTTCACCAACGGTCAGTTTGTGAACCGGTTGATCAAGATCGACATTCAAACCCGATCCGGCCATCAATTCTGCCAGTTTGGCGCGGGCCTTGGTGCGGTCGCGGCGCAGGCGGAAAATCGGCTCGGTACCCAGAACGATGTTATCAAGCCCGGTAAGGTTTTCGGCCAAGGTGAAATGCTGATGAACCATGCCGATCCCGGCATCAAGGGCAGCCTGCGGGGCGCCCGGTTCAAGCTGTTCAAGGTTGCCGTCGCGCGTGGCAACCGTGACGGTGCCTTCATCCGCGACATAGTGACCGAACAGAATGTTCATCAATGTTGTCTTGCCCGCACCGTTTTCGCCAAGCAGGGCAACAATTTCGCCCTTGTGGACCATAAGGTCGATGGCGTCATTGGCGATCAGCGGGCCAAATCGTTTGGTGATGCCTGCAAGCGCAAGCAGCAGGTCTTGGGACGTTTCTTGTGATGTTTGCGCAGCAGATGACATCCGGGTAATCCGTTTTGTTTTTTTGCGTCACGCTGTGGGGCGAAATACCGATGGTGCGGGACCCGGGGACAAAGCGCAAGTTCAACGAACCAGTCACATCATCGGGTTGGTAACCACGGCATAATGGGTGTGCAGTGACGACCCCAAATTACGATGACCCTGCAAAACAGGGCCAAACAGAAAAGGGCAGTCCGGCTTCTACACCGAACTGCCCCCGGAAATTAAGCAAATCTTACATCGAAGATTTCGGTTCTTCGTCATTCACAGTGACGGAGAACTTGCCACCAAGGATTTCAGCCTGTTTGGCTTCAACCTTGGCAACGGTGCCTTCCGGAAGGAGGCTTGCGTCAAGAACAACGCTGCCGCCGCCAAATTCCATGTAGCTGAACTTGCCGTAATCTTCTGCCTTGAAGTTACCAGCTTTGATCGCTTCGATGGCATGGTCGACGGTTGCTTCCATGTGCCACAGAGCCGAACCAAGGATCGTGCCCGGATAATCAGCCGCAGTGTCGATCACGTTGCCAACTGCAAGAATGCCGCGTTCTTTGGCCGCATCGGAAACGCCAAAACGTTCTGCGTACATGATGTCCGCGCCCTTATCGATCATCGCAAAGGATGCTTCTTTTGCCTTGGGCGGGTCGTACCAGCTGTTGATGAAGGTCACCATGAATTCGACATCCGGATTGACCGACTTGGCACCTTCCATGAAGGCATGCATCAGACGGTTCACTTCCGGAATGGCAAAGCCGCCAACCATGCCGATTTTGTTCGACTTGGTTGCCGCACCGGCTGCCATGCCGACAAGGTAGCTTGGCTCGTGGATGAAGTTGTCAAACACCGAGAAATTGTCGCCATCCGGGGCAAAGCTTGAACCCATCAGGAAGGCGGTTTCGGGATACTGCGCTGCAACCTTGCGGGCTGCGCGT
This sequence comes from Thalassospira profundimaris, assembly GCF_003326675.1. Lineage (GTDB taxonomy): Bacteria > Pseudomonadota > Alphaproteobacteria > Rhodospirillales > Thalassospiraceae > Thalassospira > Thalassospira aquimaris. The sequence continues at coordinate 211,271 of NZ_JPWF01000005.1, forward strand.
TCAACGCCGAACACTTCGCCAACGATCAGGTTCGAACCGTTTTCCGCATATTCGCGCATGACGCGCTCATAGTCGGTATTGGCGACGTTTTCAGAAAACTCGTAGGAAATATCGCCACGTTCCTTGGCTGCGGTCAGCGCCTTGTGAATGCGCGAAACCCACTGCTGCTCGACCGGAACGGTGTAGATCGCTGAAACTTTAAGCGGATCTGCCTGTGCCGGTGTGCCAAAGCCAAAGGAAACCACTGCTGCTGCGGCTGCCATGGCCGAAAGCAGTGCGCGGCGGGAAAGGCGGAAAGTACCAGACTTCATTATGTCCCCCTGCAGGTTATTGCCGTTATGCGAAGTTCAACTTTTATGCATATATCGTGGGCAGATTGTATACACGATCAGAAATGAGGCAAAGTCTGTTCTGTCCAAATGGTCAGTTTTTATCGTTTGGTATAGTTATTTGGGATGTTTGGCCGCATTCAAATGGCTTTGGGCGTGTGTAAAGCCTTGTTTATTCACCTAAAGGGTGATCCGAGCACTTGTGGCGGTCTGAATGTGCTGATTGTGCCGGGCCGGATGGTGCGGAGTCCACCCGGTCTGACCGGGGGATTGCGATTTGGTGGGCCCGTGGCAAAGCAGGACCAAAATCTTCCGGTTTTTGGAGCATACCGGTTAAGATTGTCTAAACAGAATGCGCACTTTCTAACACAATGCGAATCCTTGAAAAATTTCGGAGTCGGTTAACTCTTTCATTAACTATTTCAGTTGATGCTTTCATCAAGATTTCAAGGGGGAACCTAGAAGGCATCATGACTCAAAAAACAACTTTACCACTCGATCAGGTCCTGGTGGGCGATTGCATCGAACTGATGAACAGTCTGCCGGAAAAATCCGTCGATCTGATTTTTGCCGATCCGCCCTACAACCTTCAGCTTGGCGGTGACCTGCTGCGTCCGAACAATTCCAAAGTCGATGCTGTCGACGATCATTGGGATCAGTTTGACAGCTTCCGTCACTATGACGAGTTCACCCGTGACTGGCTGACCGCCGCACGCCGGGTGTTGAAGGATACCGGCGCGATCTGGGTGATTGGCTCGTACCACAACATTTACCGCGTTGGTAACATGCTTCAGGACATCGGTTATTGGATCCTCAATGACATCGTCTGGCGCAAAACCAACCCGATGCCGAACTTCCGCGGCAAACGTTTCTGCAATGCGCATGAAACGCTTCTGTGGTGTTCCAAAAGCGAAGAGCAAAAGGCAATCACCTTTAACTACGAAGCGATGAAGCAGCTGAATGAAGGCTTGCAGATGCGCTCTGACTGGTTGATGCCGATTTGTTCGGGCTCGGAGCGTCTGAAGGATGAAAAAGGCAAGAAGGTTCATCCGACCCAGAAACCCGAAGCATTGCTTCAGCGTGTTCTGATGGCAACGACCCGTCAGGGTGATGTTGTCCTTGACCCGTTCTTTGGTACAGGTACGACCGGTGCTGCCGCCCGTCGTCTTGGCCGTCACTTCATCGGGCTTGAGCGCGAAGATACCTATGCCGAAGCAGCGCGCGATCGTATCGCCAAGGTCCAGATGCTTGATGGCGACAGCCTTGAGCTGACCGAATCGAAACGCTCTTTGCCGCGGATTCCGTTCGGTGCGGTTATCGAACGCGGTCTTTTGGCGCCAGGCGACAAAATCTATGACAACCGTGGAAATGTTGCGGCGATGGTCCGTGCTGATGGTTCGATCAGCCACAAGGACAATGCCGGTTCGATCCATCAGATCGGTGCACATGTTCAGGGCGCACAGGCTTGTAATGGTTGGACTTTCTGGCATTACAAGTGTGACGGACGTCTGGTTTCGATCGACAATTTGCGCACCCAGCTGCGCAAGGAAATGGGTCAGGTCCCCGCCTGAACCGGATCGGAAAACCCGATAAATCATTGATGCCTAAAGGCCGGTGCGATTGAAAAATTGCACCGGCTTTTGCTTTCTGCGCGAAAACTTGCTATGAATTGACGACGAGATGTTATCCGCAAGGATAGATGGAGATAGGCAATGCAAGCAGGTGCAGTAGGTGGTGCAGGATATGCACCGAACCCGATTCAAATTCAGCAGGCGGCAGCCCCGATTGCTGAGACCGGGAATAATGACCTGAATTCGCCATCGACGCAGCGGATCGAGCAAACAGCAGAAACGCAAACCTCGCAGCAGGCGGCACCCGCCCCGACCGAGGGACGTGGACAGGTAATCGACATTTACGCCTGATCGCGCCGCGCAAGGTAAAAAAACAAAAGGCCCGTGATGAAAATCACGGGCCTTTTAAGTTTTCGGATCGGCGTCGCAGCCTAGCGGTATTTCAGGGCGTGACGCACAATCTTTTTCATGATGGTGGGCAGGGCAAAATCTGCCAAACCGTCAATCGTCGTCCAGCTGCCATCAAGCTGATCGGCGTCCCTGGCGGGGATGGTCGTTGCCAAAACACTGACATTCAGATGGAAATGGGTGAAGGTATGCCCGACGGTGCCGTCCAACTCTGACCATGTTGCGGAAATCGGTGCTTCGGACAACATGACGTCATCGGGGGCATCAATCACCCGCCAGTCACTGCCCGGCACTTCGTAAAGTCCGCCAAGCAATCCCTTTTCCGGGCGGCGGCGCACCAGAATGCGTCCGTCATCTTCGCGCCGGATCCAAAAGGCATAACCAACCCGGGTTGGTTTCGGTTCTTTTTTGCGCTTTTTCGGAAGATCGGGGGCGATCCCGGATTTCCGACCTTCGCAATCGGCTTGCCATGGACAAATGCCGCAGGCCGGATTGCGCGGTGTGCAAACGGTTGCCCCCAAATCCATCAGGGCCTGGGCATAATCGCCGGGCCGGTTTGACGGGGTCAGGGCTGCGGACTTTTCCTTGATTTCCGGTTTGACGTCGGGCAGGGGCGTTTCAAGGGCAAACAGGCGTGAAATCACCCGCTCGATATTGCCATCGACCGGACTTGCATGACGGTTAAAGGCAATGGCGGCAACCGCACAGGCGGTATAGGGGCCAATACCGGGCAGCTTTAACAAGCCTTCCTCGGTATCGGGGAAAATGCCGTCATATTCGGTGGCAACCACCTTGGCGCATTTATGCAGATTGCGCGCACGGGCATAATATCCAAGCCCCTGCCAGGCATGCAGAACATCATCAAGCTCGGCATTGGCAAGATCTGTCACCGTCGGCCAGCGATCAAGAAAGGCTGCAAAATACGGTCCCACGGTTTGAACCGTGGTCTGTTGCAGCATGATTTCACTGAGCCAGACATGATAGGGATTGGGCGTGTCGCCCGGTTCCGAACGCCATGGCAAGGTGCGGTGATGCCGGTCATACCATTCAAGCATCGTACGACCGAGGCGGGAAATATCGTCAGTGGTGAAATGCACGGCGGTCCCGTGTTATGTTGTTATAAGGATTTAAGTCTGTTGCGTTAACGCGTGACCCTACGAAAGAACCGGGCGTGAGCAAGCAAAAAGATATGACTGGTACGAAAACGGCGGCGGGTGTGGATCAGGGATCTGCGTCTGTGGCTGCGAAAAATGCCGTCAAAAAGCGCCAGAACATTACCCCGATGGGCAGTTCAGAACGCCGTATGGGTCTTCGGAATGTCGCGCCACTGGTCGGCAATCTGACACGCCCGCTTGTGCGTAAACGCGGTTTCTTTCAAACGGAAATCATCCTGCATTGGGCCGAAATCGTCGGACGCGATCTTGAACAATTCACCATGCCGGTGAAATATGCCCCGCCACGCGGCGAAAATGCCGGTGGCGGTACGCTGGTCATTCGTGTGACCGGACCGGTCGCGATTGAACTGCAACACCGGATGCCGCAGATCATTGACCGGGTGAATACCTATTTCGGGTATCGGGCGGTGGATCGCATCAAGATGATGCAGGGCGATATTTCACGCCCCGAACGAACTGTGCACCGCCCGACTGTCGTGCCCGAAGGCGAGATTGCGCGCAGCAGTCAGGTCAATATCGACAAGATCGAAGACCCGCATCTTCGCGAAGTCCTGACGCGATTGGGGCGTCACATCGCCGGTGCGCAAGGCGGTATCAAGCCCGGATCGGGCAAAAAGTAATCAACCCTGACTGTTCTGAACCTGCATGGATAATGCCGCTTTGCGGGTGGATCGCCTTGGGTGTTAATGCCTTGTTTGCGGGCACAATTATCGAATCAGTTTCCTGAAATGAACGAACACGGTGTTGCCGCATTTCCGCGCGACCTTGGCGACTCGTTGGTGCAATAGCAGTTTTGCCGGGTGTGTTGACTCCCGCGCTGCAACAGGCTTGTAATCACAAAACTTTGTTTTAACGGAGGTTTCCTTGCTAAAGGCGGTTAAGTTTCTTGCAGGTGCGTTTCTGATTGCACTTGGTGTCGGCACGACCCAGCAGGCACATGCAACAGAATGGAAAGAACATGTACTCGGCGACGAGAATGCGCCGGTCACGATGATTGAATATGCTTCTTTGACCTGCCCGCATTGCGCGGCCTTCCACACTGAAGTGCTGCCCGAGATCAAGGAAAAGCTGATTGATACTGGCAAGCTGAAGCTGGTTTTCCGTGACTATCCGCTTGATGCAGTCGCCCTTCGTGCAGCAGCTGTTGCACAGTGCGCCGGTGATGACCGCTATTTCGGTGTTCTCAGCATGCTGTTCAAATCGCAGCTTAACTGGGCACGTTCGGAAGACCCGATCGAAGGCATCAAACAGGTTGTGCGTTTCGGTGGCATGAATGGGGATGCCGTTGACGCCTGCCTTGCAGATCAGGCCATGATTGACGCCATCGTTGCTTCGCGCATGAAAGGCGAACAGGAATTCAACGTTTCGTCTACACCGAGCTTCATCCTTGATGGTGAAACCATTGCCGGTGCCCGTGACGCCGAATTCTTCATTGAAAAAGTCGAAGACCTTATCGACTAAATAAAACAATTCTGCCGGATACCGTGGGAACGGTGTCCGGCAACAGGGGCAGAGGTCGGACCGGGGGACATGATTGGTCCAGTTTAAATCGCTTAAGCTGACGGGGTTTAAATCCTTCGTCGATTCAACAGACTTGCTGGTTGAAGACGGGCTGACAGGTGTTGTCGGCCCGAATGGCTGTGGCAAATCCAATCTTGTCGAAGCATTGCGCTGGGTGATGGGTGAAACATCAGCCAAGCAGATGCGCGGCTCTGACATGTCCGACGTTATTTTCGGCGGGACATCGTCCCGTCCTGCCCGAAATGTGGCCGAAGTTTCCGTGACGCTTGATAACAGTGAACGCAAGGCCCCGGCCATGTTCAATGATTTCGAGCTTCTGGAAGTCACCCGTCGTATCGAGCGCGGCGGCGGATCGAACTACAAGGTCAATGGCAAGGATGTCCGTGCCCGTGACGTTCAGTTGCTATTTGCCGATGCTGCGACCGGCGCACGGTCCAACGCCATGGTCTCGCAGGGCAAAATCGGTGCGCTGATCGGTGCCAAACCGATCCAGCGTCGTCTGATCCTTGAAGAAGCAGCCGGCATCACCGGTCTGCATTCACGACGCCACGAAGCCGAACTTCGTCTTAAAAACGCCGAACAGAATATGGAACGTCTGGAAGACGTTCTGGTGCAGCTTGATGCCCAACTGGCAAGTTTGCAAAAGCAGGCCCGTCAGGCCGAACGGTATCGCAAACTGTCCGAAAGCATTCGCGAAACCGAGGCATTGCTGTTCCACATCCGCTGGACCGAGGCGCAGAAACGTCAGAATGACGCGCGCGAATTGCTGGTGGCGGGTGAAAGTGCCGTCCGTGATCTGACATCATCGGTGACCGAGGCTACCACGGTTCAGGCCCATATTGCCGCAAGCCTTCCCGATTTGCGCAAAAAAGAAGCTGATGCAGCCGCGGCCCTTCAGCGTCTTTTGATCGAACGCGAAGGCCTTGATAAAGACAAGGCCCAGATCGAAACCCAGATGAGCCAGCTGCGTGCGCGCATCCAGCAGATTGATGCCGACCTTGCGCGCGAAGCCGAATTGGCAAGTGATGCGCAAGGTGCGCTTGAAAAGCTTAAACGCGAACGTGAAGAACTGAGCGAAGCCCAAGGCGGCGAGGATGACGAGCTTGATGAGGCCAAGGAAATGGTCGCTGAAAAGGCCATCCGGGTTGAAGAGCTTGAAGGCACGGTTGATGCCCTGACCAATCGCGTTGCCGAGGAAGAAGCCCGTCTTAAATCCGTTCAGCAGCGTCTGAGTGAATTGAATACCCGCCGTAATCGTTTGACCGAACGTCATGACGAAGCGGTGGCAAAGCTTGATGATATTCGCATCGAGGCCGATTTTACCGAGGCCCTTGAAGAAGCAAACATGCATCTTGAGGAATGCGAAGAGCTTTGCGAACAGCGCAAAATGGCGGTCGAAGAAGCCGAAATGCGTCTGGCCGAAATGCGTGACCGCGAAGACAGTCTGAAAACCGCCGAAAGCGATGCGCGCGATGCCCTGCGCGATGCCGAAAGCCGCAAGGCCCGTCTGATGGCCGAGATCGAAGCCCTTGAAAGTCTGCTTAAGGGCGGGGATGACGATACATATCCCGGCGTGATCGAAAACATCACGGTACAAAGCGGTCTTGAATTGGCAATGGCCGCGGCCCTTGGCGAAGACCTTGATGCGCCGGATGCCCCGGATGCTGCCATGCATTGGGCGGCGATTGATCCGGCCACCGATGATCCGGCCTTGCCTGATGGTGTCACGGCCCTGGCCAAATTTGTCGAAGCACCGGCACTTTTGAACCGCCGTCTGTGGCAGATCGGGATTGTGGATGACGAAGCCACGGGCAATTTCCTGTCCAAGAACCTGAAAGTCGGGCAGCGACTGGTTTCCCGCGAAGGGGCGCTTTGGCGTTGGGATGGTTATCGCATTCTTGCCGGTGCGGAATTGCCCGCAGCAGTGCGTTTGCGTCAACGCAACCGTCTTGAAGAATTGCGCGGCGAGCTTGAAGAAGCCGATGCGGTTGTGGAAGCCGCCCTCGAAAGGTCCGAAATCGCCAGCGAAAATGTCGAACGGCTTGATGAGGAAATCGAAGCAGCACGTACCGGGGAACAGGAAGCCCACCGGGCGGTGCGCGAGGCCGAAGGTACGCTTTCGCGGGCTCGCGAAGAAATCGCCAATATCAAACGCGATGCAAGTGCCATTGAAAGCCGCCTGCAAAACGCCGAAGAGGCCGAAAAACGCGCCAAGCAGGACCTTGATGAAGTCATCGCCGAGCAGGAAGAATTGTCTGCCCTTCCTGAAGAAAGCAGCGAAGGTCTTATGGAAATCAAGGCCGAGCTGATCGAACAGCGCGCCAATCTTTCCGATGCGCGTGCCGATCAGATGGAAGCACGAAGCATGCTTGAACGCATGCAAAGTGCGATGTCGGGCCGTCGCAAGCGTCTGGAATTCGTCGAGAACGAAATTTCTACCTGGAACGAACGTGCGTCCGGTGCGGGAGAACGTGTTGCGGAATTGCGTGACCGTCAGGAAGAAGCCCGCATGGAGATCGAGGAGCTTGAACTCAAGCCCGACGAGATCGAAGAACGCCGTGCGATCCTTTCAGACCGGATCGAGCTTTCCGATCAGACGCGCAAGGATGCGGCCGATGAATTGCAAAAGGCCGAAAATGCCCAGCGCGAAGCCGACCAAACATTGAAAGAGGCCGAACAGAAACTGGCCGAGGCCCGCGAAGGTCGCGTGCGCTGCGAAGCCCTGCTTGAACAGGCTGAACAGCATCGTCGCGATTTGATCGAACGTATTCGCGAACGCGTTAACGCGACACCGGACCAGTTGGTTGAACTTGGACAGATTGATCTGACCAAGGACCTTCCGACCGAGATTGATATCGAAGCCCGCCTGCAACGCCAGTCACGTGAACGCGAAAACCTTGGCGCGGTTAACCTGCGTGCCGAAGTTGAACTGGCCGAGTTGCAGGAACAGAAAGATACGATGGTATCTGAACGCGATGATTTGATTGCTGCCATTGATAAGCTGCGCAATGGCATCAATCAGCTCAACCGCGAAGCCCGCGCCCGCTTGAAAACAGCGTTTGACGAAGTCGACAAACATTTCCAGCAACTGTTTGTGCGTCTGTTCGGCGGCGGTGGTGCGCATCTGATGCTGACCGAGGCGGATGATCCGCTCGAAGCCGGACTAGAAATCATGGCATCCCCGCCGGGTAAAAAGCTTCAGCATCTGTCACTGCTGTCAGGTGGGGAGCAGGCACTGACCGCGGTTGCATTGCTGTTTGCGGTCTTCCTGACCAACCCGGCACCGATTTGCGTCCTCGACGAAGTTGACGCACCGCTTGATGACGCCAACGTTGACCGTTTCTGCAAATTGCTTGAAGCCATCGGTCGCCACGCCAATACCCGCTTCCTGGTCATCACTCACCACCGTATGACCATGGCCCGCATGAACCGTCTGTTTGGTGTGACCATGGCCGAACGCGGTGTTTCGTCGCTGGTATCGGTCGACCTGCATCAGGCAGAAGTCTATTCCAAGAAAGAGCAGACCGAGCTTGATTTTTCAAGCTGACGCCCCTTACGGCAGAGCCCGTATGTAACTAGAGTAGCAAAAATTAATGAACTGATAGGGCCGTCAATGTTACACCGACATTGAAATGCAATGACGGTAAGAGATTGATGTCCCAGAAAGTGCGCGAACTTTACGAACAGTTTCCCTATCCCCTGCGCAACCCGCAGGAGGAAAAAGACCGTTTGTTGATGCCGCCGCTTGATCATCTTTCGCGGGTTAACCATTACGGTTTTGGCGGCACCAGGGATATTGACGCATCGTTTCGCGCCCTTGTTGCCGGGGGCGGCACCGGGGACGCCATGATCTGGCTTGCAGAGCAGCTTCGCGATGTTGGCGGATCGGTAACCTATCTTGAACCGTCCGAAGCCAGCACCAAGGTTGCGCGCGCACGGGCCGAGGCCCGTGGACTTGAAAATGTTACCTATGTTCGCGCGACCATCGCCGAATTTGCCCGATCAAAACCCGAACCGTTTGATTATATCAATTGTGCCGGCGTCCTTCATCATCTTGAAGACCCGCAAGAAGGGCTTCGTGATCTGACATCGGTGTTAAAGGCCGACGGGGCGATGGGGATTATGGTCTATGGCGAACATGGGCGTCTTGCCGTCACCGAATGGCGCAAGATGATCGAGCCCCTTTTGGTCGACAAGGATCTGAGTGAACAGCTTGCAATGACGCGCAAGTTGCTGGGCACCCTTCCCGACGACAATATGCTGCTTAAGATGGGCGGTGGCCCAGGCTTCATTAAAGGATTGCTTGAAAACGATCCCGAGATTGTCGATCTGCTGCTCCATCCGGTGGAATGTGCCTATGACGTGCACGGGGTCTATGATTTTGCAGCCTCGGCCAATCTGCACGTTGCGGCCTTTACCGGATTTTTCGGATTTGGCGGAACGGGCAAGGCGCATTACGCGATTGGTAATCTGGTGCGTGATCCGGCATTGCTGCGCGAACTTTCGGCAAAGCCGCTTCGCGATCAGCAGGCATTTTGTGAACGCTATAGCGGTGCGATGCCGCTTCATGCGTTTTATCTGACCCGCGATGATCGCGCGCAGGCCAGTGAAATGCTGCCCGATGGCGAACTTGCGCCTTACTTCTTTGTGAAGCCCTGCCAGACGTTCTTTGATGATCTGGTCGCACTGGCTGGCAAGCCGGTCCTGATTGAAGATGGCAGCGGGAATGCGGTTGATCTGACAGGTGGGCCGGACCTTGCCCGGTTACTCGCGGCCTTTGACGGCAAGAATACGGTTGCCGATCTGGTACGGATTCTGCGCGATGATATTTTGGTCAAGCAGCCAATTGATATGAATTCAATTGCCATCAACACCCTGGGCGCAGTCTGGGCATTGTTCCACAAGTTTGACTGGATGCTGGCCAGCCGCCCGGGCGGCTGGCAAAAGACCGAGTGCGAGCGTCAACTCAGCATCCGCAAGGTTTAGGCACCCTTCCTATCGCAAAGCGCCAATTTGGATATCACGGGGCAATTGTGATTCCCGCCAACCGGTTGTGTTTGGGGTGAATCGACCAACCCGCGGTGCAATTGGCCCCGGAAAGTCACACCAAGCCCGTAAAATATCGACCAGAATCTCCAAGAATCGCCGGGCCGGGTGAAATTAGATCACATTGTAATCTTCTGCACTTTTGCAGGCCAAATGCATGGGAACCAAGGGAAACTGCCGGTTGCAGCCAGAACCAATATCAGATTGGCAGCATAATCGTCTGCGACTATTGCCTAAGTGCAAAAGTGTTTTCCTTCACATAATTAGTGATAAATATTTGAAATAAAACAATTTATACCTGTTTCAAGGCGGGTTGCGGGGCGGGGTTTTACAGCTTGACAGCCCATGGGGTGCTAAGTATGTTGCCCGCGCATTTCCTTGTGACGTTTGCAAGGTTGCCAAAGCGGGGTTCACGACAATGAGCGATGACAAAGATCGCGCTTCATTAGAAGAGCTTGAAAGCAAGCTGGCAGCAGTTGCAGGCAAACGCGAAGAAAAGCACGGCCCGAACCGGGCGACTGGCAAACCGTCCCAAGGGATGGCACTTGGCATGAGAATTTCGGCGGAAATGATCGCTGCGGTTCTTGTTGGCTTGCTGATTGGCTGGGCGCTGGATAGGGTGCTTGATACGACGCCTTGGCTGCTTGTTCTGTTTGTATTTCTCGGAGCAGGTGCCGGAGGCTTGAACGCTTATCGCGTTGCAAAGGGCTATGACAGTGCTGTCGGTCTTGGGCGTGCGATGAGGGAGCACAAGCAGGGGGACGGGAAATAATCCCGAAGCCTTATAATATTGAGCGAGGATTACGGTGGCTGGACCGCTAGAGCAGTTTGAAATCAAGCCCTTGGCCGAGCTTTCGCTTGGCGGCATTGATATTTCCTTCACCAACTCCGCCCTTTGGATGGTATTCGCAGCCGTTCTCGTAACGTGCTTTATGACGCTGTCCATGCGTCGCGGTGCATTGGTTCCGGGCCGCTGGCAGGGTGCTGCCGAGGTGATGTACGAATTCGTCGCCAATATGCTCAAAGATAACGTTGGAAGCGCGGGTCGCAAGTACTTCCCGTTCATTTTTACGTTGTTCATGTTCGTTATGTTCGGGAACCTGCTTGGCATGATCCCGCACAGCTTTACTTTTACGAGCCACATCGCGGTTAACTTCGCGCTGGCTCTGGTGATCTTCATCGGTGTGACGGTCATCGGCTTCATGCGTCATGGCACGCATTACCTTCGGATGTTCTTCCCTGAAGGTGCGCCGATTGCGACTGCGATCATTCTGGTCCCGATTGAAATCATCTCCTATTTCTCTCGTCCGTTCAGCCTGGCTATCCGACTGTTTGCAAACATGACTGTCGGCCACATCATGCTGAAAGTTATCGGTGGGTTCGTCGGCCTGATTGGCATTCTCGGCGTGCTTCCGTTCGCTCTGCTGACGGGGATTACTGTTCTGGAGTTCGGCATTGCTGCGCTTCAGGCTTATGTGTTCACAATTCTCACCTGCATCTATCTCCATGATGCAATCCACATGCACTAATGTGTGTGGTTTGGTGTGATCTCTTCTGATTGCCTTTAAGAAATTCGAAAGGGTGAAGTTATGGAACTCGATGCTGCTAAGATGATCGGTGCTGGCCTGGCTGCTATTGGCATGATTGGTGCCGGTATTGGTGTTGGTAACATCTGGTCGAGCCTGATTGCGACTGTTGGCCGTAACCCGGCTGCAAAAGGCGACGTTGAACTGTATGGCTGGATCGGCTTTGCTGTTACCGAAGCTATTGCACTGTTCGCACTCGTCGTTGCGCTGATCGTTCTGTTCGTCTAATCGGCGCCTTTTGAGCGAATACACGGCCCGGCGAGGAATACCCTCGCCGGTGTCGTTGAATTCGGGAGTAGGCTATGCCGCAGTTTGATATTGCGACGTTCTCCGCACAGATCTTCTGGCTGTTCGTCATTTTCGCCGTCTTGTATGTCTTGATGTCGAAAATCGCGCTGCCGAAAGTTGGTGAAGTGCTTGAACGCCGTCAGAAAACCATCGAAGACAACCTTGGCAAGGCTCGGGCGTTGAAAGACGAAACCGATGCCGCCATCGCGAAATACGAGGCTGCTTTGGCAGAAGCTCGTAACGCAGCCCAGGCTGATATTCGCGAAGCTTCGGAAAAGGCTGCTGCAGAGCAAGCCAAGAAAACCGAGGCATTGGTCAAGAAGCTGTCGAAAAAGACATCTGATGCCGAGAAGGCAATTGCGGATGCGAAAACGGAAGCACTGACCGGTGTTGCAGAAGCAGCATCCGAGATTGCCCGTGAAGCAACCGAAAAACTTATCGGTGTCAAGGTTCAGGCCAAAACTGCCGACAAGGCTGTTTCGGCGATTGTAGGAGAGTAAGACAATGGCAACCCACGAGGTTACTTTCCTTACCGATCCATACACCTGGACTACGCTTTCTTTCGTCCTCGTCGCCGGTTTCGGCGGTTTCAAGGCCGTTAAGGGTATCTCTGCCGCACTTGATAAACGTGCACAGAAAATCTCTGACGAGCTGGACGAAGCTCAGCGTCTTCGCGAAGAAGCTCAGGAGCTTCTGGCCAATTATCAGGCCAAACAGCGTGAAGCCCTGAAGGAAGCTGACGAGATCCGCGCACATGCGAAGGCAGAAGCCGATCGTATGCTGGAAAGCGCCCAGGCTGAGCTGAAAGCGGCACTCAAACGCCGTGAACAGCAGGCTCTGGAACGTATCTCCAACCTGGAAAGCCAGGCTGTTGCTGAAGTTCGTGCGCATGTCGCCGAAATCGCAGCAAAGGCAACCACCGCCCTTGTTACTGACAAGGTTTCTGGTGCCAAGGCAGACGAGTTGGTGAACGGCGCGATCGCGGAAATCAAAGGTCGCCTGAACTAAGATTTTCCGGTTTCGGAAATTGAAAACCCCGCAAGCATCGCTTGCGGGGTTTTTGTTTGTTCGGTTTATAGGGCCGGCAAGCGAGAAACCCTGATCACGCTGGATCCTTCGCGCCCATTATTCCCTATTTCCCGAACCTGTCCCGATCATGGGGTCGATCGAAATCAAGCACCGGCCCAACCGGAACCACGCCAGACGGGTTCACCGACGGATGGCTTTGGTAATAGTGCTTTTTGATATGATCGAAAAACACCGTCTCCTTGACGCCGGGATGCTGATAAAGCGCCTTGGTATAGTTCCACAGGTTCGGATATTCGTGGATCATCTTGCGATTGCATTTGAAATGTCCGTGATAGACCGCATCAAAACGCAACAGGGTCGGGAATAGCCGCCAGTCGGCCTCTGTTAGTGTATCACCTACAAGGTAGGGTTGGGTGACCAACCGATTATCAAGCCAGTCCAGCGTGTCAAAAAGGGTCGTGACGGCCTCTTCATAGGCGGACTGGCTGGTTGCGAAGCCGGATTTGTAAACGCCGTTATTCACATCGTGATAAACGCGTTCATTGACCGCATCGATTTCAGCACGCAGATGTTCGGGATAATAATTGCCTTCCTTTGCGCCAAGACCGTCAAAGGCGGCGTTTAACATCCTGATGATGTCAGAGGATTCGTTACTGACGATCTGATTGGTTTTCTTGTCCCACAGGATCGGAACCGTCACGCGTCCGGTATAATCCGGTTTGGCCGCAGAATAGACCTGATGAAGGAATTCGCGTCCGCCTAGATCGTCGATCAGGCCATCCTCGTTTGAGAACTTCCAGCCGAAATCCCCCATATGCCAATGTACGACCGATACCGAAATCATGTCTTCCAGGCCCTTAAGCGCCCGGAAAATCAGGGTGCGATGTGCCCAGGGGCAGGCATATGAAACATAAAGATGATAGCGCCCTGTCTCTGCCGGGAACGGGGCTGCGGGACCGGTTGAAAGCCAATTACGAAACACGGAATCCTGGCGTTTGAATTTTCCGTTCTGGTTTTTTGCAAGCAGGGCTTCTGTTTGCCATTCGCCATTTACCAACTGGCCCATTTCATCCTCCGACTTTGGGTTCGGCTGATCCTGTACGGGCAGGTTTCAGGGAACCGTAAATATTGCTGTTTCGCCCATTGTTGCCATTTCCGCGTTGAAGACAATCCGGTCTTATGAGATTTATTTGTTTCCCCATTCGCAACAGTCGGGTTGCGCCGCGGTCAGGAGAAGTGTGATGTTGATCGGTAATCTGGACGGGATGACGGTGTTCGCCCGCGTGGTTGAAGAAGCCAGTTTTTCTGGCGCTGCGCGCAAGCTTGGTATGTCGAAATCCGCTGTCAGCAAGCATGTCACCAAGCTGGAAGACAGTCTGGGTATCCGGTTGTTGAACCGTACGACCCGTCGTCTCAGCCTGACCGATGCCGGTTCAACCTTCTATCAGCACTGTGCACGGGTGGTAGAGGAAATCGAAACAGCGGAACATGCCCTGACCGATTTGCGCGGAACACCGCGCGGGACCTTGCGTATTTCGGCACCATTGACGTTCGGCCAGATGTATTTGCCGCAACTGGTGACGGAATTCATGGAAATGTATCCGGGCCTGCATGTGGATATCCATCTGGCCGATCATATGGTCGATCTGGTGGCCGAAGGGTTCGATATGGCGATCCGTATTACCCGGCTTAAGGATTCCAGCATGATCGCGCGCAAGCTTGCCGATTTTACCGGGCATGTTGTAGCCGCCCCTTCCTATCTCGAAAAGCATGGCGAACCACAAACGCCTCAGGAACTGGCCGATCACAAGACGCTTGCATATACCAACGTTTCCAGTCCGAATATCTGGGATTTCGAAGGGCCGGAAGGCCCGGTGACGGTGCGGGTCAATCCGGTCATGTCGTGCAATAACGGTGAATTCACATCGATTGCCGCCATTCGTGGACTTGGTATTGCCCGCGAACCGGAATTCATTGTTGCCGAGGCGTTAAGCGAAGGCAGACTTGTCCGCATCCTTAAGGATTATGATCCGCTGAATAATGGCGGAATTTACGCGGTCTATCCGGAACGTCGTCACCTGCCCAGCAAGGTCCGTGTCTTTATCGATTTTCTGGCCGAAAAGTTCCGGGGCGGGTTGTGCAACTTCCACGAAGCAGCTTGCAAGGAATACCGCGAAGGTTTGGGCAGGCAGCGCCCCGCACCTTAAGGACATCTTGCATCACTTGCTTTCGACCCGCCATCCCAACAGGCAAATTGCACCGATCAAAAGGGCGATGATCGGCAAAGGCAGCAGGTTGGTGATCCCGCCAATAACGGTTTTATAGCTGTCGGTCTCAATAAAGCCGGCCCAGTTATTGCCATGCCATCCCCGTTCGGTCGGGATATGCCGGAATTCCGGTAATCCGTCTTCGATCCGACCGATATAACCGCCATTGGCGGATACCAGCGCATCCAGAAGTTCGGGCGTTGAATTGGTGTTCTGCGTTTCCGGGGTCAGGACGTCGCGATCAACATGAAGGGCCGTTTGCTGTCGACGGTTCTGATCACGCACGCTGACCCGGATCAGGCCGCGCTCGGCAATCGGCACATTTGCCTGCCATGACTGATCGGGAAGCTGTTCAAACCGGGCATTGATCTGATCGCCGGTTTCCGGGTTGATGACGCTGGCGGCTTCGGGGGCGGCCCCGATTTTCCGCCAGTTCAAAACAAGGCTTTGTCCATCAGCACTTCGAGTTGTCGTCACCGTGTTTTCATCAAGGGCCGGTTCCTTCATCAGCCAATGTGACAGACGGCGCAAAAGTTCGGCCACCGGCCCGCCACCATCATGGCCGCGTTGCCAAAGCCACATCTGATCGGAACTCAGCATCGCGACCCGGCCTTCTTCAACCCGTTGCAAGGTCAGCAACGGCATTTCATCGACCCCGGTTAACAAGGTCATGGCATCGGGATCGGAAACACGTGTTTCAATCTGACGATACCAGCGGCCCCATTTGGGGGGCGTACTGGGCGATCCGGCCATAGCGGCGGTAACGGGATGCAGGCGGCCTGCGGCATTTACCCGCGGAACAAAGGGTTGCTCGACAATGCGGCCGGTCACCTCGGCGGGCATCAGTTTATCAAGCGCGGTACTGGCCAAGCCATCCGGGCCGATATATTCGGGCCCGGCAACCACAAGGGCAGCGCCCCCCCAACGGACGTAATCGACAACCTTTTCAAGATAGTGGGGCGGCAAAACGCCCCGCATCTGATAGCGGTCAAAAATAATCAGATCAAACTGACGCAGGCGCACCTCGAACAGATCGCGGATCGGGAACGGGATCAGGGCCAGTTCATTGATCGGGGTATCATCGCCCTTTTCCGGTGGACGCAAAATGGTGAAATGCACCAGATCGACACCGGGATCAGCGCGCAACAAATTACGCCATGCACGTTCACCCGGATGGGGTTCACCCGATAAAAGCAATACCCGCAAGCGATCACGCACCCCCGTGGTTTCAAGGATCAGCCGGTTATTGGTTTTATCGGTTTCTTCGGGCGTATCATCCATGCGCAATTCCGCCAGAACCGAACCGGCATGGGGGACCGGAATGCTGACCCGGCTTTGCTCATTGGCGGGCAGCAGGATTTGTTCTTCGGTGCCGTCTTCAAGAAGCATACGAACCGGAATGATGGTGCCCGGTGGCAGGTCATGATCAACGGCCTCAATCATGAAATCGGCTTTTTTGCCGACAATGCCGTAATCGGCACTTTGACGAATGACAAGCCGACGGTCCCGTTCATCACGTGCCCCGCTGATCAGAACATGCAGGGGGGCACCAAGATCAAGGCGGGTCGGAACGTCGTGCACCTGTCCATCGGTGATCATCATCACTCCGCCCAGACGTTCGCGCGGAATGCCCCCCAAAAGCCGGTCAAGTACGGCAAACATCCGGGTGTCGGCTTCGCCTGCGACATCTTCAAACCGCAACTCGACCGACGGGTCATCGGCAAAGCGTTCTTTCAGGTCGGTAATGGCGGCGTCGGTTTGCTCGGTTCGGTTGGCGATACGCTGACTGCCAGACCGGTCGACCAGCACCAGAATGATATCGCTTAGTTTCTCACTTTCGCGGTCGGTGAATTGCGGGGCCAGAAGGGCCAGAAGCACGAGCACCATTACAACGCCGCGCCAGACCGTGCCGCGCAGGCGAAACAGGGTAAACAAAACGATTGCGGCAAGACACAGAACCGCAAGCCCCTGAAGCAGGGTGATATCAAGCAACGGCGCGATTTGAAAGTTTTGCCACCCTTGTTTCATCGGCCCAGCCTTTCAAGAATGGCGGGCAGGTGAACCTGATCGCCCTTGTAACTTCCGGTCAGGGCATACATCACCAGATTGATGCCAAACCGGACGGCCATTTCGCGCTGACGCGGGGCAATGTCTTCGGTACGGATTTCGTCACGACCTTCGGGGATCATCCAGGCCGATGCCCAGTCATTGCCGCCAAACAAAACCGATGCCACCCCGTCAAGGCGCTGATTGGGGCGGGCATCAAGCCAAAGCGGGGCCGAAAACCGTCCATAGGCATGATCAAGCAAATAGAAACTGCGAAACAGGATATGGTCGCCCGGTGCCCGATCAAGAAGCGGCACTTCAAGCCCGGCCAGCAATCGCCTTAGACGGGCGGGTTGGACTTCGCGATCCCGACTATCGATCAGGATCATGCCCCCGTTGTTAAGGTAACTGTTCAGGCGTTCGCGCGCCCGTTCGGAAAACGGTTCCTGCCCATCCACCAGTGGCCAATAGATCAGCGGATAGAAACTAAGCTCGTCGGTTTCCGGATCAATTCCGTCAACAGTGTTGAGGTCCGCAGCACTGCGCCGACGCAGATATTCAGTCAAACCGGTCATTCCAGCCTGACTAAGCCGGTCAACCGGGGGAACGCCGGTCTTAAGGTAGGCAAGACGCGGTTGCAGGGCAGCTTCCTGGATCGTGGATGCACGGGCGTTATTCGGGGACACGGCCAATAGTCCGGCCGCAATTCCGCCAACCCCAATCAGTAAAAGGAACGAGCCAAATGCATTGCTCCTCCGGTTCCGGCGCAAGGTCAGGTGATGAAGGGCAAGCAAAATCAGTGCATCGAACAGCAACAGCAACAAGGCCCCCAGAAGACACAAGGCGGCCAGGTCGACCTGATTGCGATCGGTAATTTTTCGGGTGCTGACACCTGATGGCCAAGTCACGGTATTGGCAACATTTGTCAGGGAAGGGCCAAGATTAAGCGCAACCGCCTGTCCGTTCTCGCCGTAAATGCCCGGCGGATGACGCGGGCTTGGGACAGGAAGAGGCGCACGGACCGGCAGGATAAGTGCATCGGGCTGATGGGTTTGTCCAAACCCGTCCATGATGGCCTGTGGGGGCAGGCTGGTGCTGAGTTCGGCGTCGTTGCGGTTGCTTGGGCTGGCAAGTGGCAGAATTTTTTGCCACAGCTCGACAAACAGCCCTGACATCGGAAGGTTCGACCAGTCCGCCCACGGCGTAACATGGAACAGGACCACACGCCCGGAATTGCGCGGGGCACTGGTGATCAGGGGCGTGCCATCGGTAAGTCGCGCCCAAGTCTTGCCAAGGATGTCAGGGTCCGGTTCGGCAAGGAGCTGTCGGTTAACCGTGATGTCATTTGGAACAGGGATACCGTAAAACGGGCTGTTATCGGGGAAATCAAGCAGGCGCTTGGGCTTTTCCCATGACATGGAACCGCCAAAATCCCGATTGCCCAGACGCAGTGTCACCGGCAGGAATTCATTTCCGATCTCGGTCGAACTATCCCCGGCAAAGCGGACCAGCATTCCGCCATCATTGACCCAGCGTTCAAGGGCGTCAAACTGGCTGCCAAGTCCCGAAATCGGTCCGGTAGCGACCAGAATGTCGACCTTCTTTTCCAGAAGTTTGCCAAGGGGTTCATAGGTTACTTCGGCATAGGGCGATAATGCGCGATCAAGGAAGAAATACTGATCGGACAGCACACCGGGGCTGTCCCCGGAACTGACAATTACACCAACCCGGCGTTGCTGCCATCGGGCGCCGGTCTGAAACATGGTTGCGGCACTTTCGACACCCTCAATGCCCACGGACTGGATGGCATTGGCGATATCACTTGGCAAAAAGATCGTGGTTTCGCTTTGATCGGAGTTGGCGGCAAGTTCGGCATTGTGGCGTAACAGAACAGTACCCCGTTCGCCGCGCGCCAACAGATTGATCACACGCGGGTTGTCATTGCGGTCATGGGCAATGGTCGCAACCATCCCTGTGCGTGTACGGGTAAGGGACGTGATGGCCAGCCTGTCCGATCTTGTCGGTGACAGGACCGTTATCGGCGCAATATCTTGCAATTCATGCGCAAGGCTTGCCTTGCCGGGACCATCCATATCGCCGGTCAGCCAAATGATGCTGCCGATGGCATTGTTCATTTCCGGCTTTTCGGCAATCAGATCAGAAAGGGCTGTGTAATCGGCATTCCAGGGACGCGGATGCAGGCGATCTATCAGATTGACGGTATCTTGCGAAGATACCGGGCCGACAATTTCGGGCAGTTTCCAGGTTGATGCACCGGCGGCTTCCGGTGCTGTTTGCGCAAGATAAACAGTTTGCAGATCAAAGCGCGCCTGATTGGCGATCTGTTGCAGGGCTGTGCGATATTGGGTCCAGTTGGCGGCACTTTCCCAGCCGTTA
Organism: Thalassospira profundimaris; assembly: GCF_003326675.1. Classification (GTDB taxonomy): domain Bacteria; phylum Pseudomonadota; class Alphaproteobacteria; order Rhodospirillales; family Thalassospiraceae; genus Thalassospira; species Thalassospira aquimaris. The sequence continues at coordinate 230,934 of NZ_JPWF01000005.1, forward strand.
TCGGCAATGATCAGAACAGCCCCGTCATTCTGGGCAAAATCATTGCGGTTCATCACCGGGCGGGCGGCTGCAATGATCAGCAGCGTCAGGATCAGACACCGCAAGATGGTCTGCCAGATCGGGGCGCGTTGAATGTCGCGGCGCTGACTTTTAAGACCACGCAGCAGCCGGGCAGCCGGGAAAATCACATTTTTCGGGGACCGCGGGGCTGAACGTATCAAAAGCCAGACAATTGGCAGAACCATCAGGCCAGCCAGCATCGCAGGATAGAGGAATGTGATGGCCGACAGGCTCATGACATCTCCTGCTGGTTATTGCGGTGCAGGGTCGGGCGTCCACGCCCGTTGGAGCCACTTTGATTTTGCCGTTCGCTAAGATGCTGATACAGCGCCAGCAATGTCGGGCTGGCACTATCCGATGTGACATGCCGGTCATAAAGCCAGTCATTGTGACGGGCAGCATCGCGTACCGCTGCCCGCCAGACACGTGCACGTTGTTTGAAACCGTCTGCCACATCTTCAAATTTTTCGCTGCGATAGATCATCTGATCATCGGTATCAAACAGATTGACGCGCCCCCGAAATGGCGGGGAAATCTCGGCGGGATCAAGGATTTGAACCAGTGCACCGTCATTCTGATATTGCCCAAGACGACGAACGATACTGCTGCTTTGCTCGGCCTGGTCGGAAAACTCCAGAAAATCGCCAAGCAACAGAACCGAATGTTTGCGCCCGGCATGAATACCGGCACCCTGTTGGGTGATGCTTTGCGGTGTTGCCAGCATGGCATGGGCCAGCTTTTCCAGATGTTCGGCTGATGTAATTCGCGTTCGTTCCCCATCAAACGTGCCAACTGTTTCGCCGTTATTGATCAAAAGATCAGCAAGCGCGATGGAAATGATCAGGGTGCGTTCGGCCTTGGACGGAATGCTGTTATCCGAAGACCAGTACATGGAGGGCGAAAGAACCGGCCAGATCCAGTAATTGTGGCTGGCCTGCCATTCGGTTTGACGGATAAAGGTATGGTCGCTGCGTGCTGATCTGCGCCAGTCGATCTGGTTGGTCGGATCGCCGGGGACATAGGGGCGGAATTGCCAGAAATCACTTCCCGGGCCGACCTTGCGGTTGCCATGCAAACCACTGCGCAAGCTGATGGCCGTTCTGCGCGACTCATCAATCAGCTGGGGCAGCCGGGCCGCAAGGGCGCGTGCTGCGGCAACATGATCATGCACGGCGGTGACGGCCAATTATGATTTCTCCTGCAAGTGGGCAAGGGCATCGGTAATCAGGGCTTTGGCAGTGAAACCTTCGGCACGGGCACCATAAGTCAGGCCAAAACGATGCCGCAGGACAGGAACAGCCAGTTCTTCAATATCTTCGTAAGACGGGGCAAATCGCCCAAACAACATTGCCCGCGCCCGACATGCCAGCGAAAGTGCCTGTGCGGCACGGGTACCGGGGCCCCAGGCGACATTGTCGCGGATATCGTTCAGTGATGTGCTTTCAGGGCGACATTCGCGGCATAGGGCGATGATGGTATCAAGAACCCGATCCGGCATCGGCAGACGACGGACAAAATCCTGTGCCTCGACCAGATCATCGGCCTGAAGAACCTGCCGCGGGCGGGTCGGATAGCGGCCGGTGGTTTCGGTGACGATCTTGCGTTCTTCCTCGGCACTTGGATATCCAAGACGCACTTCGAGAAGAAAACGGTCAAGCTGTGCTTCGGGCAGGGGATAGGTGCCTTCCTGTTCCAGCGGGTTCTGGGTTGCCAGAACGTGGAACGGTTCGGGTAGTTTGTGACTGTAACCGGCAACCGATACTTCGCGTTCCTGCATGGCCTGAAGCAGGGCAGACTGGGTGCGCGGGCTTGCACGGTTGATTTCATCGGCCAGAAGCAACTGACAGAATACCGGACCTTTGATGAATCGGAAGGCCCGTTTGCCATCAGCCCCCTCTTCAAGGACTTCGGAACCCAGAATATCGGCTGGCATCAGGTCGGGCGTGAACTGAACACGTTTGTCGAGCAGGCCCAATACCTTGCCCAATGTGTGGGCCAGCAGCGATTTGCCAAGGCCCGGCGCACCAACCATCAGAACATGGCCACCCGATAAAATACCGATAAGTGTTTGCTCTACAGCCTCATTCTGCCCAAATATAACAGACGAAACCATTTTGCGGGCTTCGGCCAATCGGGCGACGCACTCGTCCAAGCGCGCTGCGTCGCGTTCCAGACTGCTATCTTGGGAAAATCCCATTTCTTCGGGGAAACGTGGCGCGTTTGTCATGATGCGAAACTTTGCTTCCTTTGTTGCAGTTTGGATACTGGCAGTATGTTGAACGCAGGTGGTTTTGAATAAACCTTACGGGAAAACGTCTGGCTCGGGATCAACTTTACAGCATGAGTGAAAACCAACAAACCGTAGATCTTGCCGAAAAATTGTGGTCGCGCCTGCGCGGGCAAAAGCCCGGGAACGGGCGGCATCCGCAAATCTGCGGCGATATTCCTATGTCTATAGGTCGGGATGGAACATGGTTCTATCAAGGTGGTCCGATTGGCCGAATTGAACTGGTGAAACTTTTTTCATCTGTCTTGCAACGAGATGATGAAGGCGGGCACTGGTTGGTGACCCCCGCCGAGATGGCCCGGATCGAGGTTGAAGACGTCGCTTTCATCGCGGTCGAGATGCAAAACGAAGGCAGCGGACAGGATCAGACCATCCGTTTTCGTACCAATATCGACCAATGGGTCGAACTGGATGCTGCCTATCCCTTGCGGGTTGAACATGATCCCGAAACCGACGAGCCATCACCCTATATCGCGCTTGAACGCGGGCTTGAGGCACGTCTGAACCGGGCTGTATTCTATCAACTGGTTGAACTGGCCGACGAGATCAGCGATCCCGCAAGCAACATGACGCGTATCGGCGTTTATAGTCACGGTCAGTTTTTCGAGATTGGCCGCATGGAGACGGTTGAATGAAACCCGATGATATCATTGCTGCTCTGCGTGCGCCCAAGACCGATATCCTGCAGCGCCGGGGCGATCATGCCGTGGATTATCCGGGGTCGCAATCGCGTGCCCGCGCCTTTGCCGAAGGTGAGTTGATATCACGCCCTGCGGCCGTTCTGGTGCCGCTTGTCAAACGCGAAACCGGGTTACAGGTCATTCTGACCAGACGTACCGATCATCTTAGCGACCATGCCGGTCAGATCAGTTTTCCGGGGGGGCGTCAGGAAGAAGAAGACGCAACTCTTGAAGAAACGGCCCTTCGCGAAACCGAAGAGGAAATAGGTCTTTCACGCAGGCATATCGATCTGATCGGTCGCATTGATGATTACTACACCGTTACCGGATATCAGGTGACGCCGGTGATTGGTTTGGTAACACCGCCCTTTGATCTGTCGCCGGATGATCATGAAGTTGCCGAAGTGTTTGAAGTACCTCTTGAGTTTATCCTCAACCCAAGAAATCAGAAGCTGCAAACCGTGACATTTGAAGGCACACGCAGAAGGTACTTTGCCATCCCATATCGGGAATATTACATCTGGGGGGCAACGGCCGGGATGCTTGTGAATTTCAGTGAAGTGGTCCGTGCCAATACACAGACCCTCCAACCTTAAACCCAGTGTCAGGAATTCCGTTTCATGTTGCGACAGATTATCCAGATCGGCCTTCCTTTGATCCTGCCTTTTGTCCTGTACGGGATTTGGCTGAAATGGGCGCGCGCCAAGGCCATCCGCGAAGGTCACGACATTATCCCGCCCTGGAGCAAGGGGCCCTGGCTATTGCTGTTCGGGGCTGGTGTGGCGCTGACGGCGGTCATTCTGATTTTCACAGCACTTGGGACTGGTGCGCCGCCTGATTCCATCTATCATGCGCCGGTATTGCGCGATGGTGTTGTCGAACCGGGCTATTTTGAGCCCAAGAAATAGCACCCGACCGCAATATCAGTCGGTAAGATCAAGACAGACCAAGCGTTAGAAGCCAAGGCGTGCGATGACAGCACTCGAACCAACCGGAAGATTGCAGCCATACGGGATTATGGTTGCCGATGATACGGCCCGCGTATTTGACGCCATTGCCCGGCATGGTGGACGGGCCCGTTATGTTGGCGGGATCGTGCGCGATGCGTTGCTTAAACGGGATCTGATCGATGTTGATATTGCCTGTGACCTGCTTCCCGAAGAAACCCGGAACGCCCTTGAAAAGGTTGGTATCCGTGTCATCCCGACGGGCTTGAAACACGGAACAATCACGGCGATTACCGATGCCGGGGCCTATGAAATCACGACGCTGCGCGTTGATGTTCAGACCAATGGTCGCCATGCCGAAGTCGCCTTTACCGATAGTTGGCTTGCCGATGCCAAGCGGCGTGATTTTACCTTCAACGCGATCTATTGCGACCCGGATGGAACCGTGTATGACCCGTTTGACGGGGAAACCGACTTGCGCGAAGGCCGGGTGCGGTTCATCGGTGTTGCCGAAGATCGCATTGCCGAAGATTACCTGCGCATCTTGCGGTTTTTCCGGTTTCAGGCATGGTTCGGGCGCCCGCCGGTTGATCCGATTGGCGCGGAGGCCTGTCGCAAAGGGGCGCAAGGCCTGATTGATATTTCGGCGGAACGTATCCGCGACGAGATGTTCAAACTGTTGCGGTCCAAAAGTCCGGCCGGAACGGTTGGCGATATGATCGGCTTTTCAATCCTGCCCGTGATCCTGCCCCAATTGGCGCGGACCGATTGCCTTCGGATCATGCAGTGGCTTGATAGTACCGCCCTTGCCGATCCGGCGATTACGCCTGATCCGCTGCGTCGGTTGGCGGCCTTGTTTGTGACCGGTGATAACGGGACGGATGACAATCTGGCGGCGGCGGAACGCCTTGCTCGGCAATTGCGGTTATCCAACGAACAAACCGACCGGTTTGCCAGTATGGTGGCGCATGCGCCCCTGATTGATCCGGGATTGTCGGGCGAAGATATTCGACGCGATTTGTATCGTATGGGGGCGGATGCCTTTCGTGATGCCGTGTTGCTGGCATGGAGCACGCGGGCATCTGTTCCGCCGCGTTGTTCGCGTACCGAAAATGAAGAATGGAAAAGCCTGATTGATGCGGCAGCAAATTGGCAACCGGTTCGTTTGCCGATACAAGGGCGCGATATTCTTAGTGCCGGTTTGGTCCCGGCGGGGCCGCGGATTGGCGAATTGCTAAAACAGGCCGAAGAATATTGGCTTGATCGCGGTTTCCAGCCCGATCAGGAAGAATTGATGACTTATCTTGCCAGTCTGATTTCGGCTGGCGAACAGGAGACAGAATGAGCACGGGCGCAATCGGACATCGTATTTGCTGTTTTGGGGACAGTCTGGTCAATGGTGTGCGCGACGGCGAAAAAGGCGGTTGGCCGATGCGTCTTGGGCGGAGGTTGCTTGATGAGGCCAAACGCGAAGTCACCATCTATAACCTTGGCATTCGCGCCGAAACCACCGAAGGGTTGAAAGCCCGCTGGAAGTTCGAGGCCGAACTGCGCATGGTTACCGAGTTTCCGAATGTTTTGATGTTCAGCTTTGGCGTCAATGATGCCAACCATGCCGAAGACCGAGGTGAAGAAACCACCATGCGGGTGTCGCCTGCAAAGTCGGCGACAAATGCCGCCGAGATTATCGGCGAAGCGGTCAAACTTGCCCCGACCCTGTGGATCGGTCCGCAAGCGGTGATTGATGGCAGCAAGTCCAGTCAGGAAATCAATGAACGTCTCGAAGGCCTGAACCAGATTTATCTGGAAACCGCGCGCGGTTTTGATGTGCCGTACCTTGATCTGTTCAAGATCACCCTTGCCGACGAGACATGGCAAAAGGCGCTGCGTCGCGGGGATGGGTATCATCCGGACAAGGCGGGCTATGATCGCGTTGCAGAATTGATCTGGGAATGGGATGGCTGGAAACGTGCCGTCGGCCTGATCGACTGATCGTGCTTAGGCCAGGATATTGATATACTGGCCGCGGCCCGCCGCGTTATTGGCGCTGGCAGAATTCGCGGTTCCGTTTTGTCCGTAACCGGTCGGATCAAACTGATCGATATAGTTTTCAAGGATGGTGTCTTGCACGCCTTCCTTGACGAACTGCTGTTGCGCATTACGGTCGCGTTCAAAGGCCTGAACAGCGCGTTGAATTTCCTGATCAGACGTCTGGGTCGCGCGGTTGTTGTTTTCAACAAGCTGGCTTTGCCGCTGATTTTCCAGTTCGGATTGCTGACGCTGCGCAATCGGACTCGTCGGGCGAACCGGAATTGCCGTCTGGATATCGGATGACGAAGAAACGCTGACCATTTATGCGGATTGCTCGTTGGGTATCGTTGCTGTTCTATTATTTGATCGGAATATTACCCGGCAATTCTAGAATTTGAAGTGTTAATTTGCCGTTGTGACAAACTTGTTATCCGATGATCACCTTATCTACTTCCCGCTGACCGGCAGGGGCGCGCAGGGACTGTCATAAAGGCCGCTGGCAAAACGGCTTTCGCTGTTTTTGGCAATGGCTTTGAGCTTGGCAGCTTCGACCGAAATATGATCAAGCGTGATGTCGGTGCGCTCGGGCGGAATCCGGACAAGGGCTGCGCTGACGCTCATCAAATCGAACTTGGTGACATTGTTGTCTCGGCCCTTGCCAATCAGATAACCAAGATCGCGGGTTTCCTGGTCATAGAAACTTTTGATCTGGGCATCAAACATGGCCTGTGCGCGCTGAACGGCTTCGACGGCAACCTCGAAATCAATCGATTGCACATAGGCAAAGAAATCATCGCCGCCAATATGGCCGACAAACCAGTCATTCTGGCTTAATGCCTTGCCCAGAATATCCTTAAACAAAAGGATGGCCCGATCGCCCTGCCGGAAACCGTACCGGTCATTGAACGGTTTGAAATTATCGAAATCGAAATAGACAGCAAAGCGGCGCTTGCGCGGTTCGGAAAGTGCCCGCGCTGCATAACGATAGATCGCACTGTTGCCCGGAAGGCGGGTCAGCGGATTTTCATCCCGGGCATTGAGGGTATTGCGTTCGTTCACCGCGCGAAGCAGCGCACTTTGATCAAGCACACCCAGATAGCGTCCATTTTCCGTCAGGATCACCCCGTCAAGCGCATTGGTCGCGACAAAGGTTTCCAGAAGTTCCGAAAGGCTGGTGCGGATATCGGCAATCGGGCAACGACGCAGGAACCGCTTGATATTGGCGCGGTTTGCGGGGTTTTGAAGTAACTCGCGCCCGAATGGTGTGTAGATGAACGCCTTGAACTCGGAATCGCGCACAACCCCCAACGGTTCCCCATCATGATTGACCACCGGAACCAGTGTGATGTCGGGGTTCTGTTGGAAATAGGTCAGGATATCGACCGGGTTGATATCACTGGGGATTGCCGGGGTATCAAGCAGGTAGGATCGGACAACATCATCGTCGCGATCTGATTGACGGCGTGTGTCTGCCGCAATGTCGGCCGCGACAGGCACAAGGTCGGTACGTTCGGGCAGCTCAACCGACGGGCGGGCGATAAAGAACCCCTGAACCAGATCGCAACCCAACCGGCGGCAACACAGGAATTCCTCGCGGGTTTCAACGCCCTCGGCGACGACCTGTGCGGCAATCATATGGGCGAATGCGGTGATCTGGGTGACGAACAGTTCCTTGCGGCGATCCCGATCAATCCCGTCAATAAAGAACCGGTCAATTTTAATGATATCGGGTTCGCATTCATAAAGGGCACGCAACTGGGCAAAGCCGCTGCCGTAGTCGTCAATCGCGATCTTGAAGCCCTGACTGCGATATCGAACCAGAATATCTTTCAGATAATCGGCATTGCTGATGTCGTGCCGTTCAGAGATTTCCAGAAAAATGGTATCGCGTTCAAGTCCGGCATCGGCAAGCAATGCGGCGGTTTGACCGGGTTGATAATCCTCGGTCCGAACAACACGATTGTCGAAATTGTAAAACAGTTTCAGGCGTTTTGCGTCCGGCATCCGGGCGAACTTTTTGATCGCCTTGGCACGTAATAACATATCGACGGTATGCAGGTTTCCGGTATCCCAAGCGGTGTCAAACAGGGCCTGGATCGACGGAAAACCGGCATCTTCCCAGCGGCGTAAAAGCGCCTCATAGCCGAAGATATGACCCGTATGCGGACTGACAATAGGCTGGAATGCGAAATCGACCTTTTCAACGACCTGCTGCCAATTGCGCAGCATAACCGGTTTTGTTTTGGGACGATCCGCTATCAATTCATCTTCTGCATCAAACGCCAATGCAGTTCCCCGATCTTCAAAAATGGCCTGAATTCCCGGAATGAAGGAGTCACAATTAGTTCCGGTCTTGCTGGTAGCTCAGGATCGACAACAACTTGATGACAGTTAGATTACGAATATGTGACATCCGCAGAAAACGTCCGTTTTTTTGTCAAAAATTCGACTTTTACCTATGCAGAGGTATTAGACAAATCTTCCTGCGATATGTCGAGCAATCAGATCGTGCTGACGCGGGCAAGTGGATGATGTTCCTGAACCAGCCCGCGCAAACGAGACTCGAGAACATGGGTATAAATCTGTGTGGTCGAGATATCTGAATGGCCCAGCATCTTTTGCAAACTGCGCAAATCTGCCCCATTGGCCAAAAGGTGACTGGCAAAGGAATGGCGCAGAACGTGTGGCGATACACGCGATGGCGCAATCCCGGCTTCTATTGCCAGATCCTTGATCATTTTCAGAAACATCTGACGGGTCAAATGCCCGGTTTTCCCGCGCGATGGGAATAAGTATGAGGATTGCCCGGGCCGATCTGCATGCCCGTCTGATTTGTCTGATGGAATGAATGCATCGCGAACATCAAGGTAATCGCGAAGGGCGTCACGTGCCGGATCAGATAACGGAACAAGCCGTTCCTTGCTGCCCTTGCCGCGTACGATCAGCATCTGTGGATCACGGGCGGCGGCGGCATAGGGCAGTTCGACAAGTTCGGATACACGCATGCCGGTGGCATACATCAGCTCGACCATTGCCAAAAGGCGTTTGCCCTTGATACCGGGATTTCTTGCGGCTTGGGCAATCAGTTGGTCAATTTCATCAATCGACAGAAACTTTGGCAATGCCTGTCCCTGTTGCGGGCTGTCGATATTTGAAGACGGATCATCATTCCGATAGCCATCGGCATAGAGAAACTTGTGGAACTGCCGCAGGGCGGAAAGACGTCTGGCCTGCGTGCGCGGGGCAAGGCCCGCCGCACCAAGTTCGGCCATATAACGGCGAAGATCAGAATCCGTTGCCCCGACCGGATCGGTTTTCCCGGCAATCAGCGAGGCCGAATAATCGTCAAGATCGCGGCGATAGGCATCAAGCGTGTGCGCACTCGCGCCACGCTCGGCTGCCATCATTTCAAGGAAGGCCGATATCAGCGAACTGGTAAGTGCCTTGGCCATCACAGGTGCCCGTTACTGATCAAATGACAGCAACAGTTCCGTCGCAAGATTTCTGGCATCTTCGTGAAGACCCAATGTCTCAAGGGCGGCAACCGTATCTGCCAGTGCCTTGGGATCTGCATTCGGGGCACTGGCGATTTGCTGTGCCTGAATGGCCATGGCAACCGCCTTTGCCTTTTGCTGTGCGTTTGCCGAAGCCATCATGTTGTGGGCAACCGCACTGTTGATGGTCAGGCGTTCTTCGGCATAGGGGGCGCTCAGAAGATTGTCCCAAAGTCCGGCGGGAACCTCGATCCCGAATCCTTCAAACAGGGCAAAGGTCAATTCGGCAAAACGTTTCGCCGCAGCCTGATCGCCACGCGCAGCCTGCATTTCATCCCATTCAGCCATGCGTGCACGATGGCGGGCAAGGGCTGCGGCCTGATCTGTTGCCTTCTGGATATCCTCGGGGGCGGCGGAATTGGGCATAACTGTTGCCGATGCCATGGTGCTGCCCGGTGCACTTACCGCACCACCCAAACCAAAGTTCTGGGTCATCATCGGCTGTGCCGGGTTAGCGGCCCCGAAACCTGCCGGCATCCCATTTGAAGCATCAGCCGTTTGCGGGGCTGGTTGCGGTATGCCGGTGTCTTCGAGACCTGAAATTGCCAGGATCGGGTAAAGAAGGCTTATGCGAAATGCGATGTCATTGCCCGAATTTGCCGCACCTTTGGCAACCTGAAGCCAGTTATTCGCGCGTTCAAAATTGTTTGAAGCAATCGATGCCTTAAGCGCATCGACCGCAAACCAGGAAAAGTCACCATTGATCGGGATGTCAGCCAAAAGAGGCGCGCTTAGACGTGCCGCCTGCATGAAATCGCCCTCGATCTGGGCGGCTTCAAACAGGGCGGCAAGAATTTCGGCCCGTGCTGCCGGAACGTCGCTTTTGGCGGCGGCCTGATACAGCTTGGCATATTGGCGGGCCTGAACACCTTCCGCCCCGTCATCCAGTGCATTTTCAAGTGCGTCGGGGGCGAAGTTTACCGACTGATAAATCTCGGCAAGCTTGTCTGCATCAATCAGACCAAGGTTTTCGGCCTTGCGGGCCGCTTCGAGGCGGATATCTGCGGCGGTGGCATTTGCATTGGCGATGCCAATGATCGCAGCGGCATTGCCTGTTTCAAGCTGACTGGTCGGAATGGACTGTTTGGCAACGGCCAAAAGGGCAATGTCAATCGGGCGAAGTTCAGCCAAAAGGTCGGGCTTGATGGCGGTGCCACTGCGAATGGCGGCAACCAGACCAAAGAAAGTCGCGTCGTTTTCACCATCCATTTCGCGAACAAGATCGACTGAAAAGGCAGCCGACGTCGGATCATTGGCATAAAAGGCGCACATGGCAGCGGCCTTAAGCCAGAACATCTGATCGTAACTTGCGCCATAGCTTTCGGTGGCAGCACAGGCCTCGTCGAGACGGGCTGCGATCATCAATGCATTTACTTCGGCCTCGGCAAGCAGTTCGCCGCGCGATCCTTGCGGGGCGGCACGGACCAGTTCAATCGCCTCGTCAAGTGCGCCCATATTGATGAGCTTGGCGACGCGGGCATCAAGAAGGCTGATGTCTTTTGCACCCTGCGGTAAGGCGGCAGCTGAAAGTAAAAGACGAATTTGCAGGTCACGTGCGGCGTGGGTGGCGGGTGTTGCCGGCAGTTCGGAAACCAGTTGGGCCGCGGATTTGCGCGTGCTGCCATTCCACATATCAATGCCAAGGCCACCACGCGACCGGTCAAGCGTTCCAACCGCCTCTACATCAACAGCCCCAAGTGACAGGGATTGAACCGCATTCGGATCAGACGGAAAGGCATTGCCTTGCGTACTGGATGAACCGGTTGCACCCAGACCGCCTTGTGACAGGGGGGCGGCATTTGGTGTGGCAGCCGTATCAGCAGCCTGTTGTTCTGCGTCCCGTTCTGCTTCCTGTTTCAAGAACAGTGGTACAGGTGCCGATGTTTGGGCATTGGCAGATACGGCAAACGCAGCCGTTCCCGTCATCATTGCCAGTAAACAGGTCTGTATCAGCAGGCGGGAACGCAACGTCATCTTAGTTGAACCTCGAATTCGGGATGGTTTCTTCGATTTGGGTGGTCGGTGCCGGGATATCCCAGGTAACAAGGAAGGTCGCACCGCCAACAATGATGGCGATGATCAGCAACAGAATGATGCGCGATATAATTCTCATTTTAATCCAGACTTCGAAGCGTTTAAGCGAATGACGCAGCTACCAGTATGCTGACGAAACCCAAAGATGCAAGAAACGGAAAGTACCGTTCGATCATTTGCGACAAATGATCGCTTTACCGTTTTACATGTTTGTTATCCCCCGCCCGGCCGACCGTGTCTTGGCGTTATCTGGCCCGGTGGATGACATTTCAATTCGTCAACTTCAAGGCAGTATAGGGTGCTGTTCCTCACAGAGGGTTAATAAACATCCCCGCAATATCATTAGCCAATTTGTCGGATCGTCATGTCGCATCGAACCGGGACAGCAAAATAAGTGAGGTTTTTTGTCGTCCACTTTGTGCGGTTTGCTTGCGTTCGGGGTTCAGCTGCCCTAAAGAATTGGGTAATTTGTATATCAACCGAATGAACGACAGGACTGCAAACCGAACATGGACAGCAACATTGCCGAGTCGGGTTTGCACGAAGACGTAATCGCCAGAATCCGGAACGGCCTTGGGGGCCGGACCCTGGTTTTCATCGGGCTTATGGGCGCAGGTAAAAGCTGCATCGGCCGGATGGTTGCCAAGGAACTGAGACTGGATTTTGTCGATGCCGACCGCGAAATCGAAGAAGCCGCTGGCTGCTCGATTGCCGATATCTTCAAGCTGTATGGCGAAGAGGCATTTCGCGATGGCGAGGAACGTGTAATAGCCCGTTTGCTTGAAGGCGAACCGATTGTGTTGGCAACCGGTGGTGGCGCGTTTATTCGTGAACGCACCCGCGACCTTATTCTTGAAAAATCCATATCTGTCTGGCTGCGTGCCGATCTTGAGTTGCTGTTGCATCGTACGAGTGGGCGTACCCACCGGCCGTTGCTTAATAGTGGCGACCCACGCCAGATTCTGGCTGATCTGATCGAAACGCGTTACCCGATCTATGCGGGCGCAGACATTGTTTTTGACTGTGATGAATCGTCGAAGGAAGCAACACGGGACGCCGTTCTCGAACTGTTGGCGAAATCCTTTGACGATGACGGTCAGCTTATCAAGACAGGAACCTGACAGAGTGCGTAATCACGACACCCTTCGCGTTGAACTTGGCGCGCGCAGTTATGACATCCTTGTTGGCAGCAACCTTTTGGCTGATACCGCTAAATATATCGCACCGTTTGTCAAAAAGGCCGGTGTTGTTGTGATCAGCGATGCGGTGGTAGCCGACCATCATCTTGCAACGGTTCTGGCGTCGCTTGACGGGGCCGGTATTGGACACCGTGAAGTCATTGTTCCATCTGGTGAAAAGTCCAAATGCTTTGCCGTGTTTGAAGACGTTGTTGAACAGATTCTGGCCATGGGCATTGAACGGTCGACCCTGATCATCGCACTTGGCGGTGGCGTGGTCGGCGATCTTGCCGGGTATGTTGCGGCATCATTGCTGCGCGGGCTTGACTTCGTTCAGATACCGACCACCCTGCTGTCACAGGTCGACAGTTCGGTTGGCGGTAAAACCGGGATCAATTCCAAATCGGGTAAAAACCTTGTCGGGGCGTTTCATCAGCCACGTCTGGTTCTGGCCGACACGGCGGTTCTTGATACCCTTCCGGCGCGCGAACTTCGTTCGGGCTATGCCGAGGTTGTTAAATATGGCCTGATCGATGACCCTGAATTCTTCACCTGGCTTGAAGAAAACGGGCAGGCTGTTCTGGCCGAGGACGGTGCAGAACGTCGTCAGGCCGTGATCAAAAGCTGTGCGGCGAAGGCCCGTATTGTTTCCGAGGATGAACGCGAAGGCGGCAAGCGTGCGCTTTTGAACCTTGGCCATACATTCGGTCACGCATTCGAAGCCGAAACCGGTTATGGCGACAAGCTGTTGCACGGCGAAGCCGTTGCCATGGGCATGGTAATTGCCCATGACGTTTGTGGTGCCATGGGCATGGCACCGGCCGGTGAAAAAGACCGCATTGTTACCCATCTGAAGTCGGTCGGTCTGCCGGTTACAGCATCGGAAGTAACGGGTATGCATTGGGATATCGACAAGGTGATCGGGCATATGTCGCGTGACAAAAAAGTCCGCGACGGCGAGATCACCTTTGTCATGACCCGGGGTATCGGCAAGGCATTCACATCCAAGGCAATGGATGTCGAAAAAATGCGCGCGGCCATCACCCGGTCCTGCCGCGGCTGAGCGATGATTGTGTCCAAGTGCCCGGTGCCGCGTCACGGTGATCCGGGCATTTTGACTGTTTTACATAATTTGTGATGTCGTTAACTTGTTTAACGCCAATTGACCTTATAGGTGAACACAGGACAAAGTAATTCTGTTGTGATCACCCTTTGGAGACTTCCCTGAATGACAATCACGATTATCGTGATTTTTTTGCTGCTGATGTTGTCGGCATTCTTTTCTGGCTCGGAAACCGCGCTGACCGCTGCGTCGCGTCCGGTGATGCATCACAAGGAACAGGATGGTGACCAGCGGGCAGGGATCGTCAACAGACTGCGCCAGTATCAGGAACGTCTTCTGGGCGCGATCCTGTTGGGCAACAACATGGTCAATATTCTCGCCTCTGCCCTTGCAACATCGGTGATGATCGAATTGTTCGGGGAAAACGGGGTTGTCTATGCGACCGCCGTGATGACGGCACTTGTTCTGATTTTCTCGGAAATTCTCCCAAAGACCTATGCGCTGCAACATGCCGATACCATGGCATTGCGGGTTGCGCGCCCGATGAGCATTCTTGTCGTGATTTTTGCGCCGATCACCCAAAGCATTCAGGTGATCGTGCAGGCGACCTTGCGTCTGTTTGGCAGCGGCGAAGGCCCGGGACTGGACAGCGAACGTGAATTGCGTGGCGCGATTGAACTTCATGCCGACGATGTTGTGGTTGGCAATCATCACGCTGAACGTACCATGTTGCATGGCGTGCTTGATCTTGAAGATGTCGGTGTCTGGGAAATCATGGTGCATCGCCGCAAGGTGCAGATGATTGATATCACCCGCCCGATGGAAGAAATTCTTGATACCGTTCTGGCAAGTCCGCACACCCGTATCCCGATCTATGAAGAAGACCCGGACAATATCGTTGGGGTTCTTCATGCCCGCGAGGTGCTTAAGGCGATTGTTCGTGGTGCAAAACCGGCAAATGCCGCGGATGTGCGCGCCCTTAGTGCCGAGCCATGGTTCATCCCGGATTCAACCACCCTTGCCGATCAGCTCAAGGCATTCAAGGAACGGCACGAACATTTTGCCATCGTCGTTGACGAATATGGCGCGTTCGAAGGTGTTGTGTCGTTGGAAGATATTCTTGAAGAGATCGTTGGCGATATCGCCGATGAAACCGATGTCGAGGTTGTCGGTGTCCTGCCGCAGGCAGACGGTTCGGTGATTGTGCGTGGTGATGTGACAATCCGTGACCTGAACCGCCGGTTTGGCTGGCGTTTGCCAGACGAGGAAGCAGCGACAGTTGCCGGGCTTCTGTTGTATGAAACCCGCCGTATCCCCGATGTTGGACAGCAGTTCCGGTTCCACGGGTTCGAGTTCGAAATCTTGCGCCGTATCCGCAACCAGATCACCCGCGTTCGTATGAGCGAGGTGACCGAACTTGCAACGGAAGATCAGGAATAATCCGTCCGAGCACCGAAAAACCATTTTCGTGCAAACAGTTTCAGCTTTCTCCACTTATGGGTTAAAATCTTGTCTCAAGGTCTTGACCCAAAGGATTGCAGGGCCACTTGCAAATAAGGGCCCCTGTGTTTTGCGGTGATACGCAACACAGAACCAGATGATCCAATCGGGTTTGGGCATGTGGCAACAGCAATCTGCAGAGAGAGATGTATGGATACGAAAATCGTACCAGGTGTGATCAAGGAGCAATCCCTTGCAACACTCAATCCCGCCGATTCCGTGATGGATGCAGTGAACCTGATGACCGAACGCAAGATCGGTGCCGTGATCATCGTCGATAATTCAGCAAAACTGGCAGGGATTTTTACCGAACGCGACCTTGTGAACCGTGTCGTCGCCAAGGGGCTTGATGCGGCAGGCGTGCCGCTTTCAAAGGTCATGACGGCAAACCCGGATACATTGGGACCGAACGATACAGCAATGAATGCGCTCGATCTTATGAGTGCTCGGCGGTATCGCCACCTTCCGGTTGTTGATGGTGATACAGTTGTCGGGATGGTATCGATCCGCGACCTGTTTAATGTGGTCAAGGC
The DNA here is from genome assembly GCF_003326675.1 of Thalassospira profundimaris. Classification (GTDB taxonomy): domain Bacteria; phylum Pseudomonadota; class Alphaproteobacteria; order Rhodospirillales; family Thalassospiraceae; genus Thalassospira; species Thalassospira aquimaris. The sequence goes on from NZ_JPWF01000005.1 coordinate 246,801, forward strand.
CCAGCTTGAAGAAGACGTCCGCGAACGCGAGAACTTCATTTTCGGTTCGGATTATGGCGTGGCCTGATGGCCGGAAATCATCCAGTTTGGATCAAATCAATCCGGCCTTAGGGATTGTCAGGAAAGCAGGTTTTCGGGGCGCGTTTGTGCCCCGAAACCATTCCTTGTGATCGGGCGACATGCTTTGTTGCTTGACAGCGTATAGGGGAATGTCTTTACGTTTACGTAAAGGAGAGAATTCCCATGCCATTGTCCCGCCCCGCTGATCGCGAACATATTCATACCCGCACCGTGACCTGCCAGGGGTTCCGTCGCAAAGACGGATTGTGGGATATCGAAGGTCATATCACCGACATCAAAACATATGCCTTTACTAATGATGATCGCGGCGAAATCCCACCCGGCGAACCGGTTCATGAAATGTGGATACGGGTAACCATTGGTGATGATCTGGTGATACGTGCGGTCGAGGCTGTAACCGACTATGCGCCGTTCAACGGATGTGACGCAATTGCGCCCAACTATGAAAATCTGGTTGGGCTTAAGCTGGGGCCGGGATTGCGCAAACAGATCCGGGAACGGGTCGGTGGTATCCACGGCTGCACGCATCTGAACGAATTGATGGGCCCGGTGGCCACCACGGCATTTCAGACCGTATTTCCGATCCTTGCACGTGAATCCCTTGTCGCCAAAGAAACGGGCAAAGCCACCGAAGAAGACGCCAAGCCACGTCGTATGCCGTTGATCAATACCTGTCATGGGTGGCGCAGCGACGGCCCGGCGGTCAAGCGTATCGCACCCGACTTTTATACTGGTGACAAATAGGTTTCCAAAGGCTTGCCTGAAATACGGGATTGCTGTTGCGGCAATCTTGTAACCTTTGCAAGCCAGCCCAATATCACATTCAGTCCGTCACGTGTTTTTGCAGGTTGTTCATGACCGTACCACGCCGTGCTGGAATAATTAAAAACAAGAATAAGGGAAGAAACGATCCACAGCGCCACATCACCGGATGGGCGTTGGTGGTAGGGTTGTCCTTGGGCGGTTTGGTCTTTGCGCAGTCAGATACGGTGGCCTCGGAACTGCTTTCCCGCCCGATCGAGGTTGGGCAAGCTGATGGTGAGGCTCTCGACAATTTCCTGATCCTGCAAACCAATCTGCATCCCCCTTATCAGGAGCTTCATAACGGGACGCTCAGCGGTTACTCCGTCTCGGTGTTGAATTGTGCGTTCGAGCGGATTGGTGTGGGGTACGGACTTGCTGTTGCCCCGCGGCAACGCAACCGTGAAATGGTCCGTAATGGACAGGCTGACGGGTTCTTTTTGGCCCGTATCAGCGAGTTTATGGATGAATATGCCGTCGCCTCAAACCCACTGACTCTTGAAAAATGGGTGTGGGTATCACCGTCTCGCCGCGCAATCGAAATCGGCAGTCATCAAGTTCCCAAACCCGACGGTGTTGCAACTATCGGGGCAATCCTTGGTTCGAACGAAGCCGAATGGCTTAGCGAACAAGGGTACAGCGATCTGGTTCGGGCGCCATCAATTGCGTCGCTGGTTGGACAGGTCGCGGCCGGACGCGTTGATTTTGCCTTGGTCGATAAACACAGCTTTGAAATTGCCCGAACCGAACAGGGGATTGGTGCCGAACAGTTTAACGTTCAATTTGAACGCTATGCCCCGCTCGTTGTTTACTTCTCCAAGCGTTATGTGGCGCAGTTCCCTGATCTTATTGACCGTCTGAATGCGGTTCTGGAATTTTGCGAAGCCAATCCGATGACGCTCGAGCCTTGGGAACGCGACGCGATTGAACGGGTGCAACTGCCCATCGTGCGTCAGTTGGCGAAATCCCCGGAACTGATTGCACATGTTCGCGCGTCACTTGGTGGCGGCAAGTTACCCGCCGATCAGCGTCGTCTGGTCGATGAAGAATGGACGACAATGGGGCGTCTTGGCCAACCCAGCATGAAGGCCCGCGGAATTCTGGGTAACGAACTGTCCGAATTTCTGAGGGAGTTCAAGGTTTCGAATGGTGATCAGGTTGCCGAGGCATTTGTGTTTGATGTTTATGGGCAAACCATCGGCATGAACCGCCTGACATCGGATTTCGATCAATCCGATGAACCACAATATCAGATGGCCCAAAGCATTAATCGCGATCATGCCCTGATTGATGATATCCGCTTTGATGCTTCTACCCGGACTTTCCTGTCGCAAATCACGGTGCCGATCCTTGATCCGGAAAGCGGTCAGACCCTTGCGGTTCTGACCGTCGGGCTTGATGTGTCGGCGGCCCTGCGTCCGGAAAGCTGATCTTTTATCAGCCAGCTTATTTTGCGTCGGGATCGGTGATGGCAATTGTGATGTTGCTATACCAGTCGGCGGCTTCCTGCATTTCGGTTTCGCTGAGATCTTTGGCAATCTGGGACATGATGTCATGTGTCCGTTTGTCGGTACGGAATGCCTTCAGCTGCGTTTCAATATAGATGTTGGTTTCCCCCGCAAGGTTGGGGGCATCTTCGAGTTCCGAAATACCGGTTACGCCGTGGCAAGCGACACACAGTTCCGGCGCATCATCCTCTGTCTTGCCAGAAGGCAGGGTTGCTTCGACCGTAAAGTGGTTAAACCATGTTGCGACCTTGTTGATCTGATCATCAGACAGGCCGCGGGCTACAACCGTCATCATTTCATGTTCGCGGGTGCCGGTTTTAAAGGCCTGAAGCTGTGCGATCAGATAATCAATCGGCTCGCCGCCGATATGCGGGGCAATTGGAATACGGGCCTTGCCATCGAGCCCGTGACAGGTCCGGCACATACCGGCAACCTTGCGCCCGTCTTTAAGCTCGGTGGCATCCTGGGCCAATAAAGTCCCGGCGGGCAAAAGCCGGCAAAAGCCCGCCGAGAAGTGCGATCATTAAAATCCGCATCAATTGCCCTCGTACCAGATGCGATAGAGCGCACCGGCAAGATCATCGGACACGATGATGGAGCCGTCACGCAGTTGGGCAACGTCAACCGGACGACCAAGATATTCATCATTCTCGTCGATCCAGCCTTCGGCAAAGGGTTCGGTGGTGGCATTGCCCTCGGCATCAATGAAGGTCACCATCACACGCGCCCCGACCGGGGTGGTGCGGTTCCATGACCCGTGCTGGGCCGAGAAAATCGCGTTCTTGTACTTTGCCGGGAACATCTTGCCCGAATAGAACGACATCCCAAGATCAGCAGCATGAGCAACGGTTTCAACCGCCGGCATTACCACGTCATACGGGACTTCCTGTCCGGCATATTCATTGGTGCGGATATCACCGCCGCCATACCATGGATGACCAAAATGCTGACCGGCAGCGGTTTGGCGGTTGATTTCACCGGGCGGGATATCGTCGCCCATGCCATCGACCTGGTTGTCGGTCCACCACAATTCGCCGGTTTCGGGATGGAAGTCATGCCCGACCGAGTTGCGCACCCCATAGGTATAAACCTCGCGCTCTGTGCCATCGGTCTTGATGCGGATGATGCCGCCAATCCCGACTTCACGATAAAGGTCCAGCTTGTTTTCCGGGGCAACGTTAAACGGCTGACCCAGCGAGATGTAAAGTTTGCCATCCGGTCCGATTTTGCAGACGCGCGCCGTGTGGTTATAGCTTTCCTCTGACGGCGGGATCAGATCGCCCTGTTTGACGACATTGAAGGCCGCAACGTCCGGGCTTTCATAAAAGAACTCGGCCGCCGGGAAGGTCAGAACACGGTTCTGTTCGGCGATATACAGCATCCCGTCAGGCGAGAAGCAGGGGCCGTTTGGAATGCTGAAGCGAAGGGATGGTGCAAAGTCCTTTACCTCGTCGGCAACCCGGTCCTTGTTGCGGTCGGTGACTGACCAGACCTTGTCCTTGCGTGTGCCGACAAAGGTGACAACACCCTGTGGTCCGACCGCAATGTGACGGGCGTCGGGGACAACCGCATAAAGCCCGATTTTGAAGCCATCAGGAAGCTTGATGCGTTCAAGCGTTCTTTTGATGCCTTCGGCATAATCACCGCCCTGTTCGATGCGGGTGAATTCGGTGATTCCGGTAGATTGGAAGTTAGAGAGTTTTTCGAGATTGTCCGGTGCCGGTGCTTGCGCGTGGGCGGTTCCGGAAATGGCAAGCGCAATACTCGCCATAAGCAGGCGTTTCGTCATTACGTAGTCCTCCCGATTGTAACGGGTGCCATTGGCCGGCACCCGTGCCGTTCCTGCAATGCGTGCGGACGGCTTGTATGCAAGCATTGCGCGCAATCGGAATAAACGTCTAGGTTGATTTCACGATGTGAAAATGTATAGAATTGGTTCAGTTGCCCAATGCAGCCTGATATTCGGCCGGTGTCATGGTTTTCAGGGCAAGCGCATGTACCCGTTCCTTAAGCAGGGTATCAAGCGCGCCATAGACCAGTCGTTGACGATTGACGCGGTTTTGGCCTTCGAACTTTTCCGATACAACCAGCACCGAAAAATGGGACTCGCCACGCGGGTCTGCACCCGAATGACCGGCATGTTTGGAAGAGTCGTCGATGATCTGCAATTCGACCGGCGCGAATTGTTCGGTCAGGATGTCGCGGATCTGATTGGCTACCTGCATGATAAGGGTCTCTATTCTCTGGGATGTTTGCAAATCGCTGCAAAAAACGAATCTGAGCGTCAGGTTCTGTCACGCGATGGCAGTTTTTCAAGCCTTTTATCGCATTTAATCGATCCGTATGATATTGCGTGCATCGTTTTCCAGAACATATAGACGCAGATGAACCGAGGACACCGCAACAAGCGCAAGACGCTTTATCACAATGAACCCATCCTGCCCGATTGCGATTGGCCGGGTTGCGAGGGGCATGGTGAGTTTCGTGCGCCCAAGGATCGCAAGCTGCGGGACTATTACAAATTCTGTCTGGATCACGTTCGCGAATACAACAAATCCTGGAACTATTACGAGGGTATGAAGGCCGAGGATATCGAGGACGATATGCGTCGTGATACCCATTGGCAGCGCCCGACATGGAAGTTCGGCCATATCCGCGGCTCCAAGAAGCCATTCAACTTCAAGTTCAAGGACGGGTTCGGGTTCTTTAACGAAGAAGGCGACCAGACCCATCATGGTCCGGGTGGCGATGCCGGTGCCGAACGTCAACGCAAACGTGAAGAAGCCCAGCGTCGCGCCGGCGCCCTTGGGATGCCAAGCGAACAGCAACAGGCAATGGCGACCCTTGATCTTGGCTGGCCGTTTACCCGGGACGAGCTGAAAGCCAAATACAAGGCGCTTTCCAAAAAGTATCATCCCGATGCCAATGGCGGGGACAAGGGTTCCGAGGAACGCTTTAAAAAGATCAGCGCGGCCTATAGTTCGCTTATGAGCTATATCCGTGATCTTGAAGCCCGCGTGACCCTTTGATCGGGTCGGCTATCTTCCGATAATTTCAAAAAATCCGGTCATTCTGGTTGCGGTTTGCGCAACAGAGATGTCTTATCGACGGAACCTTTTGCCGGAATAGTGAATTTTTGCGCATCTTCCCTTTGTGTGATGCGACTAAACCGCTATTAATGAGCAAGTTTAATGAAACGACCGCGTCACCATGCCGGTCCGAGATAATGCGCGAGTACTTATGAGCCAAGGTTACGAAGCGACGGGTGCGGCGGCTGAACATCCGCTGGATACGCCTGATACCACCATTTCCGTACGTGAAACGTTCGGGATCGATGTTGATATGGAAGTCCCGGCATTCAGCCAGGGCAGTGAACACGTGCCGGTCGCTGATCCGACCTATCGTTTTGACCGTGACACCACATTGGCAATTCTTGCGGGCTTTGCCCACAACCGCCGTGTGATGATTCAGGGTTATCACGGCACAGGTAAATCGACCCATATCGAACAGGTGGCTTCGCGCCTGAACTGGCCATGTGTGCGTGTGAACCTTGATAGCCATATCAGCCGTATCGACCTGATCGGCAAGGACGCAATTGTGCTCCGTGATGGCAAACAGATCACGGAATTCCGCGAAGGCATCTTGCCCTGGGCACTGAAGCGTCCGGTCGCGATGGTGTTTGATGAATATGATGCCGGTCGTCCGGACGTCATGTTTGTGATCCAGCGTGTTCTGGAAGTCGATGGCAAGCTGACCCTTCTTGATCAGAACAAGGTCATCCATCCGCATTCGCATTTCCGCCTGTTTGCGACGTCAAACACGGTTGGCCTTGGCGATACCACCGGCCTTTATCACGGCACCCAGCAGATCAACCAGGCCCAGATGGACCGCTGGTCTATTGTAGCGACGCTGAACTATCTGTCGGTTGCCGATGAAACCAACATCGTTGCTGCCAAGGTTCCGGCATTTGATAACGCCGAAGGCCGTCAGAAGATCGAGGCAATGGTTGCGCTTGCCAACCTGACCCGTCAGGGGTTCGTGTCGGGCGATATTTCAACCGTGATGAGCCCGCGTACGGTGATCACGCTGGCGGAAAACACCAAGATTTTCGGTGATGTTTCCTATGCCTTCCGGGTCACGTTCCTTAATCGTTGCGATGAAGTCGAACGTCCTATTCTGGCGGAATATTATCAGCGTTGCTTTGGCGAAGAACTGCCTGAAGAAGCCATCAATGTGATGGTTCGCTAGGGCGTGTCTTTAAAGCAGCTTGGCGAGCTGGTTCCACAAGCGAGTAGTAAGATGAAGAATGATGAGGCTCTTTCCGGCTTCTTGCGCGGCACGGCAGCGACATTTCGTGCGCTTGCCGGGCGCAATGATCTGGAAGTCGGCTTTGTCAAAGGCGGGCGTCCGGGGGGCTATGGCGAACATGTGCGTTTGCCAATGCCCAAACAGGTTTTGCCCAAGGATGAAGTCGCAGACCTGCGTGGCATTGCTGATGGCTGGGCGCTTAAGATGCGCCACCATGACGCAGTCCTGCACGCCAAGCGTATGCCCGAAACAGCCGAGGCTCAGGCTGTTTACGATGCGCTTGAAACGGCACGCTGCGAGGCGGTGGGATCGCGTTATTTCCCCGGTGTACGCAAGAACCTGCGTGATCATGCGCAGCAGGATTGCCACGCCAAAAACTATCATCGCCTGACATCGCGTGAAGATGCCCCGTTTGCTGACGCAATCGGGATGCTGGCACGCGAGATATTTACCGGCGAACGCGCACCGGAAAGTGCCCGTCCGCTGATTGATCTTTGGCGCACCCATATCGAAGAAAACGCCGGGGCTGATCTTTCGGATTTGCGCGACGTTCTTGACGATCAGGACGCCTTTGCACGCGGCATGCGCCGTTTGCTTGATCATCTTTCGCTGGAAGAAGACCTTGATGATGTCCCGCCCGAGGAAGAGGGCGAGGATGACGAGGAAAAAGAAGGCGAAACCGATCCCGAACAGGAAGATATGGAAAGTCAGGGCGGCCAGCAGGGCCAGAATGACGATTCCGAGCCTGACGGAAGTGATCAGCAACAGGATGCCGGTTCCGAAGATGCCGAAGCCGGTGACGGTGATATCGACGATCAGCAGCTTGAAGCCATGTCCCAGGAAGAAAAACCTGCCGGACCGGGTGAACAGCCGGAATTTGATGGTCGTAACGAGCCGCTTGAACGTGGTTACGAGCCGTTTACGCGTGAATTCGACGAAGTCGTAACCGCAGATGACCTTTGCGAAAACCTTGAACTGTCGCGTTTGCGGGCCATGCTTGATAAGCAGCTTGCCAACCTTCAGAACGTGGTGTCACGTCTTGCCAACCGCTTGCAGCGTCGCCTGATGGCGCAGCAGAACCGTGGTTGGGACTTTGACCTTGAAGAAGGCATTCTTGATGCAGCGAAGCTTGCCCGTATTGTGGCAACGCCTTCGACGTCGCTTTCGTTCAAGCAGGAACAGGATACCAATTTCCGCGATACGGTTGTGACCCTTCTGATCGACAATTCCGGTTCGATGCGGGGGCGTCCGATTACCATTGCTGCCCTGTCGGCGGATATTCTGGCGCGTACGCTGGAACGGTGCGGGGTGAAGGTCGAAATTCTTGGCTTTACCACCCGTCAGTGGAAAGGCGGTCAATCGCGGGAACGCTGGGTCGATACGGGCAAGCCGCCCAAACCCGGTCGGTTGAACGATCTGCGTCACATCATCTATAAGGCGGCCGATACGCCCTGGCGTCGCGCCCGCAAGAACCTTGGCCTGATGTTGCGCGAAGGGCTGCTTAAGGAAAATATCGACGGCGAAGCATTGCTTTGGGCGCATGAACGTTTGCTTGGCCGTTCCGAGCAGCGCCGGATTTTGATGGTTATTTCCGATGGTGCGCCAGTCGATGATTCGACGCTTTCGGTCAATTCCGGGAATTATCTGGAGCGTCATCTGCGTGAAGTGATCAGCTGGATCGAAACCAAATCACCGGTCGAACTTTTGGCGATTGGTATTGGCCATGACGTGACGCGGTATTACCGTCGTGCGGTGACGATCAATGATCCCGAAGAACTTGGCGGTACGATGCTTGCTGAATTGTCGGACCTGTTTGATGAACAGGGTGCGCGTCAGCCGAAGCGTCCGATGCGCCATGTCCCCGCCGATGGTGGACAGGCACGTGACCGTGCGGCCGGCGACCGGGATCGCTGGTAAGGGCAGGGTGCATTCAGGATGACGGCGATCACCCGATTTGCACCTAGTCCGACCGGATATCTACATCTTGGCCATGCGGCCTCGGCACTGTTTTCAATGAAACAGGCTGGGCCACATGGCCGTTTTCTTTTGCGGATCGAAGATATCGACCAAACCCGGTGCCGCCCGGAATATCTTGATGCGATTTACGAAGACCTTTCCTGGATCGGACTGCGTTGGGAAGAGCCGGTGCGTGTTCAGTCCAATCATTTCGCAGACTATCAGGCGGTCCTTGATCGCCTGACGGATATGGAATTGCTGTATCCGTGTTTCTGCACCCGCAAGGACATTCAGGCCGAGATCGAACGGATCGGAAATGCCCCGCATGGGCCGGATGGGGCCCTTTATCCGGGAACATGTCGTCATTGTTCGGCACAGGAACGCGCAGACCGGATCGCTGCGGGCGAAAGCTATGCCCTGCGGCTTGATATGAGCGGCGCGATCAATCGGGTTGGATCGAACCTTGTATGGTTTGATCGATCCGCCGGACGACAGATTGCCACGCCGGAGATCTTTGGCGACGTGGTTCTGGCCCGCAAGGATACGCCGACGAGCTACCATGTCTCTGTCACCCATGATGACCATCTTCAGGGCATCAATCTGATCACCCGTGGTCAGGATTTGTTCTTTGCCAGCCACCTGCATCGTTTGATGCAGGAATTGCTCGGTTATGACGTGCCGGAATATCACCACCACGGGCTTTTGACCGGGCCGGACGGCAAACGGTTTGCCAAGCGTGATAAATCCAAAACCCTGCGTTCGATGCGCGACGAGGGCATGACACCGGAAGCCGTGCGGGACCTTGCCGATCAGTTCTGATGCCTTGCCGGACCTATGCTGGTGATGTGGTTTCAAGCAGGTCCGGGCGTTCGGTAAACCAGTTGCGGATAAAATCAATCATCAGCCGGTTCTTGATCGGCAGGTTCCCCTGATAGGGATAAACCAGATAGATCGGCCGCAAGGGGGACCGATAACCTTCAAGTGCTGTTTCAATCCGACCGGCGCGAATTTCCGGCATTGCGACATAGCGCGGCAAACGGGCAACGCCCAGTCCCTGAACCGTGGCATTGCGGATCAGGGGATAGTGGTTCAGGCGCAAGTTGCCTTCGGCTGTGATCGAAGTCGGACCGTCATCGGAAAAGAACACCCACTTGCGGTCCTTGTAATACTGAAAGTTGACAAGGCAATTGTGACTGGCAAGGTCTGCGGGCGTTTGCGGTTTGGGGTGGGTTTTCCAATATGCCGGGCTGGCGCAAATCAGTTCGGAAAGCTGCCCTAGCGGAATGGCGACCTGATCCGGGTCATCGGTCAGGCCCGCCCGGATTGCCAGATCAATATGGGCGGATTGCAAATCACGGAATGTATTTTCCAGCTCCATCTCGATCTGAATGCGCGGATGGGTCTGTTGAAAGGCGACGATGATGTCATGCAGGAACATCTCGCCAAAGGAAACCGGGACGGTGATACGCACAGTGCCAACCGGTTCGCCGCGCAGGGCTTCGACGGCCTCGAATGCGGCATCTGCACTTTGGGTGATGCTTTGGCAATAACCCAGAAAGGTCGCGCCGATTTCGGTCAGTTCAAGCTTGCGGGTCGACCGAAACAGCAATTGCGCACCCAGCACATCTTCAAGGCGTTTGACATGCTGGCTGATCAGGCCCTTGGACACACCGGTGGCGCGGGCGGCATCGGTAAAGCTGCCCTGTTCGATGATGGCCGCAAAGCTGCGCATTTCGCTGAGATAATCTTTCATTGTTTAAAATATTAAACGAATGGTTCGATATTATCCAGATTATCGGATGAACTGTTCTGTGAAATCATCCAGTCATTACAGTTTCCATGGATGGAGGATGATATGAAGGTTCTGTTGATTGGGGCATCGGGGATTATCGGCAAAGGTGTTGATGCCGAATTGTCGCCACGTCACGAAATTATCCGGGCATCGCGCAGCAGCGGTGATGTGAATGTCGATCTGAAAGACAAGGCATCCATTCGCGCGATGTTTGAAAAGGTCGGAACGGTTGATGCCGTTGTCTCGACCACCGGTAAGGTGCATTTCGGTGATTTCGCCGAAATGGACGAGGACAAATACCGTATCGGGATTGATGACAAACTGTTTGGGCAGATCAATCTGGTGCTGATCGGGCGTGACTATGTGTCCGCACGCGGGTCCTTTACCCTGACCACAGGCATCTTGGCCAAGGATCCGATCCAGTATGGCAGTTCGGCATCGATGGTGAATGGTGCGATTGAGGGTTTCGTCAAATCCGCGGCAATCGAAATGACGCCGGGACTTCGAATCAACGCGGTCAGTCCCGGTGTGATCACCGAGGCAATGGAAGGATATGCCCCCTATTTCCGCGGGCATGATCCGGTTCCGGCAGCACGTGCAGCCCTTGGTTACGCCAAATCGGTCGAGGGGCTTCAGACCGGGCAGGTGTTTGAAATATTTTAATTTTCTGAAATGAGGGTCGGGGGAGCGGACGCATGGTCCGGTTTCCCCTGATCATCTTGCGGCTGTGCGGGCAAAAACAGGTCCCCGGTTTTTTGTGCTTCTCGCTATTCTCGTTGGTGTTCGATAGTACCTATGTATAGGATTGTCTATTCAAGCGATGAGGGCAGAGGCAACAAGACCAGATGGAAAAACACACCAGTTTGGTCAGGCGAATCGCAAGTCGATTTATTGATCCCCGGATTGCACTAAAAGCTGGTGATGAACTGACCGGCAAGGTGCGGTGCGATCTTCTTGATCTTGCCTATCGAAACAATTGGGCAAATATCCTGGTCAACCTTGCGGCGGCAGGTGGGCTGGTTGCTGTGTTATGGCTTCAGGGGGATTTGGTCGAACTTACCGTATGGTGGGCGGTCATTGTTACGGTGTTGTGTACCATCCGCCTGTGGGGCGGTTACCTTTTCCGACGCGCGCGTAAGGCTGTCTCCGAGCTTGATCCGTCAGATTTCAAAAAATGGCACCAGCGGTATGTGGTTGGTGTTCTAAGTGCGGGCTTTTTGTGGTCGGTGATCGGAATACTGGAAATTCCGACAGTACGTGGCGAAAGCCAGTTCATGACACTGATCATCATTGCCGGTCTGGCGGGCGGTGCGACCGGTATTCTTGCCCCGGTCTTCCTGGTCGGGCGGATTTACCTGATTGCATTATTGTTCCCGCCTGCTGTCATCCTGACGATCATGGCGGACTCAAATTATGTTCTTGCCTTCCTGACGCTGATTTTCCTGTTTGTTATGCTGGTGACACACCGCAACAACCATGCTGTTTTGTTCCGGTCCTTGGTGCTTAAACATCAGAATGATCATCTGGTCGAAGATTTGCGCCAGAAAAACAGAATTACGGAAAACTGGAACGCGACCCTGGAAACCCGGGTGGCGGAACGCACGGAAGAACTTCGAAAACTTGTCGAACACGATACCCTGACCGGCATTTTGAATCGTGACGGAATTGTCGGCTGGTTCAATCAGAAACGTCAGTCCGACCGCAACCTTGATTATGCGGTTCTGTTTATCGATCTTGACCGGTTCAAACAGATCAATGACGGACTAAGCCATGCGATCGGGGACGAGGTTCTGAGGATCGTGAGCGACCGGCTTAAGGTTTATGCCGATGATCAACGCGCAGTCGGACGATGGGGCGGTGATGAATTCCTGATGGTGCTGGCTACCTCGCATGATGCCTTGCCTGAGCTTGTCGAGGAGACAATTGAAAAGGCGCGGATTGCTGTGGGGGAACCGATCATGATTTGTGGGCATTCCCTGCATGTCGGTTTCAGCACGGGGGTTGCCTTTGCCGCCGCCCGTAATCCCGGAATTTCCGAGCTGATCCATTGGGCCGACCTTGCCGCAGCCGAGGTCAAACGATCCGGGCGAGGCAATGTACGCAGTTATGATCGCACTTTGTTGACCGAACAGGAACGGCGTCTGGTGATCAATCAGGCCCTGCGTCGGGCACTTGGTGCCAACGAGTTCCATCTTGAATATCAGCCGGTAATAGATGCACAGGATGGCAATATCGTCGCCTATGAGGCGCTTCTGCGGTGGAACAGTCATGAGCTTGGTTCTGTCCCGCCCGATGAATTCATCCCGATTGCCGAGGAAAGTGCACTGATTGTCGAGATCGGCGAATGGTGCCTTCGCACGGCATGTTTGGCAATTGCGCGGGCCTTGCCGACAGATGATGAAACCAAGATTGCGGTCAATGTGTCGATCCGCCAGCTCGTCGCACCGGGATTTGCCGAGACGGTTTCGCGTATTCTTCATGAAACCGGACTGGCGTCGACCCGTTTGATCCTTGAAGTTACCGAATCAATCTTTGAAGAACGGCAAAGATCGCAGATTGCCGGTGTGATTGACCAACTGTTTGATATGGGGATCGGCATTCATATTGATGATTTCGGGACCGGATATTCGTCCCTGTCGCGTCTGCATCAAATCCAGATCGATGCGGTCAAGATCGATAAATCATTCATTTTGAAGATGGATGAAAATGCCCGCGTCGTCATCGAAGGGGCGATTTTGATCGCTCATCGGTTTGGCTTGCAGGTCGTTGCCGAAGGGGTCGAAACAGAACAGCAACGTGATATGCTTAACGATATGGGGGTTGACGCCTATCAGGGATACTATTTTGCCCGACCAGGAGCCATTCCATGTGTGGAATGTCATTGGCAAAGCCCAAATGTATCGTTGATGTCGCAGACCGATCTCTAGGAGGTTTTTGCCCTCGGGTTCCTTGCATTGGTTTGGGGGTGACATGGAACGTTGGGCAAGCTCGTCATCCCGGTGGAAATAAAAAAAACGGCCTGTCACATCAGTGATGGGCCGTTTTAAGTGCTGATCTGTTTTTGGGGGGCAGTATCAGCGGCTGAAATCAATCAGAGCAAGGAAGCAGACCGGCACCAGCGCCAGTGCGACATAAATCCAGAAGGATGCGACCGGTACGCCGAAATGCGCCAGAACGTAACCGGCAAGATAAAGTACCAGACCAACCACTGCGACCAGCAGTATGCCCAACAACGGCAAAGATACTTTGCTATCTGTTTTCATATCCCGTCATGCTCCCGAAACGGATTTTTTAACTCATGGTGTTGAAGCTAGCATTCTTTGCAGCTTTGCGTTTTGATCCGTGTCAATCAACGCTAGAGATTAAGTGTACCGGTGTGCGTAGTCAGGACCGTACTTGCGGGAATCGTCATATCCCTTTAACCCCTGTTGATATAAAAGATCGGCGATATTGGCCGAGAATCGATTTCTTACAAGGCTCTGATCGGTCTGTTTGGCCGGTGATAACCATGCCAGATATTGTCGTGCTGGTTTGGAAAGGCGCAGATTCCGTGCGGTTGAGTTGGGTAAAAACCGACCCAAACCAAGGATTATTGTGAAAACAGCTCGGATAAGCGTTTTTGTCGCAGATTTCGGTTGATGAAGGCTTGACGACATTGGTCAGAGCAGGTAATAACCCGGCTCCAAGCGCGGGCCTGCATGTTCAGGCCAAGCGTCCTTTTGCGAATTTATAGACCAGGAGATCAGGTCATGGCACGTCGCTGCCCGGTATCCGGCAAAGGCGTTTTGGTCGGCATGAATGTGAGCCACGCCCACAATCGTACCAAACGTCGTTTCCTCCCGAACCTGCAGCCGACCTCGCTGCTTAGTGAGTCGCTCGGTCGTTCGGTGCGTCTGCGTCTGACCACCAATGCTGTCCGCACCATCGAAAAACGTGGTGGTCTGGATGCATATCTGCTCAGCACTGCAAATGCAAAGCTGCCGGCAGATTTGGTGAAAATCAAACGCCAGGTCGCCAAAGCTGTTGAAGCAAAAGCTGCCTAATTCAGGCTTCTGCTTTACAGACAGATATACGAAGGCTCGCTTCTGGCGGGCCTTTCGTTTATCTGATCGCAGGGCTTTTAAAGCCACAAGACAAGCTGCACCATCGTGGATGGCGCGGCTTTTTTTGTGCCGTGCGGCAATCGGAAAAGGCCGGAGTCGCAAGGTTTGCCGTGTTCTTGAACGGTGAAAAGGCGACTCGGCAGAACGCGGCCTTTGCGCTTTTGCGAAATTGGTCTATACTTTGCTCTATCAGTGGTTTACGTCGCCGCGTCGCCCGGTTTGGTGAAACGTCACGATTTCTTCATCACCAGCGATTCCCGAACCTGCTAAACAAGGCAAGCGACTCGGTAAACACGGTGGAGCGGATGATATGCATTTATCGCCCAATGCGTGTCCGGCACTTGTTCTTAACGCCGACTTTCGGCCGTTGAGCTACTTCCCGCTGTCTCTATGGTCATGGCAGGATACGCTCAAGGCGGTCTTTCTTGAACGCGTCGATGTTCTTTCGGAATACGACCGCGAAGTGCGTTCCCCTTCCTTTAAAATGAAGCTGCCCAGCGTCATTTCGCTTAAGGAATATGTCCCGCTTAAAAGCAGCCCGGCATTCACACGTTTTAACGTTTTTCTGCGGGATGAATTTTCGTGCCAGTATTGCGGTGACCGGCTTCCGACCAACGAGCTGACCTTTGATCACGTGATCCCGCGCGCGCGCGGCGGGCGTACCAACTGGGAAAACATCGTTACGGCCTGTTCGGACTGCAACCTGTTCAAGGGCAGCCGTTCGGTGCGCGAAGCGGGCCTGCGGCTGCGCAGGACGCCGGGACAGCCCAGTATGCACGAACTGCAGAGTACAGGACGCCGTTTCCCGCCAAACTATCTTCATGAAAGTTGGCGGGATTTTTTGTACTGGGATACGGAACTCGAATACGACTTCTGATCGGCCTGTATTTTTGCACAGAACGGCCAGACAACAAAAAAGCCGACGGCAGGACCGTCGGCTTTGTTTTGTGCGGTGGTTCAGGAAGACTTACAGATCAAGGGTAAGCTTCAGCAGCGCACTACGTCCTTCGCCGTAACCGCAGGCCGTGGCCGAGCTACAACCGGCAACATATTCCTTATCAAACAGGTTGTTGACATTCAGGCTGAGGTTCCACTGGTTCTCGACGCCATAGCCAAGGCCCGCATCAAACAGAGTGACGGCCGGTACTTCGTACTGGTTGGCTTCATCGGCATAGGAAGCCCCCTGATAGCGGACACCACCACCGAGACGAAGGCCGCTAAGCGTGCCCTGACGGATGGTGTAATCAAGCCCAAGGGTTGCCATTTCGGTCGGGACGGTGACCGGCTGTTTGCCGATCACGCTGGTGTCTTCGTCTTTGGTGACTTCAAGGTCATAGGCGGTTGCACTGGCGCTGAGAAGAAGGTTTTCGGTAAGGTTGGCCTTGGCTTCAAATTCGATGCCCTGGGAGCTGACTTCGCCAAGCTGGCGTTCGTTCTGGAAGGTGCCGGTGATGACGTTCTGACGGGTCAGGTCAAAGACCGCGACGGTGAACAGGCCGTCAAAGCTTTTTGGAACGTATTTCAGGCCTGCTTCGTACTGGCTGCCGGTTTCAGGTTCATAGACACCCTTGGAGCTTGAACCAAGAACCGGGTTAAAGAAGGTCGCAACGCTGACATAGGGGGTCAGCCCGTTGTCAAAGCTGTAGGCAAGACCGGCACGGCCACTCCATTCGCCAGCGGTTTCGCCGTAATTGTTGTATTTGGAAATCGGATCGTCGCCATCGGTCGTGACATAGTCATAGCGACCGTTAAGGGTGGTGATCCAGCCGTCACCAAACCGGATCTGATCCTGTGCATAGACACCGATCTGGTTCATGACGATGTCCTGATCAAGATAGGCGGACCGTGCGACCTGTGTCGTGCCGTGAACAGGGTTCAGCGGATCGATATCGGTGCCTGCACCGGAATATTCCTTGCGCGACATGTCAAAGCGTTTGAGGTCGATGCCCCCCAATAGGGTGTGGTTAAGCGCACCGGTCGCAAAGCGCTGTTCAAGCTGGTTATCAAGACCGATTGACGTGATCTGGGTGCGATGTTCAAAGCCCCAGCGATCAAGATCGTAATTGGTGGTGGTGGGCGTTGTCCCGCCGGTGGCATAGCCGCTTGGGTAATAATAAATTTCATGAATGTCGGCATGGCCAATCCGCGCATTCTGGCGGAAGGTCAGGTCGTCATTGATATCATGTTCAAGTTCATATCCGACCATGACCTGACGGCGCAGGTTCTTATCAAGATCGGGTTCCGAGAAATTGGTTTCCGGGTCAATCTTGCCATAAGGCGCGTCTTTGACCGTACCGAAATAGGGCAGGAAGCCCAGACCGCCATTATGCTTGCCGTCAACAAAGGTAAAGCTGCTCAGCAGGGTCAGGCTGGTATCTTCGTTCGGGGTCCAGGCAAAGCTTGGCGCGACTGTTCCCTGAAAACCTTCGTTGTCGTCGGCCTGTTCGTCGCCATTGGTAAAGTTACCGGTCAGGCGATAGGCGGCAACATCACTGAGCTTGTCGCTGAAATCAACGCCGGTGCCGTATTTGCCGGTTTCGGTGACGGAAAACTCAAGACGGCGCAGCGGCTCATCCGTCGGGCGTTTGCTGACATAATTGACCATGCCGCCCGGGTTGCTGCTGCCATAGAGGACAGAGGCAACACCACGCAGAACTTCTACCCGTTCAAGATTGTAATCATTGATCTGAAACGCGCCAAAGCCATAGGCGTAGTTTTGCAGGCCATCAAGATATGCCCCGCTTTGGGTGGCCTCAAAGCCGCGGATGAAGAACCAGTTGGTATCCGAATCCGAACCATAGGGCTGGGTGAATACGCCTGCGGTATAGCGCAATGCTTCATCGACTTTGTCGACACCCCGGCTGTCCATTTCCTTGCGGCCGATGACCGATACCGATTGCGGGATTTCCTCGATGGAGGTGCTGGTTTTTGAACCCGTCGCACTATGGGTCGCGACATAGCCGTTGACCGGTGCGCTTGCAGATGCCCGGTCGGTCTCGATCAGCAACGGTTCAAGCGCAATTCCCTGGTCTTCTGCGGTTGCCGTATCATCGCCTGACTGCGCCATCGCAACGTTCGAGGCTGCAAAGCTCAATGCGAATGCGGTACTGAGCAAAAGGGTCTTAGACAATTTCTGTCCTGCGTAAAACATCTGGATTCCCTGTGTCGGTTGTCTGTGACGACGACCTGCTGGGCGGGAACCGGCCGGCCATCTTTTATGATGGGCCATTGGTTATCACGCGCGCGACGGGGAAATATTGAACCGGATTTTGGTGGATTGAACGGATTTTGGCTAAAATCAGGCAAGCTGTTCCTTACGCCAGGCACCGGGGGTTGTTCCAACGATCTTGCGAAACACCCGGGTCAAATGGGCCTGATCGGCAAAGCCGACACCGGCCGCAACCGAGGCCAGCGGCGTATCACCTTTTTTAAGCAGGTTCTTGGCGCGCTCAACCCGGGCTTTCATTTGCCATTGCTGTGGGGGCATTCCGGTGGATTCCCGAAAGGCCGAACAGAAATAGGATTGCGACAGACCGGTCAGTTGCGCCAATTCATCAAGCCGGATGGTCCGCCCGCAGTTTTCTTCGATGTAATCGACGGTCTTACGCAGCTGATAGGGGGCAAGTTTGCCGCGCTTGCGCTGCGGTTCTATGGCCTGTACCGGGCTAAGAAGTGCTGTGACCAAGGCCGTTACCAGACTTTCGCCATAGATTTGCGGGCTTGTCATGCCGCTTTCAAGGTCATCGGCAAGCAGGCGAACCAGCGCGTTGATGCGCGGATCGCAAAAGCCGATCCGCGGTGTTTCAAGGGCAACGCGATCAAACGCATTGCCAATACTGTTTTCAAGGGCATCGATATCAAGATGGATATCAAGATGTCGCAATCGACATTTGCCGCGGACCTCGGACGATACTTCCATCCCGGCAGGGACATAGGACAGGCATCCTTGTCCGCGCGGTCCGGGGCGGTTGACCCCATCGGATGCCCGAACTTCAACATTCCCGTCGCCAACACAATCAAGAAATGCAACAAGGCGGGGGGCATGCGAAACATAGGTTCCGCCTGCATCGGGTTCGCATTCGACATGCCAAAGGTCGGTAATGGCCGCGTTCCAGCGACGAAAACGCAAATCATCCAGAAGGGAGATCCCCTCGATTTGGCTGGTCATTTGCGGATGGAACGTCATGTCGGGCAATCCTGCGCGGGTCCTTGGTATTCTGTGTGGTTGGCGTGGTTGAGAATCTGGGCGCGACTATAACCCGGAATCGGCTGCAAACAATAACAATTCTCATTATCATTGGTTGAATTGTTCATTTTCTGATCAAATGATCGCGTCGCGCGTGTGTTTTCCAAAAAGAAACCCGCCCAGGATGCCGGGCGGGTTTACTTATGTCGGTGTTGTCTGGATGGGAATGCGAACACGTGGGTCGGCAAAATGCCTTATGCGTTGTCCTGTTTCATCCAGCGCGACGGTGCGATAAAGCAAAAGACCGTCAGGGCGGCGGAGAAGAACACATTCACGGTTGGCATGGTGATGCCAAACAAGGTCCAGTCGATCTTGTCACAGCGAATGATCGGCTGTGCCAAAAGCTGTGCCTTAAGTTCGGCCAGGGAACTTGCACCACTTTGCACACCACCGCACATGGCCGGTCCCTGCCACCAGAGTTCCTGAACGCCAACGTGATAGATCGCAATGCCAGTGCCAACCGCAAAGGTCACACCGCACAAATAAACAATCGCGCGGGCGGCTTTGGGGAAGCGCACCAGAACCAGCGCCAGAAGTGACAGGCCGATCACGGCATAAAACGGCTTACGCTGATACAGGCACAGAATGCAGGGCAGCAGTTTCTGAACATATTGCGCATAAAGCGCGAAACCGATGCTGCCCGCAGAGACCAGAAACAGGATGATTGGCGCAAGGGCCGGGGCATAGTGTGGACGAAGCAATTTAAGCATCTGCGGATCCGAATCTCGTCTTCCTTGAAAACTGTTCATGGGATCATCCGTGCGGGATCAGTTTGATCGCGGCGAACCCACCGACAAGAACCACGATAAATATGGTAAAAACGAGGCCCAGTCGCTTTTCGATGAAATCGCGAATGGCGGGGCCGAATTTCCAGATCAGGGCGGCAATCACAAAGAACCGCAATCCGCGCGCCGCAATCGAGGCAAGGGTAAAGACAAGCGGGTCAAGTGCCGTGACGCCAGACAGAATGGTAATGACCTTATAGGGGAACGGTGTGATACCGGCGATCAGTACAGCCCAAGCCCCCCATTCGTTATAATAATCGCGGAACTGGTCAAACTTTGCGCCATAGCCGTAAAGTTCAAGCACCGGACGTCCGACCGTTTCAAACAGGAAGAAGCCGATCCCGTAGCCGATCATACCGCCCAGAACCGATCCAACCAGGCAGATCAGCGCATAGCGCCATGCCTTGGTCGGGGCGGCAATGATCATCGGGATCAACAGAATGTCAGGCGGGATCGGAAAGACCGAACTTTCAATCAGCGCAATGAAGAAAAGGGCCAAGCCTGCATGACGGTGGCTTGCAAGGTTCATGGTCCAGTCATACAGGCTGCGGATCACGGCAGGTGCGCCTTATCTTGTTTGTGGGTCTTGTGGTGAATGGCGCAGGGCCTTGAATATCGGCGCGATCAAAGCGCATTTCGGGGCTAATCGCAATGATGCAGTTCGCGAACGCAAATTCTGCAACATTTTTGCATAAAGCCCCATTGACCCCGCGAAATTTACAGCTATTATCCCGCCCGTCGATGGAGGGTGCCACATGCACCCAAATTGCCTGCCCCTGTGGCGGAATTGGTAGACGCGGCAGACTCAAAATCTGTTTCACTTAGTGAGTGGGAGTTCGATTCTCCCCGGGGGCACCATCGCTTTTCCATTGTTTTATAATGACTTAACGAACGTTCAAAGTTGGTTGTGTACCTATTGTGTGTACCAATCAGGTGTTCCTTATGTCATTGGCTACAAACGTAGTTAGGATTGCTGGCAGATATTATTTTCGTTGCCGCATCCCAGAAGACATCAAACCTTACCTAAAACGTCAGGCTTACAAGATTGCACTGCGAACAGCAGAACCTTCCAGTGCAAGGCGAAAGGCTGCTATCGTATCTCGACACATGTTGATGTTTTTTGATGAGATACGAATGTCTGACAAATCAGAGAAAGAACAACTCGAAGCCAAATTGGAAGAAATGCTTGATGAGAAGCATAAAGGGCTTGCTAAAATTCTGGCTCAGAAAATTATCATAGATGAATATTCAGCAGAAATGCAGCTACGAATAGTTGAGATGAAAAATCTCGATTTGTATCTTCAGAACGTCCTTCAGGATGCCGAGCTAAGAAGGCAAACATATTACAGCAATCAGAAATCCAGAAAATTAGAAAAAGTTGGTGATGACCTGAAGTATGAAAAGAGAAAACTGAAAGAAATTGAAGACGGAAAACTGGATATAAAAAAGAGAAATCCAGAGGCAAATCAGAAGCTGATGTACTTTGTTGATAAGGTTGAAAAAAACAAGAAAGGCAAAATTCTAGACCATAGCCTGCCTCAATATCGAAGGGCGGTAAGCCTCTTTACAGGTCTGGTTGGGGACAAACCAGTTCATGAATATAAACTGTCAGACTTTGAAGAGTATCAGTCCCTCTTTCTGAGGGTGCCGCTAGACTACCAGAAAATTGCGTCAGGTAATCCGCTGAAAGCAATTGAAGTTAATGACAATTTACCTGATGGGCAAAAATACGACACTTATAAATGGAAAACATTTAAAGGTAAGCATGCTAGCTCTATCAGGGTTGTTTTTGATTATATTAAAAAACATAAAATATTAGAATATAACCCAATGAGTGACTTTAAGTTGGAGGAGCCAGTATATGATTATACAGCTACCAGAAGAAAGCCTAAAAGGTCATTCAAGAATGAAGAGCTTGTTAAAATATTTAACGTTCCTCTTTTTCATTCCTGTCTGAATTCGGTTAACTGGATGACACCAGGGAATTATCCAATCAGGGACTTTAAGTTTTGGGGTATCTTGATTGGATTGTTTACGGGAGCTCGTTCAAGTGAAATCGGTCAACTCCTTATCATGGATGTTGTCAATTATAATAATATTCCTCATTTTCATATCGTTGACCAATATACCTATGAAGATGTTTTGGATTATGATTTAAATATCAGCGAAGAGGAATTGGATGAAATAAACAAGAGAACCAAGAACAAAAAGTCAGTTCGGTTGGTTCCGGTTCATAACGAATTAATTAAAATGGGTTTTCTCGATTATTTAGAGAAACGGAAGTCAGAGTGTCAAAGTCATTCGGAGCAGCTATTTCCTGATTGGTACGCAGATAAGTATGGCAGGCATTCTACTTTGATGGCTGAAAGGTTTTCATATCTTCTTGATAAATCTGGAATAAAAACACAAGCTATTTCATTCCATAGTTTCCGTCATACTTTCAAGGATGCAATGAGGCGTGCAGATTTGCCCTATGGTGTTCAGAGAAAATTCATGGGACATTCTTTGAACGATGTTAATGAGGAATATGGAATTGACAAACTTCAGAAAAAGCATTCTGAGGAAATAAATAATATCAGTTATGATACGCTCGATTTTTCCCACCTTTATGTAAAGTAAAATACTATACATCGGATTCTCCGGCAGGTGTAATTTCTGAAACCCCTCTGTTTGTTGGGTTTTAGAAGGTTGATATGTTTTGTTATTATATTGTTGCCTTTTGCATTTATTTTTCTTAATTTTAAATAAACAATAAAAAGGAAAATATAATGGCAAGTATCAGAAAGAGGAAAGGTAAATTCACAATCACAATTAATGTTCCGCGAGATTATCCATATAAGGTATATGCTAAAACTTTCTCAAAAACATTTAATAGTAAAAAAGATGCCCTGTTTTGGGCAAGGCATACACATGATTCAATGAAGTTGGGGGCTTGGAGGGATCCAAGGCTTCTTGATGAAGATAAAGAACAGGATACCCTGTTTATGGATGTTCTGAACCGATACCTCAAAGAGGTCAGTGTCCATAAGAAGGGGCATGATAAGGAAATCGGTCGTATTAAGAAATATATGGCCCATCCGATAGGGCAGAAATTTCTATATAAAATCAAATCTTCTGACATTGCTGATATTCGTGATGAATTGCTCAAGCAGGGCAAAGCAGCATCAACCATCCGAAATGAAATTTTCATTCTGTCCAATGTGTTTCAGGTAGCCAAGTTTGATTGGGGTTATTCCAGTCTGGAAAATCCTGTCGAGATATTACGACAAAGAAAGAACAGCTTGCCCAAACCGGCTCCAGGCCGTGAGAGAAGGCTTGAAGGTGATGAAGAGCATCGTCTCATGGAAGCCATTGAGAAAGGACATGATAGCCAAGAAATGAAAGCTATCATCATAGTTGCTCTGGAAACTGGAATGAGACTTGGAGAAATCCTTGGAGCGAAACGAGCATGGCTTAAAGGTGATGTATTATCCCTACCGGATACCAAAAACGGAACCAGTAGAGATGTCATACTCTCACAGAAGGCATTAGATGCTATCCAAAACCTTCATTTAAGGCTCTCTGGTGACATCTTTGGCCTGAATAAGGACAAAGTGGAGTACAGATGGAAAATGGCACTCAGAGAGGCCAAAATCAGCAATCTGAGAATTCATGACCTGAGACACGAAGCTCTAAGCCGTATGGTTGCCAAAGGAGCAAACCTCAAAATCATTATGAGGCAATCAGGTCACAAATCTGTTGATATGCTTATGAGGTATACCCACCCAACAAATGACGATGTTAGGAAGATGTTAGTGGGGTGAATTTATATAGAAAATAAATTAAACTTAATGACGTTCCTATCAAGAATGCAGCAGCTATGAATGTGGCGGAAAATATATTACTATATTTTATCCCCTAGGGGGTTGTTTTTTCTTCTGAAGATTCATTGTAATTAAAGTTAAGAAATACCATTCTTGAAAAATCTTTAGAATTTAAATGAGGGTAATCAGAGAGCTTGGCCTTTATACTGCTTGGAGCTGTTTTGGTGTTTTCTATACAAGCCAATCCTTTGTACTTGTTTTGAAAAAAGATATGAATTGGTTTCTTTTCACTTGCTAAATCCCGGCCAGCCTTCCTTATAAGATTTCCATTGCCGACTAAAAATACGTTAGGTTCTATGAAACTCTGCTTACCCATCGTCAGTGCAACAAAACTATTTCCTTTTTTTAAAATAGAACCTCCATTTTTCACACCTAATGCTTTTTTTATTTCTTCTAGTTCGTAACGTTTTCCTAGCTCAAACATAGTTTCACCTTACCCGGTTTGCTTGGTTAAATATTATCTTACCATGTAGATAGCATGAAACAACATCCTACCAAAGATTTCCAACTATTTTATGAAGTGCCTCAAGAAGTTAGGCATTGGCAAACTTGTTTTATGTAAAAGAGGGGCAGGTTTTTTTCCTCTTTTCTTTCATAATTTGTAATTAAGGTTAGTTGGAGGCACCCGTAGAGGTTCTTCTTAAGCTTTAAGGGATTTCTTATGAGCCTCAAAGTTCGGATGTTCAGGATTCAGGTACTCAGGGTCGTTCTTGATTTCCTCAACAGACACACCCTTTTCCTCTGCTACACGTAGCACCCAAGCAATAACACGACCACGACCAGTCCAGGTTTCATCGTGGTTATCTGGATTGCGATATTTGGGGGTTATTGACTGTTTGGCTTTGGGGCTGGATACCGAAGTCGTGCCAGAGAACTTGAAAATCTCAGGATAAAGTTCACGAATTGAGAAACCGGCGTCATGGAGTTTTTGGTCAAATTCTCCACGAAGGTCTTTAATCGCTTGTTCTTTGCGGTTTTCAACTTCGTTCTCAGCTTGTGCCATTAAATCTTTAAGTTCCTGGTAGCTGAGTTTTGAAATATCAACTTTAGCCATAATTTTCTCCAAATATAATTAATATAAACCTGTTTTAGATTATCTTTTCTCACAATTCAATGCTGGATTTCTCATTAGGTTTTGCTGCTGCTGGATATTTAATCCAGAGCGTTCTCTGTGAGTAAAACAGACTGAATACCCAAGGCACGGTTAATGCTAGGCTTCCCAGGAAAAATAATTGTGAGATTATAATGCTGCTATTGGAATTCTGCTCATCAGCGAGTGCAAAGCTATTCCAAAAAGCTAATTTCAGGGAGCTCTGCTGCTCTGGGATTATTAAGTGCAGAAAAATCAAGATTAAGCAGGAAAATGATAAATATGATGCCTTCTGCATGTTGGCATGTTCGTTTTCGTGCACTTCCTTTTCCTTCTCAAGAACCTGGAAAGCTATGCTGTCTTGAGTTTTCTGAGCATAATCCAGAAGCTCGTCTTCGTTGACATAGGAATACTTTGACGGGCGGTCATGAAGGATGAGCGGTATTTTAAAAATCATGAAAATTGAAATGGCAAACCAATCCACTATCACTTTTGTCACGCTGACAAAACACGACATAAAAATCGAGTATCCGATTATAAATAAAATTATATAGCCAATATTTAGGGATGTCCCAAAATCATCCAGTCGCAGAGAGGCCAAGTTTCCTTTGCCGGTTATTGCCAAAGTCAGGTCGCTAAAAAGAGCCAAGCTGGAGAGCGCCAGGCAGAAGGAAAATTTTGTTGATTGTTCTGTAAGGCCGATAAAGCCTTCGTAAGTTTTTTGTATCAGTGACATTTGCTCTGCCGTTGCACTTGAACTCATACGCATCAATCAAATAATTGATATTAATAGTAAATTCAGGAATGCATTGCTGTCAAACTTCTTTGGATAGAATGGTTCAAGCTGAGAAATTGGGATAACTTGAACCTGTCGACGGGTTACAGCTTGTCCAGTGCTTCTGCCAGCTTTTTGATATCGGCGGTCATGCTGTCCAGTGTGTCGTGTAAATCGGTGTATGTGTCCTCGTCACTTTGCTTCCAGCTTCCATCGTAAAACTTCATTTCGAATTTGTTGGTTGTGCTTCTTAAGGACAGAACGAGAAGCTCAACCTCATGTTCAAATCTTTTTATTCTCTTTTTTGAAATTATATCCATATTATTTCATCCTTTTTATTAATTGATTTTTATTATAATTTAATATATGATTAAATCAATAATAAAAAGGAGATTTAAATGGTTGCGTTATTAAAAACAGAAAATGTGTTGCAAATAGAGGACTTTAAGTATCCAGAAGGTGGTATGTTTGCAACCCTGCAAAAAACACAAAAGGGTATGTTTCAGAAATTTTACCATATGAAACAGA
The DNA here is from genome assembly GCF_003326675.1 of Thalassospira profundimaris. Classification (GTDB taxonomy): domain Bacteria; phylum Pseudomonadota; class Alphaproteobacteria; order Rhodospirillales; family Thalassospiraceae; genus Thalassospira; species Thalassospira aquimaris. The sequence continues at coordinate 272,637 of NZ_JPWF01000005.1, forward strand.
TGCATTTTATATATGAGAACAAGCAGAATTTGGATGATTTCTATATCACTCAAAGTGTATTTGACGGGAAAAGCAGGAAGAAGATAAATCTAAAGTATTTCAATCACGCTTGGGTGGATATTGATTATTATAATGTTCCAGTGCTTTCGGGGTTATCCAAAGACCAAGTGGTTGGGCAGATTATCGACTTTATCCGTGATGAAGCTATTCCTTTTCCTACGAGCATTATCGATTCCGGGAAGGGGATATATTTAAAATGGGCATTTTCTAGCTATATTCAGAAACAGGCTGGCAGAAAGCTGGAGGCCCTCAATAAGGCATTGATTAAAAAATTTTCACATTTCGGCGCTGACCCAGTGGCATTCGACGTGTCCAGGGTTCTTCGTGTCGTTGGAAGTATCAATACAAAGACCGGTGCGGCAGTCAGGATTATTCATCAAACTTCCGAATTCCACGATTTTGAAATGTTTTGTGATGAGGTTTTTGAGCCATATGAGGCTTCTTCGGAAGCGAAGCGTTGCAAGGTCGTTTCCTTCAGGAGTGAAAATGCCAAAAGACGAGTTATTTCTGCCGGGAATTTCACACGACAAGACTTCGCGTGGAAGGTTCTGTGCGATATTGAAAGCTTGATTAAAGCCCGTTTTGGAGGAGCTACGGTTCCCGAGAGATACAGAGACCTCTATGGTTTCATCGGGGCCTGTCAGATATCTACAGCCCTTGCTGACGACAAGGCGGCTGACGTTAAGCAAGAAATACTCACTTGGGCTAAACAGTGGCTTGCTTGCAGTTATGTTGATGATGAGTTTCAACACTATCTGTCCAGTCTTCTTGACCGAGTGTCTCGTCATCGAAGGGGCGAAAAAGTCGAATTCAGGGGGAAGCTAATTACTCCGGTTTACACCTACAGGAAGGATACTCTGATAGATAAACTTAAGGTCGAGAGCTCTGAAATGAGTGGGCTTAATTTAAATGTTCTGATTGATACCAGAACAAAATACGAAAGAAAAAATCAGAAAAGAAGGAAAACAAATAATATTGAACTTATAAGGGCGGCGATTGGCAGAATTGTTGCAAATGGTGGAGACGCTACTGTGGATGCTATTGCGGCGGAAGCGGGCGTATCAAAAAGCACCGTTATTAGAAATGTCGATAATTTATTATAAACCGTTTTGATTTGTTTATGATATTTAATTATTCTGTATATGTTGGTTTTTAATGTTTTCAGCGTATTTATTTTGTCACATGTTATGTTTGTGGTGTCAAATATGGTCTGTAACTAATATATATGCGAAGCATAGAAGGAGTATAACCTCCGATAGTTACGTAATAAATATCAAAATATGATTTATTTGTTTTAATGTATTGATTTGAATCCTGATATAAAATAATGATGATTCCAATGTTGTAGTAAATGTTTTAGAAAATATAATTAGGTAGCCGTTGTTTGTCTAGTTGGGTTTTTGAAAGGGAGGTTCCGTCCTCCTCTTCAGGGTAGGGGGGGGAGTCCAGCAACGGGGCATGTCAGCAAAACAGAGTGAGATAACGGATAACCGGTATCTTTTAGGTTGCAAAGACTGTCTGCGTTATGGTGCTGTCATCTTATCTTTTGAATTGAGAGAGCCTACCATTTCAAGGTCATCCTTATCGGGGGAAGATTGAAGCTCTCCAATACCCTTAGTTCTGTGACACCTTATTTCTTTAAGAAGCATCAAGCTTACCAAGGACCAAAGAAGAATGAATATTGCTGAAATTGAAATGGCTCTGGCTACCATCGCAGAACAGGAATTTGATAAGGCAGGGTTCCCATTTCAGTTCATCGAATGTTTTAAGGTCCCAAAAGCAACTGTCACGAAGCTCAAAGGAACCCTGAATAAGGCTTCGGTGCAGGGGGAGCTCCTGTGGCCCAAGAAGCTCTACTACAAGCCCTGTAAAGAAGGTGATGTAGAGCAAGCACTCGATGGCATGATGGATGAAGGTCTGACCAAGACCCATAAACCACAATACCTATTGGTGACAGATGGAGTAAAATTCTCTGCCTATGACCGGAGCAGAGAAATTTATCAACATGGTGATTTTTCAGGGCTGAATGAGAGTTTCGACTTCTTCTTGTCGCTTGCCGGTATTGAGCGTTACGAAGCTGTTGAAGAAGCTCTGGCGGACATCAGGGCCGCTGGCCGCCTGGCAAAGTTTTATGACGCTGTACTAGCCGATAATCCTGATTGGAACGATGAAGGTCACGTTCACACGATAAACCTGTTTCTGACCCGGATTCTGTTTTGCATGTTTGCAGAAGATACCGGGATATTTGAGCAGGATTTATTCTCCAAATCGTTGAATGAATATACTGATATTAATGGTGGAGACGTAGGCAGTTTTCTTGACCAGATTTTCGCGGTCATGGATACGCCTGATAAAGAAAGAGCCAATCTTCCGGGCTTTATACGTGCTTTCCCCTACGTAAACGGAGGATTGTTCAAAGACCGCATTGAAACACCAAGGTTTACACGGTTGTCACGCCGTCTGCTGATTGAGGCAGCACGCCTAAACTGGCGGGAAATTAATCCAGATATATTTGGTTCCATGATTCAGGCGGTTGTTGAGCCTGGAATGCGTGGTGACTTGGGTTTGCACTACACCTCTGTCCCCAATATTATGAAGGTGCTTCAGCCCTTGTTTTTGCTGGATTTGGAAAAGCAATTCGCAGACAGCCAGGACAGTGTAGGCAAGCTGAATAAGTTGCATCAAAGGCTGGCAAAAATACGGGTATTTGACCCTGCCTGTGGTTCTGGAAACTTTCTTATCATTGCCTATCGAGAGCTGCGTAAGCTTGAAATGCGAATTTACAAGCGTCTCAGAGAGCTAACTGGCGAGCTTGGTTGGAAATGGTCTGAGGTTACGCTCTCGAACTTCTATGGAATTGAATACGCCGATTTTGCCGCTGAAACTGCAAAGCTATCGCTGTGGATTGCGGAATACCAAGTCAACAGGCAGTTCGCTGAAGTTTTTGGGGATGCACCACCTGCATTACCTCTAAAAGACGGTGGTAATATTCATCACAGAAATGCGTTAACGACTGACTGGGAGGATATCTGTCCTCCTGCCGAAAATGACGTTGAAACGTACATAGTAGGTAATCCTCCATATCTAGGGAGGGCGCAACAAACGAAAGAACACAAAAAAGATATATCTTTTGTATTTTCTGATATTTCAAAAAAATACAAGAAACTGGATTATGTTGCTTGCTGGCTGATTAAAGCCGCTAAATATACTGGAGAAAATAAGAATATATCTTTTGCGTTTGTGGCAACTAACTCTGTTTGTCAGGGGGAGCAAGTCCCCTTGCTTTGGCCGCATGTTTTGGGAGATACACGCGAAATCTATTTTGCGCATCAATCTTTTAAATGGAAAAATCTTGCTTCAGGAAATGCAGGCGTCACATGCGTTGTAGTTGGTGTGAGAGGGAAGAAAGGCGGTCCTAAGACAATGTATGTGAACGATGTTGCTTACAGAGTGAGTAACATTAATGGGTATCTAATTGATTACTCAGATATATATATTGAACCAATTAGTAATGCTAAAACAAAAAAAGAAGTTATGAAGTTCGGAAATATGCCAGCCGATGGGGGGAATCTCCTTTTATCGACAGAAGAGAAGAATGAAATTTTAAATTCATTTCCTGAGGCAGATTTCCTGTTTAGAAGAATAATGGGTTCAAAAGAGTTTATTAAAAAAAGGGACAGGTGGTGTCTGTGGATTGACGACAAAAATCTCAACGCCGCTTTGAAAATTCCTCCTATTCAAGAGAGGATAATAAGAACCAAAGAAATGAGATTGAATAGCGTGGATGCAGGGACAAAATCTTTGTCTGAAGCTCCCCATCAATTTCGAGAGATGAATATCGCAAGTGAACATTCCATTATAGTCCCTCGCGTTACATCAGAATCTAGGCCTTATGTTCAAGTAGGATTGCTTGATGGAAAAACCATCATAAGTGACTCTGCTTTTGCCCTTTATGACGCGCCGCTTTATCTCTTTGCTATCATATCTTCTAAGTTGCATGTCGTTTGGATTAAGGCAGTATGTGGGCAGCTCGAAACACGTATTCGATATTCAAACACACTAGGATACAACACGTTCCCAGTTCCTAAGCTGTATCAAAAAGACATAGAGTCGCTTGAAGAATTGGCTTGGAGGGTTATTGAAGCCAGAGAGCAGCATCCTGGCAAAACAATGGCAGACTTGTATGACCCTAAGAAGATGCCCCTCAACCTTCTGAAAGTTCATCAGGAGCTCGATGACGCATTAGAGACCTTGTATATCGGTAGGCCCTTCAAGAATGATACAGAACGCCTTGAGCACCTTTTCAAGATGTACGCAAAAATGACCAGGAAAAAGGCTGGATAGATGCAGGATTTTGTCAGAGTAAATTATGCCCAGTCTGGAGAAAGCCAGACTTCTAATGAGATGGGCATGCGGGCAATGCAGGCCAGAGTCTTTCAAAACAGGCATTCCCAGTATCTTCTTGTGAAAGCCCCACCTGCATCAGGAAAATCCCGTGCGTTGATGTTTATTGGTCTCGATAAGCTTGAAAATCAGGGCATTCGAAAAGTTATTGTTGCTGTTCCCGAGCGTTCCATTGGTTCTTCTTTCAAGAATACCAACCTGACTGAGCATGGGTTTTTTAGGGACTGGCAAGTTGAAGATGAATGGAACCTTTGCAAGGCAGGCGTTGCAAACGGCAAAGTTCAGTCATTTCTGAGTTTTATGGACTCGGATGATGAAATTCTGGTGTGCACGCATTCGACGCTGCGTTTCGCCTTTGACGAAATCATAGCAACAAAAGGTATCGGTGCTTTTGATGACTGCTTGCTGGCAATTGATGAGTTTCATCATGTGTCAGCAGATGCGACCAGTAAGCTGGGTGAACTGGTAAGATTGCTTATTCAGGCAGATAATGCTCATCTGGTTGCAATGACAGGTTCTTATTTCAGGGGCGATGCTACGCCTGTTTTAAGGCCAGAGGACGAAGAAAAATTCAATCGGGTGTCCTACACCTATTATGAGCAGTTGAATGGCTACACGCACCTTAAAACGCTTGGAATAGGCTATCATTTTTATCGAGGCCGATATATCGACGCGATTAATGAAATTCTGGACCCAGCCAAGAAAACGATTGTGCATATTCCTCATGTAGGTGCGGCTGCGGCTTTGGGTAACAAATACGATGAAACAGACCGTATCATAGACCATTTAGGAGACATTCTGGGCCAACAAGACCCTGTGACGGGATTTTATCGCGTCCAAACCAAAAGTGGCGCTGTTATCAAAGTTGCTGATTTGGTTACTGAGGATGGGCGAGAGAAGGTTATTGAAGGCCTTCGGACAATAGAAAAGCGTGAAGACCTTGACGTTATTATTGCCTTGGGTATGGCAAAGGAAGGTTTTGACTGGATTTGGTGCGAACATGCTCTGACCATTGGCTATAAAGGGTCCTTGACTGAAGTAATTCAGATTATCGGGCGAACGACCCGCGATGCTCCTGGCAAAGAACATGCACAATTTACCAATTTGATAGCCGAGCCTGATGCGACCCAGGACAGGGTGACAGATGCTGTTAACAACATGCTGAAGGCGATAGCAGCATCCTTGTTGATGGAGCAGGTGCTTGCGCCAAATTTCAAGTTCAAGACCCATAAAGGCGATGATGAAATTGATGGTTCAAGGCCCGATGTTGATGTTTCGACAACAGGTGACGGACCGGAAATTGCGATTAAAGGCTTTAAGGAGCCAAGCAGTGACAGGGTAAAGCAAATCATTGAAAGTGATATTGCCGACCTTACGGCAGCAATTTTCCAAAACGAAGACGTTCTTCGGGCTGCGATGAATCCCGATGAAATTGCCCCGGAAGTTGTCAATCAGGTGTTCATTCCAAAGGTGATTGAGCAAAAATACAAAGATTTGACGGAGGAAGAGATTGAAGAAATCCGTCAACATGTCGTTGCCAATGCCGTTTTCACGAATACCAATGATGAAATTGATGATGAGGAAGCCAAGACAAAGAAAAACCTTGGTTTTGTGCGGATAGCAGAGAAATTTATCAATCTTGATGACCTCGATATTGATTTGATTGATAGCATCAATCCGTTCCAATTGGCCTATGAGGTCATGTCCAAATCTGTAGACGCTGCAGTTCTAAGTCGTATCCATCAGACTATTACTGCAAAGAAAATTGCAATGTCTAAGGAGGAAGCAGAAGTCCTCTATCCACGTATCAAAAAGTTTCACGCAGAGCATGGCCGTGAACCGGATTTGGCTTCGCAAAACCCAATGGAAAAGCGGATGGCGGAGGCCTTGGCCTGGATTAGGGAAGCCAAGCGGAAGAAGAAGGCTGCTGAAATGGCCGCAGGTTTGAACAATGCCTAAGATGTCTCTTGATGACATATTTGACGATGAGCTTGTTGGTGAAGTCGAGGTCAAGGTTAAAGAAGTTGACCCCGAAGCAACGCGGATTCTGTCAAGTTTCGAAGAGATAAACCGGTTTATTGACCGGTATGGCCATGTTCCTGGTGCAGGTGCAGAGTTAAAGCCCTCTGTATCCGAGAGAAATCTGCAGTTGCGCTTAAAAGGGCTTCTGAAAGACAGAAACGCACTTGAGATACTTGCATCTCATGACCGGCATAATCTGTTGAAGGATGTTGAGAAAAAAAATGCTGAAATTCAGTCGGTAAGCTCGCCCGACGAAGATGAATTTCCAGCAATGAGTCTTGACGAAATTCTTGATTCTGATGACGAGCTTTTATCTACCGACTCAGACGACATTTTTAATATAAAAAATGTTCCGACCAGTGCGCAGAAAAAAGTATCCAAGGCTGATTGGAAATCGGAGCGTATAAAATGCGAGGACTTCGACAAATTCGAACCGCTGTTTGATGAGTGTATGAAAGACCTTAAATCAGGTCGCAGAAAGGCCATTGAGTTTCAAAAAGAGCAAGAAATTCAAGCGGGCGAATTCTTCATTCTCAATGGGGTTACTGTCTTTGTCGCCGAAGTCGGTGAGACCCAAATCCGAAACGGGAAAAAAAACGCGCGTTTGCGTGTGATTTTTGACAATGGGATGGAGGGAAACAACCTTCTCCGGTCACTTGCTACCGAGCTTTACAAAGACCCGAATGGCAGGCGTATATCGTCACCCGTTAGTGGACCACTCTTTGATGATGTGGAGGACACTGAAAAAGGTGTCCTGACTGGTGTTGTATATGTCGTAAGGAGCTTGTCAAATGACCCGTCTATCAAGGCATTGGACGGGAATTTGTTCAAGATTGGTGTTACCAAGGGGACCCTCGAGGACAGGATTAGAAATGCGGTTGAAGACCCAACATTTTTAATGGCTCCAGTACATCCTTTGCGCAGTTTTGCGTTGATGGATGTTGACCCGGTAAAGGTTGAAAATCTGCTACATCGCTTTTTCAGCGAAGCAAGGCTTGATATCGAAATTCAGGACAGGTTTGGCAGGTTTGTGAAGCCAAGGGAATGGTTCCTTTTGCCATTGCCCGTAGTGGAAAAAGCAATCCGGTTGCTATTCGCTGGGACCATAGTTGACTATGAATATGACCCTGGAAATGGGGAAATTGTGTTTCGTAAAACTTGAGTTGTTCACTCTTGTTTTTGCTTCGCAAAGAACTCGACAACTTCGACATTTAAGGCCCCGGCAAGGGCAGCGAGCGTGGTTATTGTAGGGCTGCGTTTGCCGTTTTCAATCTGGCTTAAAAAGCTCGGGGCAAGCCCTGCCCGATGCGAAAGAGCCTCCTGACTCATACCGCTTTTAAGCCTTATCCGACGTAAGTTTGAGCCAACCGTCTCTCGTATGTCCATCGCGAGACGGTAGTGTTTTCATTGGCCTTTAACCATTTACTATAGTAAAAGATTTGTGCTTTCTGATTAGATAATGAGTAACAATCTCAGAGGAGTACGAAGGTTGGAAAATGCGAGTGAATTTATCCCAGAGAAACGTAGTTGGTTGAAAAACCGATTGGTACTGCAGGTGATATTTCTTGTGGTGGTTGGCCCTCTGATGATTTTTCTTCTGGGGGGCCTATACGCTGAGATGCGCTGGTCACAGAGGTCTTTCTATGAGGCACCTTTTACACCTTGGTTGATTACCGCTGCGCTGGTTTTCTGGATGCCGTATCGACTGACCAGAAAGCCTTTGGAAAACAAGGTAGCCAATGACCCGCTTGCTAAAGTCGTAATCAGGGCAACCAAGCTCCACTTCGAAAAAGATATGAAAGGAAGTGGTGTTATTTTATGGGCGATGGCTGTGCTATTGGGCGGGCTTCTGCCGAGTTTGATACTTATCCCGATTACATCTCCGAATACCGAGATGGTGTGGTTTTTTGCCCTTCCAATGGTTTTGGGTTGGCGTTTCTTCATTCCCCAATGGTTGGAAAACCGCGAGGTCAGAAATGCTCTTACGGTGACAGCAAAGCTCAGAGAATTTCTTGGTGACGATATCGGCTACTATGTTGCCGGTGATAGAGGCGGCATAGCAATTTCTAGAGATAATCAGACGTTTGCATTTGTACGCATGGACAAAAAGAAAATAGCCAAGTCTGGAACCGTCGCCTGGAATGACATTAGAAAATGGGGAGAGCGAGAGAGTGTCGCAAATACCATCCGGGCCATCGGCAGAACAAGCACAACCGAAGCGATTGATGTTATGAGCTATAACGGTCAGGAGCATAACAAAGCCGCGCAGAACACTGGTTTGTATCTTGAATACGACCTTTCTGACCTTGAAAATGACCGCATCGTAATACCCCTGAAAAGTTATCAGGCCGCAACTTGGAGTAAGATAATGAGCCGCTTGAAAAATGGCGAACTTGCAAGTGTTGTGGAGCCAGAGTTTGTTCCTGCCGCTCGGGTATCGTAATAAAAATAGGTGCTTATTTTAATGGAGCTCCCTTCTATTTGAAGGGAGCTTTTTTATTTCTTGTTCTATGCATAGGTTTTGCAATCCTAGCAAAATTAAGGTGCCTATTTTTGTAAGCCAGCCGTGTTAATCGTGCCCACAGCACTCAAACATTCTGGCAAGGGGCTCTGCCCCGTTGACCCCGAGTAGACTCCTTAAAACCAATAATAATAACGGAGGTACGTATTATGGTTGCAAGAAATAGGTTTTTAAAAATAAGGGTTAGTGAACAAGAAAAGAAATTATTCAAATCAGGGGCGAACACCTCTGGGATGAATTTATCAGTATGGGCCAGACAGTCTTTGGCCTTGGCAGCACGCAAGAAAACAATTGAGAGCTACAGGGAACTCATCCAAGCAATTTACTCAGTACAGACAGAGTTAAATTGTGTTGGCAACAACATCAATCAGCTTACCCGCTACGCACATAGTAAACATGAACAAGCTGACCTCGTATACATCAAATGCCTGCTTCAGGGGATGTCTGAAAAGATAAACAGTCTGAGGTAACCTGATGATTTTGAATACGACGAGAATCAGGACTTCAGGCGGTTTTCGAAACCTCAAAAACCATCTGCTTCATAAAGACTTGGAGAATGAACGTATTGAGCTTCTTGTTGGGTGGGAGGGAGATTTTGAAAAGTTCCATCGAGAAGCAGAGTTCGATGGTTGCAAGTTCTCTATGAGGCACATTTCTATCAATGCTGGGCGTCCGATGGACGATAAAAACGAGCATAGGGCCGTTGAACTTATCCTGAGTGAGTTTAATGCAAATGAAAGGCCTTACATCCTGGTTCGTCATACAAAGAAGCTGTCTGATGGAAGTCCTAACAATCATCTTCACCTGATTGTGCCAGAGAGATTTTTGGGAAGAACTTTGGATTCAAAATTTTTCAAAGTGAGAAACGAAAAGATATCCAGGCTACTGGAACTGGAATTCGGACATCAGTTGACGGTTGGCAGGCATAACCGCTCTGTTGCGCAATTTCTATCATCTCAGGGGGATTGTCCAGAAACCCTTCTTCACATTGCAGAAACACCTCGCCCAGTGGCCTCATTTGGGGCCGCAGAACATCAAGAACTTAAGAGGAAGGGCTTGCAACTTCCTGCCCTCAAACAAGAGGTAAAGCAGGCATTCAAGGATGCATCTGACATCAGTGTTTTCTCAGAGAAACTGGGTGAAATGAATCTTGTGCTCAGGCGGGGAGAGAAAGCCTTTGTCATTGAGCATGAAAACGGCACGTTTGTTGGTGCCTGTCACAGATTACTAAAAATAAGAAAAATGGAATTCGACAACTTAATGGAGGAACACAATGGCTCAATTGCAAAACGTCACAGGCGCAATACAGAAGACGAAGAAGAATACAGACGACATTCTAAAAATCTTGGAGCAGGAAGATGGCGAGAGCCCACTCAATCTCATGATGGACCTGCTTGCCGAAATCGTCACAGGGCAAAGAATGATTTGTCAAAGGTTGGACTTAATCGAATCACAGATAGAAGGCTTGAAAAGAGGAAGAAGGATATAGTTCGGCTTTTTACCTCATTGGGTGATAGGTCCCCTTTAGACGAGGAAACGTATCAAGCGGACTACGCCAGTTTTCAAGAAACATCATCTAGAGTTTTGGCAGCTTACCAGCGTTTTAAAGATAGCCAGGGAAAGGGGGAGGTGTATCGGCTTATCAGGAATGTTGAGAATGCTATACAGGCTAGCGCGTTTCCTCTTGCTTCGTCGCAAGATAGTGCATCCCTTCAAGCGGAAACAACCGAGGATAAGGTTAGAACGATAAAGCCAGCCCCAAAGTTCTTGCCGCCATTTTGACCTTGCTATGCGTATGGGATGTGTGTACCAAATACTAAATGAGCCGCACAAATCGGCTTTGAGTGTCGTTTAAGTCGTTGTGAAACAAAGAACATGATTGGTGTATAATATACTCATAGGGAGTTCGATTCTCCCCGGGGGCACCATCGCTTTTCAAACCCAGCCAGTTCATGGTTGGGTTTTGTTGTTTCTGGCGAAGTGTATCGGGCTACGGGGGCTAGCGAGCAGGCTGGCAACTTGACGACCGTCAAGGTCGGGTTGGTGGATCTCTTTATGATTGATTGTCAGCAACGCATTGAATTGATGACTCCCCAAAACATCAATGTGTTGAAGGGCTGCGTATTCCGTCGCAGCCCTTGTTTTTTGGCCCGTCCCGACAAGATTATTCAGCCCCTTGACCCAAAGTGTTGCGCAACTCTGCACCGGCCATGCCATGCAGGAAGCCGTCCGAAAATGCCATGGGCAGTGACATGTTTTTCAGGTTCTGGCGCAATTCATCCGCAGAGATTTGGCGATCAAGCAACTGGCGATAAAGTTGCGCCACACAGGTCATATCGAGACTGTGCGGAGAAAGTCGGAACGCATTGACGCCGGCATTTTGAAGATCCTCGATGCTGTCGGAAAGTTCGACATAATGGCTCGACATGGTCTGTAAGCCATTCACGGCAAGGAATGGTGCATTATCAAGTGTTGCGACATCCATTCCGTCAATGTGGTCGCCGCAGACATATCTGCACCCGTCCTTATGCAGGCCACGCGCGCGTGCGGAATAACAGCGTGCCGAAATTGCCAACGGCATCCGGCCGAAAATCTGGATTTCGATTTCTGCCGATTTGCGTGTTTCGCACAGGCGCGCGATTGACGTCATCGGCAATTCCCAGGGAAGGGAAATGCGCTTTGCACCCTGATCTTCAAAATATGAAAGCGTACTTTCATTATAGATATTGATGTAGGGACCAATGACGTGCGGCTTCCCGGCCAGCAGGCCCGCCGCCGAAATGTCATTGGCTTCGACAAGAAGGTCGGGCATCTGGGTGATTTCTTTGATCTGGTCGCTTTCGCGTCCATTCATCACCAGTGCAAGGGTTGAAAGAACCACTTCTTTTCCGGCGCGCTGCAACCGTTCGATTACGTCGGGAAGGTGTTTGTCGAAAAATGGCATGCGCTTGGCGCAAACGACTTCCCCGACATGGACAATATCAATGTCGGCTTCATCGGCAACTTGTGCATAAAAATCGTGTTTTCGCTGTTCGTCCCAGTGAAACAGGATCGGCCCCATGACCAAACGTGATTTTGTCATTGCCAGCTTCTCCGATATGCGCCTGTTGTATCGCTTTGACCCTCGCTAAGCGTACTAAGGCTTGAACGGGTCGTTAGTTGGCCTTGGGAAATGCGATCAAGTGATGCCCGGAACGCACTGACAACCTGCGAAATATAGGCCTTGCCGCGCTGGCGGCCTTCAATCTTTAGCGCCGTGACACCGGCCTCGGCCAGTTCGGGCAAGATTGCTGTGACATCCAGACTGGTGGGTTCCTCGAACAAATAACCCGATTTGTTCATCGCGCGGAAACGGCCCTTGCAAAGGGTCGGGTAGCCGACCTTTTCATTCTGGTCATAGATATTGATGGTAAAATCGCCGAGCCTGGAAACGGTCATGTCATCACGTTCTTCGTAATGGACATGGGCTGCCGGCGAACAGACACCGTTCATATTGGGGCTTTCCCCGGTCGCATAGGATGACAGCGAACAACGCCCTTCGGCCATCACACACATGCCGCCAAATGCAAAAACCTCGGTTTCAACAGGGATGCGGTGATTGAGATACCGGATTTCTTCAAGCGATAGAACACGGGGCAGAACAACCCGGCGTACAGCAAATTCCCGATGATAGAACTTTATGGCCTCTTCGTTCGACGCTGATGCCTGAACCGAGAGATGCAACCGGGCGTCCGGGTGACGGTCGCGGGCATATCGCAGCAGACCGATATCGGCAAGGATCACCGCATCAACACCAATTGCTACGGCGTCATCAATCGCAGCCTGCCAGATATATTCGATACCTGCCTGTGGATAGGTGTTGCACGCAAGGTAAACATGGACATCGTGTTTATGGGCATATCTGACAGCATCGCGAAGTTCATCGCGCGAGAAATTCAGTCCCGGAAAATTCCGCGCATTGGTCGCGTCGCGAAAACCGCAATAGACAACATCGGCACCGGCATCAACGGCGGCATGAAGACTGGCAGGGGTTCCTGCCGGACAAACGAGTTCCATATCGTTCCTGTGACTGGCTGTGACTAGGTGTGGTCGTTAAAGGCAAAGTCATCTTTGGGGCTGGTGGTCTGGGCGGGCTTTGCACGACGACTATTGCGTTGAAGGGAATTTTCGATCCGGGACATGGCTTCTGCCTGCGCAGTTGTGCGCTTGTCCAGACCACCCAAACGTCTTTCAAGTGACGCAGTCAGGGCGTGCGCAGATCGGTCCATGTCATGTTGCACTTGGCCATAGAGGGTTTCGGCAAAGCGCAGCATGACGCGTGCGGCGGGGCTTGCTACACCAAAGCTGTTACTGACAGCTGTGCGAAGGTCAATTTCCTCGCCGTCAAGCGCATTGCGCAGGGCGACAACCAGATCGGTGCGCCCCTCGATCCGAAGGGTGCGCGAAAAGAACAATGCATCCCCGTCAGATTTGCCCTGAAGCAATTCCAGCAAGGCGGGCAGCGGCCCGGAAATCCGGGCGGCAACGGGTTCTTCGGAAGGATGGCAGACCGGACGGAGTTCCGGCTGGTCCGGATCGATTTTCAGATAGAACATCATGTCCAGATCAGTTGGCGCAATCAGCAGGGCAAATGTTTCACGCTCTGTCACCCGTTCGAACACCGCCTTATGGCGTGTGTGCATGGTTGCCATCGCATGGTTACAGATTTTCTGAACCAGCGCCCTGGGCGCATTGCGGACAAAGGGACTGATCAGCAAAAAGGGGGTGAAAGACGGGTGGCTTTCTGACACGGGGTGCTCCGGAATTTTGACGATCAGAAGTATCGCGTTTGTCCGCCCACTTGTGGTTGATGTCTGTCAAGCCTCTGTAAGGTTTGTATTTTTCCAACTTTCAAGAAGGGCTGAGCCCGTTGGATCAAAAGAAAAGGTTTCCAGCCACAAGCCATGGATTTTTTTATGCCAACGATAATTTGACCATCGTCAAAGTGAAACCGACTGAATGCAGCATTGTCTAATGGTTCATTCGCCGCTGATTTGAGAGGAAAATCGCATGTGCGCTGCGTCGGGGACTAGTCAGACAATCTTTACCGCTGATGATCTTGTTGATCAGAATATTGGCGCACTGGTCGCTTATTACCCGGGGGCCACATTGGTTTTCCGACAATACGGGATCGGGTTTTGCTGCCACGCGGACCAGACATTGAGTGAACTGGCCCTAAAAAAGGGGCTGGATGTCAATCTTGTCGCCAACGCGCTTTATCAACTTCCCAAAGGGCCGGTGAGTTTGCCAAATCCGAATGATACGGATGCCTTTATTGATTTCATTTTGACCCGCTATCATCAGGTCCATCGCGACGAGATTGCCGAACTGGTCTTACTGGCCCGCAAGGTTGAAGCCGTTCATGGCGACCATCCCGATGTTCCTGCCGGGTTGGCAGATGAATTGTTTGCGACCGCCGAAAATCTCGACATGCATATGGCCAAGGAGGAAGCAGTTTTGTTCCCCGCCATGCGCGAGATGCACAAAAATGGTGTCATATCACCCGCATTGGCATTGCCAATTCATTGTATGAGAGAAGAGCACGATGATCACGGGCAGGCCATTCACCGCCTGCAGGAACTGACAAATAACTGCACAGTGCCAGAAGGCGTATGCGCCTCCTGGCGCGCGCTTTATAGCGGAACAGGCAAGCTGATCGAAGATCTGGTTGCCCACATGTATCTGGAAAACGCGATCCTGTTTCCGCAATTTGAATGACCGTTTCAGGTATCTCCGGCCCTGTTTACAGATGTTTTCCCCGCTGCATTCTGCCCCGCCTTATGGCGGGGCTTTTTTTCGTTTGACGGTCGTCAAGGTGGAAAAACTTCGATCAGGAAAAGATGCGACGATGCCGTTTTGGGGACAGAGCGGCAATGAGTTGTCAATCGGAGTGAGGATTCGTTCACATGTCGGAGCGTCTGACAAAATCTGCTGCCCGAAACATTTTCTACGGCGGGACGATCTTCTTTCTGGTCATCTTTCTTGGACTGACTTTGCACAGTCACAACTACATCGTTAACGAGTCAACCAACGAAGACACGCTGACGGAATCGGTAGTGGCGGGCAAGCATATCTGGGAACGCAATTCCTGCATCAATTGTCACACATTGTTGGGGGAAGGTGCCTATTTCGCGCCCGAGCTTGGCAATGTCTGGGTGCGTTATGGCGGAAAGGATGACCCGGAAGGAGCACGCGACATGCTTAAAGCATGGATGCAAGCCCAGCCGAGCGGAATTGAGGGCCGCCGCCAAATGCCGCAGTTCAACCTGACAGATCGGGAACTTGATGAATTGGTCGACTTCCTGAAATGGACCAGTGAAATCGATACCCAGAACTGGCCGCCAAACGAGGCGGGATAACCGGTTTTGAAGGAAACGAGGCTACAATGAAATATCAATCACAAAAGGTAGCGCTGTATTACATATATGGCGCACTGGCATTGTTCGCAGCCCAGATTCTGTTTGGTGTCGTTGCCGGCACTGTCTATGTCTTGCCGAATCTGTTTTCTGAAATATTGCCGTTTAACGTTATCCGGATGATCCACACCAACGCATTGATTGTGTGGTTGTTGATGGGCTATTTCGGGGCGGCTTATTATCTGCTTCCCGAAGAATGCGAAACCGAAATCCACAGCCCGAAACTGGCAATCATCCAGTTCTGGTTGTTCCTGATTGCAGCCGGTGCGGCTGTTGTCGGTTATATCTTTGGCATCCACGAAGGACGAGAGTTCCTTGAACAGCCCTTGCCGATCAAGGTCGGTATTGTTGTTGTGGCGCTTATGTTCCTCTACAACACGACCATGACCTTGCTTAAAGGTCGGAAAACTGCTGTTTCCAACGTGTTGATGGTCGCGCTGTGGTTTGTCGCCCTGTTGTTCCTGTTTGCATTTTATAACCCGTCAAATCTGGCGGTGGATAAAATGTACTGGTGGTACGTCGTTCACCTTTGGGTCGAAGGCGTTTGGGAACTGATCATGGCGTCAATTCTGGCGTTTCTGATGATCAAGATGACCGGTGTCGACCGTGAAGTGGTCGAGAAATGGCTTTATGTCATGGTCTCGCTGACGCTGTTTACCGGCATTCTGGGTACCGGACACCATTATTACTGGATCGGAACGCCGGGTTACTGGCAGTGGATTGGCAACGTGTTCTCGACGCTTGAGGTCGTGCCATTCTTTGCCATGGTGGTGTTCTGTTTCTACATGGTTTGGAAAGGCGGGCGGGATCATCCGAACAAGTCCGCATTGTTGTGGTCTTTGGGATGTTCGGTCATGGCGTTCTTTGGCGCAGGTGTGTGGGGTTTCATGCATACCCTGTCGTCGATCAACTATTACACGCATGGCACCCAGGTAACCGCGGCACATGGACATCTGGCCTTTTACGGGGCCTATGTGATGCTCAATCTCGCGATATTTACCTATGCACTTCCTTACCTGCGCGGGCGCGAACCCTATAACCAGCAGCTCAATATGTGGGGGTTCTGGATTACGACCAGTGGCATGGCATTCATGACCTTTACCCTGACCTTTGCCGGTGTTGTTCAAACTCACCTGCAACGTGTTCTGGGCATGAATTACATGGACGTCCAGGATCAGGTCGCCTTGTTCTACTGGATGCGGTTGGGATCGGGGATTGCTGTTTTGATCGGGGTGACCTTCATTATCTGGGCTTTGGTGGTGCCGCCGCGTGCCGCTTCTGTCCGGGCAAAGATCAGTCAACCCGCCGAATGACGGCAATCAAGTCAGTGTGTCGTATTTCGTGCTTTTTATAAGCCGAGACATGCTGCGGATAACGGCCGGTTGGTTCCCGCTAACCGGCCGTTATGTTTTTCGGGTTATCGAGCGACAGGAGCACAGAGATGTCCAGCGCCCTTAAGGAATTCACACCCAAAGCCGATGTTCCCTTCTATCAGGCCACCGGTCACGAAGAGCAACTTTTCGAAACTGCCTGGCAGCGTAAATTGCCGCTTTTGCTAAAGGGGCCAACAGGATGCGGGAAGACGCGCTTTGTCTCGCACATGGCGGCCAAACTTGGCGTCCCGCTTTATACCGTATCGTGTCACGACGATTTGACAGCAGCTGATTTAACGGGACGCTACCTGATCAAGGGCGGGGAAACTGTCTGGGTTGACGGGCCTTTGACGCGGGCTGTCCGTCATGGCGGAATTTGTTATTTGGATGAAGTTGTCGAAGCACGCAAAGACGTTACCGTGGTGCTTCATCCTTTAACCGATGACCGGCGTTTGCTGCCACTTGATCGCACCGGGGAACTTCTAGAGGCGCCGGATAATTTCATGCTCGTGGTGTCTTATAACCCCGGATATCAGAACCTTCTCAAGCAGCTCAAACCATCAACGCGTCAACGTTTTCTGGCCGCAGAGTTTGATTTCCCGGACGCCCGGACCGAAACCGATATTCTGATGCGTGAAACCGGTATTGATCACGATGCCGCCGAAATTCTGGTGCGTATTGCCGGTGCAATCCGAAACCTTGCCGGTGTTGATCTGGAAGAAGCGGCCTCAACCCGGTTGCTGATCTATTGTGCGACACTTTTAAAAGCCGGTGTGTCCTTTGATGATGCGGTAAAGGCCGCCATCGTAGAACCGCTAAGCGATGATGCAGACATCAAAGCTGGCTTGCATGAAGCCATTGGCATCATTCGTGGTTAAGCACCGGGGGCGATGACATGAGTTTCGATTTTCTGGAATTTGAAGAACAGGTCGGGATGTTGTGGCACCGGATTGCATCGCGCAATCAGGAAAGCTATCGCGAATATACCGAAAGTGCCGTCCGTTTTTCCGAACTTCGGGCAAGTTTACCTGTCCTGTTTCGGGCACTGGGCGGTAACCCTGCGCTTGAATTTTCTCAAATCGATAAACGGGTCTCAACCCATAGACTGGGTTGGCGGCAACGGATCGGTCTGGTGGACGAACAGATTGCAATGGCGGAAATGAACGAGATTGCAGTGAAAATGCCGCCTGCGATTGCATTGTTTCCGTCACCTGCGCTTAATCGTGATCTGTATATCTGGTATATGGCGTGGTTTGCGACGTCATCTCCGATACGGGTCCCGGACGCGATAAAGCACGATCCCTTTGCATCCGATATCTTGCGGCTTGTTCATGCGATGCAAACAGACCGGGCCTTGCAACAGGTATTTCCCGGTATTGCCGCGATGCGCAATCGACTTTACGCCGCGTTTTGTCAATTGCGACCGGCTCGGCGTTTGCCTGCACTTGAACAGAAAGTTGAAGACTGTGTTCTGGCATTTCTGCGCGGCGGGGATACCGGGATAGAAAACCCGTTTCAGGCTTTGCTTGATGCATGTTGTCAAAACGAAGCTGAAATTTCTGAACTGATCGCTGCATCCGGCTTAAGGCCACACCGTTATGCGCCGTTCCTTCCGGTTCCTTTATGGGGGGAGGCAATCTGTGTCGGAACCTCCAGTCGGAGTAACGACAATGATCCCGATGAAACGGATGAGCAGGCACAAGACGGAAATCAGGAACGAAAAAAGCGTGCCCGTCGACGCAAGAATGATCAGGCGGGTCGCAATGATCCGCTGGCACTGAACCGGTTTGAGAAAATCATTTCGATTGCTGAAATGGTCAATGTGAACCGGCCAATGGATGACGAAGACGAACAGGATGCCCGCAAGGCAGCAGACGAGCTTGAGGAAATGGAGATTTCCGACTGCAAACGGAAAGCTGCTACCAAGCTTCGCTTTGATCTTGATCTTCCGCCGCGTGATGCGGATGACGGCAAGCTGATAGGTGAATGGACCTATCCGGAATGGGATTACCGTCAACAAAGCTATCGCCCGGACTTTTGTAAAGTGGTCATGCAATCGGGTGATGAAACCGTCAGCGACACAGATATCTGGCAACCGGGGGAACTGGAACGTCAGCAGATCCGCAAGATCCGGCGTCAGTTCGAGGCATTCCGCCCCCGGCATCAAGTTTTGCGCGGGCAGTTCGATGGTTCCGAACTCGATCTTGAAGCCCTTGTCCGTGCCCAATGTGACCGTCAGGGCAGTGGGGAACTTAATAACCGCATTTATCTGAATACTGTCCGTCGCGCTCGCGATTTGTCGGTGGCTGTTTTGATCGACGTGTCACTTTCAACGGATGCCTGGATCAAGGACAACCGTGTACTTGATGTTGAAAAGCAGGCCTTGTCGGTTCTTGCCAGTGGACTGGATGCCTGTGGCGATGATTTCGGGGTTTACAGTTTCACTTCGCGCAGGCGCGAATGGGTGCGCATCAATGCAATTAAGGGCTTTGATGAAAACTGGTCACCGCTATGCCAGCAGCGCATTCAAAAACTAAGACCCGGTTACTATACCCGCCTTGGCACAGCCATTCGCCATATGGGAAAATTGCTCGAAGAACGTCCGCATCAACATCGGTTGATGTTGGTGATTACCGATGGCAAGCCCAACGATATTGATCATTACGAAGGGCGTTATGGCATCGAAGACAGCCGTCGCGCTGTTCGCGAGTGTCGCAAAGCGGGGCTGGGACTTTTCGGTGTGACGGTGGATCGCAGGGCCCAGGATTATTTCCCCTATATTTTTGGTGCGGGTGGTCATGCCATCGTTGCACGGCTTGAAAATCTTCCGGCCGCATTGCCGCGCATCTATCGACAACTGGTGTGCTGACATGACGGCCCAAACCCAACTGAGTTCAGGCGCAGAAGATAACGACACGGCATCCTGGGGTGGACTGGAACTTTTGCCCGGTCACCCGATCATGTGGGTTCTGATTTTGTCGGAACTGGTGGTTTTTGGCGCGTTTCTTCTGACATTTTCGGGCGCGCGCGTTGTTGATCCACAAGGGTTTGCTCAGGATCAGATGCAGCTTGATCGTCTTGCCGGTGGCATCAATACACTTGTGCTTCTTACCAGCGGTCTTTTTGCAGTCTTTGCCATCCAGGCGGTGAATACGGGTAACATATGCCGTTCTCGGCTTTGGCTTGTTCTGGCATCGCTTGGCGGTGCAATCTTTCTTATCATCAAGATGATCGAGTATAGGGCAAAGTTTGATGCCGGTATCGGTCTTGAAAGCAGCACGTTTTTCACACTTTATTTTCTGATCACCGGGTTTCATGCCCTGCATGTTGTTCTGGGGATCGGAATATTGATGGTTGTTGCAATCTGGCCAAGCCGGATCAATGTCGAAACCGGTGCGGCATTCTGGCACATGGTCGATATGGTCTGGGTCCTTGTTTTCCCGGTGATCTATCTGGTGCGGTAAGGGCATATGAAAAAGAGTCTTGAGATCACCGATGTTGCGGCCATCGATATGGCCGGTTCATGCATCGCCTCTGTACGCACTGCTTGCGTCGTTTGGGGGATCGCAAGCATCACAACATTGATCGCAGTCATTCTGGCACTGGGTGACAATGCGGTTGAACCAATCACGCTAAACATGTTTGCCACAGGATTTATCGTTGCGGTCGGATGCATCAAGGCCGCGTTGATTTTGCGATATTATCTTGGTCTTGGCCCTGCCGCGGGCAGTTGGCGGGCGATGTTTATTGCATTTCTGATTGTTATTTTTCTTGGTGTTCTTGCTGCTCAGGGCGTGGTGATCCTGATGACGCCCCAAGCAGCAAGCTGATTGCGCTCAGCTCTAGTGGCTGGTGCCTTCCGAGTAGGTGATCTTGTTAAAGACATTGTATTTGCCAACCGGCTTTTTCATCGGCAGGCGTTTGATTTCTTCAAACGTATTGGCGTCGTAAACAATCACCGCACCGTCATCATCCCAGATCGAAAGCAGTGCGTGTGTTCCACTGCGATCAAATTCGACATGGGCGGCCACTTTTCCCGGTTCCGGGCGCAAGGTTTTGACAATTTCGAGGGTCCGTTTGTCGATGATATGTACGGCATCCTTGTTTGGCCCGAAAAACACATCGACCCAGGCATAGGGCGTGTTTTCATGACTGCGGGTAAAGAAGCCCGGGCCCAGTGTCTCGATGACCTTGATCGTTTCCCAGCTTTCCATATCAATGACGCTGATTTTCGGATCTTTGAGGTGCGGGGTGGCAAGAACCGGCCGACCTTGATACTCAAAGGTAATGCCGGAACCAAGATGGGGCATGCCTTCAAGGGCAATATCGGCAATTTTGCGTCCGATATTCAGGTTGATGACCTGTCCGTCGCGTCCATTGCGCGCCGCCCCCACCAGATAACGGTAATCCTGATCAAAAAAGAAATCGTCCAACCCGTCATCAAGCCGGATGCGTCGAACCGGGAACGGGCCATATTGGACATCAAGTGCTTCGACCATGTTTGCTTCGTAATTATGGACAAAGCCTGGATAAACCGGTTGCGGAGTATCGGCATAGGATATTTCCCAGACTTCGGGAAAATCTTTCAGGGCGATAATGAAGCTTTGTCTTGGGGGTGCTGTATAAACCGCAGAAACGCGTGATGATTGGCCGTGGTCCCCATCCACCGGGATCTGTTTGATCGGGCGTAGATCACGGGCATCAAGCAAAACCAGTGTATGGGGTAACATATTGCCCGCCATCAGGTATCGTCCGTCGTCCGACACCGCAACGTTGCGGGTGTTCACCCCGACGCGGATTTCGGCAACGGTTTGAAGGGAATACAGATCGTACATCTGGACCCAGCCATCGCGTGAGGCCAGATAGACAAACCGGCCATCCGGGGAATATTTAGCACCTCCATGAAGGGCAAACCGGGTAGGAAATCGATCAAGGGGCGTAAAGGTGTCGCCATCAAGAATGGTGATATGGTGATCGCCGGCCTCGACCACGGTAAACAGATTTAACGGATCGGCCGTGAACTTCGGTTTGACCGGCAACTGATTGGGTTCGACGAACACGGTGTGGCTGTCGATGATGTTGGCCATATTCCAGGATGGCGTTTCTGAAAGTGGTTGGCGCAACCAGCTTGCCAAAAGATCAATCTCTGTCTTGTTCAGGACTTGATCGAATGCCGGCATCTGCGTTGCGGCCCGTCCATTTGAAATAACATCGTTCAGCATGCTGCCGCGCAATCGCGTAAGGCTTTCGGGCAACAATGCTGGCCCCATCCCGCCAAGTCGATCCCCGTTGTGGCAAGCGGCACAATGCGTTCCATAAAGTGCGTTGGCGTCTGCAAATTGTGATGATGTTAATGCTGCATCATCGGCCCGTGCCACTGCCTGAAAGCAGATCAGCATTGTCGCAGCCATCAGTGTCGAGCGGAATGGCTGAAAAGTTACCTTGGGCATGATGGGTACTCCACCTGACCCTGTCGTTTGGTCGCAGCAAAGGGAACTGTTTTGATCCGTTCGTACTGTCCGGATATGCCAAGTTCCCCATCATCAAGATAACACCCCGGATCTTCTGCCCAGGGATCACCTGTCAGCTGATAGGCGCGGGTACGTGTGTTGCCGCCGCAAATCTCGAGATATTTGCATTCGCCGCAGCGTCCCCCGACGGCGCGCGGTCGTTGCTTTAAACCGGCCAGCAAAGGGTCACTCGTGTCCTGCCAGATGTCTGAAAACGGACGTTGCAAAACATTGCCAAGCGTATGTTGCCACCACATGGTGTCGGGGTGGACATTGCCAAGATTGTCAATATTGGCAACATTGACGCCTGACGCATTACCACCCCAGCGTTTCAGCAGATTGCCAATTTTCTCGGACGCGGCGGGGTAATTTTGATCAATCCAGAACTTCAGAAACACACCATCGGCATCATTGTTACCCGTGACATAATCACGGTGAATGCCGGCTTTGATTTCAGCTTCGCAGCGGGCAAATATCATTAATAATGCCTCGCGCGTCATGTTGTAGAAGGCATGATCCTTGCGGTTGTGATTTCCCCGTCCAGCATAGTTCAGATGCGAGAAATAGAACTTGTCTATCTGTTCTCGTTCAACAAGATCAAGAAGGCCGGGAAGGTCCTGATAGTTTTCCCGTGTCATGGTAAAACGAATGCCAACAGGCAAGTCTGCATCCCGACAAAGACGTGCACCGCGTAATGCCAGATCGAAACCACCCTCCAGACGGCGAAAATAGTCATGGGTTTCGTGAAGGCCGTCCAGGCTGATCCCGACATAGTCGTAATTGGCATTTGCGATCTGATCGATGTTCTTGTCGTCAATCAGGGTGCCGTTACTTGAAAGTGCGACATAAAAACCAAGTTCCTTGGCATATGCCGAGATGTCAAAAATATCCGGCCGCATAAGAGGTTCGCCGCCGGACAGGATTAATACCGGGACATTGAAATCACGCAGATTTTCCATCGTTTTGAAAACTTGCGCGGTGGTCAGTTCACCCGGGAAATCTTTATCGACGGCGGATGCATAACAATGACGGCATGTCAGATTGCAACGCCGGATCAGGTTCCAGATCACCACAGGACCGCGATTTTGCAACGGCGCACGTGAACGTCTATCGGGGATTTCCGGAACAGAGCTGTCAGATATCTGAATTGCGGTTCGGATATATTGGCTTAGTCGCAACATTTGCGTTCTCCGCCCTTGTGCCAGCGCAGACCGGTTTTCTTGAGAATACGGCGGCTGTAAAGAATGCGATGATCACGTGCTGCATCACCAAGAAGATCACGTATTTCGGCAACATGTGCCTCAACAACATCCCGCGATGTACCGTGAACCATTGCGAACAGGTTAAACGGCCATTCGGGCAAATGCCGTGGGCGGCGGTAACAGTGGGACACAAAATCAAGCGCGCCGATCTGTTCCCCCACCTGATCAACGAGCTGATCTTCTATGTCCCAGACGCTCATACCGTTTGCTTGGTAACCCAGCTTGTAATGATTGGGAATGATCCCGATGCGCCGAATGATGCCGACATCAAGCATCCGTTGGATGCGTTGTTCTACCACATCGGGACTAAGGCCAAGCCCAAGTCCGATATCGCTATATGGGGTTGAACTGATCGGTAGGCCGGTTTGGGTCGCACGGATCAGGGCCTGATCAATTCCATCAAGTTCAGGAAGATCATCCGGGATGTTCATTGCGGAACCTCCAGCTTGAGTTCGAGAAAATACTCTTTCTCTTTCGGGAAGTTCAGGACGTTCAGACCGGTTTTTTCCTCGATCTGATGCAGTACATTTTCGAGCATGTTTTCATCACATGCCAGAACGACAAACCACATATTCAGATGGTCTTCCCGTTCGTAATTATGGGCAACTTCTTCAAAAGAATTGACTTGCTCGGCAACGGCATCAAAGCGTTCAGGAGGAACCGACATTGCTGCAAGTGTGACAGCACCGCCAAGTTTCTCTGTGTTGAAAAGGGGGCCGAAACGGCTGACATATCCGTCTGATATTAGGTTTTTGACACCTTTGATGACGGTTTCTTCCGAATATCCCAATCGTTCTGCCAAAAGTCGGAAAGGATGAGGGCAGATGGGAAATCCACCCTGAAGATTGTTAAGCAAATCACGTTCAAGCTGGTTCATGTTGCTCTCCTGCTGGAATAACACTGCTGGTTGGAGAGAGGCTGTATTTGCCTGCGTGCTGGGCAAAGCAACGTTTGCTGAACAGGACTTTTTGCGGCACATCTGTCAGGCCGAGCTGTGCGACCATGTGTCGGATTTGTGCCCGAACAATCATTTTTTCGCGGCCATGTATCATGCAATACAGATTGAACGGCCAGATGCCGGGGACCCGTTCGCGCTGATAACACAGGGTGACATAGGACAGTGCCGCCATCCTTTTGCCAATGTCGCGGACATCCTGATCGGGGATGTCAAAGACGCACATTGCATTTGCCTGGTAACCCAATGCTCTGTGACGCAGGATGGCACCGAACCTGTTGATCAAACCGTCCTGCATCAATTGATGAAGGGCATTCATGACATCGGCTTCAGACGTGCCAATACTGTCGGCAAGGGTCCGATAGGGATGTGAACAAATCGGAAGTCCGTTCCGAAGTTCTTCAATCAGCTGATGTTGCAGTGCTGTCAGTTCCATTGCAGAGCAAAACCCAAATCAAGCCTGTAATGTTCCACCATTGGCATCCGATGAACCTTAAGGCTGGTTACAATCTCGATATCGCGGATGGTACGGGTCAATGTTGGCTGGTCGGCTGCTGTGACCACGAACCATAAATTGAGTTTATCTTCCCGTTCGTAGTTGTGATTGATTTCGGTAAAGCGGCCGAGTTTTTGCGCAACTTTTTCTATGTCGGCTTCGGGAACTTCCATCGCCGCCAAGGTCGATGCACCAATACGACCCGTTGCATAGGTCGCGCCGATACGTGCCAGATATCCTTTGGCCTTCAAGTCTTTGAACGCGTCAATGACGGTGGCCTCATCGCATCCAAGCTTAGTGGCAAGCGTGGAATATGGATCGGGTTCAATCGGAAAATTGTGCTGACAGACATCAATCAGACGACGCTGGATCGGGCTAAGGGTTTTGTCCACGATCTGCCTCCTTATAAGCCGGTTTGACCGGCCCGATGCGACATGAAAATACCGCTGGGGCTGGGCAGAGGAAGTTCGGCAAACCGGGTTAAGGTATAGGGGTTATAGCCAATGACCTTGTTGTCATCGCGAACCGACAGCCACACCTGATCACCGCGCGGACTGAATTCCATATGCAGAACACCGGTTCCGGGTTTGAGCTCGCCACTGATTTCCAGACTTTCGGTATCAATGATCTGAACGGTGTCATAATCAGGTACGGAAAAGTTGACCCATACATGCTTGCCATCCGGGTGCGCCATTACGAAAACCGGCTGCCCATGAACTGCAATTCGACCGGTCTCTTTCCAGCTGTCTGTATCAATTACCAGAACTTCATGGCGTCCAACTGCCGGGACAAATGCCTGTTTTCCTGCCACTGCCCAACCTTCGAGATGGGGCATTTTGTAGACAGGAAGTCGAGTTTCACCTTTGCCATAATGATCAAGAATACGGCGCACCCCATTTTCAGGATGCCACAGGTCAATCATCACCATACCGTCTTCACCAAACAGTCCGGCAATGTAATACCGACCGTCAGGTGTAATCAGAGCGTCATAGGGTTGTGTGCCGATATTCTCAAAGCGGGTGATTTCAGGTGTCGTGCCAGACGAAAAATCAACAATCCAGATTTCACCGGAATCCCAAAGACTAAAAACAAACCGGTTGCCCGGTGCATCGACCAGTCCGACCACTTTTGAACGGTCGGGACCTTTGCCGATTGTTGCCGGGATATCGGCAACCAGATCGAGTGTTTGACTGTCAAAGACCCGAACGCCACCGGGTTCGTAATTGGCAACTGCAACAAGTTTGCCGTCCTGGCTTATGGCGCCGCCGATGCTGTTGCCGGCCTGCATGGCGCGACCAACAATCGTCTGATTAAGGATATCAACCTTGGTCAGACCGCCGTCGCGGCCAAACACAAACGCAAATTGCCCGTTACGGGAATAAACGATGGATGCGTGGGACAAATCGCCAAGCCCCGCAACTTTTCCGGTCCATTGATGGGCGGTTGTATCAAGAATGGCGACCTGTCCGTCTGCCCGGGCGATCACTGTGGCAAGATCGGCTGTGCCACGTAATGAAGAAGGCGCTGATGAACACGCGCCAAGGAACAGGACGCAACATGCAACAACACAATTGCGCATGGTTGTGCCCACTGTCTGGCGTTCGCGGGTGGGAGGTAATTGATCCATCAGTTGTTTCCTCCTTGTTTCAGATATTGCGCCATCCAGATCGCGTCACGTTGCGAGACAACGGCGCGCCAGGGCGGCATGGCTGTTCCGGGAAGGCCATCAAGAATGATGGTGGTCAGATCATCGATGCTGTAGGCGATCAGATTTTCGGGCAGCAAAGGCGAGCCAAGCCCGCCCTTGAAGGTCATTCCGTGACACGAACCACAATCTTGGCGCACCATCCGTTCAAGCTGTGCTGGTGCCTTGTCGTGCACAATTTCCTGCGACTGGGACGGGGCGGGTATCGCCAAGCTCCATCCCAAGGTCGCAAGCAGCATGTATTTATGCTGTTTTCGCATAATGCAGGCCTTTGTCGGAATGTGCCGGGGTCGGGTGATCAAGTCTGTCCACTGCGATCAAATCACAAAGAGGTGGTTGCAACCGATCGGCAAGGGAAATGACCCGCCCGATGACAATCATGCAGGGCGGCGAAATTTGTATACGTTCCAGATCGGTACAAAGCCGCCCCAGCGTTGTGCGTAAATGGCGTTGTTCCAAAGTGGAGCCATTTTCAATGATCATTGTCGGCGTCTGGTCTGACAGGCCATGTTCCATCAGTTTGCCCGCGATCAGGGGCATGGTTTTCACCCCCATATAAATGGCAAGTGTCGTATCGGGGTCGGCCAGTGATCGCCAGTCATGGCTCGGAACGGCATCGGCCTGCATATGCCCGGTCACAAAGCGTACACCGCTTGCCAGTCCGCGATGGGTCAATGGCAGGTTGAGTTTCGCCATGCAACCGGCAGCTGCGGTAATGCCGGGAATAACTTCGAACGGGATGTTATGAAAACTGAGATGCTCAGCTTCTTCTCCGCCGCGCCCGAAAATATAGGGATCACCGCCCTTTAGCCGGACGATATGTTGGTGGGAATACGCCAAGTGAACCAGCAATGTGTTGATTTCACATTGTTTCAGGCTATGTCGCCCTGTTGATTTACCAACATAAATGCGTTCGGCAAACGGATTGACCAGATCAAGAATATCTTCAGAAACAAGCCGGTCATAGACGACAACATCCGCACGGTCCAACAGACGTGCGGCTTTGATTGTCAGCAGTTCCGGGTCTCCTGGTCCGGCACCAACAAGATAGATATTTCCCGGTTTGCTCATGGCAGTTTTCCTTTCGGGGATTATCCAAATGCACGGAAGTCCGGGGACCACTGGGGTCCCCGGCGCCACACGGTCAGTAGATATCGTGTTGGGTGTTGTAGACGTTGAATTTCCCGGTCGGGGTCACAAGACGATCATCTTTAATGACTTTCTTGAGCTTGCGGGTTTTGTCATCGACCACGACGATGGCCGATTTTTCAGCTTTGCCGTTCCAGACAGAGAACCAGATTTCAGTTCCCTGTTTGTTGTATTCGCCCTGAACGACACGTTTCGCGCCTTCGCCGACATCGGCCCATTCGGCAATCGGAAGGATGTCAAATCCGGCATCAAGGTCGTTGATATTGAACACTGCAACCGACTGATAGATTTCGGCATCAGAGTTCAAAGGTGTGTCTACCCAAAGGTTTGTGGATTTAGGGTGGGTTTTGATGAACAGGGATCCGCCACCTTGCCCTTCGATAGAGGCCGCCATTTTCCAGGCATTGTCCGGGTGGTTTTCCGGGTCAGTACCGATCAGGGCGATGGTTTCGTCACCAAGATGGCTGGTTGCCCAGACCGGTCCCAGTTTCGGGTGAACGAAGTTTGCACCGCGTCCCGGATGCGGCGTGGTTCCGACCTCAACAAGTTTGGTCAGAACACGATCCTTGGTATCGATGACCGCGACTGTGTTGCGGGCGTTGGCAGCGACAAGGAAGTAGCGGCCACTTGCATCGAATCCGCCATCATGAAGGAAGCGTTCAGCATCAATTGCTGTGATTTGCAATGCATCAAGGTCTTCGTAGTTCACAAGAAGAACCTGGCCGGTTTCCTTGACGTTGACCACGAATTCCGGGTTGTAGTGCGATGAAACAATCGCGGCGACACGTGGCTCTGGATGATATTCCTTTTCATCTGTTGTCATGCCGCGGGTTGACACAATTTCAAGCGGTTCGAGTGTTTCGCCATCCATGATCGTGAATTGCGGTGGCCAATAGGAACCGGCAATCGCGTATTTATCTTCCCAACCCTTCATTTTCGATGTTTCGACAGAACGGGCTTCGAGACCGACTTTCAGCGTCGCAACAACTTTCGGGTCTTTCATCCAAAGATCGATCATGTCGATCTTGGCATCACGGCCAATCACAAACAAATAACGGCCGGATGCCGAAACACGGGAAATGTGCACAGCATATCCGGTGTCGATGACATATTTGATCTTGTAGTCGTTGCCATCAATCAGGGCGATCTGACCGGCATCACGCAATGTCACCGAGAACAGATTCTCGATATCCAGATCGTTCATCTTTTTGGTTGGACGCTGGTCAACAGGGATGAAGACTTTCCAGCTTTCTTTCATCGCGGCCATACCCCATTCCGGGGGTTGGGGCGGGTCTTGCATCACATAGCGTGCCATGATGTCGACCTGCTCTTCGCTGAGTTCGCCGGACGTTCCCCAGTTCGGCATACCAGCAGGTGATCCATAAGTGATGAAATCATGGAGATAGTCGTAACCAAGTTCGCGTGTACGGTCCGTGGTCAAAGCCGGGCCTGTTGCACCATTGCGCAAAACACCGTGGCAACCTGCACAACGTTCAAAGAAGATCTTGCGACCCTGATCAAACTCCTCGGTTGTCATGGTCGGTACACCCGCATGAACGCCGGGCTGGTTCCCCTCGGTAGGGAGTGAATCCAGACTGGGTTCATATGTGCTGGTGCCTTCGGAGTGGGTGTCCTGGGCAAAAGCGGATGAAGCAAAGATAAGGCCAAAACCAAGCGCAATCGGAGCTGCGGTCCGTCTTAGCCGTGCTGTGAGTAACATGCGTCCCTCCATTAAGGTCTTGAAAGCTATCGCTCCCAAGCGCGGAGAGTTTACCTATTCCCTCTAAGCAGCCTTGATGGTGGTCAAATACCCATACAGAATTTATGGTTTTGAGTTGTTCAAGTTTGACCGGAGTCAATACCCGTTCCGGGAAACTGAACAAGACTGTCCTCTCCCGGCAAGAGAGGTCCCAAATGGCGTTTTGTGCCCCTACCTTAATTATAGTTGCGCATGGTGCACAAAATACCTGCAGTGCGCCCGGTGGTTTGTTGAAAGTACTTCTTCATCAACGCCTGCCACACTTTGATGTCGGGCTTGGGTTTTTGCGGGGGAAACCAAATATTTCGGCGGTTCTCGCCGATGTTCAGGCGAAAAGCCCCGAAGACATTTTGCTTTTTCCACTGTTCTTCGGGCAAAGCCCCCTGGTGACCAAAGAACTGCCTGAAAAGGTCCGTCGTGTGATTTCAAGCCCGGTTCGGGTTTTGCCGGCTGCGGGTGATCTGCCGGGACTTCCAAGAATGTTGGCATCCCGAATTTCGGCTCGCCTTGGTTCGGATGGCTATAACAGGGAACGGACCGCGATCTTCCTGATTTCACATGGGCGGAAAACCGACAAGGAACCGGCATCCAATCTGACTGGAATACGCAAGGCCGTTGCCCATATCACGGACTTCGATGAAATCTATAATGTCCAGCTTGAAGGCGCGGTTTCGTTGAAGAACTGGCGCACGATGACCCATCTGCGCAAGGCGCTGTTCATCCCGCTTATGGCCGGTGATGGCGATCATTGTTTGCACGATATTCCCGATGCTGTGAATGCCCGCTCTGATGAGCATGTGGATATTCTTGCACCGGTCGGCACGTGGTGGGAATTGTCAAACCTGCTGGCGGATTATGTCAATCGCAATTGGTTGAGTTGCCGATGCGTTACCGGGAAATCCAAGTCTTCTGAAACAAGGGAACTGGCGCCATGTCTTACCGAAGATTGACTGAGGCTGACCTTGGTCTGATTTCGAAAATCCCGGTAATGTCTGCTTTCTCAAAAACAGAAATCCCCACTGTTATTGGCGGGTCTTGTGTATCTGTTTTTCCCAAGCGCGAGTTGTTGTTCAACGAAGGGGACGTTGCCGATCAATTTTACATCTTGCTCAAAGGCCGGGTGCGCTTGTTTCGTGTTCTTGATGATGGAAGGGTCGCCTTGTTTCATCTGGTATCTCCGGGCGAGGCCTTTGCAGAAGCGGTGGTGCTTTCGGGTCAAAATTATCCTGTCTCGGCCGAATGTGATGCAGAGTCGGAAATTGCCGCGATCAGCCGCTTTCAGCTGATCAACCGACTGCAACGAGATCCACTTCTGGTCGGACGTATGATGCAGACACTGATTGAACGTGAACGGTTCTTTTTTAAAGAATTGAACGATTTGCGCCAGCTTACCCCGATACAGCGCCTGATCGAGTTTCTGTTATCCCGAAACGGCGAAGAAACGGCTGTGGCAAAGCATATCATCGCCAACCGGATCGGGGTCACACCCGAGACATTTTCGCGCGCATTGCGACGTCTTTCAGACGAGGGGCTGATTGCCCGGGACTCAGAGATGAGTATCCTTGATCTTGAAGGGTTACAGCGGTTTATGCAGCAGCAATGACATGCTTCTACTTATTGTTTTCAAGGACTCGCCCCGAAATTGATTTGGAACAAAAAGTTCGACCGGCTTCACTGTTAGAGTTGTTCCAGTATCGAGTGACGTTTCCCGTATCACTATGGACAATATCATGACCAAAGATATTGAGCGCATTTCAGGCGTATTGCGATTTGCGCGCTATTTTCGGACCTGGCCACAAGAAGACATTCTTGAACTTGCTTCCCTGTGCGAATGGGTTCGTTTCGAAGCAGATACAATGATGATCCGTGCCGATGAACCGGCCGAAGCCCTGTATCTGATTGTGAACGGTCATGTAGAGTTGTCCTATAAGGATGGTGAAGGCAAGAACGGCGTTATTGATCTTTTGGGTGACGGCCAATTGGTCGGGGAATGTGCGCTGGCCCCTGACGGGCATTATGCTGTTTCGCTAAAAACGCTCGAAGCAACCACCGCTATTCGGATTGATGGTCTTCTGTTTTCCAAATTCCTTTCGGCGCATTTTGATCGGGCATTGACGATGATGTCTGTCATGACCGAACGCTTGTGTCAGATGTTACGCCAGACCGAAGAACTCAAATGCCGTTCGGCGGCTCAGCGTTTGGGTATCTATCTTCTTGCCGATGCCGTGCCGATTGACGATGTCCACGAGACACCGCTAACCATCGAAAAGTCTGCGCTTGCACGGAAACTGGGAATGACCAGTGAAACCTTTTCTCGCGCCTTGAAAAAGCTTTCCGAGCTTGGCGTGACGCAACATTCCAATGGACGGATCATCCGTATTTCCGATGCCGAGATGTTAGCCGACTGGTGCGGCCTTTCGGACAGTGAACGTAAAGAGGGGCAGGAAAATGCATTCCAGGCCGTTATCTGATGCTGATCGCGATGTGATGTCGCAAGTCCCGTTGCTGGTCGCCCTTGGTCAGACGCGTTTGACAAGCTTGCTTGGAAAATGCCGGGTCGAATGTCATGCCCGCGGTGCGCATCTTTTTTGTGCGGGCGATATTGCAGATCGGTTTTACATTCTGTTGTCAGGTCATCTTCGCCTTGTGAAGACGTCCCCCCAAGGCGAGGAAACGGTGATGAATTTCCTCACAGAACCGGGATCATTTGCCGAGGCCGTTTCCTTTGCCGGGCGTTCCTATCCTGTGGAATGTCAGGTCATTGAAGACTGCGAAATTGTTTCTATTCCACGTGATGCCTATCTTGCGATATTGCGAAGCGCACCGGATGTTGCAGGCAGTGTTCTTGCAGGTTTCCTGCGGTGGGAACGGTTCTTCATGGAAGAAATATACAAAATGCGGCACACGCGCCCGATCCAGCGTATTGCCTCTTTCCTGATCGATTTCGAAGATCGAAACGGGGAAAAGCTTGATGATCCCAACGGGACCAACTTCCCGGAAAAACGCCAGATCGCAAGCCGGATTGGTATTACGCCAGAAACCTTTTCCCGGTCTTTGCGAAAACTGGAAGCAGCCGGTGCCATTGCATCAGGGCCAAAGCTTCAGATCATTGATCGGGCGGCGTTGCTGGAACTGGCACGCTGATCATCAACACATTTCTTTCGGCGCTATGTTTTGAATGGATGGTCGTTTTGGGGTGGGCCGTTTGATGATGGTTGTTTGTAAAAACGCCAGATAATGCCGACCAGTGTGCTGAGAAAAAGGGTGAAAGCCGCGACCCAAAGCAGGGATGACGCAATAAGAAATTCAGTTGTTCCAACTGTCTGAAAGGCTGCCATCCGGGTGATTGCTGCCCCCAGAATGCACACACTGGCGATGCGCATGGTGATTGGAAGAACCAGAGCAAAGCGCAACCGTTGCAGAACAGTTCGGCACATGATCGTGATCGACAACAATGCAAATCCGCCGATCATCACCCCGTGTAATCCGACAAGTGATGGTGCATCGCCGATACTGATCTGACAGATATAAAAAATCAGTCCAATGGCCAACATGGCATATCCCATATGAAGGGATGTCAGATCAAACGCGTCAATAACCCGCCAAACCCGCCAATTCCATAGACGACGTGCGATAATAGTCGCAGCAACGGCGCCAAAGAAGGTGGTGATTGCGACAGGTAGGACAAGCAAATCGGAAAGTCCTGTGACAAGCAGGGCAATTACGCCATACGTCTCAAGACGTCCTTGTGCCATATAGGGCTGGTACATATCGCGCTTTTGCAACGCGCCAGATGTGGCGGCCGCGATGATACGACCCCCCATCAGGAAAACCAGAATGATCAGAAGCCAGATCACCCCGCGAAGTGCCACTTCGCTTGCCGATGGTTCCTGCAAAACCTGCCCTGCCTGAAAGATGATTTCAGACAGCAGAAGCAAACCGATGACAAGTCCCGGAAGTGCGGACTTCCATCGTTTGGCAGCCCGAAAAAACTGCAATCCGGCATGGATGAAAAGCAGGGCAAAGACCGAAATGCTTGCGAAAGTACCGATATAAATACCCGCAGGTTCCGGGATAAATATGGAGATCTGCGCAATAAGCCAAAACAGGGAAAATGGCACAATGACGCGATTACCCGGTCGTGTCAGAAGATATCCACCAAGTACGACCTGGCTGTATCCGACAAGCAATGCATGGCCATGCCAAAACGATCTTTGTGGTATCGGCAGAACGGACAGAACCGAAAAATAGTCCGGAATCCAGAGCAAGACTTGAAGGGGGACCGCGACGATCGCAATACCCCCGGCCATCACGAAAAGGTTGGCGAATGCTGTCCGGATTACGCGCATAACGGCCTAGACCAGTTTTGCTGTGGGAAACCTTTGTAGCATAGCTGCAATCTCTGTGTCAGTTGCCAGGCACATGGCCGTACTCAATGCGTCGGCAAGGGCTGCTTTGGGTGCTGTGACACTGATCGTTCCTTGGCGTGCTGTGGCGGGCATCCCTGTTCTGGGATCAAGGATATGACCGATCAGGCCATCCTGATCAAAGAATGTTCCACCGGGCGATGACGTGGCCAATGCGTTGTCATGCAGGATCACAGCTTCTTTTCGGATATCGGTGCCGGTATCAATCGACACCGGCCAACCATTGCCTTCAGGATGTCCACCAATTGCTGCGAATTCACCCGTATTGATCAGAACATTGGTCAGTCCCTCCTTGCGCAACAGCGATGCGATGCGGTCGGCAACATACCCTTGGGCAATGCCGTTCAGGGTAAGGGCCATTGCCGGAATTTTGAAGGTGATCTGATCAGGATCCATTCGGACGTGACGCCAACCGGTTTGCTGTAATACCTGCTGGATTTCTTGCGCCTTGGGTTTATGTCCCTTGGCATAGCTTTCTGCATATAGCTGCCAAAGTGGCTGTACCGTTGGGTCAAAAAGGCCGTTACTGGCCTGATGAACTGTCTCGCAAAGCCCCAAACATTCCAGAAGCTCAAACGGTGGGGTGTCGATGCGACCTGTGCGGTTTAGCTGCGCAAGTGTCGAATGTGCACGATAAAGGCTGAAAATATTCTCCAGCCTGTCGAGTTCCTGTGTGGCACGGGCGAGGATGTTTTGCGCATCCGGGTGCGAGAGCGTAATCGAGGCCGCAGAACCCATTGCAACCCCTTTCCAGCTTTGCAACGGATGTTCTGTATGTGCAAACGACGTAAAGGGCAGGCTGCTAAGCGCACCGGTTGCCGCGCAAATACTCAAAAAACGGCGTCGTGAAATAGCTGGCATGGCGGGCCTCATTCTTTACGGAGTTTTTCAAGACGACCCCGATAGTCGTCCTCGTCAGGTGTGTGTGCAATTTCGTCAGATGGATGCGACATATTCAGTGCCGCATTGTCCAGAACAGTGGCATCATCAATGTCGGCGAGCCGCACAACTTGACCACCGTGTTGTTCTGCAAATTTCTGTGCATCGTCGGGATTGGAAAATGGCACCAGTTCCGGTGATCCCATGCCACCTGCCATATTTGATCCGACGACGAAGTGTGCTGATGTTGCTGCGATCCAGTTTTCGCGTCCGACATTGTTCCAGTCCGCAGACTTGGACATGTCGGTCACATAGATTACCCGGATTTTGTAGTTCTGTTCGGGCATACGGTCATATGCGATGCCGTCGCGAACCTGACTGAAAAACAGTGGATAGGGCAAGCCATCAAGATGGATTTGCGCCTTGGGACCGGGATGTTCGAGAATGTTCATCTGACAGAAATAGCCGACCGCCTCTTCTGTCATGGCAATGGGCGGTGGCAGCGTTTCGCTGACCTGTTCCTGGCATCCGGCCAGAACCACAAGGCCGCCAGCGAATATGATTGCCGATATGGTACGTGATCCGAGGGTCATGGCGTCACCTTCCTGAAGGTAGCCCATGCAAGGGTTGTGGCAATAACCGGCCAGACAGCAATAGAGATCAGGGCATAAAGCGGCGGGATACTGTTGGCCGCCCCGGTAAGACCGGCCGCGGCAGCGGTAGCTTCGGACATGGCAAGGTTATAGATGCGAAACGCATCCGCGGGATTGCCAATCAGAAGCCACGGGAA
The DNA here is from genome assembly GCF_003326675.1 of Thalassospira profundimaris. Taxonomy (GTDB): domain Bacteria; phylum Pseudomonadota; class Alphaproteobacteria; order Rhodospirillales; family Thalassospiraceae; genus Thalassospira; species Thalassospira aquimaris. Next base: position 308,404 of record NZ_JPWF01000005.1, read on the forward strand.
ATAGCCGGTTGTAAATGCCCCGCCATCATCGGCGACAATTGCGGCAAGCAGACCAAGGTCATATAGGACAATCAGCACAAGCCATAGCCCGATCACAAGTCCGGCGGCTGCACCGGGTCGGCGCGAGAATGCCGAAATGCCATAGCCAATACCAAGGAAAGTAGCCCCAAGCAGGATGGATGACCAGAACAGCCGCAAGAGTGCGGGCAGTCCAACAAGGGCATTCGTGTCGCTGACAACAGCGGTAAGTGCTGCAATGCCGTATCCTGCGGCAACGGCAATGGCAAGGATCGCAAGATGGGCGATAAATTTACCAAGGAGCAATTCGCCGCGTGCAACCGGATAAGTCAGAACAAGCGACAGGGTTCCACGTTCAATTTCCCCTGCGATTGCATCAAATGACATCAAAAGCGCAACCAGCGGGACAAGATAAACTGCAAGCGATGTCAGGCTGGCGACTGTGACTGAAAGTTTGTCGGCACCAAGTGCGCCGGTTGGCGCGCTCCCGGCAGCAGACAGCACAAGCGAGAACAAGACCATCATCACGACTGAAATCGTGATCCAGCGATTGCGCAAGGCAATGACAAATTCTGTTCGGCTGGAAGCAAGGATACGGTTCATGCGCCACCTCCTTTACTGAAATGGCTATAGATATCTTCAAGGCTTGGCGGAATAACATCGACGTCTTCGACCAGTGACCCAAGGGCCGAAATATCGCCAAGACGGGCAAGCTTTTCCTCGGAATTACAAACCAGATCGACCATCACGCCATTTCGACGATCACCGGAAAGTTTGCTGGCGACTTCATCTGCGTTGCCTGTCGTGGCCGAGACCTGCAAGCGGATCGGCAGTGATGCCCTTCGCCGCAAATTCGCCAACGTGTCATTCGCAACCATGACGCCAGACGAAAGAATGACGATGCGATCCGTTCTGGCTTCTACTTCGGTCAGGGCGTGGGAAGAAAGCAGGATCGCCGTTCCCTGAGCCGCAAGTTCGTCAAGAATGACATAAAATTCCCGCCGGGAAACCGGATCGAGCCCGCTGGTCGGCTCGTCAAGAACCAGAAGCCGTGGTTTGCCGATCAAGGCCTGTGCCAGTCCGACACGCTGTCGCATTCCTTTGGAATATGTTCCGATACGTCTCTTTGCCGCAGGTCCCAAACCGACACGTTCAAGAAGGGGTGTCGCATGCTTTGTCGGTTCGCCACGCAGCCGCAAATAGTGGCAAAGCTGTTCCTGTCCGGTCAGAGCCGGATGGAATGCTGCGTTTTCCGGAAGATATGCAGTTCCGGTTTTCGCAATGATGCTGCCCGGTGCGTGACCTAAAACCGAGACAGTTCCCTCGTTAGCGGGAATAAGCCCCAGAATGATTTTCATCAGGGTCGATTTGCCCGCACCATTATGGCCAAGCAATGCCACACGTTCGCCGGCATTGACGTCAAAGCTGACTGCGTCAAGAACCGTGCGATCATCGTAGCGTTTAGTGACTTGCGAGAGGGTCAGACACATTTTCAGTCCTTTCACGCAGCCATACAGGATTGGCGCGAGCAACCTTTTCAAGTGACGTAATGGTTTCCGGAACCGCTATTTCGATCGGTTCCATCAGCGGGAAACTGTCGAGGACACCACCGGGCAACGTGGCAGGGAAGTGGGCCTGGCTCCAGCGGATCAACTGAACCGCTGGCGAGCCGAGCAACATACCGGCAGCGGGCTGTGACCACAGGATATGATCCATAAGATCATTCGGGCGGAAGCGGCTGTCGGCGATGCCATTGCCATCAAGGTCAAAGGCAGGATGATCCGACCAGAAGTTCCCCCGGCTATCAAAGCTCCATTCCACATCGCGGGTGCCGACATATTTGACTTGGGTCTGGTTGCCGACAAAGGCGTTGCCGGTCAGCGCATTTTTTTCCGAACCTGCTGTGAAATGAATGCCGATACCGCATCCTTCAAACCGGTTATCGCCGATAAGATTGCGGTGGGCGTTATAAATGAACAGACATTTGTCCCCGGTTCCGCGAACCAGATTGCCGACCAGATCGGCATTGTTGGTGTAATTAAGCATCAGTCCCTGATCGCGATCAGCAAGGGACATATTGTTCCGCACGGTGATCCGGTTCGAATACATCAGGGCAAAGCCAAGGTGGTTGCCAACGGAAACATTGCCCGAAATTTCGGAATCATGGGCATACATGTAATGCACGGCAAAGCGCAGATCACGCATCAGGTTGTCACGGAAAATGCCCCGGTTCGACGTATTGACGAAGATGCCGTCACGGCCGTACCGAATGTCATTGTCTGCGACCAGTGTTCCGGGGGCATTCCAGACATAAATCCCGTTACCCCGTGAATTCATTCTGTGATCACGACGTCCGACAATGGTATTGGTGCGAACGGTGGTGTTCTTTGCCCCGTGAATGTCGATGCCATACAGATTGCCGATGATCCGGTTGTTCTCGATCAGGATGCGGGCAGCTTCGCGTTGAAGCTGTATGCCGGAATCAATTGTTTCATGTGACGATCCTGATCCGACAATCTCAAGACCGCGAATGGTAATATCGGACCCGGTAATCGTGATGACACTGCCGGTTTCATTGCCGTCAAGGACTGCCGCATTACCCCCATCAACAGTGATCGGTTTATCAAGCAAAACCGGTCCCTGGTGACGGCCAGGTTGAAGAAGAAGCACATCGCCGGGGGATGCCCCGGCGATGGCAGATAACAGCGCCCCGTCTGTTGCAGGCACAGATCGCGTTGCGGCAAAAAGCTGCAACGGTAAAAAGATCATGGCCAAAATCATCAGGACGGGGCGCAGCATGGCGGTTAGCTCCTTGGTTCAACAAACATGCGTCCGCGCATTTCCATGTGCAGGGCATGGCAGAACCACTGGCAGTAATACCAATAGACGCCGGGTTTGGAGGCGACAAAGGTTGCCGATGCGGTTGCCTGCGGGGCAATCTCAAATGCAACACCGTGATCACCCAGGGTAAATCCGTGGGTAAGATCGTCGATGTCGTCCATGTTGGTGACGATAACGGTTACCTCGTCACCTTCTTTGACCGTGAAGGATTCAAGGCTGAAGGTTGGTGCGGTACTGGTCATATAGACACGTACCTTGTTGCCGTCGCGGACAACCGTTTCAGCCCATTCGTCGATATTGACGCCATCGGCCTCGGCTTGTGCGCGGGTCTTTGCCCACATCGGGTCCTGACGGTTCCAGACGCTGAGCGGATTGACGACCGAACGGTGAACAATGATGGAATCATGCGGCTCGGCAAAAGTCGGGCCATCATGCATCAACACCAGATCATCACCCTGCATCGAGAACAGCTGCTCGTTTTCCGGTTTCAGCGGCCCGACATTCAGGAAGCGGTCTTTGGAGAATTTGTTCATCGAAATGAACCATTTTCCGTCTGCTTCAAGTGTCTCGCCCATCGAGGTGGAGTTGTGGCCCGGTTGGTAATGCACGTCGACCTTCTTGATGATCGGATCGACCTGCTCGCCGGCATAGGCCCGAACAGCTTTTTCGATGTTCCATTTGACCACCTGACTGTCCAGGAACAGGGTGGTCAAGGCGTTGCCCTTGCCGTCAAACGCGGTATGAAGCGGACCAAGGCCCAGTTCAGGTTCTGCTACAACGGCTGAACGCGGTTCCGCCCCGTCATAGAACACGGCATCAAGTTTGGTGACATCAATCACCGAAACGGTCGGGGACAGTTTACCCGCGATGCATAGGTGTTTCTTGTCCGGTGCCATGTTACAGCCATGCGGGCTGTTGGGGATCGGAATATAGCGGGTGTAATTCTTGTTCTGACCTTTACGGCCGTCAATGACCTTGACGCCGTTCAGTTCAATATAGTCGCCCGCAGCGATGCCTTTTTCGATTTCCTTGATGTTGAAGACAACAACATGGTCAAGCTCGGAAGCGGTCATTTCCGCAAGGTTCATGCCCATTTCCGAGTTGTAGCTGGTCGAGAAGGCGTATTTGCCTTCGTAATCGGCATCGGTATTGTCGAGGTTGCCCGATACCATGACCTGCCAGGCCACCTTCATTTCATCCGCATCAATTGCGGTATAGAAGTTGACGTATTTCGACGGATCATCAAGCACCGAACCATCATTGACCATCGGGGTTTCATCTTCGCCGTTGGCAAAGACATAGTTGGTGCGCGGCCACTTTTGCGGACGCAAACCATGGATGGCTTTTGCGTTCGGAATTTCAAGGATCTTGTCAGCCTTCATGACATCGCAGCGAACGCGGGCAACACGGGTGTTTGCCTTGTCATTCATGAACAGGTAGCGACCGTCATATTTGCCTTCGGTAAAGGACATATGGACGTGGTGCAGGTCGCCGTTGTCATGAATTTTCTTGCCGTTGGCGGCAAGATATTCCTTGGTTTTGGGCAGCATGTTCTCGGTTAGAACATTGAGGCTTTCGTTGGTCTGCCCCCAGCCGGTTGCCGAGCAACGGTTAAAGACCGGAACGCGCATCAGTTCACGCATGGACGGAATGCCCAGAATACGCATTTCACCCGTCTGGCCTGATGACCAGAAGCCGTAATATTCGTCAAGCTGTCCTGGTGCTGGGCTTGCCTCAGTGCCGGTTGCGGCATGTGCACTTCCAATGGAAAGGGCAGATACTGCACCAGTTGCGCCACCGACCATAGCAAGGCGTGCTGCACCCGCAGCCCCTGCAAAAGCTGCCCCGCCAGCGGCGGCGGTAAGCAGGCCACGCCGTGTAACACCGGTTTTTTCGGTATTGTCTGACATCACGAATTCTCCTTGGGATTGGGTTTTGTCGTCTGGGTCCGGTTCAGCGCTTTTTTCGCGCCTTCCATGCTCGCCAAGAGGCTTTCTTGCCGCTTGAGCTTCTTGATCACGACCGGACAGATTTTTTCGCTTTGATACAGCACTTGGCAGTGAAGGCAGTTGTGACACTCGTTAGGGTTGATTTCTCCTGTTGGATGGATGGCCTGGACCATGCATTCATGCGCACAGTTCTGACAGGGGGTGCCGCATTCCTTGTAGCGTTTGAGCCAGTCAAACATCCGGATGCGGGCCGGGATCGCCAGAGCCGCACCAAGCGGACACAGATACCGGCAATAGAAACGTTCAACGAAAAGACCGGCACCAAGCAAAACAAGTGCGTAAAGAACGAACGGCCATGACCGGTCAAATTTCAGGATAATTGCGGTCTTGAAAGGTTCGACTTCGGCCAGTTTTTCAGCTTGGTCTATGGATGCCAGCATGGTGCCGAACAGCCCAAGAAAGACGATGTATTTCACCGCCCACAGGCGTTCATGCAGTCCCCATGGAAGCGTCCATTGCGGGACATGGAAAAACTTGGCGATCCGGTTGGTCAGTTCCTGCAAGGCACCGAACGGGCAAAGCCATCCGCAATAGGCCCCGCGTCCCCAGAAAATCAGGGCAGCCGCAACCGAGAACCACAAGATGAAAGTCAGCGGATCAAGCAGGAAGGCTTCCCATGTAAACCCGGTTACCAGCGAATTGGTCAGCGCCATAAGGTTGACGACCGAAAGCTGCGCATTTGCGTACCAGCCAAGGAATACAAGTGTGACTGTCAGGAAGCATATGCGGAACCAGAACGTAACTTTGGCCGACCGGGTAAGGAGACCCTGGAAGAAGAACGCCGCTGTCAGGGTCACAAGCATGATGCTTAGAACGACAATCTCGACGGTTTTGTCGCGCCAAATTCTTTGCCACAGAGCTGCTTTGGCGGCCTGTTCGTCATTTGCGATTTCAGTGTCTTCTGATGGGTTGGCAACCGAGGCAATCGGCGCAACCTTTTTCAGATAGTTTGCAGGCGGTTGCCAGCCGATATCAAAGGTCGTGTAAAGGCGTTCAATCGCACCAATATCGCGATGAACAAGAAGTTCGATGCGCCATGGCTGGGTTGGATCGAAATTGCTTGCCGCCGGGATTTTAAACAGATCCATTTCGGTCAGCTCAGGCGCGCCTTCGGCCATGATATCGCCAACACGCCGATGGTTGCGGTCACGAAAACGAACCGACATATCGCCCTGGATCAGCTGGATGCGGTCAAACAAGCCACCGCGGACATATCCTGATCCCTTAAACGAATATTCGCCACGGGCGGCAACAAGGATGGCCTGTTCGCCTTCCTTCAGCCAGTTGCGCAGATTGTTGTAACCGCGTTCGCCAAGCGTTGCCTTGCCAATCGCCGGAATACTGACCAACGTCGCATACATGTCGATAAAGGTCGCGTCAGGTGCAGCTGTGATTGGGCGTTCGAGTGCGCGCGGATCATCCATCGCGGCAAAGGCTTCGTTGACCTGCCCGACATCAAGGGACATGCGGCGCAACGTGCCGTCACCAACCATCGTAAACCAGTCTGCTGGTGCGACGGCATCCGGATCGATTTCAAATTGGGGTGCTGTGGACTGGGTCGGTGCACTCAGGCCACCCAGGCCGAGGGCACGCGCGACTTTGATGCCGGATCGCAGGATCGAGTCATCAATCACCATAATGGTAACGGTCGCGCCAGAAATGATGTTGAGTTCGTGGTCGGACCCTTTGGCGGCTTCAACCAGATCGAACCCGATATAGCCTTCGGTAAGGGCGGCAATGCGGGCTTCTGGAATGCCGATCAGAACAATCGGTTCAGAATGTTTGACCAGCTTGACGCCAATGATCTTGGCATCTTTGTCGACCGCGATCATGACATGGATCGGTTTGCCCGAATATCCGGTCGTACCGACAAAATCCGATGTGATAAAGGCCCAGCCAATCTGCTCTCCATTGCTCAGAACCGGTGCAACCGGGATATCTTCGTCAATGGGGCCATAGGCATCTGCGCCCGCGACCAGTGACGCAGCGGGCACCTTGCTGATCAGTTGAGCAATAACCGGGTTGTTCTGAGCCTGTGCCGCAGCAAAGCCGGTTAAAACCGGCAGCAGGAAGGCAATCGCCAGAACCCATAATCCAGCGAGGAACAAACGCGAGCGGGAAGCGTGCTTTGTGACATGATGGTGCAATTGGACAGATGGCGTTTTCATGAATTCAAACCTTGTGCGGTGGCGCACGTGCCGTCACAGACGCATTGGTGAATGCATCTGCAAGATCAAATGGCTGTGGAATGTTGATCAAAAGGACTGTGCGCTCATGTCCGATTGCGCGAACGGCGTCGGGAAGGTTGAAAACTGAAGTGTTCAGGCAGTTCGGGCAGGCAGGGCAATCACATTTGACCGGTTCCGGGACCTGATTTCCATTCTGGTCGATCAAGATGGTTTTGGCGGGCTGGTCAGCGGAACATATTGTGATTTCGGTGATGTTGCCGCCAATGGAATGCTTCGTCATCTGCGTAAAAGCCTGACTGGCACTTGTTCCGATCAGGGAAAATGCAATCAAGAATGACAGGAATGAGCGAAGCATGTTTTTCATAATGCTTCTCTTTATTCCATAGCGGCTTATGCAGGCTTGATAGAGGTCAAGTCGCTGTTGAAATTGTTTGAAGCTGGCAGGATTTCCGGTTGGCGATCAAGTGATGTGAAGGCCTGTGAGAGACTTTGAAATCTGGTCGATGTTCACCGGAACATCGGATAAGTCACGGCACATTTTCGATTATCCCGATCAACGGCCCGATGCGATTCCATACAACTGGTCTGTGGGCATCAATGTGTGTTGGCTGATCCGTGGTCGATGCGGCGGGACTGAATTCGCAAGGAACCATTGCGATGAAAATCGGCAAAACGCGATCCGGGAAAATTTTCTTTTCCTGCTGAGATCGTTGGTTTTGAAAGCTTTTCGGGCGAACTAAAAGGTTGAAATATATTTCATGTTGACTCCCGAATTGGGATCAATCCAAATGGTTGGTAGATATTTCGAAGTATGAAATATCTACCATAAATAACATTTTGCGAACCGCACCGTGTCGTGGAAAGCCCGGAACTGGTTACGCATTAGGGAGGATAACATGAAAATCAAATCAATGCTGCTGGGAACAGCAGCAGCTGCTTTTCTGACTGTGACCGCATCTTCCGCCATGGCCGATGATGCAAAGAAAAGTGCATTCCAGTGCGAGCCGGGCGAACTTTACGCCATGAACGTCATGGTCAGTGGCGTTGAATACTGGTTCCCGGTCTATGAGATGTTCAAGCAGGCCGCACATCAGATGGGCTGCGACACGGTTTATACCGGCACCCCGGAATATGATGTGAACAAGCAGATTGCGACCTTTGAACAGGTTCTGGCACGTCAGCCCGCTGGCATTATGGTCCATCCGATGAACTCCGATCCGTTCATCGCACCGATCAACCGTGCGGTTGAACAGGGCATTGCGGTTGTGACCTTCGCAGCAGATTCCCCCAATTCAAAACGCGCGGCATACATCACGTCAAATAACGACCGCGAAGGTGCTGCTGCTGCAGATGCCATCGCCGAAGCCATGGGCGGAACCGGCGAATATGCCGTTCTGGAAAACCCGGGTCAGGACAACCACGATCGCCGTGTCTCGGCTTTCGTTGCGCGTATGGAAGAAAAATACCCGGATATGAAACTGGTGGCCCGGGCGGCCTCAAACCAGGATCCGACCAAGGCCTATAACGCTGTTCTGACCATGCATCAGGCCCATCCGAAACTTGGTGCTGTCTTCATGCCCGAAGCAAACAGTGCACTGGGTGCGGCACAGGCAGCAATCGAAACCAAAGCCGACATCAAGGTCATGACGGCCGATGTGAACGCCAAAATCCTCGATATGATCAAGGCGGGCGAAGTGTTTGGTTCGATCAACCCGAACCAGGGCATTCAGGGATATATGGGCTTTATGTCCCTGTTCCTGGCCGCCCATCCGGAACTGATTGATCCGATGAACGATTACCAGCGTTCGGGCAGCAACCCGATGATGGTTCCCTATATCGACAATGGCTATGCCGTCGTGACGGCAAAGAATGCTGATGACTTCTATTGGGAAGATTACCTGAAACGTCGCGGTACCAAAGGTATCGAAGAATAAGGACATCAACATCCGGTCGCTGTGCCCATGGCGACCGGGAAACCCTTCCTTTCGGTCCTCCCACTCTCAATTGGTCGAAAGGAAGGGATGCCCTTCTTTTTATCGCAAGGCATTCGGTTTTATGCAGCCCATTCTAGAAGTTCACGACATTCATAAATCATTTGGCCCGGTGCAGGCCCTTCGCGGGGTGAAACTGTCGCTTATGCCCGGTGAGGTCCATGCCCTGATGGGGGAAAATGGTGCCGGAAAATCCACTTTGATGAATATCCTTAGTGGTGTGTTTCCACCGGATCAGGGGCGTATCCATTTTAAAGGACGCGATATTGTTCTGCCCAATCCGGCCAAGGCGCAGGCGCATGGCATCGGTCTGGTGCATCAGGAAATTGCCCTGTGCCCCGATATCTCGGTCGCTGAAAACATCCTGATGGCAGCGACCAATGCGCGGACTTCGTTTTTAATGAATGATCGCGAATTGCGTGAACGCGCCAAAAAAGTTCTGGCCGATCTGGTACCCATTCCGGTTGATGAAAAGGTTGGCAACCTGCCTATTGCAAGCCAGCAGATCGTCGAAATTGCCAAGGCCCTGACCCTTGATTGTGACGTTCTGATCTTTGACGAACCCACAGCCGCCCTGACCGATACCGAGGCCGAAGCCCTGTTTCGGATTATCGCGGATTTGAAGGCACGTAATATTGGCATTATCTATATCAGCCATCGCATGGCAGAGATTTTTGCCATATCCGATCGTATTACGGTGTTCCGGGACGGTACTTTCATCGACACGCTGATGACGGTCGATACCAGTCCCGATGAAATCGCGACCAAGATGGTCGGGCGCGAAATTCTTAATCAGTTCCCGGCAAAAAATACGGAACAGGATCAGACAGCAACGCCGCTTATGTCTGTTCGCAATCTTTGTGATGACGGCATTTTGAACGATGTCAGTTTTGATCTGCGCAAAGGCGAGGTTCTTGGTCTTGGCGGGTTGATCGGGGCCGGGCGAAGCGAGCTTGCCCATGCGATCTGTGGTTTAAGCCGCAAGATTTCCGGAACCATCAATATGCATGGCAAGCCTTTTGACATCGACAATTATGCCGAAAGTATTCGAAACGGTCTGGTCTATCTTTCCGAAGATCGCAAAGGATCGGGTGTCTTTCTTGATCTGTCGATTGCGGCAAACATAACAGCCCTTGATCTTAGCCATGTCAGTTCAAAGGGATTTGTGCGTCAGCGGGCCGAAGAAAAGCGCGCCGAGGAACTGGGGCGGTTGTTGTCGCTGCGTTGCGCCCATGTCAGTCAGCCGGTTTCGGCCCTGAGTGGTGGCAATCAGCAGAAAGTGGCAATTGCCAAAATGCTGTCGGTCCATCCTGACATCATCATCTTTGATGAACCGACGCGCGGTGTTGATGTCGGCGCGAAAAGCGAGATTTACACTATTCTTCGCAACCTTGCCGCAGACGGGGTGGGTGTTCTGGTTATTTCATCCGAGATGCCCGAACTGATCGGCCTGTGCGACCGCATTCTGGTGCTTCACGAGGGCAAAATCGCAGGCGAAGTCGCGGGCGATCAGATGACCGAAGAAGAGATCATGAAACTGGCATCCGGGCTTGCCTGTCAGAACGCCGCCTCGATGAAAAGGGAGATGGCGTCATGACATCGGTCAAAGCGTTCAAATCAGAAACCAAATCAAAAAACGAAACAGATAAAGTGGAGGCATCCCAGTTGGACAAGGGTATGCAAAACCGAATGTTGGGAATTTTCAAGGCCCGCGAAGCCGGACTTGTTGCCATCATCCTGATCATCTGCATCGCCATGAGCTTTGCATCTCCTTATTTCCTGACCTGGCAGAATTTCCGCGCCATGCTGCTTTCCTTCTCGATCGAGGGGATTGTAGTGGTGGGCATGACCATTCTGCTGATCGTTGGCGGAATTGATCTTTCTGTCGGCTCGGTCGTTTGTCTGGCAATGGTGATTGGCGGCAAGCTGTTCCTGATGGGGCTGGATCCCTGGTCGGCAAGTTTGATTGCCATTCTGGCCTGCGGGTTCATCGGCTTCCTGATGGGACAATGTGTCACCCGTATCGGGCTTCATTTCTTTATCGTTTCGCTGGCCTTCATGGTGGTTGCGCGTGGTCTTTCACTGTTGATCACCAAGGGTACGCCGCAGTCACTTTTCACCTTGCCGCCAAGTTTCAAGTTTATTGGTCAGGGCGATATCGCCGGGATGCCGTTTGTCATCATCCTGTTCTTTGTACTGGTTGTGTTTTTTGACCTGTTGCTTCGGCATTCAACGATCTTCCGCAAGGTCTATTACACCGGCAGCAACGAGAAAGCGGCACTGTTTTCCGGCATCAAAACCAAGCACATCAAAATCCTGTGCGCGACGCTTTGCGGGCTTTTGTCCGGTGTTGCAGGTGTTGTCTATATGGCGCGTTTTGGTGCTGCGACGCCGCAATTTGGTATCGGCATGGAACTGAGTGTGATTGCCGCAGCGGTGATTGGCGGGGCCAGCCTGAATGGTGGTTCGGGCACTATTTTTGGCGCGGTGCTTGGCGCGGCTTTGCTGTCGCTGGTGACGAGTTCCCTGATCCTGCTTGATGTGCCGGTTTACTGGCAGGACATCATTCGCGGTCTGATCCTTCTGGTCGCGGTTTCAGCCGACCATCTTCTCAACCGTCGCAAACGCGGCGCATCGGCGAAATCGTAATCGCGTCAGGAATAAAAAGAATGACCAACAGTACAGAATTCGAGCGACTGCGACGTCTGCACAAGGTCCTGGTGATGTTTTACGAACAGAACATTTCCCAGGCCAAAATTGCCGAACTGACCGGACTGTCGCACACAACAGTCAACCGGTTGGTGAAGGAAGGCCAGGAGCGTGGTCTGGTCGAGATCACGGTAAAGTCGCCCTTTGGCAATATGCTTGATCTCGGCGCCCTGATCGCCGAAATGGGCCGGATCGAAAATGCGATTGTGGTTCCGGAGGTCTCAACCGATCCCAAGATCACCATCAAATCAACAGCCGATGCCGCCGCAGCCGCACTATTCGAAAAACTCGAAGACGGTATGACGATTGCGATATCAGGCGGTGTCGGTGTTAGCGCAATCGTCGAGGCAATGAAGCCCAAGCGCAGCTATGACGTGACAGTTGTTCCCGGTACGGGCGGGGTGCAGGGCAAATATTATACCGACGTCAATCAGGTCTCGATGGCAATGGCCGAAAAGCTTGGTGGACGGGCGCTTCAACTGCATGCGCCGATTATTGCCGGTTCGCGTGAAGCCCGGGATACCTTGCTTGATGAACGATCTATTCGTGATGTTTTTGACATCGCACGCAAGGCCGACATTGCGGTTATGGGTATCGGTTCCGTCCGCGCCAGTACGTCAACATACCTATCCCTTGATGACGATATCGATCGCGAAGAAGTCCTTGCCGCGGGGGCAAGCGGTGAATTGCTGGCCCATCTGATCAGCCAGGACGGAACCCCTTGCGCCTATGCGGGCAATGACCGCGTGGTTGCCCTTACCCTTGAAGAACTCCGTCAGATTCCACATCGCTTCGCCATTGCCAGCGGACAGCACAAGGCAGAACCGATTGCAGCAATTCTGCGCGGCGATTTCCTGACGACTTTGGCGATAGACGAGCAAACCGCCTATGCGGTCAGCGACATACTAAAAGGAGATGCCTGATGGCACAGCTTATTCGTGAAATTGGAAAATCCGGTGTATCGGCATCTGCAATCGGACTTGGGACGTGGGCCATGGGGGGATGGATGTGGGGCGGTCACGATGACGCCAATTCCATCAAGGCCATTCAGGCATCTATTGATGCGGGCATTACCCTGATCGATACCGCGCCGGCATATGGTCTTGGTCGTGCCGAGGAACTGGTTGGCAAAGCGATTGAAGGACGACGTGATCAGGTGGTGATCGCGACCAAATGCGGAATGGTTTGGGATACGGACAAGGGCAATTTCTTTGTCGACGAACATGACAAGAAAATTCACCGATATCTTGGGGCTGAGTCCGTTCGTGCCGAACTTGAAACCAGCCTGAAGCGTCTTCGTACCGACTATATTGACCTTTACATCACCCATTGGCAGGACCCGACAACACCGATTGCCGAAACCATGGGCGTACTTCTGGATCTGAAGCGGGAAGGCAAAATCCGTTCGATCGGGATCAGTAATGTCAATGCTGAGGAGATGAAGCAATATCTTGCGGCAGGTCAGCTCGACAGCATTCAGGAATGCTACAATATGCTGGAACGCCAGCTTGAAGATGAGCTTGTGCCGCTATGTGTTGAAAATAACGTTGCGGTCCTGAGCTATTCGTCGATGGCGCTTGGCTTGTTGTCAGGCAAAATCGGCCCGGATCGCGTTTTCGAGGGTGATGACCTTCGTCGTGAAAACCCCAAATTCTCGGTCGAAAACCGCAAGCGCGTTGCAGATTTCATGAAGGTTCTGCACCCGATTGCCGAAACCCATAATGTCGAACCCGGCCAGATCGTGATCGCGTGGACGATTGCACAAAAGGGGATCACCTTCTCGCTTTGCGGGGCGCGCAATGCCCAGCAGGCAGTGGAAAATGCCAAGGCAGGCGAAATCGTTCTGGGGGCAGATGAACTTGCCATCATAGATCAGGCGATTTCGGCCCATCTTGGCCCGGTTGCCCGTGCTGCCTGATTGATCATGTGATGACACAAAATTCACAGGATAGAACAATCCCGAAACGGGCTACCGTTGTTGTGGTCGGGGGCGGGATCAACGGGATCAGTGTGTTCCGTGATCTTGCCTTGCAGGGGATAGATGTTGTGTTGCTGGAACAGAGGGATTTCTGTTCCGGTGCCAGTGCTGCACTGTCACGCATGGTCCATGGCGGACTGCGCTATCTGGAAAATGGCGAGTTCCGCCTTGTCCGGCAGTCTTTGCAGGAACGTGACTTCCTACTTCGCAATGCCCCGCACTATGTCTTTCCGTTGCCAACACTTGTGCCGATCTTTGATGCCTTCAACGGGTCGATGGCATCGCTGAAACGCTTCATCGGTTTGGGCAGTGGACCTTCCAGACGGTCTGCGGTGATGATCAAGATCGGCTTGATGCTCTATGACTGGCTGTCGCGCAAAAGCCGCACGATGCCAGCCCATCAGTTTGTCTCGCGCACAAAGCTTCGTGCGATGGCCCCTGATCTTTCCAGGGATGCCAAATTCGGGGCGATTTACTATGACGCCTGGGTGAAATACCCCGAACGTCTTGGTGTCGAGATGATCCTTGATACGCAAGAAGCCTGCCCGAATGCCAGTGCGCATTCCTATGTTGGCGTTGAAAAAGTCGATGGTGGCGAACTTCATTGGCGCGACGCGTTAACAGGGGAACGTGGCACGATAACGCCGGATCTTGTGGTGAATGCGACGGGCGCGTGGGTTGATTTCACCAATCTTGCATTGTCAGGCGGGCGCGAAAACGACACGCCCCGATTTGTCCGCGGAACCAAGGGTTCGCATCTGATGATCCGGAATGACCAACTGGCAAACGCCCTTGGCGACCAGATGGTCTATTACGAAAATGCCGACGGGCGGATTTGCATTGCCTTTAACTATCTTGGTGTGTCGCTGGTTGGCTCGACCGATATCCTGATTGATGATCCGGAACTTGCGCGCTGCGAGGAAAGTGAAAAGGACTACATGCTTGGCGCGCTGCGCTTTGTGTTCCCGGATATCAAGATTGCACGTGACGATATTGTGCATGTCTTTACCGGTGTTCGTCCCCTTCCTGTCAGTGACGCCGATGCAACCGGGCGGATCAGCCGCGATCATTCTCATCGTGAACAGGAAGCCAATGATAAGCGCGATTTCCCGGTCATTAGCCTGATTGGCGGAAAATGGACCACCTTCCGGGTCTTTGGCGAAGAAATTGCCGATGTCATTTTGAAGCGTCTGGGGCGCAAACGCGTTTGCGATACCCGGCGTCTCAAGATCGGCGGTGGGCGTGATTTCCCGAATTCGGAAAGCGATCTTGATGATTGGATCGGTGCGGAACTGATTGATCTTTCTGTTGATCGTTCAACGCTTGAACGGCTTGCCGAACGATATGGCAGCAAGGCGCTTGATATCGCGCGGTTCTGTCAGATCGCGCCGGACGGGCCGCTGGCCGCGGCACAGACCTATTCCCGGCGCGAGATTGAATATCTGATCCTAAACGAAAAGGTCCGAAGCCTTTCCGACATCCTTTTGCGCCGCACCGGCATTGGTTTGGAAGGCGGAATTACCCAGAATTTGATCGAGGAAATCGGAGCGCTGATGTCAGGCGTTCTGGGCTGGTCAGAGACCGAACTTGATCATCACAAACAATTGCTGCGCGAAGAGCTCGGCAAAAAACACAGCATTGTCTGAATGAAGATCCGGGAACGCCCCGGTCAGAGGAGGAAACATGTACGTATCAAAAAAAGTACGCCTTAACCGCTTGATGAAAAACGGTCGCTGCCTGGATGTGGCAATTGATCATGGCGTCTGCAACGAGCCGAGCTTTATGGTTGGCCTTGAAGATATCCAGTCCGTCGTCAACACACTGGTCGATGCACGTCCGGATGCCATTCAGATGAATTACGGGCAGTCCGATCTTTTGCAAACGCTTCCCGGCGAAAACCGTCCGGCATTGGTGATGCGCGTTGATATGGGCAACCCCTATAACAAGGAACGCCACCGGTCGATGTGGGCAGTAATGCAGAATGAAAGCGATCCTATTCTGCCAGCGTTGCGGATGGACGCGGCCTGTGTCGTGGTCAATCTTTTCATGCTTCCGGATGAACCGGACCTGTTCCGTCAGTGTGTGCGCAATATCTCCAAGCTTGGCAATGATTGCGAAAAATATGGCATGCCATTGATGATCGAGCCGCTTGTCATGCAGCCCAATAGCGCGCGCGGCGGATATCTGGTTGATGGTGATACCGAAAAAGTCACCACACTTGTGCGGCTGGCACGTGAAATGGGTGCCGATATCATCAAGGCCGACCCGACCGACGATCCCGAAGATTTCCATCACGTAGTTCAGGCAGCACGCTGCCCGGTTCTGGTCCGCGGTGGTGGCAAGGCCGATCTTCGAACCGTATTTGATAACTCTGCGGCCCTGATGGCGCAGGGGGCGCATGGCATGGTTTACGGGCGTAATATCTATCAACATGACAACCCCAAGGCGGTCGTCGCGGCCCTGATGGCGATGATTCATGATGGCGCGGATGGTTCCAAGGCATGGGATATCTATTCCGGGTTCGAAGGCTAAGACGATGGCACGCTATTTTCTTGGAATTGATGCAGGCAACACGGTCGTAAAGACCGTGTTGTTTGACGCCAGCGGACATGAAATCGCTCATGCCGCGCGCGAGGCCGTTTCGCATTGCCCGGCACCGGGTTTTGTTGAACGTGATATCGATCAGATGCGCCGCGATCTTTTCGAAGTGGTTGCAAAGGTTATCGATAAATCCGGCATTGATACTTCCGATATTGCTGCGATCGGTAGTGCCGGGCATGGAAACGGGCTTTATTTGCTCGGCGCAGGCGGCAAGGCTCTGTTGGGGGTTCAGTCGCTGGATACCCGGGCCAACGCGTTGGTGGATCATCTTACGTCTGACGGGGTCGGTGACATCAGCTATCCGATTTCCGGACAGCGTCCATGGGTTTCACAAACGCCGACCCTGCTGGCATGGATCAAACGTGAACGTGCGGACATTTATGATGCCACCCGGGCGGTCTTGCTGTGCAAGGATATTGTGACGCATGCCCTTACCGGGGAACTGGTTACGGACATCTCCGATATGGGCGGATGCGGCATGTTGCGCATGCCCGAGAATGTCTATGATGACGAATTGCTTGATGCATTTGGTATTCTTGATGCGCGTGACAAGCTTCCGCGTCTTGCCCATCCAAGCGAGATTGTCGGCCATGTGACGGCCGAAGTCGCGGCCAGGACCGGTTTGAAGACCGGCACGCCGGTTGTCGCCGGGTTCTTTGATGTGATCGCAAGTGCCCTTGGTTCGGGGGTGGCACGGCCGGGGCAGGCATCGATGATTGTCGGCACCTGGAGCATCAACCAGATCATTCTCGAAAACATCGATTTCCAAAGCAAGAACGAGATTTTCATGTCTTCGGGCTATGCCGATGGTCGTTTCATGTCGATCGAAAGTTCGGCAACATCGGCGGTAAATCTTGAATGGCTGGTTCGGGAATATCTTGAACATGATGCCGAAGTCGCACAGGGGAAATCCCCGTTTGAACTTGCCAATGAACTGGTTGCCCAAAGCACCTTTGATCTAGATGGTCCCTATTACCATCCATATCTTTACGGGGCGCCCTGTAATGGTACGGCGCGTGCCGGCTTCTTCGGGGTTGGCGGATGGCACGGGCGGGGCGATATGCTGCGCGCTATTTATGAAGGTGTGACCTTTGCCCATCTGCAGCATTTGCACAAACTGCGCGCAACCGGTGCCACATTTGACAAGATCATTCTGTCTGGCGGTGGGGCACGCAGTCCGATCTGGCCACAAATCATCTCCGATATTCTGGAGCTGCCTTTGAGTGTCGCAAAATGCCAGGAAACCGGTGCGTTGGGCGCTGCAATGGCCGCGGCTGTTGGTGTGGGCATGTATCATGGTTATGATCAGGCCGCTGATCACATGGTTTCGATGGACCGCCATTACAGTCCGGATCCACAGGCTTCCGAGATTTATCGCAAACGTTTTGTGATGTGGCATGACCTGGAAAAGGCAATGTTGCCTTTCTGGTCACGCTTTGCTGCGGCGAATTCCTGATTTTAAACACATCCCCCTGTTACGCTAAATTGTGACAGGGGGGCATTCCCGAAATACTGACAAATACATGCCCGGTTTATCGGGCAGATGATTTGTCATGCCTGATCCCTTCCGGAGACAACAGATGTCTTTCGACAATGCGTCCTTTGATTTCATCATTATCGGTGCCGGGTCCGCCGGATGTGTCTTGGCCAATCGGCTTAGTGCCGATCCAAAAAACCGGGTGTTGCTGATTGAAGCAGGGGGAAAAGACACCTACCCGTGGATCCATATTCCGGTCGGCTATCTGTTTTGCATCGGAAATCCCCGCACGGACTGGCTTTATAGGACTGCTGCCGAAAAAGGACTGGGTGGTCGATCTATCGCCTATCCGCGGGGCAAGGTTCTTGGTGGATGTTCATCCATCAATGGCATGATTTATATGCGTGGACAGGCAGCCGACTATGATCGCTGGGTCACCGAGGGGGCCGCGGGCTGGGGCTGGAATGATGTGTTGCCGTATTTCATCAAATCGGAACGTTATCACAGCCCGGCAAACGGTCATGGCAGTAACGGGGAACTTCGTGTTGAAAAACAACGCCTGCGCTGGGATGTCCTGGATGCTGTCCGTGACGGGGCCGAGGAAATTGGCATTCAGAAAACAGATGATTTCAATGGCGGCAGCAACGAAGGGTCGGG
Organism: Thalassospira profundimaris; assembly: GCF_003326675.1. Lineage (GTDB taxonomy): Bacteria > Pseudomonadota > Alphaproteobacteria > Rhodospirillales > Thalassospiraceae > Thalassospira > Thalassospira aquimaris. Next base: position 326,874 of record NZ_JPWF01000005.1, read on the forward strand.
CTATTTCGATGTGACACAGAAACGCGGTGTGCGCTGGAGTGCGTCCCGTGCCTTCCTCAAACCGGTAATGCATCGCCCGAACCTTGCGGTTTTGACCAAGGCAACTGTTGTCGGGCTTGAGCTGGACGGGGCAACCGTGCGTGGTGTGCGTTACGAACGGGATGGGAAAACCGAATGTGTAAAGGCCGGGCGCGAAGTTATTCTTTCCGCGGGGGCAATTGGAACGCCGCAAATTCTGAAACTTTCGGGCATCGGTCCGGCAACCGAACTGCGTGACCACGGCATTCCGGTCGTAAATGATCTTCCCGGTGTGGGGGAGAACCTTCAGGACCACCTGCAAATTCGCACTGCCTTTCGCATCAAGGGTGCCAGGACGCTCAATGAAATGCAGTCGACGCTTTGGGGAAAAGCAAAAATCGGACTTGATTATGCGCTGCGCCGTCGCGGGCCCATGGCCATGGCGCCCAGTCAGCTTGGCATCTTCACAAAGTCAGATCCAACATTTGAGACGCCCAATATCGAATATCATGTGCAACCCTTGTCGCTCGATAAATTCGGCGATCCTTTGCATGATTATCCGGCGATTACGGTTTCTGTGTGTAATTTGCGCCCTACCAGTGTCGGTCGGGTTACTCTGACATCATCAGACGCGTATTCGGCACCGGATATTGCACCAAACTATCTTAGTACGGATCAGGATCGACAGGTTTCCGTTCAATCAATTCGGCATGCCAGAAGACTGATGGCGACAAGACGTATGCAGCAGTTCAGCCCGGTCGAATTCGCCCCGGGGCCGCATGTGACAAGCGACGATGCGTTGGCCGAAGCCGCAGGCAAAGTGGCAACAACAATCTTCCACCCGGTCGGAACCGCGAAGATGGGGGCCAAGCATGACCTGATGGCGGTTGTGGATGACCGGCTTCGCGTGCGCGGAATGGCAAATCTGCGGATTGCCGATGCCTCTGTTATGCCATCCATTGTTTCGGGAAATACACATGCACCCGTTGTCATGATCGCCGAAAGGGCGAGTGAGCTGATCATTGGCGGAAAGTGATCTGCCAAAGGTGACAATTGATCAAGGCCGATAGATGGCGCATCGCGGGTAAAAGAATGCGCGGCAGTCAAATCACTGCCGCGCATTTTGTGTCTTACAGGTGTTAGTCTTTGCTCAGCGCAGAGAAGAACGGTGTCGGGGTCAGGATTTTGTTTACCTGACTGACAAGATATCCGGCCTCTGCCGACTTCTTGAGATATTCCTGCCATCCCGGATCGGATTTCAGGTTGGCACGCTTTTCTGCACGATCAGCGGCACTTTCGTACTGCCAGATATGGATATAGGAATTCACATCACCGGTTTCGGTCGCGGCGTAAACGGCCGGATCGCCAAGATGTTTCTTTTGGATTTGCCAGCCCTCTGCTTCGTAAAGCTTAAGGTGCTTTCCGATCGTGCCCGGGCGGCAAGTATAAGTGCGATGATCATAAATCATGTTTGAAATCCTTGAATTGGTCGATGACTAGATGTCGTCGATGGTTTCAGTCTCGGCTGCGTGCCGAGGCGAATGCCTGAAAAGGTCAATGATGGCGTAAAGGAGCATGATCCCGGCGCTGATCGGGATGCAGACATAAAGGATCGCAACCGGGAAACCGATGATCGGCGTCAGTGCACTGCTCCGTTCGGTCAGGTTCCAGCCTTCGACAAACAGGAACCCGAGAAAGAAGATATTGATCGCGGAAATGACGGCGGTATGAATGCGGCGCTTGGCCCAGGGCAGGGTGTAATACAGCCAGTCAATGCGGAAATGCTGGTTTTCCCGCCAGAGTTCGGCTGCACCAAAGAACACCATCCATGCAAAGCACAGTTCGATAATCTCGTCATACCAGCCCATGGAAAACCAGCCGGTCACGCGTGAAATCACATTGGCGCCCAGAATGAACATCAGAACAATCAGGCAGGAAATCGCGACCACGCGCAAAAAGCGTCCGGTGATCTGATCAAGTCGGAAGATGGCTTGCATTATCGGCCACCTCCCATCACCAGATCGGGCAACCAGGTGGATACTTGCGGAATGCAAATCACCAGAAGAAGCACGACAAAGATCCCTATCAGATAAGGCCACAATTCACGAATAAGCGGCCCGACCGGAACTTTGGTGACACTTGAAATCGCAAACAGCACCATGCCGACCGGCGGCGTAAGAAGACCAATCATCGAACACATGATCATGATGACGCCGAACTGAACCGGATCGATCCCGATTGCCGACATGACCGGCATAAAGATCGGAACGGTGATGACAATGACTGCAATACCTTCGAGGAACATGCCAAGGACAAGCAGGATCAGAACGATCAATGACATGATGACCGCCGGATTATCAGAAATTGCCAGAAGCCCGTTGATCACGCTGTTCGGGACGCGCTGATGAATAAGAAGCCAGCCAAAGAAACCGGCCGCGGCGATGACAAACAGAACGCGAATGGTATGAAGAAGCGTGTCCCAAAGAATGCCGGGCAACGAAGACATGGTGATTTCGCGATACACGAAAAGACCAAGGAATGCGGCATAGAAGCTTGCAGTGACGCCTGCTTCGGTCGGTGTGAACACACCGGTAAGAATCCCGGCAATAATGATGAAGGGCGTGCCGAGCGGAAGAAATGCGCCTTTTAACGACACCCAAAGTTCATGATAACTCGCGCGCATTTCACGCGGGAACTTGCGAATAACCGCAACAACATAAACCGCAACCATCAAGGCGCCGGCCATCAACAGGCCGGGGACAACTCCGGCAAGAAACAGCTTAACAACCGAGATACCCGTCAGGCTGGCAAAAATGACAAACGGGATGCTGGGCGGGAAGACCGGACCGATTGTTGAGGATGCTGCGGTGATTGCTGCGGAGAAGCGTTCGTCATAGCCCCGATCACGCATTGCCTTGAATTCAACCTGACCAAGGCCCGCTGCATCGGCAACGGCCGCACCAGACATGCCCGAAAAGATCAGGCTGGCGACAACGTTGACCTGTCCAAGGCCGCCGCGGAAGTGACCAACAAGGGCGGATGCAAACCGGAAAATACGTTCTGTCACGCCGCCGGTATTCATCAGGTTGCCGGCCAGAATAAAGAACGGGATGGCCAGAAGCGTAAAGGATGTGGTCGACGAATACATGCGCTGTGGCAGCATGGTCAGAATTGCCGGTTCGCCCAGCGCAAGATAGGTGCCGACAGCTGTTACGCCCAGTGCAATGGCAATGGGCACGCCAAGAACAATCAGTCCCACAAGTGCAAGCAGCACGATCAATGCAAGCATGATCTCAGACTTTCAGATTAGACATTGGGAATGTGGTGCCAGAGAGAGGGCAGCTTGACGATCAAGCTTTCCTCTCTCTGGGGATGTTCACTCGTTCGCATGTCGCGAACGAGCGGTTATTTCCCGATAAAGCTGAGGAACTTTTTCATATTCTCTTCGCCGGAATATTCGCTGACGCGCTCATAGGCCGGGCCCATCTGTTCCTTGAATTTTTCAAGGTCAGGTTCGGTAACATTGACGCCCGCTGCCTTGATTTTGGCAAGTTCGTCGGCTTCCTGTTGCTGAACCAGTTCACGCATCAGGTTACCGGCAGAAACGCTTTCCTCGCGGATGATGGTCTGTTCTTCCGGTGTCAGGGAATCCCACTTTTTCTTGTTCATGACATGAACCATGGAATTGTAAACGTGACGGGTCAGGGCAAGGTTTTCCTGAAGTTCGTACATCTTGTAGTGATAGATGACACCAATCGGGTTTTCCTGACCGTCAACCACACCGGCGGTCAACGCGCCCGGCAATTCCGGGAAGGCGATCTGGGTGGTCTGTGCGCCAGCGGCTTCAAGTGCAGCAACAATCTGCAACTCTGGCGGCGTACGCAGTTTAAGACCTGCAAGGTCTTCCGGGGTGTTGATCGGACGAACCGAGTTCGTCACGTTGCGGAACCCGTATTCCCAGTTCGACAGCATCACCAAACCTTTTTCTTCAAGTTTGGGTGCGGCCCAATCCATGAACGGACCATCAAGAACCTGATGGGCTTGTTCATAGCTGCCAAATGCAAACGGCGTCATCACGGTGCCGAATGCCTTTTCATATTTATCAAGTGCACCCTGCGTTGGCAGGTTCATGTCAATGATGCCAAGTACGGTCTGTTCAAGCTGTTCGGGCGGGGAGCCCAGTTCGCTTGACGGATAAAGCTGGATTTCAACTTCGCCATTGGTGCGTGCTTCGACCCGTTCCTTGAATTGCTTGGCGGCAATGTGGCCCGGGTGGGTTTCAGCTGCAAAATGCGACAGCTTCAGAGCAGTTTTTGCATCTGCTGGCGAGACTGCGGACAGTGCCGTTACAGACATCAGAACAGCGCAAACCGACAGGGCTGCGTTTTTGATTTTAAGGTTTTTCAAGATGTTTCCTCCGTTGGAATGAATTTGCGTGTTGAACGCTTGTTTTTGTTGGGGGGCATTACGCCCCCGTAATCAGGTTTTGGATGTTTGAAAGCGGGATGGTTGGATCAGGATTCTTTCGGGAATGCCGCTTCGACACCGGAAAGCTTTTCATATGCCTTGATCACGGCTGTGCAGCCTTCCTGACCAAAGCCCATGATCGAGGCCAGTGAATAGGTCTGGTGAACCGAACTTGCCATAAAGCCCGGAAGGCCTGCCTTTTCGAGCCAGCGCACATAGTAGCCGACATCTTTTTCGGCCCATTCAAGCGCCATATAGGGGGTGAAATCGCGTTCAAGCGTTTTGCGACCATAAAGGTCCATCATGCCGCTTTTGCCGCCAGCCGCCGAAATGATGTCGATGACTTTGGTCATGTCGAGGCCTTCCTTGGCGGCAAGGGCAAACCCTTCGCAGAAGGAGGCGACATTGGCAAAGGCGATAAAGTTGTGGATCAGTTTCAGGCGGATGGCGTGGCCGCTTGGCCCGACATGGAAGATGTTTTCGGCATAGGTATCAAAGAGCGGGCGCAGGTCTTCGAGAAGGTCGCTATCACCGCCATACAGCACGTTCACGCAGCCCTGTTCGGCATGGATCGGCGTGCGGGTCATCGGGGCTTCGCAATAACGAACGCCGATTTTTTCACATGCGGCACTCATCAGATCGACGTGATCGGGGCTGGTGGTCGTGTGATCCAGAATGATCTGACCGGGCTTCATGTCCTGAAGGCAACCGCTTTCGGCATCAATGGTCAGTTTCTGAACGTCTTCTGCCCTGCCAATGCAAAAGGCCAGAACATCACAGTCGCGTGCCATGTCCCGAACAGAAGTGGCAACAACTGCGCCGCGGCTTTCTGCAAGTTTGACCTTTTCCTGGTCAAGGTCGAGCACATGAACCTTTACGCCCTTAAGGAGCATATTCTTGACGAGGCCGCTGCCCATGCCACCCAGACCAACAAAGCCGACGGTCTTCTGAAACATTAATTTCCTCCATTTTCTGCTGGTTGGCGCTGCTTGTTGTGATGCAGGGCCATTCTTCATTGAAAATCGACATAGCATGTCTCCATGTTGTCTGACAACCTGTTTTTATGTTGACAAAATAATTCTTGTCCATGCATAAGGTCGCATCATAAAAATCAGTCTCGGCTGATTGATCTTCACCAATAAAGGGCATTTTCGGTGGACTCTTTTACGCGACTAAGCAGACGTCCAAGTTTGGCTGATGACGTTTCGCAGAAGCTTTCCCGCATGATTCTCGAAGGTGATCTTGCCGCAGGCGAGCAGTTGCCAACCGAACAAAGTCTTGCTGAAAGTTTTGGCGTGGCGCGCACCGTCGTGCGCGAAGCCGTTTCACGTCTTAAGCATGATGGTCTGGTTGATTCGCGTCAGGGTGTCGGTGCCTTTGTGGCCGAACCCAGCGCACGCAGCGCGTTTCGCATCAGCCCCGCCTGCTTTGAAAAGCGCCAAAAGCTTTTGGAAATTCTTCAGTTGCGTACCGGGATCACGTCCGAAGCTGCCGGGCTTGCGGCCCTTCACCGTTCCGATGCGGATGTCGATTTTATGTCGCAATCCTATCGCGAGATGGAAAGTTCGCTTTTGAAGGGTGACGAAGGAACCGAAAAGCATCTTTTGGCCGAACGTGCCTTCTATCAGCGGATCGCAGAGGCATCCGGCAATCAATACATCAAGGAATTCCTGTCAATGCTTGATACCCGCATTGATCTGGAACTGCGCTCTGTCGCGATTAAGAACGCCCGCGTGACGGAATGGAGCTCGGAAGTGCTGACAGAACATATGGCTGTTCTCGACGCGATCCGGCAACAGGATGAAAATGCAGCATCGCAAGCGGTGCGCTATCACTACACGCTTGCTGCGCAGCGTCTGGCGGATCGTGCCGATCTGGCAGACACGTAAATAAGCGGGGCCAAGCGCCCCGCCAAAACACATCAATCAGAAACAGTCTAGTGGAGGCACCGATGCATTGCACGGGAGGTCAAGTGATCGCTAATGTCTTGGTTCAACAAGGCGTTGATCGAATTTTTGGAGTACCGGGCGAGAGTTTCCTTGCCGTTCTTGATGCGTTGGTCGATACGCCGCAGATCGAATTTGTCGCAACCAAGCACGAAGGTGCGGCATCATTCATGGCCGATGCCGACGGAAAACTGACGGGGCGTCCGGGCATTGTCTTGGTAACCCGTGGTCCCGGTGCATCCAATGCCTATGCCGGTGTGCATGTTGCCTATCAGGATTCCACCCCGCTGATCATGATGGTTGGCCTGATCAGCCGCGATGACGAAGAACGCGAAGCATTTCAGGAATTTGACCTTAAGGCGATTTTCGGGACCCAGACCAAATGGACCGCGGTGATCGATAACGCCGCCCGCATCCCGGAACTTCTGACCCGTGCATTTCAGGTGGCGACGTCCGGTCGTCCGGGCCCGGTCGTTCTTGGCTTGCCAGAAGACATGCTGCGTGATGTGGTTGAAATTGATCAGCTTCCTGCCAAGGTCACGCCGGTTCAGGCATCCCCGGCAGCCGATCAGATCAGCGACATTGCCGACATTCTTTCCTCTGCAAAATCCCCGCTGGTGATTGCTGGTGGTGAAACCTGGGATGATCAGGCCTGTGCCGATCTGGCCAGCTTTGCAGAAGCATGGAACTTGCCGGTCACATGCAGTTTCCGCAGTCAGGACCGAATGTCTGCACTGCATTCATCCTATATCGGTGACGCGGGTCTGGGAATTAACCCGGCATTGGCGAAACGCATTCGTGATGCAGATGTTCTTTTGGTTCTGGGCGCACGTCTGGGCGATTGCACGACGTCTGGCTATACCTTGCTTGATGTTCCGGTTGCCAAACAGAAAATCCTGCATATTCATCCGGATGCGAATGAAATCGGTCGGGTTTATGCCCCGGCACTGGGTGTTTGCAGTGGCATGAAACAGGCGCTTTTCGCACTTGCAAAGCTTGATGCCCCGGCGTCATCCCCGGTCTGGCAGGACTGGACCAAATCTGCCCGTGAAGATTATCTGGTCTGGTCGACGCCAAACCCGACGGCACATGGCCCGGTTAACCTTGCCTCGGTGATCAAGCATCTCAATGAAAATCTGCCCGAAGATGCGATTTTGACCAATGGTGCGGGGAATTACACCGTTTGGGTGCATCGTTTCTATCAGCATCGTCGTTTCAGAACCCAGGTTGCGCCGACATCCGGCACGATGGGGTATGGTTTGCCTGCTGCGATTGCGGCAAGCCTGCGTCATCCGGATCGCCTCAGCATCTGCTTTGCAGGTGATGGCTGTTTCCAGATGACCCTTCAGGAACTGGCAACGGCACAGCAATTTGGTGCGCGTGTGATTGTTATTCTGTGCAACAACGGCATGTATGGCACCATTCGCATGCATCAGGAGAAAAACTATCCCGGACGTGTCAGCGGTACCGATATTGTTAATCCTGATTTCATCAAGCTGGCAGAGGCATATGGTTTTGCGACCGCAAGGGTCGAGAAAACCGGTCAATTCGCAGATGCCTTTGATACGATTGCAGCATCGGGCAAATCGGGTGTGATTGAAGTGATCACCGATCCCGAAGATTTGACCCCGCGCTTTTCTTTGTCCGAATTACGTGCAAGTGCACAATGATCCGTGCTTTAACGTTCATCTGACTGTTCACTCAAAATTGGGAAATTCCATGTCCTATACCCTGACAGGAAAACATTTGATCGCGGGCGACTGGGTTGCAGGAGCCGC